>CABMPB010000010.1 GCA_902388365.1 uncultured Bacteroides sp. | reverse complement strand
GACTATCAAAATGACACTCAATTAAATCTTAATTTTTTTTAGTGGACACGTGTGGGGTTTGCCTGCCCGAATACATAAAGCGAATTGTTTTCGGGCGGGCAAACCCCGCCCCTACAGTGGATGAAAGCGTTATTGGGAATATTCACCTGGGAACGCCTTTACAGCGTCACTCCCGTTTTAAATATTGCAATCTCGCGATAATTCTTTTTCTCATTATTTACAAACTCGCCGCTGGCAACCTTGATTACATACTCTATAAAGCGTTCACAAGTCTTTTCCATCGGCTCATTCTCTACTATCACGCCTGCATTGAAATCAATCCATCCCGGTTTATTCTTTGCCAGATTGGAGTTGGTAGAAATCTTCATGGTGGGGACGAAAGTGCCGAAAGGAGTACCACGCCCCGTAGTAAAGAGCACCATGTGGCAACCGCAAGAGGCAAGGGCAGTAGCAGCCACCAAGTCATTGCCCGGAGCAGAGAGCAGATTCAAACCCTTCACTTTCAGGCGCTCACCATAAGGCATTACGCCATCCACATAAGATTTGCCACACTTCTGGGTGCATCCCAACGCCTTATCTTCCAGCGTAGAAATACCTCCCGCTTTGTTTCCCGGAGAAGGATTCTCACCCACAGGCTCGCCGTGTGACAGGAAATATTCTTTGAAATCATTAATCAAATGTACCGTCTGTTCAAACAATTCCTTGGTGCGGCAACGATTCATCAAAATGGTTTCTGCACCAAACATCTCCGGAACCTCGGTCAACACGGAAGTACCGCCCTGTGCTATCAGGAAGTCCGAGAACATACCCAGCAACGGATTGGCCGTAATGCCGGAGAAACCATCCGAACCGCCGCACTTCAAGCCTACGCGCAGTTCCGACAGGGGTACATCTACACGTACATCCTCCTTCGCCTTGGCATACAGTTCGCGCAAGATCTTCATTCCTTCTTCAAATTCATCGCCCACTTTCTGGGTTACCATGAATTTTACGCGGTCGGTGTCATAGTCTCCCAGAAATTCGCGGAATACATCGGGCTGATTATTTTCACATCCCAGTCCCACTACCAATACGGCGCCTGCGTTGGGATGCAGAATCATATCGCGCAGGATTTTCTTTGTATTCTCGTGGTCGTCGCCCAGCTGGGAGCAACCATAGTTGTGCGGAAATGCCATGATGGCATCTACTCCTTCGCTGTTGGTTTCGCGGCGCAGGGCTTCCGCCAGTTGGTTGATGATGCCGTTTACACAGCCCACGGTGGGGATTATCCATACTTCGTTGCGGATACCTACATCGCCGTTCTTGCGGCGGTAGCCCTTGAAGGTCAAGTCTTTCCGGGGGATATTGAGGTCTACGCTTACCGGGTTGTAGGTGTATTCCAACAGTCCGGCGAGGTTGGTCTTTATCTGTTTTTCGCTGATCCAGCTTCCTTGCTTCACGGCGGTCATGGCGTGGCCTATGGGGTAGCCGTATTTTATGATGTTTTCTCCTTCTGCGAAATCCTTCAGAGTCACTTTGTGGCCTGCGGGTACGTCTTCTTGCAGGGTGATGGTGTTGCCGTCTACCGTAATGGTTTCGCCGGCTTTCAGATCTGAGATAGCGACTACTACGTTATCGGCAGGATTGATTTTTAAGTACTTTGTTTCCATTTCTATTTTTAGTTATTACATTTTATTTTTTATGCGCATCCAGATAGTAATCCACATTCTCCAGCGCCAGCAACGTAATAGGCATATAGTTACACTGTTTCACCTCTTTCTTGAATATCAAGTGATTGCACAGGCTTTCCACACCATTGTATCCTTGCGCCGTAGGTTGCTGTGCTATCAGGAAATCCACAGCCCCTTCCTTCAGACAAGAGACGTTCCGCCTTAGCAAATCGTACCCAATCAGCTTGAAATTTTTCTTATCGTGTTTCAACAGGTATTCACCTACGATATATACTTTTGAGTTGAAAGTAATGCCGCTGCTTATTTGCGGATTCTCTTTGAAGAACGCATTCATCAGCGCTTCATCCTCGTCCGGACGCTTGGCGTAGAGGTTCAGCTCCACAATCTTGCAATCGGGATAGTGCTCCTTCATGTACTTTCTGAATCCTTTTTCGCGGTTTTCCTGCTGGTTAGATCCCAACCGGCCTTCGTTTATCTGACGGAAAATGACGATTTCCTTCGGACATCCTCCCAACATCATCGCCATACGTGCCGCAAAATATCCGCTTTGGTCTGATTTCTGTCCGAAGAAAGCCAATGGATTGAGGCTGGGCACATTGGAGTCTATAAATATATAAGGTATCTCCCGGTCTTTCAACTTCTCGGTCAGCTTTGCCGTCATTTCCGGAATGGTGGGGGCAAGCAACACGCCGTCGGGTTCCTGTTTCAGTATTTCTTCGCCCGCGTTGATGAAGGAAGTGTATTCGTACTGGTCGTAATATACAATGGACAGGGTGATGTGGAAGTCCGAGAAGGTTTCTACGGCGCTTTTCATTCCCTGCTCCACATCCGTCCAATAGTCACCGTCCTTGTGCTGGGGCAGCATGCAGATAAACAGATATTTCTTGTTTGACGCCAACGCGCTGGCATACATATTGGGCTGGTAGTCCAGTTGCTTCAATATTTCTTCCACTCGTTTCCGGCTGGATTCCGACACCCCGGTGCGGCCGTGCAATACACGGTCTACAGTGCCTACAGAGACATCTGCCAGGCGGGCAATATCTTTAATTCTTATTCTTTCGGGCAGTTTATTCATACCTTATTATATATATTGTGCTCGAACACACTGATAATTTATTTTTTTTCGACACAAATATATAACAATTTTTGGTTTTAAAAAAATAAATAGTACCTTTGTGCACGCACACGGATGAATTATTTAGCTGATCTGCTGAGTACAAGGATACAGTGGGGAGCGTCTATCAGTGTGTAAACCAATAATTTAGCAATATAGAAAGTTTAAAGAATAAATATATAACAAATTAAAATCACGAAATTATGGGAAAAGTAGTAACCTTAGGTGAAATCATGTTGAGATTATCAACTCCGGGAAACACTCGTTTTGTACAGTCGGATTCATTCGATGTAGTTTATGGCGGTGGTGAAGCAAACGTAGCAGTGAGCTGTGCCAACTATGGCCATGATGCTTACTTCGTAACCAAATTGCCGAAACACGAAATAGGCCAGTCTGCTGTCAATGCATTGCGCAAATACGGTGTGAATACGGATTTCATCGCTCGTGGTGGCGACCGCGTAGGTATCTATTATCTGGAAACAGGAGCTTCTATGCGTCCTAGTAAAGTAATTTATGACCGTGCCCATTCGGCTATCGCCGAGGCAGATCCTTGCGACTTCGATTTTGATGCCGTAATGGAAGGTGCGGACTGGTTCCACTGGTCGGGCATTACTCCGGCTATCTCGGACAAGGCTGCCGAACTGACCAAATTGGCTTGCGAAGCTGCAAAACGTCACGGTGTTACTGTATCTGTAGACCTGAACTTCCGCAAAAAACTGTGGACAAAGGAAAAAGCGCAGTCCATCATGAAACCGCTGATGCAGTATGTAGATGTATGTATAGGCAATGAAGAAGATGCCGAACTGTGCCTGGGCTTTAAACCCGAAGCAAATGTGGAAGCCGGCGAAACCAATGCCGAAGGCTACAAGGGAATATTCAAGGCTATGGCTAAGGAATTCGGCTTTAAATATGTGGTTTCTACTTTGCGCGAATCATTCTCGGCCACTCACAATGGTTGGAAAGCAATGATTTATAATGGCGAGGAGTTCTATGAATCAAAGCGTTATGACATCAACCCGATCATTGACCGTGTAGGTGGCGGCGACTCATTCTCCGGCGGTATCATTCACGGATTGCTGACTAAACCGAATCAGGGTGCAGCTCTTGAATTTGCTGTTGCCGCTTCTGCTTTGAAGCATACCATCAATGGCGACTTCAACCTGGTATCGACAGAAGAAGTGGAAGCATTGGCGGGTGGCGATGCCAGCGGACGCGTACAACGCTAATATTTTTTGACACAAGAACAAAAGAACATACATTGATAGAGGTATTAGATAGTTTTAGAAGAAAATTTGTTCTTATGTTCTTGTGTCTAAATGATAATAAATAATTAAATTGGAAATAGTAAGATGGCAAAATTTGATAAGATAGCCGTATTGAACAAGATTGGTTCTACCGGCATGGTTCCTGTGTTCTACCATAAAGATGCAGAAGTAGCAAAGAAAGTAGTAAAAGCCTGCTATGACGGCGGTGTCCGTGCATTTGAATTTACCAACCGTGGCGACTTTGCTCACGAAGTATTTGCCGAAGTGGTGAAATTTGCTGCAAAGGAATGTCCCGAAATGGCTATGGGCGTGGGTTCAATCGTAGATCCGGCTACTGCTGCCCTATACTTGCAGTTGGGTGCATGTTTCGTGGTAGGCCCGTTGTTCAATCCTGAGATTGCCAAGGTTTGCAACCGTCGCCTCGTTGCTTATACTCCGGGATGCGGAAGTGTATCCGAGGTAGGTTTTGCACAAGAAGTGGGTTGTGATCTTTGCAAGATATTCCCCGGTGATGTGCTGGGAGCAAAATTAGTAAAAGGCCTGTTGGCTCCTATGCCTTGGTCTAAGCTGATGGTTACCGGTGGGGTAGAGCCTACACAGGAAAACCTTACTTCATGGATCAAAGCAGGCGTGTTCTGCGTAGGAATGGGTTCCAAGCTGTTCCCCGGCGACAAAGTAGCCGCAGAGGACTGGGCCTATGTAACTGCAAAATGTAAAGAAGCGCTGGGCTACATTGCCGAAGCACGCGCAAATAAATAAGAAAAAAGATCGGCCTGCACCCCTCCAGGGGTTAGTGAATAAGGGTGCGGGTATCATTTTGTTTAAAGGTGTATATAAAATGGGTAAGGGCCATCGCGAAGTGAATTCGCGATGGCTTTTCATTTTATTAATTCCCTGATGCCGGTCAATTAAAGACACCGATCACTTGCTTTTTATAAAATATATTCCCAACTTTGCCGCCTTGACTGAATAAAGATGGAGAATAATCATACGACAGAAAGACAGAAGGGTCTGTTTTCGGACACATTGCAAAGGAAGAGGTATTTATGTGCTTTGGGCATGATTCTGCTGATGGTGGGAATGTCTGAGTTTTTGCAAGAAAAAGAAATCCTTTTTCCCGAAATGGCAGCCCTCACTATCGGTATGTGGATTGTAGACAAACGGGTGTGGCGCATCCGCAGGGGGCATCTGTTTGCCCTGATGAGTATGGGCGCCTGTGTGGGTGTCCTCATTGTTCGCTATTCTCCTCTGCCGTTAGTGCTGAATATTGCAATGGCTTTCTCGTGCGCTGCCATCGGGCTGTGGTTTGCCCGTTCCTCTCTGTTTCCACTCATTTCTGCCTGTGTATTGCCGGTATTGCTGAATACGGAGAGCTGGGTGTACCCTTTGTCTGTTTTTATCATGACTTCCATTCTTATTATTGTACAAAGGCTGATGGAGAAGGGAGCGTTGCGCAAAGAGATTATTTACGAACCCGTGGGGCGGGAGTGGAAAAAAGACATTCTGCGCTGGGGGTATCTTTTGCTGAGCGTCCTTGCCGTGTCGTCGCTGGCGGTTTATTCTTCTTATTCCTATTTGATAATTCCTCCGCTGCTTGTGGCTTTTGTAGAGTTTACTAACTCTACGGCAGGGTTCAGGAACCGTCCTTTGCTCACAGTCTTGTTGCTCGTTACGGGGGCGTTGGTCGGTGTCGCTTTTCAATTAGTGGGGCATTGTTACTTGGGCTTGCCGGAAGTGGTGGTGGCGCTGGGCATCTTTATCGTGCTGTTTACTTTATTTGAGTGGTTGGGAAAATTCTTTGCCCCGGTAGGCGCTCTGGCGCTGATCCCCATGCTTTTGCCTGCCGAAACATTGATTTGGCTACCTTTGCAGGTGGCGGCTGGAGCCAGTCTGTTTATTATCATCGGGTTGGTGCTCTTTCAGCAGTGCTATAAATGGTCGCGGGCGCAGTTGGTTTATTGCCTGATTCCCCACTATTTACTCAGTCGCCTGTCACGCAACAGAAAAGGCTGAATAAAGTTATAGATATTTCATAGAAATGTTTACTTTTGCACTTTATGGTCAGCATTACTGTTACTAAGATGAAACACTGTATTATTTTTTGTATCGGCTTGGGCATATTGCTTCCTTCATGCCGGTATCACAAGTCACCCGCAAAGCATCAGAAAGAACTTCTGGGCAAAATGATTTTTCAGGACGAAAACCTTTCCAATCCGCCCGGACAGTCGTGTGCCACCTGTCATGATACCGGGAAAGGATTTGCCGACAAAGACAGCCGCATTGTTTCTGAAGGGGCATCCCAAGGGCTCTTTTCCGCACGCAACTCCATGTCCATTTGTTATACCAAATACGTTCCCGAACTCTATTACGATGCAGAGGAAGAAACCTACGTGGGTGGATTGTTTTGGGATGGGCGCACCCCGAACCTGCAATCCCAGGCAGGCGAACCGTTTCTGAACCCCGTGGAGATGGGAAATGCGACAAAGGCAGATGTGGTAAAAAAAGTAAAAGCGGCAAGTTACTATCCCATGTTGCGGGAAATCTATGGGGAACAAGAGAATATTGATTCGCTTTACTCTTATATCACCGATGCCATTGCTGTTTACGAATCTTCCAAGGAAATCAACCCTTTCACCTCTAAATATGATGCTTACAAAAAAGGCAAATATAAATTGACCAAGGAGGAAAAACGAGGCTTGGATTTATTCAAGCATAAAGCCATGTGTGCCGAGTGCCACATTCTGGATAAAGACCCGCGTGCCGGAAAAATTCTCTTTACCGACCATACCTATGATAATCTGGGTATTCCCCGCAATCCCGATAATCCGCATTATCAAGTTCCTTCCGAATTTTTCACATTGACGGCCGATTCCATAGATTTGGGGCTGGGAGCCATCGTGGGCAAGGCGGAAGAATATGGCAAGTTCCGTGTACCCACCTTGCGGAATATCGAAAAGACAGCTCCTTATGGTCATAACGGATATTTTGCAACACTCGAAGAAATTGTTCATTTCTATAACACCCGATTGATTAACCCGGATTATCCTGCTCCCGAATACCCTGAAACCGTAAATGAGGATGAACTAGGCAACTTGGGGCTGACTCCGCAGGAGGAGCAGGATCTCGTAGCATTTATGAAAACATTGACCGACGGATTTATCCGTTGATGATAAAAATTATACTGCAAATATTGGTGAATAGAATTTAAATCACTTCTTTTGCACTTGCATTTGATGCTAATAAAGATAAAAACGTTTAATCAAAAAAAGACACAAAAATGAAGAAAACAGTACTGAGGGTAGCCATTACGCTACTATGCATGGCGGGAATTACTCCTGCAATGGCTCAATTTAACCTGAAAAAAGCGGTAGGCGGTGCAGTGAAAGCTGCCAAAGCAGTGACCTTGACTGATGAGCAAATGGCAGAATATGTAAAGGAATACATTGACTGGGTGGATACACACAATGAGGTATGCGCTGATGATAATCCATACACCATCCGCCTGAAGAAACTCACCGAAGGATTGAATGATGCCGATGGTATTCCATTGAATTTCAAGGTATATTATGTGATTGATGTCAATGCATTTGCTTGTGCCGATGGCAGCATTCGCGTCTTTTCTTCACTGATGGACATCATGACGGATGAAGAACTGCTGGGTGTGATAGGTCACGAAATAGGCCACGTGGCACACAGGGATTCAAAGAGTGGTTTCCGCACGGCATTGCTTACTTCTGCTTTGAAGGATGGTGTTTCATCACAAGGAGGCAAGGCGGCAGCCCTTACAGATTCACAGTTGGGCGACTTGGGCGAAGCGTTGGTCAATGCCACTTACTCACAGAAGCAGGAGCGCGGGGCAGATGATTATGGTTACGAGTTTTTGAAGAAGGCAGGCAAGAATCCTTGGGCTATGGCATTGTCATTCCAAAAGCTGAAAAAGATGCAGGAAGAAGCAGGTGCACAGAAAAACAGCAAGCTGAACCAGTTGTTCTCTACCCATCCCGATCTGGATGCACGCATCCAGCGCATGGAAGAACGCGCTACCAAAGATGGCATCGAGAAGCCCGAAAACAAGGCTCCGGAAGCTGTGGCGGAATAATGAGATAATTTGTTTAGGAATTTAATACGAAGGGACGGGTCAGTAATGATCCGTCTTTTTTATTGATAGATAGCAAAAGTAATCTTTTTTCCTCTTTCTGTTGTTCTTTCACTTAGAATAGACTATCTTTGTTCTAAAGTAATAAATAACAAAGTCATGGATTCGACTCTATTTAATGCACTATTTCCACTCAAGATACAGAGTTTGGTAGACGAATTGAGAAAGCAGCGTCCGTATTCATTGCAGGAGGCGTTGCACTATCTCTATTCATCACGCACTTATGCTTTATTGGAAAAAGAAGAAACAAAGTTTTGGCATTACAGTCCCAAGATGCTGGTAGAGATGCTTTTTCACGAAAAAGAAACAGGTGAAGTCTATTTTCCCGATTTAGTATGAAAGAAGAAGTAGGTATACAGCAATTTATTATTTTCTGTCTGGAGAGCTATAAAGAGGACAGAAAAATTAGCGGTGCGGAAGCATTGCATGATTTTGAGCAATATGATGTTATCAACTATCTGACAGATGGTTTTGAAGTCCTTCATACGCAAGGGCGAGACTATATAATAGCAGATATTAAAGATTATATTTATCATAAACAGCGAAATAAATGATAGTTTATCACGGAAGTACACAGATTATAGATTCTCCCAAGTTGCTCAAAAGTGATCGTTTTTTGGATTTTGGGCAAGGATTCTATACTACAACAAATTTTGAACAAGCGAGTCGATGGGCAAATATCAAGAAACAAAGGATAGGGGAAACTAATGCATATGTCAATATTTATGAGATAGATGATAATTTGCTATTGGATAAAGACTTGTCAATTTTAGTATTTCCGGAGGCTAACAAAGAGTGGTTGGAATTTGTAACAGGCAATCGCCACGGCAATCCGATGCATAACTATGATATTGTGAAAGGTGCAGTGGCAAATGATACAATTTATCAAACTTTAGTTCTTTATGAAGCAGGGGCTTACACAGTAGAAGAAACAATAACCCGCTTAAAAGTTCATCGTCTTTTTGATCAAATAACCTTTCATTCGGAAAAAGCGTTGGAACGGCTTGTTTATGTAGAAACTGTTTGTGATAAATAAAATAAAACTATAAATTATGAGTGTAAAAGAAGATTATCTTGAACTAAAATCAAAATGGATTCATTCACATGGCATAGAGCGTGAAGAAGTTCAGCAACAATTAGATGCATTTTTTGCTACTCTGGATGAGAAAGGTAAAGTCATAATTAAAGAGGCAACGGATGAGGAATTTAAATTATTGCATCAAAAGACAGCTGAAGCATTGAAAGATGTAGCTGGCAAACTATCCCAAGCTGCATTTAGGCATTAAGATCCGTATTTGTTTATTTGGCTGGACTTGCAATCCAGCCATTCTTAGCATTGTTTGTTATCATTTTGCAATTCATCAACTAATGACGAGATTTCCTTTTCAGTGATCGTACTTTGATCGGCTTTGTCATAAATAGTAAGCAGGGTGATAACTCCTTCCTCCACACTGATTACGGCAGTATATGTAATTATCCGTGCACCATGGCTTTTACCCTTTCCTTTGTCACTAATTGCCATACGCACTTTATGTACCCCGTTGCCAAGATCTGAACCGGTAGTAGGATTTTGCCTAAGTATATTCACTAATTCCTGCAAATCACTTTTCAGTGATTTATATTTTTTAGCCAACTTCTTGAACTTCTTGTCAAAAGTCGGTAGGGTTTCTATATTATATTTCATTCAGAAGTTCTTCTACGGGACGACTTTTTAACTTCCCTTGTCTTACTAATTTAAGTTCCCGCAATCCTTCCCTTATATCATCCAGTATTTCTTCTTTTTCACTGGCTGACATTTCTTCTTCTTCCACCACTATCTTCTCACTTTTGAGGTGCTGGATATACTTTTGTAACTTCTTTAGTGCTTCGTTGTCGTCCAGCAAGGAAGCGACACCTTGAAGTACAGATTGTTGCAGTTGAACGGACTTGCTCATCAGATTCTCCTTTCTATTAAAAATATTCACTGTACAAAGATAGCGAAAAAGCGCATAAATCTATAAATGGAAGCCACTTTTAACTTTGCTGATGGAAATTGTATCGGCGGATTTACCATCCGCCGCCATTGCGAACACCACCCAATCTCATCCCCAGCACCTGCTATACTTCCCCCTGAAATCCCCCCATTTTCCCCGTAAAGACTAACCTTTTTTCATTCTTTTCATAAATAATTCGTATTTTATTTGCTATTTGGATACTTTATATTCATCTTTGCACTCAAAATAGGGCCTCCATACCCATTCGGTTAAGGTATCCACCCGCAGGTTTCCCCCTTGAAAAAGGGGGATTTAAGGGGGATGTTCTCTACCGCATGATGCTGAACCACAACAAGTTTGCATTATTATTCTATAGAGAACACTCCCTTGCCCCCTTCAAAAGGGGGAGGCTGCGCACTGCATTCCTTGGCTGTGATACGGTGTGCGCTTCCAACGAATTTATCCAAAACAGTACAAATATGCTGAAACGAATGCTTCTTCCGGTGGTGTTCATCCTGTCCTTACTGCCCACACAGGTACAAGAGAGGACGGACAGCCTGTACAAAGAACTACTGGGGCATCAACCAACTGGGCGTGACACTGGTATGGTTGGTAAATTGAGAATTGAGAATTAAAAATAGAGAAATAATGGATAAAATAACCATTCGCACGGACAAAGCCGTCAACCGCAAGGAGAAACGGGCAAACCGAAAAATAAAATTGCCCGGCATCTGTAAACTGCTGATATTTACAGTTGTATTCCAGTCATTGGGCGGTTGTGTGAAGGACGACTTATACAACACGCCGCATCCCGACAAGGGTGCGGTAGTGGTGACTACCGACTGGACAGGCCGTTCTTCGGATGCCACGCTGCCAGGCAGCTATATCCTGCGTATCGGCACACAAGAACAGACGGTCAGCGGGGTAACGAATGCCTTCGATGCCCTGTTCCTTCCCGGACGGCAAGACCTGCTGGTTTATCATGTGACCGAAGGAGTCACCACAAACGACAACACCGCCACGGTGAACACCCTGCCGGACGGCACACTGGATGCGATGCCCGGCTATCTGTTCTCCGCTGCGCAGACGCTGGAGATAGAGAAGGACGACACGCTGAAAGTAACTGCCGTCATGAAACAACATATCCGCAGCCTGACGCTGGCACTGAAACTGAATCCAGGCGATGAAGGGAGGATTGCCCATACCGCCGCCACGCTGACGGGCATCGCCTCTGCGGTGGAACTGGGCACCGGAACGGTTTCCGCTACGGAAGGAAAAACGGTTTCCCCCGCATTTGCCGTAAGGACAGACGGAGGAGGGACACGCACGGCAGGACAGCCGGTGCTCGCCGCCACCCTGCGCCTGCTGGGAGTAACAAACGGGGAGAAACAGCTACTGACGCTTCTCCTTACCCTGACGGACGGACATGTGCAGACTTTTACCACCGACCTGACCGAAAACCTGAAAAATTTCGGCAGCGGCATGGAACCCCTGCAACTGAGTGCCACGCTGGAACTGCCAAAAGCAGGAAATACGGGCGGCGCGATTACCGGATGGACGGAAATGGATAACGGCGACATCACCATCCACTAAACCAGGAAGGTGGAAACGAAACGGAGGATCGGATTTGAAACAATATACTATAACGATATGAATAACAAAGTATTAATTTATGCACTGCTGGCTACCGCCTTGTTGTCGGGGTGCAACGAAGACGAGCAAGGCACGGCGCAACCCACCGACGGGCGGGTCGCCATTGAAGCCACCAGCGGCATCCGGATGAACACCCGTGCCCATGACAAGACCTGGGACGCGGGCGATGCCATCGGCATCTACATGCTGAACGGCAATGCCGTGGACGGGGACGGCAACCGGCAGTACACCACTGCCCGGACAACGGAAAACGGCAGTTTTACGGCTGCCGAAGGGCACACCCTCTACCTGCCGGTGGATGGCGGCAAGCGCGATTTCATCGCCTATTATCCTTATCAGAAGGATTTGCCGCAAAGCCATGTGTACACCGTCGATGTAACCGACCAGACCTCACAGCGGGCAATCGACCTGATGGGAGCCGACAAGGTGACGGGGGTAGACAAGACTGACCCGGAAGTGGCGTTCACGTTCGCCCACAAGCTGGTGAAACTGGAAATCACCATCAAAGCGGACGGCGTATCGCTTACCAATGACAACCTGGCGGGTACCAGCGTCAGCATCACCAACCAGCAGACGGCTGCCACCTACGATGTGGTAACCGGCGGCGGGGTGAGCGTAACCACAGGCACGGCAACCGGCATCGACCTGCACACTGACGGGCTGAAAGCCGAAGGCATCGTGCTGCCCGCGGCGACTACGGAAAACATGGCATTGATGTTCACCGTACCCGGGTTGGGCAATCAGGTATTCAGTTGGAACGTGAACAGTGCTACAAAATCAAATAAGTTTGATGCCGGTTGCAAATACCTGTACACCATCACCATCGGTAAAGCCGGGGTGGAAGTCAGTTCCAAAGTGGAGGACTGGACGGCAGGCAACGGTGGCGGCGAAACAGGCAATGCGGAGTAATCCGACCGCACGAGAGCGGAAGCAAAGCGAAGACCAAAACGTATGTAAAGAATTGTATTATAAATAACAAGTAAAGATGAAAGCAAGATTATTTGTGACAATGGCAGCCGCCACGCTATTACTGGCAGGTTGCAGCAGTGATGAGAACGAGGGAACAGACAACTGGAACGGGGAGATACGCCTCTCCAGCGGTGTGACGATGCAGGCACGCGCCAACACGCAGGCAGAGCAGATATTGAGCGGTGAAACGGTTTATGCCTGGGTGGATAAGGCGACAAGCCCTACGGCAATGGAATACATCAAGGCATGGACGCTTACCGCGAGCGGCAACGGCAGCTTTACGGGCAGCACGCAATATTATCCCACTGACGGCAGTAACCTGAACTTCTATGCCTTTCACGGGAACTTCGCATCGGGCAGCTTTACCGAAGGCACTACCGGATTTCCCGGTTCGGCTATCGTGCATACGGTAGCATCCGACCAGTCCGGTACGGACATGAAGGAGTATGCCAAGTCCGACCTGCTCTATGCAGCCAGTAAAGGCGTGGCTCGCAGCAGCAGTGCCGTTCAGCTGACATTCTACCACCTGCTCTCCAAAATAGAGGTGGCATTGAAAGCGGGCGACGGCAATCCTGACCTGACAGGGGCTACCGTGACGATTGAAGGGACAAAGCTGAAAGCTGATTTCAGCCCTGCCAAAAGCGCAACATCGTCTGCGGACTATGCTAATTTTGTGAGTTTGACAAGCTCTGGTAATAATCAGAATGAAGTTACTGCCATCAAAATAGGAAGTGCAACCAGTACTGATTTCAACAGCGATCCTACTTATAACGAGGCTATCATCGTCCCCCAGACATTGGTACAATCAACCCCGTTCATCAAAGTCACATTGGCAGACGGCGCGACCCTGGTCTATAACCTTGACGAGAAAACCGAGTTTGCCAGCGGCAAGAAATACATCTACCAGATAACGGCGAAAAAGTCAGGGCTTGCAGTGACTTCCAAGATTGCGGACTGGGAAGCTGTGGGTGACACTCCGAAAACGGGGGATGCCGTGATGCCGGTAAACTGATATTAACACACAAAAAAGAATGAGTATGGATCAATCCGGGACAGAATCACTGTCACAACTAAAAGATAAAATTGCCGGATACAGGAAACAACTGGAAGAATCCGGCTTCAAGCTGAGTGAGTGAAGAAAAGAACAGAAGAAAAATACAGTGATATGAACAAGAATATAAAGAAACGGGGTGCCGGATTATGGCTGGTTTGCGTGGCAGGGGTTCTGCTGGCAGGTTGCGGGGACGATACCGACAGCGAGAACCGCCTGCCGGAAGGTAAATACCCCATGACGTTCACCGCCGCCGTGGACGGGCTGGCAGTGAGCCGTGCCACAACGGGTACCGATGGAAAGACTTCGTGGGTAGCAGATGACCTCGTTGCCATCAGTAAAGACGGGGGCACCAGCCATAAAGAATATAAGATAACCAATGCAAGCAGCGGAGCGATGCAACCCAATAATTCCGGGGGCGTTGACAACACCCTTTATTGGAGCAAGACCGAGGAAACCCTTGCTGCATGGCATCCCGCCACCTGTACCATCGGGAGTGGTAGTGGTGAAGTAAGTATCACTAACCAAAGTTCCGATTTCGGGACTTTGGAAAATATCCTGTATGCTCCGGCTGCCAGTTATACATATAGCAGCAGCGGTTCCGTCGCCTTCACTTTCCGTCACGCACTGGCAAAGGTGAATGTTACGTTGCAGAAAGAGTCCGGCAAAAGCGACTTCACGGACACTGAGATTTCCGATGCCAGTGTCACCTTTATGGGTTATACCGCAGGAACTTTGGGGTATGGTGGTATGACAGGCAGCGGCAATAATGGAGAAATTGTGTCTAAAAAGGAAACACCCGGCGGCGGTACTGCTACCTATACCGCCTTGCTTATTCCGCAACAGATGCAGAATGAGAAGTTTATCAAAGTAACCATAGGCACAGATGCTGCCGCACGCGATTACTACTACATCCCTACCGATAACAAGCTCGAAGCCGGTAAGCAATACGACTATACCATTACCGTAAAGAAAACGGGACTGGAAGTAACGGTGACTGGCAACGGCACATCATGGACGGATGAATCGATAACCGGAACCAATGATACCGATGTCACTTTTCTGATTACCGCACCCACATCGGGAGTAACGATAGCGGCAGTTACCGGCGGCGGCACTTTAACCGGCAGCAGTAGTCCCTACACCTTGTCGGGTGGCAATGCAATCACCGTGACAGTTGATGCCAGCAGTCAAAGTGGCAAATTCCTGAAAAGTTTACCGGCAAAAGGCATTTACGATATAACCTCCGGTAGCTATGCTTCCGGCAGTTACACTTACACTTACATCCTGAAAAGTGACCTATCTTTCTCTGAACCGGTATTCGTTGAAAAGACAACTCCGGCATTGGGCGATTTCTACTATTTGGACGGTACATGGTCTGCTGAATTGTGGGATAAACCCTGTATCGGTATCGTGTTTAAAGTAGGGGCAGGAACGAATGATGCTCTCAATGATTATCAATACAGCGGATTAACCGGGCAAATAAACGGCTACGCGGTTGCCGTGCAGGATGCAGCGAGATTCGGTATCAAATGGTCTACCGTTCAGGAAAATTGCGGTACAAGTACAACGAATGATTATAAAGGATATGATAATACGGCAAAGGTGCTTTGTATCAGTAGCTATAGCGAAACAACTTATCCTGTCTTCTGGGCTATCTATGAGTTTGGAGAAACAACAGTTGCCCCTTCGGGTACCAGCGGCTGGTATCTACCTTCTGCCGGGCAGATGATAGATATTGTTAATTCATGGAAAGACAACGGAATAATCCGGCAAAAGCTGGATGACCTTCCTTATAGTTATCCCTGGAAAACCCCAACAACCGATCATGGTTATGCTACGAGTACCGAAGACCCGGATAATGCATCTCAAAATGTTTGTTGCATCAGTAATGACGGTAGCGTTGTAAAAGAGCAAAAAGATAATTCAGAAGGAAACTTCGCCGTTCGTCCGATCTTAACCTTCTAAAAGAATGAACAAAATGAAACAATTCCATCTATATATAGTAAGTGTCACCCTGTTGCTGCTTTCAGCTTGCAACAGTGATAACGATGAACTGCCGGGTGGTGGCGACAATACCCTGCCTGCCGCACTTCATATAAAAGTCAGCGCAAATGACTTCGCTAATGCCAACGGTATAAGCACCCGTGCTACCGACAACGGCAGTACAACAACTTTCGAGAACGGCGACTGCATCGGTATCACCGTGTTGGGCACGGACAACAAGATACTGTCCAATAATATACCTTATAAATATAACAATGGCACATGGAGCTTCGACAGCGGTAACAGCGAAGGTAAAACCGCCATTTTCTACGACAATAAGGCAGCGACTTACCTTGCTTATTTCCCTTATAGTGCAGAAGCGGATGATGCAAAAAGCGAGGCGAATTTGAAAGCGAAATTCCAGCCGCAGTACGACCAGCGCAGTAAGGCTGCCTATTGTGCTTCCGACCTGTTGGTGTGGAGCGAAACGGCATCGTCCGGCGTCACTCCGTCGAAGACACTGGCTATAGCCTTTACCCATGCTTATGCCTCACTATCCTTGTCGCCTTCGGTAAAGTGTAAAATTAACGGGGTGGAAACAACCTTTGTCCCTTCTGGGATTAGTGATGTGAGTTTCACCGTCGGGATAGAGCCTTTTCTACCTTATCAAGCTGCTGATGGCAGTTACCGGATTGTAACGGTTCCGCAAAGTTCCAGTGTAAGTGCACGTTGGTTCTTTACCTATAGTGCAAAAACGTATAATGGAAGCATGTCGGTAAATGCTTTAGCCGAGAAATCCCGCTATGTATTAACTCCAAGCCTGAAGGATCTTGGTGATTATTCTTTGGATAAAGCTAAAATGGGTGACTTTTATTGTAAGTCTTCCGATGGAAGTACTGGTTATCTGATTCCCGGAGAAATCGCAGAGCTTACAGATGATCAGAAAAGCGCTTGCCTGGGCATTGTGCTGAAAGCAGGTAAAGACGATAGCGGTGAATGGAAAGACAATGGCAGTTACACGCTGAAAGACGGTACTACAGACATGCCTACTATTCACGGTTACGTACTTGCCCTAAAGGATGGTAATGGTGGAAGTACTTGTGTATGGGGTTCTTACTATATTTACGATATTACGATCGGTACCGATCAATCCCGGAATTCTCTTTTTTGCGGTTACAGCAATATGCAGACGATAAAAACCTATTTGAGTACCCACAGCGATAAAAGTCTACAGAACGATTTTCCTGCCGCTTATCATGCCTCGGAGGGTTACGAAAGCATAGAAAGCGGTAAGTATTCTTCTCCTGGCAATAGTAGTGGTTGGTTTTTGCCTTCTGCCGGTCAGTGCTGGTATTGGTCTCAGTATAGAGTTTTATTAAAAGAAAGTATGGAAAAAGCCGGAGGAGATGAATGGCAGAATTACTATTGGTCCAGTTCGGAGTTCAACAACGGCAGCGCGTGGTGCGTGGGTGTCAGCTACGGTAACGTGCACCGCGTCCTTAAGTACGGCGGCAACGCTAACAAAGTGCGGTCTTGTTTGGCTTTTTGATCTTATTTATCTCTTTAGATTATTCATCTATTAAAACCCAATCCCGCGAAGCGGATCGCGATATATTTTTTATGGCTCTGACTGAAGAATTACCTATTTACCGTGCCACGTACTGGTTGTTGAACCTGCTGATACGTGCTACGCAGGAGTTTCCCCTATTCTATAAGTATAGTTTGGGAACAAGGATGGTAGATATTTGTCTGGATATGTCGATGTTGCTCTACCTGCTGCATGAAACGATCTTCAACTGTCCCGAAAAGAACTGCATCCTACGCTGCCCCGTAAGCCACTGGAAAGGGTTGCCGGGATAAATCCCTGTCTCATTCGGACGGGAAGCATGGCTTGCCCATCGGCAACCTGACGAGCCAAAAGGAAAATATGGTTAACAACCTCGTAGTCGGAGTATCTTCATCCCCTCTAGAGAGGGGGTAGGGGGTGTGTTAGAACCAGCCCCCTACAGGAGATGCCCGGCTTTGGTTTTAATACTGATTTTGACGGTGCAATGTGGGGAATTAATTTATTTATCTTTCAAATAGTTGGATAAATATTTATTTAACTCCCTTAGTAGCTCTTTGTCATTGTCTGTCCAAATAATAAGTTCCTGAAGGAACATTTCTCCGGCTTTATCGGGCGGCAAACTTTTCTTTATGGTAGTATCTATGTGCAATATAGTGCCCAGAGGCACGTTTTGTCCCCTTCTTATTCCCCTCCACATGGCAGAAGTCAAATTCAAAAAGGCTTCTTGAGACATAACTTCCATATTTATCTTTTTACAATACTCGGAAAACATTTCACCCACTTTAAAGATTACTAACTTTTCTTCCACCGACAGATTCTTTAAGCTTCTCTGAACTTTCTTGTCCAAATCAGTCTCTTTTTTTTCTTTTTCCATATCTCGAGTTTTCTAGATGTTTCGGGACGCGAAGATAGGAAGTATATTCTCAAGCCAAACGCCCGCTGGGGTGTTCCGCGCAAATATCTATTTTGTACTTTTGCTGTCCGAAAGCCAAGACGCTCTCCGCAAGTATATTTTGAAAAAATATACTCTTGTTTCTTCTTTGTTTCTTTATAATAAGGTGGGAATGTTCAGAGCACTGTTCAAACCACTTTTCACGGAGGTGCGTAAATGGCTGAAATACAAATAAATACATGTGTCATTCAATGTTCAAATGAATGTTCACGCTAAAAAAAAGTTATTATGAGTGAAGAAATGGAGTTCTATTTGAACCCTAATTCGGGATACATCAGTGTCCCACGTGCCCTGGCAGAACATCTGCTACAGAATATCAATCTGGAAGATGCTACCGCCCTGTATTATTATCTGCTACTGTCTGCCAACTATGCGCAATGCAAAACCCCAAAAGGAGTGACGGTACGAGGCGAAGTGGACTGTACCATTGCCCAAATAGCCACCAAAAAGCATGATAGCTATGGACGCATACGCCGCATGATGAAAGAACTGGAAGCAGACGGACTGGTGATTTACATCAACAAGAACGGACGCCGACATATTTTCCTGCCCTACTACGAAGAACACTGCGGACGAAAAGTAAGACCTGTGGAACAGGCGGACGGCACCATCCACTCCCAAAACCAAACGGACAAAGACTTCGACCTGTTCTGGGAATTCTATCACGAAATGATTCCCGTAACTCCCCAGGACCGGGCTAAAGCGAGAAAGATATACGGCAGATTATCCCTGAACGACAGAGAATCGGCAGTGCGGAATGTGGAAGTGTATTATGCCTCACTGGCCAGCGAGAAACATGCCAAATGGGCAGTGAATTACCTGAAAGACAAGAGTTTCATAATGGATAAAAAAGCATGATGCACCACAGACGGAAAAGCAACGATGAAAGAACAAAAACAACAACCCAAGACAGCCAAAGACTTTGAACTGACCGCCCTGTACATGAACAAGCAATACCTGGTGGACAACGAGGAAATAGAAAAGAAACTGGCAGCAACCATGATGTATTTCCCCGCCACCCATGCCGAACTGTTTGCTCGGGTGAGCCCCGCCATGTTTGCCTACGAGTTTCCCCGCACCCTGTTCCAGGCAGGGGAAACCCTCTATCGCCAAAACAAGGAAATAAACATCATGACCGTATGGGAGGAACTGAAACGCACCGACATGGAGGACGGGGACAACCTGCTGTTCTTCAACATGGGCCAACTGAAAATGGACTACATGGACGATTACTACCTGAACGAGCACATCGGCATCCTGTACAGCTACTACACCCGCCGCCAAACCTTCCTGCTGCTGGGAAACATGACGCAGAAGATACAAGCGCTGACCGAAGATCCCCTGGACGTGCTGCGCGAAACCATAGACCTCTCCACCCGCCTGATAGCCGCCACCGGCGGAACGGACCGCCTGAAGGATATGCCCCAGATAATGGAAACCGTATTCCGCGCACTGCAAGCACGCATGGATCAAAACGGACAGGGCATCACCGGGGTGGACATGGGCGTGCCTGCCATGAACCAGCTGTTGCTGGGATGGCAACCGGGCTACCTCTACGTGATGGCGGCATGCACCGGAATGGGTAAAACGGCACTCATGCTATATGCCGCACTGGCGGCAGCACGCCGGGGGAAGCATATACTCATCATCAGCCTGGAAATGTCCGGCCTGCACCTGGGCGACAGGCTGATGAGCATGGTGAGCGACATTCCTCCCACGGACTGGGCAAAAGGAACCATCACCCCGGAGCAGATGGAAGCGGCGGAAGCAGCCAGGGCGGTACTGGAAAAGATAGAGATACGCATAGACGACTCCGGCGCCATCACCATGCCCGAGATTGCCATGATAGCCAAGTCGCTGAACGCGCAGGGAAAATGTGACATGGTGTTCATAGACTACCTGCAACTGTTCCGCGCAGAACAGCAGGCATACGGCGGCACCCGCGAGCAGGAAGTGGCCCGGAACAGCCGCATGGCAAAGCAGATAGCCATGCAGCTCAACATCCCGGTGGTGCTTCTCAGCCAGTTCAACCGCGAGGTGTATAACCAGAAAGAGCAACGTCCCACCCTTGCCAACCTGCGCGAAAGTGGAAGCATAGAGCAGGACGCGGACGTAGTAATGTTGCTGCACCGCCCTGCCAAGGCGGACATTCCCACGGACAAGAAGACGGGCTACCCCACGGATGGATTGCTGATCAATATAGTGGCAAAGAACCGTAACGGAAGGACGGAGGATCTGTATATGGCGCACAGCCCTGCCATGAACCACTTTGAGGACTATGAGCCGCCCACGGAGTGGATAAAGAAGTTGAAGGGAGGGACAGCGAAAAGCCAGTATGACTTGTTTATGGAGAGGAAGGGGGAGACGGAATCTACCGATTTATAAGAGAAGATTACACACCGTGAAAAATGAATATGACACCGCGAAAAACTTTTTTCGCGGTGTCATATTTTGCATTAGATCCTTTGATAATTTTCCATGATTGGCTTGTAGGGGCGGATTGAATCCGCCCGAATGCATCTACGAATACACCATCCGGAATGTCATCGGGCGGATTCAATCCGCCCCTACAGGTTATCCCGGTGCGCCGAGGTATTGCACAATCAGTGCCACCTCGCGGGGCATATAGCAGCGGCGGTAGCGGTTGTAACCGATAGCCTGCAAGGCAAGCCACAAAATATGATTCTTACGAATCCAGTCCGATAAATTGCGCATGGCAGTGCTGATGGCACAGTTCGGACTATACAATACCGCCAGATCCGCCTTTGGGAAAACGCGGATGGGAAAGTTTTCTTCTTCTAATTTGTTTTGTTCCATTTTATTATTCTGTTTATTACTCTACGAAGATACGAAAATAAGGGCGGATATGCAATTTTATCTCCGCTTTTCTTAGTACTTTATTTCCTTTTAAATACTTAAATACCAAGATATTAGCATTACTTACCTATAACTACGCTAACCCGATGCCGACCCCGGAGAGATGTCTTATCTTTGCATTGTTCGAACAAAGAGAGAGTATTATTTTTCAATTTTTAATTCTTAATTTTCAATTTATCATGGCTATACCTTACAAGAAAGTACAGAGAAGTAATCCGTTTGATCTTAAAGCGGCTCCTAAATTTTATGTCCAGTTGGTGACATTGGGACAGACAGCGACTTTGGAGTCCATTGCTTATGAGATGAAAGAGACAAGCTCATTGTCATTGGGAGATATAAAGAGTGTATTAACCAATTTCGTGACAGCTATGCGCCGGGCCCTGTATAATGGGCATTCGGTGAATATTCCCGGATTTGGAGTATTCAGCCTGTCGGCACGCTGCGACGGGGCGGAGACGATAGAACTTTGTTCGGTGAAGAAAATTCGTAAAGTAAAGATTAATTTTCGTGCATCCAGTGATGTGAAGCCTAGTCTGGCATCGAAGAATGCAGGGGATGTGATGGAGTTTGTGGATGTGGAGAAGGCGTTGGATAGAGGGGAGGAAGGAGTCCCTAAAGAGTAACGCGCCGGGGACGGACCCCGGATTACATCCACCGGAATGGACACGGATTACCTCCACCGTAGGGGCGGATTGAATCCGCCCGTATGCACAAAGTAAATTGTTATCGGGCAGATTCAATCTGCCCCTACAGTAAATCATCAACCTTAATAACAAAATGAGTACAAGCAAATCTACCTGGGGAATGATCCTCAAAGTAATTATCGCAGTGGCTACGTCCATTGCCAGTGTAGTAGGAATCACTTCCTGCATCAACTAACTAAAAAATAGAAAGAACAGAATGAAGAACCAAGAACTACTTGCGGAAGACTACCTTCCGCGAGAAATCAAACTTATCGTAATCCATTGCAGCGCCACGCGTTGCAACATTCCTTTCACTCCTGCACAGCTGGAAGAATGCCATAAGTCATTGGGCTATAAAGGAACCGGTTATCATTTTTACATCACAAGAGATGGGGTAGTACATCACACCCGCCCCATAGAACAGATCGGGGCACATGCTTATGGTTTCAACCTTCACAGCCTCGGCATCTGCTATGAAGGCGGACTCAACGAAGAAGGGACTCCGGCAGACACCCGAACTACTTTCCAAAAAACAGCCTTGCTGAATCTTCTCATAGAATTGAAACAGCAATTCCCGGAAGCATCCATCAAAGGGCATTACCAACTGAGCGCAAGCGTTCACAAAGCCTGTCCTTGCTTCAACGCCGAAAAGGAATACCGTTCACTGTAGGGTGTCCAGAAGATGTCGTTCATCTCGGAACGGTTATGAATAGCATTGCCGTCCACCGTAGGGGCAGATTGAATCTGCCCGATAACATCCGAATGGTGTATCTGTGGATGCATTCGGGCGGATTCAATCCGCCCCTACGGTGGAGGTTTACCTTAAACAACTAATTCAAAACCATCCCGAAATGAATAAGAAAACTATTATTTTTTAATTCTCAATTTTTAATTTAATATGAAACCCCTGATAGACCAACTCATGTCCGTAGACTCCGCCTTCTACCGCCATTACCTCGAAATGCTTCTCACCCTAAACCGCATCCATGCGCTCACCCCTTGGCAAATGTCCATAGTACTATGGCGCAGCAAACTGTTCCACGTCCCCATTCAGTACCCCGAACTATTGCGCGTCAGCATCTGCACGGAACAGGAAAGGGACGAAATACGATTCATGAAAGGCTGGAAACTGAAACTACTGAAAACAGTGCTGCACGACTGGCAACACAGGCAATGTGATGAAATACGAAACGAGCGGTGGAGATAATCTCCATCGCTCGCTTTTTTCATCCCAAAAACTCATTCATATTCTAAAGCCCCACAACAGAGTAACCTTAAATTCTCTCCCTCCCAAACCACAAAGAATAAAAAAACAAGCACTAAAACTTTCTATCTATCTAATTTTCTTGTAAATTTGCACCTTAATTTTTGGAAGGTTATACCTTTAAGGTCAGAAAATATAAGAAAAACGATATAATTATGAGTAAGAAATTTGCAGAATACTCACAGTTCAACCTGTCACAGGTCAACAAAGATGTGCTGAAGAAATGGGATGAAAACGATGTTTTCGCCAAGAGTATGACAGAACGTGAAGGATGTCCTTCTTTCGTTTTTTACGAAGGACCTCCCTCGGCAAACGGTATGCCGGGCATTCACCACGTAATGGCACGCACCATTAAAGATACCTTCTGCCGCTACAAAACCATGAAAGGTTTCCTGGTAAAACGTAAAGCAGGATGGGATACACACGGACTGCCCGTGGAACTGGGCGTGGAAAAAGCAATGGGCATCACCAAGGAAGACATCGGAAAGACCATCTCCGTGGCCGACTATAACGCTGCTTGCCGCAAGGACGTGATGAAATTCACCCAGGAATGGGAAGACCTCACTCATAAAATGGGTTACTGGGTAGACCTGGAAAACCCCTATATCACCTACGACAACCGCTACATAGAAACCCTGTGGTGGCTCTTGAAGCAGCTCTATAACAAGAATCTGCTCTACAAAGGCTACACCATCCAACCCTATTCTCCGGCTGCCGGAACAGGACTCAGCTCGCACGAGTTGAACCAACCCGGTTGCTATCGCGATGTAAAGGATACCACCGTAGTGGGACAGTTCAAGATGAAGAACCCCAAACCCGAAATGGCGCAGTGGGGTACTCCGTACTTCATAGCATGGACCACCACACCGTGGACTTTGCCCTCGAACACCGCCCTGTGCGTAGGCCCTAAAATAGACTATGTAGCCGTGCAAACCTACAACGGATATACCGGCGAGAAAATGACTGTAGTACTGGCTAAAGCCTTACTATATACCCACTTCAACAAGAAAGCGGAAGACTTGGCACTGGAAGATTACAAACCGGGTGACAAGCTGATCCCATTCAAAGTGGTGGGCGAATACAAAGGAACGGACTTGGTGGGAATGCAGTATGAACAGCTCATCCCCTGGGTAAAACCCATAGCCATAGACGGAAACGGCAACTGGAAAGAAGCCGCCGCCGAAGCCTTCCGCGTAATCCCCGGTGACTATGTAACCACCGAAGACGGTACGGGTATCGTACACATTGCACCTACATTTGGTGCAGACGACGCCAACGTGGCACGCGCCGCAGGCATCCCGTCCCTGTTTATGATAAACAAGAAAGGCGAACCCCGCCCCATGGTAGACCTGACCGGTAAATTCTTCCTGCTGTGCGAACTGGACAACGCCTTCGTAGACGCATGCGTAGACGTAGAGAAATATAAAGAATACCAGGGACGCTGGGTGAAAAACGCTTACGATCCCCAATTCACCGTAGATGGAAAATTCGATGAAAAAGCCGCTGCGGCAGCCGAATCACTCGACATCTACATCTGCATGATGATGAAAGCCGACAACAAGGCATTCAAGATAGAAAAGCACGTGCACAACTATCCGCACTGCTGGCGCACCGACAAACCGGTGCTCTACTATCCGCTGGACAGCTGGTTTATCCGTTCTACCGCCGCCAAGGAACGCATGATGGAACTGAACAAGACCATCAACTGGAAACCGGAATCTACCGGAACCGGACGTTTCGGCAAATGGCTGGAAAACCTGAATGACTGGAACCTGAGCCGTTCCCGTTACTGGGGTACTCCGCTTCCCATTTGGCGCAGTGAAGAAGGAGAGGAGTTGTGCATCGGCTCTGTGGAAGAACTGTATAATGAAATAGAGAAATCAATCGCCGCCGGATTCATGACCACCAATCCATATAAGGAAAAAGGCTTTGTTCCGGGCGAATACAACGGCGAGAATTATGGCAAAATAGACCTTCACCGCCCCTATGTGGACGATATCATCCTGGTATCGGAAACCGGAAACCCGATGAAGCGTGAAGCCGACCTGATAGACGTATGGTTCGACTCAGGTGCCATGCCTTATGCCCAGTTGCACTATCCGTTTGAAAACAAGGAGATTGTGGACAATCGTTCCTACTATCCTGCCGATTTCATTGCGGAAGGAGTGGACCAGACCCGCGGTTGGTTCTTTACGCTGCACGCCATCGCAACGATGGTATTTGACAGCGTGGCCTATCGCAACGTAATCTCCAACGGCCTTGTGCTGGACAAGAACGGCAACAAGATGTCCAAGCGTCTGGGCAATGGCGTAGACCCGTTTGGAGCCATCGAAGAATATGGTTCTGACCCCTTGCGCTGGTACATGATTACCAACTCATCTCCGTGGGACAACTTGAAATTCGATCCCGAAGGCGTAGCGGAAGTACGCCGCAAATTCTTCGGTACCTTATATAATACATACTCATTCTTCGCCCTCTATGCCAACGTAGACGGTTTTGCATACAGCGAAGAAGAAGTGCCTGTAAAGGATCGTCCCGAAATAGACCGCTGGATTCTGTCTGTACTCAATTCACTGGTGAAGAACGTGGATGCTTGCTATAACGACTATGAACCGACCAAGGCAGGACGATTGATTACAGACTTTGTAAACGATAACCTGAGTAACTGGTACGTGCGCCTGAACCGTAAACGTTTCTGGGGCAGCGCCATGTCGCAAGACAAGTTATCGGCTTATCAAACCCTGTACACTTGCCTGGAAACAGTGGCAAAACTGATGGCGCCCATCGCTCCGTTCTATGCAGACCGCCTGTATATGGACTTGATAGGCGTAACAGGCCGTGACAGCGTATCATCCGTGCACCTTGCCCAGTTCCCGGTGTGCAACGAGGCATTGATAGACGGCGAACTGGAAGCCCGCATGCAGATGGCACAGGATGTTACCTCTATGGTACTGGCATTGCGCCGCAAAGTGAACATCAAGGTGCGCCAGCCGTTGCAGTGCATCATGGTGCCCGTAGCGGACAATGAACAAAAGATGCATATAGAAGCCGTGAAAGACTTGATAATGAACGAAGTAAACGTGAAGGAAATCAAGTTTGTAGACGGTGCGGCAGGTGTGTTGATCAAAAAGGTGAAGTGCGACTTCAAGAAACTGGGCCCCAAATTCGGAAAGCAGATGAAAGCCGTAGCCGCCGCCGTAGCCGAAATGTCACAGGAAGCGATAGCCCAACTGGAAAAGAACGGCAAATATGCCTTGATGCTGGACGGTGCGGAAGCTGTGATAGAAACGGCAGACGTGGAGATCATCAGCGAAGACATACCGGGATGGTTGGTTGCCAACGAAGGCAAACTGACTGTGGCACTGGAAGTTACCGTGACCGAAGAACTGCGCCGCGAAGGTATTGCCCGCGAATTGGTAAACCGCATTCAGAACATCCGCAAGAGCAGTGGTTTTGAGATAACAGACAAAATAAAGGTGTCATTATCTAAAAATCCTCAAACCGATGATGCGGTAAATGAATATAATACTTATATTTGTAACCAGGTTCTCGCTAACTCCCTACAACTGGTGGATGAAGTGAAGGACGGCACAGAACTAAATTTTGACGACTTCTCATTGTTTGTGGATGTCGTAAAAGAATAATTAACCTTTTAAAACTAAGTAATATGGCTGAAAAGACTAGATATTCTGACGCGGAACTGGAAGAATTCCGTGCCATTATCATGGAAAAACTGGAATTGGCTCAGCGCGATTATGATAGACTGAAAAGTAGTATCATGAACAAGGACGGTAACGACACAGACGATACTTCTCCTACTTATAAGGTATTGGAAGAAGGTGCAAACACATTGTCTAAAGAAGAAACGACCAGACTGGCAGCACGCCAGCTGAAGTTTATTCAAGGATTGCAAGCTGCCTTGGTACGCATTGAAAACAAAACTTATGGCATTTGCCGTGAAACGGGTAAACTGATTCCGAAAGAAAGACTTCGCGCCGTTCCTCATGCAACACTGAGTATCGAGGCGAAGAATGAAGGAAAGAAATAATGGTTAAATTAAAAATTGAGAATTAAAAATTAAAAAATAAAGGATGGCGATGGCTGTGCAGAGTTCTATGGTTTTTATTTCTCAATTTTTAATTTTTAATTCTCAATTTAATAAATGAAGAAATTACTCACCAAAGGGCAACTCTCCGTTCTTATCGTTGTAGGCGTACTGGTTATCGACCAGATTATCAAAATATTGGTAAAGACCAATATGTACTGGCACGAAAGTATCCGCATCACAGACTGGTTTTATATCTATTTCACAGAGAATAACGGCATGGCTTTCGGCATGGAAATATTCGGCAAGCTATTCCTTACCACTTTCCGCATTGCGGCTGTGGCATTGATTATCTGGTATTTAATTAAAGTGGTGAAGCAAAACTATAAGACCGGATTTATTGTATGCCTTTCATTAATCCTGGCAGGAGCCGTGGGTAACATTATAGACAGTGTGTTCTATGGCGTTATTTTTAATGAAAGCACACATAGCACCATTGCCTCATTCGTCCCCATAGGCGAAGGATATTCCGAATGGCTGCATGGCAAGGTAGTAGATATGTTCTATTTCCCTATCATAGAAACCAACTGGCCCGAATGGCTGCCCGGAGTGGGAGGGGATCATTTTATTTTCTTCAGTCCCATATTTAATTTTGCCGATGCTTCCATCAGTTGCGGTATTATCGCCTTGTTGCTGTTTTATGGTAAGTATCTGAATAAGAATATTCACCCGTCCGAAGAAGAAAAGACTCTGGAATAAAGATGATGATGCGTAGGAATATTACTTGGACTTTGCTGCTCTGTGCGGCATTCATGGTGGGATGTGGCAAACAGATACCCGGAGATATTATCCAGCCGGACAGGATGGAGAATATCTTGTATGATTATCATTTGAGTATCTCCATGACCAGTAATCTAAGTTATTCCGACAATTATCAAAAGGAGGCGTACCGGAAGTATGTCTTTGAGAAACATCACATAACGGAAGCCGAATTTGACTCGTCTATGGTGTGGTACACCCGTCACACTGAGGATTTGGCTGCTATCTACAAAAAACTGGGTGAACGCTTCCGAAGCGAGAAAAAACAGGTGCAGAACCTGCTGGCTATCCGCGAGAACAAGCCGGCTACTTCCTTGCCGGGTGACACGGTGGATGTGTGGTACGACCGCAAAATCTACTGGTTGACGGATGCACCGCTTACCAACAGGGTAACATTTGAACTTCCTACGGATAGTAATTTCAAGGCGAAAGATGCATTCCTGTGGTCGGCAGAGTACGTTTTCCTGTCAGAAGGAAAACAGAAGGCTACGATGGGATTCAATATCATGTTTGACAATGACTCGGTAGTGGGAAGCGTTAAGGATATAACCCGGTCGGGTGTGCAAACCTTATATATCAAGCCTGACTCTGCTTTCACGGTTAAGAGTGTGAACGGATTTATTTATTATACGGATCAGGACTCTGTGAACACGCCGGGAGTAATTATCAACCATATCAGTCTGACCCGTTATCACGAGCCGGTAGATACTACGGCTGTGGCTGCAAAGGATAGCTTGGCGGCAGATAGCGCTAAGGTAGCGGTAGACTCTGTGCTTACTATGGATAAAAAGGTTGATTCCGTCCAAGTGGCAGAGCCGACACAGGATGGACCCACCCGAATGAATCCGCGTGATATGAAGGAGAACAATCGCCAGCAGAATAATGCGCGGCCGCAGAGAATCAAACGCAGAAATTAATCTCTATTTCCCCCTGTTGTTTACGATGAAACGTTTTGCTTGTCACCGTCTTTATGTTTCGGCAGATGGCTGCTACTCCAAGTATGTAGTGGAGCTGAAAGAAGATGGCAGGGTAAACGTGTACTTTCCATTGAAAGAAGAAATCAGCGCTACGGAGTGGATAGGAGGGGTGATTGTACTTTCTCCGTATCCGGAACTGGAACTGGAACCCGGAGAGAACTTTGCATCTTTCTTAAAAAGAGCTATCACAGAAATCGAAAAGGAGTTATACGCATGGCATATCTCTGATTTCGATTTCATAAAGAATGAGTTGATGCCGGCCGGTAAGGTTATTCGTTTATAACCACCGTTATACACATCGCATAAAGCACTATTTATTAAGAATAACCATCAAAGAGAAATAGGGAAATTCTTTGTCTTCCAGTTCCTCCGCAATACAAGAATGATATTCTTTGTCTGTCGATACATTCTCAAAATAATGATAACTATACTCCGGATGAAGCTTCATATAACTTCTCACCGCATCCGCACAATGAGATAGCTTCATAATAACAGGCACATGCTTGCTACCTAAATAACGATCCAATTCTTCGGAAGTAACATTTCCGGGGATTACTACCAACCTTTCTTCCTGACTGATAAGATGTAATTGCGCTGCCGCCCCCGACGCTATAAAAGAAGGAATACCGGGAAGCTGCTCTACGGGTATCCCATCATCCTTCAAAAAATCCAACACATAATGAATGGAAGCATAAATGCCGGCATCGCCTTCCACGGCAACCGCTATTTGTTTTCCTGCCGCTTGCTCTTGTTGTATTTCTTGAAAGATCTGTCGATAAACCTTCATTGCCTCCGTTCTGTCCTTGCTCATCGGGAGGGAAAACAATCGTATGCTTTTTTCTATCCCCAGTTCGTGCAGCAGGCCGGCAGCGCGAGACATAGGCTTGCCCGTCTTTAGAACAGTGGAAGGACAATATACAACATCTGCCTGTTGCAAAGCATGCAAGGATTTCAACGTAACCAATTCGGCATCGCCGGGACCCAGAGAAACGAAACGTACAGGATAACTCATCTTTTATCGGTATTTACAGTTTTTAAGGTCGCAAAAGTGCTGAAAAAAATCATATAAAACAAGAGAATTGCTTACCTTTGTTCGCTGAAAACAGAAAAGAACATGAAGAAACTGATATTGGCTTCGGGCATACTGTTATTATGGACCGCTACGGCTTGCCAAAACAAAAGCAAACAAAATTCCGGTAACCTGGAGAATACAGAATTGATAGACTCTTCCGTAGTAAAAATCATGCCGGAGTATGCTAAAGGATTTAAAGTAACATATACCAACCGGGCGTGCCTGCTCGATATTCAAGACCCGCAGAATGAAGAAAGCCAGTCTTTCCACTATGCTTTAGTGCCCAGGGGAGCGGAAGCCAAGGATATTCCATCGGATTATACCGTGATAGAAACTCCTATACGAAGCGTTATTTGCATGACCTCCTTGCAGCTTTCCAATTTCATAAAGCTGGGAGAACTGGATGCGGTAGTGGGCATCACCAGTACGCGCCACCTGTTTAATAAGGAGATGAATGAGCGTCTGAAAACCGGAAAGACTCATAAGATAGGTATAGAGGGAAACTTTGACAATGAAGTGATAATGAGTGTGAATCCCGATTTGATACTTATTTCTCCTTTCAAGCGTGGCGGATATGATGCTTTGAAAGAAGTAGGTATTCCTTTAGTGCCGCATTTGGGATATAAGGAAATGACCCCGTTGGGACAGGCCGAATGGATCAAGTTCGTGGGCTTGCTGTTGGGACAGGAAGACAAAGCCAATGAGCAGTTTGCCGCTATCAAAGCAAGATACAATGAATTGAAAGAGCTGACGGAAGATGTGGAGAAACGCCCCGTAGTGTTTAGCGGAGAAATGAGAGGCGGCAACTGGTATGCAGTGGGAGGCAAGAGTTTCCTGGCACAGTTGTTTAAAGATGCAGGAGCGGATTATTTCTTGAAAGATGATGAGCGTTCCGGTGGTGTAACCCTCGATTATGAAACCGTTTACAGTCAGGCGGCAAGTGCGGATTATTGGCGTATCGTTAACAGTTACCAAGGGAAATTTTCTTATCATACGTTGAAGGAAGAAGATACCCGCTATGCCGATTTCAAGGCTTATAAAGATAAAGGAGTCATTTATTGCAATATGCGCGAAAAGCCTTTTTATGAGAGCATGCCTACTGAGCCGGAAGTGGTTTTGGCAGACTTGATAAAGGTTTTTCATCCCCAACTCTTGCCCCATCATCAGGCGGGTTATTATGAATTGTTGAAATAGGAAAATTGCATGAAACGACCTGTAACATTCTATATGCTATTGATCATAGCCTCCATACTCCTGTTCTTTTTCCTGAACTTGGTGTTGGGATCTGTTTCTATTCCCCTTCGCTCGGTTTGGAACATCCTTTGGAGTACAGGAGACGAATCCGTTATCTGGCAAAACATTATTTGGAAATCCCGTGTGCCACAAGCCCTTACGGCATTGGTGGCAGGAGCAGGACTGTCCGTCAGCGGTTTGCAGATGCAGACGGTTTTCCGCAATCCGCTGGCAGGGCCGTCGGTGCTGGGCATCAGTTCCGGAGCCAGCATGGGAGTAGCTTTTGTAGTGCTCCTTTCGGGAAGCCTGGGAGGAGTCGCTTTAAGCAAACTGGGCTTTATGGGCGAGATTGCACTTACCATTGCAGCCATTGCCGGTTCGCTTTCCATTATGGCACTTATCGTTTTTGTTTCCCAAAAGGTGAGGGGAAATGTTACTTTGCTGATCATCGGTGTCATGATAGGATATGTGGCCAATGCAGTGATCGGAGTCTTGAAATTCTTCAGTGTGGAAGAAGACATCCGTGCTTACGTTATTTGGGGGCTGGGAAGTTTTGCCCGTGTTTCTGGAGATCAGATGACCTTATTTATATGTATCATGTTGGTGCTGCTTCCGCTTTCTTTCCTGCTGATAAAGACATTGAACCTGTTGCTCCTGGGTGATGCATATGCCCGAAATCTGGGATTGAATATCAAGCGTGCCCGCCTGTTGGTCATTACCTGTTCCGGGGTGTTGGTGGCGATTGTCACTGCATATTGCGGGCCCATTGTTTTCCTGGGATTGGCAGTTCCCCATCTTTGCCGGGGGATGTTCCGCACTTCGGATCATCGCATATTGATGCCGGCATCCTTGCTGGTAGGGGCATCGCTGGCATTGGTTTGCAACTTGATTGCCCGTATGCCTGGCTTTGAGGGAGCGTTGCCGGTCAATTCGGTAACGGCTTTGGTAGGCGCTCCGGTGGTGATGTCCGTCTTGTTTAATAAACGCCGCAATGAAATGAACGAATGATGATGAACCAAGAAACCATACATTTACGGAAATTGACCACGGGATATCCCGGAAAGGGGAGTACCAAGATTGTAGCCAAAGATATTGATGCTACCATTTGCAGTGGTGAACTGACTTGCCTGTTGGGTGCCAATGGGGTGGGGAAGTCCACGCTGCTGAGAACCCTGTCCGCCTTCCAACCGCCTATCAGTGGAGAGATAGAGATCATGGGAAAAAAGTTGGCAGACTATACGGATAAGCAACTGGCAACGGTTATCGGCGTGGTTCTGACCGAGAAATGCAGCCTGAGGAATATGACTGCGGAAGAACTGATCGGTATGGGGCGCAGCCCGTACACCGGTTTCTGGGGAAGCCTGAGCAAGGCGGACAAGAAGATTGTGGATGATGCCATCCGGATGATGAAAATAGAGGATTTGCGGCATCGCATGATGCATACGTTGAGTGACGGAGAGCGTCAGAAGGTGATGATTGCAAAGGCGTTGGCACAAGAAACTCCTGTTATCTTTCTGGATGAGCCGACTGCTTTTCTTGATTTTCCCAGTAAGGTGGAGATTATGCAGTTGCTTCATCATCTGTCACGGTCTACCAACAAGACGATTTTCCTTTCTACCCACGATTTGGAATTGGCATTGCAGATTGCTGATAAGATTTGGTTGATGGATAGGATGAGTGGGGTGACTATCGGGACTCCCGAGGATCTTTCTATTGATGGGTGTTTGAGTAATTTCTTCTCCAGGAAGGGGATTATATTTGATATGGAAACGGGGTTGTTTCGCATTGATAATGAGTATAAAAAGGAAGTGCGGTTGGTAGGTCATGGGAATAAATATGCGATGGTGAGGAAGGCGTTGCAGCGGAATGGGATACATGCCAGTAGGCGTGTGGAATCGGAGTTTTATATTGAGACGGGGGATATGACGACTAGTGGGTATGTTATTCATCCGGTGGAGGGATCTCTTGTAAAGGTAAATACGATAGAAGAATTGCTGAAACAAATAGCTGGTTTGCTGTAAACGGATTGGTTCTCATCCACCGTAGGGGCAGACCCATGTGTCTGCCCGAGAACAGTTCACTTTATGCTTTACTCCCAAGGTCGTGACTGTTGGTTCGGGCGGACACACGGGTCCGCCCCTACAGTGGATGAAAACCTTAATTTGATAATTACCCTACAGCACCGCAAACGTAGGAATATTTCCATCCTCATCTATCAACATAATAGTCAATTTCCCATCCGGAAGCAAAGGCGCACAATGCTCCATGCAATGCACCAACAAACAAGAAAAGAACCGTTGTGCATCCTCGTCCGGCAACACTCCCCACAACTCACGCGCCAAAGTTATCTTCTCAATACCATCATAAACCACCGGTGAACACCCAGCTTCTTCCGCTACCTGCTTCAAGAACTCCTTGTTCATCACCACCTTCTTACTATGAGTATCCAGATTCCCTTCCGCCAGCTTCACCGCCTTACCTATCATTATCCCCATAGTAACCTCCGGAATCTTTAAATCGGCAGCAATCTTCAACGTCTCCCCAATGAAATTCCCATAATGCACAAATGCCTGTGCTGGCAGTTCCGGATACCTTTCCTTTACAAACCGTTCACTTTTCGCCCCCGAGTTAATCACTAAGCGCGGTGAACCTATCGCCACACACACCTCAACCTCCCGGCGTATCGCATCCACAAACGCTTCGGACGAGAACGGACGCACAATGCCCGAAGTACCTATGATAGAAATACCATCTACAATCCCCAATTTAGGATTGAAAGTGCGCAACGCCATTTCCTTTCCGCCGGGAACGGAGATTGTCACATCCAACCCCTTATCATAAAGCTCGGAAAGTTCACGAATCATCATCTGCCGGGGAGTATGGTTGATAGCAGGCGCTCCAATCTCCAATCCCAGACCGGGAAGGGTAACGCGCCCCACACCCTCGCCTTGCATGAAACGGATTCCTTTTTCTGCATGATTGAAACGTACCGTCGCCACTATGGAGCAACCATTGGTTACATCGGGATCATCACCCGCATCCTTTATTATGGTGGCGGTTGCCATGTCTTTCCCTATTTCCGTATGCGCCACGGGCAAGGTCATTTCCTCCCCGTTGGGAATGGTAAAGGAAACGGTCTTCTGTTCCTCGCCCAATATCAATGCCATCAATGCAGCTTTTGAAGCGGCTGTGGCGCAAGCGCCTGTGGTGTATCCGCTTCGCAAATGGTAAAAACCGGGGACAAGTAACTCTATCTGTTTCCTTAATCCGTGTTCTCCTGTAACGATGATGAAATGTCCGGGCAAGGCGGGACGCTTCACGGCAAAGACAGGGATATGCAGACTTCGGGCAGCTTCCACTTTTTGGAGGAAGCCACCGGATTCGCCGCTTTCTTTGGTCAGAATGGCTTGGGGATGAAGTTGTTTCAATAAAGAAAGTTCGGAGTCTTCTGCGGCACGATAATAGACCAGCCGTTGTGGGTCAAAGCCTTGCTTTTGTGCCAAGGCGATGGATGCCTCGCGTTCCAGTACACGGAATCGGCAGGTAGTATGCTTTTCCCAGTAGGGACGCAGTTTGCTGATGGTTTGTACACCGGTCAGGGCTAGTAGATGCTCTATGTTTTTCTCCTCCAGTTGACGGATGGCATCGGAGTAATCTTCGCACCAAATGATGTCTGTAGTGCGGGGAGGATATTTCCGTTCAAACCGTACTACGGGGATTTTTAGTGCCCGGCTTGTTTCGTCTACCGCTTGATGCAGTTGTGAGGCGAATGGGTGGGCGGCATCTACTAACAGGCGGATGTTGTTTTCCCGGCAGAAGTCTTTCATTTCTTCCAGGTTCATTCCGCCTGTGATTCGGGTGCCGTTTTTGCACAATACTTCTTGCCACTCTCCTTTGGTAGAGTAGAAGTAAGGTTTTCCGGCTTCATCGGCAACCTTTACGGCGGTGCGGCCTTCGGTGGTTCCTCCTAGGATTAATATCATATTCGTAATTTATTCGTAGGGGCGGGGGATGCTCCATAGCCGTCATGCTAAGGAAAACATTGTTAAATCATTGCGCCAGCCTCCCCCTTTTGAAGGGGGATTTAAGGGGGATGTTCTCCTTAGCATGTTTGCTTTTTGTAGTTAGAGCACATCATCATTCCAAAGAGAACATCCCCCTTGCCCCCTTCAAAAGGGGGAGGCTGCGCGATGTTTTAACACGATGAAACTTCGCTTGACAGCTATGGGGCCCGCCCCTACGATATTATATCTTCTTTATTATTTTCTAAACAAATGCTTAAACTCATGCGCATACAGTCGCGACAATCCTTTTCTATTGTCTATCGCTTCCCCTACCACCAGCAAAGTGGTCAGAGTCAAGTTATTATCCCTTACAATCTTTGCCAAATCCTTCAGCTCTCCGCGATAAATCTTTTCCTCTTTCCAAGTCAGCTTATAGCAGGCAGCCACGGGAGTCTCAGGAGGATAAGCCTGCAACAGTTCCGCCTGCACTTCTTCCACAATGCCTGCGCTGAGATAAATACACATCGTGCTTTGCGATTGCGCCAACTTATGCAACTGCTCCTTTTCCGGCATCGGCGTGCGTCCCTCTCCACGGGTAAGAATTATGCTTTGCACCTTCTCCGGAATGGTAAACTGGGAACGCAATGCAGCCGCAGCCGCCTGGAACGATGAAATGCCCGGCGTAATGTGGTAACTCATTTTATACCGGTCAAAGAAAGCCATCTGTTCCTGAATAGCCCCATAGATACAAGGATCTCCCGTGTGCAGACGCACCACAAACAGTCCCTTGTCATAAAATTCTTTCATCAGCGCAAACTGTTCCTCCAAGTCCATACTGGCAGAACTGCGCACTGTAGCTCCCTCTTTGGCATAGAAAGTCAGCTCGCGGGGGACAAGGCTTCCGGCATACAGGATAAGATCTGCCGTTTCCAACATCCTTTTTCCACGGACAGATACCAGTTCGGGATCTCCGGGACCGGCGCCCACTATCTCTATATGTCCGCCACGCATCGCCCCGGCACTCATGGCGATAGCAAAGGTGAAATGATTTCCTTCCGTCAAAATTCCCTTTTGCTTTTCCAATACCAAAAGCCCTTCGCCACTGCTTTTCAGAGCCGTACTTTCTGCCACTCCATAAACTCCTGTCACTTCAAAAGCCTTGTCCGAGGGATTGGGGACTTCAATATCTTTCAATGCTTCCGCCGGATAAATATGCTGCACCGTGTCCGGCCATTGCTGGTGAAGGGCCTCCAATAGCGGTTCATCTTTCTTTAGTTCGATGGTATTGACGGAGGCGAGCGAAAGCGGACACAAGCCTTGCTCGTGCATCACCTTCTCTATGTATTCTGCAATGCCCGAAGGGTTGCATTGCTTTCGGCAACCCACTCCCAAATGAAACACTGCGGGACGGAAGCAAAGCATCGGCACCTCTGCCTTATATATATAAGGTGTAACGGCAATGATTAACTCAAACTCAGCCTGGGGAATTTCCTCGAAATGATAAAACGCCTTTACGTGTGGGGGAAGGGTACGTTCCAGGTAAGCCGTGCCTTTGTCCTTTACATCGAGCAACAGCGCGGTAGGTTTCTGATTGACGAACAGGGTAATTAATCGGTTCATCTCTGCATGGGGGACGGCCGCTTTCCAACCGTATTCCCGGGCAAGGGTATCGAGTGCCCACAAATGGGCGTTGTCGCTTTGAGTGGTGATTATTGCTTCTCCGCCTGTAATGGCGGCTATGTGGCGGGTCAGTTCATTGGCTCCTCCCACGTGTCCGGAGAGGACGGAGATAACGAAGCGTCCGGTACTGTCTATGCAGACTACTGCCGGGTCTTTGTATTTATTCTTTATACAACCTGCAATGCTGCGCACGCAGATGCCCATGGCACCTATAAAGAGGATGCTTTCAAAGTCGGTGAAATGATCGGACATAAACCGGCTGTAGGATGCAATGGTGGTGCAGCCTTCCAATTCATTCTTTGTATAGATCTCTGCGTCTTTCAGTTCTCTTTGCAGAGTTTGTGCCAGTGGCAGACTGGTTTCTGATATTAGTATGATTGCTTTCATTATTCGTTATTATCTTTGTTTTTATATTTCTTTCCATCAGATGGAGGTATGTCAAGACAAAGGATGGCTATCCTTTTGCCGTAGGGGCAGATTGAATCTGCCCGATAACAGTTTGCTTTATGTATTACTCCCAAGGTCGTGACCACTGGTTCGGGCGGATTCAATCCGCCCCTACGGTGAACGAGTTGATAGTTACATTCAGTATATGTTGACATATCCTCCATTATTCAGCTTTCATTATCTCTATCGTATTAAACGAATCCACAGTAATGCGCGTACTTCCCGTTATCTTTCTCCCTATTCTTCCTATACCTTCGCGGAATAAACGTAAACTTTCCTCCGATACGGAATTAAAAACGATCACTCCGCCGGGCAGCAACACGCTGTTTATTTTCTGAAGAATCCCGATCATTTTTCCTCCATGTCCACCTATAAATACGGCATCCGGTGCAGGCAGCCCGCTAAGGTCTGTTTCCAGGAAATCACCTATCAACGCCGTAATGCCCGGTGTGCCGAATTTTCGGCTGTTCCGTTCCATCAACTCCCTGCCTTCGGGACGTTGCTCAAAGGCAGTTACTTTCAGATCAGGAAATTGCAACTTGGCTTCAATGGAAACGGAACCGGTGCAGAAACCGACATCCCAGAAGGATCGCTTATCACGAAGCCCCAACATACTGAGAGCAAGTAAACGAATCGGCATTTTTGTAATCATCTTGCTACGTCCATCCAATAAATGGAACTCACCTTCGGGAATGCCGAAAGGACGGGGACGGGGAGAGGTCTGTTCCAAAATCAGGCAATTAGGAAAGCGGAAGGTGGTTTGAGATGCTTCCTTCAGAGAAAGAGTTCGTACTTGTTCCTCTTCCCGGTTTCCTAATGCTTCACCTACGGTCATTTGGTAGTTATTGTAACCATATTCCAACATTCTGGCGGCGATATGGGAAGGTGTTTTCTCTCTGTCCGTCAATACTCCCAATAGTTTTTCTCCGTTTATCAAGGCGGCATACAGGGCATCCCAAGGGCGTCCGGTTAGGGAGATGGTACGCATATCCTGATAGGGGAGCACCATGCGGTGTGCCAGCATCTGCAAGGAGTTGAAGGATGGGAACAGGATGATTTCCGCCGATGACAGTTTTCGTTTTACGGTATTGGCGAAGCCGAAGAATAACGGGTCGCCGGATGCGAAGACTACTATTTCGGGGTGTTCTTCGTAACAGGTAAAGACGTTGTCCAAGGGGACGGTGATGTCAATCCATTTTGCTTCGGGAGGCAGGAGGGGGGAGACTATTTCGTGATGACGCTTTCCGCCCGAGAAGATTTTCCCGCGGGAGATTATTGCCATTACGTCCGGTGAGAAGTATTGGCGGTGGTCGTCACTCATACCTATGATATAGAATCGTTGCATACTTTTTGTTATTGAAAAACTATTGACTTATCATTTCACCGTAGGGGCGGGGTTTGCCCGCCCGAATGCATATGGCCCGAATGCATACAGCTGCGCTATGTTATTGGGCGGGCAAACCCCGCCCCTACGGTGGATGTTAACGTAACTTTACACATCCCTGCCCGGCTTCAACTGTTCCGCATCATCATACGTCAGTATGGCATTCACCAATGTGGCCGCCAGGTTGCTTCCCCCTTTGCGTCCTTCTACTATCAATTTGGGAATATGCACAAACGGTTTCACCATATGCTTACTTTCGCACACATGCACAAACCCTACGGGAGCAGCAACGATTCCACAAGGCTGAACCTTCTCCTTCCTCATTAAATCGCATAACTCCATCAATGCCGTAGGTGCATTCCCAAATACATACAAAGCATCCGGATGCTCCTCGGCAGCTACGCGTATCCCTGCCTGTGTGCGTGTAATTCCTTTTTCTTTAGCCATTGCCACGGCACGTTCATCGCTCAGGTAACATTTCACCTCAATCCCCATCCGTTGCAATGCCCCTTTGCGAATGCCCGATGCAGCCATCGTTACATCTGTAATAATGGTCTTGAGACTCCCTTCACTGGCTATTTTGTGCAAATATTCCACTGCACAAGGATCCATGCGCAGCACATTTTCCATCTCGAAATCGGCCGTAGTATGGATGGCATGCAGCAATGCCCACTTATGATCCAAAGGAATATTCTTATTCTTCAATTCTTTCTCGATGGTGCGGAAGCTGTTGATCATTATCTCCTGACCCACGCCTGCCGCTTCCGTCGCCGTCTCCCGGTAATATCCGCGCGGAGTGATCAATTTGCCTTCCCACTCATAAGATTGCGAGTTGCCGATAAGCACCACCGTAAACATATCCACCTGCTCGGGATCAAAATCTTTTAAAGTGGTTACCGTCACCGCCTGTTCCTCCCGTCCTGCCTGCCGCACAAAACCTACCGGAGTTTCGGGGGAACGCTCTTGCAGGAAGATTTCCTTTAAACGGTATAGTTGCCAGTAACGACCTTCACTTTTCGGGTTGTAGATGGCGGTTACAAAATCGGCGGTTGCTGCTGCACAGATACGCTTCTCGATCCGTTCCCAAGGGGTCATGAGATCGGAGAGGGAGATGATGCAGAAATCATGTCCGATAGGTGCGCCCAGCAGTGAGGCTGCCTTTTGGAAAGCGCTGATGCCCGGCAGGACTTCTATGTCGATGTTGCTGCCACGCTCGCGTTTCATTTCATATACCAAGGGTGCCATGCCATAGATTCCTGCATCGCCGGAACTGATTACGCAAACGGTCTTTCCTTGTTCTGCCAACTCAAAGGCTTGCCGGGCACGTGCTATTTCGCGCTTCATGCCGGTGTCTATGCACTCTGTGCCTGGTTGCAGATAGGGTTCAATAAATTGAAAGTAGTATTTATAACCAATGATGGCGTTACTGTTCTTTATCGCTTGTATAACGACGGGGGTAATATCTCCGGGTGAGCCGGGGCCAATGCCGGCTACTATTAAATGACCTCTTTCCATATTCATTAATTAATTCATTTTTCCTTATAAATCCATTCTATAGGTGTTAACTTTAGGGTTGCATAGCGCAGCCTCCCCCTTTTAAAGGGGCTCTTTCTACACAAGTGTTTTAACGCTTTCATCCACTGTAGGGGCGGGGTTTGCCCGCCCGAATGCATACATTCCGAATGCATACAGCTGCGCTATGTTTTCGGGCGGGCAAACCCCGCCCCTACGGTAAATGTTAGCAGAGAACATCCCCCTTAAATCCCCCTTTAAAAGGGGGAGGCTGCTCGGTGCAACCTTAAAGTCGTTTTTTTCCTTCAAATCCTTCATTTACGTATAAGTGCTTGATAAATAATATCTTATCATGAATGATTTTTTATATTTCCTTCATATCTCCTTCACTTTCGCTCTTTTTCTCCATCCCGGCTTTCACGTAGATCGGTTGGAAGTGATAGCTTGTGTTCTTTATTTTCTGATCTTTTACCAGTCGGGTGATGTGCCGTCCTGCTGTGGTTCGTGTCAATCCACACAGTGCTTCCAGTTCCCTTCGGGTGATGCTGTCGTGCGTTTCCAAGTATTCCATCAAGCGGGCTTCCACTGTTTCATTGTCCATGCGTTCAGAATGTTTTCTGATGCTGGAACGTTCCACTTTCAAGCGGCACATTTCTTTGTTCAGCTCCTTGTCCGGACGGAATTTCACGGTTTTATAACTCACGTGCTGGGAACGGGTTTTGGGATTGGTGTCAGCGCTGTCGCATTGCAGCGTTACTTGGAAATATCCCAAGCCCTCCAGGTGTACGCGTTCTCCACCTTGCAGCTTTTCCGCCAGCACGCGGCTCAGTTCGGCAAGACAGGCTTTAACATCTCCTCTTGCCAATGTGCATGAGGTGTGGATGCTATGTATAATCTGCTCTGTTTCAACGGTATTATAACTCACCACGCGTGCGTGGTATTTCTTTTCTCCTTTTTCATCGTCGGGAGTAGGCGTTTCATAAAACTCAAATCTAACCGCCATGTTGCTGTTTTAATAGGTACTTATTTCCTGTTTCGTATAGACAAGTTTGGCTCCCCACGGCTATGGGGAGCGCTGCTCACGGCCGTGGAGAGCGCTCCTCATAACCGTGGGGAGCGCTCTCCATAACTATGGGGAGCCAAACTTGTCTATACAAAAGTACTTCTTTCAGCCGGGAGAAACAAATCTTTTAAGGCTTTTCGGGGGATAGAATAAGGGAGGAATTGTAATCTGTTGATAATGGGGGGATTGGTTGCTGATAAAAGAGAGAGGGGGAGCAAAAGTAATTTCTGTATACGTTAACTGTAGGGGCGGATTGAATCCGCCCGAATGCATCCACAAATACGTTTTTCATAATGCTATCGGGCGGATTCAATCCGCCCCTACGGTGAGCTATTCCAGGCTTTTGACACATTTATGGCGAATCGTATAGGTTTATTTACCCAAATACTTATCAATAATAGCATCTATCCCTTGGTTGATTTCTTCCCAGCCTCTATCTTGATTCAGGAATATCCCATTATAATAAGGACAAGTATCCTCCAGCAGCACCAAATAGGTGATGGAAGCATTCAGTATCGTCACCATCGAAGCCATTTCCAGTTTGGAGTAACCGGAAACTTCACTTACTTTTTCTATCAATTTCAAACCTACCTTCTCGCGTTGCTCCCTCAGTGTGGTAATCATTTCGTTATTACAAGAAAGTTCCCAACGGTAAAGCCTTTTCAGCGTAAGATTGCTGCGCAGCTTTGCAACCTGTTCTCTAAACAGTCTCTTTAAAAAAGAGGGGAGTTCCTCGCGAATGGGAAACTTCATGGGATGATTCAACCAAAAGTCATGCTTGCGCAAGTATGCCGCCATAAGTCCCTCCACCGAACCGAAATAGCGGTAAACAAGTATCTTTGAAACTCCGGACTGGGTGGCTACCGCATTAATACCTATCTTCTCGAAACCATTCTCACGAATCATCGCTCCAATCGTTTCCAGCAGACGGTGCTCCGTCGCTTCCCTGTTCCTTTCTGATGCTAAATTCTTCTTCATATATATATTTGTTACTAACCGGGAACAAATAGATGTAACTATTTGCCCGGGAACAGACGCGTATTTTCAGTTTCTTTCCCTTTTTTAATATAGGGAAGCATTGATTAAGCAATCGAAAAATTCCGTAACTTTGCCGCTTCAAAACTATAGAATATCAGGTAGACTTATGAATAATAAATATGAAGAACGGCTCGGTACAGACCGAATGTTGCCGCTTGTTTTCAGAATGGCACTTCCGGCAGTTGCTGCCCAGTTGGTGAATCTTCTATATAATATTGTAGACCGTGTGTACATCGGCCATATTCCCGGCATTGGTACGGATGCACTTGCCGGCATCGGCGTTACCAGTTCCATTATTATTCTTATCTCGGCTTTCTCGGCCATTGTCGGTGCGGGAGGTGCGCCGCTTGCCGCCATGGCACTGGGACAGGGCGACCGCGAGCGGGCGGGAAAGATTCTGGGCAACGGATTCGTGCTGCTATTGCTGTTTACGCTTGTCACTTCGGTCTTTGCCTATACCTTTATGAAGCCGGTGTTGCTGTTTACCGGAGCTTCCCTGCGCACCATAGGCTATGCGGTAGATTATCTTTCCATTTACCTAATAGGTACGGTCTTTGTTGAGATTTCTACAGGGCTCAATACATTTATCAATGCACAGGGACGCCCTGGCATTGCCATGTGGTCGGTCATAATCGGGGCCATTCTCAATATCGGGCTCGATCCGCTTTTTATCTTTCAGTTCGGAATGGGAGTGAAGGGGGCAGCGCTTGCCACCATCATTTCACAGGCGTGCAGTGCGGTGTGGGTATTGGCTTTCCTGTTCTCTAAACGCGCCTCGCTGAGGTTGGAAGCCCGATACATGAAACTGCATAAACGAATTATTACCATGACACTGGCATTGGGCGCTTCACCTTTTATAATGGCTAGCACGGAGAGTCTGGTGGGGTTTGTCCTCAATGGCAGTTTGAAACCTTTCGGTGATATTAATGTCAGCGCCATGGCTGTGATGCAGAGTGCAATGCTGTGTGTCAGTGTGCCGTTGGCGGGATTTGCGCAAGGATTTGTGCCCATTGTCAGTTACAACTATGGGCATGGCGACAGGGGCAGGGTGAAGGAATGTTTCAAGATTGTGGTTACGGTGATGTTCTCGTTCAACTTTCTGTTGATGTTGCTGATGATTGTGTTTCCGTCCGTTATCTCCTCAGCATTTACGGGGGATGAGAAGTTGATTGAAACGGTATCGCGCGTCATGCCTGTTTTCCTGGCGGGGATGACTATATTCGGGTTGCAGCGTGCCTGTCAGAATATGTTTGTGGCGCTGGGGCAGGCCAGGGTTTCTATTTTTATTGCATTGCTGCGCAAGGTGATTCTGCTTGTTCCGTTGGCGCTGATCCTTCCTCACTTTATAGGAGTAACGGGGGTGTATGCCGCCGAAGCAGTTTCGGATGCTACCGCCGCCATCTGCTGTACGGTGATTTTTGCCATTCGCTTTCCTAAGATTCTGCAAGCCATGCCTCAAAGGCAGGCAGCATAGCAGGAAGGAAACCTGTCAGCTTATTTCTCCAGCAATGAGTAAAACACAGGTTGATACTCCGGCAAAAGATCCGGATGAAAAGCCTTTATCATATCACTCAACAGAATGTGGGGCGACAGGGGAAGGTTCTCATACAACGGTATATATTCTAAGTTGCAATAAAGAACTTTCTTCTCTTTGAAGGCGCGGAAATCTGCATATTGGGGATTGGAGGCTTTCAATGCCTTGTAAGTAAATTCTCCTTTATAACCATTCATTACCCTCCAATATTCGGCATTGTATCCTTGGGAATATACTGTTTCAAAGTCCATTAATACGCCTCCCGTTTCGGGATTGTCTTTCATAAAATAATCTGCTCCGGCATCTGCAAACAAGCGGGCATAGAAGCTCTGTCCGCCGGGTACATACCAAGTGTCACGACGCATTTCACCGCTGAAAATGCTGGGACGATGCTTTACGTCCGCTACTTTGGCCTTCAGTATGTTGTAGCGTTGCTCCATATCGGAGAATAGCCGGCAGGCTTCTTCTTCCTTGCCTATAAACATGCCTACTACTTTGATCCATTCGGAAAGCCCCAGCGGAGAAGTCTCTTTGAAAGCCCAATGGGGGATCAGTGGAATGTTCAGTTCTTTCATTACCTCATAACCTCCGCGGCGATTGGGGGATACGAAGATTATTTCGGGTTGTGCCGCAATAATGATTTCCGTGTCAAAGTGCCCTTCCATTCCTATCTTCTTCACTCGTCCATCGTTCAGGCGTGCCAGCCATTCTTTGTTTTGCATACGGCGGGTGTTACTGGTACCCACTACTTTATCGTATGCATTCAGCCCGGTGAAACCTGCCAGTTGCGGAGTCGTCATACAGATCACCCTGTCTACCGGAGTGGGAATGACGGTGTATCCTTGGGGAACCTCAGCTTTTGTTCCTTTTGGGACTAGAGCAAAAAGTTGGGGCACGGCATGTGCGTTGTTGGGTTCGGCGATGGAAAGAAGTTTTACGCCGTTCGGTTGAACGATTACTTGAAACCCTTCGGCATATCGGGGAGATAATTCCGTTTTTAGGGTGTCTGTGACGGGGATACTGCTTTTATCGGCAGCATTGCGGCCTTTGAAGCCGCAACCTGCCAGACAAAAGACAGTAATGAATATATAAATAAATCTAGTTTTATGATTCATGGCACTCTTATTGACCTTGTTATTGCTTGAAACGGAGCAACAGGCTGACGTACACGGAGCGTCCCGGAGTCAGGGTGGCATAGTTGCTGTTGTAAGGACGGTCATCTGTATAGTCAAATATATTCTCAATGCCGATAGTCGGTTCCAGGATAACAGACTTCAAATTGAATGAATGGCGTGTGTTAATGTCCCAAAGCTGGTGTGCGGGAGCATTGCCATAAGCCTGAGACCAACGCGTTCCCTGATAGCGGCCATTGATGGCTACATTGAACGTATAATCATCCCATGTTTTCCGCCAACTGGCATTGAAGTTGCCCGAATGCCGCACGGTTCTTTCCAAACGAATATCTTCCGTGCGGTTACGACCGTCTGTGTAGATATAATTTGCCCCGAACATAAATCCGGCAAAAGGACGAACCGAGAAACCCACATCAAAGCCTTTTACCCGAGCCTTTTCAATGTTGCAGTATTGACGTCTGTTTTTAATTCCGTTCTCTATATCTTCGGGTGTCTTTTCTATTTCTTCCACTTCTATTTTATCCTTCAGGTCATTCTGGTAAATGGAAGCAGAGAGTGAGAACAGGCGGTGATTGTATTCCACATTCAGGTTGTAGAAGTTACTTTTTTCCGGGTCCAGGTTAGGATCGCCCACCGTAACCTGCCCGCGGCTTTCTGAAACGGCATACATCTGTTGCAGGGTAGGGGAACGGAATCCGGCAGCGTATGATGCACGCACATTCAGTCCGGAATACTGATACATTAAAGACAGCTTAGGAGTAAACTGGCTCTTGAATTTTTCATTGTAGGCATAACGCACTCCTGCCACTACGCTCAAAGCATCAAATAGTTTTACTTCATCTTGTGCATATGCGGCCAGTGTGTAGACACTCTGATGTTCGTCATTCAGCATTTTACTGGTTTCGGTGGGGTCCAAACCTTCATATACATAATCCAGTCCGGTGAACAGGGTGTTATTGTCATGCGTCTTGAACACACCTTTCAGATTGGCATTGGTATAAGTCTGGTTTTTACTGAGTACATTATCGCCTGCAACATGGGTTTTAGCATCATTTATATAGTCATAGTAAGACCGGTAGTTGGTGGTGTTCACATTACCTTCCAGAAACGAAGCCTTTTTTGGCAATAGGTATTTGGCAGTTCCGCCAAAGGTATAGGACTGGTGACGGTTGTTGTAATCATAAGCGCCTGTGCGGTCGTTCTCGCTGATGTAAAGATTGCCATTCAGCCCGAAGCTTAAACGCTCTGTGGCTGCATAGTTCAGGCTTTGGCTTACATTGTGGGAATGGTTCTTGTAAACCGGTTGTTTGGTGGTTTCTACCAATTCCCCCTTGCTGTTTTCTTCATAAGGACTGAGTTGCCAACCGTCCGAAGTGCGGTAATTGTAATTCAAGTGGGCAGAGAGTTTTCCTTCATTGGCATCCACATTGGCCGATTCCGAAACCCGTCCATGAGAGCTGACACGGGTATTGGAGGATACGTTTAATGCCGATTTGGGATCATCGGTAATGATATTGATAACTCCCGCAATGGCATCACTGCCATAAAGGGCGGAAGATGCACCTTTCAGAACTTCAATACGTTTTACTGCATCCATATTGATACGGTCATAATCAATGGAACCTGAGATGTCTCCGGCTACTTTCTTGCCGTTAATCAATACCAGCAGATACTTGTCCGGCAGACCGTTGACGTACAGAGTAGTACCCATAGCAGTGGTTTGTACGGAGATGGAAGGAACCAGTTTCACCAAGGCGTCCTGGAAACTGGAGGGGTTGGCATTCTGAAGGTCGCGCTGGGAAATGACTTCTACAGGGACGGGACTGTCTTTCAGTTTGTGGTGTGTGCCGGTACCGGTGACTACTACCTGATCCATATTGAAAGCAGTACTTTTCAACTTAATCACCATGCCTTTTTGACTTTTACTTACCTTTTGGGTAACGGGAGTGTAATTGAGGCAACTGGTGCGAAGGGTGTAGTTCCCGTCTTTTACATCTTTCAACAGGAATTCTCCTTTGGAGTTGGTGGCACATCCCACTGTGGTTTGTTCCAAACGTACATTAGCACCTTCTACAGGTTTTCCTGTGTTGGCATCCACAACCTTGCCACTCAGTGAGATTTGGGCAGATGCACACACCACCATACAGCCAAAAACGGCTGTCAGCAAACATTTCTTTTTCATCGAAATAATTTAAGAATTAATAATTAGCTTTCCTGGCCCCGGGATAGCGCGATTATCTATGTTTTGACTTGGCAGGTTTCCTGGCTTCACCCTGAAAAGCGCCTTCCCATTTCTCTTAACGAGCGAAACAGTGGCATAGTGATAGTTGCTTTTCATCGGACGGGTTTCACAGTAGCGGGCACTGCTTCGGATTCTTTGACCGAATTCCCTTTTATGCAAACATGGAAAATGATTGCATCACCAAATCGGGTGCAAAGTTATAGTTTTATTTTAATATCCTTTGGGAATTAAGCAGTAAAAAAAGAAAATTATAAAAAAACGATCACTTGGGGTTAATAATATGCATAACCATTATTAGTAGGTATTGACTGCTATCATAAATACCTCTATCTTTGCCGCACAATGATGAAGAGGTACTTAACTAATATGATGAAGTTCTTCCTCCCACTGATTTTTATTGTCTATTTGGGAGGTATTACCTTGTTTACTCACTCACATGTGGTAAATGGGGTGATCATTGTACACTCGCATCCGTTTAAGGGAGAGCATCAGCATACGGAGGTGGAATTTGAAACGATTTTCTTCCTTTCTGCTTTTGTGGCTTCCGATGGGTTATTCACTCCTTTTTCTGTATTGGTCTTTCTGGTGTTGTTGTGCGTGCTGGCGGTTCCGGCTTTGGAGCGAATCAAACAAGAAAAGACCGATTGCGGCTTCTATTTGCGGGCACCTCCTGTGCCGTTCTTGTAAAATAATACAAGTAATTGGTTCTTTTGCTATTTAGTAAAAAAGCATTGTTTCAATAACATCACCCGTAGGGGCGGGGTTTGCCCGCCCGAATGCATACGGCTACGCTATGTTATCGGGCGGGCAAACCCCGCCCCTACGGAAGTGCGCCACTAAAGACAAGCCAAAGAGCCAATTCAATCCAAACCGAATTAATTATTCAACTACCATTATTATTAACGTAAAAAACAACACATGAAAAAATATATATTTTTCTTGTTGGGAGTGGTATGCCTATCACTCTCAGCACTGGGCGTACACGCCGAAGAACTGGATAAATCAGACGCAAACATCATAGGTCACGTAGTAGACAAAAAGACGAAAGAGCATCTACCTTACGTCACAGTAGCCTTAAAAGGAACAACCATCGGCACAGTGACCGACATCACCGGACACTATTTCCTAAAGAACCTGCCCGAAGGAGAGTTTACCTTGGAAGTAACCTCCATCGGCTATAAATCGGAAAACAGGAAAGTTACCTTGAAAAAGGGCAAAACATTGGAAGAAAACTTCGAAATAGAAGAAGATGCCATAGCCCTGGACGGAGTCGTAGTCTCTGCCAACCGCAACGAAACCGCCCGCAGGCTGGCCCCCACACTGGTAAAAGTAATGAGCCCGAAACTATTTGAATCCACCAACTCGCAAACCTTGTCGCAAGGATTGGTATTCCAACCGGGAGTGCGTGTGGAAACCGATTGCCAGAACTGTGGCTACTCACAGGTGCGCATTAACGGGATGGATGGGAAATATACACAAATCCTGATCGATTCACGCCCCATATTCTCTGCCTTGGCAGGTGTGTACGGACTGGAACAGATACCTGCCAATATGATAGAACGGGTAGAGGTAGTGCGTGGCGGCGGTTCCGCCCTGTTCGGTTCTTCCGCCATTGCGGGAACCATCAATATTATCACCAAAGAACCGATCCGCAACTCCGGCTCATTTGCCCATACCATTTCCAACTTCGACGGCTCCGGTTCTTTTGATAATAATACCACACTGAATCTTTCCCTGGTTTCTGATGACAACAAAATGGGAGCATACGTCTACGGACAAAACCGCCATCGCTCCGCATGGGATTCCAATGGCGACGGCTTTTCCGAACTCCCGAAACTAAAGAACCAAACGATAGGTTTCAATGGCTTTTACAAGACAAGCGCATACTCCAAATTCAACTTAGAATATCACCATATGGAAGAATTCCGCCGCGGTGGAAACCGGATGGACTTGCCTCCCCACATTGCCGAAGATCCCGATTTGAACGGTTCGGGAGAAGCCGGATTGGTGGAACAAATCAAACATTCCATCAACACCGGAAGCGTGAAGTTCACCGCTTTCTCGCCCAACCAGAAACATACCCTTAATATCTACGCCTCTGCCCAAAACATAGAGCGCGAAAGCTATTACAGCGCTTATGGTGAAACGACTGACTTTACCGGAGTATTGGGTGCACAGTATATTCATCATTTTGACAAATTTCTGTTCATGCCCTCCGATGTGACGGGAGGTATCGAGTTCAACCACGATAATTTGCACGACAAAGCAACCGATATACAGAAATACAGGGATGCCGCTTTGGCGGAAGATCCCACAGCCACGGGCGACCGCCTGCAACAGTTGATTGATAAATATACACCGGCACCATTGAACCAGATTGTAAATATATCCAGCGCATATCTGCAAAACGAATGGAAGAATGAGCGTTGGAGCTTCTTGCTGGGCGGACGTGTGGATAAGAACAGCATTATGGATCACGCCATCTTCAGCCCGCGCGCCAACATCCGTTACAATCCTACGGAAGACATAAATATCCGTTTGAGTTATGCCGAAGGTTTCCGTGCTCCGCAGGCTTTTGATGAGGATTTGCATATCAGTAATGTGGGTGGCGACCTTGTTTCCATTGTCCGTTCCAAGGATTTGAAGGAAGAACGTTCACACAGCTTCAATGCGTCGGTAGACTGGTATCATTTATTTGGCAGCATACAGGCAAACCTCTTACTGGAAGGATTCTACACCAAACTGACTGATCCATTCGTATTGACTGCTCCCGCACCGAATCCTAACGGCAGCAACTATCTGATACAGACACGTATCAATGGTTCCGGAGCAAAAGTGTATGGCGCCACGGTAGAAGGAAAAGTGGCCTACCTCAACAAAATACAGTTACAGGCAGGCATCACCTTGCAGCGCAGCTTGTATGATTCTCCCGAGGAATGGAGTGCGGACGAGGAGCATTTATCGGATAAGGAAAGACAAAGTGATAAGATATTGCGTACACCGGATGTTTACGGTTATTTCACCGCTTTATATACTCCGGTAAAGCCGTTGACTCTCTCTCTGAACGGAAATTACACTGGGAAAATGTATGTGCCCCACCTGATGTCCGAAGTAGACGGTACTCGCGACCTGTTAGTGAAAAGCCCTGACTTCTTCGAACTGGGGGCAAAGGCCGGTTATGATATTGATTTTGCTTCGGGTATTTGTTTGCAGTTTAATGTAGGAGTGCAGAATATCTTTAATTCTTATCAGAGTGATTTCGATAAAGGGGCAACTCGCGATTCGGGATATATTTATGGTCCGGGCGCACCGCGTTCTTATTTTGCAGGGGTGAAGTTGAGCTTCTGATAGATAAATATTCTGATAGGAGTACTTCTACCTATCTCAATTCAGAGGATTATTCTGCTAAAAAGATAAATTTAGAGATATTCTCTGAATTAAAAGGATATATTGGATATATAGCCCACACATTCTACCTTTGCACAGACAATAAGAACAGAAAATAATGCAAATGGGAATTACTGATTTAATAAAAGGAGAGGGCAAGACAGCTTTCTCCTTTGAAGTCCTCCCTCCGCTGAAGGGCACGGGAATTGAAAAGTTATATGCTACGGTAGATACGTTACGGGAGTTTGATCCCTTGTATATCAATATCACGACTCACAGCAGTGAATATGTATATCGGGAGTTGGGCAACGGGTTGTATGAACGTACCCGTTACCGCCGCCGTCCCGGTACGGTAGCCGTGGCTGCGGCTATACATAATAAATATGACATAACGGTGGTGCCGCATATCTTGTGCAGCGGCTTTTCGCGCGAAGATACGGAGTATATTCTACTCGATCTGCAATTTCTGGGTATTACCAATCTATTGGTTTTGAGAGGTGACAAGGCAAAGGAAGAATCTACATTTGTGCCCGAACAGAACGGATATTCCCATGCACTGGAATTGGCAGAACAGATCAATGCATTCAATGAAGGCAAGTTTATAGACGGAACGCCTATCCAAGCTCCGTTGACTCCCTTTCATTATGGCGTGGCAGGCTATCCGGAGAAGCATGAGGAGTCGCCCAATATGGAGCAAGACATCTATTGGTTGAAAAAGAAGGTGGAAGCCGGAGCAGAATATGTGGTGACACAAATGTTTTATGACAACCGCAAGTATTTTGATTTTGTGGGGCGGGCAAGGAAAGAAGGGATTCATGTTCCCATTGTTCCCGGCATCAAGCCTTTCTCCAAACTGTCACAACTGAGTGCCATTCCCAAAACATTCAATGTGGACTTGCCGCAAGAGTTGGCTGCGGAAGCTGTGAAATGTAAGGATAATACCGAGGCGCGCACTTTGGGTATAGAGTGGTGCATCAATCAATGCCGCGAGCTTATCAGTTACGGTGTGCCCGGCATTCATTTCTATACGGTAGGGGCGGTGGAGAATGTAAAAGAGGTGGCAACGGCTATTTATTAATATAGATAGCCTTCACACCGGCACGCTCATTATCAATGGATTAAGAGCCGATTTGTGTGAAGGCAAATAATACGACTTTAGGAAAGGAATGCTCATCCCCTAAAAAATATACTGATCGATATGAAGACGGGGTTGGGATATTTATTTATATTTGCATCCTATTTCTAAAGAAAGATTAAAAGCATGAAGCCACAATTACTCATAGGGGCCGCTACTTCGGGAAGCGGAAAGACCACTTTTACAATGGGACTGCTGCGGGCGTTGAAGAAACGGGGCTTGCGGGTGCAGCCTTATAAGTGTGGCCCTGACTATATAGATACCCAATTTCACACACTGGCTGCCGACAATGAATCGGTGAACCTGGATACCTGGATGGCATCGGACACACATGTGCAATATCTCTATAATAAATATGGAGAGAAGGCGGATGTATGCGTCACCGAAGGCGTGATGGGATTATTTGACGGGTTCAAACGAATGGAAGGGAGTAGTGCAGAGATTGCCAAATTGCTGAGTATTCCGGTGGTACTGGTGGTGAGTGCCCGTTCTACGGCATACTCTGTGGCTCCGCTCATTTATGGTTTCAAGCATTTCAATCCGGCTATAAAGATTGCCGGGGTAGTGTTCAATCAAGTTTCTTCTCCTTCCCACTTCTCTTTTCTGCGCGATGCCTGTGCTGATGCCGGAGTGGAGTGTCTGGGATACCTGCCTACCACAGAAGGACTTAAAATACCCTCCCGCCACTTAGGCTTAACCCTGACCGCTAAGCGTTCCATGAATACATTGATAGAACAAGCAGCGGAACTGGTAGAGAAATATGTGGATGTGGACAAGCTGTTGAGCATTTGTCAACGTAGTTTTCCCTGCCGGTACACCTTGCCTTATAGTTCGGAGTTGGGAGTGGAGAGCTTCACCCCACGCGGCAAGAAACTGCGGATAGCCGTGGCCCGCGACCCAGCCTTCAATTTTATATATCGTGAGAATATAGCCCGATTGGAAGAAGTGGGCGACATTACTTATTTCAGCCCCGTATATGGCAGTGATTTGCCGGAAGCTGATTTGATATACCTTCCCGGTGGTTATCCGGAACTGTTTGCACGGCAGTTGCATCGCCGCAAAAAGCTGATGGATGCACTGAAAGCCTATGCAGAGGGTGGCGGAAAGATACTGGCGGAATGTGGTGGAATGATGTTCCTCACCCGTTCCCTCACTGCCCGGCAGGGAGGAACGGCTTATGCCATGACGGGTGTCCTGCCACTGGATTGTACTATGGTGGGAGCGAGGTTGCATCTGGGTTATAGGCGTGTGGCATATCATGGAATGGAACTACGCGGACATGAGTTTCATTATTCCAATGTAGTGGTTCCTGATGCTTTGCCCTCCGTTGCCAAGCAATACACTGCAAAAGGGGTGGAGGTAAACACCCCGCTTTACAGATATAAGAATGTGATAGCCGGATATACCCATTTGTATTGGGGAGAAACGGACATATTAAAACTATGGGAAGAATGAGACGAATTTATACACGAACCGGAGATAAAGGAACAACAGGCATTCACGGCGGCGAACGGGTAGCAAAAGATGACATCCGCATTGAAGCCAATGGCTGTATGGACGAACTGAATGCCGTGATAGGCATTGTGCGCTCGCTTTTGCCGCAGGAACATGAATGGCAATCTTTGCTGTTTATCATTCAAAAGAATTTAATGGTAGTGATGAGCCATGTGGCAACACCGTCCGCCATCCGTTCCCAAAACCCGAATGTGTTGCCTGAGGACTTGTCTTCATTCTGTGAAGAAGCGATGGACAAGCTGATGGTGCAGATAGAGGATAATGGTTACTTTATACTTCCCGACGGTACTCCCGTAGCTGCCCAACTGCAATTTGCAAGGACAGTGGCTCGCCGTGCCGAGAGACGTTTATGGACTCTGCACAAGCAGGATGCTTTGCCGGAGATTATCCTCCAGTTTATAAATCGCCTCTCTGATCTGTTCTTTGTGATGGCTCGTTATGAGATGCAGCAACAGAATTGGACGGAAGAAAAATGGCAATCTTTTGCTTATAAAAGAAAGAGTGCCATCTCCTCATCACAACCTCGCACCGATAAATAATAAATCTGTGTGATCTGTGGTGAAACTAAAAAAGATTGAATGATGAACAAGAAACTACACCCCATAATGCTGGCAGGCACAGGCAGCGATGTTGGAAAAAGCATCCTTGCAGCCGCCTTATGCCGCATCTTCAAGCAAGACGGTTATCATCCCGCCCCTTTCAAGGCGCAAAACATGGCATTGAACTCATACGCCACTCCCGAAGGATTGGAAATAGGCAGAGCCCAAGCCGTACAGGCAGAAGCCGCGGGAGTCCCTTGTCACACCGATATGAACCCTTTGCTATTGAAACCCAGTTCGGACCATACCTCACAAGTCGTATTGAACGGCCGCCCCATTGGCAACCGCAACGCTTACGAGTATTTCCGGAAAGAAGGGCGCGAAGAACTGCGAAAAGAAGTAAACGCTGCTTTCGACCGGCTTGCCGCACGCTACAATCCCATAGTCATGGAAGGTGCAGGAAGCATCTCCGAAATAAACCTGCGCGATACCGATTTAGTAAATATGCCTATGGCTTGTTATGCGGATGCAGACGTGATACTGGTTGCAGACATTGACCGCGGCGGTGTTTTTGCCAGCGTCTATGGCTCGGTGATGCTCCAAACACCCGAAGACCGTAAGCGCATAAAAGGCGTTATCATCAACAAGTTCAGGGGGGACATCCGCTTGTTTCAGCCGGGCGTAAAAATGATGGAAGACCTGTGTGGCGTCCCTGTCCTGGGCATTATACCTTATTATAAAGACATACACATTGAAGAAGAAGACTCCGTGGTGCTGGACTATAAGCGGATGCAAGCGGTGGAAGGCAAGATAAACGTAGCGGTGGTATTGCTCCGCCATCTATCCAATTTCACCGATTTCAATATGCTGGAACGGGATGAACGCGTACACCTTTATTATACCAACAACACGGAAGAACTGGCAAAAGCCGATATCATCCTGATTCCGGGCAGTAAAAGTACCTTGGACGATCTATATGAATTACGGCGTAACGGCGTGGCGCAAGCCATTCTGCGTGCACATAGGGAGGGGGCTACCGTAATGGGAATCTGTGGCGGATACCAACTAATGGGACTCGAAATACACGACCCCGAAGGAGTGGAAGGGGAGATCCGCCAGTTGCCGGGCCTGGGTCTGCTGCCTGTTATCACCACCATGCAAGGGGAAAAAGTAACCCGACAGGTTCATTTCAATTTTCTGGAAAATAAAGAGATATGCCAGGGGTACGAGATACACATGGGCGAAACGCGCCCGACTCCGGGAACATCTTCATCTCCATTGAATAAACTGGAAGATGGCACGGTAGACGGATATTTCGTTGACGCCAAGTGCATGGGAAGCTATATCCACGGCATATTAGATAATCAAGCCTTTATAGATTACCTGCTGCAACCCTATACCGGCAAGCTGGGACATAGCGTAGTAGATTATCAAACCTACAAGGAAGAACAATATGATAAACTGGCAGAACACGTGCGCAGCCACCTCAATCTGCCTTTGTTGTACCAAATAATGAGCGAGAATGATTGAAGGACATGGCGATGATGCTTATAAATATAAAGCAATAAAGATAAATTTCAGTTCAAACGTCTACAATCATGTAGATCACAGCGGACTGCGGCAACATCTGTTCCGGCAGATGGAGAGCATCCGTACCTATCCCGAACCGGAACCTTATTCTTTGGAGAAAAAACTGGCGGAGCAACTTCACCTTTCCGCCAAAGAAGTATGTGTAACCAATGGCGCTACCGAAGCTATCTATCTGATTGCCCAAACCTTTCGCAATCAGACCTCTGCCATATTAATGCCTACTTTCAGTGAATATGCTGATGCTTGCCGCCTGCACGGGCACAAAGTAATCTCCATTTATAGTCTGGACAACTTACCCGGAAATGCAAGATTGGTGTGGCTTTGCAATCCCAATAACCCCACAGGAGAGGTAAGGGATAGAAAGGCACTAAAGACTTGCATCACAGAGCATCCTGATCGTCTTTTCGTCATAGACCAGTCTTATGAATTCTTTACACAGAAACCTTTGCTGACGGCAAGGGAGGCAGCTGAACTTCCGAATGTTATCCTACTGCATTCCATGACAAAACGATTTGCCGTGCCCGGCTTGCGATTGGGATATATGACTGCCTGCGATAACCTGTTGCACGAAATCCGTTTGCAACGGATGCCTTGGTCTGTGAATCAACTGGCCATAGAGGCAGGACATTATTTACTTCAATCTTCCTCGGAGTATAATATAGATATTCCCTTGTTATTGAGAGAGAAAGAACGGTTGGTTCAATCTTTGCTTTCGATAGGAGGAATGGAGGTATGGCCTTCGGATACGCACTATATGTTAGTTCAACTGCGTATGGGGAAAGCGGCTGCCTTGAAAGAATATTTAGCAACAGAGCATGGAATCCTGATTCGCGACGCATCAAACTTTGAAGGACTGAATGAACACTTCTTCCGCATTGCCACACAGACCCCGCAAGAAAATGACGAACTGGTAGAAGGTATAAAGAAATGGACATATATATATTGATACTTCCTTTGCTCATTGGCTGGATATTGGATAGATTGATCGGCGATCCGGCAATGCTCCCCCATCCGGTAGTAGGGTTCGGGAAAATGATTTCTTTCTGTGAAAAGCGGTGGAACAAGGGCGTTCATCGCGTATGGAAGGGAGGAATAACGGCTGTTCTACTTATATTAATTGTATATGGAGGCAGTGCTTTCATTTTGCATTATCTATTTCTACTAAATACATGGTTGGGAATTGCCGTTTCCGCCATTCTTGTCTTTTATTGCCTTGCAGGGACTACGCTTATCCATGAAGTAAAAATGGTTTTCCTAGCTGCCGATCGCTCATTGGAAGAGGGGAGAAAGCAGGTTGCGCGCATTGTAGGGCGTGATACTTCCGAACTGACGGATCAGGAAGTGCGCACTGCCGCTCTGGAAACTTTGGCAGAGAATCTGAGTGATGGTGTTATTGCTCCACTCTTTTGGTATTTGTTGCTGGGAGTACCGGGGATGCTTGCCTACAAAATGGTGAATACGCTAGACTCTATGATTGGTTACAAGAATGAACGTTACTTGCAGTTTGGCTGTGTTGCCGCGCATATAGACGATGTGGCAAATTACATCCCGGCCCGTCTCACTGCCTTTTGGATGGTTTTGTCTGTGGGGCGTTTGGATAAACTGAAGTTCGTATGCAAATACGGCAATCAGCATGCCAGTCCCAATTCCGGTTATCCGGAGGCTGCCCTTGCCGGTATATTGAATTGCCGCTTTGGCGGTCCTCACAATTATTTTGGAGAAATGGTGTATAAACCTTATATAGGTGACTATGAACGGCCTCTTGATACCATCGATATGCGTAGAGCTGTCAGCATGAATGGCAGATCAGAAATAATAATGATTGCATTCATGATTATCTGCTTTTTATTTGTTCAACTAAAAAATATGTATTAGTTTTGTCATCGCATTGAAACGCGGCAGTAGCTCAGTTGGTAGAGCATCAGCTTCCCAAGCTGAGGGTCACGGGTTCGAATCCCGCTTGCCGCTCAATTAAAAGTAAGGCAGCTTATTGGGCTGCTTTTTTATCAAAGATGGAAAACCGTTCTACGCTCGTTAAAATATTCCGGATTAGCTAAAATATGCTATTTGATATCAAGAAATTACGCAACTGTTCCAATCTCATGCAGAAATTCAGGAGCTAAATCTGCGCCATTTGCCCATTCAATAGTTGTACGTGTCAATCCGTATTGAATAAACTTGTCTTTATCCAATAATTCTCCAAAAACTTCACCTGTCAAGTAAGGTTCCAAGTCCACTTCCTTTTTACTTCCGTCACTGAAAGTTACAAGAAGTTTATAATCTTTGATATAATCTACATCTATAACTCGTAACATAAGCATTTATTTTAAAGGTTCTATCTTATCTAATTTTTCGCCCTTTTGAGCCTTTTCCCATAAGGTGAGAATCTCAGCCTCGTGTAAGTCAATCCATTCATTCACTTTGGCAATCACTTTTGCAGGAGCTTGACCATTCACAATTCTATCCAATACGCTGATTGAACATTGATAATCTCCATATTCAAAATGAATATGAGGAGGGTTATGGTCTCTCCAATAAAGACTTACTATAATTCCAAAGAATCTACATATTTCTGGCATATTACAAAGCTTCGTTTTATATAACACAAAGATATAAAAAGCTATACAGGAATACAATTTTATTTCTGTTTTTCTTTGATCTCAAGCTACAGTTTTCTCCAGTTCCTCATGCAAAATCATATGACATCGTCTATGGGGGTTATGAGAAAACACATTAAAGTTCTATCTTAATAATCCCCCCATACGGAGTTAACGCATTGAACGCTTCTTCTGCTTTCATTACCCCTGCATAAATCTGAGCATTCAGCAATACGCCGCCATGTGCAAAGATTGCTACTTGCTCATAAGGCTGCTTGCGGAGTTCATCCAAAAAGTGGGCAACGCGACGGTATTGGTCTTCAAATGATTCCCCGTTTGTTGCTTTTACGTGCAGGTAATCAGCATACCATTTCTCCAAGTTCTTATCAGAGATTTCATCAAAGCGATGCATCTCCCAATCCCCGAAGTTGATTTCTTTAATACGATCATCCCGTTCTGCATCGGGGTATCCGCAGAAGTTTGCCAAGCGTACACAGCGGGTTAGCGGACTGGTATAGACCTTATCAAAGGACAAGCCTTGTAAGTTTGCTGCCGTTTGTGTGGCTTCAGCCTCGAAAGTAGGCTTCAAAGGAACATCCGTTTGCCCATAACAAACCCCTTGAGGAACATCGACAGAAGTATGACGTATGAAATAAACTACCATAAGTTTGTATAGATTAGATTGATAACCAAATAAAAAGACAACTCACATAATAGGAATGCAGCCCCGCAACAGTCGCCCGTATATCCTTGTATCCGTTTTCGCATCAATCGCATTAAACCCACAAAGACAAGGGCAGGAGCAAGCGCCGCCCACCAGTAGCCCATATCCAGCAACAAAAGCATAGGCAATGCCCCTGCCACAAAAACCAGCAATAGCGTGCTTTTGTTCATCCGGTCGTAAACCACTTTCGCTTTGGATTCCTCCTCCTTGCGGGCATAAGGAAGCGTGTTTATCACTTGCGCAGCACAAAACTTACTCCAGGCATCCCCACTCAGAATAGCCAGGCAGGCCAAAGGCACAGACAACGTAGTCAGCAAGTTCCACATCAACCCAAAGTAAAAGATCAACCCGATAACTCCATAAGTACCGATATGGGAATCTTTCATAATGGATAGAATCTTTTCCCGTGAAGTCCCTCCGCCAAAGCCATCGCAGAAATCTGCCAAGCCATCTTCGTGCAAAGCGCCTGTCACTAACAATCGAGCCGCCAATGCAAGAAGTACCGCCACCTGCACAGGCAGAAACTGGGCAGTTATCCATAAAGTCCCTGCCATAATTCCCCCCGTCAGCCATCCCACGAAAGGCCAATAGTCAACCACCCGCTTAAAGTAGGCAGACGGTACATCGGCTATCTTCCAAAAAGGCAGACGGGTAAAGAAGATAAGGGCAGCAAGCAATTTCATAATCAAAAGTATTTAGTAATGGATGCATGGGCGAAATTATCCATTTCATTCATCATATGGACAGCAGATACCACAATAGGATAAGCACAGATCGCTCCGGTTCCTTCTCCCAAGCGTAGTCCCAAGTTCAACAAAGGACGTGCATTCATGGCATCCAATAGCAATTTATGGCCCACTTCATCACCCTGATGCCCAAAGATGGCATAAGGCAATACCTCCGGATAAAGTTTGGAAGCCGCCAGCATACAGTTGGTCATAATGAAACCATCCACCAGGATGATCATCTTCAATTCGGCAGCACGGAGCATTCCGCCTATCGCCATTACCATTTCATAGCCACCGAACCATGCTATCTTATCCTTCACCGAGCCATCACCTGCATAGTTATCTACAGATTGCTTCAATATGTTATATTTATGGCGTATGCCTTCCGAATCAAGCCCACTGCCTGCCCCCACGCACTGTTCCAAAGCAATCCCCGCGAACAGATGCATCCAGATAGAAGAAGGAGAAGTGTTCCCGATACCCATTTCACCGAAACTGACTACATTACAACCATCTGCATGAACCCGGTCCACCATTTCCGCACCACGTGCCAGGCATAATTCCATCTCTTCCATGCTCATGGCAGGCCCGTGCAGGAAGCTGCGCGTGCCGCGTCCTACACTGCAATTAATAATTCCCTTGTCGTAGGGCAGATCATAATCCACCCCGGCATCCACCAGCACCAGCTTGAAACCATGCTGACGACACAAAAAGTTCACTCCCGCCCCTCCATGCAAGAAGTTGCTCAGTTGTTGCCAGGTTATTTCTTTAGGGGATTTGCTCACGCCTTCTTCCACAATACCGTGATCGGCTGCAAAAAGAAGATTGTGCGGATGGCTTAATGTAGGGGAGAGGGTTTGCTGGATAAGCCCTATTTGCAGTGCCAGTTCTTCCAGCACGCCCAATGAGCCTTTGGGTTTTGTCAGGTTGTTGATCTTGTCTATCAATGCTTCCCGCATACTTTCATCGGGATGTTCAATATGAAAGTCTTTCATTGTATTTATTGTTTTATAGGTACGGGAATGCCCGATACCATCAGATATACCGTGTCTGCTTTTGAAGCAATGTACTGATTCATCCAGCCTTGCAAATCGGTAAAGCGGCGCTGAATGACGTTCTCGGATACGGCTCCGGAACCAATTTCATTGGTTACAAAGATAAAGGTGGCATCTTGTGATGTAAAGCTATCAAATTCCTGCTTCACGGCTTGCAGGGCTACGTCTACGTTCGCCTCCAAGTCAAAGAAGAAATTGGTGCACCACAAGGTAACGCAATCTATCAGTATCACCCTGCCTTCCAAATGGTGCAGGCTGAGGGTCTTTTCTTCTTCTATATTCGTCCACTCCGGCCCGCGTCTTTCCTGATGCCTGATAACGCGTTGGCGAAATTCATCATCCCAAATGCGGGAAGTAGCCATATATACAGGATGGGGCGACAAACTGAGAGCTAACTTTTCTGCATAAGAACTTTTGCCCGACCGTTGGCCGCCTGTAATTAAGATAATACGTTTCATGGCTTTATTCTTCGGCGGCACGCAGAATCAGGGTAGTGGCGCCCAGAGTGATAATAGCACCTTCCTCTATCCGTACCCGGTCTTTGGCTCCCAGGATTTCATTCATCAGGAAGGTCCCCGTAATGCTGTCGTTATCTCGCAGGGTATAAGTGATTCCTCCCTGTTTATTGCTTTTCACGTTGATGATGCAATGGCTTCTATCCATGCTGGGATCGGCAGTTTCAATGGGGACATTGATTTCAGTTCCCTTGCTTCTCCTGCCTATCACATTATCGCCTTCCGACAGAGGCAACACCTGCTTGTACCCGAATACATTCTCTACCACCACTATGCTACCGAAGTCCTCTTTATTGGCTTGTTCATCCAAAACTTCTTCTTTGCGGGTAGCTTTTAATTTGGATTTTCCGATGCGGATGCTGAATTGTTTCTTGCAATGCTCGCACACAAAGACCAATGATTGGCCTTCCGCATATTTTGTTTCATCAAAAGTTATGTAATTGTCACACTTGGGACACAAGACTCTTTTCATAAGAAATAATCTGTTTATTTGGAACTAAGCACCCATGCATTCTTAAATGCTTCGTTCTGCTTCAGTTCATTCAGTTTTTTATAGGCAGCAGCCTTATCGGCAAAGCTACAGATAGACAAGCGGTAACGTCCGTTACCTTCTATCACGGTTGCTTCGTTATATCCTTTTTGTTTGTAGTCGTTCAAAACCTGTTGCGCATCACTTGCCGTAGCCAGGCTGGATACGATGATGCAATAACTACCTTTCTTATTATTAGAAACTTGATTGGCAGGAGTAGTGACGGTCACCGCTTCTTTCTTTGCCGGTGCAGGTTTTACCTCCGCTACCGGTTTCGCAGCCACTTTGACAGGTTGCTCTGCAGGCAGACTTGCAACAACAGCATTCTTAGGAGCTGTTTCTTCTGCTTTAGCCACCTTTTCCACCTTTACGGCAACAGGTTTCAGCGTATTTTGGTTGTTTCTGACCGCCGTTTTTTCACCGTTCTTCTTTTGCGGTTGCTGCGGTTTGGCAGGAACAGTCACCAAAGTCGTTGCCAAAGACTGGGAGCGTATAGCCTCAAACAATCCATCTGTGCCCAACGATGCATAGTTTCCTTTATCCACATAGGTATTCTCTACCGGAACAGACAAAAAGAAAAATAAGATAACGGCAGCAGCCACAGCTACGGCATTTCCTATCCACTGACGGTTGAAGCGCAGGGTTCTCTTTCTTCTCACCGGCTTGGGAAGCAACTCTTTGGCTATTGCAGCGCCAGTTGAACCAATCTGCTCTAATCTATTGATAGAGAATGAACTAAGCCCGTACAGGTTGGGAGACAAGGCTCCGTCTTCATTGGGATGAAATTCATACGTATTACGGATATTGTAATGCAACATACCGATGCCGTGCATTTCAGTATATCCGTTCTTATATAAGTTTTCTTTCAATTCTGCCACTTCTTTCTCTATCATGCGGGTTGCATCCGGAAAGTCTGTATGATATGCCTGCATATAAGATTGAACCAATAAACCATCATTAATGGTCAACTGGGGATTGAAACCAATCGTACGCACAGGGGGAAGATAAAGGTTTTCTTCCTTTATATATCGTGCAGGTTGGTAATGCGCTATAAAGCCGCCAAAATCCGGAATGATGACACAATCATTTTCCAGCAACAGAATTTCTATATGTCTAGCCAATTCAATCATAACGCAAAATTAGCACTTTTATTCTATTTCATCGCAACTTTTATGCAAGAAAATAACTCTACCCACATAATTTATTGTAATTTTGCAGCGAAAAAGTTAGACTAACTGATTAAATAAAATGAATATAGCAATTGTAGGAACCGGATATGTAGGACTAGTTACCGGTACGTGTTTTGCCGAAACAGGCATGGATGTCACTTGTGTGGATGTAAATGCAGAGAAGATAGCCGATCTGCAAAAAGGTATCATTCCTATATATGAACCGGGATTGGAAGATATGGTAGTGCGCAATGTAAAAGCCGGCCGTCTTCATTTCACCACTTCTTTGGAAAGTTGTCTGGACAATGTGGACATTGTATTCAGCGCCGTAGGTACGCCTCCCGATGAAGACGGAAGCGCCGACCTGCGCTATGTGCTGGAAGTGGCCCGAACCATTGGTGCCAACATGACCAAATACACTCTGGTCGTTACCAAGAGTACTGTCCCCGTAGGCACTGCCCAAAAGGTAAAAGCCGCCATTCAGGCAGAACTGGACAAGAGAGGCGAATCCATAGAATTTGATGTCGCTTCCAACCCCGAATTCTTGAAAGAAGGTAACGCCATAGACGACTTTATGAGCCCCGACCGCGTGGTAGTGGGAGTAGAGTCCGAACGGGCAAAGAAGTTGATGACCAAACTATACAAACCTTTCATGCTGGTCAACTTCCGCGTTATCTTCATGGATATTCCTTCTGCCGAAATGACTAAATATGCGGCAAACTCCATGCTGGCCACCCGCATCAGCTTTATGAACGACATAGCCAACTTGTGCGAATTGGTAGGCGCTGACGTGAACATGGTGCGCGATGGTATCGGTTCCGACAGCCGCATCGGACGTAAGTTCCTCTATCCGGGTTGCGGTTACGGCGGTTCTTGCTTTCCCAAAGATGTAAAAGCATTGATCAAGACTGCCGAGCAAAACGGTTACCCCATGCAAGTGCTGAAAGCCGTAGAAGAAGTAAACGAAAAGCAAAAGAGCATCCTGTTCGACAAACTGGTGAAGGTATTCCACGGCGACCTGCAAGGCAAGACAGTTGCCCTGTGGGGACTGGCATTCAAACCCGGCACGGACGATATGCGCGAAGCTCCCGCCTTGGTATTGATAGAGAAATTGAAACAAGCCGGTTGCAATGTCCGCGCCTATGACCCTGCCGCAATGGATGAATCACGCCGCAGAATAGGAGATTCCGTCTACTATGCACATGATATGTATGATGCAGCCTTGGATGCCGATGCGTTGATATTGGTAACCGAGTGGAAAGAATTCCGCCTGCCCACCTGGGGAGTGATAAAGAAAGCCATGAAACAACCTGTAGTGTTGGACGGACGTAATATTTATGACGGTGATGAACTACACGAAGCAGGTTTTGTTTACCACTGCATCGGTAAATAACTAAATAAGACAAACCATGTACAAACTATTTTCATTCGTTATGTTAACTGTTGCGCTGGGCTCTTGCGGCACTCCGCAGCAAAAGACATCCGCCCGGGAAGAAAACAGGGAGGCCAAATTCCTGTTACAAGGTATATGGTTGGACGATAATACAGAAGCGGCAGTACTGAAAGTAGACGGAGATACCATCTACTATGCAGATGCTGCCACAGCTCCTGTCGCTTTCAAGGTGATAGATGATTCATTGGTAACTTATGGCGCACAGACCAATGCGTACAAGATAGAGAAGCAAGGAGAATATATTTTCTGGGTTCATTCCGCCGTGGGAGATGTAATACGCCTGCACAAAGCCGATGATGACAGTGATTCCCTGACATTTATCCATAATCAGGAAGTGCCCATTTATAATGAGGTGATAAAGAAAGACTCCGTTGTGACCTACGACAATGTCCGCTATCGCGGATACGTCTACATCAATCCCTCAAAGATAAAAGTGATGCGTCCGGGAGTTTCCGAGGAAGGGCTGGGAGTGGACAATGTATATTATGACAACATTATACACATCTGTGTGTACGAAGGCAAAAAGAGCCTGTATGCCAAGGATATAAACAAGCAGATGTTTAAGGGAACCGTGCCGGAAGATTTCTTGCAATGGGCTATCCTGTCGGATATGGACTTCTGTGGAGTAGATGCCAAAGGGTATCATTATCAGGCTACCATATGCATTCCCGATGGGGCTTCTTGCTATATGGTGAATATCACAGCGGGTAAAGACGGGTCCCTGGCTTATGAATTAGCTAAATAGTACTGTAGTATTTCCCTTTTCGTACTGAGAAGTTTGGCTCCCCACGGCTATGGGGAGCGCTGCTCACGGCCGTGGAGAGCGCTCCTCATATCTGTGGGGAGCGCTCTCCATAGCCGTGGGACGGTAAACTTGTCCGTATGAAAAGGGATCTTTCCCTTATTGTTTAGGGTTATTTCTCCTATTGTCAGGCCGATTGTTGTTGCTTCTCTTGCCTTTATAGTTCCCTTTGCCTCTGCCTCCGGCCCTGTTTCCACCAAAGCTGCGTCCTGCTCGGGGAGCAAATTCGGGAGCTTCGCCCAATTCTTCGGGCACGGGAATCTTGTAGATCTCTCTCCCCAGGAAGTTTTCAATAGCTTTGAACTGTGTCTGTTCCTTTTCGCTGACGAAGGTAATGGCGCAACCGTCATGGTTGGCACGCGCCGTACGGCCGATGCGGTGTACATAGTCCTCGCTGTCATGCGGCACATCATAGTTGATTACCAGGCGAATATCATCAATATCGATACCACGCGAAACAATATCGGTAGCAATCAGGATGTTGATTCTGCCGCCTTTAAAGTCGCGCATGATTTGTTCGCGCTGGGGCTGCTCCAGGTCGGAGTGCATTTCGCCTACGTTCAGTTTCATTCTCTTGAATGCCTGTGTCACTTCCTTTACCTTCAGTTTAGAGGAGGCGAAGATGATAACACGCTCAGGAGTCTGGTCTTGGAAAAGCGATTGGATGATGCCCAGTTTCTGTCGTTCATAGCAGATGTATGCCGTCTGGATAATCTTTTCGGCGGGTTTTGATACTGCCAGCTTTACTTCTACGGGGTTGTTCAGGATGGTCTTTGCCAACTGCTGTATTTTTGACGGCATGGTGGCAGAGAACATAATGGTTTGACGCTCTTTGGGCAGGTATTTTACAATCTGCATAATGTCGTCGGAAAAGCCCATATCCAGCATACGGTCTGCTTCGTCAAGTATAAAGAAAGATACTTTGGATAAGTCCACATATCCCAGGCTGAGATGGCTGATAAGACGTCCCGGAGTGGCAATAACCACTTCGGCACCCAGGGTCAGTCCCTTTTTCTCTTGCTCAAAGCGGACGCCATCGTTTCCTCCATACACCGCCACGCTGGATGCCGGCATAAAATAAGAGAAACCTTCCATTTGCTGGTCTATCTGCTGCGCCAATTCGCGGGTGGGGGACATGATAACGCAATTGATGGCATCTGTGGGATAGCCACCTTTACTTAACTGGTTAAGAACGGGCAAAAGGTAGGCAGCAGTTTTTCCGGTTCCTGTCTGCGCCACCCCAATCAAGTCTTTTCCCTCTAATATGACCGGGATTGTATGTTCCTGTACGGGAGTACACTCCTCGAACCTCATGGCTTCTAATGCTTGAAGCACATTTTCTTCTAAATTTAATTCTGAAAATTTCATATATATCGTTAGTTCTTTCTTTAGAGTTTACCGCGTTCTTCCAGGTAAGAGTCCTTAAAGCCGAGGAAGTAAAGCACACCGTCCAAGCCTATTGTGTTGATGGACTGTTTGGCATTTGCCACCACTTTGGGTTTTGCATGGAATGCTATTCCCAATCCGGCTTCCGATAGCATGGGCAAATCATTGGCGCCGTCTCCCACGGCAATGGTTTGTGCTATGTCCACGCGTTCCACTTGTGCTATCAGTTTCAATAATTCCGCTTTGCGCTTGCCGTCCACTACGTCGCCCAGGTATCTTCCGGTCAGTTTGCCGTCCACTATTTCCAGTTCGTTGGCATATACATAGTCTATGCCGAATTTATCTTTCAGATAGTTGCCGAAGTAGGTGAATCCGCCGGAAAGGATGGCTATCTTATAACCATATCTTTTCAAAACAAACATCAGGCGTTCCACACCTTCCGTTATGGGCAGCTTTTCGGCTATTTCCTTCATCACGCTTTCGTCCAGGCCTTTCAGCAGGGCAACGCGCTCTGTGAAGCTTTCTATAAAGTCTATTTCTCCACGCATGGCGCGTTCCGTAATGGCTTTTACCTCGTCGCCCACGCCGGCACGTTCTGCCAGTTCGTCTATGCATTCGGTTTGGATCAGCGTAGAATCCATATCAAAACAAATCAAGCGGCGCATGCGGCGATACATATTGTCCAACTGGAAAGAGAAATCCATCTCCAGTTCACTGCTCAGTTTCATCAATGCTTGCTGCATCTCTGCCCGGTTGAGGGGAGTGCCACGCACGGAAAACTCGATGCAGGCGCGTACATTGCCTTTCCGTTCATCCAGCGGAATACGCCCGGTGAGTCGTTTGATGGCATCAATGTTCAGCCCTTGTTCGGCCAGGATGCCGGTTACTGCTGCAATTTGCTTGGCAGACAGTTTGCGACCCAATAGGGTAAGGATATAACGGTTTTTCCCTTGCATTCCTACCCATTCCTCATATTCTTCTACCGAAATGGGGTAGAAGCGGATATTGATTCCCAGCGAGGAAGCCTTAAATAGCAACTCTTTCATAATGTTACCCGAGTCTCGCTCCTGGCTCTTGAATAAAATTCCCAATGATAGGGTACTGTGAATGTCAGCCTGACCAATATCCAAGATGGTAACATCATACTTTGATAAGATTTCCGTAATGGAAGCAGTCAATCCCGGTCTGTCAAGTCCGGTAATCCGGATTAATATAAGTTCTGTATTATTGTCCATACTTTATGGTTGCTATTTACAGGTTGCAAAAGTACGCAAATAAATCCTTTTCAGCTATATTTTATGCATTCTTTTTTCTCGATGAAAAGGATGATTTTATGCTATATAACATAATTTTCATCTAAAACTCTTGGAGTTTACTTCAAAAGTCCTTACCTTTGTCGCAGATTTCTAAATCAAACGGCATTGATTATCAATGCTAAAGATGATAGTTCGGGGTGAAATCACTGTTTAAGGGCAGTCCCGGATAGTATTAACTAAGATCGAATTACATGATTAAAAATGTAAAGTGGATTTTTGTTGTATTTATTATTAGTTCCTTGATTTCGTTCTCATTTGTGGGAAAAGACACGCCGACAGAAGGTTTGACCATAGGAGACAAGGCTCCTACCTTTACAATCTGTGGCGAAAAGCAGTTAATCGACTTGAAAGATTTACGAGGTAAATACGTGCTGCTTAGTTTTTGGGCCAGTTACGATGCTCCTTCCAGGATGCAGAATGCTACTTTGAATCATGCCATCGGGCAGGCCGACAATGTGGAAATGGTTTCCGTTTCATTTGACGAGTACAAGTCAATATTTAACGAGACTATTAAAAAAGACCAGATTTCAACATCCAATTGCTTTGTTGAGTTAGCTGGCAACTCATCGGATCTGTATCAGGCTTATCGCCTGAAAAGAGGTTTTAAGAACTTCTTGTTAGATGAAAACGGCGTTATTATCGCCAAGGACATCAATGCATCCGAACTCTCTTCTTACTTGAATTAAAAGAGAGTAGTTCCGAAAGGAAGAAAAATACAACAAAAATAATTACCGCAGGTTCTTTAACAGAGCCTGCGGTTTTTTTATGGATAGAGCTGTTATTCAGCCGTAGGGGCGGACCCGTGTGTCCGCCCGAAAGCATAAAGTAAACCTTTTTCGGGCGCTCCCCATAGCCGTCAAGCTAAGGTTTCCATCCACTGTAGGGGCGGAATGCTTCCGCCCGAATGCATCCACGAATACACCTTTCGGAGTGTTATCGGGCGGATTCAATCCGCCCCTACGGGAAATGTTAACGGAGATGTGTAGAAAGAGTAGTTCCCCCTGTGGTGGAGGCTACACTAGGACTAATTCTCCAACATCTTTTTATTATTACTTTCGGAGCGAATGATGCCCATCAATAGGGAAGGGCTGTCCACTCCATGCTTTCTGCGAAGTCCAAGGTTCGGCAGCATCCGTCCAGAAAGGATGATCGGCAGGCAGGCCCAGCGGCATAAATACCAGAGAAGTCATATAAAGACTACCATTATTGGTATAAGCATTGGCAAGTCCCGGTTGATGGCCAGCAAAGCCAAGCCGGAGGAATCCTTGTTCGTCAAAGTTGCCTTCTATCTTAAACATATTATGCATCACGGCAGTCAGTGCGCTACGCACTTGCCCGTTACTCAATCCTTTTGGCATTCCATATTTCCATGCGGCCATTGCCAAGGTTTGGAAAGCACCCATGCGATACACCAACGAGCGTCCGAATGCAGGGAATGTACCTTCGGGAGAGATAAGGCGTTCCATAAAGACATTGAAACGCTGCATACGCTTGATGGTCAGGTCGGCACTGATAGGTGTCCAAAACTTATTCTTTGCCAAAACTTCCATCATTTCCACATACATGGGGTGAATGACGAAAGCGTTGTAATAATCGAGTGCCAATTCATCACCGTCCGAGTACCATCCGTCACTCAAATACCATTCATTCATTTTATTGGCGGTTACGCTCAATACATATTGATCGGCTTCTTCGCCTATGGACATCAGGAATGCTTCGATCAGTCCGCGAAACAAAAGCCAGTTGTTGTATGCCGGGCGAACCGTTTTCATGTTTTGGAAACGCTCTATGTAGCGTTTCTGTGTGGTTTCGTCCAACTGTTGCCAAGTAGCTTCGGGAGCGCGCAGGAAGCTTTGGGCTATGAAAGCGGCATCCACCAGTTTTTGGTTCGCTTTGCTTTCCCATGCCAGATAGTCGGGGCTTTCGGGATCTACTGCATTCTTATAGGACAGCAATGCCCATTCGCGTATCTGCTTGCGCAGTTTGCCTTCTTCTGTTTCATCATCGGGCAGCATGAGCCAAGGGGAAATGCCCGCCATCAGTCTGCCGAAGGTTTCCATATAGGTGGCACGCTTGTCGCGTCCTTCGTCCCAGTTGGGGCTGAGTTCCAGAGGCATATTCTTTTGCAGTTCGCCTTTGCTCATATTCTCCAGTACGGGGGCGGCTATGCGGTAACATAGTTCCACCCATTGTTGCCGGTCGCTCACCGGGGCAGGCGTTTTCTTCTTGGCATACGTTGTTGCCAAAAAGAAAACGGATAGAAATGTAATAGCAATCAATCTTAGTTTCATGATTCTTATTTTTCAAGGTTTATTTTACGCTGCAAGGCTTCCAGGTAATAGTAGTCTGCATAGTTCAGGGGTACGTCTATCTCACTGTTATGAGGTATGCTGCCCACACTGTGCATCAGCAGGAAACGACCATTCTCGCCTAGCGGAGCTGTATAGTCCGGAGAGGAAAGCGACTCCATTATCTTGTCGGCATATTCCTTATATGATAGAGGATTCTCCACCGGATAAGTACTGATTTCATAAAGTGCCGATGCTATGACTGAAGCCGATGAAGCATCACGCGGTTCATTCGGGATATTGGGAGCATCCATATCCCAATAAGGAATAAGGTCAGCAGGCATATTCTTATTATCCTTCATGAACCGGAATGTTTTAAGGGCTTGATCCAAGTATTTGCGGTCGTGGGTTTCGCGATAGCACACGGTATATCCGTAGATAGCCCATGCCTGTCCTCTGGACCATGCTGATTCGTCGGCATATCCCTGTGCAGTCTGGCGATGGCGCACGGTTCCGTCTTCTATGCTATAATCAATAACGTGGTAGCAACTGCCGTCGGGACGGAAATGTTCCTGCAAAGTGCGGTCGGCATGCGCTACGGCTACATTATAATAGGTGGAATCGCCTGATAACTTAGTAGCTTCAAATAATAATTCCAGGTTCATCATATTGTCAATAATCACCGGACATTCCCATCCGCGCTGAGATTGCCAGCTGTTTCCTTTTACATCCCAGCTCTGGATTACTTGCGGTTTCTCGCGGAAGCGGGTGCAGAGTGATTTAGCTGCCTGTATCATTACATCCTTATATTCCGGCTTTGCACTCAGACGGAGTCCGTTGCCAAAACTGCAATTAATGATAAAGCCGATGTCGTGATGCCAAGTGAGGTGCTGTGCTTCACTGATTGCCTCGGTGTATTTCTGTGCCAGTGGGAGCAGGGTTTGGTCGCCCGTCAGTTCATACAGATACCACACGCTGCCGGGGAAGAATCCGCTGCGCCAGTCGGCAGGGCCGCAATAATACACACCGCCTTTGCTGTTCAAGGTTACCGGGTTCAGACATTTGCCACTTGCTTCGATGGTGTCTATTTCCAGTCCGATTTGTGCCTGTGCGTTTTCAATCACCTGTTCAGACCACGTTTTCTTCTTCTCAGGCGTACTACAGGATGTGATGGCAAAGAGTGCCGCACATCCCAAAAAGATAGAGTTACTCAATTTCATATCAGAGGTTTTTTATTATAAATGAATAGTTTCCTTTGTTGGTTTGCTGTTTGGCTTTGAAAGACAGGCGATAGATTTTCTCTCCCCATACCTTTGACAATCTGGGGTCGGTCAGTTCCTTAGGCTCGACGGTTAATTCAAAGTTTGCGGCATCATATAGCAACACTGCTTTTACATCATGAACACAGATGTTGACTTTTCCTTTTTCCGAAGCGTCTATTTCTCCCCACGTCATGAAGTTTACGATATTGGGGGCAATGGCTTCTTCCAATTCAAATGAGTCATTGATCTTTGCTTGCTTACCTTTTATTGTATATGAACGCATCCACTTCTTCACTTTGGCTTCCGCCGGATAGGCAGTGGCTATATTGGCAGAGAAACTGTTTTTCGCCGCTTTTACTTCGGTTGCCTTATAATTCTTTCCATTTTTTTCGGCTACGCCGTTTATCATGGGCAGATTATGATACTCGCTCTGCATGGTCCAGATGGAATAGCGTTCGCTGCTGAAAGTCTGGCGCGTATAAGTTCCTACGCCGGCATCTATCAGTATTGGGGTCTGATTGATCCATACCGAGCAGGTTCCCGCATCGTTGTGGTTGTGGCTTTCATCATTATATCCTCCTTTGGCAGCCAGAAACAAACCTTGTGAAGTAGTGAGATAACAAAATTCGGTTTCGGGATACCAAGTGAAAGGACGGCTGTCATGCTTGGGAGGTGTTTGCTGCAACTCCTTATCAATGGCTATGGAAGCAAAGGTGCGGAAAATATCACGGCCGTTTGCAGGCAATAATGGCGATTTGCGCATCAGGGCGGCAAATCCTTTCAGCTCGTCGCTGTTCACTGCCTTCCCAAAACGGTAAATGAGATAAGCATCACCATCCCCACGCGCCGAAGCATCGGCAAAGTTTACCACCCAACCGTTTCCTACATAAGAGCGTGAAATGTATTCGCCCATGTTCCTAATCATCGGTTCATTGAAGATATTTACTTTACCGCCTGTAATGTCGGCCAGCAGTTCCAGGTAATCCAATGTTTTTCCGGCAGCATGTCCCCAGTAGGAAGGGCCTTCTTCGCAAGCGCCGTCTGCTTTGATGTAGTTCAGGAACTTATCTACCGACTCCATAGTCAGGTGAACGGCTTTTGCCAATGTGTCGCGGTCGTTCTCTAACAGCATGAAGCACATCAGGGCATTGCTGTTGCACCACGGGTTCCAGTTGTTGAGCATACGTCCGTTGTAGTTACGCCCCATCCACCAAAATGAGTCGTTATTCATATAAGGATCCAGAATACGGGTTTGCAGTTCGTGGCGCAGGCGGCGAGATATTTCGGGATTCACTTTATCGAATGCACTGTGCATAAAATAATGTGTCCATGACAGGAGTCCTCCCAAATCACCGGAAACAAGATCGATGACAGGATAGTCATAAGCGGGCAGGGAACGATGCGAGGGTTGCACAATCATATGGGCGGCAAGTGCCCATGAGGTCATTTCGCAAGAGTGGAATACACCATTTATTAATTGGTCGATGAACCGTCCTTTTCCTTCGGCAAGTTCTGCCATTAAAAGATCGGCAATGGCACGGTTGTTTGCATCAAACGGTTGTTCCATTACCTGGCGGTTGCCGGTGCGTTCAAAGGCAAGGTAATCGGTAGCTTTCACTACCTGCCATTGGTAATTCAATAATTTCTCTCCACGACGGATGTATTCGTCCTTGAATGTTCCCAAGAAAGTATCCCATCCGGCACGGTCGCTATAGTCCGGATAAGTAACCCATTGCTGATTTAGTATCAACATTTCTTTCAATTGGTTGATGTCGGCTTGCTTTTGAAGCAAGTCACGCTCTGTATACGCAAATGTGACGGTGGCACATAAAAATACAAGAAGTGATAGAATCAGTTTCTTCATAATAAATAGATTATAGATGTTTATTGCATCGCAAAGATATGAAGAAAGAATAGAGGTGAGGTTGTATTTTTGTCCTTAATACATATATAGATTTTCCAAATCCGCCTGTTCTCCGCCTTAATCGTGCCTTTTCATCGAAGTTTTTATGTTTTCCTTTCAACTTAATAAATGGGTAATTTTTATCTTTTTAATCATTAATATCAGGAATAGAGGTCTCCGGTGACCAGTTCCACGGTTCCATAATTCCGGTCTGTTTATTGACCAAACGCTCATCTTGTTTTATCTTCTGAATTAGTTTGGTTAGATTCGGCAAGTTATAACAATCATTTGCCTCAATGTCTTTAAGTAATTCATGATCGTTAAAGAAGGCACTCCAAAAACAATCTACAATTCCAATATTATATTTATCCAAATACCCATAACCATCCTGTCCATTATATCTTTCATACAGAGGTTGAAGTGTATTGACTGCATAAGCAATCATTTTATGACGTTCTTCAAGTGTCATTCCTTTTAGCTGAGGATACTCTTTTAATTTCTCATCTTCATGTTCGGGGATATATGCAAGTTGTTCCACGAACGTACTTGCTTTTACAAAATAGTCACTACAATCTTTGTCAGAGAACTGCTCTACAAAGCGTAGTATCCCTTCATGAATTTGCAGCTTCCCATAAATGTCACGCCCCATGAATTTATCTATAACAGACAGATTGTCATCATTCAGTACTAATTCATTTATTTTATCATCCTTGTCATATCCAAAATTAAACAGCAAATCTTTCAATTCCTTTTCTTTTCCATTGCTTAATAACCAAGCTAAACTAACCTGATTGTCGTTTAGCACATAATTATTCCAGTGATAAGTGGCAGAATCTCCGTAAACCTTTACATGATCTTTATCTGTATTCCCGTCCATTTCTATTAATAGAGCAGACGGCATCTGCACAGTACAGAGATTGAACTTCTTAAAAAGATACAGATGATCTCTATATGGATAAAACTCTGTACTTGGTATATTGTCCTCACCATCAATATCGGGCATTGGATTTAAAGCTACAATGTAGTCTTTATAGCTTATAAACTTGTTTTTGTCCAAAGCATCAAGATGATTAAAATCAACCCCAAAAACATATTTAATGCGTTCTGCATATTCATTGTCCGGCAAAAACCGATAGCCTTGCTGTTTCAGTTTATAATATAGCATCATTCCTCCCAAAGAAACATCATTAGGCGTTGCTGCTCCGAATAGGTTTACATATAGACTACCTTCGTAATCATCTCCGCTCATTATTTCATCCAAAGCATTCGCTAACTTATCATAACTTGACTTTACCTCCAACCACTCATTATCTGTCAATTTCATAGTCGTAAGCATAAGTGTGTCACTCCTTACATCTTCAACTTGTTGCATATCTTCTTTGGTAGAGCCAACATCTTCTTTGGTCTTCTTCACATTTCCACAACCCACAATGATAATGGATATAAATAATAATTCGATAAAAGCTTGTCGTTTCATTTTCATTCTTTTTTTATTTCTTATTTATCAGAGAGGGGTATTGAATGTTTGCTCACTTTACAATTAATCCGGAGAGTCTGGATATTGATATTGCATCCATATCAGCACCGGCAAGAGGGACTTTACAACATTTATCAAAGAGATCGACATAAACGGTGTCATTCACTATTCGCCATTCAAATAGCAGAATACGTTTATCAAAATGATCGTATATAATATCCGATCCATTTGCTTCTTCCCGATAGTCTTTATTAAGGGTCATACTCCTTTTAAAAAAGCTTCGGCGATAGCCATCAGGATATTTTTTTATCGAGTCTAACCGGATAGTCCGATCATTGAAAGCAATGATACTATCTATAAGGGTTCGTTCACTTTTACATAAGTGATTGTAAACTACATAATTTTCCTCTTTCTGTGTGGAGCTGGGACCCATCCATATTTTACGTCCCCAGGCATCTATCGGCATTAAATAAAATGTTATTGGCATAAAATGGAATCCCCAATAAATAGCTGTACATATAATCAGCACACAAACCAATATATGCCTTGTTTTCTTCATAATATTCTGTATGAATTATCTTATGGATTTTATTTAAACCGCATTTAGCTTGAACCATTGTTATAAAACGGATGCAAATGAAAGCATTTATGTCTAAATAAGCAAATATTAATGTATTAAAATGACAGCATATCCCCGGGAAGTACGGTTATATCCATATACTTTCCTTTTCATCGAAGTTTTAGTGTTTTTCTTCCAACTTAATGGATGCGTAATTTGTTGTTGCAGTGATTTTTAAATTCTTTAGATTGCGTTCGTAAGCAGATATTTTGCGGTGCAATTTAAAGGGACGTTTAAAGTGAAACCTCCATCAATGTCGGTAATGGTACCGTTCGTTGTACCTTTTACTACTACATTTGCACCGATAATCGGTTCGCCTGTGACATCAACTATTACACCTGTGATTGTTCTTTGCTGCAAGATAGATTCTATCTTGTCAGCATGGGGCGACTCAGAATTTCCTTCGGTTGCCCATACGGTTCCGCTAGCGACTAAAGCCAGCGACGCTCCCAATACCATCTTTTTGGGAAAGGAGTAGCAATGTTTTAGATTCCTTCTCATAAGTATGAATTTAAAGTTAGTTTTAAAAACTCTGCAAATTTCTATTAAAATGGAGATAACGACTGTTCAAATAGTCCAAACTAACTATTAAAATCGTCCATAAACATTTTATATAGAGTCCCTAAACTATGTTATTTTCTTGGCAAGAAGGATGTAAGAAGCTGATTTATAGCAATCTTCACTGATTGGTTATTTATTGCCCATATAATGAGCCAATGAAGGAGTACGCGCAATATGTTTGCTCAAAGTATTGAAGCTGCATCTCAATTTTCTGCTGATTGCTTTCTTCGATTCCCCCTTTATTAACATTCGTTTGATTGTATCTTCTCTGCCGGTTAACTTATATTTGGTATTCTTCCTACCGGGAATTCTGCCCAAACGGCATCCTTCGGCTTTCTTTCTGGCCAAACCTTCTTTGGTACGTTGACTGATAAGGTTTCGCTCTATTTGTGCGGAAAGCCCGAAGGCGAATGCCAGGATCTGCGAATTTATATTATTTCCAAGTTCATATAACTCCTTCACTGTCAGTACAGATAGCTCTTTCTTCATGCAAAAATGAAGAATACTCATTATCTGCATCAGGTTTCTCCCCAACCGGCTAATCTCTGAAATAACCAGAATATCGCCCTTTTTCATCTTTTTGAGTAATTTCCCCAGCCGGCGGTCGGTTACGGACTTAGTACCCGAAACAACCTCGCTGACCCATGCATCAATATGCAGTTCTTTATTTGTTGCAAATTTTTCTATCTCCAGACGCTGAGTTTCCAATGTTTGTTTATCTGTGGAGACACGAATGTATGCGTATATCATTTTTAGTGCAAATATAAGTATATTAAACGTCCCTTTAAATTGTACTTTGCAAATATCCTACATAGGGTACAACACTAAGGAAATTAAGGTAACCGAATCCACTAAAAAAATTTCCATCAAGCTGGAAGAAGACAGCAAAACCCTTGATGAAGTCGTAGTAGTGGGCTATGGTGTACAGAAGAAAGCCAACCTGACCGGTGCCGTGGCATCTGTTGATTTTGAAGAACAAGCCAAGTCCAGACCTGTCACTACCGTATCTGCCGCATTGGCAGGATTGAGTGCCGGTGTACAGGTTATGCAGAGCTCGGGACAACCGGGCAGTGATGGTGCCACCATCCGTATCCGCGGTGTGGGAACCTTGAATAATGCAGACCCGTTGGTATTGATTGACGGTTTGGAAGGTTCTATGGATAACGTGAATGCCCAAGATATAGAATCTATTTCTATATTAAAGGATGCCGCTTCTTGTTCTATCTATGGTTCGCGTGCGGCAAACGGTGTGATCCTTATTACTACCAAGAAGGGTAAAGGACGTATCAGCGTAAACTACAGCGGACGTATTTCGTATGCCAAACCGACCCGTATCATTGACATGATCTCAAATTATGCCGATTATATGGAATGGATCAATGAATCCGGCGAAAACATCGGGCAGAAAGGAAACTTCAACCAGTCCACGATTGATTTGTGGCGCGAAAAGTCAAAAGATCCCAATGGAGTGAATGAACTGGGAGTGCCCAACTATGTGGCATATCCTAATACGGACTGGCAGAAAGAAATCTTCCAGCACGGACTGATCAATGACCATAACTTATCATTAAGCGGCGGAACAGACAAGACCAGATTCCTTGCATCTATGGGCTATATGGATAATCCGGGTTTGGTAGACAGAACGGGATCAAAACAGTACAAGATGCGTATGAATCTGGAAGCCGATGTAACCAGTTGGTTGACGGCTGGTGCCCGTATTTATGGGGACATGACAGACCTGGAAGCCGGAAACTTCAGTAATGCCAATAACTATTTGCGCCAAACCACTCCGGGTATATACCCTGAATGGAACGGACAATATGGATACCCCGAGGCTCCCGAAGAAAGTTCAACAGCCAATAACCTTTTACTAAAGCTGAACGATACCAATGGTAGCACCAAAAAGACTAACGTCAATGCTGCCGTATTCAGTAAAGTTACTTTCATGAAAGGGTTGACATGGACTTTCAATTTCAACTATAAGCGCTATTGGTACGAGAGAAGAACATGGACTCATGCCATGGATCAGATAAAGTTCAGTACCAATGAAATAAAGAATGCTGCTGCCAAGCCCGATATGATGAGTACTTCTTTTGCCAACGAAGGAAACTGGTCATATACACTGGAAAATATAGTGAATTATAATACGACCATTGCCCGAGACCACAATATCGGCGTAATGGCAGGTTATCAGGAGTGGTACAAATACTGGAATACTTCCAATGCCAGCCTGCAAGGTTTGATAGACGAAAGCATCAATGTACCCAGTTCTGCTACCGAAATGAAAAGCATAGGCGGTACAGCCCGCGACCGTGCAACGCGTTCTTTCTTTGGCCGCGTCAACTATGACTACAAAGGACGTTACCTGTTTGAAGCCAACTTAAGATATGATGGTAACGGACGTTACGGCAAGGATTACCGATGGGGCACATTCCCTTCATTCTCTGCCGGATGGAGAATCTCCGAAGAAGCGTTCATGGCAGGAACCCGCGGATGGCTGGACAACCTGAAGTTACGCGCCTCATGGGGTAAACTGGGAAATGATGGCGGTGATGATGTTTCCGAATACGAATATCAATCCGTGTACGGTATTACCGATTACTCTTTCGGTGGCAAGCAAGTTAGCGGTCTGGCTATGACGGCCCTTGCCAATGCAGCACTGGGATGGGAGCGTTCAACCACTACCGACATCGGTCTGGATGTGAATGCGCTGAGAAATAGATTATCTTTTGAATTTGATTACTATAACAAGAAAACCACCGGCATTCTGTACCGCCCCTCTATTCCTATCACAATGGGCGGACTGACCGCTCCGCGTATGAATATCGCTGAAGTTTCTTCTCATGGTATTGACGTATCAGTAAGTTGGAGAGATAAAATAGGAAAGGTGGACTATGCCGTATCCGCTAACTTTGGCTATACCACCAATGAGGTGAAAAAGTACAAAGGCCAATATAAAGAAGGATGGGATGCAGACGGCAACTGGTATAACAACAAGGGTGATGTGTTCAATGATTCGGGCAGCCTTTCACCGGTAGTAGAAGGCCATAAACTGTGGGAATATTATATGAGACAACCCTATAAAGGAAACGGCAACTATTATAATAAGGATGGAGCCGTGAATGTAAATGGCGGACCCAAAGACGGTATCATCCGCACCGAGGCAGATATGGACTGGGTGAAAGCCATGATTGCTGCCGGATATGAGTTCCAGCCGAACAAAACGATAGGCAAGAACAGCATATGGTATGGAGATATGATTTACGCCGACCTCAACGGAGATGGCAAGTATGGTAACTCTTATGACTATAAATTCCAGGATATTTCTAAAGATCCTAAGTACACATTCGGTATGCAGATGTCTGCCTCATGGAACGGATTTGATATTTCCATGAACTGGGCAGGAGCCGCAGGACGTAAACTTTACTGGGGGGCAACCACCGGTTACAACAGTACAGGTACCCGTGTAGGTCTTGGTTTGAGCAAAGATATTGCTAATAACCACTATTTCTATGATCCGGAAAATCCCAATGATCCGCGTACCAATATCAATGCTAAATATCCGCGTTTGACACTGGGTGAATCGGGCTCTCAGAATGTAGTTTCCAGCACTCACTTCCTGTATAGCGGTGATTATCTGAAATTGAAGAACCTGACTATCGGCTATACATTGCCGAAGCACGTTACAAACAAGATTTTTGCACAGTCCATCCGTTTCTATCTGTCGGGAGAAAACTTGTTCAGCATTGACGACTTCCCCGGTCAGGATCCGGAACTGGGTTCAAACCCTACTTATACATCCGTCCGATCTTTTGCATTCGGAACTAATATCACATTCTAAAAAAGAAAAGGTATATGAAAACATTAAAGAAAATAGCAGCATATTCTGTAGTGGCATTATTTATGTCAAGCTGCCAGCCCGATTTATTGGATCTTTCTCCCTATGGCTCTGTAGCCTCAGGGAATATGTGGACCAGTGAAAATATGGCGGAAAAAGGAGTAAATGCCATTTACTCTACTCTTTTCAAAGATTACGTAGGCATCGGCCTGTATAAACTGGATTGTTTTGGTGTCTCAGCCGACTGCCGCGACCAGGATTATAACATCTTGGTAGGTAAAGCAAACACCAGTGACGGTATGTTCTCTAACTACTGGTCACAGCACTATGCCGGCATACAGCGCGCCAATGATGCCATCGCCCATTTGCCGGAGGTGAACATGAGTGACGCTAAGAAAGCCCGCTTTATGGCAGAAGCCAAAATATTGCGCGCTTACTTCTATTATAAACTGAATATTATGTACAAGGGTGTACCTTTGTATCTGGAACCCATAGAACTGGAAGAATGTGTTCAGGGGCAAGCATCAGAAGCCGAAATTTGGGCAGCCATCATACAAGATTTGACAGATGCCGTCGGAGAATCCAATTTGCCCGATATGTATGAGTCCGGCAATGCAGACTATGGTCATGTCACTAAATCAGTAGCCTATGCATTACGCGGCAAAGCCTATCTGTACCAAAAGGAATGGGCAAAAGCGGCTTCGGACTTCGAAGCAGTAGGCAAATGCGGGCATAAATTGTTTGAAGGCGGATACAAACAACTGTTTAAAGAAGCCAATGAGCAGTCTCCTGAAATGATTTTCTCCGTTCAATGTATTGGTTTGAGTGGATTAGGCAATGATATTAGTTTCCGCTATGGAGGCCGTAATGCCTTTGGCCAAGGGTGGAATACATTCCTTTCAAGTACCGACTTTGTGGATACCTACGAGAATGCCGATGGCAGCAAGTTCAACTGGGACGATGTACTTCCCGGCTATAGTGCAATGTCACCGGAAGCCCGTGCCGTATTTTTCTTCCGTGACCACATGACGCAGGCAGAACAAGATAGTTGGGCAGCCAAAGGAGCAGATATGAGCAAATATTTGCCGGATGGCAATGAAGCCCGTATCAAGAAAGCATATGAGACTCGTGATCCGCGCCTCACTGCTTCTATCATCACTCCGTACTCTACTTACGAAGGTGCCGCCAGTTCTACCGCTTATACTTATACATTGCGTTGGCCGTACCGGGGTAGCGATGTTGCCGAGCCTTTTGACTTAAGAACCGATACGAATAATAAACTCTACTATCTGTTCCGCAAGTTTGTAGCAGAAGGGGCTTCTGAAATACCTAACCGTTCCTATTCGCCCATTGACTTCCCCTTAATCCGTTATGCAGATGTATTGCTGAACCAAGCAGAAGCATACAACGAAATGGGTGAAACGGAGAAAGCCATTCAGTGCGTGAACCTGGTACGTGAACGTGCCGGCATAGCATTATTGAACTCAAATGCTGCCACAACAGTTTCCGGACAAAGTGATTTGCGCGAACGTATCCGCAACGAACGTCGTTGGGAATTTAATGGCGAAGGCGTTAACTTCTTCGATGAAATGCGTTGGAAAACCTGGCATGAAAACAAATTCGCCACAGGTGCCGGACTGAAGCAAATATGGGGAGAAAAGGAATACTCGTATGTATGGGATGGTGACTTCCTCTACACCTGGCCCGCTCCGAAAGAAGAACGCGACCGTAACACTAACCTAACACTGGCCCCGGGATGGGACGACTAAATCTCGATAGGTAATATTTATATGTTCGATGAGGGGACGGCCGATAACGGAAGTCCTCTCATCTTTTTTCTCCTTTCTTCTCTTTCTGATAGCCCTGCGGCGTACATCCGTATTGATTCTTAAAGCAACGGCTGAAATAGACAGGTGTGCTGAATCCGGTACGGTCACTTACTTCTGATATAGGAATATCCGGATATTGTTGCAATAAAGCAGCCGCGTGTTTCAACCGGAAGTTCAGTATGAAAGTATTAGGCGTCATGCCTGTCAACGCTTTAAATTTAGTGTACAGCAATGAACGGCTGATTCCTATTTCCCGGCAAAGAACGGAAACATCAAACTCCGTATCATCAATGTGTTGCTCTATAATCTGCACGGTTCGTTTTAATACGTCTTTGTCCAATGGGTTGATGCTTGTCAAATCTATTTCCGATATTGGTTTCTTATCAAACTGATGCTGCATCAGCAAGCGGCTGCGTATCAGATTGTTGGCACGGGCCAGCAAGAGCTGTGCATGGAAAGGTTTCGTTATATAGTCGTCGGCGCCACGGTTCAGTCCCTCTATATTCTGCTCGGTAGAATTGAGCGCGGTCAATAATATAATAGGTATATGGCAGAAATCAATGTTATTCTTTAGTTGCAGGCACATTTCCGTTCCGGTCATTTCCGGCATCATGATGTCGCTGATAATCAGATCCGGTTTGTTTTCATACACCTGGTTCAGACCTTCTTTGCCATTGTGAGCGCATTTTATCTGATAGAAAGGAGAGAACAGATCTACCAAAACCTGTAGTAGTTCTTCATTGTCTTCCACTAAAAGCAAGGTGTGCGATTTATCTTTCATATCTTCAAATCCTGCCGGTTCTGCCGAAAGGCTATCCCCATCCGGCAATACAGGCAATGAACCGGGCACAATGGCCGTTTCCGGTTCCTGGGCAGCCAGCCGGACATTTTCATCCGATAAGAATACATCTTTCCGGCGTTGAAGGGTTACGGTAAAAGTACTTCCTTGCCCAATCTCACTTTGCACCGTTATCTCTCCATGATGTTTGTCTATGATTGTTTTTGATAATGCCAGTCCTATGCCGGTTCCGCTAAACAAACTGCCATTCTTTTCCTGGTTGTTGCCTTGGAAGAAACGCGTAAAGATCCGGGTTGCATCCTGTTCGGAAATACCGATGCCCGTATCGGAAATGTGGATGCGGATTGCATCATCCGTTATTTCTCCCGATAAAGTGATGCTTCCTCCATTGGATGTATATTTAAAGGCATTGGATAAAAGATTAAAGAATACCTTTTCCAGTAATGAGGAATCAAACCAGCACAAAACCGGAGTTTCGGGCAATCCAAATGTATAAGTGATCTCCCTTTGGTGTGCATAATCAGCAAAAGAGAAATAGATTTCTTTCAAAAACAGAATGACATCTTGTTGTTTTACCGAAAGGGTCTCATGGTTTTGCTCTAACTTTCTAAATTCCAGCAGTTCGGAAATCAGATTGTTCATCTTCTGCGCATTCTTCTTTATCTTTAATATCTGGTTATAGATGGACGGATTCAATGAATGCTTTTGCAGTAATATATCAATATGGCTGATAATCAGCGTCAACGGAGTTCGGAACTCGTGGCTCACATTGGTAAAGAAGACCAGCTTTTCCTGATTGAGGCGTTCGATCTGTTGCTTCTCGAAACGCTCTTTTTCCAATGAGAGGGCTAATCTCTGCTTCGCCATTTTGCTGAATACGTAATAGAAAATGAATGTAGTGCAGATAATGATATAGATTGCCCATGCCCACCATGTGTTATACCACGGCGATGCAATGACAAGCTGCATGGTTATTTCTTTGGAACCATTGGGAATACCATTTTGATTGATAGCTTCTATATGCAGGGTGTATTTACCGGGATTCAGATTGGTATAATGCAATTCAGTCTGCTTGGTCTTAATCCATTTCTTATCAAAGCCTTCCAATTTGTATTGGAACCATTGCTCGGACAACTGTTGTGCATAGTTCGATAAGGCGAAACGGACAATCAAGTTATTTTGGTCATAACTAAGTTTAAGCTGGCGGGTATAGGGGAGAGACTGGGAGAGGACTCCTGTCTTATCTCCGGGAGTAATGATTTGGTTGTTCACCCATAATTCCGAAAAATAGAGGTTAGACTCATCATTATATGAATCGGACTTATTAAACTCATCTTCGGAAAGGACAGTAACCCCTTGCGTATCTCCCACAAAGATGCGCCCATTGGTGGTTGGCAGAATGCCACATCCATTAATGATATGGGCCGATGGGAAATTACTCATTAAATCAATCGTTGTAAACGTTTCTTTACCGGGAGTGAAGCAGGTTACCCCTTTATCGCTGGTAATCAGTATCTTTCCATCCTGAGTACGGCAAATATTATAGCAATAGTTACTAGGCAACTGAGTTTTTTCCTGTGTGTAATGCGTCAGTTTATGCTTCTGCCTGTCATAAAAGAAAAGTCCGGAACCCAGTGTACCGATATATACTCCCTCACTGGTTGCCAAAAGCCGGGTGGGAGTGGCATCACAACCGGATTGCTCAAGAGAAAGGCGAGCGATAGCATCGGGTTGATCCACACGCATATGATAGACAGCATTCCATCCGGCCAGATATAAATATCCATCCGGGCTTATATCAAAGTTTTGATAATAAGCATTAGGAACATTCAGTTTATGAAACTTCTGTGTCCGTGTATCCAAACGGAAGACTCCGTTGCGGGCGGAAATATAGACTTGGCCTTTCCACATTTTTACATGAAAGACTACTTCATTGGGCATATTCAAAGAAGGAAGTCCCGGCTTCAGATAATTATGAAAGCGTTTCGCATCTATATCATAACGCGATAAGCCCCCCAAGTAAGTACCGATATAGAGGCAGTTATTTTTCTCATCATAACAAACACTCTTTATATTATTGTGTGGCAATGAGTTGCTGCCTCCAGCAGTAAATTGCTGAAGCATATTCCAGTTTTTGTCGGTACAACTGATTCCGCCTCCGTCTGTGCTGAGCCACACGTGCTCGTTTTTATCCAGAATGATATCGCCTATATAGGAATAATATACATTTTTAGTCGCATTGTTCCCATAGTCGTAATGCACAAAACTCTCATGCTGCGGCGTGAAATAGTTCACCCCTCCAAAGTAACTGCCAATCCAGATGGTTCCCTGTATATCTTTGTATAAGGAAAAAATAGACGGATGGTTAAGGCCGCCCACATATCTGGGGATTTGGATAAGGGAATATTGTTGGGTGTCGGAACTGTATTTCTGCAAACCGTCAAAAGTACCAAACCATATATTCCCTTCATTGTCTTCTACAAATTCACGGATCTGCTGGCTGCTGATACCTTTGGAAGATCCCGGCATATAGGGGACTTCAGTCAACTCTCCATCTTTTTTCATCCTATACAGCCCATGCATACGGGTTCCGAGCCATAATTCTTTTTGGGAACTTTCAAAGATGCGATAAACCTCTATTCCTTTCAATATGTGATCCCAACTTTTACCGGCACGATCAAACAAATAAGCTCCGTTTCGTGTACCTATGCAAATCTTATCATCCAACAGGGTGAGACAAATAATGGATGAATTAATCTCTGTCTTTAAAACAAAAGTAGGATCAGGCTCATTGGGCTTTCGGCAAAATAAGGAATCATAACGCATATACCACACATCATCTTCATAAGAAGTAAGTGCCTGAATATGATGCCCTTCGGACAAGCGGATGAATTGTTCGGTTTGTATATTGTACTTTATCAAGTCATTTTCTATCAAGAAGTAAATGTCGCCCTGCCTGTCTCCGGCAATGAACGACACTTCGTTTCCCAGCCATACAGAGGGCGCATTTCCGGGCAGCTTTGTCCATCCTTTGAATACTTTCATCTGATTGCCGTCATATAGATTGATTCCCTCTCTTGTCCCAAACCACATTCTGCCCAACTGGTCTTGATAAATAGCCATCACAGACGGTTGTGTAATCCCTTCTGACAGCCCTATGTGCTTAAAGTATTCTGCATACAGCGCAGTGGTGAGTAAAAAAGAGACAAACAGGGATAATAACCTCAATTTCATATTGTTTCTCATTTGACATTAGTTGTACGACAAAGTTACATAAAAAACTCCGTTTCCTCTGCCGATAGGATAAAAAAACAGGAAAACATTCTTTTATTGATTTACATCATTCACCATTCAGTTTCAAATGCCTACCTTTGCAGCACTTACGAAACTTAAATAAAAGAATATCATGAGTAAGATTAAGAACATTGTATTTGATTTCGGCGGAGTTATCATCGGTGTAGACCGTGAATCGGCAGTGAAAGCATTCCGGGAAATAGGAGTGAAAGAGGCGGACAGTTTACTGGGAGAATACCACCAACAAGGCATTTTTCAAGATGTGGAAGATGGCAAGGTGGATGCCGAAACATTCCGTAAGGAACTGAGCCGGATATGCGGCAAAGAACTGACTTATAAAGAAGTGGAGAACGGATGGAAAGGCTTTATAACAGAAGTGCCGCAGTATAAACTGGATTACCTGAATGAACTCCGCAAGAAATATAAAGTATATATATTGAGCAATACCAATCCCTACGTGATGGGATGGGCTAGAAGCACTGACTTTACTCCGGCAGGCAAACCGCTGGATGCCTATGTAGACAAGATTTATACCTCTTATGAAGCAGGTTCCACTAAGCCCGACCGCGGTATCTTTGACCATATGATAAAAGATAGCGGCTTGAACCCCGCCGAAACCCTATTTGTAGATGATGGCGCAGCCAATATCACCATTGGAAAAGAACTGGGATTCATCACCCTGCAACCATTGAATGCCGAAGACTGGCGTGAAAAACTAGAAAAGCTCCTATAATTATTTAGGAGCTTTTCTGTATAGATAGATTGCAATAAACGTATATAGAATGTTCGGAATCCACACCGCTACGATAGGCGGAGTACTCCCGTTGACAGCAAAGGTTGCCGAAACTGTTTGGAACAGAATGTACGAGAAACTGAGCGCAAGCCCCACACCTAAGTGCAATCCCATACCGCCTTTTATCTTCCTGGATGACAGGGATACGCCGATCGTAGTCAGGATAAACGCCGCAAAGGACATGGCTATGCGTTGATAATATTCTATCTCAAATTCCTTGATATTAGCAAATCCTCGCTTTTTCTGCTTGTTGATGTACTCTTTCAGTTCGGGACTGGTCATGGTCTGTTGCTGTCCCTTCATGATAAGGAAGTCCTGCGGTTCCATTTTTATAATGGTATCCAGACGGTCGCCACGCGTAATCTTCTCACGCATACCCTCCATTTCGCGTATCATATAATTCTTCACCGTCCATTTGTGTACGGATGCCGTGTCATAAGTAATGCTGCGGGCTGTGAGGTGGGCAACCAGTTTCTTATCATCAAACTTATCCAGCGAAAAGCGATAACCGGTTTTGTTATAATCTTCATAACGCTCTATGTAGGCAATAACGCCGCTATCTACCTCCAACTGCACATTGCGCACATAGTCTTGTTTCTTTTTCTTCTTGTAGCGGTCCTCAAAGTTCAGGCGGGTCACGTTTCCTTTAGGAATCACATACGCTCCCAATCCGAAAGTAACCACCGAAATGATGGCAGCCGAAATCATATAAGGGCGCATCATCCGCTTAAAACTCATACCGGTAGAGAACATGGCTATGATTTCCGAATTTTCCGCCAACTTGGATGTAAAGAAGATAACAGCAATAAAGACGAACAGCGGGCTGAACAGGTTTGAGAAATAGGGGATAAAGTTCATATAATAATCAAATACAATCGCTTTCAGCGGAGCCTTGTTATTGATAAACCTATCAATATTCTCGTTTACATCAAACACTACTGCAATGGAGATAATGAGCGCAATAGCGAAAAAATAGGTTCCCAGAAACTTCTTAATGATGTATGTATCCAGTCTCTTTACCCATTTATCCAGTTTCAGCCAACTGATGTCCGGCTTCCACTTACTTTTGTCCTGCCTGGGCGAGTCCGTGTTTGTCTTGAACCAATTCTTCATCTTTTATAAATTATAGTCTTGTAGATAAGCGTTTAACCATCATCGGTTTCCAAGTAGAGAAATCACCGGCAATGATGTGTTTGCGTGCTTCGCCCACCAGCCATAGATAGAAAGCCAGATTGTGGATAGAAGCAATTTGCATAGCCAGCAACTCTTGTGCATGAAACAAGTGACGCAAATAAGCACGACTATACGCCGTGTCTACATACGAAGCACCATCCGCCTCGATGGGTGAATAATCATCTTCCCACTTTTTATTGCGCATATTCATGATACCCTCTTTGGTAAACAACATTCCGTTGCGTCCGTTACGGGTAGGCATTACGCAGTCAAACATATCCACGCCGCGTTCTATACCCTCCAATATATTAATAGGTGTACCTACTCCCATCAGATAACGAGGCTTGTCCTTGGGCAGAATCTCATTGACCACCTCTATCATTTCATACATTTTCTCCGTCGGCTCGCCTACCGCCAATCCGCCGATGGCGTTTCCATCCGCACCTTTCGAGGCAATGTATTCCGCCGACTGCTTGCGCAAATCGGGATAAACGCAACCCTGCACAATGGGAAACAAGGATTGTTGATAGCCATACTTGGGTTCCGTTTCATTGAAATGCTTGATGCAACGGTCCAGCCAGCGATGGGTGAGTTGCATGGATTTCTTTGCATACTCATAATCCGCCGTTCCGGGAGTACATTCATCAAAAGCCATCATGATGTCCGCACCAATGGTACGTTCAATGTCCATCACTCTTTCCGGCGTAAACAAATGCTTGGAACCGTCTATATGGGAGCGAAATTCCACGCCTTCTTCCTTCATTTTGCGGATACCCGACAGGGAAAAAACCTGAAAGCCGCCACTGTCGGTCAGCATAGGACGGTCAAAACCGTTGAATTTATGCAGACCTCCGGCGCGTTCTATAATATCCAATCCGGGGCGCAAATACAAATGGTATGTATTTCCCAGAATAATTTGCGCCTTGATGTCGTCTTTCAACTCATGCAAATGTACACCCTTCACCGTTCCCAGTGTGCCCACAGGCATAAAGATAGGAGTTTCTATTTGTCCGTGGTCGGTGGTAACCAATCCGGCACGGGCATTGGATTTGGGGTCTGTATATTGTAAGTCAAAAGTCATATTATTTCTTTTCTTCTGTTGTTTGATTACTTATATTAAAGTCGATGGCACCATTCACCTTTTCGTTGGTAAGGGCCAAAGCCAATACTTCCTTAATATCTGATACATAGTGGAATGTCAATCCCTCCAGATACATCGGTTGTATTTCTTCAATATTCTTGCGATTCTCCTCGCACAAGATAATGTCTTTGATACCGGCACGTTTTGCAGCCAGAATCTTTTCCTTGATACCGCCTACGGGCAACACCTTTCCGCGCAATGTGATTTCACCTGTCATTGCCAAGTTCGGTCTCACTTTGCGTTGGGTGAGGGCAGAAGCCAGTGAAGTAACCATAGTGATACCGGCGGAAGGGCCGTCCTTAGGAATTGCTCCTTCGGGTACATGGATATGGATATTCCAGTTGTCGAATATGTCTTCCTTCAAGTCCAGCAATTTAGTATGCGCCTTGATGTATTCCAAAGCCAGCATGGCCGATTCCTTCATTACATCTCCCAAGTTTCCGGTCAAAGTCAGTTTTCCGCCTTTTCCCTTGCTCAAGCTGGTTTCTACAAACAAGATTTCGCCTCCCACTGCTGTCCATGCCAAGCCGGTAACCACACCTGCGTATTCATTGCCTTGATACTTGTCACGGCTATATTCCGAAGTACCCAGGTATCTGCGCACATCGGCAGGTTTTATTTCATGTGTCAGTTCGTAACCGTCACGCGCAAATTCCAATGCAATTTTACGCATCACTTTGTTTATCTTCTTTTCCAGTTCGCGCACACCGCTTTCACGGGTATAGTTCTCCACGATATATTCCAAAGCCGGCTTGGTGAACTTCACATATTCCTTTTTAATACCATTGGCTTCCAATTCCTTCGGAACCAAGTGGCGGCGGGCTATTTCCACCTTTTCTTCTGTGATGTACCCACTTACTTCGATCAGTTCCATACGGTCCAGAAGGGCAGGAGGGATAGTACCCAGATTATTGGCTGTAGCGACAAACATCACTTTCGACAAGTCATAGTCTACATCCAGATAGTTATCGTGGAATGCATTGTTTTGTTCCGGATCAAGCACCTCCAGCATTGCCGAGCTGGGATCTCCGCGGTGGTCGCTTCCCAATTTGTCTATTTCGTCCAGGATAATCACCGGATTGGAAGACTCTGCTTTAATCAGACTCTTGATGATACGTCCCGGCATGGCGCCGATGTAGGTTTTACGATGTCCGCGTATTTCGGCTTCATCATGTACGCCACCCAGTGACATACGTACATATTTACGCTTCAAAGATGCAGCGATGGAACGTCCCAAAGAAGTTTTACCCACTCCCGGAGGGCCATAAAGACAGATGATAGGCGACTTCATATCTCCTTTCAGCTTTAATACGGCCAAGTGTTCCAAGATGCGTTCCTTTACCTTCTCCAGTCCGTAATGATCCTTGTTCAATGTCTTTTCGGCATTGTTTATATTCAGATTGTCAGTGGTATAAACATTCCACGGCAGGGCCAGCATAGTCTGCAAGTAGGAGAGTTGTACATTGAAGTCGGGCGACTGAGAGTTGGTACGCTCTAGTTTTGAAACTTCTTTTTCAAAGAGTTCCGCCATTTCCAGGCTCCACTTCTTTGTTCTTCCTTTTTGGCGCAGTTCATCTATTTCATCTTCCTGTCCGCCTCCCAGTTCATCCTGAATGTTCTTGATCTGTTGTTGCAAGAAGTATTCACGTTGCTGGCGGTCAATATCTTCGCGTGTACGCAGCTGGATAGTTTGCTTAATATCAGCTAGTTGCACTTCACGATTCAGTATTTTAACGAGTATATACAAACGGCCTTGCAGGCTGGTTGCTTTCAGCAGTTTTATCTTTTCCTCTACCGGAATAGGGAAATTGGCACAGATAAAATTAACCAGTATTTCCGGATTATCCAGATTCTTGATAGCAAATACAGTGTCGGGGCTCATCTTTTCAGAAGTCTCGATGTATTTACTGGTCAAATCCTTGCAAGTATCAATCAGCGCCTTGAATTCATCCGTTTCCTGTCCTTCATTATCTTCCGGCAATGGGGTCACCATCCCTTTCAGATACGGAGAAGTCTTCGTAATATTATCCAATTCTATTTTAGGACCGTTGGACTGCATAATGACAGTTGTGTTTCCGCCCGGCATTTCGAATATACGTAGAATCTTTCCAATGACTCCCACATGATGCAAATCATTAAAACCGGGATCGTCCATATCTCCCTGTACCTGGCAAACCACCGCTATCGGAAGTTTCTTCTTATATGCTGCATTTACTAATTTTAAAGTGCTGGGACGTCCGATAGTCACCGGCATCACCACTGATGGGAACATCACCATGTTACGCAAGGGCATAACCGGTATTTCTTTATTAAATTCTATAGCCGAAACATCCTCCATATCTGTTTGGATTTCAGCTAACATAGAGATATCATCGTTTTCTGCATTCAACAAAATATCCTCTTTCTTATTCCTCTTAATCATAGTTCTTTTTCCTATTGTGTTAAATTGGGCTCTCTACCCAAAACGGGGACAAAGTTAATCATTCCTTGTCGAATAAGGAAAATTCATGTGCACTAAATGAGCATTAAAAATCAAATATTTCCTAATAATTGGAGTATTTGGAGAGATTTATCTATTTTTGGCAACAAATTTAATAAATGAAGCATGCCGAATCCTTATTTTTCTTTTAAACAATTCACTGTTTATCACGACCGTTGCGCCATGAAGGTGGGCACGGACGGAGTATTGCTGGGAGCGTGGACAGATGTCCATTCCGCCCGTTGCGTTCTGGACATCGGGACGGGAACCGGATTGATTTCCCTGATGCTGGCACAGCGCTGTGATGCCCGGATTAAAGCCATTGATATTGATCGGGACGCAGTGGAACAGGCTAAGGGAAATATAGCGGCATCTCCGTGGAAGGACAGGATAGAAGTGGAGTTGCAGGATGTATGCCGATACAGTCCGGATACCCGGTTTGATGTGATCGTTTCCAATCCGCCCTATTTTGTCAACTCTTTAAAATGTCCCGATGAACAGCGAAACACGGCACGGCATACCGATAATCTTGATTTTGAGAATCTTATTGCCGCTGTATCCCGTTTACTTCACGCCGAAGGGACATTTTCGGTAATTATCCCCACAGATGGGATGGATGTTTTTCTATCAACAGCCCTTCGGTATGGGCTACATTTGTCTCGTCAAACCTTGGTGCACACCAAGCCGGGAGCCATTCCCAAACGGGTGTTGCTGGCATTCAGGCGACAGCCCGTGCAGTGTGTGGCCAACGACTTGACTATAGAATTATCACGCCATGTATATAGTGATGAATACACGGCGCTGACTAAGGATTTTTATTTAAAGATGTAGGGCAGCCTTTCCCTTCAAAAGCGGCTCTTTCTACACATCTCATTAACATTTCCAGTAACGCTGTTGCCCACCGTAGGGGCGGCCCCGCATGTCCGCCCGAAAGCATAAAGTGAACTATTTTCGGGCAGACACATGGGTCTGCCCCTACGGGAAATGTTAACGGAAATGTGTAGAAAGAGTAGCTCTCTCAAGAGGGGATGAGAATAGTATCGACACTATTAACTATTTCTTAGACAAACGCCGCAACAAATGCCTGTTCAGTTCAAATAAATGACTATGACGATAGGTAAACACATCACCCTTAGGCTTCAATCCGCTGAAGTATTCCGATATCTGCTGTAAGAGACTGAAAGGTTCATCCTCTTTTTTTTTATCAGAAGTGATAATATTCAATCCATGCGGAATCAATTCCACCTCTATATCTTCATCTGCCATCAGAGGATCACCGTCAAAGTGCAACACCCCGGGTTTAGACCGGTGAATCTTTATCTTTTTGGTGCGCAGCGTCTTAATGCGGCTATTCTGATCAATCGTCTTATTGAACAGTTGGAAAGACAAGGAAGGTACATCCAGCACCGTAAAAGGTTCCAGTATGGTAACATCCATCAGCCCATCCGTAAGCGAAGCCTGCGGAGCAATGTAAGCGTTGTTCCCATATTGGGAAGCATTGGCGCACGCTATCAGGAATGCCTTATATTTCACTGTCCCTTCCTCATTCTCTATTTCATAAGTTTCAGGCTTATAGTTCAGACTTTCGTGCAATGTATTTTCCAGATAAGTCAACAATCCGCGCTTGCCGGAATCAGCAAACTTCAAGCTGACAAATGCATCAAAGCCCACTCCGCACGTACAGAAAAAAGGAATATTATTTATCTTGCCATAATCAATGCAAAGGCGGTTTCCTTCATTTATAATATCAATAGCAGCTTTGGGCTCCAAGGGTATTTGCAGGTGACGCGCCAATCCGTTTCCCGATCCGCAGGGGATAATGCCCAGTGCCGTGTCGGTATGTACCAGCGAACGTCCTATTTCGTTTATCGTTCCATCTCCTCCAATGGCCACTACCATATCCACCTTTTCCCGGGCGGCTGTGGCTGCAATCTCTACGGCATGACCGGCATATTGCGTTTTTACCACAGTATAGTCATAAAGCGTACGGTCTATACGCTCGTCAATCCACTCCAATATGGCCTTTTTTCCCTGTGTTCCCGAAATAGGATTTACAACAAATACAATTTTCTTCTTTGTGGTCATACTTTAACTTTGGTAGTTTAGCTCTTTTTCAAACGCAAAAGTAATACAATTTGTTTATAACCACCCAAAATCCTAAAAGTTTTGATGTTCCTAAATATTTTTTTTGAAAAAAAGAACAACAGGTTACAGAATTTACTATCTTTGCAGCCTGTTTTGACGGGAACACCCTAGGAAACAGAATGTATTAGTGAGTTTATATACATTATTTAATGTAGGCCGACGAGGCTTACACATACAATAGGATATGGGATTATTACAAGACAAGTTAAGTAAATTCAGACAGCCTCAGATGTACATGGAAAGAGGCGTATACCCTTATTTTCGTGAGATTGACAGTGCTCAGGATACAGAAGTCATGATGGATGGCAAGAAGGTTCTGATGTTCGGATCCAATTCTTACATGGGGTTAACACACGACCCGCGAATCATTGAAGCTGCAATAGCCGCTACTCGCAAGTATGGTACAGGATGTGCAGGATCACGTTTCCTGAACGGAACTCTTGACCTTCATATACAGTTGGAAAAAGAACTGGCCGAATTCGTCGGAAAAGACGAAGCATTGGTTTTCCCTACCGGATTTACAGTAAACGAAGGAGTTATTCCTTGTTTGGTAGACCGTAACGACTACCTTATTTGTGACGACCGCGACCACGCTTCTATCGTAGACGGCCGCCGCCTTTCTTTCGCCACTCAGTTGAAGTACAAACACAATGACATGGAAGCACTTGAAAAAGAGCTTCAGAAGTGCAAACCCGAATCGGTGAAGCTGATCATTGTGGATGGCGTATTCTCTATGGAAGGTGATTTGGCTAAACTGCCCGAAATTGTTCGCTTGAAAGAAAAGTATAATGCCAACATTATGGTGGATGAAGCTCACGGTATGGGTGTATTCGGACATCAGGGACGTGGCGTTTGCCATCATTTCGGACTGGCAGATCAGGTAGACCTCATCATGGGTACTTTCTCTAAATCCTTTGCTTCTATCGGAGGATTCATTGCTGCCGATAAAGATACGATAAACTGGGTGCGTCACACCGCACGTTCTTATATATTCCAGGCTAGTAATACTCCCGCAGCTACTGCTGCTGCTATGGCTGCCCTTCATATTTTCAAGACTGAGCCCGAACGCCAGGAGAATTTGTGGAAAGTGACCAATTATGCATTGGAAAGTTTCCGTGAGGCAGGTTTTGAAATCGGCGACACCGAAAGCCCTATTATTCCGCTGTATGTTCGCGACACGGACAAAACATTTGAAGTAACCAGAATGGCTTTTGATGAAGGCATCTTTATCAATCCGGTTATTCCGCCTGCTTGTGCACCGCAAGATACATTGGTACGCGTGGCTCTGATGGCAACTCATACCAAAGAACAGGTAGATATTGCCGTAGAAAAGCTGACTAAGTGCTTCAAGAAACTGGATATTATAAAATAAGATATTCCTATCATAAGATGCAGGCTGCCTCTAGTAAAGGCAGCCTGTTTTTGTATAGTTCAATCAAGTGTTTCAACCTGCAGAACAAAGTGTTTCACACCGAGAAACAAAGTGTTCCGTACCGTGAAACAAAGTGTTTCAACCGTATGAAACACTTTGTTTGAATGCTTGAAACACTTTGTATCGCTTGATGAAACACTTTGTTTGGTTACTTGAAACACGCTAGGCGGTAGGTTGAAATGAACCATACATTAAGGAGTTTGGGGACAAATCGACAGATAATCGGGACAAATCAATAGGGCAATCGGGACTAAATGGGACATATTTAACGAGAAATGAGGGCACTGCTCTCATCATTTAGCTCATCTCTCATACTTGCTCTCATCACTAAAATGCCTTGCACATAGCAGTTTTAGCTTCATTGATGAGAGCATGAGAGATAAAATACAAACAGTTTGTTTTCCAGGGGGCGCTGAGAGTCCTTAGAAATCTTTTTCTTTCAGCAACTCCAACATCTCCTCCTTGGTCAACTTATGGGCAAGATCACTTCCATCCAGCAATGAATCGGCCAAAGACTTCTTGGTTTGATGCAGACGGATAATCTTTTCCTCGATGGTCTGCGTGGCAATAAGCCGGTAAACCGTTACGGGGCGTGTCTGCCCAATGCGATAGGCGCGATCTGATGCTTGGTCTTCAATGGAAGGATTCCACCACGGATCCAGATGAATGACGAAATCGGCAGCAGTCAGATTCAATCCCAATCCTCCGGCTTTCAGGCTGATAAGGAATAAGGGTTGCGTACCTGTCTGAAATTCTTTCACCAGCTTGTTTCGTTCTGGCAAAGAAGTAGAGCCATCCAAATATAGATAGTCGATGTGTGCCTTGTCCAGTTCCTCGCGTATCAGCCTTAGATGCGAAGTGAACTGGCTGAAAACCAACGAGCGATGGTTATTCTTCATCAATTCTTCAACCAGCTTCATAAATGCAGAGGATTTGGCCGAAGACAAATTCAACTCCGGATACACCAGTGAAGGATGGCAGGCAGCTTGGCGGAGTTTGGTAATCTCTGCCAATGTCTGTATGGCAGTAGCCGATCCTTCTTCCAAATTGCTGATCGCTTCCCGACGCAAGTTTTCATACAAGGCACGTTCCTGTTCATCCAGTTCCACATGCAAGGTTATTTCCGTCTTTTCGGGCAATTCATCCAGCACTTCCGTCTTTGTGCGCCGCAAGATGAAAGGTTGAAGTAACCGTTTCAACTGCTTCTGCCTGTTCTTGTCACCGTTCTTCTCAATGGGAGAGATAAACTTCTCTGTGAACTGCTGGAAACTGCCCAGCAAACCGGGATTGGCAAACTGAAAGAGATTCCAGATCTCGCCCAAATGGTTTTGCAAAGGAGTTCCGGTAAGCAAGAGCCGGAAAGCCCCATTCAGTTCCATGGCAGCCTTGGACATTTTCGTTTCCTTATTCTTTATGGTATGCGCCTCATCCAAGGCAATGACATTCCATTCCTTGGCGGCTAAAGTTTCCGCTTCATTGATCAGCAATCCGTAAGTGGTGATCACCACATCATATTCGGAAGCATTCTCTACCAAGGCTTTACGGTCACATCCGGTGTCATTCATCACCAATGGAGTGAGCGAAGGAGCGAACCGTTCCAGCTCGTTTTTCCAGTTGAGCACCACCGAAGCGGGGGCTACCACCAATGATGCACCCTGCTTGCCGCGAGATAACATGACGGCGATGGCTTGCAAGGTCTTACCCAAACCCATATCGTCTGCCAAGCAAGCACCTGCACCCCAATAAGCCAAGCGGGACATCCAGTGGAAACCATCTATCTGATAGTTACGCAACTCTGCTTTCAATTGCTTGGGGATGGAGAAGTTCTCTTTTTCAGCAGCTTCCATACGTTCTATCAGTTTGCTGAAAGCAGGGTTCTTTTTCAGTTGCGCACCTTGTTCCTCCAGTTCCAATAAAGAGTTTGCGGTGAGGGAGGAGAGTTTCAATTTTCCCTTTTCTTCGGTAAAGAAGGAGTCCATGGCCTGTATCTGTTTCCGCAGGCTTTCGCTGAGGGCGATAAATTCGTTTGCGGACAGAGAGATGAAACGCCCTTTGCTTTCGCGCACCTTTTGTATCAGGTCTGATACCTTTATAATGGTTTCGGTATCAATTTTCAGTTGCCCGTCTATTTCAAACCATTGTCCGGCTCCTTTCACGGACAGGGAAAGGTCTTTGAAGTCGGCACGTCCCTTGATCGTCATTTTCGTGCCTTGCGGCCATTCTATCCGTATGGCATCCAGGTGCTGATGCAGAATTTCCAGCATATCCAGGCATTGGTAGGCGGTGTCGAAATAGAACACATCTTCCTCCGCATCCTGTTCTTCACTGATGGGTTGCAGCCATTCCAATACTTTTTGCAACTGCTTGTTCTCTTTGTTGAAATTGCGCACGGCTTGCACTCTTTCTTCACCCATACTACCCATCACGCTGGCATTGCCTTTCCCGGCTTTGCAATAGGGAGGATGGGTGACAAACGGTTTCACAAAAAGTTCTGCCTTTATTCCTTCACCCATAGGTTGCAACTGGACTGTGATCAGCGTGTCAGCCTCTACCTTTTTAATTTGCTTTTCGTTTTGAACAAGGTCGGAGTGAACGGTAAGCACCCTGCTGAGTTGCGGCAGAAGTGCAGCCAATTGCTTTTCGGATTCCTTAGGGAAGTCTTTTATCTCCATCAGGATATTCAGCAAATCACGTTGGGAAGAAGATAGTTCTACAACATGAAAGAGGAAATCAGTTTCTTTTCGCAAGATGAAATTGCTGTTTATTTTGGTATCGCCCACATTGTTCTCTATCCGGAATCCCTTGGAAGTCTTTGTCACTGTGATCTGTGGTTTCTCCTTCGTAATGACAACGGGTGTTTCCGGTTGATACTCCGAGAAGACCAATGGATAGCCTGCCAATTCTGCCAGGGCTTTAGCTCCCTGTAACTCCCATGTTTCATTATATCCCCATCCGCTGGAAGCATAATGCTTCACATGGGTGGACAGTAATTTATCCCTGTCGTTCATTTCGGGTATGCCTATCTGGAAGGTAGATAGGGCGATGTTTCGGCCTTTACTCCACGTCACTCCGTCCTTTGACTTCTGAAGTCTTGGAGTAATTTGTCCAAAGTCATTGATATAATAGATGATTCGGCTTAGTGATTGCGCCTTCTCTTTTACAACTGCTTTGCCTATCGTTTCCTCCGGCGCAGTCTTTTCAAGCAAGGTGGAAATGATTTGCTCCCATCTTTCCACCTTTTTATAAGGAGGTAGAAGGGGTGAAAGTCCTGTTTGTTCTCTCAGTTCATCCGCTCGGGTTATGAAAGGCATGAAGTCTTGCGAGCATTCCAGTTGAAGCAACTTCAAATCTTCTCTATCAATCATTCCCCGGACGGCTAGATCGCTTATCTCTACTTTATCGTCCAGGTGGAAATGCCGGATAATCAGCCAACTAAGCAATCGGGGAAGCGCATACAGGTTGTTCCCATAAGTCACGATCTCTTGTACTATAATATCTGTTCTTTCTCCCAAAAGGTGCCATAGTAACAATTTAACCGGAAGGGAGAGAAGGCTACGGGTCAGCTCCTTTTTCTTTATCAGTGCAACCAGCTTCTTTTTAGAAGTAGGCGTGTTGTCATTATACAATGCCAATATATAAAAAACATCATATAATGGATTATAAAAGAAAGGATCACCTGATTCTTTCAGTGCCCGTTGATATGCTTTTAAGGCTTCTGCATTTCTCCCTTGATATTGTAGGGAGAGTGCCTGTATGGCTTGATACAGAGGCTGATCGGACAAAGAAAGTTTCTGGAACTCATTGAATTTACCCGATAGCACGTATTGATAAAATGCATATTCGGCTTTAAACTGAAGGCGTACATCTTGAGGAAGTTTTTCATTCTCCAAATAACCGTTCCTCAGGCATTCCACATCCGGTTGTTGCAACTCCATCACCCACTGAAAGGAGTAAAGATAGAAAGCTGACGTAATAATATCAAGTGAAAGCTGATTGAAGAAAGGCATCCACTCTTGATATGCGGGCATATACTGGATGATCGAAAGAAGAGTGTTATCTTCTATATAATGTGGAATATTCAATGGTTCATCTTCTCCTTTTTGGATGTAGGCACGAAAGGCAGTAAGCCAGTTCTTGCCTAGCCATTCGTGTTGGTTGATGAGAGGCTGACTGAGAAACTCCTTCGGATCACGTTTTATATCTGTTAGGATTTGTACATGAAGCCGACTTGGCAACTTATATTTCTTTTTGTTCTTGTAATAAGGATCCGAAACAATGAGGAGCTTTCTGTCATCTATCAGTTCTTTCAGATATTGCTTCATTTTAACCTCTGGTATATCCGTTTCTCTTGCAAAAGCCCTTATATCAGCAGCAGCCGAATCTATAGGGAATAGTCTCCATGCCAGTTCCCTTAATAACTTAGACTTATGATATTCAGCCTGATCCATTGATGTTTCTCCAAAAAGGTGGTTTGCCATATTATTACTCTGCTATATGTTTTTTTACTCCCCAAAGATAGGAATATTCCATTATACGGCAGAGTAATAATAGAAGTTTATGGCAAAAAAGTAGAAATTCTATTCTGTTTTCAGGCTATCCACCGGATTGCCCCGTGCACTCCAATAACTATGTATGCTGACCGTGATAATAGTTATTGCCATTACAATAAGAACAGGAGAGAGGAAATTCCATAACCCAAGGGGAGTGCGATAGGCAAACTGTTCCAGCCAATGTTGCATCAGCAGCCATGTCACCGGTATGCCATTGATATAGGCTATCCATATCTGCCACAAAAAGGATCGGTTCAGTATCCATAAGACCTGCCAACTGCTAGCACCGTGTACTTTGCGGATAGCAATTTCACGCGTGCGCTGGCGCACAGCATACCATGAAATGCCAAACAGTCCGAAGCAAGTGAGCACCAATGCTATGAGTGAATAGCTGATCAGGATTTTAGAGAGTATGATCACTTTATTGTTACGCTCCATGAACAACCGATGCATATCTACATACTGAAATTCCTTGCCATTATTCATTTCCTTCCATAGTTTTTCAATTCTTGCCAACGTCTCTTTACGCTTTTCGGGAATAAGCCTGACCTGCATATACATAGCGTTTTTTGTCAAATTGCTTTCAGTAACAAATGAAAGTTGCTGTGCGGCTACCTCTTCTTCCAGCGAATTGAATGGGAAGTTCTCAATGATTCCTGCAATAATGCTGAGTGTATCACTCATGGTATCAAACTCATTCAATTTATGTCCTATCCGGGAAGCATCAATCTGAAGTAAACGTGCATAGTTTTCATTAATAAAAACAGGATGGGCATACTCCTGACGGGCCTTTGCCGGTGGCAATCCTGCTATCTGCCGGATATTCATGGTTGAAAGGAAAGTAGTATCCGTAGGAATATGTATCATATAAAAGTGTTTCACACTGCCGTCAGCCTGCTTTATAGGAAGTTCACGCATCCACGAATTTAGTACGGAACCCATAGAGAGAGTCATTGATTCTATTCCATTCACTTTTGATAATTCATGATAGAAAGGGGCGAGGGGAGAAGTGTACATACCTCCCAATTCTATGGTGTTCTCATAGCGATAGGCACGGGATTTGATTAAGTCCATCTGGCTTTGTGCAACAGTGGTAGCATAGACCAATCCTATGGACAGTAAGAACTGCATGGTAACAAGTACCCATATCAACCGTTGTTTCTTCTTGCCGGTATAAGTCTGACGATATTCACTCAGCGTTTGCCGGGATAACCTGTGACTGATATATATCCCCGGAATTACCGCCATTATAAAGATAAACAACAAGAGTAGCGGCAGTACTTGCCAACTGAAAAAGAAAGAAAAGGAGAGATGTGCCGAAAACAAATCATTAAACCAGGACAGCAGATCATTGATAAGCAGTAACGACAGCAGGAATGCCAACGACACCGTAAAGGCGGCATCACAGAATAATTGAGTGCGGATTTCTTTTAGTTTGGCTCCCATCAACTTTTCAATGTGTATCATTTTGAGTTGTTGCAGTGTGCGCGACACACTCAGATTGGTGTAATTGAAACAGGCTATGATGAGTACAAGTAACGCCGAGGCAAGGCCGATGTAGAGCAATGGCACATCGCTTTGCTGGAAGTAGGGGAGTTGTTGTTGCTTGCTGCTACGACCTGTATTGAAATACAGATCTTTAATCGGATCTATATAATATTGTGTTTCTCCGGGGGCTAAAGTCGGAATTTTATCTTCTTTTATTTTTTCCTGCAATACGGCGGCAGAGCTACCCGGTTGGAGCTTCAACAGAGTGGGGCCTCCCCAAAACTGCCCCAGCGTACTGGTAAGTAAATCAAAATGCAGGAAAGATTGTTGGCGTTCTTTCAGAATGGCAGCTACCTTATAGGTTTTTACTTCACCTCCATCACCTGTTATTTCCAGAGTTTCTCCAATGCCACCGTGGTTGCCGAATAGTTTGTGGGCAAATGCCTCGCTGACTGCAATCTTATCGGGGGTGGTCAGGACTTCCGTCAGGCTACCTTCCAGTGCTGTATAGGTAAAGAAGTCGCTTAAAGTAGAATCGGCGCAAATGAATAGTGGATTCTCGTAGGTGGTTTCATTATATTTACAGTTATCCGCAGGTATGCCATTCATGCGCAATACCTCCTTTACTTCGGCATACTTTTCTTTAATTTGCGCGGTTGCATCTGATGTGGCATAAGTTACTTTTATTCCTTCTTCCATAGGGGAGTCTTGGCGTACTGCATAGATGGATCCACGCTCGGAATTATTTTTCTCTATATTATATTCATGGATAAAGAATGTCATAAGCAGGTTGGTGCATCCCAAGCCTACAGTAAGACTGACTAATGAGATGATGAAGAATAATTTATTCCGCCACCAACTGCGCAATATGAATTTGATATTTAGAAAAGTATTCATTCCTTTTATTATTTTATTTATCCAACAACGTAGAGAGAAGATCACCCCCAAATAGTTATCATTTCACCGTAGGGGCAGATTGAATCTGCCCGATAACAGTTTACTTTGTGTATACGGGCGGATTCAATCTGCCCCTACGGTGAAATGGCATTGCTTTTGACATACTGAAGACTCTAAATCTTCACCTCATTCACTACCTGTCCGTCAAACAGATTGATTGTTCTTCCTGCATAGCCGGAATCGTGCTGAGAGTGTGTTACCATTACAATAGTAGTTCCTTCCTTATTCAGTTCCGTCAAAAGTTCCATTACTTCTTTACCATTCTTTGAATCCAAATTACCGGTAGGCTCATCGGCAAGGATCAGTTTGGGATTAGCCACCACAGCACGGGCGATAGCCACACGCTGCTGTTGACCTCCGGATAATTGTTGCGGGAAATGCTTTACGCGATGGGCAATAGCCATACGGTTCATAGCTTCTTCTACACGGCGCTTGCGTTCTGCTGCCGGAATACCCATATATAATAAAGGTAACTCTATGTTCTCGAATACATTCAATTCATCAATCAGATTGAAGCTCTGAAAAACAAAGCCAATCACTCCTTTACGTAAATTGGTGCGCTGCGCTTCGGTAAATTTGGAAACATCTGTGCCATTTAGTTCGTAAGTTCCACCGGTAGGGTTATCCAATAGCCCAAGGATGTTTAATAAGGTGGACTTTCCACAACCTGAAGGCCCCATGATAGCAACAAATTCACCTTCTTTTATTTCTAGATTGACATTATTGAGCGCCCATGTCTCCACTTCTTCTGTCTTGAAAATCTTCTGTAAGTTTACTGTCTTGATCATAATGTTTATGTTATTAGATTGTTATTGTTTTCTATTTGTCTTATTCTTTATTAGCACAATAATTATGCCGTTGATTTATTATATTGATAATTAGCTGTTTATCTTTTAATAAGTTAAGTTCTCCATGTGCGTTTCTGCACTATTGGCGTGCGAATACGCACGATAATTATTTCATCTATTCACTTTTAATTACCTCTGCCGGGTTCTCATTGGCTGCTTTCCACACACGCCAACCGATGCTGGCAGTGATAATTAACGCAATGCCTATGAATATATAAATGAATGATAAACAACCCATTTCAATTTGTCTGTTATATCCCTCTATCCATTTCTTCATGATCAGATAAGAAACAGGGAAAGCTGTTATAGAAGATAAGATCAATAATGACAGATATTCCCTGAAAAACATCTTGGTGATAGTTTTTACTGTCGCACCATTAACTTTCCTGATAGCAATCTCCTTGCGACGTTGCTCACAAGTAAGGGTAACCAAGGAATATATTCCGAAAATAGAAATAATAATGCATATTATAGATGCAAATTCCAGTAATTTGTGCAAGGCATTTTCAGAACGCAGATAATGGTCATATTCTTCATCTTCACTGAATAGGCGTAATACCTTATCAGGATATTCTTCTTGATACATTTTTTCTATCAAATGTTTGCATTCCGGCCAAGTTCCTTCTTTATATTTGAACATGATACTGGCGCGGAACCACAAATGCTTCTGTTTTTCAGTATTTATAAAGGCTGTATTCGATATCTTTGTTGTAGGAGATTTATACTGACAATCCTTCACAATACCAATGACAGCAAACGATTCGTCAAAACCTTCCGGATAGATGTGCTTTCCGATGGCTTCTTGTATTTTCCAGCCCAATGTACGAGCCGTTGATTCTGTTATCAACAAATCCGTAGCCAGTGATTTCTCAGAGATCCATTCGCCGGAAAGCAGTGTCATGCCATAGAATTTGCAAAAATCTTCACTGGCTAATATCATATCAAGTGGTTCAGGTTCTTTCACAGGTTTATCCAGACCATCCCATTTATTAATACCCATCATCATCATTGCTCCCGTAGATACCAAGGGATAATATTTAGGAGGAAGTGTTTCTGTTACCATCGGCAAAGCCGTTATTTTACTGCTCCAGGTATTCATGTCTACATTCATCCATATAGAAACGCTTCCGATATTATGGTGCACCATTCCAAGGTCTGTATGTTTCAAAAAATACAGTTGCCTGTTTATCGTTACAGTAGCAAATATAACGAAAAGGCATACTGATAATTGTACTATAATCGATCCTTTGCGGAATAGATTTTCTGTATGTCTTCCTTTTGAAGCACCCAATGAGGACTGCAAAGTACGTTTATGGAATAAGTAAATGGGCAAAATGGCAACCAGAGAGGCAATAATTGATATGCCTGCAATATACGCCAACGCTTCTCCATAGATAGTAGGACGTGAAGAAATAATGCCTGAATATTTTATGAAAACAGGCAATAATACTTCTATTAACAACATACCGACGAAAATAGAGGAAACAAGAGTCATCATATACTCTATAAACAATAGGGCGATCAGGGATAAATCAGAAGCCCCATTTACTTTACGCAGTGCCATTTCCTTTTTGCGTGCACGAATGCGATTGATAAATAACGTAAGATAGTTGACCAATGCACATATAATGATTAATATGCCGGCCACTGAAAAATAAACGATATAATTAAATGTAATAATCACATCATCCGAATGTAGAAAGTCCTTGTCATAATGAAGGGAAGTAAGAGGAGTAAGGAAAAAGGTGGTTACTCCTGTTTCTCCATATTTGTTCCGTTTCATTTCATCCGGAAAGTTTTCATTCATTTTATGCAAGAGAGCTTTTACATCTGTATTCTTTTTCAATTTCACTAGGGCTTGAAACATAGAATAGTCCCAACCAATTGCATAATTTATATCACCAATAAATGAATAGTGAAAAGAGGAATGTTCATCCCAACCAGTGACGACTGCACAAATTTTCTTTGTTTTTTGATTCAGTTCTATCTCTTTTCCCAATGGGTTTTCTTTTCCGAATAATTGGGTCGCCATATCTTGGGTTATCGCTATTTCCTGGCTCTCCCGTATCATAAAGTTTGTATTGCCATCCAATACTTTTATGTTCATCATTTGCATAAAAGTACTGTCGGCAGATGCCATATTTACTTGAAGCCATTTATTGTTGTTATTTAATCTGCATTTATGGATATTGAATACGCTATAATCTTCAATTTCCGGATAATGCTCTTTCAAGTAATGTCCTATAGGATGGGGTAATCTGCTGCTCACCTTTCCTTTGGCAAAGGAATCATTAACTCTGACTGCATAAATGCGGTTTGCATCCTGATGAAAAGCGTCATAAGTCATTTCATAGTGTATCCAATAAGCTGACAAGGCAAAACATACAAATCCTGTTGCCAGCCCCAGAATACTAATAACAGATTGAGTTTTATACTTAATCAGATTCCTAAATGCAATTTTTAAATAATGTGCTATCATCGTTTTATTCTGTTATTCGTTCTTAATTACCTCTGCCGGATTAACCCGTGCTATCTTCAAAATTCGGAAAAGAACAGTAAATGCTGTAATGACTGTTACCCCAAGGAATATTCCTGCCCAATACAGGATACCATCATCGAAGAATACCGTATAAGTCCCTTTCCATAACTGCAATACCGCATAGATTAAAGGGAATGCAACAACGGCAGATCCTAGCAACAATCCGATATAAAGGCGTGCAAACAAGAAAATAATTTGCTTCAATCCTGCTCCGTTTACTTTGCGGATAGCAACCTCTTTCTGCCTGCGCTCCGTGTCTAGTGTGATTGCCGAATAAACACCCAGCAATGTGATGATCAGGCTAACAAGAGAGAAAAATAAAATAACTCCTTTCAGCTTGTTCTCTATGGCTTGTTCATTGAATATATCTTCCAATAAGGTGGAAACTTTGAGTTGTACGCTGGATGGAAGCGCTTCTTTCAGCACTTTTTCTGCGAATTGTTTTACTTCTGCCGTCTTTCCGGGTTCACATTTTAAATAACAATGACCTACATAATAACTGAAATCAGTAGGCATAAAAACAAAGCCTTCACTCTTATTATATACATCGGCAATGAAATCAGCGCAAACACCACAAACGGTATAACCGTCAGAATAATTATACAAGGTAGTACCTAGCAGATCTTTCTTCATGCGCTCCATCAAAGCCTTATCTACCACTAAATCCTCTTTCGTTTCCAATGTCCGCCCCGATAGCATCGGTATATTCATAAACTGGAAAAAGTTATTGGACACACTCATTATACTTACATCAAGAGTTGTTTCGGAATTCTCTTTTTCCGTTTGCATTCCAGTGCCCGATATTCCTTGCAGATAACTTATATCAGCCAATAGCTTATCTTGCACACCGGGATATTGGGATATACGGTCTATCAATGCCAGCTTTTCTTCGTTCTTCATAAACCGGTAATCAATGGGGAAGCTGACTATATTCGCTTTTTCTTTCTCTGTCAGAGTATGGAAAAGAGTGGATGTTGTTTTTTCCGCCTGCATATAAAGAGCGACGGTGAATGCAATAAATATCCAGCAAATAAAGAACTGAATGCCTAAAAGAGTATTACGCATCCCGTGTTTGTTACGTTTCACTTTACTTCCAAAGATGCCGGTTTGGACAGATAGATGGCGTATGCGTAGCACTGTTATGAAGCACAACGCCATACATAATAATAAGATCATACCCATATATTCTGCCGCATGTATCAACAAGAGATTCTTTTCAATGATAAGCACAAAATTGAACAAAGTAAAGTTCAGATACGGGCTGAATATCTCTATCATGCAGAAAGTCAGCAAGAAAGCCAGCAAAGCGATAACTAGCGTTTGGGTAAACAGTTGATAAAATAATTGCCCGGTGCCACTGCCTATCACTTTGCGTATGCCATATTCACGATAACGGTTCAGGAATGTGCCTATCAGAAAATGGAAAAAGTTGAGAAGCCCTGTCAATAAGATTAACAGACCGATAATTAAAGTGATTCCCGCAAAATAAGGAGCGATGGATTTATTCCAGAAGGTTTGCCCGAAAGGGAGTGCAGAAACGGCTGTTTCTTCATCATACATACGGTACTTCATATTTGCAGAACGGAAATGAGCCTCCAGTTGTCCGGCTGTTTTCCCTTCATGAAGCAGTGCAAAGCCAAAGCCTCCGGTCATATTGCCGCGACCTCTGAATTGCAGTGTTCCTTCACTGTCATTCAGCGTCAACATATCCAGTTTTTTCAAGAAACTGAGACTGGTATTCAGTGGTATATCCTCTATCACGGCCTGTTATTCCGCCTGTACGCGGAGTAGTATCCGGAGCAGTAGAAAGGCGCTGCATCAGTATCATGCGCTTACCTATGGGATTTTCCAATTTACCGAATATCTTTTCTGCCAAGGAGCGGGTAAGTATTACTGCATTAGGAGTATGGGCAGCTACTTCCCAAGAACCTTGCAAAATTCGCGGAGTAAAGACTTTATGAAAGGACGAATCGACTTCCATCGTGTTCAGGTCATCATATGGCAGTTCTCTTCCTTCTTCTATTTCCACACTATAACTTCGCTCACGGGGGTAGACGGTAAAGGTATAATCCTCTACCTCTGCCACATTACGTTTGCGAAGTTCCTCTATCAGAGTTGCCGGAACACCCGAATAGACATCGCCTCCGGATAAATATAAATTAATATCCGCAATACGCTCCCGATTGGTAAAACAATGATCTGTTTCATCAATAAAACGGCTGCAATAAAGGCAGATGCTGAAGCATAATATACCCACAGACAACCCAATGATTGAAATCAGGTTCTGCATTTTGTACTTCAACAGATGGCGGATCGCTATTTTAATATAATGTCGTAACATACAGTTTATTGTGTTTGGTCGTTATTCTGTTTTTATAATTCTTGCCGGATCAATATTGGCAGCCTTGCGTATTTGTATGATCAATGTTCCCAATGAAATGACCATAACCAGTAATAAGGATATAATGAAGATACTAATGCCAATGGGTGCTTTCACGGCAAAATCCCGGGTGTACATCATTATAAGATAATAGGATAGAGGGACCGCTATGGCAAATGCTATGATTAAAACAATCATATATTTGCGGAATAGCAATTGATAAAGATCCTTTATACCTGCACCATTCATTTTACGAATGGCTATTTCCCGATAACGCTGGCGAATGTCAAAAAGAGAAATTCCCAACAGTCCTAGACTGGAAACAATGATGGCAATACTTGCAAAGATGGAGTAAATGGTTGCAGTCTGTCGGTCCTGGTTATACATCGCTTTGACTTCATCTTCCAGAATAGTGTATTCAAAGTCTTCGCTTCCATAGATTTTATATTCCAAATTGCGCAAGAAATCGAGCACTTCTTTTTTCTTGCCGGGAGTATAAGCTATCTGATAAAGATCACCGCTGAATCTGGCTCCTACAGGATAAATGGTAGGATGGACTCCTGATGCCAAATGCCCTTCAAAATAATCCTCTACAACCGCAACTATTGGTTGAAGGGAAACATTAGCATCTGCTCTTTTCCGATTTTCCTCTATCACTCCGGCACCGTCTATAGAGGTATATCCTAATGCCTTCATAGCAGCACGATTAACCACAATGACAGTACGCCTGTCTTCTTTATCTATTTGGGGAATCTCACCTTCAACCACCTTAATATTATATAGCTTAAAGAAAGTAGGGGTAGCATACCGAATATTCAATGAAACCTTTTCCCCTTTATCATTCAGATAGTTAGTACTGAATGTAGGAGTAATAATTTTTTCATAACTAGGTTCATATAGTTCTATAAACGGACAGGATTTCAGTTCACTATCCAATTGCCGGACGCGTTGTTGGCGCTCCTGAATACTTTCATAAGTATAACTGCTGAAATCTTTTGATTCATATACCAAATTGGCATTCATGATATTGTTAGTACGGAATCCCGGTTCGGTAGTTAATAACACTACTAACTGGCGATTAAAATAAAGCGAAAGCACTATCAGCAAGAATGTCATAATATACTGCATTCCCAGGAAGAACATACGTGAACGGACAGAATGACTTCCCAAACCGATAGAACGAATGGAAAGAATAGGAGAGGTATAGTTATACTTGATGTAAGGATAGATAGAAGTTACCAGCGGTAACAATAGCATAATTCCTAATGACAACCATCCATCAAAAGCCGTATATGAGAAACTAATGCCAAACAAATATTCGGTTGGCATCGAAGTGATCTCAATAATAAACCAGGCTAGGAGTAACGCACTCAGCACCAATAAAGTATTTTCTAACCAGATATGAGTAAACAATGTTTTGCCACATACCCCAAAAACCTTTTTTAATCCGTATTCTTTTCCACGCCTCAACATGGCTACCAAATAGAGATTAATAAAATTGAGTATCCCCGTAAGGAGCAATAACAAACATACCCCCATTAGAATAGTAACATGAGAATGGCTTCCCGAAAGAAACATAGTAGGTTCACTATCTGTGAAAGCTCTATTCCAATAGATCTCATTAAATGGCAGTAAAGAGAATGTAAATTTGCGAGTATCATACTGAGGATCATTCAAATAGCGTGGAATACTACCCAACTTATTAATCGCATCCAAATCTGCACCGGGCAGAAAACGGTAAAGTTCCGTATTCATACGCTCCCAATGTTCGGATAAAGAAGATGAAAGTACAATATCGAAATTGATAGTCGTTTTACATTCCGGTTCACCTAATATGCCTTCTATGGTAATATCCTTGCCATTAGAATAACGCAGCACTTTGCCCACCGGATTCTCGCGTCCAAAGATTTTGCGTGCATATTTTTCAGTTAGCAATGCCGACTGAGGAGCTTTCAGAGATACTTTGCCTTGTACCACCGGATATCGGAAAAGTTGAAAGAATATGCTGTCCGTTACAATGCATCGCGCCGGAAAACGGTTAACACCGTAGACTACATAATCCTTTTCTAAGGGAATGTAGGTAGTCATTGATTCTATGTAGCGTTTATCAATAGACACTGTATCATAGGTATATTGCTTGAGTCCGCTTGGTCCCCGGCTACCTTCCATGTCAACACAAATGGTATAAACCTGTTCCCTGTCAATACAATGCGTATCCACCGTCAACTCCCTGTAAATGTATCGCATCAGGATGATGCAACAAGCTAGGCTGAAAGCCAGTCCCAGCAAATTGATGATAGTATATGATTTAGAGCGCATTAAGAAGCGCAAAGCGTATTTCAGTGTTTTCATGTCCTATATGTGTTTATTCTGATTTGATAATTTTTGCCGGATCTATATTTGCTGCCTTGCGGATTTGCCATAACAAAGTTCCCAATGAAATGAGCAGAACTACAAGTAAAGCCACTAAGTATATGCCAACTCCAATCGGAGCTTTTACAACAAAATTACGTGTATATACATATAAGAAGTAGAAGGAAAAAGGCATTGCTACGACAAATGCTCCTCCTAGTACAACGACATATTTACGAAACAATAGCAGGTAAAGGTCACGCATACTCGCACCATTTACCTTGCGAATGGCAATCTCGCGATAACGCTGACGAATATCAAATAAAGACAAGCCAAACAAGCCAAGACAAGAAATAACAATGGCAATCATGGCAAATACGGAATAAATAGTCATTACTTGCCGGTCTTTGATATAAAGTTCTTTAATATCATCTTTCAACCAAGAGTAGGTAAAATCTTCGGTGCTATAAATCTCTTTTTCTTTCTGCTTTAAATAATCTATAACTTCTTTCTCTTTTCCTCTTTTCACAGAAATCAAATACTTACCGGAATTCGTTTCCCTCCCTACAACAAATGCCATTGGCTTTAATCCCTCGGTCAGATGTCCCGGATAGTAATCATCTATAACAGCAACTACCGGCATCAGTTTAGTTCCACCATCTACCCGTTCCCCATTGACCACCGACACCCAAAGCGGACTTTCACTTCTTACAAAAGCCTCCTCTCGATGAGTATAACCGAAAGCCTTCATTGCCGATTTATTCAGCACCATTTTCATATCCATCCAATTATCAAACTGTTTGGGTATTTCGCCATCCAGTACTTTCAAATCATATAATTGAAAGAATTTAGAAGAAGGGAATAAAATCTGTACTGATAATTGCTGACCTTTATCATTCAGCAAATTACTCGTACTTCCACCTCCCAATATACTATAATGGGAGTTCATCCACATTTCAATGTGCGGACATTCATTCAGTATCTGCTCTATGCGATCCTTACGCTGATAAAGTGCTTTTTCTTCTTCTTCTGATTTGCTCACCAAGTGATTCTTACTTTCGTGCTGCAAATCGGCCAACAAGATGTTTTCTGTTCGATACCCGGGGGGAGTATGAAGAAGGAAATTTAAATGTTTGTTGAAATAAAGAGAAAGTATAATCAGCAATATAGTGATAATATATTGAACAAAAAGGAACGACATACGGGTTATGGTAGAATGACGGCTTGTGGCTATGGAACGGATAGAAACCACTGGTGGCATATAATTATATTTAATATAAGGATAAATAGAAGTGAGGAATGGTAATAACACTATAAATCCCAAGGATAACTTCCAGTCAAAAGAAGAATAGGTTATGTCATCATGCATCAATCTATTAACCGGTATTTGCACCACTTCAATTAAAAGCCATGCTACAAACAAAGCTATAGCAGCAAGTACAAAGTTCTCCATCCATATCTGCAAAAAGAGTGGCAATTTATGTAAGCCGAATACCTTCTTAACACCATATTCCTTAGAGCGTTTCATCATAAATACCATATAAATATTGATGAAATTAAGGATGCCCACCAGTAATAATAATAATGCAACTCCGGAAAGTATATGCAGGTGGGTACGATTGCCAAACTTCAGACAGTAATCATACTGATCGTTCTTAATAGAGTTGTCAAAATAAAAATCTTGCCAATTAATGAATTTCCAACGACATAAGGCTCCATATTCGGTTCTTTTATAAACATTGCTGACTATATTAATCGCATTAATATTCACACTGGGAAGCAATCGCATCATCTGCATATCCATTCGTTGCCAGTTTTTATGTAATTGATGAGAAACAAGTAAGTCAAACTGAAGAATCGTTTTACAATCCGGTTCATCTATTACCCCTTGTATCACTACATTTTTTCCACTATACCCTAAGGTCTTTCCTAACGGATTTTCTTTCCCAAACATACGCTCAGCACAGCGACGAGTAATCAATGCAGCTTCAGGAGCATCCAGATGAGAATTGCCTGTCAATAAAGGATATGCAAAGAAATGGAAGAATGTGGAATCTACAGCCAATACATTCATTACATAATTTTTTTCTTCATAAATAACATTGTCTTGCTGTTCCAATACAATGTGGCATTGCTCAACAATGTAATCATTATTTACATAAGCAGTATCTGCGTCTTGCATATTTCCCGGGTGTACATTACCCTCAATGTCCCGTAAAGGAATCACAATATGTTCCGGATCAATACAATGCGCATCCACCGTCAGTTCCCTATGGATGTATCGCATCAGGATGATACAGCAAGCCAAACTGAAAGCCAGTCCCAGCAAATTGATGATAGTATATGATTTAGAGCGCATTAAGAAGCGCCAAGCGTATTTCAGTGTTTTCATTTTGCGTGTTTCATTTTAAAATCAACTCCTCCGCGTCACCAAAGGTATCATATCCTGTGACAACTACAAACTCTCCGGGCTGTAAACCTTCCGTTATTTCGTATTGCAACGGGTTTTGCCGCCCTATAGTCAATGGAACTTTTATAGCTTTGGTCTTTGATGCATTTATTTTATAAATCCATTGCCCACCAGTGGATTGGTAGAAATTACCGCGTGGAATCACAACAGCCTGTTCCGGCTGTCCCAACTCTATCTGTACCCGGAAACTCTTTCCTACACGAACATTCTCCGGCATATCTCCAGTAAACACCAAGTCTACATCAAACATACGATCTTTCACTTCGGGCACTACTTTGGTTATCTTCAACGGGTAACGCTTTCCCTGATAATTAACCGTTGCAGGAAGTCCTGTTGTGATCCGGTCGATGTAATATTCGCTCAATGAAGTATGAATCTTATATTGATCCAGCACCTTTATTTCGGCTATGCTTTCGCCCGATGTCACTTGTTGTCCCGGAGTTACCTTGACAAAACTCAGCTGTCCGCCGATAGGAGCTTTTACAACTAATCCTTCCAAGCGTTCCTCTGCACGTTTCAGCTTTTTGCCTTCCCGTTCCAAGTCATTGCTCAATAATTCTTTCCTGATGATGGTAACGGTAGAGTCATGCTTCAAGCTCTCCATTTGCAAGGCTGTATTCTTTAGTTTGTACTCATATTCGTCTTCGGATACCTGTAATTCAGCTTTGCTTTTGATACCCATTTTGTATTCTTCTTTATCCAGTCCGAAGCTTTTGCTCAGACGTTCCATCTCGTATTGTGCCTGTAGGGTTTGTTGCTTCAGAGTCAAGCTCTTTTGCTCCATTTCTATTTCTTTCTCTTTATAAGTGATGCGCTGCTTTGCCCATTCGTCGCGTTGGTCTTCGATGGAACGGATCAAGTCGGGGTTTGTCAATACTAATATAGTGTCACCCTGCTTCATCATGTTTCCTTCTTCTCCCACAATGCGGTCTACGCTGCCGGCTTCACGGGTGTTTACCTTGATGGTAAGAATAGGTTGCACCAATCCCTCCACATCCACGTACTCCATGAATTTATCATCCTTCACTTCGGCTATCTGAATATTATCCGTTTCGATGCGCAGTTTGCGAGGACCCAGCGAAAGGCTTATCACATAGATAAGGAAAATAATAAAGGCTAATCCGCCCAGCATATGGTAACGATAACGGATGTACCATGGCTTCTTTTCAATCTTTATATCCATTCGTTTTTTATTTTTAGTACGGTTATATTTTGTTTCTTCTCTGCATATCTTTATCGTCTGATGATGATAAAGCAATCGTTTGATATAGGTAAGACGATCGTCTCATCATTATAAGACGCTCGTCTGATATTGGTCAAACGGTTATGGTTTCGGTACAACACAAGAAATTTCTGCCTTTCTTAAGAAATCATATCCTGTCATGCTCCTTAAACCATAGTACAGGCTCCAATACGTTTTCAAGGCGGTTATATAATTTCTTCGGGCAGTATCCTTTTCTGTGATTGATGCGTTCAAGTCCAATATGGTTGATTTGCCCAAGATATAGAGGCGGCGCGCTACTTCATGGCGGCGTTCAGCCGTCCGGTCTGTTTTGGCTGCTACTGTTACCCGGTAGGCTTGCAGATTGAATTGGCGCACCATCTTGCATACATTCAGTTCAAAGTCTTTAATGCCCTGTTCAGCCTGCGTATCTACCAAGTCTACATTAGAACGGGCTACACGGACACGTCCTTTTCCACGTCCCCAGTCCAAAATAGGCAAAGAGATGCCGATACTGGCATATTGCTGATTCATGGGATTGCGATAGGAATCGGCAAACTTATTTCCGGTTTGCGATAGCCCGAATTGCACATACAGATCTGCTTTCAATCCGGCATTGGCCTTTGCAGAAGCCAGTGCACTACGGCTTTCCAGCTTTCTGCGTTCATATGTATCAGGCTCGGGACTATGCTGGAATGCATATTGCAGTGCTTCCTGAAGGGGAATCTCGAATTGAGGAATGCTGTCCTCCGGCACTACTCTCAGATGGACTTCACGATTGATGCCCAGAAAAGAACGGAAGGTCTGCATTTCATCTTCTACTTCTATGTTGGCATTCATCATATTGGTTTCTTCGGTCAGCTTGTTTATTTCCAGTTGCAACATTTCATTTTCGGTGATAGTACCTATATTATATCTTCCTTCGGCATATCTATATAAGGTGTCGGCAGAAGCATAATTGGAGGTTGCGATGTCGAGATTGGTTTGTGCCGTTGCCAGGTTAAAGAAAAGGGTACTGGTTTGTGAGGCTACCAGTTCCAAGGCTTCGGCATAGGCTTTGCGAGCTTCGCGATAACGAAGCGGTTCGATGCGGCGATCCCATTTCAAGGAGTTATATCCAAAGAGGGATTGTTCATAGCCCACTACTACGGGTTGGGTATTGTAGGCGATTATATCATCTTCAAATTCGTCAATGCGTTGTGTGGTGCTCTTTACAAACAAGCTACCTCCGGTGAACCATATGTTTTGGTTTATTTTCAGGCTGAGATCGGTACTCAGTTGGTCTTGCTTGATAAATTGGTTGGTTCCGTCCGGTTGCGTTATCTTGTTGATTTCCCGGTTCAGGGTAGGTGTGGAACTCAAAGTAACGGACGGCAGATAGTTTGCCCGGAAGAAGCGGAAGTTCCAGTAAGCTGCCCTGTAAGTGTGACGGGCAGCCTGGGCTTCCGGAGAGTTTTCTTGTGCTATTTCAATGGCTTGCCTCAATGTGAGGTTCATTGATTCTTGTTGTGCTGTGGCTGTTCCCGGACGGAACAGGATAAATAGTGCTGCTATATATAATTGTTTCATAGTTATCTCTTTTTATACATACTTCTATTCAAAATGCGTGCCATTTACTTAACTAGCTGTTTATGAGATTTATAACTCTGTTATGTTTCCTTTTATCTTGTGCGGAGACGCACAAATGCAGTGCGTATTCGCACATCTTCGTTTGCCTGTCGTCCACATTTATTCCGTTTTCATGATAGTTGCCGGATTCACTCTAGTTGCCTCGATATCCTCATTCTCCTTTATTACTGTGGTTTTTAAAGATTTGTAGAAAACAGAAGTGAGTCAGCCGGTTCTTCTTCGGGCAGCTTCTTTTCCAGTTTCATTAGTGCTTCCTTCGCTTTCCCATGCCCATTATCTATTGCCTTTTGAAACCAATATATAGCTTGTTGGTAACTTTTTTCCACTCCTTTGCCCCATTGATACATTCGAGCCAGATTGTATTGGGCAGGAGCGTTTTCTTGCAGAGCAGCTTTGGTGAGCCATTCGGCACCTTTAGCAAAATCTTTCTCCACACCTTCACCATAGCAATACATATTTCCTATATTATACTGTGCTACCGGATTATTCTTATCTGCTGCTTTTTTAAACCAGAAGTAAGCAGTTTCAAAGTCCTTGGGAACTCCAAGACCGTTTTTGTATAGATAACCTATGTTGTTCATGGCATCCGTATTGCCATGAGCTACTGAACGTTCATACCAAGTCATGGCAATAAAGCAATCCCTACGTACTCCCCATCCATTCTTGTATAGACTTCCCATACCAATCTGTGCTTCCGAATTTCCTTGTGTGGCGGCCCTGTTCAGCCATTTGTATGCCTGGTCATAGTCTTGTGGAACTCCTAAGCCATAAGTGTACATAAAACCAATATTATTTTCAGCATAAGTATTTCCTCCGGCTGCTGATTGATGAAAAAGTTTCAAAGCATTATCATAATCTGTTTCACCTCCTAAACCTTTTAAATACATATTACCTAGCAGATATTGAGCATGATGGGCCGTATCGATACGGGCTATCTTTCCAAACAATTCTCGTGCTTTTCCATATTGATGATTGTCATAATAAGTTTGGGCTGCTTCCCATAATTTACGACAATCACCGATATAAAGCATATAAATTTTATTATTGAATAAAACTGCTGCCCCTAATGCCAGGCACAAGCCGGCAGCTATTAATATTTTCTTCCTCATTACTTAAAATTTTATACCCTTAGGCTATCAAAATACGTGCCATTCGTTTATCTATTTATCTATCAATAAATTACATTCTGCAATAGATAAGAAGCCCCGTGCGTATCCGCACAAAAGTAGTGCGTATTCGCACATACAACACACCGGGAAAAACTGTATATTTGCAGCGTAAGTGCGGAAGATCTTCCGCCCGAAAGGTATATTAAAGAAGATAAGACTATGGATGCAAAAGGAAAAATACTGATTATAGATGATAACGAAGACGTGCTCTTCGCTTTAAACCTCCTGTTAGAGCCCTATATGGAAAAGATTAAAGTGACCACCCAACCGTCACGTATCGAACATTTCATGACCACTTTCCAACCCGATGTGATTCTGCTTGATATGAATTTTCGCCGGGATGCCATCAGCGGGCAGGAAGGTTTTGATTGCCTGGAACAGATCCTGAAACTAGATCCCCAAGCCATCGTACTGTTTATGACCGCTTATGCTGATACCGACAAGGCTGTACGTGCCATTAAAGCAGGTGCTATTGATTTCATTCCCAAACCTTGGGAAAAAGATAAATTACTGGCTACGCTTTCATCAGCCATCAAATTGCGTGATTCCCGCCGCGAGGTAAAGCAATTAAAGGAACAAGTCGTAGCACTGAGTGGGCAGGACGAGGATGTACCCCAAATGATAGGGCAATCTACAACCATGCAGGAAGTCTTTGACACGATAAGAAAACTGTCGGAAACCGATGCCAATATATTAATATTAGGTGAAAACGGAACAGGAAAAGATTTAGTGGCACGCTCCCTTCGTTATTTCTCTCCGCGACGGGAATGTCCGTTTATAACAATTGATTTGGGTAGTATCCCCGAAACATTGTTTGAAAGTGAACTCTTCGGATATGAAAAAGGAGCCTTTACGGATGCCCGCAAAGCCAAGGCAGGACGTATGGAGGTGGCATCGGGAGGGACACTCTTTCTGGATGAAATAGGAAACCTGTCCTTGCCTATGCAATCCAAGCTGCTGACTGCCATCGAAAAACGCCAGATCTCCCGGCTTGGTGCTACAGAAACAATTCCTATTGATGTACGCCTCATCAGTGCCACCAATGTAAATATCCGGCAATTAGTGGAGGAAGGAAACTTCCGCCAAGACTTATTGTATCGTATCAATACTATCGAGATTCATATTCCACCATTACGGGACAGGGGAGAGGATGTGCTTCTACTGGCTGATTACTTCCTGCAACGATACACTCATAAATACAAGAAAGAGATAAACGGACTGAGTCGGGAAGCCAAACAGAAGCTGATGCGTTATCACTGGCCGGGCAATGTGCGCGAGTTGCAACATGCCATAGAGCGTGCTGTTATCCTGTCGGATTCTCCGCTATTGAAACCTGCCAACTTCATGCTGCAACCACAACCGGAAAAGAAAGCGGATACGGACGAAGTACTGAACTTGGAACAATTGGAGCGTAAGGCCATAGAACGCGCCATGAAACGCAGTGAAGGAAACTTGAGCCGCGCAGCAGAATATTTGGGAATTACCCGCTACGCTCTTTATCGGAAACTTGAAAAATTAGGATTATGAGCCTTTTGCAAACTTTACGCATGGTAGCTTGTATGCTACTGATGGTAGTGGCATCCATAGCTGCATACCTGTTTTATCAGCATTCGCTCTATTTTTGCCTGTTGTTCTCACTGATTATTATCATAGGCAGCATGGCATATATATGCCGATGGCAGCATAAAACCACCCGTATGGTATTACGGATGATAGAGGGAATCCGTTACTCTGACTTTTCACTCAGTTTCTCTACCCAACATAAAACCCGTACCGAACAACGGCTGGCTCAAGAGATAAACGGAGTAATTACGGAATTCCGCACCCAGCTGTCCGAAAAAGAAGAGCGTTACCAATATTATGAAACCTTACTGAATACAGTTGACAGCAGCTTATTAGTAGTAGACAGCCAGCGAAATATACACTGGATGAATCGGGCTGCCATGCAGGATTTATGCGGACACCGCATTCATTCTGTCAGTGAACTGGGTTTGCTAAATCCTGATTTTCCGTCTATAGTCCTGTCCATCCAACCGGGAGAAATAAAGACCATCCGCATCCATAAAGGGGATACCATTCAGGAACTGGCAGTTACGGTAACCGAATATTCCACCCAGCAAGGTACGGAACTCCGGTTAGTCAACTTAAAAAATATCCATGCCGTACTGGAAGAGAATGAAATGGAAGCATGGCAAAAACTGATCCGTGTACTTACTCATGAAATAATGAATTCCATTGCACCCATCATTTCATTGAGTGAAACGCTGAGTGAGCGTGCGGCGCAAAACGGCATGAATGAAAAAGATTACAGCGTCATGTTGCAGGGAATGCAGACCATTCATAGACGAAGCAAAGGATTATTGGGCTTTGTGGAGAACTACCGCAAACTTTCCCGCCTCTCTGCACCGGTGCCTACTCCGGTAAATATAGGTGAATTATTAAGCGACATGAAGAAATTATTTCCCAGCAAAGAAATACAATATATATATAAGGTAGAAAACCCCGGTCTTAAACTAATGCTGGACCGTTCCCAAATAGAGCAAGTGTTAATCAACCTGCTCAAGAATGCAAGCGAAGCCTGTACAGAACAAACTCATCCCGAAGTAATCATTACTACCCATCACGATCCGGAAAAGCAGATATTCTTCCTTTCTGTCAGTGATAATGGGAGTGGCATTCTTCCCGAAGTCTTGGATAAAATCTTTGTACCCTTCTTTACTACCAAGCCAACAGGTAGTGGCATAGGACTTAGCCTATGCAAACAAATCATGAATCTACACGGAGGAAATATTTCTGTAAATAGTGAAATAGGGAAGGGGAGTTGCTTTACATTGAAATTTCTTTGCCGATAATGAATAAAGGAAAATACAAAGAAAAGAAATGCAACTAACTAATTTATAGTTAATTGCATTTCTTTTCTTTCGTCGGGGTAGCGGGATTCGAACCCACGACCCCCTGCTCCCAAAGCAGGTGCGCTAACCGGACTGCGCTACACCCCGAATCGTTATGTTTTGTTGTCGCTTTGTTTTTCAAAAGCGATGCAAAGGTACGGCTTTTTTTCATATATGCAAATCTTCAATGCTTTTTTTTTCGTGCTTTTTTCAGAGTTATTCTTTATCGTCTTGTAAATGAGCAAAATACATCAAAAACTTTTTTTATCCTTAATGACACATTCTTCTTTAGAAAGATAAATCAACTTGATTCAGCCTTATTATTCTGGTAATCCAATAAAATCACCATTTCTAGGTATTTCACATACCCCATTAAAGCATTTACTTTGCAGCAAACAAATTAAATGATTTGCTATATGAAAAAAATGGGTATAATTTATGGTTCCTCTACAGGAACTTGCGAAAGCATCGCACAGACGATAGCAGAAAAACTAGGTATAGCATCAGCCGATTTAATTGATGCAAGCAAAATCACTACTGATAAAGCAGGGGAATATGACGTATTATTATTAGGTACTTCCACTTGGGGTGACGGGGAGTTACAAGATGATTGGTACGATGCCATCAAAGCTGTGAAGGCAGCAGATTTAAATGGTAAAACCGTTGCCATCTTCGGTTGTGGCGATTCTGAATCTTACTGTGATACCTTTTGTGACGGCATGGGAATAATCTATGACCAGTTAAAAGATTCCGGTTGCACATTTGTCGGTAAAGTGTCTGCTGACGACTATTCATTCTCATCTTCTGTTGCGGTAATAGATGGAATGTTCGTGGGACTGGCACTGGATGATATCAACGAAAGTGACAAGACAGAAAGACGTATCAACAACTGGATTACAGATATTAAGAATAACTTATAAACACATTGCCATTTACTTTATGATAGCTTCAGATATCAACCCGGTAGAATTGAAAGTATTTCTAAACCATATTTATGAGTTCAAAAAAGGAGTGCGTCAAATGGTACTCTATACCACCAACAGGAAGTATGAAGATTTTGCTATAAAACGGCTGACTAGTCAGAAAATAAACTACGTGATTCAGCCTGTGGGGAATGATAAGATCAACCTCTTTTTCGGAAGAAAGGAATGCATTAACGCCATTCGTTTCCTGGTGACACAGCCATTAAACAAACTGACTCCCGAACAAGACTTTATCCTTGGAGCTATGTTGGGTTACGATATTTGTGCACAGTGTAAACGATATTGCGAACGCAAAGTACAATAGTTCAATTTCACGTAGTTTTAAATGTAGTAGGGGAAGGGTGTCTAATTTTATTAGGCATCCTTCTCTGATTTTATATGAACTATCCGCTTTCCTCATTTGTTGCAATAGTATTAATTCTTAAAAGTAAAAAGATATGTATACAGATGAAAAGAACAAAGCAGAACAGGAAGCGGAACTCATAGATAGTACCCCGATATATCCTGTAGAACAAGTCGCCGAAACCGGTGAACCTACCAAGAAACAGGTAAAGGCAGCAGTGAAAGAACTAAACCCTGACCCCAACAGCCTGGGGAGCAGAGGATAACCTAAAAATGAAAACTAAAATGGACTTAACTAAACAAATTGAAGAAGCCAAGCAATCGGATGACCTGATTCTGATTATATTTTATACAGACTGGTCGCCTCATTATGAATGGATTGAACCGGTATTACATGAATTTGAGAAACCCATCCGTATTATCAGAGTTAATATAGAAAGTGACCACAAAGTAGCGGATGCCTATGAAATAGAAATAGCCCCCAGCTTTGTACTTCAACGGAAAGACCGTATCCTATGGGAAAAAACAGGCGAAGTGTTTCCCGGAGAATTAAAGGATGTCATTGAAATGTTCAAAAACTAATACCTAAATATGAGTATCAGATAAAAGAAGTTCCGTTAGTATCTACAATACTACGGAGCTTTTTTAGTAATAAATACCAATAAATTTGTATCTTTAGGCACAATAACATCCTAAAAACAAAAAATATGAAACTAAAAACCTTTCTAATTATGAGTATTGCAATACTTGCCGGACAGCATTCGCTAGCAAATACTGCCGACGACACATTTAAAACCTACTCGGGCAAAGAAGTGAAGATACATTGCATCAAGCATGGCAGCCTGATGATTGAGTATAACAATCAGTACATACAGATAGATCCGGTCACCAACCAACCGCCCAAGACCGATTACAGCACCTATCCCAAAGCCGATTTCATCCTAGTGACCCATGAACATGCCGACCACTTGGACCCACAAGCCATAGAAACATTGAGCAAACCCGAAACCCAAATTATTCTGAATAAAAACACTGAAGAAAAGCTGGGCAAAGGAACTGTAATGAAGAATGGTGATGAATTAACCCTCGCTAACGGAATAAAGATTGAAGCTGTTCCCGCCTATAACACAACGAAAGAGCATTTGCAATTCCACCCCAAAGGCAGAGATAACGGATACATTCTGAATATAGACGGACTGCGCATCTACATTGCAGGAGATACGGAAGACATCCCGGAAATGAATCAAATAAAGAACATTGATGTTGCTTTTCTTCCTTGCAACCAGCCTTATACCATGACCCCGGAACAACTGGCAAAAGCAGCCCAGATGATTACCCCCAAAGTGCTCTATCCTTATCACTATGGCAATACCCCCATGGAGCAGGTGCAGCAATTGCTGAAAGGAACAAAGATAGATGTAAGAATTAGAAATATGCAATAAATTGCATAAATGAAAAACATATCGTACCTTTGCGCGACAATTGATTAAAATTAAAGAATATATGTTCAGAAGTCATACTTGCGGAGAGCTCAGACTTTCCGATGCAGGCAAAAGTGTTACGTTGGCAGGTTGGGTGCAGCGTGCACGTAAAATGGGGGGGATGACATTCATCGACCTCCGCGACCGTTACGGTATTACCCAGCTGGTATTCAACGATGCCGTGAATGCCGAACTGTGTGAACGTGCCAACCACCTGGGACGTGAATTTGTGATTCAGATAACCGGCGAGGTAAACGAGCGTTCTAACAAAAACATGAATATTCCTACCGGTGAAATAGAAATCATCGTATCAGAACTGAATGTACTTAATTCAGCAGTAACACCTCCTTTCACTATAGAAGATAATAGCGACGGTGGCGATGATATTCGTATGAAATACCGTTACTTGGACTTGCGTCGCAACTGTGTACGCCAGAATCTGGAACTCCGCCATAAAATGACGATGGAAGTTCGCCGCTATCTGGACAGCAAAGGTTTCCTGGAAGTAGAGACTCCGATGTTGGTAGGTTCTACACCCGAAGGTGCACGCGATTTCGTGGTTCCTTCACGTATGAATCCGGGACAATTCTATGCCCTTCCTCAGTCTCCCCAAACATTGAAACAATTACTGATGGTATCCGGTTTCGACCGTTATTTCCAGATTGTGAAATGTTTCCGTGACGAAGACTTACGTGCAGACCGTCAACCCGAATTCACCCAGATTGACTGCGAAATGAGTTTCGTGGAGCAAGAAGATATCATTTCTACTTTTGAAGGAATGGCAAAACATTTGTTCAAGGAATTGCGCGGTGTGGAACTGACTGAACCGTTCTTGCGTATGACTTGGGCAGATGCCATGAAATATTATGGTAGCGATAAACCTGATTTGCGTTTCGGAATGCAGTTTGTGGAACTGATGGACATAATGAAAGGTCATGGTTTCTCTGTATTCGATGATGCTGCTTACATTGGTGGTATCTGTGCCGAAGGCGCTGCAACCTATACCCGTAAACAATTAGACCAGTTGACCGAGTTTGTAAAAAGACCGCAGATTGGTGCCAAAGGTATGGTTTATGCACGCGTAGAAGCAGACGGCAGTGTGAAATCAAGCGTAGATAAATTCTACTCACAAGAAGTATTGCAACAGATGAAAGAAGCCTTCGGCGCAAAACCGGGTGACTTGATTCTGATTCTAAGTGGTCCCGATGCCATGAAGACCCGCAAGCAATTATGCGAGCTTCGTTTGGAAATGGGTCGCCAGTTAGGTTTGCGTGATAAGAACAAGTTTGCTTGCCTGTGGGTAATTGACTTCCCCATGTTTGAGTGGAGCGAAGAAGAAGGTCGCCTGATGGCTATGCACCACCCGTTCACTCACCCCAAAGACGAAGATATTCCTTTGCTGGATACTGATCCCGCTGAGGTTCGTGCTGATGCATACGATATGGTAGTAAACGGTGTGGAAGTAGGAGGCGGTTCTATCCGTATCCACGATGCACAGTTGCAGGCTAAGATGTTTGAAATTCTGGGCTTTACTGCCGAAAAGGCACAGGAACAGTTCGGCTTCTTGATGAATGCGTTCAAATATGGTGCGCCTCCTCATGGTGGTTTGGCTTATGGTCTTGACCGTTGGGTATCTCTGTTTGCCGGTCTTGACAGTATTCGTGACTGTATTGCATTCCCCAAAAATAATAGTGGACGTGATGTAATGCTGGATGCTCCGGCAGCTTTGGATCAGAAACAGTTGGATGAATTGAATCTGATTGTGGAGGTAAAAGAAGAAAAATAAGTCCCCTTGAGCTGTAGGGGCAGATTGAATCTGCCCGAAAACAGTTGGCTTTATGCATACGGGCGGATTCAATCCGCCCCTACGGTAATAAAAAAACTCCCGGAGGATGAAACCTTCGGGAGTTTTTTATATCATTATAAAGTTCACATTACCATGTTGTTCCTTGGAACACAGTACTTTGATCGTAAGGAACCAAATATCCGTTCATAGTCAGATTGTTACCGGAGAAGTTGGGGTTCACAGTTACGCTGGCCTGATTAGTTCCGCCTGTCAATACAATAGACACCGTTGCAGAGATAGCAATACCGTTAATGCCATAGTTATAGTACACATTGCCATCTTTATCCTGGCGCATATTGACGCCATTAACATTTCCCTGTACGGTGACGCCACCTAGCCCATTAGGACTCCAGTTATACACAAAGTTAGTGAAAGCCGTCTGCACAACACCTTGTCCATTGTTTACTTCCACATAGTTAGTGTTAGAGGATACAAAACGCATGATACCGTTACGGAACACCACGTTGTCAGCTTCCAAAACAAAAGATCCGCTTTTTAACGCTTCAATAGCCTGATAGTATGCCACAGAGTCCTGTTGTGCTTCCAGCGCTTTCTGTTCTTTGCGTTCTTTCTTCCATGCTTCGCGTTTAGCTTCTTCTCTTTGTTTTCTGGTTTGTGCATTCGTTACTCCGCTGAAGCAAACAAGTAACAATGCCGCTAAAAATAATACTTTCTTCATAATTAAAGCTGTTTAGTTAATCAATATATCTTTTGAATAATCTGATTACTAAACAGCTCTAATAATGATTTGTTTAACGAATATGTGAATTTATATAACGATAACGTTTGTTTCTAATCAATAAAACGACGGGTAAGGCCATCAAACTCATCAATGCGCCTGTCGCGAAGGAACGGCCACCAGCGACGTACATTTTCACTGCGGGTCATATCCAGCTCCACCACTATATTTTCGCCCTCCACATTGCTGGCTTCTACCAACAGTTCCCCTTGCGGACCGGCTACAAAGCTGTTTCCCCAAAACAAAATACCATTAGTCTGACCGGAAGGGTCAGGTTCCAGTCCCACACGGTTCACAGCTATTACCGGCAATCCGTTTGCTACAGCATGACCACGCTGCACGGTAATCCATGCATTAAGCTGGCGTATCTTTTCCTCTTTCGTATCTGTACTTTCCCAGCCGATAGCAGTAGGATATATCAAAATCTCCGCCCCTTTCAGAGCCATCAATCGTGCTCCTTCGGGATACCATTGATCCCAACATACCTGTACCCCCAGCTTACCCAGCGAAGTCTGAATCGGCTCAAAGCCCAGATCTCCGGGAGTGAAATAAAATTTCTCATAATATGCCGGGTCATCAGGAATATGCATCTTGCGATACTTTCCGGCTATGCTGCCATCCGAGTCAAAGACTACGGCCGTATTATGATATAAACCGGGAGCGCGTTTCTCGAATAATGAAGTTACCAATACAATACCATATTTGGCAGCCAGTTCACTATAAAAACCGGTAGAAGGACCGGGGATAGGTTCTGCCAAGTCAAAGTTTTCCGTATCTTCCGTTTGGCAGAAGTAAGGAGTATTATGCAACTCCTGTAATACAACTAATTGCGCACCGCCTACCGTAGCTACCTGTTCTATGCTTTTGTGTAGTTTACCTAAATTCTGATGAATACTATCTGTGCAAGATTGTTGAATAATTCCTACTTTAATTGTTCTTTCCATATATAATATAACTTATTAATATACACCTTCGGGATATTGCATGGTAACGCAATGCAGCGAGCCATGTTGTTTTATCAATGCAGTACAGTCAATGCCTACAATCTCTCTACCGGGAAAAGCTTCTGCCAATACCTCTTTGGCACGGACATCATTTTCGGGCTGGCGATAAGTGGGATAGAGCACCGCTTCATTCATAATCAAAAAATTAGCATAAGTAGCAGGCAAGCGTTCCCCGTCTTCATCATAAACCGCATCTGCCATAGGGAGTGCCAACAAACGATAAGGCTTACCCTCCAGCGTGCGGAAAGCCTTTAGTTCTTCTTCCATTGCCGCCAGCTCCGCATAATGTTCATCGGTTGCATCCGTGCATTGCACATAGGCAATGGTATCATCCGGACAAAGACGCGCCAGCGTGTCAACATGGCTATCGGTATCATCACCTGCCAGGTAACCATGCTTCAACCACAACACTTGTTGCAGATGGAATGTTTCTTTCAGATAATTTTCTATTTCTTCCTTACTCTTTTCGTTTCTGTTCTTAGCCAGCAAACATTCTTCCGTAGTAAGCAGAGTTCCTTTCCCGTCACTCTCTATGGAGCCTCCTTCCAGTACAAAATCTCTATGGAAGACATATTCTCCGGTCAAGGCTTTACACTTATAATATAATGTACTGTTAATCTGATTGTCATAATTGGCAGCAAACTTCATTCCCCAGCCGTTAAAGCAGAAATCCAGCAGGAGAGGGGTTCCATCTTCTTTCAGCATGGTGATGAAAGCATGGTCGCGTGCCCAGGTGTCATTCGTTTTTGCTGTTGAAACAGTGAGGTTTTTCACATTGCCTCCATGTGCTTCTATCCGGTCTCCGATGGAAAACGGTTCGGGTGCTACGACCATTAGATTTTGCCGTTCCAGAATCTCATAGGCTATATTAAGAAAACAAGTTTCTACTTCATCTAACATATATGCCCAATCAGTGCCTTTATGGGGCCACGTTAATTGGATCAAACTTTGTTTATGCCATTCGGCAGGTAAATAAGACATATTCATATTTTATTTCTGTTTATCTTTCTTCGGTCTGAACCATAAGAACCAACGGAACAGGTCGTCCCATTTATTGAAGTCCTTTTTATACATAATACCCACTCCCTGCGTGGTGAGGGTGGATTTGGTAAAGTAACGGTCATTGGTCTGGTTATACCCCCGCAACCGGAAGTCCCCATTCTTGGTGAGCAACCATATTGCTTCAAAGTCTCCCACGAAGTTAGTGTTTGCCATTACATTCTCTTTGTATCCGAAGTTTCCGTTTATCATCAGGCGGTTATTCAGCAATCTGCCAGACAGCATCGCTTCGGCTTCCACATCCGTCCATCCTTTTTCACCCGTACTGAGGTTGGCGCCGATGTTCCAGTTCTTATTATCCATCCATTGGGACAACATATTATTGAGCTGGCCGGAAAGGGTACTGAATGCCAATGAACTGGTAGCATTAGAGGATTGGTCGTTATTGGTATAATCATAGGTATAGAACTTGCCGATACCCAACAGATAAATAATCTGCGTATTCATTTGTTCCTCGGTACTGGTAACACTGCGCACCAGTTCCCTGTCTTCCTCGCGTACAGTGGGGAGCTCCAAATCAAACTTAATATCAGGATTGGAAAGACTTCCCGTCAAATTCATCAGGCAGTTTACTTTTATTGTGCCCTGGTTGCGCGAAGGGTCTGCCACAAGATCGCTCAGCGAAGCCGAGTTCACGGTGTAAACCGCCTGTACGTCCAGATTCGCCTGATAGGGATCTCCTGTAAAAGTAACCGTTCCGCCGGATTGTAGGGTAAAGTCTTTGCGTATTACTTCCTGCATACTCAGCTTGTACAGACCTTGATCTATGACATAACTGCCAAACATACGGAAATCTCCTTTATTAAAATAGTTCACTTGCAGGTTACCGTTTCCGGTGGCGGTGATATTGTCACCCGCCACAGGGTCCATGATAATCTTCATGGTGGCACTGGGGGTGGCATCTATCAACATATTGATGCGCAGATCCATAGGAGGACCTTCTTCTTCCTTATCTTTCTGCACATTGGAGTGGTGATAGAGATTGGTTTCCACATTATCGTGTATACGCTTGGGGGTCTTGTCTACAAAAGTAATAAACTGGTTGCTGGCAGCTTCCGTAGTGACTCCGGTGATGTAAGTAAAGCTCGTATTATTGCCGGTTGTCAGCGAGGCATCTACTGTCATAGCATTGTTCCCTCCATTCAGCACTACATTTCCTGTGCCATATACCCGCCCGTAAAAAGGCATCTCGCCTGCTTCGCGGGTGTCATACATCAGCAGATTGTTGCCATGAATATTGAAATGATACATCAAGTTCTTCAGTTTTGTATGATGCAGATAGCCGTTTACCAAGCCGTCATGGCCTTCACGATCATACACCCGCACATTTCTGAAATCCAAGCTACCCGATGAAATATGTATGGAGTCGTCCCTGATTTGGAAATAGGTATTCAATACATCAATCTTGGCATCCATCTTTGCCCGGACTTCACCCTCCAAATCCAAATGCTTAAAATCTCCATACAGGCGCACATGACCGTTGACGCGACCGTTTATATCACTGAATATTCCGTCAATAAACGGTTGCAGGAATCCCACATTCGTGCTGTCCGCATGGATAAGCAAATCCAATCCTTTCAATTTAGGAGATACATATCCGGTGACATGGGTGGCAGAGATGCCTTGCTCCGCTATCTTTGCATCCAGCCTCACACCACCCAGTTCCTTATCCCATACGCCTGTAATATCCGCCTCGCCCAGCAAAGAATGGTTCAGGCTGAAATTATGAACATTCAGACGAGTCTGCATCACGGGATCTTTCATCACGCTTTTCAAGTCTACCTTTCCTGTGACCAATCCACCAAACAATACATCGTCAAATTGCACAATATCTAGGACATAATCCAATTTGATGTTCTTTAAATCGACCCGGCAGGAGTCCGTTTCCTTCGGGGTCAGCCTGCCATCCACCCGCAGATACTGGTCTTTGTGTTCAAACAGGAAATTATCAATAAACACCCGTCCCGAATCCACCGCTATATGCGAGGGATGAATATTCCAAACAGTATCATTCAGCACCACCCTGGTAGGCAGTATGTCAATATCGGCCTGAAGAATGGGGCGGCTGCCTTCCGTTTTAAAGAAACGGGTATTGGCGGCAAACTTTCCGCCATAAGTCACATTCGTGTTGTTGCCCCAGTTTACAGTTGTTTCCAAGCGGTCATCCTTTGCATTGGCTTCTACGGAAAAATTTAGCATGGCGCCGCTTTTCATCAGCATGGCTCCACGCAGTGAGCATTTAAACTGGTCGGAAGGATTCTCGCAGAGCAGAACGCCCGAATCATAATGCGTACCATTATATTTAAAATCGGGGAAATAGCCTTCTACATGCAGTTTTTCTTCGCCATCGTTGAAATATCCCCCGATACTGACAGGCAAATGCAGCTCAAGAGGTATTTGGAACAGTTTGGAAAATACCTCCGCACTCTCCAGACGAATATCGAATTTAAAGTTGTTATGCGGATCGGGCATATTATCCTTAATAGACAATAGGGAAGGAATATAACGCTGCACGGTCTGTATCACGCTAGCAGGAATCGTATGATAGGAATACTCCCCACGCACCACCGCCGTCATAAAAGAAGAATTGACCCTCAGTTCTTTTCCTTCGCTCACCTGTCCGGCCGTAATCGTCAGGTTATCCAGAAAATAATCACCACCGTCGGGTGCATTCAGTTGCAGGCTGTCCAAAGAGATACGTCCGTTCATATCATCAATGGATTTTCCGGTGAAGTCTGCCATCAGGTTCAATGAAATATCGGCATCCTCATATTTATCGGAAAGATGAAGGTCATGCGGACGAAGATTCCGAATGGCAGCCTTCAGATTGAAATCAGGAACCTCTTTGGCTATATTGAAATTACCATCTATCTGCACAGAGCCGTTTTCGTCATCCATAGACAGTTTGCCGTTAAAACCTCCGTCTTTGTACACGCCATCCAGCATGATATTCTCGTATTGGTACTGACTGTACTCAAAAGATGATACTACTCCTTTAATATAGGACTCCGGATAATGATTCTTGTAATTGAAACCTTTCAGTTCCACATTGAAATCCACCAGACCGAGTTTTTTCTCCTGGTTCAGTAATTTACCTAAATCCAGTCCCTCACTGGCAACGTTTCCGGAATAAGTCCGGCTTTTGCTCTCTTCATCAATGCTCATCATCACATCAGCCTTCACGGCTCCCACACCGGTATGAAACAGGCCGGTCACGGTCAAATCATGCAGATAGCCTGCCGCCTCGCCGTTAAAACGAACATATTCCAGCCGTTGTACGATAGGGGGGATTTTCCCCGTCAGGTTGGTCATCAGAAAATCCATCCCCTCCTTATTCATTGTAAGATTTGCCAACTTTCCATAAATATACATATCCATGCCTGCATCCCAATTACTCAAAGCAGTTTCACCCATAATCATTAGTCCATGATTATTTGTCAGCCGCAGGGAGGGGCAGTCCAAGTTCTTTCCGTGGCCGGAGAACTCCATCCTTAAATCCAAAGGCTCCTCAAAGCGCGATAACGCCGGTACAAACGGAGCGATGTCCTTTAATACGACCATGGCTTTCAACGAACCGTCATAGGTTACGTTCTCCGCCATCTTGGGCAATTCGGGCAGGCTGTCATATTTCAATGTTAGGCTGTCCACCTTCAGGGTAGTATTCGCCAGCTCCACTCCGAAGTCCTTTATATCCAGCCGATGATTGTTTGCCGTAACCTTGACGGACATTTTTTGCAAGGAAAAGCCGCTTTGTTCATCAAAACTGATGCGGCGTATGGCAGCATTCAATGAATCGCTGCGCAAAGCCTTCAAAGAAAGCGTAGCGGCAAGATTCCTGATTGATAAATGGTTAGCATTGAATTTTCCGGGAGTTTCCGGTTCGGACAGCACATCATAGGCTATTCGCCCGCGCCTGATAAGGACTGAATTGATACGGAGATCCAGGTTTGATTCGGTCTTTACCGTATCTTTGGATGCAAAAACATCCAGCACAAACTGAAAGTTGGGAACGGATTCGGGAGTTTCCCTATTCATATTTACCGTAAACCCGAACAACTGAACGCTGCTGATCGTCACCTTCCCCTTCAACAAGGGGAGAAACTCAAACCTTGCCGACAAGCGGGCTACTTTCAATAGTTCTTCATTCCGGCGGTCGTGCAGTTGCACATCTTCTACAATGATTCTATTCAGCAGCCCCATGTCAATCCTGCCTACGGACACTTCCGTATTCAGAACCGTTTTCAGTTCCTTGGCTACAAAAACAGACAATTTGCCCTGAACATAGGGTATGTTCAGCAGCACAATTATCCCCAGGTAAACACCTAACAGTGTACCTAGAAGAATACGCACAGTATACTTAAAACTCTTACTAGAAATCATTGTTTATTTTGGGCTAACAAATGTACGAATAACGCACGAAGTAGCCCAAAATAAACGCGTTTTTTTACTTGTTTTTATGCAATCTTTTCAACTCAAAGGAGAAAATGACACGGAAGCATCCGATAATAAGGAAAGTGATGGACAACATATAGAGCACGGTAATTGCCCCCAGTCCCGGTTGCCAAATGATGGCCATAGAGCAAAGGATAGCCAGAATGCCGAATACCAGATACCATCCCCAGTCCTTGGTGCCATAACGCTTCAAGTCGGTAGAATATCCACACAGTGTGAACCCTCTGAACATCAACCAGAAAGCAACGACAAACGGAATCAATTCCATACTAACCAGCGGATAGAATACCAAATAGATACCAATAAGCAGGTCAATAATGCCTCCCGCCAGATACCAACCCCAACTGCTGATGATTTTCTTATTTCCGGCAGCAAAGAAGATCTCCAAGATACCGCTTACCAGAATTGAAATACTGAAAATGACACTCAGTGCCACATAACTGCTCACAGGAGCAAACAACAAGCATATAGCCACCGCAATGTAGAGCAATCCCAGGATGAGGGACATCCACCAATTCTTTACCGCGTAGCCTATGCCACCTACTAATTCATTCATGTTTGTTAAGTTTTAGGTTATAATTTGAACTAATAACGCCCCCTCTGCAAAAAGGTTTACCCATAAATACAAAAAAAGTATTTAAATACCGTGCGCTTACTTTTAGAACTGAAAAAATATTCCGAACTTTGCACATTGAAAACCAAATAGATAGTTTCATTTATATTTTGAATAAAAACTGAATAAATAAAGAATGAAAGATAACAAGATTCCATCTCCCTTTGTATCCCTTTTGCCTGTACTAGCACTGATTTTATTGTTATTTGTCACCATCCGCACCTTCGGCAGCGATGCCTTATCCGGCGGCAGCCAGGTTTGTTTGCTCGTAGCCACAGCCATTTGCGTGCTGATAGGCATGGCAGGATTCCGTCGGCCGTGGAAAGACTTTGAACTGGCTATCACCAACAATATAGCAGGGGTGAGCACTGCACTTATTATCTTGCTGATAATCGGCGCTTTGTCCGGCGCATGGATGATAAGCGGAGTAGTGCCTACACTTATTTATTACGGCATACAGGTTATTCACCCGCACTATTTTCTGGTATCAACCTGCATTATTTGTGCAGTGGTATCCGTTATGACGGGCAGTTCGTGGACTACGATTGCCACCATCGGCATTGCATTGATGGGGATAGGCAAGGCGCAAGGGTTCAGCGAAGGCTGGATAGCGGGAGCAATTATATCCGGAGCTTACTTTGGCGACAAGGTTTCTCCACTTTCCGATACTACCATTCTGGCATCATCCGTTACGGACACTCCTTTATTTACCCACATCCGTTACCTGATGATCACCACCGTGCCCTCATTGATTATTACATTGATTATCTTTACCATTGCAGGATTGTCACATGAAGCAACGGACACCGGGCACATTGCCGAATATACCCGCATTCTGAGCGATAAATTCAATATATCGTGGTGGCTGATGATTGTCCCCCTAGTCACTGCCATCCTGATTGCACGCAAAGTGCCTTCTATCATTACCTTATTCGTTTCCGCCGCACTGGCTACGGTCTTTGCATTGATATTCCAGCCGGACTTGCTACGCGAGATTGCAGGGCAGGGGGTAGACGGAGTGACCGCTTTGTTTAAAGGGGGAATGGGAATGCTGTATGGCAGCACCCAACTGGAAACCGGAAACGCTGAAATAAATGAACTGATAGCCACCCGTGGCATGTCGGGAATGATGAATACCATTTGGCTGATCGTTTGTGCCATGTGTTTCGGAGGAGCAATGACGGCAGGAGGGATGCTGGGCAGTATCACTTCTGTTTTTGTACGCTTCACCAAAAAGCGCGTCGGCATGGTGTCCTCTACCGTTGCATCGGGATTATTTCTGAATCTGGCGACAGCCGATCAATATATCTCTATTATCCTGACGGGCAATATGTTTAAAGACATTTACAAGGCAAACGGCTACGAGAGCAGGCTGCTGAGCCGCACCACGGAAGACTCTGTAACAGTTACCTCTCCGCTCATTCCGTGGAATACGTGTGGCATGACACAGGCAACCATCCTCAGCGTGCCTACCATTGTCTATCTGCCTTATTCTTTCTTTAATATCATCAGCCCGTTGATGAGCATCACCATTGCAATTCTGGGATATAAAATCAAGAAGAAAACAGAACGCACAGATAGTAATCTTTCATCTAAAAAATGAGGCGGGATTCAAAAATAACTTGTACATTTACAGACCGTTTAACTAACTTATATTTTGATATAGCATGAAGAAACACATCACCTTTGCCCTGCTTTTGGCAGCCACGCTTACTGCACAGGCACAGCAGGGAGGCATTTCGAGCGAAATGCTGAACCAAATCAAACAGAGTTATCAAGCTACGCCCGCCGACAAAGCCATTCGCAATGCGCTGGGCGGAACAAGTATCAACACATTGGCGCTGAACCAAGAAAATCTGGCCAATTTTGATACCAATTTCTCCAATAAAGTAGTATCCAAAGGAATCACCAACCAACAATCCTCCGGACGTTGCTGGCTTTTTACCGGATTGAACGTACTCCGCGGCCAGATGATAGCCAAATACGGATTGAATGAAATGGAGTTCTCACAGAATTATTGTTTCTTCTATGACCAATTGGAAAAAGCAAACTTGTTCTTACAAGGAATCATAGATACCCGCGAGAAACCGATGGATGACAAGATGGTGGAATGGTTGTTCAAGAATCCCTTGAGCGACGGAGGACAATTCACTGGTATATCGGATATTATAGGTAAATATGGAGTAGTGCCAAAGAGTGCCATGGTAGAGACTTTTAGTAGCGACAATACCGGCAAAATGAGCAATCTGATCGGACTGAAATTAAAAGAATTCGGTTTACAGCTACGCGAAGCGGCAGCTGCCGGAACAAAACCTGCTGCATTGGAAAAGAAGAAAACAGAAATGTTGGGCACTGTCTACCGCATGCTGGTACTGACCTTGGGCGAACCTGTATCCACCTTTACCTGGAGCCTGAAAGGGGGAGAGGCAAAAGAATATACCCCCTTGTCATTCTATCAGGAGTTTCTGGGCAATGACCTGACCAATAACTATGTGATGCTAATGAATGACCCCAGCCGTGAATTCTATAAATGCTATGAAATAGATTATGACCGCCATCGCTATGACGGCAAGAACTGGACTTACGTTAATCTGCCGATAGAAGATATAAAAGAAATTGCTATTGCTTCCATCAAAGACAGCACTATGATGTATTTTTCTTGTGACGTAGGCAAGTTCCTTGATAGCAAACGCGGTTTGCTGGACCCCAACAACTATGATTATGGTTCACTGATGGGAACCGATTTCGGCATGGACAAGAAACAACGCATCCAGACTTTCTCCAGCGGCAGCAGCCATGCCATGACTTTAATGGCAGTAGATCTGGATAAGTCCGGAAAACCTAAAAAATGGATGGTAGAAAACAGCTGGGGCAGTGCCAGTGGCTACCAAGGACATCTCATTATGACAGATGAGTGGTTCAATGAATATATGTTCCGATTGGTTGCCGAAAAGAAATATGTTCCCGCTAAAGTATTGGACATCTTGAAACAGAAACCGATTCGCCTGCCGGCTTGGGACCCTATGTTTGCTAACGAAGAATAAGCGTTCTCTCTACATTGCATATAGTTTAGGCGGACTGCACAGAAAAGAAAGGCTGTGCAGTCCGTTTTTTTTATTTTAGAATGTTTCCTGAATTATTCACTTGCAACTCTCTTTTATCTCCCTTCTTGCGAAAGGAAACATAACGGAAGGAACAGACTTATAACAGCGAAGTAATATCATATAATAGGCTGTAGAAAGGCATTTCTCGCATTTTAGATATGTCACAAAAATGGGGGTCTCTTCATAAGAGATCCCCATTTCTGTTTAAACATAACAAATATTTGCTTAAAAGCGCAATTTTCTATGTAAATACAGTTCATATTTGCTTGAAATGCAAATTTTCTGTGCAAATATAGCCCATATTTGCTTAAGGCGCAATTTTTTTGTGGGAAAAATAAGATAAAGTTGTAAGTAAGCGAGCCTTGTTCACAAAAACAGCATGAGATAAAATCTGTAAACTCCCAATTGTCAGCAGTTTAACTCAAAATGGGGATCTCTTATGAAGAGAACCCCAAAATATTGAGGATACTAATAATAAATCTATTCCTCATTTTCAAATAAAAGAAATATAAAATGTAATGTTTTGATGAAGACAACGAATGACAATCAAGACATAACGAGCGAGGCGCCTAAGTTACTGCTCTGCAGTTCAATCGCTTCCGTCTCAGACCCGGGGTCAAATACAGAAATCAAGCCGCAGGCTGGAATAGGGAAAGAACACCCTGAACTCTCGTGGTACTATCTGTATCTTTCCTATAAAGAGCTGAAACGCTATATCGCAGTCTTCAGTGGCAGGAAAGCTGTAAGGCTCCGTACTTCGGAGGGCGTGACCGAGGATACTTACTTCTGTTTCAAAGTATTCTCTTATACCGAGGCAGGTCATCGGAAACGTTTCGAACAGTGCGACTACACCAAACAAGAATATACCGCTCGCCGTGAATCCGCTAGGATAGTGAAGGAAGCCTTTTCCACTGATTCTGCTTCACAGCTCAATGCCTTAACGGACGAAAAGGAAGTGGAAGGCAGCGGTTGGTTGTTTGTTTGCGCCCCTTTGGAGCAACTTCAGCGCATTCTGTCCGCCATGCTCCCCCGTCAATACTTGGTGACGGACTACGTTACCCATCGTGTGGCGGTCATCCCCCAGCGTCAGATGGAGGAATTCATCTACCTATACGAGTCCATGCCTTATAACATTGAGCTGTTGAACCGTCCTTTGGAGGCTTATCTCCAGAAGAAGCAGCGCATCCGCATTACCGGCGGTGTCTTTCAGGGCAAGGAGGGGTGCATCATGCGTCTGCATCGCAATACAAGGCTGGTATTCGCTTTTGGGAATATGACGGTGGCGGTGAGCTATCTTCATGCGTTTCCGTTCGAGAAGGTGGAGTGAGGATGAATAAATATATAGAGGGTGATAAATAAAATGTAAATTAGCTATGTGTCAGGCAACTTTAATATCCCAACATATTGTGCGGTTGAGTAAACGGTCATACAGTCAGCGGTTGGAGTCAGTGATGCCCCATCGGTATCGCATTTCCCAATTGTCTCGTCTGAACAGGGATTTGGATAATTTATATGAAGCCTTGTACTGCCAGTGGCAGTCTGTTACCGAACAGGATTATGCCATATTAGGACCGCAACTGGATATTTTGCTTGAAACGATAAAGGGACTTTATCATTCTTGCAAGAAATATCCTAAGGAAATGGGCTTTTATGATGAGGCTAAGCGATTGGGGATGAACTATGCTGCTCTTTATGAAATAAACAGTGATATAGTGAATTTTAAAATTAACTTATCGAAAGATCCGGAAATGAAGCAGATAATGGAGCGCTTGTCCGAGGTTGACAACAGACTTCGTAAAGAATAATCATGGTTCTATTTTCTACAATAACAAATTTCCGTCAGCGGATAGATGCCTTGATTTTAATTTAGAATAATTTATTTTCTCATACATGGTACAATCTGTAAAGGCAAATTACGCCTTTAATCTTCTTAACACGATTAGTGGCTTGTTGTTTCCGCTTATTACGTTTCCTTATGCATCTCGTATAATGATGGCGGACGGTATTGGTCATGTCAACTTTTATCAATCTATTATTTCTTATATTTCACTTCTGTCGTGTATTGGCATCCCTATGTATGCTGTGCGTGAGATTGCGAAAGTTAGGGATGATAAGGAAATACGGGACAGGACGGTAGTCGAGGTTCTGTTACTCCACACCCTGCTTACTGTTTTGGGATATGTAGCGGTGGCAGTCATAGCTTATACAGTAGCAGAAGTGAAGATGGACATTCCTCTGTTCCTCATTCTTAGTCTTACGATATTTTTTACAGCAATAGGCTGTGAATGGTTTTATCAGGGAATCGAGGACTTTAAGTACATCACTATTCGTGGACTGATAGTCAAGACTATTTCTGTCTTACTCCTTTTTCTGTTTGTTCGGACTAAAGATGATCTCTATTGGTATGCAGGCTATACGGTGGTGGGTGTATTGGGAGGCAATATATTCAACTTTTTTAGACTTCGGAAATATATAACTTTGTGTAAACTGAATGTGAAACAGTTGCATCCGATGCGTCATTTCTTGCCGGCATTGCATGTCTTCGCATTAAATTTAGTCATTAGCATTTATGTACAGCTTAATTCCATTATGTTGGGATTCATGTCTGGTGATACGGCTGTCGGTCTGTTTACGGCAGCTTCTAAATTATCCCACACGCTTTTGGGTATCAGTAGTGCTTTGGGCACAGCCATGCTTCCTCGTATGTCCTATTTGATAGCCAATGGTGAAAAAGATAAATTCGAACAGATGTGTCGCAAATCAATGCGTTTTATGGTCGGAATCTCACTTCCCATTACATTAGGCTTGATATTTACTGCACCTATACTTATCAAATTGTTTGCGGGATCTACCTATCATGATGCGATATTTACGCTTCAATTATTATCTCCTATCGTCCTTGCCATAAGTATGTCCGGGGTATCGGGGATACAGGTGCTTTATCCGATGGGAAAAGTCAATGCCGTAATATGGGCTACAGGTATCGGGGCGGTTCTCAATTTTCTCCTTAATCTTTGGCTAATTCCTGTTTATGCTCAAGATGGTGCTGCTGTTTCTACTACTATAGCCGAGATGGCTGTAACGGTGAGTATGCTTGTCATCGGTCGTAAGTCTGTTTCGTTCCGGTTCTGTAACAAATCATATATTTATTATGCAGTGGCTTCCATTGCTATGGTTTTCAGTTTGTTCTTTGTTCGGAATCTGTTCGTAAACGAAGTGTTGAATTTAATCATTATGCTCTTTACAGGTGCTGTCTTCTATGGAGTATCCTTATTATTGATGAAGGAGGAATTGGTTATGGAAATGACGAACTCTATTAAGGCCCGTTTGATTAGTTTATCCAAATAATAAGTCTTTTTATGGAAAAAATAAAGATACTGGTAGCGCAGCATAAAGAAGCTGAGGTATTTCATAATGAAGTGTACACTCCTATTCATGTGGGTAAAGTGCTTTCGAAAACAGATTTTGGCATTCCCGGTGATGACACAGGTGACAATATCAGCCATCTTAATCCCTATTTTTGTGAACTTACCGCTCAATATTGGGCATGGAAGAATATGCACGATGTAGAATATATAGGTTTGTGTCATTATCGTCGCTATTTTCAGACGGAGTTCACTAAAGAAAATGTGGAAAAGCTGATGGATGGGGCAGACATTGTATTGGCAAAAAGTGTCTATTTTTCTGAGAATCTCTATAGTAATTTGTCACGGGATTTGGTTCCCGAAGATATAATGGCATTCTTTCTTTACATGGAGAGTAGATTCCGAAATAAACCAATAATGATGAATTTTCTGATTAAGCGCAATTACTTTAATCCTTGTAATATGTTTGTGTGCAAAAAGTCTTTATTTGATGATTTCTGCCAATGGCAGTTCAGTATATTATTTGACCTGTTTGAGATACTTCCTAAATCACCTTATGTGCGCGAGCAAAGATTAATGGGATATCTGGCAGAACTGCTTTTGCCTATGTATTGTGTTGTTAAGGGATTGAAAGTCAAAGAAATTCCAATTGTTTCTATGATGGGAGATAACAGATTGATACTTAATGACAGTCCATTTACAAAGTTTAAAAATATCATTCGGTTTAATCTTTTGAAATCCAAGCGTAGGTTTACGATGCGGCAAGATTGGATGGTGGGTCTAAAACAGAATGGTATTCTGGATATGATTGATGAACGGATAAACAAAAATAAATAGACTACTATGCGTGTTGCGGTTACTATGCTCTATTTCTTTTCTCGTAAAGTAATAGGAAAATTACAATCGTTGGGAACTAAAATTTATACTTTATGGTTAATACCATCATTGGGCAAATCGGGTGGGGTAAAAATATTTTACCCATTATTACTATGGCATGGTGAAAATGTATTCATGGGAAGTGGGTGTGTTATAAGGCCTTATTGCGTTGTTTGTACCCATCCATCATATAATGGAGAAAAGTTTTGTCCCATATTGCGAATAGGAAATAATTGCACTCTAGGTATGTATAACACTATTAACTGTTGTAACAGAATAGAAATAGGCGATAATTTTCTAAGTGGTAAGAACGTCACTATTAACGATACGTCTCACGGTGAATTTGAAAGAGGGCAATTAAAAATGGCTCCTATTGATAGACCACTGTTATCTAAAGGAGCGATTACTATTGGCCGCAATGTTTGGGTAGGTGACAATGTTGTCATATTGGGTAATGTGAAAATCGGCGATGGGGTTATTGTGGCTGCAGGTTCAGTCGTTATCAAAGATGTGCCATCTTATTCACTTGTGGCTGGAGTACCTGCCATTGTCAAAAAAACATTGGCAGTTTAAATATGCCAATTTATGATTCATAAGTAAAATGTTTTTAATATTACTGATTGTTTCATTAGCACTCTTGTTGGTGGTTAGCTATTTTTTTTTATTTTCAAAAGAAATAGGAACACCTGCCCTTTCTTTTACTTTAGGTTTGCTCGTCTGTTCGGTTTTACTTTCTATTAATATAGAAAAGTGGGATATTGAAATCCATGAAGAAACCTTTTGGCTTGTGTTCGGAGGTTGCGTATCGTTGACGATAGGGAGTTGGATATATAAACAATGTAAAAAGAAAAGCCCCCCAAAAGTTCATTATGCATTTAGGCCTATCTCTGCTGCAAGGTTCACTATGCTGCTATATCTACAACTGGTTTTGGCCTTTTTCCAAGCATACTTTTTGTTTAGATACTATGGCATGGGGAGTCTGGCGGAAAATTTGGTTGCACATACCATGGCTATTAAATTCGAAGGTGATTCGATTAAATTGCCTTATGGCGTAGGGTATATCATAGTTCAAACCTATTCAATGGCTTTTGTCTTTGCATTCTTACTTCCTTTTTATATAGAACGAAGAAAGCAATACAGAAAACAATATATTCTCTGTCTGATTAATTTTATAACAACGTTGCTTATTTCTTTATTGTCATCAGGAAGAAGTGGTATGTTGTGGATGTTGATTGCTTTTGGCACCTTCTATTTTATTCAAATTCAAAGAAAAGAAGGCTCTCTAAAATTTAAGAGGATAGTACGGTGGGGGATTATCGCTTATATTTTTTTAATGGGATTTCAATTTATGGGAACGATGATAGGACGGGAATATTCAGAGGAGGATACTGTAACTGATACTATTATTGAATATTGTGGGGCGGAAATACAAAATCTGGATGATTTTATAAGATGGAAAGAAGTAAAAACAGAGTATTGGGGTGAAATAACATTCAACCCCTATTATCAATATATTGACAGAAATACAGGACTGTTGAATTTAAAAGACCGAAGAAAAGAAACTTTGCCTTTTAATCAAAGAGCAGGATATAGTTTGGGGAATGTATATACGGCTTTCCAGAGTTATTATATTGATTTTGGCTATATGGGAGTCTTCGTATTTTGTTTTTTTATTGGTATAGTTATCGAGTCTTTGTATTTGTTGGTCATAAGCAGCCATTCATTGGACACAGCATATTTAACATGGCAAACATTTCTATTTGCAAAAATATTGCCATCCATGTTTATGTCGTTTTTTAGTGAGGCATTTTGTAATGCAATAGCACAGGTTGGAACACATAATTTTTGGGTAAGTTATATTTTGATGTGTTTGTTGTTTTATGGTACGTTCCCTTGGAAAAGGCGTATGGCATGAAACATTATAATTGATAAAAGTTGATTATAGGGAGAATCAGATTGAAAATATGATGGAAATTGTTGCAGGTATTGTTCTTTATAATCCGGACATCAAAAGGCTTGAAGAGAATGTGCTTTCTATCAATGCTCAAGTGGAAAGACTGTACTTTTTTGATAACGGTTCGAAGAATATAGGTGATATACATCGGGTGCTAGACGGCCTTCCTCATGTCGAACTTATTTGTAGCAGGACTAATGTCGGTGTGGCTACGGCACTCAATACACTGGTGGAGATTGCGGAAAAGGACGGATACGGCTGGATGGTAACGTTAGACCAGGACAGTGTGGCACCACCGAATCTGATAACAGAATACCAAAAATATTTAAGGGTAGCAGGAGTCGGAATGCTGTGCTGTAAGATTATCGACCGCAACTTTGGAGAACGGGCTTACGATAAGGAACGTGACAAGGGAGTAGAGTTTGTACCTCTATGTATTACCTCTGCATCTGCGGTCAATATAAATGCGTGGAAAAGAGTAGGAGGATTCTGTGAAGAGATGTTCATTGATGCCGTTGATTTTGATATCTGTATGTCTTTGTGTGAATCTGGTTATAAGATATTGAAGATAAACGATATCAGGTTGTTACATGAAGTGGGGCGCAGCAGAAAGGTTCGACTGCTGGGAAAGGAGGAATTGGTTTTCAATCATAGTCCTTTGCGTTGTTACTATATGATTAGAAATAGTTTTTTGTTGGGTAAACGTCATCATCAGTTATTTCGCCGGATAGGGCTGGCTGTGAAAAGGATTATTCTTATAAATATATATGAGAAGAACCGATGGAATAAGAATAAAATGATGTTTCAAGGCATTTTTCATGCTTTGATAGGGAGATATGGGAAATATGATTAAAGTATCGGTAATCATGCCGGTTTATAATTCCGGTGAATATTTGAATACAGCTGTTGAAAGTATTCTTAATCAAAGTTTGAAAGAGTTTGAACTGATTTTGGTGGATGACGGTTCCACTGATGGTAGCTCGGAACGGTGTGATGAATATGCGCGTAAGGATGAACGTGTTGTGGTGATTCATCAAGAAAATGGAGGAATCTGTAATGCACGAAATGCAGCATTGAAAATAGCACAAGGGAAATATATCGCTTTCAGCGACCATGATGATGAATATTTGCCCGGATTGTTGGAAGACAATTATAATATGTGCATAGAGTATCAACTGGATTTTGTGAAATTTTGTAAGAGCACTGTCGAACTGCTTGATAACAAAGTTATTAAAAGAGAGAACAACTATGTGGAACGACGAGTGTACGAACGTAAAGACGTGATAGCCAATATAGTGAGGCTTACTGAACATCGTTTAGGATCATGTGTTTGGGATACTATGTTTCATCATAAGTTTCTGAAAGAACATCAAATTTTATTCGATCCTTATTTTAAAATGGGAGGTGAGGATTATGCGTTTATATATCAATGTATGCAGTATGTCACCCGGTTTGGTACCAACGATAAAGTGTACTATGTGCATAATATACGAAAAAATTATAGCACTTCATCGAAGTTTAACCCACAATGTATGGAAGTGCAGCGCAGAATGCCGCAAAACATGATTAATCTATTGAAAGCGTATAGTTTGACTCCTTATGACATAAAAGACGATTATGCTTATTTTTATACGATGTTTTATCTTACGTCACAGTTACAGAATATAATGAAAGTGTACCCTAAGTTGGAATGGAATAAGCAAGCCGCTTCGTTGAAAAAAGAACCTTTCTTTTATGATTTTATAGATTATGCTCGTTTCTCTTTTAGACGTAACAAAAACTATTATATACTGCATTATTTGTTTCGATTTGAGTTGTATCGTACTATCTTCTTTTTATATAAATATTTGAAAAATAATGCCTGATAGCAATGAGAACCATAACAATAATAACCTTCCAGAACGTCCGCAACTACGGCTCGGTCCTGGCAGGCTTTGATGACTCCAAATGTTTAAATCATTGGGACAAAGTAGCTTTCTTCAATTATATACGTAGCAATAACGCAACTCCTGTGGAGAAGAGTTAAAGCTTTAGTGGTTTTTGATGTTTTGCTCGGGGGAGCATAGCGATATTGGCTACAGATAAATAACGTGAGAGGAATGAAAAAAGTAATAACTTACGGAACTTACGACTTGCTTCATCAGGGGCATGTCAACTTGCTTCGCCGTGCCAAGGCATTGGGTGATTACCTCGTTGTAGGTGTCACCAGTGACAGCTTTGATAAGGAACGGGGCAAGCTCAATGTGCGCAATAATGTGCTTGAGCGAGTAGAGGCGGTGAAAGCTACCGGACTTGCTGATCAGATAGTGATTGAGGATTATATGGGACAAAAGATTGATGATATACAAAAGTATGGAATAGATATCTTTGCCATTGGTTCAGATTGGGAAGGTCATTTTGATTATTTGAATGAATTTTGTCAAGTGGTTTACTTGCCTCGCACGGAAGGCATCTCCAGTACCATGCTTCGGGCTGAGAGTCAACGAATCGTTAAACTGGGTATAGTTGGTACAGGGCGAATCGCCAGACGGTTTATGACTGAAGTCGTGCATGTAAATGGTGTGAATGTGGTTTCTGCATTCAATCCCCAAAAGGAAGAAGCAGACTTGTTTACGGTACAGTATAACATCTGCTCCTATACCGATTCTTATGAAATTTTTCTGAGAGAAGTGGATGGAGTCTACATTGCTTCTCCTCATCTGACACACTATGAATATGCTAAACGAGCGTTGTTGGCAGGTAAGCATGTACTGTGCGAGATTCCATTCATGCTTTCCGCCCAGGAGGCTCGTGAACTTTATGACTTGGCGTCGTCGAAAGGTTTAGTGTTGCTGGAAGCGAGCAAAACGGCACATTGTCCCGCATGGACTCATTTATTGGTACTTGCTAAAAGTGGTATCATCGGTGAAGTGGTAGATGTGAAAGCTTCGCTTTCGAAATTGATGGTGGATACCTCGCTACGTGAATTTGATGTGCTACAGGCCGGAGGGGCGATGACGGAACTGGCTCCACTGTGCTTGATGGCTATTGTTAAGTTGCTGGGCATTCATTACAAAGACTTGCGCTTTTATACCAAAATGCTGAACGGGGTTGATATCTTTACTAAAGGTGAGGTGGTCTATGACAACGCAGTGGCGAGTTTTACTCTAGGATTAGGCGTGAAAACAGAGGGGAATTTAGTGATTTCAGGAACGAAAGGATATATTTTGGTACCTTCACCTTGGTGGTTGACCAATTATTTCAAAGTATGTTATGAAGACCGTAACAAGAATAAGCGTTATTTCTATACTTATCAAGGAGAGGGCTTGCGTTATGAGCTTCAGGAATTTGTTTCAATGATTTTCAACGGACGGATGAGTAGTTACAGGCTTCGCAGAAAAGAATCAGTGACGATTGCGGAGATTATCGAAAACTTTCGGGAAGAAAAACAAACATTCATATTGGTTTAATTATGCAAAACACATTGATTTTTTCCTGCAATCGCTCGTTGGTAGTAGGAGGTAGTAATGGAATAGGATTGGCTGTAGCCCTTACGTTGGCAAAGGATAGCCATGTGTTCATCGTAGACCGGGTTAAGCCAGATGTCGAATTGCCTGCGAATGTCGAATTTATTCAGTTTGACCTATTGTCGGAAGACTATTCATTGTTTGACCGCTTGCAGAATGTCAATAAATTGGTTATCACCGCCGGATTTGGACGTTTGTCTTTGTTTGAAAACATCGGTGAGGACGAGTTAGTGAGGATGATGCAGGTGAACGCTGTGGGGGTGATGCGTATTATTAAACATTATTATGCCAAGCTGCTTGGTAAGAACGATTTCTATTGTGCGGTAATGGTTAGCATCTCGGGCTTCATGTCTTCCCCCTTCTTTGCTGTGTATGGTGCATCGAAAGCAGCGTTGAAAATTTTCATCGAGAGCCTGAACGTGGAATTGCTGAAGAGCGGCACCGATAACCGAATCCTCAATGTGTCGCCTGGATCACTGAAGGGCACTCACTTTGAAGGATCTAAAAACGACCTTTCGATTACGCTTCCATTTGCCGAGGAACTGACCAGTCGGATGATGAACAGAGAGGACTTGTTTATTCCTCATTATGAGGATGTCTTCAAGGATGTACTTGCTCGCTATGCTGCCGATTTCAGGGCGGAAGGAGCGCATAGTTACGATTATAAATTAAATAGTGGTAGAGTGAAATGAAAGAAATTAGTCTGTCGGAATGTCATGATATTCTATTAAGTTTGGCAAAGGAATTCCATACTATTTGCACCGAAAATGATATTCCTTATTATATGTTGGGGGGGACTCAGTTGGGGGCCGTCCGTCATAAGGGATTTATTCCGTGGGACGATGATATGGACTTCGGTGTGCCGCGAGAGTATTTCAGCAGTATGGTGGATGCCTTAAAAAGAGAACTTCCTCCCAGCATGAGGGTATTGGACATTCACAATTCGGATTTGTATACTGAGGTCTTGAAAATTGAAATGCTGGGAACCCGGATAGAAGAACAAGGAAGGACGGATAAAGGAATCAATGTAGATGTGTTTCCGCTTGATTATACAAATTTGAAGAAAGGTTATTTTTCTGCTAACTTTCTTACTTATCTGGCAGTTAAATATAATTATTTTGCTTATACGCCGTTGGTTTGCCATGGAGCGGTGAGAGCCTCGTTGCAGTATATGTTGACTAAATTCCGGCCGGTAAGGAAAGCTACTTTCTTGAGATGGATAGCGGAAAAATCATTAAAGAACAGAAACAATTTTACGGCTTATGCCAATCATTATGGGTTTTGGAACTTGAAAGAGATACACCCTAAGGAGGTATTTGGGAATCCTGTGTTGTATGATTTCGAGGGGATCAATCTATATGGAGTAGAGGATTATGACAAGTATCTTTCTTCACTTTATGGCAACTATATGGAGTTGCCACCGGAAAGTAAGCGACATATTCATTGTTCCAAAATTTGGATTGAGAGCAGCGTGAGCAATGTCCGCCAGCACATCCGAAAAAAGTCAATGGAGGTGTTCGGCGCAAAGAAGGGGGGCGAAGGATACGATTCGTGGAAAATGAAATAAAAGTATAGGAATAGTAGTATGAAACAACCATTAATTTCAGTTATCGTTCCCTGCTATAAGGTGGAGGAATATTTGCCGAAGTGCATTGAGAGTATCCTCTCGCAGACCTACCGTCATCTTGAAATACTTCTGGTGGATGACGGAAGCCCTGACCGCAGTGGCGAGATTTGTGACGAATATGCTGCCAGGGATAGCCGTATCAAGGTGATTCATAAGGAGAACGGTGGGCTGAGTGATGCCCGCAATGTAGCGCTGGACGTTATGAAGGGGGAGTATGTGACGTTTATAGACAGTGATGATTATGTGGCGGAGGATTATGTGGAATATCTTTGGAATATGATAAATCAATCGAATGCTGATATAAGTGCTATTCTTGATTTGCATTTTATGGATGATATACAGCCTGTTGTCGACAATTCGTCTGCTTGTATCAAAGTTCTCAATAGAGATGAGTACTTATGTAAGATTTTCTATCAATTACCAGAAGTGACAACTGGAGCGCAATGCAAACTTTATAGGAAGAATTTGTTTGATAGGATTCGTTTTCCTAAAGGATATCTTTATGAGGATTTATTGACCGTTCATAAGATAATTATGCTCTCAAGAAAGAATGTTATTAGTAATCATGTTTCTTATTTCTATAGAGAAAGAGAAAATAGTATAATTAGCTCTCCCTATAGTCGGCTAAAATATGATAGCACTTTGCAAATAATCGCTATATTTTTAGAAGATAGAGATAGATTCACAAAACGGGTAAGAAAAGCTTTGGATTGTAGATTGGTGAGTGCTTTGTTTCATCTTCTTTTACAGATGCCTTCAGATTTGCATGCAGAAAGAAATTATGTGATTAAAGAAATTAATAAACGGAGATGTTCTGTCTTGTTTGATTCGTATGCAAGGCTTAAAACCAGATCTGCTTGTCTTTTTTCAATATTCAGTTATACTCTTGTTTGTAAAATGAAGAAAATGGGTCAGGGGCGTAAAATGGCTAGTGTTAAATGATATGGAATATATTGCTATAAATGGCCAATTTACGGCCCGCCAAGTAACAGGTCAAGAAAGGTTTGCTTTTGAACTATTGTTGGAATTAGATAAAATAGTCAAAGATTCTCCTTTGCATTTCAAACTGATTGTGCCGAAGAATGCGCAAAATATACCTGATTTGCAAAATATTATAGTGGAGAAGTATGGCAAGGCTAAAGGTTCTTTATGGGAACAGACATATTTCACTTATTATCTTTTCCGTTATAGATTCACATCGTTGAATCTCTGTTCTATCATGCCAATTCTGAAACCTGGAATTATTTGTATTCACGATCTGAGTTACAAGGTAAATCCTGATTATTTTAAAACAACTTATACACGGATCTCTAAAATATGGCATAAACTTCATTTTTGGTTAGCTTGGCGTTTTTCACCTGTTATTTATACGGTGTCAGAGTTTTCAAAATCCCAGATGATTGATATATACCATGTTAATCCAAAAAAAATAGTAGTGCTAGGTAATGGTTGGGAGCATTTTAAACGTGTGAATGAAGATGTTATGTTGAAGATTAGGAGACCGGAGATATTTGCCAAACCCTATTTCTTCTCTTTAGGCAGTCTTGCTCCCAATAAAAATATAGAATGGGTGTTATCAGTAGCAAAAATTCATCCACAATATAATTTTCTTATAGCTGGCAAGAATGGATTGAAGGATTATGGAACCGATTATAGAGAATGTGATTTACCCAATGTACGGTTCTTGGGATATATTACAGATGGAGAAATTAAGTATTTGATGAAACATTGTAAGGCTTTTATTTTTCCGTCTTTTTTTGAAGGGTTTGGTATTCCACCATTGGAAGCATTGAGTGTCGGGACAAAGGTTATAGTCGCTCGTTCTTCCTGCCTTCCTGAAATTTTTGAAGCTTCAGCGTATTATATTGATCCTAATAAAATTTGTATGAGTTTAGACGAACTGCTGAATGATTCTGTGCAATCTGGTGAGAGAGTATTGCAGAAATATCGTTTTTCTTCATTTGCTAGAATACTTTTGGATAGTTTGGAGGATCTTTTTATAAAAAAAAGAGGTGATTTGCAGTTGTATATGGAAAATACAATTATCTAGGTTTACAATAATAAATATTGATTGAAAGGACGTCATATACGATAATGCTATTATCTCTTCTAAGACTATAATAACAAGAGTTTATTTTATTCTGTAAGCATCCAACCGCTCTTTTTCCTCTATAGAATATATCATTTACCTTTGCCATAACATTTATAAATAAATATATGGCAACAAGTAGTAAAGACATTGAGATCCTTTGGAAACGTTATTCCGATGAAGGAGTAAAACGAGGTATCTCAGTAACCCAGTTTTTTGAGTCCAACGGTGTACCTTATAGAACCTTTGAACGATGGTACAAACAAAGATTCCAACAACCCTCAGTAGTGGATTGTGTTGTGGATTGTGCTCCGGAAGAAACCACTCAGGAAGTATCAAAATCTGGTCAGGTCCTTCAGAAGACGGATTGTATGATACCTTATGTAAACATAGGCTTGAAGAATGGCATCAAAATAGAACATCATAAGCTGAGTTATCCTGAACTTCTGGATTTTATCCCAAAAATAGAGTCATTATGTGTCTTTGGCAACATCGCCGGTTGACAATACGTCTGTCGATATGGATTACGAAAAACGTATAAAAGAACTTATTCAGGTTGCGTCCACGCTGTTGGACTCAAATACAAAATTGGGTGAAAAAGTGGATGAACAAATGAAAGAGATCCAGTCTCTCCGTGATGAAAATTCAGGTTTACACACCAAGATAGAAAAGCTTGAAGGTCAGTTGGCAGACCTTAATCGGGATAAGTATGGCAGCTCGAATGAGAAGAATCCAAGAAAACCAAAACCCGATAAAGGCACAACCCATCCCCATCAGAATCCGGCACAGATGATGAGGTTATGTAAATGTTGGTAATGTCTTCATAGACAATTGTTGTGAGCGTGCTGTTCGCCCATTTACAAATCTACGGAAAAGCTTCGGTGGTTTTAGTAGTGAGAATGGTGGTCATGTGACAGCAACCTATTTATCCATTGTCGAAACATGCAAGCTTTTGAAGAAGCCTCCATTGGAATTTTTCAGGCGGTTCTTTAGCATGATCGCTGAAGGTCGAAGGGATTATGACTTCATGACACAAGAGCTTTTGGGTTAAAATCGAATAAATAACAGATCAATTCAATTTTTCTATAACTCTAAAACCCCAGTGAATACTGGGGCTGAGGATTATTGCCATAGGGGATTGGATGCTTACAAAGATAAAGAATTTCTTTATTAAGCATTGCCTATTCGAAAAAAATGACTTTCTTTGTTATTACTATTAATAAGACGAATATCTATGGGTAAAAAGAAATACAAGGAAACTGAACTCATACAGGATTGTGCAGCAGATGCCGCTACCCCTTATGGGGATATCAATGCCATGAAAGTGCAATTGGTAAATCGCATTATGCGTATGGACGAGCCTAAAGAGATAATGTCTGTATTGAACTTTGTCAAGAACCAGATGGATGATGAACCAGAGTTCGAAGGGGAATGGAATAGAAGTTTGTCCGTGGAAGAATTTCGTATTCATTGCAAAAATAAATTAAAGAAGATCTATGCCGAACGTGGAAATTAGGATATTGCCTGAAGCGGATGATTTTCTGAATTCATTGGCAGATGTTTTAGTAAGTGAGGGGTATAAACCTACTTATGAATCTGCTGAGAAAATGGTGGATGAAATCATTGACTTTATTTCCAATCTGGCTTCTGTTTCCCATTATAAAGTATCTTCTGCTACAGAATATCATTTTTCCAGCTATGGGGAAAACCTGTGGTATGCTTTCTTTAGCCGTAAGAGTTCTCCCCGTACTATATTATATGTGTTTTTTGAAAAATGCGACAATCGTATATTGGTTAAACATATCAGTAATAACTGGACAGAAGGGCAGTATATACGCTAAAATATTATCTTTTCTATTGTATTTAGTCTTGTAATAACGCATCTTCTCTAGAAAATTATTTTAAAACTTTCTTTTATAGGCTGTGTGCAATGAAGCATACGACCCTAATCCGCTTTATTTTAAATTTATTTATATACTTATGAAAATTCTGCATATCGGTCAAATGATAGGTGGACTGGATATTTATATTCGTAATTCCATCCTGTATGCTGAAGGTGATTATGAATATGTTCTTGTTCATGGAGATAAAGACAATAATAAATTGGTGGAAAAGAATGGACAACAGATAAAAGAATATAGTATAAGTCTTTATCGGGAATTGAATCCGTGGAAGGATTTGAAAGCCGTACTACAGGTTGTCAGCATAATAAAGAAAGAGCATCCCGATTTGATTCACTGCCATAGCGCTAAAGGTGGTGTTGTGGGAAGAATCGTGGGATTCTTAACTCAGACTAAGACTTTTTATACGCCTCATGCCTTTTCTTTTTTAAGTGCTCAGTCGGGCATGAAAAAGAAAGTCTATTTATTTGTGGAACGTGTTACAAGGTTGGATGCTTATCTTTTAGCCTGTTCGGAGTCTGAAAGGTTAATGGGGATAAATATGGTTCATTATGATAAGGATAAGGCTTATGTATGGAATAATGCTGTTCCGGATGCAATAAATGAATTGAATAAATGATGAGACGCGATAAATATGTCTGTTATATAGGGAGACCATCCTATCAGAAAAATTCTCTCTTTTTAGTAGAGGTTGTGAAGGGTGTTCATGTCATGCATCCGGAAATTAAATTTTGTTTGTTGGGCGTGGGATACTATTCACCGGACCTTGATGAAATGAAGATGAAAATTCGTGAATATGGCTTGGAAGAGGTTATGGAACTTTTGCCTTGGCTTAACCATAAAGAAACATTAGAGTACGTAAAAGACTCTATGTTTTATCTGACTGTAGCTCGATATGAAGGTTTGCCATTAGCAGTTATTGAAGCCATGTCTTTAGGGAAAGCTATTGTTGCGTCAGATGTAGTTGGCAATAGAGATTGTATAGATGATGATTATAATGGAAGATTGCTCCCTTTGGATAAAGATCTATTTGTGAAAACTATATGTGAATTAATAGAAGATGGGGAGAAAAGGGATATATATGGAGAAAACTCCCGCATTCTTTTTGAGCGAAGATTCTTGATTACTAATAGAATAAAGGAATTGGAAGCAATTTATCAATCAGTAAAATAATAGCTAGGAACTTTCATGAAAAAACGGATTTTATTGATTCTTACTATTGTAATCTTTAGGGTGATACAAGTAGAAGCACAAATCAACTACGGCACCACCGGCTTAATGAATATGCCCACCGCCGATATGCAGCGTGACAAAACCTTTATGGCAGGCGGCAATTGGCTAAATCATCATGCTACCGTTCCCCGTTGGTGGTATGATACATGGAATTATAGTATCAATATAACAATTTTCCCATGGCTGGAAGTAGGTTATCTGTGTATGGGGCATAAAGCAGTACCTACAGATTACGGCAACCGTTTCGGTTATTGGGTACCGTCTACTTATGGCAAATTCATCAACCAAGACCGTTCTTTTCATTTTCGTCTTAGAGCATGGAAAGAAGGTTGGTGGAAAGAATGGACTCCTCAAATAGTGATTGGAGCCAATGATGCAATAGGTGATTCATGGAATGGAGGATCGTTGTCTAAGCCTTCAGATTTAAATTATAGTAATGGCTTTCTTAACCGTTATTATCTAGCCATCACCAAGCATTTCCATTTTGAGAACATAGGTACATTAGGCGCACACTTGTCATGGATATACAGCAACCGTTTCGACAATAAATTGAATGATCCTGCCATCGGTGCGAATTTCCGTTTTCATTTGAAAGAAAATGACTCATGGGTAAACAAAACCATCAATGGTGTTAATTTAATGGCGGAAGTCGTTCCCGGATATACAGACGTAAAGGAGGATTTGACTTTTAATCCCGATGGAGCAAAGTATCAAGTGAATATCGGCATGGAGTATTCCTTTTGGAAAGACTACATCAACGCTGTGGTAGAACTGAACCGCTGCCGTTACTTCTCCGGGGGCATTGTGTTTAAAGTGCATCTGAAATAATAAAATAGATTACTTCGGGTATTTCTAAAGAGGATAAAAAAATACTTCCTCTCGCCGGTATCACTCCCACCTTACAGAAAAGCGGGACATGAACACAGACAAGAGGAAGCCTTGGGGAGAGATGAAATCATCTCTCCAAATACCCGAACACCCCTTCCGCATCAAAACACGGACAAGCCTTCGGAATACTTCCCGGCATATCCCGGTGCCCTCTTATCCGGACACCGGGAAAGAGTTTTACCAGCCGCATCAGCAACAAAATGAGTTGTTCTGTCTGTTCCGGTGTCCGGGTATCGGCCGGATGCCCTTCCGCGTCCAGTCCGCCTTCATAGCAAATGCCGATGGAGCAACGGTTCCACGGACGGCAGTGCGCACCTACTTCCTTCAACTTCCGGTGCTGGGTCACGATGCCCGAGCGGCGGATATAGAAATGATAGCCGATGGTGCGGAACTTGCGCTGCCTGTGACAACGCAGCAGGTCTTCTACCGTGAAATCCCGAGTCTCGCGGGTGGCGGAGCAGTGGATGATGATATACTTCACCTCCTGCATATACGGTCCGTCTTCGATGTCGTTCAGAAGCTCCCGTTCGCTCGCCACTTCTTCATCGGCGGTGAGCAGTGGAAATGATTCTTCTACCATGGGCCGGAAAAGGTTGTGCAACTGGTGATACCTAAGGCGGTGAGTGCGGCAATTGCCGCCTGAATGATGGCTT
>CABMPB010000009.1 GCA_902388365.1 uncultured Bacteroides sp. | reverse complement strand
CTAATTTTGATATTATCTCGTCTTTATCCATATTTCAAATTTTATTGCTAATGGCACGGAAATATGCACCGTTTAGGTGCTTAATTTTCATGTTCAAGACAGTTTTACCCGCCTTGCCTTTTTACATATTATATAGAACTTCAATTTTTAACTGCTGTTTCCGGCAGAAAGAGGTGTGAAGTTCATGCTTACACCTTCCTTGTTTTATTACTGCTCTTATCTGTATTTCATTCATTTTTTGTTCTCTTTTCTTCTGTTTTATGGGATTTTTCTGTATTTATTCACGGCAGGGCATAGCTATCCCATGTTGCTATCATGCCGCTTTTCGTCTGTGTATGTCGCAATGCTCCAATACAACCGTATATGTTGTGCCGCCACTTACTACCGTTGTGTGACTGTAAACTCTCATTTGTCCGCAGCACTCGCAGAAATACGGGTTTTCATACTCGCTTTCTTCCTGCTGCAATTTGGTTTCCTCAATCTCGCTTTTATCCCGTCCGAAGTATTCTTCCGGCAAATTACCTTTGTTGGAGTAGAAGCCGTAATACCTCACGATGCGGAAGTAACGCAGGGGAACGTGTTGCAACAATCGGGGGAAGAACTCACGATAGTGCAATGTCAGTTCCTTTTCTACCGGATTTCTTCTGTCAGGCGAGTTCAGGTAGTCACGATAGCGGAATGAAATGTTTTCACCATCCATTGCCGTAATCTTATACTCACTCAAACACGCTCTTTTGGAATATCTGCCTACATATTGTATCACCTGCTCCGGCATTTGTATCGGCGGCTCCAAATGCACAATCCAATCCTTTTTGTTCGCCACCTTTTTGATGAAGCCCATAAACTCCATGCGGTCACGAAAATCATGTTCCAGTCTGCCCGCATCGAACAGTTCTATCAACGCATTTTCAAACTTGTAGCGGAACACCTTACAGATAGAGGGGATATGTACATAGTCACGTTCGGGAATGACAATCTTTCCGTTGCTGTCAATACCACCCCACGACATAATCATGTGCGTGTGTACATGAAACTGCTTCGTTTCCCCGTAGGTATGTAACACGGCAATCACTCCGGTTTTCAAGCCGAACTTATGCTGCATCCAGTCTTTAACAGTTTCAGCCGATGTGCGCATCAAGATATTCAATATTTCTTTCTTGTTGTGCTTCACCAAATCCAGTAATATATGCGGCAAGGTCATAACCACATGGCGGTGTGGCACTCGCAGCAACTTGTCTTTCATGCGTCCCGCCCATTTCAGCGTATCACGCCAACCGCATGACGGGCAGAAACGGTTCTTGCAGCTATGGTAGATTTCCCGTACTTCGCCACATTCGGGACAAGCATATGTATCTATGCCTAAAGCTGCTGTACGGCATACACGGATAGCGTTCACCGCCTTGTACTGTTCGGGGGTGATATACTCCGCCGGGTGCTGTGCATACTCGTCCCACCACCGATTGAAGAAGTCGGATAAACGGTACTTTTTCGCTTGGCAACCATCTGTGTATATGTCGCTTAACAAATCTATCATACTCGTGTCGTTATTTCCGTTGTTTTTGCCACTTCGCTATAAACTGCTGATTCATAGTTGTTTTAATTGTCTTGAATTTATTTATAACCGCACCTTATGGTGTCGTTCCTACACTTCTATAACTGCACCTCACGAATTATCCAGTGTATCAAGAGGATTAGGGATTTTTGCTTTATGGGCACTTGACACATGAAGATAAATGGTTGTGGTCTTGATGTCGTTGTGTCCCAGCAATTCCTGTATCGTGTGCAGGTCTGTTCCCTGTTCCAGCAAGTGTGTGGCAAAGGAGTGGCGCAGCATGTGTACGTGTACACGGTGTTTGATGCCTGCACGATGTGCGGCTTCTTTCAGCACTTTCACCAATGCACTTGCCGAATATTGCTCTCCGGGTGTTTCGCCCTCAAACAACCATTTTTGTGGGCGATATTCCCGGAAGTAGTGCCGTAGTTCTTCCAGCAACTTGGGTGAAAGGAGCGAATAACGGCATTTCTTCCCCTTGCCCATAATGCGAACCGACATTGTTTCACTGTTGATGTCCTGCGGGGTCAGGTTAAGCAATTCGCTTCTTCTAAGTCCGGCAGAGTAAACCAACGAAATCATGCAGTGATGCTTGATGTTGGAAATTTGTGCAAGGATGCGCTTAATTTCATTCTTGCTCAACACTTCGGGCAGGCTCTTGTACTCTTTGGCACGGGTGATACCGCCGTAGTATTGCCGTTTGCCGCCTTTCACCTGTTCGTAATAGAACTTGATAGCATTGATGCGCATATTCTGTTGCGACACCGAGATTTTCTTCTCGTTCACAAGATAGAGTATGTACTTGTTGATGTCCGGCACTTTCAGGCGGTCGATGTTCCGTCCCTTGTGATATTCCATGAAGTCGCTGAAATAGGCACGGTATGTTTTGACGGTCGAGGGGCTGTAACGCTTCTGTTCCAGCAGTTCGAGGTAGCCTTTCGGCAGTGTGTATTCCCTTTTAGGTTTGGGATGCCGCACGTAAACCCGGCTGTAATCAATATAGGCGTGGGGCGAATAGCGGTCGTAGAAATCCGGCAGGCTGAAAGCGGCTGATGCCATGTATGCAGAGCCGTTGCCAGCCATTTCCATACCCGTGTCTTGGGCGAGCAGTTGGGTTACAGCCTGACTGTTCGCATATTCTATCCGTATGTAGTCTGCACCGTCCCTTGTTTCTTTGTGTAGCACGATGCTTCCTCTTTGTTTCTGAACCTTATCCATGTCGCTGAATTTTGCTTCATGCTCCAAAGATAAAACAAAAACGCCACATTTTGAACATACGTTCAAAAATAATAGAAGTTAAAAAAACAAAACTGTATCAGGCTTTAAGCAGCGAATAGATATAGCGAAAGTTTTCTGCCAGTTCGTCCACGTTTAGACCGTTCAGAAATGCTTGTTCGTATGACAGTCCTAAAAACATTTGCCGGAACATGGTAGCCGTTTTCTTCACGTCCGTGTCGTTTCTGATTTCCCCGCTGTTTTTTGCTTTTTGTATGACTTTCTCCCATAGGTCATAGTCTTGTCGGTAGATTTTCTCAATTTTCTGCCTGATGCCCGGATAGTACATACGCACTTGTGACAGGAAATGAAAGTAGTAGAAGTTAGGGCTACAATCATGCGGGCTGCTATTATCGTCAATCAGTTCAACAATCCTTTTCATGGAAGCGGCTACCCCCGCCACGTATTGCCCGATGAACTTCTCCAACGTATCGGCAGGAGCGGCAAACTTGTTTCCCGGTTCGTGCATTTTTAGCACGTATTTGTCTGCCACAGCCATGAATAAATCCAGCTTGTGCGGAAAATAATAAACGATGCCCGTTTTTGTCACTCCGCAGGCTTTGGCAAGCGTGATGATGCTTGCTTTCTCGTAGTTCATCCTGACAAATACTCCGAACGCTTTATCTATTACTTCTTCACGGTTAGTTATTATCATACACGTTTGTTTTTAATCGGTTACGAAGATACGGATTTTGTTTTAACCATTTGTACCCCAGTGCTTTTTTTTAGTGCAAGGTGCAAGTATATATTTATATATATAGCTTGCACCTTGCACTAACCCAAAAATATTTATTATCAGATATTTGCGAGTTTCAAAAGAAAGCCGTATCTTTGAACCCGAAAGTTAGGCAGACAAACAGCGGTCAAAGTTGGACAAGCCCAACATCTGAAAATCGTTACTGTTTCGTTACCTATTTGAAATTTTGAAAGCGAAGTAGCTGAAATATAAGCGGTTAGAGTTATAGGTTCAAAACCCTCTCTCTCCGCAATAAACACTGATAATCAGTAATTTATAGGAGTTACACCCAGTTTTACACCCGATAATGTAAAGCTGGGTGTTTTTATTTTATTTAAGATGTCTCTATTCCTGTTCTGAGATATATTCGGGATGTATATCGGTGTCTTTCTTTAGACTTTCCTTTTCATGGTCGCTTACCTTTTTCTTGCCAAGAGTGCATTCAAAATCGTTTTTAAGCTATGTGCCTGTGTCTCGTAGGTTAAAACAGGAATTTTAAGATAAAATATAACTATCTGCTAATCATTGGCTAACCAAGAGAAAAACATCCCGATTTATATGTTCTCTTTTATATAATCCTCTTTTCCCATCCGGTATTTGTTCTGCTTTCGGTTGATATTTGTCCTGTCTAGTTCGAGAAGGATTGCGAAATATCCCAATCGGATGAGATGTGGCAAAGAATTATCTTTTGCTTCAAACTCTTAAAGCAAATAACGATGACAGATTTTGAATCAGCCGTCTTGATAGAACTGAAAGAAATAAAATCGCTCAGTCTTCTTGCGGCAAAGAATGTGTTAACTATTGAAGAAGTCGCTTTGCTGACTGGGCTAAGCGTTTCCTGTCTTTACAAAAAGACTTGTGCCAAACAGATTCCTTTCTATCGTTCCAGTAAGCGGATTTATTTCAATCGCCAAGAAATTGAGAACTGGATGATGGGTGTCAAGGTTTCAGCATTTCCCTTATATAATAAGGGGTGAGTTATCTACAAAATTTGTATATAATAAAATTATAAAGTTATGTATGATACCGTTAGCTTTTATCATAAAGACTACCTAATAGATCCCTCAATTTTAATTCAGAATCTTAGTAAGTGTAAAGTGAAAACAGATAATGAAACGGGAGGCATCCTTTTTTACGAAGGATATATAGGAAACATATATATCAGAGTAGGAACAGGCTGGATATATTGCGATAGTAGTTTCCCTCGTTTGCTTTATCCTGATAATTCATTTACGTTGAAACGTGTAGAAGCAAAAGCATGTATAGAGTTTCTATCAGATAGTTTGCATTACGACATGAATAATGCAAATGTAACTCGAATAGATATAGCGACTACGTTTAGCATGGGGCAACCAGTGAAAATGTATCTTGATTGTTTGGGAGCTTTGAGCCGTTTCAAAAGAGTAGTAGTTGTGAAAGATGAGACTTTGGAGTATAAGCAAGGGGATGAAGGCTTTGGACAATCTCTTGTTTTTTATGATAAGCGACTTGAGTCGCTTGAAAAGAGAAAAAATCATCCCAAAGGATTGGTGGGTGACAATTTATTACGCTATGAACACCGATGGTTTGGTAAGTTAGCTACTCGCTTTAAAGAACTGAAAGTGATAGGGAGTACCTTGCATGATGAGAGGTTTTATCGGAAAATAGCAGGGGTATGGAGTGAAGATTATTTTAAGATAGAGAAGAAGAAGGCTGTTGCTGCGGAAGCTATGAAGTCAATCAAAACTCCAGCAGATGCCATTGATTATATAATAGCTGCACTTTCTCAATATGCACCTCCTGCGTTTGTAACGGAGTGTATTAGTCAGATGAAAGACCGCGCTGTTTTTAATGATGCACAATCTTACACGAGGGTGAGAAATAAATTTCGGGATATTATGAGCAATCCTATTATTACGGAAGACATGGCGTTATCCAAAGAACTTGATGCGAGAATCTTGGGAGTATTGAATAATCTTCAATAGGGTGCATTGTACTAAAAAATAAGGTCAGAAAAGGTGCTTTTAAGCCTTCTCTGACCTTATTCCCTAAAAAGTAAGGCAATCGTAAGTTTGAAGAATTTCTTCTTGTCGAAGTCCTAAATATCGCTTGGTGATAGCAACCGAACTATGGTTGAACAGTTCCATTAACTTGATAAGAGCCAGTTCGGAGTTTTCTCCGTTCATAGTATAAACCTGTCTTCCGAAAGTCTTTCTGAGGCTATGGCAGGAGAAGTTCCTTATCCGCAGTTTATACCGCGTTTTCACCTCCTTAAGAATGATGTTTATCCGTTGAACTGTGAACACCGTTCCCTTCTGACTTATCAGGATTGGCGCATTAATCCCGACCGGACTTATATGCTCGTAACATTCTTGTATATGCTGCTGCAACTGGGAGTTAATTCTGACTACTCTTTGCTTGCCAGTCTTTTTCTCTATTACTGTAAATTCGTCCGTTTCAATTATCTGTTTCCACCTGAGAGCGAGAATATCAGAAATCCGCAATCCTGTAAAACATCCGATTGCTACAAGGAGCGAGATTTTATAGCTTCCGTCTTTTGCCAGTTTTCGGATGAGGTTCATAGCATCAGACCACATAAGGTAGTCCGCTGTAGTTGTTGAGTATTTGAGTGACATATTATTCAGTTTTATATCGTTTTGATTGTAAGTGAATATTTATTTTTGGCAGGTCGGAATAAATGGCTGATTGATAGTGAAATATTCACTAATAACAGAAGTGAATATAAATAGAAAGGACAACTAACTGAATAGCTGTCCTTTCTTCTCTCAATCAACAACACCACTTAGCCTAAGAACCAAGCGTATTTGTTATCTATCCCTTGCAGGACGTTATTAAGTCCTACACTGACCTCAGTAGCGTTTACTGCACGCTGTAGATAGGTATCTATATAGCTACCTTTATTAGCCTGCGTTAGAAGGTTGTGGAAATCGAACATGGATATAGCGTTATCCTTTGCTCCGAACACTTCGTTATTATAATAATCTCGACACACGGAATTTATCTGACTGTCAGTTATCAGAAGTCTTGGAATAGCCTTCTGTCTTGTGGGTGACAGTGCTTGAAACATCCGCATCCTCCCGACAATCTGGGCAAACTGGGTTTCGGATAGTGAAGTATTGGTAAGCGTTTGCATTAAGTGAATCTCTTTTGCAGGATTGAAGTTGTGAAATAACTCCAGTACGTTACGGTAAAGCTCACTGATATTGGTTACCTCCATGTTGTATTTCAGTCCTTCGCCAGTTAGCACCTGATTGGAACAGATTCTTACTCTCCAGCCAACAAAGACAGAGAATTTCTCTATTCCTTTGGTAGCACGGTATAGATTCAGGTCGCTATAGTTGCGGACACCTCCAACACATAACTCCAGCTTCTGCCCTCTGATCGTTTCGACAATGCTCGGTATGGTAAACGCGAATGCAAGCCGTTGATAGAACTGTGTTTTTTCGCACTCTAAAAGCTCTGAGGCTTTCTTACCAAGAGCTTGCGGTACTCTACCACGGACGATGTGGGAAACCCGTATATCGGGGCTGTTTAGCTGTTCTCCTGCATAGAAAGAACTGGCTGCATCGTGTACACATGAAATAAAATCCTGATGTGCGATAGTCAACTCTTGGTTAGCCCATGTTGGAACTACGCATTTGTTCGCAAGCTCGTTCATGGTGATTCCATCGGTATTTGCTTCAAGAAAACTCACACCCGATTCTACTGTTGGTTCATCATGGATAATGGTTGCTTCTTCTGCGAACTCACCCATGTTCAAAGATTCTCTACGCTGTGCCGCATTGGGCATAATAACTAAATTTCTCATAATGGTAAATGTTTTAAGTGAATTATTGATTGATTTGGGCATATATCGAGTATTGACGAGGGTTGCTCCTTGCTTCGTACTTATATCTGCCTGAATACCGATTTGAGTTATTAATTCGACTTGGGAGATAGTATGGTCGGAATAGTATGTACTTATATCCCTGATTTGCTTATAAGAAAGAATGGTGTGTAGTTCCAGTGGCTTTGTTTTTTTAGAGAATGGTTGATGTAATAAGTAGTATTTTGTATTTATTATAAGTAATAAGGGAAACAGGAATCACTACAATTCAAAGATGTTCTTTCGCGAAAAAATATCTTCCTGTCTATGTAGAGAAGCAGTATATAGCTGGACGTTGAGGTTCTGAAATTTTGTTAAAAGGTTAGTTGTTATTGGAATCTCTGTTTTGAATTAGGAAAGGGTAGAAACTTAAATTTTAATGGAATGTAGGGAGGGGGATAGTTTGGAAGGTGTCATGGTGTGCTTGTCGGTACGGGAAAATTATATAACCCTCTTTATTGTGGATGAAAAAGGGTATATATTTATATCCTCCAGTCTGCTAAACCTACTATCAGACTTATTCAGATTACCCAGCTATTCCCTTCATCACATAGCTATAGAAAATAAAGTCGTAACGGAGTATCATCTATTACGACTTCATTAGCATAATTATAGTTTATCAAAAATAGATAGCCCCTTCTCCAGTAGTTACGTAGTTGTTGAAATTTCCTATATTTTCTTTATGCCATCTATCAGTGGGATGTGAAACCCTATCGACATAATACCAGTCATTTTCCCCAATGAATTGATAAGAATGAACAAGCCACCCTATTTGAACTTTATCAAAATCACGGATTGCTTTCTTACATCTCAATTTGACCTTTTTAGCCTTAGTAGTATCTTTGCCTTTTATCAAATATCCAATAGTAGTTATATATTCCTCACCATTATATATTTCAATTTTCTGATAAGAATCCGCAACCTTTACATTTGCAACACCTGTGCTTGTTATAAACACCATAATGGCTAATAAAAATAATGTTCTCATAAAATTACGTTTTAAGTTATTGATATGTTTAATTAGAAGAATAATTAGTTGTTATTAATATATTTACTATCTCTTTAAATAGAACTACCGTTGATATGTTTCCACTTGCAGGAAGTCCTTGTTTCTCCAAGACTACAAGGATAGTATGTCGAGGATTATTAGCTGGGAAGTAACCGCAGAAATCCATGATATAGGTTGAATCATAGGAATTTTCTATCTGTATCATTCCACCTCTGCCTGCTACCTTTGTCTTATCCGTATTAGCACGCTTTCCAAGCCCTTCTGCTACTGTTTTTTCCAATGTTTGACAAACACTATTTATGCTTGCTTTAGAGGCTATCTGAGGGCTGATAATAGCTACACTATCCTTATATATTTGAGGCTGCACCATGCACCCATGATTAGCTATCGCATTATAGAAAGTAATTAGCTGAATTGGAGATATTTTTGAAGTAGCCGCATCAGTATTTGGTATGCAATCCAATCCCTTGGCTAAATCGGGTTTACCATAACCGATTTGCTCGATTGCAGCCTCGTATTCGGACTTTTTATCGCCAAAGGCACGTTCCCTTATCAAGACTTCTCCGATGCGAGAACTGGCGGCTATTGCCCATTCTACGGTTATCTTCCCATAGCCACCTCTATGCCAGTTATGGTCTTTTATCGTATCACTGTCAGAGATATAAATTCCGCTACCTACGTCTACGGTATCGGATAGGCTGACTTTGCCAGTTTCCAGTGCAGCCAAAAGGGTAACTACCTGCCTTTGCTCCGTTGGATATGGGGTGCAGAAATCGATTGTAGGTTGGAACGGAGAGAGGGTATCTTTCCGTTCCAGTCCTACCATTGCTCTGATGTAGCCCGTAGCAGTTTCCATAATGATAACCTTGCCTGATGTAGCTTTGTGCTCAGTTAAGGTTGTAGCCAAGAGAGTATCTACTTTATTTTGCAAAGAGACGTCAATAGTTGGTTGTGTTTGAAACAAAAAATTGCAGGGCTTACAAATTAGTGTACTAAATGTACAAAATAGGGTTAAGATAAACCTATTAATTAGATTTCTCATATATAGTTCATTTCTAATTGATTTAATTTTCATTCTTCTTTTAAAAGACCATAGAAAGACTTACTTGAGAAAAGATAAGCTAGCATTAAAACTACTCTATCGTGATCTCTTTGTTAGCCGTATTATTTTACTCTCTTACCATATTCAGTCCGACCTTCTTCATCATCGTGACACACTAATTCATCTGAGGTTAGTTTAAGAACTGTTAGTGTTCCTCCATCGCGCCCATCGTCTATGTAAGTTAGATGGATTATCTTCTTTTCCGCGTCATAGGTGTATGAGCAGTAATCACTCTTTTTTTTTCCTATTTCATCTGTAGAATAGATTGTATTTGAATCTATGACCCAGTAAGGATAATCATGTTCTATGACTTCTCCGTCATCGTACACACTCTTTACAATCTTCCATGTTCCTACAAGGCTTGCAGTGTTACTGCTTTCATCTTCATCATCATCGTTGCAAGCTGTGAAGTTCACACTCATAATTATGGCTATCAAAGCCATTCCAATAAATCTCAATGTTTTCATTTTTATTAATAGATTGTTATTCTTGCTCCTATGTTCCTTCTCAGAGCGTTATCAAAAATAAGGCGTGAGGAACACGACATAAAGTCGCACACTCTTTAATTCATAATAAGCATAAAAAGGTGTGGAGCTATATTTGCTTTATTTCTATATTCAAGTCCTGCATTGCTCTTGAAATAGATGAAATAATAGCCTTGCATCAAGAGGTATATAATTCAAGTGTATATATCCAAGTATGAGTGCTATCCTCTTTATTTCTGTCTCAATTTCGCGAGATATGATAATATAAGAAAATCTCAATAACGCCCATTTATTAATATGCTTGTTTCCAAAACCGTGAAAACAGTGCAAAGATATTAAAAGATATTGTAATTCAAAAGAATGTATGTCAAATCTTACAAAAATAGACTATAGAACACGTTTCAAAGGGGTATAAGAGTTAAATATCATTGCTCTGAGTATCATATGAGATCGGAGAGCTATAGAAATGAAATAAAGCCGATTTAGGGGCTTTCTGATTAAGTGGTTGGAAGTTGAGTTGTTGAAATTGGGGGAAGTCAAGGAGTTTGGAATGAGGCTAATAGCTATTTATATTGGATGTATAACGAAGTTAGCAGGAGCAAACAAAGGTGATTCTGAAACTTTCTTCTGTCAATATTGATAGGAGTGTGGAGAGGCAAAGCGATTAAATATGAGGCAAAAACAAGGGGAATAGGATATAAAAAGCCGTTACCCAAAGTGAGTAACGGCTTTAACTTAAGTGTCTAATTAATTCCTTCGGGAATTTCTCTTTTGATTGATTCTCAAGAGCTCCAATGCTAAGTCCGCATCAATAATAATCTTTCTACCTACTTGCGAGATAGCCTTGTCGATTACTCCGCTTTTCTTTATCCGATTGGCGGTAACTATGGAACAACCAAGTAATTTTGCCAGCCCTGCTAAACCGTAAACATAGCGTTTGTTATCGTTGGTCTGTTCTGAGGAAACTGGTTGCGTTGGTTGCTGACGAGAAATTAGCGGTACTAAAATATCAAGAAACTCTTGAACTGTCAGAGCACCCAAAAGCTTGTTCAATTCAGTCATTTTTCTATTGTTTAAGTAAAATAAGCTGCCTCTTGCGTATTATGAATAGCGCTAAGAAGGGACGGCTTTCATCTAAGTAGAAATCAAATTTTGTATTAATTTCTACCTTCCTCTTACAATCTAAAACACTCTTGCTGTTCTGCTGATTGGACAAGTTGTTTTTGTTATAATGAAATCCTGCATTTATCTATGAAGAAACTATTAAGAATCTATTAAGAATCTATCAAGAATATCATGCAGAATTTTTGTTTATCTGCCTCTATGCAATTTTCTGCATAGAGGAGGCTATGTCATGGTAGCTTCGTTCATGGGAATTTGGCTATCTTCACGCCTCGGTTTTAAAAAGATATCTTTTCTGCAAAGGTAGTATAAATCTCAAGAACTACAAATTATGAACATGGATTTTTATGTTCTATATCTGATTCGTTCATTTGAATATCAAAAATTTTGTTGAATCTAGTCATAGCATTTGCTCTGATACTATCCGCTATGTCTATATAAGGTTTCATCGCTTTGTAGTCGCTGTGCCCTGTCCATTTCATTACCACTTGTGGAGAAATGCCCAAAGCTAGGGCATTGCAAATAAATGTTCTTCTTCCTGCATGAGTGCCCAGTAGTGCGTATTTTGGGGTAACGGTGTCTATCCGTTCATTCCCTTTGTAGTAGGTTTCCCTTATCGGGTCACCGATTCCTGCGAGTTCCCCCAGTTCCTTCAAATAATCGTTCATCTTTTGATTACTGATAACTGGAAGTGCTTTATAGTCCTCAAAGTGTATTTTTTCATATTTTTCCAGTATAGCTTTGGTGTGGTCGTTCAATTCTATAATCAGGCTGTCTGCTGTTTTTATAGTAGTTATCTCTATGTGGTCTTGCTTGATGTCGCTTCGTTTCAGATTGTACACGTCCGAGTAGCGTAGTCCACTGAAACAACAGAACAGAAAAACATCCCTTACCCGTTCCAAATATTGCTTGTTCTTTGGTATCTGATATGCTTTCAGCTTATTCAGTTCTTCCGGTGTGAGGAATATCACTTTCTTGGGTGTGTTTTTTAATTTAGGTTTGAAGCTTTGATAAGCCGTATTCTGATTGTACCCCTTCTTGAAACTCCACCGTAAGAACCATTTTAGGAAGGAAACCTGCTTGCCTATAGTACTGTTGCGCATGTCCTTTTCATTTAGTAGGAAGTCCACATAACTATTTAGACCGTTCTCGGTAAACGTATCAAAAGAAAGCGTATCTCTGAACTCGTTCAAATGATTTTTCATTGCTGCGAACTTTTCATAGGTTGCTTCCGTCCAGTTATCCAGCTTTCCGCATTCCTTTACAAATTCACTGAACGCTTCCCAAAAACAGATATTAGCCCTTTCAGTTGTGGTTTCTTGCTCCCCACAGAGTGCATCCTTTATCCTTGCATTGAAGCTGTCTTTTATCTGTGCAGGTGTAGGGAGTACATTTTGAACTTCAAACTCCTTGAAGATGTTTTGCATCTCCGTGTACTGCTTTAGTAGATCTGCATTGATTTCGGATGCGCTTTGCTTTAGCTTGTTTGTGCATCCGTTTTTTACCCTCTGCTTGTCTGCATCCCATTTGGCTATATCAATGCGGTAGCCAGTTGTAAACTCTATGCGCTGGCTTGCGAATATTACGCGCATACGGATTGGCACGTTCTCTGTGATTGGCACCCCGTTCTTCTTACGGCTTTCTAGTGCGAAAATGATGTTTCTTTTAATGTTCATAATTGGGTGTGTTTGAAAATCTACACCCAAAAGTACACCCAAAAAATGAGATATGCAAAGGTGTTAAGTGATATTTTGTTTTATGATGTACTTGTAATAACTTGGTTATTAATAGGGTATTACGAGTTTATGATATTCTTTGATATTATAGGTTATAGAGCCTCTCTCTCCGCTGGAAAGTTAGATAAAAGCCTACAAATCAATGATTTGTAGGCTTTTTATTGCCAATAAATCTTGTTCTCAAGACAACAAAAGGACTGTAAAAGACATAGTTTCGTTACTAGATTGTTACATATTCCCTATTGGACAAACGGTAACGATTTGTCCCGAAATAACCGTAGAAAGTCCGAATTTTGTACACCGTTTATCTATCTCACATTTAACAAGTTATTAGTAGTTTTGCAACTTTAAAATGTGAGGTTATGAAGAGCAATTGCTTTATAAAAGGAAAAATTATATCTTATTTAAGGTGGTTCAATAACCACGCTATATTTTGTCCGAGATTCTTCATGTTGGCAACACCTTCTTCATCTTTCAATGCTTCTCCGGGCAAGCGACCGTAGGCAATGTTCCAATAAGTAGAGCCAACAAGATACATTTCCTTGTTTAGAAAGAAATGATTGATTGTGTCGATGGTGTTCATTGCTCCTGCACGCCGTGCTACTGCCACTGCTCCTGCCACTTTGTGGCGGAACATTCCCGGATTGGTATCACTTACTACGCTTGCTCTTTCGATTATCGCTTTCAATGTGGATGAAACATCGGCTGAATAGGTAGAAGAACCTAACACTATAGCATCGGCTTCGGTCATTTTAGTATAGAGTTTGCGGAAAATATCATTGTCAAAAACACAATTGCTCTTTCCTGCACAGGCAAAACATGCCTTACAGGGATTTATCGTATTGCCTGCCAACTGAATCAACTCTGTTTCATGTCCCTCTTTTTCTATCTCTGCCAATACCAAATTCAGCATATCTGCCGTATTTCCGTCTTTTCTTGAACTTCCGTTAATTGCCAATACTTTCATTTTCTTGTCACTTTTCAAATTGAGATTACTTGCAGCAGTAAGTCCGCTTGCACTCAATGCTGCACCTGCGGCGAAAACTCCCATTTTTTTGAGAGCTTCACTCCGGGATATATTTTTATCGCTCATACTAAATTCTTATCTATATGATTCTGCGAAAATCTGCACAATATCCTCATCAGACATTTGTACACGGTCTGCTGTGAACATGATGCCCATTACTTCGCGGGTGTTGCGCATGAACTTCTCGAACTCATCGGGCATTATACCGTAATCAGACATTTTTAAATCGGCTACGCCGCAGGCTTCTTGCAGGCGGACAAGTGCAGTGATAAAATCTTCGGGTTTATTGGCTTCGGACATACCTAACAGACGTGCAAGTTCTACAAAACGGTCATCGCAAGCATGATGGTTCACGAAATAACTGAAATACGCCTTGCTTATCATAATCAGTCCGGCTCCGTGAGGTAAATTCGGATGATAGGCTGATAATGCGTGTTCTAACCCATGTTCACTGGTAAGTAAGGTAAGTGTCATCACTGCTCCCGATAATGTATTGGCGAAAGCTATACGGGTACGTGCTTCCAAATCAGAACCGTCCTTAACGGCACGGGGCAGATATTCAGCAATGTTGCGGATAGCTTCACGTGCATTCATATCGCTGGCAAGGTTTGCGCTGGCGGCAATGAAGCCCTCTACACTATGGAACAATGTATCAAATCCCTGAAAGGCAGTAAACAGTGGAGGTACGGAAAGCATCAGTTCTGCATCGACTACAGCAAGACATGGAAATAATGCCGGGTGCATGATAAATGCTTTTTCGTTAGTATCTTCTTTAGTTATCACGCCGCAGCCATCCGTTTCTGAACCAGTTCCGGCGGTGGTTGTTATGGCGATAATCGGTAACGGCTTATTTGTAATCGGTTGTCCCTTGCCTGTGCCGATTGGTACATAATCCCATAATTTTCCGCTGTTAGTAGCCAAGAGAGCAATAGCTTTCGAACAATCCATGACGCTGCCACCACCCAATGCTACAAGGAAATCCGCATCGAACTCAAGGGCGGCTTTTGCTCCTGCTTCGGAGTTGGTAACTGTGGGATTTGGAGCAACTCCATCGAAAACTTTGGTTTCCACTCCGGCTTGGTGAAGTTGTTCTTCTGTGCGTGCCAAATAGCCATTGGTACGAGTAGATTTGCCATTGGATATGATTATCAATGCCTTTTTACCCGGCATAGTTTGTGCATGAAGATTGTTCAACTGTCCCGCACCGAAAAGAATGTGGGTGGGGATGTACTGATTGTAATTCATATTCGTTTCCATTATCTCGTAAATTATAAAATTAATCAAATAAAAGGAGAAACTACTTCTTCATCGGTAGCTTCCAACTTAAAAAATACGGGACGCAAACCGTCATTGCAACAAGTGATTGCCGTTCCCGGCTGGCGTACCCAATCGTTAAAATAAAAATGTTGCACGCCATTGGCAAGGGCAAACACATACTGATGAATGGTTCTCCATGCGCCGTCGCAAAAACCTTCGGGCTTTCCTAATCCGGCGTAAAACACCTGCCCTTCTTTCATAACAGGGCATGGTTTGACTTCCGGCATTCCATAATCACGGGCGAAATCTTCATTAAATGTAGTGCGTAGCACTGTGATTTTTACCTTTTTCATGTGCGTTTGTATCAAGATGTTTAATACCAATCATGCTTCTCGTTCCGGTCGAGTGCGGCAATTTGCGCCATATCTTCGTCTGTCAGTTCAAAGTCGAAGATAGATATATTTTCTTTAATGTGGTCAGGATTGCTTGAACCGGGAATGACAACCACGCCCCTTTGTAAATCCCAACGTAGAATAACCTGTGCCGAAGATTTGCCGTGAGCGTTTGCAATATTGCTAATGGTTTCATTACCTAACAAAGCTACCGTATGACCTCTGCCGCCAAGTGGATACCATGCTTCTACTACAATGCCTTGGCTGTGCATATATTCTACAATTCCTTTTTCTTGGTAATAAGGATGTATCTCATTCTGTACCAATACAGGTTTGGTGCTTACTTGCGGCAGGAACTCCGTCATTTCCTTTATGTAGTAGTTCGATAATCCGATGGAGCGAATTTTGCCCTGCGCCACATATTTTTCCATTGCTTTATATGCTTTTACATCGTCAGTTCCCGGATGGTGTAACAGCATCAGGTCAATATAACCGATGTCGAGCTTACGCAAGCATTCTTCTATTGCTGCTTCGGGATTGCTGAATTGATTAGGATAAAGTTTGGTTGCCACGAAGATTTCTTCACGTGGCACGCCCGATTCACGAACGCCTTGTCCCACTTCTTCTTCATTGTCATACATATGTGCCGTATCAATTTTGCGGAAGCCGGAAGCAAGAGCCGCCTTGACGGAATTTACACAGACATCACCATGCAGACTGTATGTGCCCAGCCCAACGATGGGCATATCATATCCACTGCTAAGTCTTACGGTAGGTGCTTTCCCATTTTCACCTTTCGAGAGGTTGAACACGCCTACATTGCTATTTTGATTCAAATTCATACTTTCAATCCAATCTTTAATTGTTCCTGCTGATTCATTTCCATTAAAACGTTTTCCTTTTTTCCATGCGGCTTTCTCTGCCGATTCGTGCAAATCTGTATCGCTTGAACCGATGCCACTGGAATGTGAAGTACAGAACGGCACGATGGTTTTGCCCGATAGATTTAGGCTTTCAAGAAACGTAAAGATTATTTTAGGGGCTTTCCCCCACCAAATGGGATAACCAAGAAAAACCACATCATAGTCCGAAAAATTCTCGATTTTACTGCTTATTGCCGGACGTGCTGCCGGGTCACTCTGCTCACGGTTAGCACGGGACGAGGAATTGTTATAATTCAAGTCCTCACTTTTATAGGGCGTTTCGGGGACGATGCGATGAAGTGTTCCATCGGTAATTTCTGCAATTCTTTCCGCAATACCTTTCGTGGTATTGGTACAAGAGAAATAGACCACTAATGTGTGTCCGTTACCCGGTTGTGGTTCGGGTGTTGGCTCCGGTTTAGGAGCAGGTGTCGGTTCTTCCGTATTGGCTGGTTCTTCTGTAGGGCTGCAAGCAGCTGTAACAAAAGATAATCCCGACAAAAGAATAAAGGATGATAACAACATGTTCATATAATTACTGTTTAATATTTCTTATGATTTTAGCGGGTACACCTGCTACTATAACATTGTCCGGTATGTCTTTCGTGACTACTGTTCCGGCGGCGACAATGGCATTTTCTCCTACGGTTACTCCGGGTAGAATAATTGCTCCTGCACCAATCCACGCATTGCGCCTTATAACTATCGGTTTTACTAATAACCTATGCCGCAAGGCAGGTTCTTCGGGATGGTTCTCGGTTACAACTTTTGCTTCCGGTCCGATAAATACTCCGTCCTTTAACGTGATACCACCTTGGTCGAGGAAAGTGCAGCCGAAGTTGATAAACACTTCTTTGCCTACACGGGTTAGTTTACCGAAAGCTGTATAGAAGGGTGGGAACATTCGTACCGAAGTGTCCAATTGTTGTCCCCAAATACGTTCGAGTAACACCCGAATCTCATCAGGGGAATGGTATTTGTTATTCAGTTCACAAACAAGTTTCTTTGTGTTCTCTATTTCGGAGTAGAGGAGAGGAAAATCAGCATCCGTTTCTGTAATCCGTTCTCCGTTTCGCATCCTTTCAATAACTTTATTCATCCTATTCATTTTTTCAACGTACTCATGTCAATCACATAGCGGAACTTTACTTTTCCGTCCGATACATTACGCCAAGCCTTATCTATTTCTGCGGCATCTGCTTTGATGATTTCCACTTCGGGATAAATATCATGTGCAACGGAATAGTCCAACATTTCTTGTGTTTCCTTTATACCGCCAATAAGTGAACCGTAAACTTTTCGTTGTGATAGAAAAGCCATATTAGCAATGTTAAGTGTTGATTTGTCGGGCAGTCCTACAATAGCCATTTCTCCGCCCATTTTCAGCATAGCTACATATTGTATGGGTTCATAATTTGTTGGGATGGTACTGATAATGAAGTCGAATGTATTGTTCAATCCTTCCATTTCCTTTGCATTATTTACATTTACATAGTGGGTAGCTCCCATACGGGCAGCATCATTACGTTTTTCTTCTGTACGGTCGAAAATGGTAACATCAGCTCCTAAATCCACAAGATATTGAACAGCCATATGTCCTAAACCACCATATCCGGCAACTGCAACTTTATCACCTTTCTTTACATTACTAAAATGTATGGGCGACCATGTGGTTACACCTGCACACAATAATGGGGCAACACGTTTCAAATCGGCATTTTCAGGTATCTTGATAGCAAAATTCTCACTTACCACGATATTGTCAGAATAGCCGCCCATTGCCATTTCTCCATTGTGATAGCGGTCGGGAGAGTTGTAAGTAAAGGTAGTCCCATTTTCACAGAACTGTTCTTTGTGCATTTCACAAGAATGGCAATGTCCACAAGCATTGACCATGCAGCCAATGCCAGCTAAGTCGCCAACTTTGAATTTTGTTACATTCTTACCTATCTTTGCCACTCGTCCGGCTATCTCATGTCCCGGAACCATAGGATATGTTGCATATAATCCTTGTTTCTGCTGTTCGTCCCAAGCTGCGTGTAGGTCACTGTGACAGATACCTGCATAAAGGATTTCAATTTGAATATCATTTTCTCCAATGGCATGACGGGTAAATTCGTAAGGTCGGAAAGTGTCTTTGGCTGAAAACATGGCAAATCCTCTTGCTGGAACACGTTCTTCACTCATTTGTGCAAAAGCTGTAGCTATACACGCCAGCCCTACAATCATTGTCATTACTGTACGTTTCATATTCTATCTGTTTTAAATTAATTAATTTGTTCGATGCAAAATTAGAGGGTTTAATTTATAAGGCAGATACCTTTCTTACGGGGTAAAGTACCCCGATTACGGAAGATAATACTTTTGATAACATCTAATAATCAATGAAGTACCTAAGTTACGGATTAATGTATCTGAATTACTGTTTTTACCTGTCTGCCTTTTCCTAATACAAAAAAATATGTTTCCTTTGCATTACAAGATTGATTTATGTACTATAAACATTCAAATAAGATGAAAGACAATGTGGATATTATAAAAGCAGATACCATTGAGCAGTACAATAAGTTCTTTGGCTTTGAAACACGCCACCCATTAGTCGGGATTGTGCATTTCGACCAGTCTGTGCCCCAACCTACACATAAAATGACACTTGGTTTCTATGCGCTTTTTCTGAAAAAGACAACAGGGTGTATTATTAATTATGGTAAGACTGTTTATGACTTCGATGATGAAACAGTGGTAAGTTTTGCTCCGGGACAGACTGTTGGTATTCATCGTTTGGAAGATGGTGTTGCACCCGAAGCCATTGGGTTGTTATTTCATCCTGACTTCCTGCATCGAACGGAATTGGGACAGAAAATCAAACAATACTCTTTCTTTTCTTATGCTTCCAACGAGGCGTTACACCTATCGGTAGAGGAACGCATCATTCTACAAGATTATATGGAAAAAATAGTGCGTGAGCTACAGCATCCTATTGACAAATTTTCTAAATCGTTGATTATCTCGAATATCGAAGTGTTGCTCAATTATTGTATGCGATTTTATGAACGTCAATTCATTACCCGTGAAGAAATAAATAATGATGTCCTTGTTCGCTTTGAGCAGTTACTCGATGAATACATGGATTCCGGTAAGGCATCACTGTATGGAATCCCCACAGTGAAATATTTTGCAGACAAGATTTGTCTTTCACCTAATTACTTGGGTGATTTGGTAAAATCGGAAACAGGGAAAACTGCGCAAGAGTTTATACAGTTGAAGATGATAAGCGTGGCGAAAAATGCTTTGATTGACCCAAATCTGAATACAAAGCAGATAGCAGAAATGTTAGGTTTCCAACATCCTCAACATTTCATGCGTTTTTTTAAAAAACAAGTAGGGTGTACTCCCAAAGAATATCGTAATCAAAATGTGGTAATAGCATAAATGAAAAAATAAATATGCCATAGACAATAGGTGTAAGGTGCAAGTATATATCTATCCGTAGATCTTGTCCCGAGTACGATAAAAAGACTTGAAGAACATATTGCCTTTTTAACATATTATCCTATAATCCATAGCCATGCCTTTTTGATTAGCTGCCATATTATATAAAGAAGCATGACGCCAAGCATTGAGAAGAGTACACGAAAGAAATAATCTTGAATACGTTCCCAAACGGTAAATTCGTGTCGGGGCATCATCGTTTCGGCAAGTTCCTCAAAGGTCTTGCAGGCGAAAATCGTTTGTCGGAAGTCGTCCACGCTGTCCCAGCATTCTTCCTCGAACCATTGCACTTTTGGGTATCTCTCCGCTATCCTTTCTTGCAATTGACGCAAGGAAAAAGGTTCGATGGTATCTTCGTACTCCGTTTCGTAACTAATCATCCCCGTACTCATGCCCGTAAAGCCGTGTATGCCTTTCCATCCGGTCATGTAGGAACGCCGGACGATGTACTTTGTCCCGGTGGAATCTACTACTATTTCTCCTTTCCACCCGTCATTCTCTTTCAGTATGGCAAGCTTCGTCGTTTTGTTCTTCTTCCAAAATGTGTAAACCATATTTTCGTCCGGGCTGAACTTGAATATAGGGTATTTCAACATTGCTTTCATATCATGTTAATTTTTAGAATCATTAAAACGGGGCGAAAGGTATTCCTGGTATTCATTTTGCTTTTTCTTAGATAGTTTCTTGATAACTTCGTCCACTGAATGATTGATTAATTCTTTAATCAGTGCATCGGGAACATCACTCTCCAAATGAATAGTAATCCAGTATTTCTTATCGGTATAGGGGCCGAAATAGATGCCTTCATAATGTTCTATCAATTCAGCAGATTTATTAGGGTCACATTTCACATCAGCCCAGAATCTACCTTCTTTCGGATTGAGAGGAGCAAAGGAAAACATTTTGTCCATAACTTTATATACTAAGGTAAATTCATCAAAAGGCATACACTCAGTCGCACCTTTTATAGATAGGCAGTATTCTCTGTATTCTTCAATATTCATACGTTATAGAGTTTTTCTTGTAATGGGTTTGAATCTCCTTCACGATAGTCATTTTGAATATCAATGAGAAGTAATGCTGTTTTTGTTTCCATATAATGTTTTAGTATTTTATAATTGCCAAAGTTACTCCGTTTTTGTCATTAAGCATAATGCATTCCGATATTCTGATGGAGAATATCTTGTATGCTTCTTGAAGTACCGGCTGAATGTGGACGGGTCGGGAAAATGGAACATCCATGCCACTTCCTGCACAGACAATGTTGCCGACTGCAAAGCCACTTTCATCTCCAATATGGCGTAATTATCAATCCATTGCTTGGCACTATAACCCATAGTCTGTTTAATTACTTTGCTGAGATGGCGGACCGTAACGCAGAGGTGGTCGGCATAGTAGTCTACGGAGCGGAAACGGCGTATGTCTTTCTCAACTATTGAAACAAACCTATCTTTGAGTTGCCAGCAAGCTGTGGTCGGTTGGGTGGCACTGTAAATGCGCTCGGCCTTTTCAACTATTTCATATAATATCATTCTAGCACAAAGCACGATTTGTTCAGTATGATAAAAGTTTTGATTATCGGCGAGTTTTAGTTTAAGCAGTTCTAAATAGTGCTGCATTAAAGTGTGATCTTCTTCGCGAAAAGAACAGCAGTTATGTTCCCTAAGAAATGACACTTTGTCGGACGGGAATGAGTAGAACAGGTCGTGAAGAAACTCTTTGGAAAATGAAATGGACGTGAGTTCCAACTGTTTGTCGGCCTCGCAATAAAGCACCATTTGTTCGGGGAAAATCATTACGGCGCTTCCGGAATTCAACTCATATACATGCTGGTTTATGTAGATACGGATATGCCCCGAATGGCAGAACAACAGTTCTCCATGTTCGGAGCGGAATGGTTGCTTCGGCACACAATCAAGTGTTATTTCTGTTATTGATAATTTATCCATTGTGAATCCTTTTTGCCCTGCAAAGTTAATAATTCGAGGGGAATAAAGGGTATGAATGTTACTTTTTGCACATTATAAGCCGTTTTTTAGTATGTATCACTCCGGTATAAACGGCTAATTTCGCAACCGAATAAAATTAATAAGATAGATATATGAGTAAAAAAGAATTGACCGCCCGTTATGGTCTTTTTATTGCGGGATTGTACATCATGGCTTCCGGCATAGCGCTGACTATTAAAGCCGGTCTTGGAGCTTCATCTATTTCGTGTTGGCCTTATGTGCTTAGTTTGAAGTTTCCGGTTTCGTTGGGCACTTTTGTTTTTGGATTAAATGTACTCCTGATTATAGGACAGATGGCTATTCTGAAACATGATTTCAAAAAGATCCGGTATCTTCAGATTCCGGTATCATTTCTTTTCAGTGCATTTATAGACTTGTCCATGTTACTGTTTGTTGCTGTCGTTCCCCAAAGTTATCCGGCAAGGTGTATGGTGTTACTTATAGGATGCCTCTTTACCGGACTGGGAATAGCCATGGAAGTAACCGCTAACGTAGTTATGCTTTCGGCAGAGGCGTTTATACAGGCGGTAGTAATAAAAAGCGGAAAAGAATTCGGGTATCTCAAAATCTGTTTTGATGTGAGTTGTACACTGTTGGCTGCCATATCCTCGTTATTGCTTTTTGGGGGTATATCGGGAGTGAGGGAAGGAACTGTAGCTGCTGCTATTTTTGTGGGGCTTTTTGCCCGTTTCTTTCTTCACATGACTCCACGACTTCGCAAAGTGCTTGTTCGGGTTGTTCCAAGATAGAGGGTAAAGCACTGCTTGTATCCTCTATTTACCGTTTATTTATAAAGTCTGCAAGTTTAAAAATTACTGGAAAAGTGTATTCAACTTTCTGCGCCTTGCCCCGTTGTGTTCCCGGTTTCCATTTCGGCATAAGTCCTATGACCCGGAGAGCTTCTTTATCCAAATCCGGATTTATGCCTCTGACAATAGTCGGTTCGGTCACTGAGCCATCCTTATCTATAATCACTCTTACAATCACCTTTCCCTGCACACCGTTTTTACGGGCACTTTCCGGATATCGGATATTCTTCTCAATGAAATCCAGCACAGCATGTGTACCGCCCGGAAATTCCGGCATAACTTCCACTACTTCATAAACCGGTTCTTCTGCCAGTTCTTCCATCGGTTCCGGACTGCCATTCTGTTTCGCTTTTAATACTCCTTCGGGCAAAGGCGTTTTTTTCGCTTCTTTCCATTCCTTTTCATTATCTGTCAACCGAAACTCCGCCATCATTAAGATGCGATTTCTATCTATCGTTATCTCATAAAAGTAGCGATAGCGCCCCGGCTTATTCGGATGTACATCCGGGTAAAGAGAAGCTTGCATTGTCCGTTTCCCTTTATCCAATATTCCATAACCTATGTCGAAGAAATTGGAGTTTATCGGCAGTTCCCGCCAGATGCCTTTTTCGTCTTCAAAAGTGATATAATAATGCTCTCCGCATTCTATAGTCTTGCCACTGTAGTTGTTAAGAATGAATGTTGCCTGCTTTGCATCTGTAGAATAAACCAGATATTCGGGACGGATATAAACACCTTGTGTGTGGCTCACGCCAGTCTTTTCATTGATGACAGGTTCTTCTACACCGGTGAAAAGAAAAGCCGGGGAGTCCATTATTTTCTTTCGAAATTCCTTCCGCCTTTCGGGGGTATTCACTATCAGGTGGATTTCTATATGGCGTAATCCTACACTATGTCCTGTCACATTCTTTTTTATATTCTCATCTTTCGATTCTTTCAATTTTTTGCGCAGTTCTTCCTGAATGGCAAGTAAGTCTTTTTGTGAGTAATTGCTATCTCTCACAAGTTCTATTTTGAAGTTCTTGCTTCCGGAGGCTTTTTCCAGTACTTGTCGCGCTTTCAGCGTATCTCCTGTAACTTGGAAAACAATATCCGCCTTGTCAAAATAGATACCTTCGATAAAATCCGGACAGTTTGGAGTTTCCAGAGACAGCCCGGCTACTTGTGGTTCATTGCCGTAAACTTTGCCTAGTGCAACTAATATATTCATACCTTCCGACTGGTCGTAATGCACTTCCGTATCGATATTTTCCGCTTCATGTTTCTCCTCGTGATCTGTCTTATTTACTTTGCAGGATGAAAGCAAACATAATAATATGATATAATAAACTTTATTCATGGTTTCCTCTTTTAATAAACTTTACTGAGAACTTTTACATATCATCTTCTTTATTCCTCGCTATATATGTATGGCAATTTAATGAATAATGGAGGAAACAGATCAATGCTTTTCATTTTATAGCCTATTTTAACAAATACTGTCAGATAGGATGATGGAATTGGAGCGTTGATGATTCATTACTATTTCAATTTTTGATAGCTTTATCAAATTACCCAATATATACAGTTTACGGTGGTTCACCCTATTCACCTCTCCGCAATCCGTTTATTCATCGGCATTTGCGGGTGAAGGGCTGCTATAAATCGGCTATTCACCCCATTCACCTGTAACCCAAGCGGGAGAAATTAGCACATATCATTCTGCCTATATTTATAAAATACTCCTTTCCCGCAATCTCTGTGGAAACATAGGGCATATTCCTTGTTCTTTCCATTCTATTTTATCTTTTTGAACCGACATGATGCTCGTCTTACGTCTATCATCCGCTCGTCTTACCTATATAAGACGATCGTATAATGATGGTAAGACGAGCGTCTCATATAGGTAAGACGCTAATGATGACGGCACAAAAAACAGAATATGAACTGAAAGAAAGGCAAAACAGACGGTGGAAAAAAGTAATTCCCGGCAAACAGCCTACATGCAGACCTCTTTCCTCAAAAACGAACATGATCAAAAGATACTCCGAAAAATAAAAGTGAAGGGCGGTGAAGGGGGATTTAGAGAGTACCCTTCACCCCAAATCCGCCTGCTGATAGGGGTTGCAGAGATAGGTGAATAGCGTGAACCCCCGTTTGCACAAATTATGGTGGGAGCGGAATTGGGAGCATAAAACTACTTCCCCAGGAACCGGACAAACTGCTGTTTGGCTTGATTCAGTGCTTCTTCTTCTATAACACCTTCCTGCCTGAACCATGAATGTTCCGGATCAGCACATTTCTTTTTTGCCGATTTACTCCAGTTCCCAATCACTTGACCATTATGGAGGATGATAGGATAGAATAATCCATTGTTGGTAAATGCCTTGGGATAGTGTTCCAAAGGTAAAACGTCCGTCCGGTCTTTATAGCCTAACAAATATTCATCATATGCCGGCAAAAGATGTATGTGGCCTGTTGATTTGCCACGCGTGCGGCAAGCATCATGAATATACCAGGTTTGTCCCTTCCATTGTTCTGCCTTCAATTCCGAGTCTATCAGATAGACAGCCTGTTTGGCATCCGAGACGGGAAGCCCCGACCACCAAATAAAATCTTGCAAAACAGCAGGAGAATGGCTGCGGAAATAACTTCGCGCCAAGCGTGCCAAAGATTCATCTTTTGTTATTTCGGGCATCGGCGGAACTCGTTCCTCTAGAAGTGCATAGGTGCATTTCCCTCCTTTGTCCTCTCCACTACAAATGATGCCCACTTGCTCTGCACGTGCCATAAACCGGGTCATGCGATGGGTGTCTGCCTCAATCCCCGAATGGTTGAAATGCTCGGTTATCTCCTGCCTGGTCAGACTTTTCTTTCCGCAAAGAATCTTTTCCAATAAGTTGTGGCTTTTCATATAGAGCTCATCCGGAATATCCAGATCCCACCCACGGGCATAGGAATCATTGGCGGAAATGATGCGCTGTGCAGACAGTTTCAACATCCAGCGAATATCCTCTGCTGCTACAAGGTGCCAGGTGGGGCGCATTACATGAGTTCGCAGTATCTCGCCATCCTTCAGGGCTTTTTCTACGGTCTGAATGGTGGCTGATTTTAAACGCATTCCCACTGCCCACTTTACCATGGAGTAACTTTGTGCCTGCATCGCTCCCATCCAGGACACCAATTCTTTGGGATGCCGGAAAAGCGGATTGACTAACTGTTGATTCAGTAAACGGATATTCGGTATATTCATAGTTGTAACTGTATGAGTTGCAAATATAAAATTTCTTTGCAAATAAATCATTATTGATTAACAGAAAGCGTCATTTCTCAAAAACTTGTTGTATCTTTAAAACTTAATTCTGACAAGAGGATAGATAGCTCTTAAAATGATAGATTGCTTTTATGACGAATATTATAAATGAAATAAATTCTGCATATCCTATTTCTGATGACTCAATGCAGGCGTTAAAGGAAACCCTTACCTTATGTACTTTTCCTAAGAAACATCTGTTGATAAAGGAAAATACATTTTGCAAATCGGCTTATTTTATAGAAAAAGGCATGACCCGTTCTTTCTGGCTGGTAAACGGCGAGGAGATAACAACCTCTTTTTCGTGTGAAGGGGGAATTGTCTTTAGCATGGACGAATTGTATTATAATAAGGTGAGTGAAGAATTTGTGGAAACGTTGGAAGAAGTTGTGGCATACAGGATTTCACTGGCTGATTTGAACAGGCTCTTTCAAACCAACATAGAATTTGCCAATTGGGGGAGGATTATCCATCAAAATGAGTACAGGCGGTTGCATCGCTCTCATAAGGAGCGTCTTACATTGCCTGCAAAAGAACGTTACGAGGAGTTCCAGCAACAGTTTCCCCAGGTGTGCCAGCGGGCTAAATTGGGATATATTGCATCTTATCTGGGAATTACACTTCCGACGTTGAGCCGCCTCAGAGCCCGAAAATAATAAGGTGGTATGCAGCAGTTTTTGTCATAGGACAAATTTTGGAGCCTTTAAGTTGTGTAACTTTGCCGCATTCATTTAGTAACCTTTAAAAGAAACAATAATTGTAAGTTTATGATGCAAAAAATCTCTGCTGCTGCATTTACAGACACAAAATCTCATTATGACCTTTTGGACGGATTGAGAGGAGTTGCTGCTCTTTTAGTCGTATGGTATCATGTATTCGAAGGCTATGCCTTTGCCGGAGGTGGGACTATCGAGAGTATTAATCATGGTTATCTGGCTGTAGATTTCTTCTTTATCCTGTCCGGTTTTGTTATTGGCTATGCCTATGATGACCGTTGGTCAAAGAGTCTGACGATGAAAGATTTCTTTAAACGCCGCTTGATTCGTCTTCATCCCATGGTTGTGATGGGCGTGGTTCTAGGGGTTATCACTTTCTGCATTCAGGGCAGCGTGCAATGGGATGGGACACATGTTGCCACTTCTATGATTATGCTGTCCGTGCTTTGTTCCTTGTTTTTCATTCCTGCACTGCCGGGAGCCGGTTATGAGGTGAGAGGTAATGGCGAAATGTTTCCGCTGAATGGTCCCAGTTGGTCGTTATTCTTCGAATATATCGGTAATATTCTTTATGCTTTGTTTATTCGCCGTTTGTCTACCAAGGCATTAGGGGTACTTGTCGTTTTATTGGGAGCAGGGCTGACTGCCTTTGCTGCTTTCGATGTTTCCGGGTATGGAAATATTGGTGTAGGTTGGACTTTGGATGGTGTGAACTTCCTGGGTGGATCATTGCGAATGCTTTTCCCATTTACGATGGGATTGTTCCTGTCCCGCATCTTTAAACCGATGAAGGTGAGAGGCGCCTTTTGGATTTGTTCAGCTGTGTTGCTGGCTCTGTTTTCAGTGCCTTATCTGGAAGGGATGGAGCCGGTTAGTATGAACGGGCTTTATGAAATGTTTTGTGTGATCGTGGTTTTCCCTATTCTTATTTGGTTGGGGGCATCGGGAAGCACTACTGATAAGAATTCGACAAGGATCTGTAAATTCTTGGGGGATATTTCTTTCCCGCTTTATATTATCCATTATCCGTTTATGTATCTGTTCTATGCTTGGTTGATTGAGAAACAATTATTCACGCTCGGAGAAACTTGGCAGGTGGTGCTGTGCGTTTATATAGGGAGTGTGGTTGTTGCTTATCTCTGTTTGAAGCTCTATGATGAACCGGTAAGGAGATGGTTGAGTAAGAAGTTTCTGGCTAAAAAATAAGAATCTTACTTTTGTATGATTGATGGGGCGTGTCCCGTAAAATATTCAAGTCTACTTGAAAATCTTCTCAAAAAAGAGAGAATATTCAGGTAGACTTGATTCTTTTGTTTTATTTCTAAAAAATATATGTGGCTATGCTTTAATATACGCTTGCCGATTTTATCACAATCTTTTCCAGCAGTTCCTGCATCTTTCCGATTACAGGTTCTTTTTCCAATCCATATTCTGTTGCCAGCACTCCCATTTGTGGGAAAGTAGCCCATACACTGCCATTTTTATCTTCCCAAACGGAGATCTTTAAAGGCAATTCGATGGAAATACTAGGATTATCCTGCATCAATTTGGTCCCTACTTTGGGGGAACCGAATACGATAACCTGATTCGGACGGAGCTCCAGCCCCACTTCTTCGGCGTTCTTTCCATGGTCGAATTTAGCAAAAACAGGAATGCCCATTGTTTTCAAAGTCTGCTCGATGCGTGCCATTGTTTCCGTTACGCTAAATTGGCTTTCGTAGGTGTAGAGCAAGTTGTCATTAGCACCTGTTCCCATTTTGCTGTCATCAAAGGCGGCGGCTATGCGGCGTCCCAAGTTGGTAAGGTCTACACCTTCCTTGTTGGCCAGCAAGGTAACACATACCAGCTCCGATGCATCGGTGAAGCGGCTCAGGAAAGCGGAATGTCCCGATACGTTTCCTTTTATATCCATCAATCCTTTGTGATTATAGAATTGCCATCCGGCTATGGCGGGAATCATTTTCCCGTTAGCAAGTTTGGTCGGTTTATAAATCATATCCCGGTTTTCCGGTTTGGCTATCAGCACGCCTCCGGCAAGAGCGATGTCCCAATGGCTTACATTTTCGGCAGATGCCCATATGTCCGAGAAGCCTTTCAGTGCCGAGGGACTGATAGCAGGGGCAATGACCAGCTTCCCCTCTTTTTCCATGTATCCGGTAGTGGTTTCTGCCGGGTTGATATAATCCCGATCCTTTTTGAAAGTCTGGTGTACGTTGGCGGTAGTCGCAACGTCCTCCTGTTTCACTTTCGACAGATCTTCTCCGAAATAGGTGTTTTGCAAACCTAGAAAATCAATCTGATATTTCTTCACGAAATCGTGGTAAGGCATTCTGCCTGCTTTTTCTATGATGCCGGTCAGCAACAGGAAGTTGGTGGCGCTTTGTTGCACGTCTGTTCCCGGTTCAAAACTTAATGGGGTGGCGGCTACGGTTTCTATCAGTTGCTGGGGCTGATAGTTGGCAGATATGTCGAAACCTTGCTGAGCGCGATAATCGGAGATGCCCGAACTGTGCTGCAACAGTTGGAGAATAGTGATGCTTTTCCAGTTTTCGGGAATCTCTTTCAGGTATTTACCGATAGGGTCATTCAAGTCCAGCTTTCCCTTTTCGTATAGCTGCATGATGGCTACGGCTGTAAATCCCTGCGAGATAGGACCGATAGGCCAAAGAGTTTTGGCAGCAGCCAAATTTCCTTTTTCGAAATCGGTAACTCCATAACCTACTACCCGTGGTATATAGGGAGCCTGCACGATGGCAAGTGTCATACCCGGTATGCCCTGTTCTTCCATGAAATCATAAATCATTTGATCGATGGCTTTTCCCTGATAGGCTACATGTACGTTTCCTCTGCCTGTTTGTGGCAGTTGATTTTCATACTTCTTCATAATTGTTCCTCCTTGTGCTAACATTGTTCCCGAGATTAATAATCCTGTTAAAATCAATACGTTCTTCTTCATAACATTCATTTTTTATTGCTACTTTTTGATGTTGCAAAGATAGACGTTCCTCTATAGCCTGGAAATGGTCAAATAGCATATAGACTAGGCGATTATTCCCGATGAGAGGTAAAATGGAAGGAAACATGGGCGCAACGGATGGTCTGCATCATGTGGGTAATAGGAGCCAATCAAGAATGGCAGACTACCTATAAATAGTATCACTATTGCTAAAATCTCTATTTTTCTTTGTCGAAGTGTCTTATTTACAGATGTTTCGTAATAGATCAGCTTAACTATTCTTTTAACTTTTATGTAAAAATAGTTATAGAGATTCATCCCGGAAATACCTATAAATGATTATAAAATTGTAGGATTATACCTATAAATAATGATCTGTCGGTAGGGCATACACTCCACTATGTATAAGATAATCAGGATAAAAACCATAATTAGTAGGTATTGCGCACCCTTTAGACTAGGCGTAACTTTGCAAACGAAATAAGGAACATAAAATAATAACTATTAATCAATAAAACTAAAGCAAAATGAAATTGAAGAATTTTTTAGCAATGATGGCTATCGCATTGTGTGTGGTAGCATGTAGTGACGATGACAAAGAAGAAGAAGTAATTACTCCGGCGCAACAGGTGGCAGGCTCCTATGAAGGTTCATTGGTCATGAGTGTTGGATCTACTGCTTATGACCCTTCTGATGCTACTTTTAAATTTTCTGCTGAGACCAATGGTACTTTAACCCTCGTATTACCCGGAAGTGGCTCTGGTGCCATGGCTATGCCCGAAATTACATTGAAAGGCGTTAAAGTAGCTACAACTGATAATATTACTTATACCATTGGCGAAACTGAGATAAATGAAGATAAGTACGTTGGAAAATTAAGTGGAACCATAAAAGATAATAAGGCCACTATTACCTATTCTATAACTCCCGGAGCTATGCCTTTCCCTATAAATTTTGAATTTATCGGTTCAAAATAATCTATGAAAAGAAAATCTCTCTTTATAATAGCTATGCTGGGGATGATGACTATGTCATTCCCGGCATGCGATGGTATTCTGGAAGGAATATATGATGAGCCAACGACCGAAGAAGTCGGCGATTTCGGTTTTATCAAGACAGACCCGGCTACTCACTCGGGAACTATCTACATAGATGCCACGGACTATAAGCGTTGGACTTACATCAACCTCCATACGTTGAAAATAGACTCTGTAAATGTAACGGATAATACGCAGAAGGAACCCGAAGCATGGGATATCGCCATACACCGCTATGACACCAAGACAAACGGAGGAGCGGTGTTGGAAACAGGTTCGACAGGACTCACCGCCTTGAAGAATACAGGCAAGATGCCCGAAGGAACCTACGTGGAAGATACTTGGACTACCGAAAAGATAGCCATTGATATGTCCGGCATGATGGATGGCAAGATTGTTTATACCGAGTCATTCTACAACGAAGAACTTTCCAAATGGCTGAAAGTAGATACCGGCAATATGCCCCCCGATTATATTCCATCCAATAAAGTCTATATGGTAAAAATGAAAGATGGCACATACGCCGCCATCCGCCTGATGAACTACATGAACGGAAGCGGAGTGAAAGGATTTATGACCATCGACTATATTTACCCGTTTGAATTGTAAACTAACACACACGCTATGCAAAGATTACTAAAAGGCGTATGCCTCATGCTGTGCCTCCTGTGGGGAGTGTCGGCATCGGCGCAGCGCATTATTTGGGGTGTCGTACGCGATACAGATAAAGAGCCGATGATAGGCGCTACCGTTACCGTAAAAGAAAAAAACACGATAGGAGCCACCACCGACATGGAAGGAAGATATACGTTGAGGCTGCCCGACAATAAAGAATATACCCTACAGGCTTCATACGTGGGTTATACCACAAAATCCATCAAACTGAAAGCCGGACAGGCAGGGAAATTGGACTTCCGCTTGGCAGAGGATGCCGTCAATATGGAAACCGTGGTGGTAACCGGAACCCGTACCCCAAAGCTGTTGAAAGACGTGCCCATCGTGACCCGCGTCATTACCGCCGATGAGATAAAAAGGGTAGACGCCACCCACATAGGCGACCTGCTGCAAGCAGAACTGCCGGGCATCGAATTTTCCTACTCCATGGACCAGCAAGTATCCCTCAATATGCAGGGCTTTGGCGGAAATGCCGTACTTTTCTTGGTAGACGGAGAGCGGTTGGCAGGTGAAACGCTGGATAATGTGGACTACAACCGCCTGAACATGGACAATGTGGAGCGCATCGAAATAGTGAAAGGCGCGGCTTCTTCCCTCTACGGATCCAATGCCGTGGGCGGAGTGGTAAATATCATTAGCAAAGCCTCTACCGAACCGTGGACGGCCAATGTGAATGCCCGCTATGGTGCCCACAACGACCAGCGTTATGGCGGAACCTTCGGTTTCAACGCCGGAAAACTGAGTAGCATGACCAATGTTCAGCACACCAAAGTGGACGAGATCACTTTGGGAGATAAAGGAGCAACTTCTTCGGAGGTAGGCGATTTCAGCAAAGTGTATGGCAGCAAAACCTGGAATTTCAAGGAACGCATGATATACACCGCCAATGACAATTTGGAACTGACGGGACGCGCCGGTTATTTCTTCCGCGAAAGAGGAAAGTCTGCCACCACCAAAGACCGTTATCGTGACTTTAGCGGCGGTGTAAAGGGGAACTATACATTCAATGCAGACAATGACTTGGAACTGGCATACTCTTTTGACCAGTATGACAAGAGCGACTATCTGGTACAAGGCAGCAACGATGTGCGCGATTATAGCAATGTGCAGCACTCGGTTCGCGGGCTTTACAACCATAGCTTTTTGCAGAAACACACGCTGACCGTGGGCGGTGACTATATGCGCGACTACTTGATGTCCTATCAATTTGCCGATAATGGCGACAAGCACCAATACACGCTGGATGCCTTTGCACAGTTTGACTGGAACCCCACGGAGCATTTCAATGTCATTGCCGGATTGCGCTATGATTATTATTCGGATGCCGATGTCAATCATGTTTCTCCCAAACTGGGGTTGATGTATAAGGTAGGAAATTGCTCCTTGCGTGGTTCGTATGCCGGAGGTTTCCGTGCCCCCACGTTGAAGGAAATGTATATGAACTTTGATATGGCAAGTATCTTTATGATTTACGGAAATCCGGACCTGAAAGCCGAAACGAGCCATAATCTTTCCCTTTCGGCAGAATACTCCAAAGGGCGTTACAATCTGACGGTTACCGGATTTTATAATATGGTGGACAACCGCATTACTACCGCTTGGAATCAGTCGTTGAAAGGTATGCTGTATACCAATATCTCGCAAGTAAAGATTTCGGGAGTTGACGCCAATGCTTCGGTGAAATATCCTTGCGGCATTTCGGGGCGCATATCTTATGCTTATACGCATGAGCATATCAAGAAAGGGGAACCTTTCGTTTCGCAGACTCGTCCGCACACGGCTACGGCGCGTATAGAATATGATAAGAAGTGGAAGGATTATGCTTTCAATCTGGCTTTGAACGGACGTTTCCTTTCAAAAGTAAATACGGAGGAATATACTTCGAATACTTCTTATGAGGAGACTGAGAAGAAGACTTATCCGTCGTATATGATTTGGAAACTGTCTCTTTCCCAGAAAATAGGGAAGGGCGTCAATGTGACGGTGGCTGTGGACAACCTCTTTAACTATGTGCCCTCTTACTACTATAATAATTCGCCCAGCACCACGGGAACCACTGTTTCGGCAGGGCTGTCGGTGGATATAGACCGGTTTTTTTAGTAGAGATGGAAACTTCCGACGATGCAAAAAAGCAGAAAGTTGCGCTGTCGGGAGTCCCGACGATGCAAAAAAACGAAAAGTTGTGCTGTCGGAAGTCCCGACGATGCAAAAAACGAAAAGTTGTGCTGTCGGAAGTCCCGACGATGCAAAAAAGCGAAAAGTTGCGCTGTCGGAAGTCCCGACGATGCAAAAAAGCAGAAAGTTGTGCCGTCTACCGAGTAGACAATACAAAAATGTGAAAAGTTGTGCTGTCTACTGAGTAGACAATGCAAAAATGTGAAAAGTTGTGTTGTCTACCGAGTAGACAATGTAAAAGAATGAAAAGTTGTACAATATACCGAAGTCGGAGCTATCTTCATCCCCTCTTGAGAGGGGGTAGGGGGTGTGTTAGATTACATCCACTAATCCATACATTGATGCCATTCACACACCCCTACCCCTCTCAAGAGGGGATAAAGTTACCTTCGACTATGAATTTAACAATGTTTTCCTTAGCTTGACAGCTATGGGATTGAATCCGCCCATATGCGCAAAGCGAACTGTTTTCGGGCAGATTCAATCTGCCCCTACGGTGGATAACTACGTTGCCGGACAATAATGTTACCATCTTCTGCCAACGAACACAACTTGATGCAACTATTAAAACAAAAAACTACATGAAAAAAATAAGTGATATGAAGAAGAAGAAAAAACAACTGCTAATCGGTGGCGGAATCGCCATCCTCCTGCTCGTCCTGCTGGGCGTATGGAATGTGTGGTTCAGCTCCACCCGGGTAGCATTCGTCAACTACCAAGTCATCAGCCTGGGGCAGATCTCCAAGGCCAATGACAACCCGTTTATCAAAATCAGCGAACTAAGCACAGATCATTTAGAACAGCTGACCAACTATGACATGGTGTTCATTAACGCCATGGGACTGAGAATTACCGAGGAACAGCGCGCACAGATACAGCAAGCCGCCGATAATGGCTTGCCCATCCTGACTACCGCCGCCACCAACCCTGCTAACAAAATCGTATCTCTGGATTCCATCCAGGCAGACACCTTGAGGCAATACCTCTCCAATGGCGGACGCCGCAATTATCGCAGTGCACTGAACTATGTGCGTGCCTGCATTGACCGGAAAATGTATTCCGTCTCAGCCCTGGAACCCGTCTTGGAACGTGCCAACGACATGATTTACCACATCGATCCCCGGAACCCCGAAGACGAGGAACTGGGTTTCAACACCGTGGCAGATTACAACGCCTTCCTGCAACAAAACGGATTGCTGAAAGAAGGCGCTCCCCGCATCATCGTCACCGGACCGATGGGCGAACCCGCCGACCTTATCCGTAGGCTGGAAGAAACGGGCAATGTGGTTTACCCCGTCCGTTCCATGCGCCCCTTCATCCGGAAGCATTGCATTGACTCCGTGCAACCGTCCGCCGTTATCAATATGGCACACGGGCGCATGGGCGATTATATTGTAGATTATCTCACCCGGCAGAACATCCCCCTTTTCGCTCCCTTGAACGTGAACCGCTTGGTGGAAGAATGGGAAGCGGACAAGATGGGTATGAACGGCGGCTTCATGTCACAAAGCATCGTCACTCCGGAGATTGACGGCGCCATCCGTCCCTTCGCCCTCTTCGGGCATTATAAAGATGAGGAAGGACTGCAACACGCCTTTGCCATCCCCGAGCGACTGGAAACGTTTGTGGAAACGGTGAACAACTACATCAACCTGCAACGCAAACCCAATGCCGAGAAGCGCGTGGCTATTTATTACTACAAAGGTCCCGGTCAAAATGCACTGACGGCAGGCGGAATGGAAGTGGGCCCGTCCCTTTACAACCTGTTGCAACGTATGAAGCGTGAGGGGTATAAAGTGGACGGTCTGCCCGCTTCATCCAAGGAACTGGAACGCATGATTCAGTCGCAGGGAGCTGTGTTTGGTGCATATGCCGAAGGAGCTTTCGACCGATTTATGGAAACCGGACACCCGGAACTTGTCACCAAAGAACAATATGAGAGTTGGATAAAGCAATCCATCCGCCCCGAAATGTATGCCGAAGTGGTGGCTGCCAACGGTGAATTTCCCGGCAAGTATATGACCACTCCCGACGGACGCCTGGGTGTGGCCCGCCTGCAACTGGGCAATGTAGTCCTGTTGCCTCAGAATGCAGCCGGAAGCGGCGATAACTCTTTCAAGGTAGTGCATGGCACCAATGCCGCGCCTCCGCATACTTACATTGCCTCTTATCTGTGGACGCAGTTCGGATTCAAAGCCGATGCCTTGATTCATTTCGGCACGCACGGCAGTCTTGAGTTTACTCCCCGCAAGCAAGTTGCCTTGTGCAGCAATGACTGGCCCGACCGCTTGGTAGGCGCCCTGCCTCATTTTTACATCTATTCCATCGGTAACGTGGGCGAGGGGATGATTGCCAAGCGCCGTTCTTATGCCGGGTTGCAGTCCTATCTCACGCCGCCTTTTATGGAAAGCAATCTTCGCACCGTTTATCGTGAACTGACCGAAGCGGTGAAGACGTATAATAACCTGCTGCCCACGGACGGGCTCTCGGCTGCTTCCGCCCATAACCAAGACGCTTTGAACTGTGCTTCACTGGCAGTAAAGAAACTCACCGTGAAGCTGGGCATCCATCGCGAACTGGGCTTGGACAGTCTGCTTACGGTTCCTTATGCGGAGGAAGATATTCAACGCATCGAAAACTTTGCCGAAGAACTGGCGAATGAAAAGATCACCGGTCAGCTATACACCATGGGTGTGCCCTACGAACCGGCGCGTATCACTTCCAGCGTGTATGCCATGGCCACCGAGCCCATTGCCTACAGCCTGTTGGCATTGGATAAACTGCGCAATCGTGCCGATGACGGGGTAGAGAAACATGGCACACTCTTTACCCGGCATTATCTGGATCCTGCGCGTGACTTAGTGACCCGCCTCCTGGCTAATCCCTCACTGGCTACCGACGAATTTATTTGTCGCATTGCCGGTATTACTCCCGCAGAACTTGCCCAAGCGCATGAGATAGAGGAATCGCGCAACGCTCCCCAAGGCATGATGGCGATGATGATGGCATTGGCGGAAGAAGCTCCTGCCGAGGCTAAAGCGCATGCCGATATGGGCTCTATGGCACAGGGCAGCAAGGAAGCTCATTCTAAAGCAAGCGGCATCAGCGGCATGATGCGCGAGAAGATGAAAGAAATGGCAAAAGGCATGGACCCCAAAAAAGCAATGGAACTTGCCCGGAAAATGGGAGCGCCCGCCGAAGCCCTGAAGAAGATGGAGGCAAACATGAAGCAGGATGCATCCGCGAATGCATCCATGAAATCCTCCGCCAAAGCCTCCACCCCCTCCGGAATGGGAAAAATGATGAACCAAATGATGGGCAAGAAAAAGGAATACACCAAAGAAGAAATCAACTTCTCCCTTGCCATAATGGAAGTGGAACGTACCCTGAAGAATGTGGATAACTATAAAAACGCCCTCCTGGAAAGTCCCGAAAACGAACTCTCCTCCATGCTCAACGCCATGAACGGCGGATACACCCAGCCCTCTCCGGGCGGCGATCCTATCGCCAACCCTAATGCACTGCCCACCGGCCGCAACCTCTTTGCCATCAACGCCGAAGAAACCCCGTCCGAATCAGCTTGGGAGAAAGGAAAGCAACTGGCCGACAATACCATCGAAATGTATCGCTGCCGCCACAACGATTCCATCCCCCGCAAAGTGAGTTACACCCTGTGGAGTGGCGAATTTATAGAAACCGGCGGCGCTACCATCGCCCAAGTGCTCTATATGTTGGGAGTGGAACCCATCCGCGACACCTTTGGCCGTGTCACCGACTTGCGGCTCATCCCTTCCGCCGACCTGGGCCGTCCCCGCATCGACGTGGTAGTGCAGACCAGCGGACAGTTGCGTGACATCGCCGCTTCCCGCCTGTTCCTTATCAACCGCGCCGTGGAAATGGCTGCGAATGCCAAGGATGATAAATTTGAAAATCAAGTATCAGCCGGTGTGGTAGAAGCAGAGCGCGTATTAATAGAAAAAGGTCTCACTCCGAAGGATGCCCGCGAAATGTCTACTTTCCGTGTCTTCGGCGGAGTGAATGGAAACTATGGCACAGGTATACAGAGCATGGTGCAGTCTGGCGACCGTTGGGAAAGTGAAAAGGAACTGGCGGATGTTTATCTGAATAACATGGGTGCTTTCTATGGTAGCGAAAAGAATTGGGAAGCTGTCCGCCAGTTTACTTTCGAGGCTGCACTGACCCGCACCGATGCAGTGATCCAACCTCGCCAAAGTAACACTTGGGGAGCATTGAGCTTGGATCATGTGTATGAGTTTATGGGAGGTATGAACCTTGCCGTCCGCAATGTTACCGGCAAAGATCCCGATGCTTACCTCAGTGATTATCGCAACCGCAACAACGTCCGAATGCAGGAAGTGAAAGAAGCGATAGGCGTAGAGAGCCGCACCACTATCTTCAATCCTGCCTATATAAAGGAAAAGATGAAAGGCGAAGCAGGTGCGGCAAATACCTTTGCCGAAATCGTGCAGAACACATATGGTTGGAATGTGATGAAGCCCAAAGCGATAGATAAGCAAATGTGGGATGAAATATATAATGTATATGTAAAGGATAAATTCAACCTGGGCATGCAGGATTATTTCGAGAAACAGAACCCTGCCGCCTTAGAGGAAATGACTGCCGTGATGCTTGAAACCGTCCGCAAGGGAATGTGGCAGGCCAGCGAACAGCAGGTGGCTGATATTGCCAAACTGCATACGGACTTGGTGAACAAGTACAAGCCGTCTTGTTCGGGCTTTGTATGTGATAATGCCAAGTTGCGCCAGTTCATTGCTTCCAAGACCGATGCACAGACGGCTTCTCAGTATAAGGAAAGTATCAGCCAAATTCGTGAAGCGGCAGCATCCAAGGAGCAGAAAGGGATGGTGATGAAGAAAGAAGATATGAACGCTGCCGATGCTGCACAGCAGACTAACACGGTAAGTAATACTGTGGTTTGTGTAGTAGTGGTGGTGGCTATTGGGGTGTTGATTGCATTGGTACGTCGCCGCCGCAGAAAGATGGAATAATGCACATCACACCCCCACCGTAGGGGCGGATTGAATCCGCCCGATAACAATTCGCGTTGTGCATTCGGGCGGATTCAATCCGCCCCTACGGTGAACCATAGACATAAAGACTTAAAAAAAATAAATGGAAACAGTAGTAGTTGTACTTATGATATTGGTCTGCTTCAACTTTATGTTGAAGCAAACCTACCGCAAACAATGGTCTGTAATAACCATAGCCATCATCAGCGCCCTATTTGTAGGACTCATCTGGCCTTACGCCATCGAGCAATCCAAAACACAGATTGCCGACTGGCTGGCAAATCCTACGCTAATGCTTGATACTTCCGTAATCTTGAGCATAGAAGTAGTCCTGCAAATGGCATTCTGCATGTTGGCAGCCCATATGCTCACCACAGGTCCTATCAAGAAACGAACCTTGTGGGCGTACCGTGCCTTGCGTTGGTTTCCGGGCATCTTGATATTCCCCGTTCTTTTTAGCGGATTGGTGTATCTCATATTCTCTTTTCCGGGTGTTTCTTTTGCCTTTATAGCATGGACTATGGCGGCAAGCGTGCTCATTCTGATACCTGTCGGAACATTATTTCTCCGCTGGTTCTTACCCGAAAAGGAATTGCGCTTGGAAATATTATTCCTTACCAACGCTCTGATGGCCATTCTTGGCATAATCGCCACAGTAAACGGTCGTACGGCAGTATCCGGTATCAGTGAAGTAGACTGGAATGCATTAGGTGGCTTGATAGGTCTGTTGATACTGGGCGGATGCCTTGGCCTGATTATTCGTAAACGAAAAGTAACTCACATTTAAAAACTCAAAACATTATGAACTACATTTCAGACATTTTATATTGGATTTCAACCGGACTTCTAGTCCCTGTCATTATATTACTTATCATTCTTTTCTGCCGTTCATTGTTGCTTATCGGCAGCTTTTTCGGTCAGTATCTTGCCATTCGCCGCACAGATACCCTGTTGCGTCAGCAATTTGATGCGCTGACGGTGGACAATCTGCCGGAATTAAGCGATAAACTTCCCACCAAATCAACTTCTTTGGTTATCACCTATATCCGCCGTGTATTGGCTTCAAAGGACAGTCCGGCACATATGCAACGCCTGCTTGCCGACTTTGAAATTGCTGCCGATAAAGATCTCGCCATCTCCAAAACCTTGACCAAGATGGGACCGATGCTGGGATTGATGGGGACATTGATTCCTATGGGACCTGCCTTGGTGGGACTGTCTACCGGTGATATTGCCTCTATGGCTTACAATATGCAGGTGGCTTTTGCCACTACTGTAGTCGGCTTATTTGCCAGTGCTATCGGTTTCATCACTCAGCAGGTAAAGCAGCGCTGGTACTTGCAGGATATGACTAATCTGGAATTCCTTTCTGAATTACTCACCGAAAAACGTAAAGCCTGATGAGACGGAATCTACTGAGAAAAGAAGAAGATAGCGACCCGATGAGTGTGGTCAGCAATCTGTTTGATGTGGCAATGGTATTTGCTGTGGCATTGATGGTGGCATTGGTGAGCCGTTATAATATGACGGAAATGTTCAGTCAGGAAGACTTTACAATGGTGAAGAATCCCGGTAAGGAGAATATGGAAATTATCACCAAAGAGGGGCAGAAGATAAACCGCTACACCCCGTCCGAAGATCAGGAAACCAAGAGTGGCAAAAAAGGCAAAAAGGTGGGTATTGCATACGAGTTGGATAATGGGGAGATAATTTATGTCCCTGAGGAATAATGCGGATATATAGTTAATCGTTTCTATTCTCGAAACATTTTCCATCGGACATTGTTATTATCATAAATAATTCACTAAAACGGGGACTATATTATGATGACAAATGATTTGAATACGAATTTGATAGAAGCAGTCAAAGAAAAACTACCAGCGAAAGTAAGTTTGGCAAATCTACTAATGGATACTCTTTTTATAGGTAAAGAAGCAATTTACCGACGGCTGCGTGGGGAAGTTCCCTTCACGTTGGAAGAAGCCGCTCTAATTTCAAGAAAGCTGGGTGTGTCACTGGATCAGGTGATAGGCGTCAGTTTTCGTGCCAATGCTGTATTTGATATGAACGTGATGGCCTATGAGGATCCGTTTGATTCTTATTGTGCGATAATGGAAAAGTATATACCGGTTTTTGAGGGTCTGAAAGATGGGCCTGCTTCAGAGATGGGAGCTTCCTCTAATGTTATTCCGCAGACTCTTTATCTGAAGCATGATAATCTGTCTAAGTTTCGTCTATTCAAGTGGATGTATCAAAACAAAAACTTTCACTGCAAGCACTTTGACGAAACGGAAATCCCTCAAAAGGTATTTGATAGTCAGAAGCAATTTATGACTGCCACTCAGAATGTTCATTCTACAGACTATATTTGGGATAATATGATTTTTCAACATCTTGTTAGTGACATTCAGTTTTTTTCAACGATTCATCTTATTTCAGATGAAAATAAGCAGCAAATAAAGGATGAATTGTTTCTGTTAATAGATGAATTGGAAGAACTTGCTGCTAAAGGGCAAACAGAAACGGGCAACACCGTCAGAATTTATATATCTCATATCAATTTTGAAGCTAATTATGGCTATTTGGAGAGTGGCCCATTGCAGTTAAGTTTGATTCGCGTATATTCTATTAACTCCATTACCACTCGCGACAGTGAGATGTTTCAAGGTTTGAAGGATTGGATTCAGTCTTTGAAGAAATTCTCGACGTTGATTTCGGAAAGCGGTGAGATGCAGCGTATTCAATTCTTTAAGCAACAAAGAGAGATTGTTTCTACCCTTTGATTTTAGAAATATTACGGCAAATGAAATAATCTTGCATTATAATTGTGAAATGCGAAAACTTGGAAAGTCTAGGTTTTCGCATTTCTGTTTTCTATGGGATGCGGCTTTGTTTTGTTTTCAATTAGAAATGCATTTTGCTTTTTATATCTGCTTTATTGCACGAAAATCTGATTCGTATGTGTTAAATTTGCACAAGACTATTAATCAATAAATATAGAGAGAGGGTATAACCATGAAAAATGAAATCGTAGATGAGTTGATAGCAACCATGAAGGAGCGTATTCCCAAGGGCCAGAATCTTGCCAATTACCTGACGGATACTTTATGTATGGGTAAAGAGGCGGTATATCGCAGACTTCGTGGAGAAGTTTCTTTTACCATTGAGGAAGTGGCATTGCTTTCACGTAAATTGGGAATTTCTGTAGATCGGATTATTGGCAGTCATGTTGCTAACAGGGTGACTTTTGATTTGAACCTGCTCCATTCCTCGGACTCGTTGGAAAGCTATTATGAGATTTTGGAACACTATGTGCAGATTTTCGATTATGTAAAGGACGATAATACTACAGAGGTATATACAGCCTCCAATTTGTTGCCCTTTACTTTGTATGCCGATTATGAATATTTGTCTAAATTCCGTCTGTGCAGATGGATTTATCAGAATGGAGAGATAAAGACTCCCAATTCTTTGGCAGAGATGCAGGTGGAGGAACGTATTGTGCAAGCCCATAAGCGGTTGGCGGATAGTGTGAAGCGTTGTCAGAAAAACTATTTTATATGGGATACGAATATCTTCCTTTCCTTCGTGAAAGAGGTGAAGTATTTTGCCAGTTTGAATCTCATAACGGCTGATGACGTGAAGCATTTGAAAGATGAACTTTATCAACTGTTGGGACTTCTGGAACTGTTGTCTATGAGAGGTGAGTTCAGCCAAGGCGGGAAAGTTGCATTCTATTTATCTAATATTGATTTTGAAGCTACATATACTTATTTAGAGAAAAAAGATTTCCAGATAAGTTTGTTGCGGGTTTATTCTATCAATTCGATGGATTCGCAGAATCCCCAAATTTGCCAGATGCAACGCAACTGGATTCAGTCGCTGAAACGCCATTCTATTTTGATATCAGAGAGTGGAGAGGCACAACGCATCAGCTTTTTGCAGAATCAGCGTGCTATTATTGATTCTTTATAAGATTAAGATATAGAGGGATATATTTAATTGTTGATTTTTTATTTAAATGTTTTCAACCCTTGGGCGTACTACGTTCAAGGGTTATTTATGATTAGATTGATTTAAAATTTTGAACCTTGATTATTGCTTGTTGTGAAAATAAAGAGCACTTTTTTTGCGGATATTGAAAATTGATAAGTTCCGAATCTTGCTCTTTTTATATTATGCAATTTTTGACATTGAAAAGTATATAATAAGCACGAAGCTGTAATTCACATTATCTATATAAGAACTGGATTCGGTTTTTTATCTCCTTTAATATTCTGACTTTTGCAATACCAAATATGGAAAGTATTTGGACATCTTTGTTTGTAGGGAAATTGAATGTAAAAGTAGGAATTGGAATGAAATTTATGTTAGTCAAAGGATATAAAAGATATCAAGGATTAGTCTTCTTCTTTATGTTGATGGCTTTATTCTCATGTACGGACGAAACCTTTACTAAAAATGAAGTTGAGGCGACATATATAACAATTAGGGGGATGGCATCTCGCAGCGGTGCCACACATCCCGGAACATCAGAAGATGTGGAAATACGGACACTACGTGTTATTGCCTTTGATCATTCTACAGGCAATAAGGCTACTAATGCATCTTATAATGCTGGGGTGGGCGATGTAATACGCCATCATATTGATCCGGGAACTTATGATTTTGTATTCCTTGCCAATGAACCCGGTTATCCGGCTATTCAAAGTCAACTGACTTCTATCTCACATTATACGGATTTGGATCAGATTGCTTATCCTGCAACTTCTTTTATATCTACTTTGCCTATCCCCATGATGCAAGAGGTGAAGAATGTAACAGTATTGCCCAATGGTGGAGGAGCTGTTTTGAATGATGGTACCACTGTTTCCATCTTGCAACTTGCAATGAAAAGGTTGGGAGTGAGAGTCGATGTGGAATTGAAAGCAGAACATAACTTCGATGCAGACTTCAAGGGGGTTGTATTTGATAATATTCCTGACTTTGTTCCTCTGACAGCTGGTTATAGTGGGGAACCTCCAAGAAACGTAACACGTGAATTTACATTGGCGGACAATCCGGAATATTTTTCGAACGGAGCGGCAGATGGAGATTTGGTATGGGTGAAACACATATCCAGAATTATTCTGCCTGCCAGTGAACCTGCCACGATAGGGGATATATCGAAAGCTGTTACTTTTACCATAGATATGGGAGATAACTATCACCCTTCGTGCGAACTGAAGATTGCTCCGGATCCGGTGAACTATAGTCTTCCCAAGAATACAAAACTGGATTTGATAGGGATTATAAAAGATCCGTTGTATATGAATATTATTCCATCGGAATGGACTGATGTGGATAATGACTGGAACATAGCAGGTATTAAGAAGCTGGATGTATCAGATATAGAAGTGAACATTACCGATTTTAATGGAGCGAGAATTTCATTCTGGTCCAATATGCCGGAGGTAAAGGTATTGCCTAAAACATATATCGGTGCAGGCAGCACTACAGCAGATACGGAAAAGATATTTAATGACTTGATATTGGAAACTGAGGGCAATGTGCAAACCAACGGAACGAAGACTACATATAGTACTTCTCGTTTTTCATACACTTATGACTCGGCAACAAAGACCGGAAACGGATATATGGATGTGTTGCTGGATGAACAGAATGAAATAGATAAGCATGAAACCTTTCGGATTATCCTGTCGGCAGGTGATGAAGATGGGGGAAGCTTACAGAGGGAAATAAAAGTGAATATCAGCCAGTATGGTAAACGGTTTGATTTTAATTCAGAGTGGGGAGGAACTGCATACGTCGGTGCTTTCTATAGAAATAATGAGATAGGAGAGAGAATTATAACCGGGCAGCAAGGGCGAAGAAATAGTGAAAAAGAAAGCCCTGAATATAAAGGTAGGATTAAATACTGGAAAGCGCGTCTGGTAGATGGTGATTTTGTGATTCTGAGTTCTACACCCAGTTTTGATCCGTATGCAGGAACTGATAATCCGGGGGATCCGGAAAAATATACTGTCTATCCTAATCCTTATAAAGGAGAAGATGGAACTTATGTAGAAGGAAAAGGGCGTGTTTATTTCCGTATTGGATTGACAGGAAAGAATCCGGGGGCTAATCCGCGTTATGCCAGAGTATTGGTTACGCATTATGGGGAGGTTACTGATGACGGTACTCCGTGGGATTTTAATGAATATATCTATATCCGGCAGGGAGAAGCAGATGATTATATTATGCGACCGGGAACTGAGGATCCTATAACAAAAGGTCCGCTAGCAGGACAGGCGCGTAACTATGCCAGAAAATTCTCGGCATTTAATTTGACTGCTCCGGGGTATTATAATGGTCAGAACGATGATTATATTCAACTGAATCCTAGACAGGGCAAGTTCGTAAAGTATCCTACACAGGCAGGAGCGTTTTTTCAGTGGGGACTTCCTAAGGATAGTGTTGACACTTATTTCCGTTTGGCCTATCATCCTACCAAGTTTACGGAGAACCATTGGACAAACATGATACAGTTCTTTAATATCGCTGCTACCGGTATGCATTTCCCGGTATGGGGTGAAGCTCAGGGTGCTGCGGAAGCTATGTATGATTATGGATACCATAATGTTTTTGAATTGTGTCCTGATGGTTATCATCGTCCGTCAGACGGATATATAGACAGAATAAGCCATAATGGTCCGTATCCTAATTATAGGGATCAGAATAATAATCCTGTGGTAGTTGATGTATATAAAGATGTAATACCGACGACTATTACAGATTATAGTGATGACATTGCTTATTCGGAATGGAGGCAGTCCGTCTTTGAGCAGCCTTTGGGTGGAGATGTAGGTAAGCTGCCGAATGTTGGTGGATATGATGGCTCGCCGGGAGTAGGTGGTATCAAAGTAGACAGATACCAGACTATGTGGAAGAATGCAGATGATACGGGTGAAGCGCAACAATACATTACGTTTTCTTTAGGGTTTTATGCTGATGGTTTCTATGATCGCCGTCCTATCAGGATGGGGTCTGATGAATTCTATTCTTATGGCGTTTCAACGGACAATGCACAAGCAGCATACGTTGGTCTTCTGGTGTACAATAAGGCAACCATGGCTTCTGTGTTTTTCCCATCGGCGGGCAGACGGAATAATAAAGACGGAGAGTTGCAGTTTGTAGGAGAAACCGGTTATTATAATAGTTCTTCGATAGGACCTTCTACGGCAGAAGACCCTCATTCGGTTTGGGGTATGTCTTTTAGTAAATGGCCTAATCCCGGTTCTATGTGCCAGTTACCAACGTTTGGACGATCTATCCGTTGTGTCAGAGATTAATAGAGTAAACAAAATAAAGAAGTTAAAGTATTAATAAATGAAGAAATTGTTACTACATATACTGATTCTGTTCTGCCTGCCTTTTCTGGTATCTGGTTGCAGGGATGATGCCTCTTGGACCGGGAAACCGGGGGACAACGGGATGGAAGCTGATGAAGTGCAACTCGAGATTTTTACCCGTGCAGATTCTTATCACCTTCCTAAGGCAAGAGGTACGGAGAATGAGGATGTGCTTGGCAAAACTCCATGGGTCTTGGTTTTCAAGGGAGATACCCCGAGTGCTACCTTCGTGGAAGCACGCCAAGCATTTGAAATGGCTGGGAAAAGGTTTGTGATATTGACCAAGCAACCTACCGGCAGTAAGTATCAGTTGTTGATATTAGCTAATCCGCTGAATAATAAATTTTATTATGGAAATGCTACCACTGCCTATAATTTTGATGCGGCAGGAATTGCAAGCAAAATTACGACTGCAACCACATTATCAGACGTTTGCGCCAATCTGATGACAGAACCCTTGGCAGCAGGTGGAGTGGATGGCATTCCATATACCGGAGTAGGTGAAGCTATTCCAATGAGTTATCTGTTGACGGTAAATAGCATTGATAATACCACCCGGATAGAGAATGCTGACAAGAGTTCTTTGGAAATGATAAGGGTAGTGGCGAAGATGATGGTTGTGAATAAAGCATCGAATTTTGATTTTACAGGTATTACAACCATAATCAATGTTCCCCGTCAGGGAAGACTGCATAATTTGGACGGCACAATAATGAACAATGCTTCCAACCTGACGGAATATAGATATGACAATTCTTACTCTGCTCCTTTGGTTGCGGCAGCTTCTCAGAGTACAGTAACTGAACCCATATACATCTATGAATCGGATAAGCTGAATAATACGCATCTCATTATTGAGGGAGTTTATGAGGGGAAACCCTATTTCTATAAGATGGCAATAGTGGATAATGTCATACAAAAGATGGATATATACAGGAATCATGCCTACACATTTACAATTACCAAAGTAAAGGGACCGGGATATGATACGATAGAGGATGCAAAAGTAGCGCCTGCTTCCAATATGTACCTTGACTATACTGTATTGATAGACGATAGTAATTCATATGAGATTATGTCTAATAATGATTATTATCTGGCTGTGAGTAATTCGGTATTTATGGCTTATAGCAGTGGTGGAGATTATGAGGCTTTCAAAATAATAACAGATTGTGATATTGACTTTCCCAATTCAAGGAGTATAACAACTAATGAGCAGGAGGTTGAGAGTTCATTCACTCTTATATATCCTTGGGATCATAAGATACCGATTGTTTCCGGTGTCAGTCCGTCTGTGACTCCGGTAGGTGTACATGTGGGTGACTGGCTAATGTATAATGAGGAGGGGCAAAGTCTGATTGAAAGTGATGGCAGCATAACTTTGAAAAAGAATGCATATGTCACATTGAAATTGGGCAATTTGGAGAAAATGATTCACATCAGGCAAAGACCGCCAATTCCTGACAGTGGTAGATTACTGAAATATGAACCTTATGCCGGTAATGATCCTAGTTCGGAATATGTAAATTACTATTGCCTCTCGGGAGAAGTAGCTGAAGCAGGAGATGATAATCCCAGAACATGGATAAAGCTGCGCCCCTCTAGCATGGAGATAAGGCAGGATACTGCCCGGATTACAGTAGACGATGGAAAAATATATATAGAAGTAGCACCCAATACTAGCGGTGCCGAGAGAGCGGGAGTCGTATATCTATCGACTATAAAAGCCCCGGATGCATCCTCTCCAAGTGTTAATACGACGCAACGTGTTAAGATTTCTATTACCCAAGAGTAAAACAGATAAAAAAGCAATATAGATGAAAAAAGGATTAATACTCATACTATTCATACTCGGTCTTTTTGCAGCCGAAAGTAAAGCGCAGAAAGTAGCGGTTAAAAGTAACCTTTTGTATGATGCCACCACGACCATGAATCTGGGAGTAGAAATAGGATTATCCCCCAAGTGGACACTGGATATTCCCTTAAACTATAACCCGTGGAAACCGGATAATGGCAGACGCCTGCGTCATTGGGGCATACAGCCGGAAGCGCGTTACTGGTTCTGTGAAACCTTCCGCAGCACGTTTGTGGGAATACATGCACATTATGCCGATTTCAATGTAGGCGGATTACCCGATTGGCCGCTTATCAGTAAGAGTATGCAAGACAATCGCTACCAAGGACACTTGTATGGCGGAGGTGTTTCAATAGGACATTCCTGGATTCTGAAGAAACGTTGGAGTCTGGAAGCATCCATCGGAGTGGGATATGCACATATTGTATATGATAAGTATCCATGTGCGGAATGCGGTTCGAAACTAAAGTCGGGCAACAAGAACTATCTCGGTCCTACCAAGGCGAGTATCTCACTTATTTATATTATAAAATAAAAGAATCATGATAAGAAGAAATATACAACTCATCCTATGCGGACTGCTTGCTTTATGCAGCAATGTGCATCCCATAATGGCTCAGGACCGTTCTTATGAGGGGACGATCACTGTCAATCCGGTTCGTCTGGAACAGGTAGGAGATATTCTCTATATAGATATGGATATCGTTCTGAGTGATGTGAAAGTAAAATCCTCACGCGGGGTAGACTTGATCCCACAATTAGTCTCAGCCGACCATACACTTCAACTTCCCAGGGTATCTTTGAAAGGAAGGGAAGAATTCCTAGCTTATGAACGCTTCCTCACGTTGATGAGTGCAAAGGAAAAAGCCAATTATCAGCAACCTTATGTGGTAGAGAAAGCGGGTCAAAAGAAAGAGGGTACAATAGAATATAGATACATGTTGCCTTATGAAGCATGGATGGCGGACGCCCGTCTGGATATGCAGCGTGATGAATGCGGTTGCGGTGAAACAGCCTTGATGGATGTGGAACCGATAGGCGAGGTGATACCGGAACGCCCCTTGGTGCCGTATGTCGTAACTCCACACATGGCTTATATCAAACCTCAGGTGGAAGATATAAAATGGAGGGATGTACAAGCTGAATGTTTCCTGGACTTTGAAGTGAACAAAGTGAACATCCGTCCGGAATACATGAATAATCCTCAGGAACTAGCCAAGTTGCGCGCCATGATTGACGAACTGAAGGCCGATCCCGATATAGAAGTGAAAAGCTTGGATATAATAGGGTATGCATCACCGGAAGGTTCGTTGGCAAACAACAAACGCTTGTCCGAAGGGCGTGCCATGGCATTGCGTGACTATCTGGCATCCAAATATAACTTCTCACGTTCACAATACCGCATTGTGTTTGGCGGAGAGAACTGGGATGGATTAGTGAAAGCACTCCAAAATACAGATATTGATAACAGGGAAGAACTGTTGGACATCATTATGATGAACAACCAAGATTATCAAACAGTAAAATTAAAGGTGAAACAACTACATGGAGGTGTCCCGTATCAATATCTGTTGAGGAATGTTTATCCTAAACTTCGTGTAGCCATTTGCAAAGTGAATTATAATGTGAAGAACTTCAATGTGGAAGAAGCCAAAGAGGTGATAAAGAAACGTCCTCAAAACCTGAGTCTGAATGAAATGTTCACAGTTGCCAACAGTTATCCGGAAGGCTCGCAAGAATTTAGAGAGGTTTTTGAAACTGCGGTACGTATGTATCCTGAGGATGAAGTGGCGAACTTGAATGCTGCTGCGGCTGCACTCTTGCGCAGTGATTCGGCATCGGCGGAACGCTATCTGAATAAGGTGCATGGGCAAAAGAATCAACCGGCGTATGATAACGCAATGGGAGTCCTGATGCTGCTGAAGGGGGATTATGAATCAGCCGAAAAATACTTGAAGAATGCTGAAGCCGCCGGAGTGGAAGCTGCCGGAAAGAACTTGGAAGAACTGGCTGTGAAGAAGGCGAATGCAGCTGAGATAGAACAAAAGAAGCGATAAGCATTGGCACAAATTGAATCATAATAGGGATAAATAAATTAGTAAGAACGTTTTTAATAAACTGTAGAAAAGAATGAAAAAGAGAAATTTGTTTATGTTAGCATTTGCTGCTTTGGCATTTGCAGCATGTAGTAATGATGACATCGTTTCGCAAGAAGGTGGCGACGGTAGTATAACGAACCCTACCGGTGAGGCTTGGATGTCCTTATCTATCCAGACTCCGTCTTCTGTAGCCGGACGCGGACTGCATAATCCTGATAAAGAGAATGGTACTAGTGCCGAATCTTTGGTTAGCAGCCTTAGAGTGCTTTTCTTTGATGATGATGCAACGGATCCGAAGTTTGTCGGAGAAAAAGTATTTGCAAGTATGGCCGAAGCCGGGAATCCCGGACAACCTTCGGGAGGTGTAAGCCAGTCGTTTAAAGTTCCGGAAGGAGCTAAACGTATTTTGATAGTAGCTAATCCGGGTCCGGGCTTTCCTGCGACAATCACTACAGGTACTACTTATTCTGTTGTAAATAAAGCGATAACAGAGAGTGATGTAAAAGCAAATCTGGCTACTAGTGGTAAATTCATGATGTCTAATGCCAAAGGTAGATTGGAACCTTCATTGCCTGATGGAACTGATACGGACTTGACACTGTATTCTACTGCCGATGCTGCAAGTCAGCATCCATTGGCAATCCATATTGACCGTGTTGTTGCAAAGGTACGTGTGTTTGTTACTGAAGACAGTGATGTTGCAAATATAGATTTGGAAGGATGGACTTTGAATGTTACAAATACAAAGTATTTCCCGGTTTCACAGAGAATTTTGACTTGGAATGAAAATAATGTTACCGGTTGTGTCACTCCTTATGATATCTATGAGCTTGGTTCATATAGAATTGACCCTAACTATACTAATACTGCTGCTACTTTGGCTGATTATACAGTTGTGACTACTGATCCTACAAGTTGGAGTGCAAGTAGATCTGCTGAATACTGTTTGGAAAATACTCAGGTTGCAGCAGACAACTTGTATAAGTATACCACTCAGGTGTTGTTGAAAGCTAAGTTTGTACCGAAAAAATATCAGAAACCTGATGACACTTACTCTACAACTCAAGATGCCGACGGTTGGATCATGATCAATAATGCCGGTAATGCTGCTGAGTATGGTTACTTTACTTTTGCAACATTGATGGAATGGATTGAAGCAGAGCTGAATTTGAAGTATGCGCCCGGTACGCCGGACCCTGCAGGTGTTGCTACTCCTATAACAGATGAATACAATGCTTATTTGGCTGCTTTAGGTATCACTCCTATTACTCTTCCTACCGCATCAGGAACCAGTGTTTCAACTTTGATGACTAGCTTTGAAGGTACCGTAACAGCAGTTAAAGGTAAGGCTGACAGAGCTCAAACTGTAGGAAACTTTACATACTATCTGGGAGGATATAGCTACTACAGAATCATGATTAAACATGATGATACTAATGCAGCTACCAACGAACTGGGAGAATTTGGTGTAGTTCGTAACTCTGTATACGATATTAATGTAACTAAATTCAATAATCCCGGCTATCCTACTATCCCTGAACCAGGTGATGAACCCGATGAAGAAGATAAAGCATGGTTGGCTGTACAGATTGATGTTAACCCATGGACTTGGTACACACAAACAGAAGAGTTTTAACTATAGAATCATTAATTTAAATTCATTATCATTGAGGGATTAAGTTGTGGGGGATTCTCCCCACAACTTAACTTACTACCAAAAGAAGTTGCCGGAAACTTTAAAACTTCGGGATATAACCTTTACCGACGGAACGCACCGTTTCTGTCCACCGAAACAGGAAATCATGAGAAAAGAAAACAGTCTTTTCCTCTATATATAGATTAATTAGAAAAATAAATGAATATGAAATTAAAAAGCCTTCTGCGTCATATTGTCTTTGGAATCCTGTTAGCTGGTTCCTTGATAATGACTTCATGCGACAGCTTTAACGAAAACCTGCCGGAGTGCCGTTTGTTTGTGAAGTTCAAGTATGACTATAATATGCTTTATGTGGATGCATTCCATACCCAGGTAGATAAGGTGGAACTTTATGTATTTGATAAGGACGGCAAGTATCTGTTTACTCAGGCAGAGGAAGGTGCTGCTTTGGCCACAGGGCATTATGTAATGGAGGTAAATCTTCCGGTGGGAGAATACCAGTTCCTGGCATGGGCGGGTGCACATGACTCTTATGAAATTGCTACTCCCAAAGCAGGGACTACGATTACAGATATGAGGTTGCGCCTGAAACGTGAAGCATCTCTTATTGTCAATAAGGAATTGGAACCACTGTGGTATGGCGGCATCAATAAAGTAAAATTTACGGGTACTGAGAACCAGACGGAAGTTATTGACCTGATAAAAGACACAAACAAGATACGGTTTGTCTTCCAAGGCTATTCATCATATGACGATGTGAATGCTCCGGGCAGTAAATGGACGCTGGATATGAACGACTATGATTATGAAATCATCACATCCAATGGCTATTTGAATTATGACAACTCACTACTGGATGATGACGTAATCAGTTTCCAGCCTTATTTCATGGAGCAAACCGATCCGTCTTCTGCCGCCATAGAGTTAAACACCATGCGATTGATGAAAGATGAACCGGTACGTTTCCTGGTAACACAGAAGTCAACAGGAAGAAAAGTTTTCAGCATAAATCTGACTAATTTCCTCCTTCTTACCGGTATGGAAGAAGAAAAAACAGACCCACAGGAATATTTAGACCGAGAAGATAGGTACAAAATCATTTTTTTCTTCTCTGATGAAGATATATGGCATGCAATACAAATCAATATAAATGGATGGACATGGTACATCCAAGATGAAGGAGAATTGTAACGAGGGATTGTTTATAGATGGAAAGGGGCCTTACGCAATAGTTATGAAAGCTATTGGTAAGGCCCTGATTATTTTCTATACCTTATCAGTATCTGTTTATCATTTCCTTGGCTTTATTCACAGCAGTGGTAGCTGGAATCTTGTCCAAACTCAATTCATCAAATAACTGCAATGCTTTATCAATGTTCTTTATAGCACCCGTATTGCCTTTCTTCTCGAATTCTTCTTTCAAGATGCGTACTTTCTCAAAAGCCTGAACTCCTTCGGACATGCGTTCCAAACGGATAGAAGTGCGTGCACCGGGATAAATAAGATAAGTATCTCCGGCAGCCCATGCGGTGAACCGGCTATCCTGCAACGGATTCTTCACCCAGCTATTCAATGCCCAACGCAGGTAACCATCCAGATTCTCCTTTGCACTATGCCATGCCAACCACTCGGCTTCGGCCGGTTCACTGAATGTAAAGGTATTGGGGCGAGGCTCTGTGCAGCAGGTATAATAAGTAGTTACCTTGCCTGCCTTGCGGCGTGCTTCAATTTCTTCGGGAGTGAACTTTTCGGCAATGGTGATGCAGTAATCATCCATATCGTTTAATAATTCTTTATGATAAGTGCCTGCCAGTGACACCTTGAAGTCTTTATCCGCTTTGCGGATCACCTTCAGCGTTTCCTGCATATCTTTCATGGGACGCTCGTCCATGGCTATGTGGGTAATGTCAAACCATCCTTTTGCTTTCAGGTGTTGAGCAAAATCTTTCAGCATTGCCATCCAGAATTCTTCATAAGCAGGTTCTCCCGGTTTGGCATTCAGGAATTTAAAGGAATTGCTGGCTTGGTCAAGGTACTGGAAGGAAAGACGCCAAGGCACCATAGAGTAACAACTGATTTGTTTCTTTACGCCGAGGTCCATCATAAACTGCACCCACTTATCAAATACGGTATAGTCAAAGTACCAAGTACCATCGGCTTTCTTCAACCACGTCACCATGCTTTCAAAGGCATCATAAGTCTGCCCGTTCCAAGGCTTGTGCATAATGGAAGCGGTGATTACTTTTCCGCCTGCATCGGCATACAGTTTCATCAACGGACGCATCAGTTCAAAGTGCTCTTTGCTGAACGGCTCTACATTATAGTAACGGGAAACGGCATACGGATTCTGCCACAAGTCCAAATGGAAAGCCCATTCGGAGGGAGCAGGAAGTGTGCGGTTCTTTACATTGATATTCAGTTTCAGTTGGGACAAGGTAGAGTCACCGGCTTTTACGGTAACGGTTCCTGTATACTTTCCGGCTTTTGCCTGTTGCGGCACGCGGATGCTGATCCAGCCTCCCTGGGTAGAGTTGGCAGGAATCGTCAGGCTGGGAGTGATGTGGTCTATCACATCGGCAACTAGTGTAGAATCAAAGTCGGCACTGTTGCGATAACCGCAGGCGCCCAGTCCGTCCTTGTTCAATTCATCGGTAATGACGTAGCGCACAAAACCGGTGCGGATATCATCTTTACTGATCTTTTCATTGCCGGCAGCAAGGTCACTTACCAAGATGGTGAGGTCATTCAGGGCTTGGGGCGTCCACACTACCAATTGTGCGGAAACCTTTTCACCCTTCCAAGCGGTGAGGTTGATACTTTTCTGTATTCCGGGGATGGCGGCAGGTTCTTCTTTCTTGTAGCGCACGTCTGTACTTCCCCAACTTACTTGCGGGTTTTTTACTTTAGACCATAAAGCCGGATTGGTAGCTACGGGATTGGGTGCTTCCTGATAATACTCGGAAGTCTGGGCATTCATACCAACTGCTGATAACAACAGAATGCCTAGGAATAAGAGTTTTTTCATAGGTTATGATAGTTAGTTTGAGTTGCAAAGGTAAGTCAGAGGAAGTTAATATCCAAATAGGAATGCCATAGTTTGCATAATTCCGGCAGAATATTTATTTTTGGAAAATCATTAATATAAAGAAAGATAGAGATGAAAGTATTTGTAAATGTGCTTTTTACGGGTGTGCTGGCTATGGCGGCGCTCTCTTGCAGTGAGGAAAAGAAGGGATATACTCTGAATGGAGAAATATCAGATGTAACGGAAGGAATGGTTTATCTGAAGAAGTATCAGGATAAATCGTTTGTCAGTGTGGATTCGGCTGTGATAACCGATGGTACTTTTAAGTTTGAAGGAGTTTGTACGGAGCCGTTGGCTTATGGATTGACTACATCCAGTGATAGCAAGCGTCCGCTGGTTTTCTTCTTGGATAATGATAAGATGCAGGTCAAAATGAATGAATCGGGAAAAGAACTCAGTGTCACCGGTTCGGCTGTGAATGACTTGTATGCGCAGAATGCTCCGTTGACTCGTCAGGATGGTTACAACATTGACAGTTTGGTTACTGCCCATCCGGCATCTGCGGTTACTCCTTATTTTATAGTGAAGGATTTTGCCTACAAGTTGAATTTGGAAGAAATGAAGGCTTTGCGCGGCAAACTGGATGCATCGCTGAACGGAACGATGTATGTGAATCAGATGGATGATTTTATTCGTCGGATGGAGAATATCCAGGTGGGATCGGTTGCTCCCGATTTTACTTTGCCGGATGTGGAGGGTAACCTTGTGACCCTTTCCAGCCTGAGAGGAAAATATGTATTGATTGATTTCTGGGCTTCATGGTGTCCGGATTGCCGCAAGGAGAATCCTAACATTGTGGCTGCATGGGAGAAGTTTAAGAATAAGAACTTCACTATCTTGGGTGTGTCACTAGATCGCAAGAAGGAACCATGGCTGGCTGCTATTGAGAAAGATCGGTTGACATGGACGCATGTTTCTGATTTGAAGGATTGGAAATCGGATGCTGCCGTGGCGTATGCCATTCGTTGGATTCCGATGAATTTCTTATTAGATCCGGATGGCGTGATCTTGGCTACAGGATTGGAAGGAGAGGCTTTGCATCAGAAGCTGGAAGAGGTGCTGAAATAACTTTGCCGTAAGTGTCTTACCCTGATGTCGGTTGATTCTAAATCACGGTGTTAATAAAATAGTAAGATGAAAAAGAGGAACGTTGTTATTCGTAATAATATGCTGTTGACTTTTTAAGAACCGAACTGCCGAAAAGAGAAAGCGTTCCGTACACTCGAATTTCTGCAAAAAGTAGTATACGGAAGAGACCGGCAATGAATCCCGATGGAAGGATCCGTTCCTTCCATCGACTTTTTTAGAGGAATAAAGCGTTATTCTGATGGAGTATTGCAAAAAATAAAACGCTGATAATAAGTAATTTATGTGATCGGTGCAAAATTGGCACAACAAAGTGCAGTATTGGCACAACAGATTTTTTGTATTATCATAGTCATTCTTTACCTTTGGAGTATTGAAAAATTAAAATTTGTATGCTCCAATGAAAATAAGATGTATTGATATATTTAACAGTTATTGTTTGGAAATTAGAAATAATTTCTTAAATACTCAATGCAGTCGTTCTTATAATAAAAAAAAACAGAATAAACAAGCCCTTCGGCTTTTTGTTTTTCCTATATTATATTCTTCTTTTATACTCATTTTCAACTGCATTCCGGTGCCAGTCTGTGCCAAAGAAATTATGAAGTTCGATTTTGATTATAAAGTCGGTGGTACCTTCCCGGTGCTGCCTATTCTGCTTATCGTGTCCCTGCTGACGATAATACTTCTTTCCGTCGCCCTTTATCATTATAAATGTAGACTGCACAGCACGCAGGAATATTCGGTATACTACATCAATACCTGCAAAGAATTCATCAAGATAATAGATAAAATGTTGAAAAGAATCATGTTTCTACCTCTTTTCATGCTGCTTGCCCTACCACTCGGGGCGCAGGAAAAGACAGATAGCGTGTACGAATTCCGTTTCGTACCCCGGAAAGATATGTTTTTTATCCCATATGGGGATAATTATGCCACACTGCAACGTCTGGGGGCACTTATCGACCAATACCGGGAAGAGATTGCAGATGGTAAAATTCCCATCTACGTGGACGGTTATTGTAATAGTTTGTCCGGCAATGCGGATAATCTGGATGTTGCCCGGATATGCTCCAACTGCGTGAAGTCCGAATTGGTATTACACAATAAAGTGAATGAAAGGCATTTTGTAACCCGTAACTATGCGCAAAAGGGCGATTGGGTAGTAGTGCGGATACCTGTCCCTGCTCCACTTCAGGCAAGGTCTGTACCTGTTGCCGTACCGGAAGCGGAACATCCGGAAGATGGGAAGGCGCTTGAATTTGCTGAAAACGAAGTCGTTGCCACGGTTGAAACAGTAAAGGAAGAACAGCCTGCGGAAGAACCGGCAGTTATGGAGGCTTCGCAACAAGGCGTTTATCGCTTCTCTCTCCGTGCCAACCTGCTGCGTTGGGCTACGCTTAGCCCCGACCTCGGTATTGAATGGCGTATCCACCGCCATATCGGCATCCTTGTGAATGGAAGCTGGACTTCATGGTCGTGGAGCGGTAAAGACAGAAGGTATGCCCTTTGGAAAGTGTCTCCCGAAGTGCGCTATTATATGGGGATGGAGAAACGTGGATTTCTTGGAGCCATGTACCACATCGGCGAGTTTAACTACAAGTTAGGCGATATCGGCAGGCAGGGCGACTATCAGGGTGGCGGCATCACCGGCGGTTACACGCTGGAACTGAACCGGGCATTGAGTCTCGATTTCCACGCCGCCTTGGGTTATACATACGTCGATTACGACAAATACAAGGTAATAGACGGCGTCCGGGTGCGTGCGGGCAGTGATGAGAAAAACTATTGGGGCGTTAATCAATTAGGAATAACATTGGTATGGAAACTCGTAAAATAACTACTTATATTATAGGTGTAGGATTGCTCCTCGCTTCATGCGTGAAGGACGACCTCTACAACACCCCGCATCCCGACAAGGGTGCGGTCGTGATAACCACCGACTGGTCGGGGCGTTCTTCGGATGCCGTTGTGCCCGGCAGCTACATCCTGCGTATCGGCACACAAGAACAGACTGTAAGCAAAGATACGAATGCTTTCGATACTTTGTTCCTTCCCGGCACACAAGACCTGCTGGTCTATAACACTGTCGAAGGAATAACCGTCAGCGGGAGTACAGCAACAGTAAATACACTACCCGATGGCACACTGGAACCGATGCCCGGTTATCTGTTCTCCGCCGCCCGGAAGCTGGAAATTGAGAAAGACGATACGCTGAAAGTGACCGTACCGATGCAGCAGCGCATCCGTAACCTGGCATTGACCCTGAAGCTGAAAGCAGGCGACGAGCAGCGCATCCGTAGTACCGCCGCCACGCTGACAGGCATCGCCTCTGCGGTAGATATGGCTACCGGAGCTATTGCGGCAACCGAAGGAAAGACCGTTATTCCGGCATTTGTTCTCGGGACGGACGACGGGGAAATGCGTGCGGCAGGACATATACGCGCTACAGGACAGCCACAGCTCTCCGCCCTCATGCGTCTGCTGGGCGTAACCGCCGGTGAGAAACAGATACTGACGCTCACCATCACCCTGACCGATGGATTTATGCAGACTATTACCATTGACCTGACCGACGCATTGAAAAACTTCGGTGGCGACATGGAACCATTGGAACTGCCCGCCACATTGGAGTTGCCTACGGCAGCAGGTATGAGTGCTACCATTACGGGGTGGAATGTGATAGACAACGGAGATATCAAAGTAAATTAAAAACTAAGAATATTGTATGAAAAGACAGTTAGTATGGATTTCTGCATTGGCAGCATTGCTGGCAGGATGCAGTAACGAGAACAATGACGGTATGCCGGAGGCTGACGGACGTGTAGCCCTGCAAGTGAGCAGCGGCATAGACGTGCAGGCACGTGCCCACGATGACCAATGGGACAACGGCGATGCCATCGGCATCTACATGCTGAACGGTAATGCCCCGGAGGAGGAAAACCAAAAGTACACCACTACCGACAATACCAAGCAAGGCAGCTTCTCTGCCGCCGAAGGGCAGACCATCTATTTTCCGATAGATGGTACGGTGAGGGACTTCATCGCCTACTATCCTTGGCAAGAGATCCCGAAAGGAAACTCCATGTATCAGGTGGATGTAACCAACCAGCCCACACAGAAGGCTATCGACCTGATGGGTGCTGCCAAGGTGACAGGTAAGGACAAGAACAATCCGGCAGTGGCATTCGCCTTCACCCACAAGCTGGTGAAGCTGTACATGACCATCAAGCCGGACGGGAGTTCGCTCGAAACTGCCGATCTGGAAGCAATGGTCGTGACGCTCACCAACCAGCGCACCAAAGCAACATATGACGTGCTGACGAATGGCGACGTGATCGTTGATACCCAAACCGGTCTTGCCAACATCACTTTAAAGACCGCTGCCGACGGGACAACCGCCGAAGGTATAGTGCTGCCAGCTAACGATACTGACGGCATGTTGCTAACCTTTGCGCTGAATAACGGAGATACCTTTACATGGGCTGTTAAGAATGCCCCGCAGTCGCAGCAGTTTGTCGCAGGAAGCAAATACATCTATACCATCACTGTAGGCAGAAACGGCCTGGAAGTGACTTCCACCATCACCGACTGGACGGCGGGCAATGGCACAGGCGAATCGGGCAGTGCTCAGTGATAAAATAAAACCAAAACTATAAAATTATTAATTGAAAGAGCAAAAAATGAAAACGAGATTATTTATGACGATGGCTGCCGCCACGCTGATATTGGCCGGGTGCAGCAATGATGAGAATGAAACGGTGAACAACGGTCCGGTGGAACTCCGCCTGACCAGCGGCGTGACGGTGCAGCAGGCACGTGCCTACACTGCTACACAAAGCACCTCAATAAGTGAAGGTGAAGTGGTGAGCGTATGGGTAGATGATGCAGGAACTACATCAACGGCGACACCCCTATATCAGGCAATCCAGCTTAAGGCTACCAATAATAATGGCTTTACCGGTGACGATATGTATTTCCCGGCGACCGGAAACAATATAGACATTTATGCCATCCACGGCAATTTCAGAACACCTTTCAGTAAGAATGATGCTTTTCCTACAGATGCTGTTGATTATGAAGTGAAAGCAAACCAAAGCAATGCTACCGACTATACCAACTCCGACCTGCTCTATGCATACGAAAAGAACGTGGCACGCAAAGGCAATCCTACAACAAAAGAACTCACCTTCTATCACATGTTGTCCAAGCTGGAACTGGCTATCAAAATTGGTAAGGGAGCTCCGGAATTGGCTGTATCGGATGCCGTGAAGCTGGGTGACGTTATGCTTAGTGGTAAATTCACGCCTTCTACCAGTGCTACAATGAGTAACCAATCTGAGCGTGCCGGTATGCTGGGCACTGCTACATCAGCCACCCCCGGTGACATGACTTTGGGACAGGTTACATGCAGCGATTTCACCGAAAGCGATGTCTTTTATAATGAAGCCATTCTTGTTCCTCAGGATATGATAGGCAAGAAATTGACGTTCACTCTGAAAAACGGCGGTACACTGACATATACCATTCCGGCTTTTGAGAGTAAGTCTGATGCAACATTCGAGAGCGGCAAGAAATATCTGTACCATATAACTATCAATCTGACAGGACTGACCGTGACCTCGAAGATTGTGGATTGGACTCCGGTAACAGCCGTGTCTGGCGATGCCGAAATGTAGGAATAAAACTAACACCGTCGCCTCTCTTTTCCCGTGTCAGCGACAAGACTACCTCGAGTCGGCGACAAGGGAAACCACCCCGCCGGTGGCGGCAGCGACGGCGATTTGGACGAACCTCCGCCGGGATAAACTCCCCGTTCTATGGTATCAGCCACCGTCGGGCATTGATGCGTAAGCCCGGAACGAGCCACCCTATAAGGTAGCACTGACCACATCGCTGTGGGCGGTGGCACAAATTTAAAACAGATATAAAAGACAACGATATGAAACGATTAAGAATACTACAGACCGCCTGCGCACTGGCATCGCTCTTGATGCTCGCTGCCTGCACGCAGAACGAACTGACGGACGGCACCCGCCTTGCGGAGGGCAAATATCCCCTTACGCTGGCGGCAAAGATGGGCGGCCTTGCCACTACCCGCGCCACGGCGGACGGGACGTGGAACAACGGTGATAAGGTAGCCGTGCAGGTAGGCTCCGGCAATAACGCTCCGGTTAAAAAATATACTGCCGCCACCAATGGTGACCTGACTTCCACCGATCCATTCTATTGGCAAAAGGCAGATGAGACAAAACAGGTTTCGGCATGGTATCTCGGCACGGGATATAGCGGTACACAGCCTACAACATGGAGCGTGCACTCCGACCAAAGCACGACGGAAAGTGGCAACAGCAGCGACAATTATCAGCGCAGCGACTTCCTCTATGCCCCGCAGACCGATATCAGCTATGGCAGTGATACAAAGTCTCTTACTTTTTACCACCAGGTGGCGAAAGTAGTCATCAACATCTGCAAGACGGATTTTTTGACCGATAAAAGCCAGATAACGGCGGTCAGCATCAATAATGTGGCATTGAGTGGAAAATTCTCTGTGCCTACATCCGGAAACTATGGCTTGGAGGTTGATGAAACTGCTTCCAAAACGACATCTGTCATTCCTAAGGAATTGGCAAGTGCAAATGCCGACGTGAACTTCCTTGTCTCTTACGAAGCCCTTGTCATTCCGCAAACGGTGGCAAAGGATGACAACTTTATAGGCATTACCCTTAATGATGGCATCACCTATTATTATAAAGCTGTTGAGAACCATAATAAACTGAATGCCGGAAGCGTGCATACTTACAACATCGCTGTGAAAAGAACAGGGTTGGAAGTAAGCGTGGGTGAAAACAACATGGGTTGGGGAAGCGGCGCCACCGGTTCGGGCAGCACAGAGTTAATAACGAAAATAGACCTCTCCCAAGGACCATACACAATCTCCGATAATGATAAGTATATTCTCACAGGCAGCGGCAGCTATACACTCACCATCAACGGCAGCCCGACGGTCATATTCAAAAATGCGAGAATAGAAACACCCAAGGGTGCACCCATAGAGATAACGGGCGGTAGCCCCACCCTTGTGTTCAATGGAAAAGACACGCTGATATGCAATGAAAAAGATAAGGGAGTTATTACCTTGTCCGGCGGTGCGAGTACCAGTGTAACCCTTGATGGCGATGGAGAACTTATTTTGAAAGGATATTTTGATGTAGACGAAGAGAAGGCCGCCGGGGATACAATAAAAAAGGATGCCCTGTTAGGTTCTGGATACCAGAGTGTTTGCGGAGATATTTTGATCAGAAACCTGACGTTGTCTTTTAAAGGGCAAATTATTTATGCTACTGGTATAGGCGCAGGCTCGAACTCCACTTGCGGGGATATCATTATAGAAAACTCCACCATCACGATGACGGAAGGAGACGAGGTCGGTATCTCTATGAAAGGCGGAGCCGGCATAGGAACTTCCGTTCCTTGGAAAGAAGGTAAAGAACCAACGGCCTGTGGGAATATTCGGATAATCAAATCGGCTATAAAATTCAAATATGGAAACTTTTTCGATTATTTTGGAGCTGCCATCGGATGTTCCTCCGGCTTAAAGAATGTGTCTGAGAGCACGGTGAAAGGAATTTACATTACCTTAACAGAGAGCCAGACTAAGCAACAATTCCTCAATAATCTAGAGGTCGGTAATGGAAAGACCGCGGATAAGGTGGGGCAAGGGTGTTATAGTAAGAATCTTATCAATACAAAAGTTGGTACCATCACCAACGGGGTCCATTGGTACGACAGTAATGGCGAAGAGATTCAATGATAACTAATCAGTCCCGAAACCCGGCAATAGTCGGAGTGCCATTAGCAAGCCGGAAAAGTATATCCGAACCGTTCCGGTTCCCGTGGGGGTGACGGCCGCTCCCTTTGCCGGGGGCGGTGGCACGAAGGAAAGAAACAGATTGGAAGCAGATTAATTGTCTAACTAAAAAAAGAAAGATTATGGCAAATGTAGCAAAATTAGCGCCGTTCATCCTGAAGTGGGAAGGCGGTTACGTGAATGATTCCGATGATTTGGGTGGAGCAACCAACATGGATGCTATATGCAAGGTCCGTTTCGTCCGTCCCTCCGTCCCGGCGTTCCGTCCCGGCGGATTTACAATCCGTCGGTTATAAGCATCAGGATTTTCAATCCGGCAAAAGAGAGAAAGAACAACGAATAGTATAAACAAAACAAACAGAAACGCAATGAAAGTATTAATAGACAACGGTCACGGAGCGGAAACTCCGGGCAAGCGTTCCCCCGACGGAAGCTTGAGAGAATACGCCTACACCCGCGAAATAGCCATCCGGGTAGCAATCAGGTTACAACAAGCAGGTATCGACGCCATCCGCATCGTGCCCGAAGAAACAGACGTACCGCTAGCAGAGCGTGTGGACCGGGCAAACCTTGCATACGCCGAAGCCGGAAAGCAAGCCATACTCGTCTCCATCCACTGCAACGCCATGGGCAGCGGAGCGGAATGGATGCCCGCACGTGGCTGGAGCGTGTTTGTAGGCGGCAATGCCTCGCAGAAAAGCAAGCGGCTTGCCCGGGCAATGGCACAAGCGGCACTCAGCAAAAAAGTAAAGGTGCGCCAACCCTCCCGTCAGGTACTTTACTGGACTTCCGACCTCTACATCTGCCGCAAGACCAACTGTCCTGCCGTGCTGGTAGAGAACTTCTTTCAGGACAACCGGGAAGATGTGGACTTCCTGCTCTCCGAAGCCGGGAAGCAGTGCGTGACGGATATCATAGCAGAAGGTATCATAAACTATCTGAAAGCGATATGATAAAGGCAATCCTGACATACTACGCCTCTCGGCTGGACGAATACCTCTCCCGGCTGCACCACCAGCCCGAAGGCTTGGCGGAAGCCGGTTTTGTGGGCAACGGGACAGAAGAGAAGCCCAATAAGATGGTGGTTTCGCTGTTCAGTGTGGAACGTGAAACGGCGGGCGGCATCTCCGCTCCGGTGCAACGCACGGCGGAAGGATATACGCGGCAAGCACCGCCTCTGTTGCTCAATCTCAATGTGGTGGTTGCGGCGGTGTACGATGAGCGGCGTTATGGAGAATCGCTTTCCGTGCTTTCGGACACGCTCCGGTTCATCCAGTCCGTGCCACGGTTCAGTGTTGACGGTACGGACTATACGGTAGAGGTGGTGACCCTGTCAACGCAAGACCTGAACAATGTTTGGACACTGCTGGGAGGACAATACTATCCGTCTGTGGTATGTAAGTTGCGCCGCCTTGCCATTGATGCGGAAGAGATAACTTCCGGCGGAATCATAGCGAAAGGACCTGTTATAAATATGTAAAACGAAAAAAGAATGGAAAGTTATCAGACATTATACCGCTTGCGTGTGCAGCACGACTACTTTGAAGGAGGACCGTGCGTTGCCGTCGGGTGCCGTCTCTCGCCGCAGGGCGTTGAACTGGCGAGACAACGGAACCTGCTGTTCCATCAGACTGCAGCAGATGAATGGGCTGTGTCCTATGACTGTAACGGCGCGGAATTTAGTGCGGAAGGTGATATTCTGACATTGGAACTGTATCTTGCAGATCCCCACTTCATGCTCTATACCCAGTGGCCGGATTTCTGTCCTTCGGATGCCTATGACCTGGAACTGCCCGGAACGGAGGTCAATATGGATGTGGCAAAAGCCATACGCGCATCAGAGAAGCGCCGGAGTATCGGTTCCGGATTCTGTACCGTATCGCTGCGTCTGACCAACGATATGCGGCGAACGTCGCCCAAGGATAAGCCGCAGCTGACGGTACTGCATTTCCATGCGCGGAGGATGAAATGGGAATACATTTTCTTCCGCCGCACCGGAAGTAACATATCGGAAACGGAACTGAGGCTGGAGGATGAGAAAAACATCATCGCATTCAAGGACTTAAAACCGACAACAGCCTACGGCAATAAAGGCATGAGCACGACTACAAAGAAAGCCATACCGATGCGTGCCGTATATGCGAGCAAGCTACGTCTGGTACAGCAGGAAGGCGGTAAGCCAAAGCGCATCCTGCTTGTAAACATCGAGCTGCCCACACCGGGACGTTTCGTGACCAAGGACTTCATCCGGCAGGTATGCTACTATTGATGGCGAGAATAAATAAAATATTATCAAACTAAAAAATCAAGAGACTATGGGCGAATACAAGACACCTGGCGTTTATATCAAAGAAAAGAACGCATTCGGCAACTCGGTGGTTGAAGCCGAAACCGCTATCCCGGCTTTTATCGGATATACCGATAAGGTCGAGAATGGGAATGATAACCTGAAGAATAAACCTTTCAAGATTTCGTCGATGACGGAGTTTGTGAAGTATTTCGGCGGAGTGCCGAAACTGAAGTTTGATGTGGATATGACAGATAAATCGCTGAAAATATCAGGAGGTTCAGTCTATTCACTGTATTACAACATGATGCTGTTCTTTGCCAATGGAGGGAGTACTTGCTATGTCGTCTCAGTCGGAAAGTATGTGGAGGATAATCCGGAAATCAAAGCCAGCGACCTGATTGGTGGCATAAAGCCTCTGGAACAGGTGCGTGAAATAACGATGGTTGTAATCCCCGAGGCTGTAAATATAAAAGACGGAAGTCAGCTCAAGAATATCCAGACCGAGATGCTAAAACACTGTGGGGACAAGATGAAAAATCGCTTTGCCATACTCGACATTTATCCGAAAGCGGGAGATTCCACCACCCTTAAAGAACAAATAAATGCATTCTGGAATGGTGTCGGTTCCGAGTTCCTCTCTTATGGTGCGGCCTATTTTCCCTGGCTCAACACATCGGTGCTGAGTGAACGGGACTTGACCGGTGATATGTTCACTTGGAAAGACAGTGTCTATAGCAAGGCCAAAGAAATAACCAATGATTCCAATTTTGTCGATATCGTCAAAGCATTTTTTGAGAAATCGGATAAAATCACATTGAATCAGGATGAGCACAAGACAATCAATGGATGTACTTTCGATTTTAAAGACAAAATAAGTGATGGTGAGGTCTATGATACTGATGATAAAGTGAAATATACAATAGCGGATTATAAAGAAGAAAAAGAAAGTGAGGATAATGCCACCTTGAAAACATTTACCGTTAAATGGCCGCCGATGTTGATCGACAAGGAAGGTCTCTATGCTGCACTGTCAAGTTCTTCACCGGTATTCAAGCAGGCAATAAAGACCCTTCTTGCCAAGCTGAACCTGCTTCCCCCGTCTGCGGCCATGGCTGGTATCTACGCTATGGTGGACAGAAACCGCGGCGTATGGAAAGCTCCGGCAAACGTGACCTTGAGCTATGTAAACAGCCCTGCGGAAGAGATTGACGATGAACAACAAGCAGATCTGAACGTCCCGATGAACGGAAAGGCTGTCAATGTGATACGTACCTTCCGCGGAGAAGGCGTTAAGGTATGGGGGGCACGTACACTGGACGGCAATTCACTGGACTGGCGCTATATCAATGTGCGTCGCACCCTGCTGTTCCTCGAAGAGTCGGTAAGGAACGCCGCCCGCGCCTACGTGTTTGAGCCTAACGATGCAGGCACGTGGATTAACATGAAGTGCATGATAGAGAACTTCCTGCGCAGCGTATGGAAACGCGGCGGACTGGCAGGGGCCACACCCGAAGATGCCTTTGAGGTGCACGTAGGGCTGGGCGATACCATGACCGCCGAGGATATACTGAAAGGCATAATGTGCATTACGGTACTGGTGGCCGTGACACATCCTGCCGAGTTCATCGAGATCACCTTCCAACAACAGATGCAAAAGAGTTGATAACCTATTGTTAAACTAAAATATCAAAAATCATGGGAGAATACAAAACCCCGGGCGTTTACATCAAGGAGAAGAACGCTTTCGGTAATTCGGTGGTAGAAGCCGAAACAGCTATTCCGGTCTTTATCGGGTTTACCGAAGAAACGGAATACGGGAATGAATCCTTGGAGAACAAGCCGATAAGGATTACATCAATGACGGAATATCATAAATATTTCGGTGGGGCTAAAATACACAAGTTCAATGTAAGCGTGGGTGCTGATGTCGAAGAAGGCGCATTGGTTGTAGATCAGCTTCAGGCCAAACTGGAAGGTAATCTTTGCACGCTGTATTATCATCTCACACTGTTCTTTGCCAATGGCGGAAGTACTTGCTATGTGGTTTCCGTCGGTGATTATGACAAGAAATTTGCTGACGCTTACACGGACGATAAAAAAGCTGCTGTTTACACTGCCATCAAAAAGATTCAGGATATAACCATGCTGGTAGTGCCGGAGGCGGTGAATGACAGTAGCTGTATGACGGTTTATACAGATATGCTTGGATTATGCGAAAGTAAAAAGTATTTTGCCATACTCGATATTCCCACAAAATATCAGGATGGAGTGGAAGGTGATACAGATGTTGAAAAATTCCGCACAGCCATAGGGACAACCAACCTACAGTTTGCAGCCGCCTATTATCCATGGCTGGACACATCCGTATTGTCCGACAATGACATTAATGGCGAAGTACTGATATGGAAAAGTGTTCCTGATTTGAAATCGCTTGGTGACAAGGAAGAAAAGTTGAAACCATTTTTCGAGGAGTGTATGAAAAAAATCACTGAGAAGAAAGACGGTGGCAAGGACTTGGATGAGAGTGATGTAAAGAAAGTGAGAAACGAACTTCACAACGCACTCTATCAGAATCTGCCGGTATATAAGCAGCTCGCCGACAAAGTGAAGGCATCTCTCAACCATCTTCCTCCATCAGCGGCCATGGCAGGTATCTACGCGATGGTCGACAGAACCCGTGGCGTATGGAAAGCCCCGGCCAACGTATCCGTCAACTATGTAAACAAGCCGGCAGAAGTGATTACCGACTATGATCAGGAAAACCTGAACATGCCGATGAACGGAAAAGCTGTCAATGCTATCCGTACATTCCCCGGCGAGGGCATCAAGGTGTGGGGAGCGCGTACGCTGGACGGAAACTCCAACGACTGGCGCTATATCAACGTCCGCCGCACGATGACATTCCTGGAGCAATCCGTTAAGAATGCCGCCCGTGCCTATGTGTTCGAGCCTAACGATGCAAGTACGTGGATCAACATGAAGTGCATGATAGAGAACTTCCTGCGCAGCGTGTGGAAACGTGGCGGACTGGCAGGTTCCAGCCCCGAAGATGCATACGAAGTCCACATCGGGCTGGGCGACACCATGACAGCCGAAGACATACTGGAAGGCACCATGCGCATCACCGTACTGGTTGCCATCAGCCGTCCGGCAGAGTTCATCGAAATCACCTTCCAGCAGCAGATGCAGAAGAGCTAAGTATAGCCGGAATATAAGAATTAAAAATTAACAATTTAAAATCAGAATATTATGGCAGACAATGGAGCAGCACAAAGTGCAAGTACTCAGGCATGGCCGTTACCGAGTTTTTATTTCAAAGTGTCAATTTCCAATGTAGGAGACATTTCGTGCAGCGAAGTGTCAGGTCTTGAATTGGAATACGAGGAAATCACCTATCGCGCCGGTGACAGCCCCGTCTTTACCAAACTGAAAATGCCCGGACTGAGAAAAGCCGGTGACCTGACCTTGAAGAAAGGTGTTTTCAAGGACGACAAGGTAATGTGGGACTGGCTCAACGGTGTCAAACTGAACACCATTCAGCGTGAAGTCGTGACGGTGAGCCTGCTCGATGAATCGGGCAGCCCCGTAAAGACCTGGGAAGCGGTGAACGCATGGCCGAAGAAACTGACGGTGGAAGGCTTCAAGTCCGATGCCACCAGCACGGCAATCGAAACATTGGTTATCGCCCATGAAGGAGTAAATCTGAAGTAATATGTCGGACAGTAGCCACTTTTCCGAACTGCTCAATACATGGGCTCCTCCTGTTTCATTCTTCTTCATGGTCGTGTTCCAGAAGATGGGTGAACCGATATTCAGAGCTTCATTCTACGAGGTCAGCGGTTTGTCATGGAGTTTTGATGTTTCCGAAACGTTGGGAGGCGAAGGCAAGTCGCAACCGATGCCTGACAAGATGAAATTTTCAAGACTTGTGCTGAAACGTCCCATAGGAATCCTGGATGACCCGCTGAAACAATGGATTGAGGAAAGCCAAGGATACTTGTATCACTATGGCAAGAATGGGTTGAGGATAATCAAGACTTACGATGTGGTTATCCACCTGTTGGACAAGGTGAGTATAGTGAGGGCGGCCTGGCAATGCAGTAATGCTTATTTGGCAAAGTGGAGCCTTGGCAATTTTGATTCGGACAAAAGCGGTCTGGCGCTGGAAACTATCGAACTGGTTTACAGCCGCATGGACCGAGTATATTAACAATTTGTGAATATGCCGGTAGTCATCAAGGAAATACGTGTCCGTACCGTGATAGAGAAAAAAATCATCGCAGTGACGGAAGTATCGGACGAAATCGTCCGGAAGATAGAGAGCCGCGTGCTGGACAGGCTGTCCGAAGAGAAAAAGAACGGACAGCCTGCCGGACAGCGGCGGAGAAAAGAAAGATGAGACAAGCGAAGCAGGAAGTACAAAGAATGAAGGTTTAAAGAAAATCTCGACGATATGGGAAAGATGAAGATAACGGCCTATACGGATGACAGTTTCAACAGCGTGTACAAACCCGCGCTGGAACTGCCCATCAACCCGGAGAAGGTGAAGCTTGGCAAAGGCATCCGCTATGCGGAAGACAAGCAGCTGGGCAGCCTGAACGGGTCCAACGTCTATGTGCGCTATCAGCCGGAAACGCTCTCATTCGGGTGTCTGCTCGACATGACCAACGCCATGGAGGACGACGAGGAGAAGAAACCCGTGCACGACATGGTAAACGAGATTGAGGCGCGGCTCTACGACTACAATATCGAGGGACATCGCCCCTCATTTGTCAAGGTGGAATATGGCGACATCACCTTCTTCGGCCAACTGAAGACATTGGAAACGGAATACTCCCTGTTCAATGCCGATGGAATGCCTCTGCGTGCGGAGCTGAAAGTGACACTGACGGGCTATTGCAGCCAGAAGGAAGAGAAGAAGCACTTCTCGAAACGCTCGCCCGACGTGTCGCGGCTGGTTACACTAAAGGAAGGGCAGACACTTGCCGCCCTTTGTGATGAAATCTATGGCGACCCGCTGCTGGTCGGTGAAGTCGCCCGGTTTAATAATTTAAACGGTTACAGGAGCATACCTGCCGGTACGCAATTCCTGATGCCGATGTTAAAGAAAGGATAAAAGAAATATGGCAGAATCGCCTTCTGTAAATAAAGACCGTGTGTTGTCCTGTTCCGTCTATTCCGGCGGCAGCAAGTTAAAGGATGACTATGCATTGGTATCCGCCACCGTGCGACTGGAACTGAACCGCATCGGCAAGGCCACACTGAAGTTCAATGCCGGAAACATGGACAAGCAGACCTTCGACGAGAGTGACAATAGTTTGTTCAAGCCGGGCAACACCATCCGCCTGGATGCCGGAGACACCGACAAAGAGGAAACGCTTTTCGAGGGTGTCATCACCGGACTGCGCATCCTCACCGAAAAGGACTTCCGTTCCTACATGGTGCTGGAGTGCCGTGACAATGCCTATCCTGCCACGCAGGGACGACGGAACCGCATCTTCGAGAAGAAGAAGGACAGCGACATCATCGGGGAAGTGCTGAAAGATTACGGCAGCGTGGATGTGGATGCCACGTCCTACCAGCACCCTACACTGGTGCAGTACTACTGTTCGGACTGGGACTTCGCCCTCTCGCGTGCCGATGCCAACGGCCTGTTTGTCTTCACCGACGGCAGTAAGATAAAGGTAAAGAAGCCTGATGTGGGCGGTTCGCCCGTACATACCGTAACTTTCGGTGCAGACTTGACGGCCTTCGAACTTGAACTCTCTGCCGATGATCAGTTCACGCAGTACGAAGCCGTGTCGTGGAGTCCCAAGACACAGAAGGCGGTGAGGGTCTCCGCTTCCTTGCCCTCGCTCAACAAGCAAGGCGACCTCCAGCCCAAGAACATCGCCACGGGCGACAGTCTGTTGCTACAGACCGATGCGCCGACGGATGAAAAGGCCTTGAAGCAATGGGCGGACGGTATGGCGCTGAAAGCCGGACTCTCGCGCTATCAGGGTTCGTGCAGCTTCTACGGTTCGGCAAAGGTGAAGCCCGGCTGCATCATCGAACTGAAAGGACTGGGCAAGCGGTTCAACGGCAACTTGTTCGTAGGCTCGGTGACGCATACCATCGACAATAACGAGTGGATCACCGAAGCAGGCGCAGGCGTCTCTCCGCTGTGCATCACCGATGAAACCGATGTGGTTTCCCCTTCCGCCTCGGGCTTTCTGCCCGGCTTGCAGGGACTTCATGCGGCGGTAGTGAAGAAACTGGACGGCGACCCGCTGAAAGAGCAGCGCATACAGGTGGAACTGCCGTGGATGGACGGAAAGAGCAAGCTGCTCTGGGCACGCCTCTCCACGATGTACGCCACCGGTGGCATGGGCGCGTTCTTCCTGCCCGAACCGGAGGACGAGGTCATCGTAGGCTTCATGAACCAGGACCCTGCCCATCCGGTAATACTCGGCTCGCTGTATGGCGAGAAGCACAAGCCGCCCTACGAATATGAGGCGAAGAACAACAAGAAAGCCATCGTCACGCGCGAGAAGATGCGTATCGAGTTCGACGAAGCAAAGAAGATTATAACGGTTTCCACCCCCGGAAAGAATACGGTGGAGATAAGCGACGACGGAAAGCACATCAAGCTGACCGACGAGAACAAGAACGAAATAACGATGGACAAGAACGGCATCACGCTCTCGTCTGCCAAAGATATAAAGCTGAAGGCAAAGGGCAACATCACGATGGATGCCACGATGAAACTCAGCGGAACAGCCAAGCAGGACGCCAGCCTCGAAGGGCTGAACGTCAAGGTGCAGGCAAAAGTAGGAGCCTCGGTGAAGGGTAACGCCACAGCGGAACTTTCCGCCAGCGGGCAGACCACCGTTAAAGGCGCAATGGTCATGATTAATTAAAAATTGAGAATTGAAAATTAAAAAATAAAGTTATGCCCCCCGCAGCAAGAATAACCGATATGCACACCTGCCCCCTGCAGACCCCGGCGTTTCCCTCGCCGATACCCCATGTGGGCGGTCCGGTAACCGGGCCTTGTGTGCCGAATGTATTGATAGGGAAACAGCCGGCAGCCGTTGTAGGCGATATGTGCGTCTGCGTAGGTCCGCCGGATGTGATAGTAAAAGGCTCGTCCACGGTGATGATAGGCGGAAGGCCTGCCGCACGTATGGGCGACAGCACCGCGCATGGCGGCACGATAGTGGCCGGATGCCCTACGGTGATGATTGGAGGATAAACCGGATATGAACGAATAGATGAGATATGGATGAACTGAAAAAACTATTGCACAATGAAGCGTTTTTGGGCCGCGGCTGGAGCTTCCCGCCTGTGATAGCCGCCGAGGGCGTGCGGATGTCCGCCTACGAGCAGGACATTGAGGAAAGCCTGCGCGTGCTGTTCGGTACCTCGCCCGGCGAGCGCGTGAACCGTTACGACTACGGCTGCCCACTGCGCCGCTACGCTTTCGAGCCGATGACCACGGAAACCACCGTCCGTATGCGGAACGACATCACCCGTGCCATCATCCTCTTCGAGCCACGCATCACGCTGGAGGAAGTGACGTTCGAAGAACAGCCTGCGGAGGGCGTGCTGCTGATACGCCTCACCTACACCGTGATTCGCACCAACAACCGCAACAACATGGTTTATCCGTTTTATCTGAATGAAGGAACAAATGTATAATATAATGTATAGCAATATGAACAGCAAATTTTTTAGAACATTTTCTGCAATAGCAGTAGCCCTGCTTCTCGCCGCCTGCACGCAGGACGAACCGGCGGATGGCAACGCCCTGCCCGAAGGCAAATATCCGTTGGAGATTTCGTCCGTCTCCCTAAGTGCCGAGGTAGGCGAACAGCCGTGGGGTGCAAGCCATGCGCCGCAAACCCGCGTGGCGGAAAGTCCCGATGGAAACAGCAGCGTGTGGCAGGGGGGAGATAAATTCCAAGTGCAGATAGGAGACGGCAATCCCGGCACGTATGTGCTGAACGACGACGGTTCTATCAACGAAGCACAATCCCAACCGGCATACTGGACTTCTAAAAACTCTCAGACCATCACGGCATGGTACCTCTCTTCCGATTATACCGAGGGTATCCCCGTAGACCTCTCCAACCAAAGTAATGGCCTGGCGTATGTGCTGAAAAGCACCTCGTCCGGGGTAGACTTTGGTACGAAGGTTTCCTTGTCTTTTAAACATCAGCTCGCTAAAGTGCGTGTGGTGCTGAAAGGCAACCAAGCCGGCAAGGTGACTGACATAAAGATACAGAGCTACACTCAGTGCACCCACCAGAAAGGTGCGGTCAGTCCGGTTGAAAGCTCGAAAGAAGGATGGATAACGATGATGCCTGTCATGAACGGGGACGTAATAGGGTATTGGGAAGCCAATGTAGTGCCCGGCTATGAGATAACCACCTTTCAAGTGAACGGCGGGGAGTGTACCTTGTATAATGGTGGTATCATGCCCGTAGAAGCAATGGTACACACGATAAGTCTGACAGTTAGTGAGAGGGTTATCGTTGACTTGACCTCAGAGTCCGCCAATTCTTACACCGTTAACGATGGGGAGTACGTGCTTATAGACGGAAAAAGTCAAGCTCTTCAAAAAAAGATTGTTATCAACAAAGGGGCAGACGTTGTGCTGAAGAATGTCAATCTCACAGCACCTACTAGCGCTGACGCTGATAGAACAGCACATACTATTGCGGTCACGGGTAATGCAACTATTACGCTGGAGGGTACGAATGCCATTGAGGGTTCTTCCCTAGATGTCTCATCATGCCCGTTAGTCGTTACCAGTAGTACAAGTACATTGACTATCAATGGAGATGGCAAACTGACACTGACAGGTGGAGGAAATACGTACAATGGGTGTTTGGGTCTAATTTACGGAGCAAGCCTTATTATCAATGGTGGAGAAATAAATGCTGTAGCTAATGGACCAAATGCTGCAGGAATCGGTTCTTATAATACAGGACTGCCCCCTGCACGATATTTCGGAACTATCACCATAAATGGAGGAACTATTAATGCAACTGCGGGCGGAACTAATCAGGCGGGACCGGCAGCTATTGGTGTCGGTAGTGCTGGAGCAGATGGTTCTGGAAACATTATTATTAACGGAGGAAACATAACAGCCATATGCCCTTTCCCCAATGGACCGGGAATTGGGGCAGTAAGACAAGGAAAATGTGGTGATATCACTATCTCCGGGTCGAATACCGTTGTCAAAGCCACCGGTGGAGTCAGTGCGGACCATATAGGTGCCGGGTATCAGGCTACTTGTGGCACCGTCACCATTAAAGCTGGAGTTACGGTGAATGGTAAAAAATATGAGCAAGATGAAATAGGGCCAGTAGGTCATTAATGGCCGCTCCGGCCGCGCCGCTCCGTCGGATTTGTAATCCGACGGCTGTGAGTATAAGGATTTGCAATCCGAAAATTTAAAGTAGAGCAAGTATTAAGCGGATTAAAAATCCTTATACTAAATGCAATCGGATTGCAAATCCGATTGAACAAAGAACAAAACAAAGAAAGGAAGCAGTAACAAAACAAAGAGGATATGAACACAGCGAACAGAATCTTGGATGAATTGTACTTCATCACCCTCACAGTGGTGGATTGGGTGGACATCTTCACCCGTCCGAGGTACAAACACATTCTATTGGAATCTTTAACTTACTGCCGGCAACAGAAAGGACTGAAGATTTATGCATGGGTGCTGATGAGCAATCACCTGCACGCCATCGTCAGTGCCGAAGGCGAGCAAACATTGCCCGACATCATGCGCGACTTCAAGAAGTTCACCAACAAACGCATATTGGCAGAGTTGGAAGCCGATCCGCAGGAAAGCCGCCGCGAATGGATGCTCGACCGTTTCCGTTTTGCCGGTGCCAATGACAAGAAGATAACGAACTATCGTTTTTGGCAGGACGGTTATCATCCGGAACTCATCTATTCGCATGACTTCTACCGGCAGAAGTTGAACTATATCCACGACAATCCGGTACGGCAAGAGATTGTTGCCCGACAGGAGGAGTATTTGTATAGTTCGGCAGTGGATTATGCAGGAGGGAAGGGGATGTTGAATGTGGATATTGCAGATTAGAAATCCTTATACTCAAAACAATCGGATTGCAAATCCGATTGAACGGAGTTCCTACTTCAGCGGCAACACATACAATAAATAATTTCAAGATATATTGGAATGATACTCAGCAATCAGGGAATATAACGAAGCAGTAACAATACTAAAATGAGAGAAATACTTCTCCCCAGAGGATTTGTAATCCATTGGGATGTATTGGGGTAATGAAAGAGGGTCGCTCTGCGAGCAGGGCGGCTGGCTTTCCTTTCAGAATAAGTAATAGTAGTAACTTTAAAATAGAACGAATATGTACACAGGTAGACAACTTAAGAATGAGGCCGTGAGCAAGGTTTCCCGGCAGATTGAGTGCGGTGGGGTACGGCAGAGGGTGAAGTTTGAAGATGGGAGAAATAATTTGCTCTCCAAAATCAATCAAAGAAAAGTGCTACATACATACGTTGGTACTAATATTTTATATCATAATGTTGTACAGAAAGAAGATGGATATTTGGATGAACTCAGAAATACAAATATGCAAGGTGGAGAAATAGAAGCACATGCAATATGTTCTAAATGTAAACGTACAGTCAGAATTTATCACGAATTATCGAATGAGCCAAATGCATACATAACTGTTGGTGGTGGGGCATTGGTTGAAGACTATTATCTTTATTATAATCGCAAAGAGAATCGGTATTGTGTTATCAATAAGGATATGGAAATTCAGGAAATTCAGGAAAAACAGGAGAACCAGGAAATTCAGGATATACCAGTATCGGATGGAGGGAATTGTATGTTCGAATCTTTAGGATATGTTTTAGCAAAAGATAGAGATAAATATAAAGAAAACCCCAATAAGAATATTCCTATACTAAAAGATGCTGCAGCTGAATGGTTAAAATTACCAGAACAAGAATTACTATTAAATCTATTAAAACAAGAATACGTTGAATCACATCAAGAAAAAAAAGAAAGGCTCTGTTTTGCTGAATATAAATGTATCTCAGAATTTTTTGATAAATATTCTAGAACAACTTACAAAATTGATGGATATTTATTAAAAGATGCAGGAGCGAAAGTTGTTAATATTAAACAGGTTGTTGCAAATTTGAGTAGTCATTATAATTTAAATCTGAATTCATCTACACAAAAAAGAGTAGTCGAATTCCTTTCAGGTTTGTATGAAAAAATACCTGAAAAATCTCCTGCCAAAGATGTGTCGGCCATTGCAAAAACGGAATATGATGAAATAGTATCTACTGGTACTGAAGCTGATAGGGCAGGTGGTATGAGTGAAACAGAATGTGAAAAAATAGCAAATTATTTTCATTGGAAAAAAATTGAAAAAGCAACAAAATTTAGTTGCACAGACAAACCTCATACTCCAAAAGGTAATTTATATATAGATTCTAATGGGATTTATTTTGGAGCGGATAACATCGGACATGCGGGCTTTGGATTTAAGGTATGGGAAAAAGGAACGTCAAAAAACGAATTACTTTATAGAGGTAATTATGTCATAAGAAATCATCAATGGATTTACGATGACAGAAATACAAAAGGTACTAAAACGCCTCAAAATAGAGGAGTGTGATACAATTACTGTTTTTACCGATTTGCAACCCGTCTCTCGGATTGCAAATCCGAGAGAACGGATTTACAATCTGGTATCGACACCACAACTTTCGGCAAAAACACACCGAAAACCCAGTCGACACCCCGCTTTTCCGCAAAAAAGCATTGCCGACTCCGGTCGACAGTCCATTTTTCCGGAAAAAAGCACTAAAAACCCAGTCGGCAGCGTACTTTTGCAAAAAGTTGCCTTGCCGACTCAAAACAACAAAAAATAACCATTAAAAGAAACAAGTCATGAACAAGATTAAGGAATTCAATATCGCACGTCTTCGCATAGAAGAAGACTTCGGCTTCCAGAAACGCATCGAAGCCGAAACCGCCCTGCTCACCGTGGAAGCCGACAAGCCGATGGTGGACAGCTACAAAGCCGCCCTCACCGCTTTCGATGATGCCCTGAAAGGCAGTGCCCGCAACTCGCAGTCCGCCGCCGTGACTCGTGCCGACGAGCTGGCCGATGCCGCATGGAGCGGCCTTAACGCCCAAGTGAAGGTGATGCTCACCCATCCCGCAGAAGCCTGCCGCGCCACCGCCACCGAAGCCTACGACCTGGTGCGGAAATACGGCAACGTCACCTCCATGCCCTACAACGAAGAGTATGGCCGCCTGCACAACCTGCTGCAAGACCTCGCCGCCTTGGGCATCGAGAAGCAGAAGCAAATCTACATCGACGCCTGGGTAACGGAACTCCAAACCCGCTATGACGAGTTCATGGCCGCCACCGCCGCCCGCGACGCCGAAGCATCCACCCGCATCACCGGCATCACGAAGCAGGCACGCACCGAATCCGATGCCGCCTACCGCGCGCTGGTGGGGCGTGTCAACGCCCTCGCCCTCGTCAATGGCGAAGCCGCGTATGTCGCGTTCATCAATCGTGTGAATGTGATAATAGACCAGGCGAATGCCACACTGGCGGCACGCAGCACACGGGCGGAGGCAAAGAAAAGAGACAAGTCGATGCTGTAGAGCCGGGAAAAGGACACCCGTACCGGCACATGGGTGAATAAAATGCGCTCTTTGACAGATTGGGAAAAAAAGAATAATTGGAGAAACAAGGTTAAAAGTGAAATGTAGTAAACCTTTCATAAAGGAGCTGCTTGATAATTGGGAACGCCTGTCCCGCAGGGAAGCTCCCCCAATATAGAACCATTAAGATAAACAGAGATATATGGAAACAAATGAAATTCTTACCGTCCGGAAAGCGGAGTATGTACAAGGCTACACGCTTCGCATCCTGTTCAGTAACGGGGTAGAAAAACTAGTTGACTTCTCGGGAGAACTGACCAAGGGCATTTGCCGGAAGCTGAAAAACTTGGATTATTTCAAGCGGTTTACCATCGACCCGTTCACCATTGACTGGAACAATGAAATAGGTTTTGATCCGGAATACCCCTACGAAAACGGTATTCCGGCATAAACATTGGTTTCATCCCATTATTCCGCTTTCTTTCGGTCACTGAATATGATCGGGGAAGCAGTTTCCTTTTTTCCAATCTGCCAAAGCCTATATGGAATAGAAACATATAAAAACGAACTATATGGCAACAAACGACATACACAGCGGCACGCTCCGCACCGACTACGAAACCGACCTCGCGCATCCGGATGAACTCCGGGCGATGGAAAGCGAGTGGCAACGGCTGATGCACCGGACAGTCCGTTACGGCAAAAGTCTGGACTATCGTGACGACGACGGGCGGGAAGGCACACTCGCCCCCCTGCTGGAGAACCATGTGCTGACCGTGGTTGCCGACATCATGCGGAAACGGCTGTCCGGCTACAGCGAGAGCTTTGCGGACGTGCAAGGCACTACCGGAGAAACCGCCTTCGAGGGCAAGCTGGGAGCCGACATCGAAAGGTGGATAGCAAGGCTGGAGGCATTTATCGGCAAGAGCTGGAAGACGGGGCGGAATGAAAGCCCTGCCGTGGCAGTAGCTGTCCAAATCAGGGACAGCCTGGAAAAGTCGCTTCCGGCGAAGGACGAGGCGGAGAAGCAGGGGTATTACCGCATGCTGCGCACCGTACGGTCCATACAGGAACACGCCGGTTATTATCTGGAGCAGATAGAGAGCGGCGGCGATGTGGACGGGGCCTTGTCGTTGCTTGTTGCCTTCGTGAAGAACTATTGCGGCATCGCCCGGTCTTTCGACAACCGCCTGGCAGAGATTCCTGCACTCTATCGGAATGACATCTTGCACGTGAAGCCGGAGGCCGTGGTACAGGACAATGCCTATATTATAGTCCGTCCCACAGAAAAATGCACCCTGAAAGCCGGGCAAGGGTTTGCCGCCGGGCAGAATGCCGAAGGCGAAGACCTGGTTTACCGGACGACAAAAGACGAAACGGTCAGCCCCATGCAGTGTGCGGAGGTGGAAGCCGTGTACCTCGTAAAGAATGAGGTCGGCAGGACAACCGGCATACGCAGGCAGATTGTCAATCCGGAGGATGCCCCCACCGCCACAACATTGTTCGACGCCGGGCAAGGCGAGGCGCTGGCTTTCGGCTGGCAGATAGAGTCCGCCATGTTCATCATGAACGAAGGAGAACGGGAAGTAAACGTATCTTTCGACATAAAGGCAGGCACCGCCGCCGTGTTGCCGCCGGACGGACAAGAAATAAAAGGCTTTACCTTCCATCTCAGCAGTGAGGACGGCTGGGCGGAGCAGGACGGCAAGTGCTTCGCCGGTGGCGGCAAGCTGTGCTTCAGCTTCACCATCGGACGGGACGGAACGCTGCCGACGGCGTGCAGCGAAGAGACGCACGGAAAGCGTACGGATTATCCCGTACTGCGCATACTGACCGCCGAAGAGAATTGCCCCTACGACCTGGCAAGCCGGATTGAAACCGGCGGAGTGGAGATACGGACACGTGTAAAGGGAATACGCAACTTCACATTCTACAACGAACTGGGCGAAGTGGACACCACGCAACCGTTCCAGCCCTTCGGCATACAAGGGGAACGCGGCGCATGGTTCCTGTTCGGCAACGAGGAAATGGGGATGAAGCCCCTGACCGGAGTCCGGCTGAAGGGCATCTGGCAAAAGATGTCCGATACGAAGAAAGAGTTTGACGACAGGTATAAAGTCTACGGTGTAAATGCAGCCTCTTTCCGGATCAGTACGGAATGGCAGGAAAAGGAGAACTGGCACATGTGCCAGGACGAACCCCAACCGCTTTTCCGGTTTGACGGAGAAGGGAAGCTATGCCCTGCCGACGTGTATTTTGATTTTCAGGAACAATCAGGCACCCGCTATGACTACAGCCGCGACAAGGACGGATTCTTCCGTGCCACATTGCATTCTCCTTCCATCGGCTTCGGTACGGACGAATACCGCAAGCGGTTTACCGACATCATGATCCACAACAGCCGGTGCAAGGAGAAGCACAGAAAAGAACTGCCGCAAGAGCCACTGGTGCCGGTACTGGCGGATGTGGAGTTGGAATACGAGGCGGTGGAAAGGATGCCTGCCGCTCCCGAACCGGAATTAATAGCGCTCCCGGACGGCAGCGAAACCTGTTTCAAGAACCGCCCGGCCAATGGGGAAGACAAGGCGTTGTATTTCTCCTTCATCCATGCGGCAGGTGAGCGGAACCTGCGGATGTATCTGGATATGGCATTACCCAAGGAGAAGATTCCCTTTAAGATGTCCGAACCCACAAAGGGTGTCAGCCTGGTCTGGGAATACCGGAAAGGGAACGTTTGGACGGAACTTCCTGCCGGATCGGTGACCAGCGAAGAGACTTGCGGACTGACACAAAGCGGATTCATCGAAATCAGGCTGCCCGAAAAGCTGGCTGAAAGCGGCATGGGCCGGGAAGGAAAGGTCCGGCTGCGCGTCTCGGTAAAAGGCGATACCGATTCCTGCCTCGCCATCCGTGGCGTATGGACGAACTGCATCCTGCTGACGGCACAGAACGGGGACGGACAACCGCTGCCCGCCGGAACGATACAGGAAATGCCGGAAGCGGACGGACGAATAGAGAGTATCACCCAGTCGTTGCCCGGATTCGGCGGCAGGCCTGCTGCAACAGAGAGCGGACTCTCGGCACATCTGACCTCACGCATCGGCAACCGTCACAGGGCGGTCAATGCCCGGGACTATGAGCAGATCGTACTGGAGCACTTTCCCGAAGTGGACAAGGCGGTATGTCTGCCTTGTTCCGAAAAAGGGAAACAGACGGTATATCTCATCGTCTTCAGCCGCTCAGAGGACGGGCAATACTATCTTTCTCCCTCATGGAAACTGACAGAGATTGAACGGACGGTGCGGCAATATGTCTCTCCGTTTGTCCGATTGAAGGTGATGAATCCGGTGTATCAGGAAATAAGAGTATTCTGCAAGGCGGTATTGCGTGAAAACGTGCGGGACGAAGGCAAGGTGATCCGTAACCTCACAGTATTGGCACGAAACTATCTCTCGCCGTGGAAGAGCAAAGGAGAAATCCCCGAGCTACAGCAAAGCTTCTCCTACAAGGAACTGCACTCACGGATGGCCAACCACGAGGACTTGCAGGCGGTGGCGGAGTTGAGAGTCGGCAACGCCAGCCTCTCCATCGTGAATTTTAACAGCGAGGACATCGAGATAAAAGGCGATCATCCGTGGAACGTGCTGGTACCCAAAATAGAAATCATCCTGCTTTCTCCCGATTACGGTATCGAGAATATCGAGATTGGAAGCAGCTTCATCATAAAATAAAGAACTTATGGACAGAAATATCATCAGACAAAAAAGGAAGGCGCTGAAAGAGTTTTTCAAGAAGGGCAAAGTCCCTACGGAAGAGCAGTTCGCCGAACTGATAGACTCCATGGCGAACATCGCCGAGGACGGGCAGGTGGAACAAACCGCCACCGGCTGGGCTTTCCATCCCGCAAGGAACGGGCGGCTGGACATCAGCCTCTTCACGGAGGAACCGGAAGACAACGGGGCAAAGCCCGCATGGACCATCAGCGTGACGGAGGACAAGCGGCTCGTCATCAGCAACCGGGACGAGGAAGCAGTCGTCGAGATTTCACAGGACAAGACCGTGACGACGCACGGCGGCGATGCCCCCAAGCCCGTAAGTGACGATGGGTATTTTACAATTCCCGCTGACAAGAAATGGCACGATGTGCCCGTGAATTTTGCGCAAGGGGATTCTAACTGCCGCGTGTTCGGCCTCTATGCTTCCTACAATGACGACATGGAGTATTGCCGGCTGACACGGGCGACGGTGATGTGGATGAACAAGATGGAGCAGCGGATAGAATCACCGCAAAAGCACTGGTGGGGATGGTCGGGCTGTGTCCGGCTGCGTTGGGACGGTAGTTCAAGACTACAGGTACGCACGAAGAAAAAACTTGGCGGAGAGATGCAGTGCAGGATTGTGGAGATGTACAAGGCGTAGAAAATCAGGAATGAAGAATTAAAAATGAAGAATAATGGGTGAAGAGCGGAAACAGCCATTCATCAGGCAACAGGCGGAGGGCGACGAGCTGTTCTCGCGCCTGCAGGCACAGACACTGGAGGAAGTACAGCGGCTGTCGGGAAACGTATGGACGGACTTCAACGCGCACGACCCCGGCGTGACCCTGGCGGATGTAGCCAACTATGCGCTGGCGGAACTGGACTACAAACTGGGATTTCCCCTCGCCGACTATCTGACGACGGAAGAGGGCGGCTTCCGCATGGAACGCTACGGCTTGTTTCCGCCCGAAGAAGTATATACCACCGCCCCTGTAACGACGGAGGACTACCGCAGGCTGCTGCTCACCCGCATCCGTGAGATAGAGAATGTGACGGTGGAATGCGCGGACGAGAAAGGCGGATACAATGTGAGTTTCACACTGTCGCCTTTTGAAGAGGAAAACGGGGCGTATATTGTGAAGTGCATAAAGGAGATTTACAACCGGCATCGTAACCTGTGCGAGCGTCTGAACGATGTGGCGGTGGTGCAGCAGGACAAACTGGAGTTCCAAGCCGAACTGGAGGCGGAGCCGGGATGCGACGCCACGGCTCTGCTTGCCCGGATATACGCCACGATACTCCGCTACCTTTCGGGAGCGGCGCACATCTGTACGGAAGAGGAACGGCTGACCTCGGGACTTTCGCCCGAAGAATGGCTGGAAGGTTCGGAAGACGGAACCCGTATCGTGACGGCAGATCGGAAATATACGGAATACGGGCTGTACAAGGAGCTGAGGGAGCTGGACGGCATACGCGCATTCAGCATCTGTTACCTGATGAAGGACGGCAAGCCGCTGGGCGACTTTTCGGAAGGCTACGGCCTGGAAATCCCGAAGAATAAGGACGAACTGAAAGTGCGCATCCGTTGTGGACGGACGGAGGTGCCCGTAGACATGGAACGCTTCAAGAACCGGCTGCGCACCCTCTATTATACGCAAAGACGCATTGACCGGAAGAACGCCGCCGGGAAAGGATACGGCTGGGACAGTCCGGAAGGAACCTACCGGCACATCTTTACGCAGACACCGGTGGCCGGGGATTTTCCCCTTTGCTACCGCCTGACGGAGAGCCGGGAGAAGCCGACCTCTTTTGAGGCGTACCTGAAACTGTATGACCGGGTGATGCAGAAAGGACTGTATGAGGTGAGTAACCTGCCGCAGGCACTTTCCATCGAAGAGAAAGATCTGAAGAGTCCGTCGGCAGGAAGCCTGCTCAGGTTGAAGAGCCTTTACCTCGACTTCCTCGACAGGCTCTACGGAGTGGAGAGCCACCCCAAGTGGCTCAGCGAGTTCGGAAACTACGGAGAGACACCCGACGAGACACTGCAACGGCGTATGGCTTTCCTGCGACGTGTGGCCTGTCTGACAAAGAACCGCCCGCAGGCGAGAGACATCACCGATGTCCGCTTCGGCGACAATGTCCCCACAGTGAAGGAATGGTTCTGCTTGTTGCTGGGAACGGACGGGAACGAGGACCGCACGGTGGGGAACGTACTGCCCGGCTACAACCTGAGGTTCATTGACGAGGTACAAGGCGAACAATGGTCGCTGGAAGCGGAATCCGCATTGATTGACGAGCGGATGCTGGATGCCGACAAGGTGGAACTGATAGACACCGGCAAGGCGGCGGAGGACGATGATCGGCGTGATGACTATACCCGATTGCGGCAGGACCTGCCGATATTCAACGAGAACAAGATAAGCGGCGACCTCTTCCGCAACGGCACACGGCTGGACAGCTACAGGATAGTAGATGCAGGCCGGGGCTACTATATGCTGGTGTTCCGCAACAGGGAGAGGGACGGCTGGACAAACCTGGGACGCGACATGGACAAGGACAAGCTGAACACATTGGCAATCGTCCTGCGCAGGTTCCTGTGGAGGGTCAACAGGGAATGCGAGACGCTCTATGTGTTCGAGCCGGTACTGATGGACGAAAACCGTCCGTTTGAGCTTGACCTGGTGCTTCCGGCATGGACGTACCGTTTCCATTCGAAACGCTTCCGCGAGATGTGCGGCAAGCTGCTGCGTTCCATCGTTCCGGCACATCTGACATATAACATTTACTGGCTCGGCCAGCAGCAGATGCTGGAGTTTGAGAAATGCTACAGGGGACTCATGATGGCGATGGAAAACAAGGAGATGTATAAATACAAGGCAGTGTTGTACAGGACCATGTGCGACCTGTTTAAAAAAGTAAGACAAGAAGAAAGAACGAAAAAGGATGATACGGATTGACCACATATCATTTGAGTTCGCCATGAATGACGAACCGTTCGCACACAGCCTGTATGCGGACTGGGACGGTTTTTGCCGTACCTGTTTTGAGAATATAGTGGAAGAATGCTTCTCGGAATATGACAGGGACAAGGTGCTGCATGAAATAGAAACAATTGCTCTGGATTTGGGCAGTATCCCGGAAGAGGATTTCTACCGGGAGTTTCCTCTCCGGCTCAAAGAACAATTGTTGAAAGCTCTGCCTTCATTGAATATCCCGGAGGAAGGACAGGAAGAAAAGACCAGTATCTCCCGGATCGGGAACCTGCTGTTCTATCTGGAACATGGCTACCGGCAAACGGAATGGGCGGACAGTGATTTCAGCCTGACGGAAGAGCTGGACTGGGCGGTTCTGCAACAGGCACGTTATGCGGACGAAATTGCAAAGCTCTGCCTCAAGAAAGAATATGCCCTCCGCCGCCTGTTGTGGCAGACGGATGATGAAAAGGCTCTTGTCAGGCTTTATTCCGTCGCACTTTCCACCGCTTCCTCCGGAGTGAATGAGAAATGCCGCTTCCTGAAAATACTGCTGGAGATGAAGCCCAGCATTCCCGTACGCTTCATCCATGAGACTACCGATCATGCAGAACTATATGATATGGCGGAGCTGCTCGACACCTTGTCCGTGCGCCGGATTATGGAAACGGAAACCGAAGAGCATGCCGAGGTGGATCTGCCTCCGTACTGGCATTACCTGTACGAGTGGCTCGTCCGGTATTATCCCTTCAACGGATTGGCGATATTCGGCAGCAAGGGTGATTTTATCCGCCACCTGCATCACCGTCTGCTCACGTTTATACATAAACGGAACTACTCTTTTTATCTTTCCAGAACGGAACTGACAGCCGCTTTCCTACTTGAGGTGTTCGGCCCTGTCTATTATATAGAGGTATTGAATGCCATCTATAACCTTCAGCCGCACCATGCGGACGGTTCACCCGTGTATGACGGATATTTGAACAGGGAACTGTACCGTATCTTTTTGCAGCTCTCGCTGCTTCGAAGACCGGTGACGGAAGAGGAGCAAAAGGAAGAATCGGTTTCGGAGAAGGAAAAAGCGGTCAGTCCCATATCCGTGGAAGAGTTGGCAGCCCGGTTGAAAGACACACAGGCAAGTGAGGCGGACAAACGGATGCTGCTCGGATTGCTGGCAAAGGAAAAGCCGGAAATACTAACGAGGTGGTTGCAAGCAGAAGCTGAGAAAGGAAATACCGCTGTTTCTGCTTTGGTATCTGCCGTGGCTGAACTGGTTAATGACACCGTAATAAACCGTCTGCTCGCTTCCGTTTCCTTCAGGGCAATGGAAGTGGCCTTGCAGGTAAAAGACTATCTGCGGCATCATGCATCGGAAATCGGTTGGTTGAAAGGAATAGCTGAATCGCGGTTGAACTTTGCCCTACACAAATCCATCCTGCTGTGGATAGGGAACGGACACACTGCCGGGGCGGAATCGGAAAGTATCAGGCAACTGCTACGCCAAGTCTATCGGGAGATAACGGGTCATGATAAAGAGGAAGACATTGAAAAGTTATTAATGGAATTGTCACTACCGGAAAAAGACTGGGACGGCTTAGCAGAAAATAAGGAGACATCTTCATCTGCCGTATATATAAGAAAACTGAAAACGATATTGGTGAATAAAAGTGTTTCTGAACCTATCAAGCGCAGGATGCTCGCCTTGTTGCTGGAACAATCCGAAGACGGTTATGCAGACATTGTATTGCTAATGCATGAACAGGGATTGTTAGAGGATGCGCTCGGACTGATGAGCCAACCCGTGTTGGAAGAAATCATCAGGCAGTTGGTTCTACGCATCAGTGGTACCAATAGGGTGATGGAGCTGTTGCCATTGCTCTATTGGCTGTTCATCCATGAATCGGATATTTCCACTTATTTGAGGAATACGGCATCGGGGCTGAAAGTGCAATTGCTTGTATGGCTGGCAAGAGTGGCGCGGTCGCAAATAAATACGAAAAGGAGAGCGACGGAATTACTTTCCTCCTTCCTTGCCGCGTTGTTCGCGGAGGAAAACATCCCGTTCGTCATCAGCCTGATGTCCCGAAAACCGATAGAGGTGATGAAAACCGGAGATACGGAATATGATGATGCAGAATATAATGATATAGAAATGGCATTGAGCCTCCTGCTGGATGCAGGACAATCACAATCCGGCAGTAAAGGACATTCTTCTAAACGTGATTTTGAGAAATGGCGGCATCAGTTGGAAGACACCTTGGAGATAATTCAAACAATGCTGGAAAGCCGTTGGAGTACCGATGAAGACTTTACCGATTGGCTGGAAGGCGCTGCCGTTTCTGCGGACAACAAACAGGAACTGTTGCAGAAGATGGTCGTGGAGAAACCGCAGGAATGGATTCGCATGCTCCGTAAGCTATCCAAAGAGAGCAAGGCGGTAACTCTCGTGGCTACCCGTCTGTCTGCCTCCCGGCTCCTGCAAGGAATGGCGCGGGCAGATTTCTATCAGGCATCCGTCCTGTCGCGAACTGTGGAATGGCTGCAACGGAGCGCGGAGCGTCATGCCTTCCTGACCGGAAGTAATATGCCTCTTTCAACCGCCCTGTCGAAAACCCTGCTGCTCTATATGCAGGATAAGGATACATTGGGCGGAAGAACCTTGACGGAGAGTGAAATGATTTATAAATTCCTGTCATACCTGCATCTTACTTATACGGGTAAGACGGATTACCGGGAGGATGTGCAGTGGACGGATTTGTCCGGTAAAATAGCTACCGATCTGGGAGCGGATGACTGGCAGGAGATGCGGGAAAGAGAGGTTGCCGAGGTTCTTTTGCATCGGGATACAAGTGATACCGTATTCAGCCGGAACATCGTCTCCCTTATGGAAAGGCAGCCGGAACTATTGTTAGCATGGCTGGAGAAGGCTGCCGATCCTTCCCTGATAAAGCGGATTGCCGCGACATCGGACAGGGTGATGCCGGGACAATGGGCTGCATTCCTGGGCACGGCCTCCGGATTTGGGTATCCTGATGCTTTCAGGCGGCTGATGGAATGGATTTACCGTATAGCCAGTGACCGGGTATCGGATACGGTCAGCGTACTGTTGTCCTGGCTGAAAGAAACCGACTGGCGGAAACAAACGCCGGAACAGATGGAAGATTATTTCATTCCCCGGCTGTTCGGAACGAATACTCTCCATTTAACGATGGAACGGATTATGGATACCGCCTTGCCGGAAAATATCCGGAGAAGGTTGCTCCACAACTATATCCGTTTCCAGCCCCAAGAACTGTTGGATTATATCCGCCAATCCGTGGAACGGAATGTGCAACCTTTAAATATATGGATGGAGTGGCTGAACATCAGCGACTGGATGCGACTGGCGACAAATTTGTCCCTGTCACGGGCAGAATTGTTGCAACAGATGATGGACTACCTGTCAAAAAACAGACAGGCAAAAGAGGCAGACTTGCGGACCGCACTGGCAACCTGCGTACTGAATAACTGTGCGGAAGAATGGATTTATAATAGCAGGGAAGAAACGGTACGTTCATTTGTACGGTCGCTTCCCTCTCTAAAAGAAAAAACAGAAATGGAAAAAGAAAATGTAGCAAAGTTGCTAAAGGAAGCATTGAACATCACGAATGCAGAAGACTATCCGGCGGAAGAACTGACGGAATCTCCCGACATCCTCTTAGTCGGCAATGCCGGACTTTGTTTGTTGGCGGCATGGTTTCCCCGGCTGCTGGAGCTGCTCGGCTATCTGAATGAAGACAAGAAGGATTTTAAGGACACGGCATCCAAAGTCCGTGCCGTATTCCTGCTGCAATACCTCACCTGCTCGGAAGAAAAGGAATACCGGGAAACGGAGCTGGCGTTCAACCGTCTGCTTGTCTCCCTGCCGATGCATATCCCGTTGCCGGAAAGCCTGGAGCTGACCGATAAGGAAAAGCAAACAGCCGAAAGCATGCTGGCCGGTGTGAAAGCCAACTGGCAGGCAATGACCGGTACGTCGGTAAAGGGATTCCAGGAGAACTTCATCCTCCGCACAGGCCGTTTGGAACAGCAAGAGGAAAAGTGGGTGCTGACCGTGGACAACAAGACGATTGATCTCCTGCTTGATACTGTCCGGTGGGGATTCAGACAGATACATTTCCCTTGGCTGAAGAAATATATACAGGTCGTCTGGCACGAGAGACAGGAGTTTTAAACAAGACTCACAACAATGACCATTATGTAACTATAAACACAATAAGGTATGGAAACTGAAAAAGTATATCAGGAAAAGGCAGCACGTACCATCCAACAGAAGCAGGACGGAAGCGGTGCTTTGCAGTTTGTGGACAACCGCCCGGTGAACCAGCTGTTGCAGCGGGTCAGTGAAGAGGATGAAGATGCATTGCAGGGTAAATTTGAAACGCCCGTGCAACGTGTTGGAGAGGAAGATGAAGAGGATACCCTGCAAGGGAAATTCGAGGCTGCTGTACAACGTGCCGAAGATGACGAGGACGAAGCCTCGCAGATGAAAGCGGACACCACCGTACAGCAGAAACCGAACAATACGGGGTTACCGGACAACCTCAAGGCAGGTGTGGAAAGTCTTTCGGGATTCTCTCTGGATGATGTGAAGGTACATTACAATTCTTCCAAACCGGCTACCGTACAGGCCCTTGCCTACACGCAAGGAACAGACATCCATGTGGCTCCCGGACAGGAACAGCATCTGCCGCATGAGGCATGGCACGTAGCCCAGCAGATGGCAGGACGGGTGGCCCCGACAACAGAAGTGGCGGGTATGCCGGTTAACGACAACGCCGGTTTGGAACATGAGGCGGATGTAATGGGCGCGAAGGCTAACAGTCTATAAAACAGGAAAGGATGAATGAATATATCGCATGGTTCAATCAGGCACTAACCACTTCCATCCAGCTCTACTTCCGGCAAGAGTGTGAATACTCCTTGCTGGAAGAAGTGGTGCCTCCGGAAAACGAATGGTTGGAAAAAGTGACCAAAGTTCCGGATATTGCCTTTGGCGAACGGATAGTTATCATGCTGGCCCTGATACCGCATGTCTGCCCGCAGATACTGGACATTTTCTTCGTACAGAACAAGAACTTTGACCGGCAATACACTGAGTTCGGCGGATGGAAAGGACTGTCACACGGCGGCTTCCTGCCTACGGGAGAGACAGCTTCGTTTATTCTTGCCGGAGAAGATATGGAGAAACGGAAAGAGGTAATCCTGCTTTTCCAGAAAGACCATTGGTTCTACACGAAGAACATCCTCCGCCTGGAAGGTGCGGGAGAAGGGGAACCTTTCCTTAGCGGCCAATTGCGGGTATCGGAGGAATTTCTGAGCCAAGTTCTATTGGAGAAGGACTATAAGCCCGATTACAATATCGGTTTTCCTGCCAAGCTCATCACTACCGAGTTGGATTGGAGGGAAATGATACTGGACTATCAGGTGGCAGCCGAACTGGAAGAGATCAACACCTGGATTTCTCACGGCAAGATTATCATGAAAAACAAGGTTTTGTCCCGTTTCCTGAAAGCCGGGTACCGCTCACTGTTCTATGGTCCTCCCGGTACCGGAAAAACATTGGCTGCCACCTTGCTGGGTAAGGAGAACAAGATGGACGTGTACCGGATAGACCTCTCCATGATCGTGTCCAAGTATATTGGAGAAACGGAAAAGAACCTTGCTCGGGTGTTCGACCTCGCCGAGAACCGGAACTGGATTCTCTTCTTTGACGAAGCGGATGCCCTGTTTGGCAAGCGTACTTCCACGAATACCTCCAATGACCGTCATGCGAACCAGGAAGTGGCTTATCTGCTGCAAAGGATCGAGGACTTCCCGGGTATGATTATTCTAGCAACGAACCTGCGCTCCAACATTGATGAGGCTTTCTCCCGCCGTTTCCAGTCGGTCATCTATTTCCCGATGCCAACGAAAGAACTGCGTGCACAACTATGGCAAAAGATGATTCCGAAGGAATGGCTTGGCGAAGATGCGGATGAATTGATAAATATGGCTGCCGAGACGGAGTTGTCAGGAGGATCGATTGCAAATGTAGTAAGAAGATGCGCTTTGCATCTGGTGAATAAAACGGATGTACAGTTGAACAAAGCCATGTTGAAAGAAGCACTGCAGAAGGAGAAGTTGAAAACATAAGATAATTTTTGATTGACTGGGTGGATATGCCCTGCTTTTCATTATGAAAAAAGGCGGGAAACCTCTCGTTCCCCGCCTTCCAAAACTCTTTTTGCCTTATGCTAATACCTTACATTAAGCGAAACATTTAGACTCTTTTTCTTAAAAAATCACGTTATAATAGATGTATTAGAAATTATTCTTGCCTGCATCCCACCATAGACGGGTACCGCCATTGTCAGCACCACCCAATAAATTGGTCAGTTTACTGATAGTACCTGCATCCAAATCACTTGAGAAAGGTAAACGGCGAATCATAATATCTGTATCAATCACGCCATTGCTGTTATTTACTGCTACCTTGAACAGTTGAGGATAACCTGTGCGGCGTTGTTCTGCCCATGCTTCGCAACCATCAGGGTAGCAAGCCAGCCATTTTTGAGTAATGATGCGTTCCAGTTTCTGTTCGTTTGTAGCAGTTGCATCCCATTTAGGTGTGATGGTGGTCAATGCTTTAGCATCGAACTTTTTATCGAATGCATCTTTATAATCTACAGGAACTGCATCACTTGCCAGATATGCACTGGCGTCACCAGCATTCCATTGTGCGAATGATGTTTCTACGCCCTTCTTATAATATTCGGCCTCTTTGCCTGCATCTACATAACCTCTTAGGGCAGCTTCGGCACGGAGCAACCATACTTCGGCAGCACTCATCACAATAATAGGAGTATTAATGGTGACGGAAGTCTTAGAATGTGTCAAATAACGATTGTCAGCGGTGACATTTGTTCCTTGGCGCACTCCTTTGTAAGCACCTTTGATTGGGAAAAGTTCAGCAGCTTCACCTTTCGCTCCTGTATTGCCTACAGCAGGAACAAAGTATTTGCTGATACGCGGATCGCTATATCCATTAAGGAATGATTCCAGACTGGCACCCATAAATACTTCACCCCAGCCATTTACGCCACCCAGCGGATTGCGCACACCATATTCTCCTACTGTCTCATCGGCGTTTTCCAGTACACCACCGTTTTTAGCATCCAATGCGGCTTGTGCCTGAGTTTGTGCAAGGGCCTTGTCTACATTTGAAATGCGTATGGCAAGACGGAGACGCAATGAATTGGCAAATTTAATCCATTGGGAATAAGTACGTTTGCCTTCGGGCATCATAATGTCGGTGTTGGTAAATCTCTCTACTCCTTTTTGGGCGGTATATTCTTTCAGTATCTCAATGGCTTCGGATAAATCGGCAAAGAAGTCATTATACACTTCCTGCAAGGATTCGGGATCCGGGTTCTCTTTTCCGAAGTTCTTGTAGATAATAGGACCGTAATAATCGGCTACGCGATGCATCATCGCTACCTTTATAATCTTGTTTACGGCATAGAAATCGGGAAATTCATCTTTTGTATCTATCTTTTCGGCACTGGCAATGGCGGGCATGCCTTGGGCATATGTGTTAGCCCATTGTGCATTGGTCCAAGGCGAGTTTAGATTGTAACTGGAGTTTTTGTCATTGAAGCTACCATTCATGTCATGAAAGTAACCTGCATACATGTCAGCTGCCAAGTTCTGCATTGTCTGATACTGCCAGTCTGTTCCGTCTACTCCGGTTTGGTAAATGATAGCAGTCTGTGAGGTCTTGAATGGAATGAGCTGCCTTTGGTAGTCATAATCTTGCATATCCTCGGTGAAAGCACCATCGGGGGTGTTCAGACTTTCAAAGTTATCGGTACAAGCGGTCATTCCTATCATGCCGCCCAGTAATATGGAAAGGATATATTTATTGCTTTTCATAATGGTCAAAATATTAGAATGTGAATTTAACGTTGAAACCTATATTTCTGGTAGACGGCATACCGAATACATCAACACCTTGGTTACCGTTGCCTACTGACATTGTTGCGTCCGGATCAAACGGAGCATCTTTGTAGAAGAAGAACAGGTTGCGTGCTACTAATGAAAGGTCAAGCCCTTTGATGAATTTGGTTCTTTCCAGCAGGTTCTGTGGGAATGAATAACCCAAAGAAAGTTCACGCATACGGATGTTGGTACGGTCATAGCGATAGTAGGATGTACAAGCATCTCCACGGGTAGCCACTTTATTATAGAAAGCATTTACATCTTCAAATCGTTGTCCTTCTACTTCTACATAGCCTCTGTCGCGGGCTTCTCCCGATGCTTTACTCATACCTTTCAAGTCGAGGGCGGCTTGTGTCAACGAAATAACATCGCCGCCAATGGTTGCGTCAACCAGGAAGTAAAGGTTAAAACCTTTGTAGGTAAAGGTATTGCCCCATCCCAGCATACAGTCAGGGTTGGCATTACCAATCAATACTTTATTGCCGGTTTCCAGTATAGGTGTGCCGTGTTCGTCTGTAACGATCTTGCCATTTTCACGTTTAAAGTCATTGCCATACAGGTCACCCAGTGAGCCGCCTTCTTTTACACGCATTCTGTAAGGCATTGACAGACCGTCGTCACCGTATACAAATTCGTCATACCCATCCAATGACACCACTTTATTCTTGTTGGTAGAGAAGTTTATGCTGGATTTCCAACGGAAGTTCTCATTCATAATAGGAGTGACGCCTACTGTCAGTTCAATACCCGAGTTACGGATTTTACCGGCATTGATATATTTGTGTGCATGTGCACCGGTCGGAGTACTGATATACAACAATTGGTTCTTTGTATCAGTGCGATAGTAAGTAAAGTCCAAATCCAAACGGCTATTAAAGAATTTCCATTCCATACCCACTTCCCAAGAAGAAGATATTTCGGGTTTCAGGTTATCATCAATATCATATTGAATTTGGTGAACGATACCGCCGGCTGTGATGGTAGGAACCGGGGAAGTAATACCCAAAGGAAGGTCATTACCTACTTGTGCCCATGAACCGCGCAACTTGGCAAAGTTGATCCATTCCGGCATCTGCATGCTCTTGGACATGATCCAGGTTAAACCTACTGATGGATAGAAGAAACCTTTGTTAAGGCTGCTTGTCTTGGCAAGGGTAGAAGACCAGTCGTTACGTGCAGTCAAATCCAGATATACGGCTTCTTTCCAACCGATTTGTGCAGTACCGAATACGGATTGTACGGTGCGGCGCAGATTCAGACTTTCGTCTATATAAGCAGTACCGCTGTTCAGTATCATATTGGCTACAGTAAATACATTGGCATAATACAAACCTGCTTTACCGGAGTCCAGTTTCAGCATATTTGTTTTTTGTACATTGATGCTGCCGCCTACTGCTGCATTTACACTCCAGTCTTTCCATGTTTTGTTGAACATAGCCATAACGTCGCCATACATCAAGAACTCTTGATCGTTCATATCTACATAACGTCCGTTTTCATGGCAAAGGTTAGCTGCTGTGCCGGCATAGAATTTCTGCTGATATTTGTCATTGATGAAATCTACGTTACCACGTGCTTGAAGGGTAAACCAATCGTTTACTTTCAGGTTTGCACTAAGAGAGGCGATAGCGCGGTAGCGCTTGTCTTTGCTGGTAATGCGGTTGGTAATCCAGTAAGGATTCTGTTCAAAATCGGCAGTAGAGGTGTACCAGTTTTGCAATGGCATATTACGAACCGGGTCGTATACTTCATAATTATCACGATATTCGCTCATGTCCATGCCACGTGGGAATGTGTAAAGACCTACCAATGGGTTCATGTAATAACCACCGGAAGTAGGACGGTTCTTGATGGTTTGTGAAACCAAGTTAAGGTTGGCGTCCAAAGTCAGTTTATCATTGAATAATGTAGCAGTCTCGCGTAATGCCAAGTTGTGCTTGTACAACTTGTTGGCATCAATAATGCCCGATGCTGTAGTGTTGGCATATGAGAAATAAGTTTGGACTTTATCCTTACCCACTTGCACGCTTAATGAATTGATGGCTGTAACGCCATTGCCAAAGAAATCACCTATATTATCATAGTTTTTCATGCCGGCATTTTTTTCGCCCCAGTTGGTCAAACCGTTTATGTCATAATTGTTTTGATATTCGGGCAATGAAATAGCATGGTCTACAGTGAGGTTAGAAGAAAAAGTTATTCTCTGCATTCCTGCTTTACCTTTCTTGGTAGTGATAAGGATAACACCGTTGGCGGCTTGAGACCCGTAAAGTGCAGCTGCGGAAGCACCTTTCAATATACTCATACTTTCAATGTCATCCGGGTTCAGGTTGGAGATACCATCACCGGAGTCACGGTTTCCGGCATCATTGTTACCGCCCATTACGCTGAAAGACTGTTCGGTAGTATTGTTCAGCATGGGAACACCGTCTATAACGTAGAGGGGTTGGTTATTTCCGTTTTCGTTTGCAGAACGGACACCACGAATAGATACTTTGGCAGAACCACCTAAACCGGAGGAGTTTTTTGTGATGGTAACACCTGCAGATTTACCTGCCAGTGAATTAATCATGTTGGCATCTTTGGCACGAGTCAGTTCGTCGCCGTTCAATTGTTGGGTGGAGTAAGTAAGGGAAGCTTCTTTTTTCTTGATACCCATAGCCGTTACAACAACGGTTTCCAGTTTCAATGCATCATCTTCCATCTTAATGGTAAAGTTAGTCTTGCCATTTACCGGAACAATAACTTTCTTATAACCGATATAAGAAACTACCAACTGTGCATCCGAGGGAACTTCTAATGTAAAGTTACCATCCAAATCGGTGATTGTACCATTGGTTGTACCTTGTTGAACGATGTTGGCACCGATAATCGGTTCGTTTTGTGTATCAGTCACCACACCTTTCACGGTGATAGTGTTCTGTTGCTGTACTTCGTCGCTCTTTATGTTATTCTCTTTTGTCAGAACAATATTCTTGCCTTCCATAACGTAAGAAATGCCTGTTCCTGCAAAAACTTCATCCAATATTTGGGATACGGCTTTCTTGTTGGCGTCTACCTTTACTTTGCGGTTCAGGTCTACGTTCTTTTTATTATAGACAAACAGATAATTAGTCTGTGACTCAATGGCAGAGATAAGTTGCGATACCTTCATGGTATTTGCATCTATGCTTACTCTGGCGTTTTGAGAGTGTACATTTACGCTAAATGCGCTGAATGTAGTGACCAATAGAAGAAATAAAGTGATCTTCATAGTTCGTAATATTTGTTTAAAAGCTAAACTTTTTGGGTATAAATACCCTTCCAAAGAAATTTTTCTCATATCTTTGTAATGTGTTAAGTTAATAAATTTGATTAAGGTCAATTGTTAGCTGTCGAATCGGGGAGTATGGGGGTACTTTCCGATTCTTTTTTCGATGGGTTTCTATGTTATCATAATGGTTAATATTTTAAGGTTAAACACTTATGGTGATTTTATTCTATAGTAATCTTATTATGCTCATTATCAATCTCGTATGTAAACGGATGATCTTTCTGTATCACTCTTAGTATATGCTCTATGCCGTCTAGATCCTTAAACTTGCCGGTGCATCGGTAGTTTTCCAGTATCTTGGGATTATTCACCGTTATCTTATAATTATAGTATAGGGCAATCTTTTCCAGTAATTCTTTGAACGGCACGTCGTCAAAGTAATAAATGCCTTGCATCCATGCCAGTGCGTTGTTGCTTGTCAGTTCGCCTGTCCGGAATTTGCCGTTGTCCATTGCAAAGTACTTGCCTTTGGTCAGGCTGCTGAGGTGCTTTTCCTCTTTATCGTTGGCTAGCATCAGGTTAATGGAGCCTTCTATCAGCCGGGCAATAAAGTTGTTTGAGCCTGAGTAAGAACATACATCAAATTTCGTTCCGGTTACTTCTACCTTTATCTTTTCTGTCTGCACGTAGAAAGGTATCTTTTTATTGTGTGCCACTTCAAAGTAGGCTTCTCCGTCCAGGTTTACTTTGCGGTCTTTCTTGCCGAAGTCTTCATCATAGGTCAGCGTAGTTTGCGAATTTAACCATACTACAGAACCATCGGGCAACTCCATCTGTGCACGCTGTCCTGCCGGGATGCGGATGGTTTGCGATAATTGCTGCTGCGGTTTGTGCATATGCGGCAAGTCCATCACAAAGACAATGGCCAGCATGGCGGCAATGGCAATCAAAGGATAAAGGTAAATAGGGCCTCTGCGTTTTCGCTGGATAGCTGAATCGTCAGCAAAAAGAGTTGCATCAAACAACAAGCGCTCTTTCAAGAAGCGTTCCTTGTTCTCGGCACTGCTTTCCACCCACTCCACGATCTGGTTTTCTTCCTTCTCGGTAGCGTTTCCTTCAAAGTATTTATGTAGTAATTCAGTCTTCATACTTTCCGCGTTTTGTATATATAACAGGCTAGGTGGGGACAACCCTAGCGGAAAAATGATTTTTTTTTCATTTTCCATGAAAAAAGTTCTTCATGAGGGCTTTTTTCATCTGAAATAAAATAAATACTCTCCTGACACTCTGCTAATAAAAATAATTAGTAACTTTGCAACACCCAAAAAAAAGTGAGATTGTATTTATACACTATAAACAAAAATAAGAGATTATGATGACAATTGACAAATTCAACTTTGCCGGTAAAAAGGCAATTGTCCGCGTGGACTTTAATGTTCCATTGGACGAAAATGGTAAAATTACTGATGATACTCGTATTCGTGGTGCTCTTCCTACACTGAAAAAAGTGTTGGCTGATGGTGGTAGCTTGATTATCATGTCACACATGGGCAAACCCAAAGGTAAAGTAAATGCTAAATACTCATTGAGTCAGATTGTCGATGCTGTTTCTGAAAAGTTGGGTGTACCCGTAAAGTTCGCTCCCGATTGTGCAAAAGCTGCTGATGCTGCCGCTGCCTTGAAACCGGGTGAAGTGCTGTTGCTGGAAAACCTGCGTTTCTATCCTGAAGAAGAAGGCAAGCCTGTAGGCATTGAAAAAGAAGATCCTGCATACGAAGATGCTAAGAAAGCAATGAAGGCTTCTCAGAAAGAGTTCTCTAAGACTTTGGCTTCTTATGCTGACTGCTATATCAATGATGCTTTCGGTACTGCTCACCGCAAACATGCTTCTACAGCAGTTATCGCTGATTATTTTGATGCAGACCACAAAATGTTGGGCTACCTGATGGAAAAAGAAGTGTTGGCTGTTGATAAGATTTTGAGTGACATCAAACGTCCGTTCACTGCTATCATGGGTGGTTCTAAGGTTTCTTCTAAGATTGGTATCATCGAAAACCTGATGGATAAAGTGGATAACTTGATCCTTTGCGGCGGTATGACTTATACTTTCGCTAAAGCTCAGGGAGGCAAGATCGGTAACTCTATCGTAGAAGATGACAAACTGGAATTGGCTCTTGACATCATTGCCAAGGCAAAAGCTAAAGGTGTGAACTTGGTATTGGGTACTGATTGTGTAGCTGCTGATGCATTCTCTAATGATGCTAATACTCAGATTGTTCCTGCCAATGATATTCCTGACGGATGGGAAGGTTTGGATGCCGGTCCTGAAACTCAGAAAGCATTTGCTGCTGCTATCGAAGATGCTAAGACTATTCTTTGGAACGGTCCTGCAGGTGTATTTGAGTTTGATAACTTCACTGCCGGTTCACGTGCTATCGCTGAGGCTATCGCTAAAGCAACTAAGAACGGTGCATTCTCATTGATCGGTGGTGGTGACTCTGTAGCTTGTATCAACAAGTTCGGTATGGCCGACCAAGTATCTTACATCTCTACAGGTGGTGGTGCTTTGTTGGAAGCAATCGAAGGAAAAGTTCTTCCGGGTGTTGCTGCTATCAAGGGTGAATAATCAAGATACCTTATTATATATAAAGAAAGGTGTGTCCGTTTTCTACGGACACACTTTTTCTTTGATTATTTGGAAGACTCCAATATTTGAAGGATCTTTTCTATAAGTTGATGTATATCAAAGGGTTTGGTGACATATTCTTCTTCCTTCAATATGCGTCCATTAGGTTCTATCGGATAATCTCCCAACGCTGTCAGGTATAGAATGGGGATTTGGCTGGTGTCGGGATTACCATGTAAGGCTTCTGCCACTTCAAAACCATTCATATCGGGCATCATAATGTCCAATAATAATAGATCGGGATGCACCTCTTTGGCTAATACCAGTGCGTGTGCACCATCATTGGCCGTGATCACATGGCAATGTTCGCGGGTGAGTAAAATTTTAAGTAGTAGGATGTTTGTTGGAATATCGTCTACCACCAGAATTGTATATTTGGATAGTGCCATAATATAATAAGATGTTAGTTGGGTGAATTATTATTCCATAGGTAAATCATCTTCCCGTCCGGGTTTCCAAGGTTTTATGTTTCCTGTCACTCCATTTATATCAAGAATAATTTGAGTTTCCATTACCAGTGGAATATCGGCATATCCTTTATTAAAGTCAGATAAATAACTGCTTACGTCTTCTTTAAATGTATATAGGGTTCCATCATTCAGGGTGATGTGAACGGCCACTTCTTGTTTTTGCATACTATCTGTTCCTAATAACCGAATATTGGAATAATATCCTCCTTCCTTTTGTTCGGGGATGGTGCGGATATAGTAAAGAGGGGTTTCGCTACGGGGATTATAAGAAAGGAATGTTGAAGAAGCGACCTTTTCGGATGGAGTGCTTTCTATAAATCCTTCATTTATATTGCTGCTGTTCAATATTCCGTAAAGTAGAACTTCCAGCTTTTGTATATCCGTGCCGGATACTCCGCGAATGCTGAATTGGAAGTGTATCTCCCTGGTCATGGGGTGAAGCGGTATGGAAAACTTGGTTACTTCCCCTTCTTTTATCGTGATGTTTCCTGCGCCGGCATAAAAGGCGGGAGCTTGTATTGTTTCTCCGTCTTCATTCGTGGGAAGCGTTATGGTGGTGCCGTTCACGATGAGATCTTCATCGTGGGTGATGATGACCACTTGGTAGTCTCCGGCTTCAATGTCTATCGGGGTACCAGTGGTTGCTTCTATGTTTGATTTCCCGGGAGCGTAAAAAATGGCTTTGGCATCTTCCGGTGAATTACCGGTAATGGTGATGATTGCCCGTCCCGGATGCTCTATTGTCTGCCCGTTTTCCGTAGTAGGGGTATAGAACTCTCGTTTATCGCAAGAGGACAGCAATAATAAGATAGCTGTGGCATATATAAGTTTGTTTCTCATGGTCTATTTACATTTAAATCGATAAATAACTGCTATGCTTAAATGGGTGATACCCAAGGCGCTTCCTTTGTGAGAGTTGATAATGCGATCTTTATTGGCAGGGGAATACCATTCAAAGCGTTTGTAGTCCCTGTATAGATATCCCAGTCCCAATCCGGCATCAAAAGCCCAGTTGGAGGGAAGGAGTAAGGTGTATCCTGCCAATACCCCGGCAGCCAGATTCTTTCCGTTCCATCCTTTGTGGTGTTTGGGGTTGATGTCATACCATTGCATTCCGATGTTGGCACCCAGGTAGAAACCTTTGAATGCGGCTTCTCCTTTTCCGTATCGGCGGATAGTGGCTTCAGCCACGCTGATACGTGGAAAGTGGCCTTTGCCGGATAGATGCCAGTGGGCATAACTTCCGCTGATTCCTGCACTCCAACGCTGATTCCAGTTTATGTCTGCGCCTATGCCGGGGCTGAGTAATATCCAGGATGGCAGGTCGGAACGTAGGTCGATGCTGTGTATTTGTGCCGGGCACTTGCCGATGTTGATGGCGAGCATTAGCACTATAATAATGATATGTGTTCTTATTTTCATGGCTGTATGCATTATGGTCTGAATAAAATGGTATATGATTTACCTGCGGCAATATCTGAAGGACAGGTAACGGTCTGTTCTTGCGCGCCTTTATCGCTTTGGATGGTGAGGGATTGTGTCCATTGTTGCAGATAGAAGGTGTTATCGCTTGCTGTTAATGTGAGCGATATGCCATTGCCTGAAGTGAGAGGACTGTTTCCTAATAACAAGTTATTTGTATCAAAGGAAACAACTCCGTCACTACCCGATGCACTGCTAACTGTCAGGGTTTCATCTTTTTGTATGCCTGTAATGATGATACGTATTAGTTCGTGTTTGAAATCCAATCTGATATCCTTTTCGGGAGTGACTTCCTGTGTCGTGGCTTTCAGTATATCGCTGCGCATGTCTGTAGTCAGGATTCCCGTATTCTCATCGGGAAGTTCGTTTCCTGCAAACCATGCGGTGAAAATGCCGTTTGTGGCATCTTCAGGCCATACGATGGTGGTTGGAATGGTTCCTTCCGATACGGTTACCACCTCCGTTTGTTGAGTTGTGCCTCCTTCATTGAGTGTGAAGGTTGCGGAAATGTAGATTCTGTCTCCGTTGTAGAAATAGTCTTTCCCAGTAGTGGAACGTATGCCTGCCATTGGTTCAATGGTGTATGAGAATCGTATTTTGCGCAATACGGGAAGGGCGTCTTCATGGTTGCTACATGATGTAGCGGTCATGATAGCCAATAGATTCAGTATAAAAATAAGCGTCTGTTTCATAATTCGTTGTGTGTCTTTAATTAGTAGGTTCTCCATGATAATCAAAGTTGATAGTGAGATCATCATTCCATATCTTTTCTGCTTTCCATACAATACCGTTACCGTCAGTAACGTCTGCTGCATCTTTTATCAAGTCGGCTTTGCTTGCTTCGGCTGTCGTAGATAGAAGCAGGCAGTTCTTTTCCAGGTCTTCTACTTTATCGTAATAGGGATTCATGTTATAATTATTAGGCTTCCCCAGTAATCTTCCTTCAAATGATCCATTTGTCAGTTTTATTCCATAGCAAGATCGGATGGTGTTTGCATTTGGATTTGAATAGTTGTAGTAGGAATAACCTATAAGAAGCCCTACTTCGTAATCACTATTATTATTTGTCCAATTATATATTTTCCCATCATAGTAGCATCCAAACAGTGTTCCATTGTAGTTGTTTCCTATTAATCCACCTCCACCGTGGGTGCGTATCTCTACGCCTGCATTAGCATGACAGGCGATAATTTTCCCATAGTTCATTCCGGTCAATGCCCCTTGGGTAAACATAGTAGTACTCCAGGGACCTTTTATATTACCATTAACTATGCTGCATCTCGTGATTGTTCCATTATTTGTTCCGGTTACTATTCCGATGTAATATTTCACATTTGTTGTTTTAATGCTGTTCACATTAATGCCGGAATCTCTGAAATGGAGATTATCAATAGTACCTTCTGTTGATAAATTAGAAATAAAAGCTTCGGAAGAATACCAGCTGGCTTGATCTGCAGTGGTATTGATAAAAAAGTTATATATTGTATGTCCATTACCTAAGAAAGTACCTGAAAATTCATGAATACCTGAAGTCCAAGGTTCACGTCCTCCGAAATTTAAATCGGAAATTAGAATGATCTCTTCTCCTTTAAATCTGACTTTGCTATCATTATTAATTTTCTCCCGAAGCGCATCCAAATCATCTTCGGTTGCAATAATATGATCCCGTGGATACCATTTCCCGTTAAAGTAGGCTCCATCATTTGTCCATGAGGTAATATCTTGGATAACCAGATCAATCGTGATTTTATTTTCTTCTGTTATTAAACCTACATACATGTTCAACTTATAACTGATACCTGAACTGAGTGGTTGGAGGGAATTGAATTCTACCGTTTGTTCTTTTCCGTTCCAAATAAGTGTGGCGCGGCAAAGACGTACTCCGGGGGGAATAAGTGCAATTCCATCGGTTACCGGATATGTTGTGTTATTTTCATCATATAACTTTATATTCGATATTGGATCTTGTGTATTACCCCAAATTTGAATAGCTAATAAAGCTTTGCTATGTGTGAAGTGCAAAGTGATCTTTTCATTATTCAAACGACAAGCGGAAGTGACCAAATCGTCTGCTTGGTTTTCAACAGCATATGTCGCTGTGATACGGTTTTCATCTGTTCCGGGAGCTAGTAAAAGGGGATTATCGGTATCCCATTTCCAGGTGGTGCCATCTGCTTGCAGTGTGGCTGTATAAGCCTTTTCTTGCAATGTGCCTTTGTCGGTATAAACAGTGATTTGATCTTGGGGCACAAATTGTTTCTTTATGATTCCTTCATATCCTGAGGCATTTATTACACGGGAACCGGTACTATATGAGTTGATAGTTGTTTGAAGAGAAGACATTGCTATTGAGGGCAGTGCCTCTTCTTCGCTGTGGCAGGCGGCTAGTGAAAAACACAAGCTGATCAGTGTCCAATAAAAAATGAGATATTTCATAACTAGTCTGTCTTTAAGAATAATGATTAAGATTAAATATCAGGAGATACTCCGTCCGGTGATTGCTTTTCATCTGTCCATGATAGAATTTCTATAGCTACAGCATCCAACTTGAAATTAAAGTTTGCGGTAACAATAAGTCTTGTTCCGGAGGCGATCACGTCTTTTGCATTCGCCAGTGAATACTTGGCAGGATATTCTTTTCCGTCAAAAAAGAATGAAAAGAGAGCACTGCCATCCGGATCAATTACGTTGTCACAAGGAAGATGGGCTTGCCAAGTACGTGTATTATCCATATCAGCATTTCCTAAGGATAAGGGAGTTACTGTTGCTCCGTCTTTTGTATGAATCAGCAGATTGCCTGCATTAAAGGCCATTGCATCTACCTTGCCGACGTGTACTATATGGATGATTATATCTACGCTCCGGTGTTTTAGCAATATTTCCAGTTCCGGTCCTGTTATTGTTTCATTTTCATCTGTGCTCATGTAATCACACTGCCTGTACTTTTCATCTGTACTTTGGTCTGTGCAGAGGCTGTTACTCCCATAAGTGGCTGTATAGGTACAAGGGGGGTAGGCCAAATCTTCATAATAAACGTTACGTTCCGCTTTCCATTGGTTATTATACATAGTAAAGGATAGTTCGGGAATTCCGGAACTGAATTGGAGTTGAATTTTGTCTCCTTCCTTCCAATTGTTTTCTCCTCGTGAAGCGAATGTTTGTGTAGAAACATTCGTTATGCGCAGGGGTGTTTTTTTGCTTTCCGTAATATCATTGTTATGGCAGCCCGAAAAGAGTAAGCAAAGGGTACCGCTTATTCCTAGAAGTACCGGATGGATATAGGAAAGTATTCTTTTTGCATTCATATCTATTTCTTTTTTATTCTCCGTGATAATTCATATTGATAACAGGATGTGCCCCTTTGCTTGGCACTAACCATAAAGAGGATGCTTTCCAGGTAGTTCCGTCTACAGTGATAGATGCTTTGCTTCGTAGTATCTCTTCGGGTAGTGGAGAGAGTTTATCCCAGTTTGCGCTTCCACCCAATTGGGCAGGGGCGCGTGATTCTGTTACAAAGTCAGTTTGTGTTGTATAACAAAAACATATTTCACTGTTCTCGTAGAGATCGGCATTTCCAATAAAATCCCTATTCTGGCTATTGTTAACGCTTCCTGTAGCATAACAAGAGGTACAATAAATTCGACCTCCACCACCAAGGAAACTGCCTGCATAAGATTCTGAATAGTAATTATCATTATCCTCACTGGGATTAATGACATCGCATGTGCTGTAGGATACTTCGACGGTATTTCCACCTTTTCCTATCAGGCCTCCAGCATAAAAGTATTCTCCGTCTATATGCTCACTGCTTATCGCTACTTTTCCGGTAGAGTAACAACCAAAAACGTTTTTACCTTGGTAATTATAGCCAATAAGTCCTCCACTACATATATTTGAATCAATGTTTACGTTTGTTGCAGCACATCCTATCAAACTGGCACTATAATTATAGCCTATTATTCCTCCGGCCTTATAACCTTTGACTGTGCATTGATCCACAGAAGATTGTGTCATGGTTGGTGAGATTGAATTGTAGCAAAATCCAACAATTCCCCCTGCTCCTAAGAAGGGTATGTCTTTTTCTACAGGTGATGAGGCTATAATTTGTAGATTACTGGCACGTATATTATGGAGGGAGGCCCCGTTACGTCCTATAACGCCTCCGTTGCATAGATAGGGAGTATAGTTCTTATCTGTTATAGAATAGACTTCTGTTGCTTCTGCTGTACTTTTTATATTGTTCAATTCTATGCTTTCTATTGGTGCTAAATTGTACCCCACCAAACCTCCTATATAATTATTAATTAATTTACTTGTAGAGCTGGTTATTGTGATATCAGTTAGTTTTGATTGAGTTATAGGTGAATCGGTTGCTGCGCTGTAACCAATCATTCCTCCGCAATAGATATAATAGGTTGCATTCGTCGTTATTTTAATATTATTGAGTGAAACTTTCTGAGTTGGTGAGGCAGAAGCATTTCTTCCTGATAATCCACCTGCGTATACAGTACTACCTCCTAAGCAAGTCCCTGAAATCTGTATATCAGTTAATGCAATATTGTCTGTAGATGTCTTAGTGGTATAGCCTATCAGACCTGCAATATAGACATTGCTTTTTGCTGTCCCATTAATGTTTGCATGTTCAATGCTTATATTTTTTATTTGGCTATTATTTTGTAACGTTCCTGCGACACCTCCAATGTAAAGTGTCATTTTATTACCTATTGCTTTACTGTTGATCTCTACCTCTTTTATGTGTACATTTTGAATGATGGAAGATTCTGCAGCGGCTGATAGTATTCCACAATAGCATTGGGCAGCTGAAGATGCTGGTGTTTCATTGTTTAATTCAATATATACATCTGTCAAGTTCAAATCTTGAACTACTACATTGCTCATTTCAATAAAGAATCCGGTATCTTCGGTAGCCTGTTCGAATTTGAGGTTGCTGATAGTATGCTCATTCCCATGAAATTGTAAATCCTTGAGTGAATGTATGGGAATCCATTCCTTTGTCAAAACTATATCATTATATAAATTGATTATTTGGCTCCCATTCTCAGTAACAGCCCATTCATCAATATTTGTTCCATTATTAATGGCTTCCCGAAAGGCAATTAAATCTTCCTCCGTATATATTCCAGCCAAGCCATTATTGTTATCTTTACTCAGTATAAAAGGCTTGAAATCAGCAATATCTACTGTTACTAATTCTGCCAATTCAGTTCCTAAACGCAATGTATAAATATAACGTTTCCCGGCAGAAAAATTGGGTATGGAAGAAGGAGAGTAGCGATATGTTTTCCCTTCATAACTGATCGTAATCAGTTCTTTTCCTTCTGTAAAGTTCTTTTTTGGATGAAAGAGTATATCTTCATCATTGTGACCGGAAGGAGTTGAATTGTTATCAACTTCTATTGCTGTTTCATCTGCAACAGTAAAACCCGTTTTGAACACTCCACATCCATGCAATTCCGGTAAACTGATCTCGGCATTGCCTTTTGCAATAGGAGTACCATCAGTATTTTGCAACTGTACCTGCATGGCAGCACATACAATATGCAGTGAAAAACTGGCGTTCCCTTCTTTGCTAACTTCTGCGTCATCATAAAAAGCTACCGGAATTCCATTTGTAGTACCTTCGCTTCTGCCATAGATGCGGAATGAATATGTACCTGCTTTAGGTAAAAGCAACGGTGCATCCGATAACATTTTACTATCTTTAATTGTGTAAATAGCTTTGGAAGTACCGTTATCATCGGTTCGTTCCACGGTAAATTGACTTCCTTCCTCTGGTGAAAAGCTTTGTGCATTACGCACTTCTGCCTGGACAGGTGCCAGACTGAAAGAGGGTTGCAACATTACTCCTTCATCCGATGAACCCGACAAACTGTCTGCTATGCAGGATGGGAGTAGAAACGAGAAAAAGAGGCTGCCCCATAGCAGTTGATATTTTGTTCTCATAAGATATTCATTTAAGTAATATATTTAGTTGAAAGTACCTGTTCCGGATATTTCTTTCCAGTTGTTATCCACTGTTACCTGGATTCCTATTGCTGTCTTGGTAAGCGTTGCCGACAAAGTATAGCTTTCACCCGCATTTAGGGTAAAATCTCCTCCGGTACCATTATCTTTCCCTGATGTAATATCTCTGGCATGCAATGTATATACCTTACCATCAGGATCAGTGCCCAACTTTAAGGAAATAACCAAATCATCTGCTTTCCATGTCTGTGGATAGATTGTGGCGGAGCGAGTCAGCCCATCTTCTGTACTTACTGGTATGATTATTCTCTTTTCTTCTGTTCCTGCATCAATCCTGTCCCAGTCTATTTCCGTCACATATTGGGGAACAAAGAAAGAAACGGTTGCTGTTTTTAGTTCAGCTGGGTCTACAGTTCCATCACTTTCTAACTTTAAAATAAATTGTGCCATAGCATGCGTCATTTCCATATCTATGGAACCTCCGAACGGAACCGATTCGGATGCGCCGATAAGAATATCCTTTTCGTGTCCTTCCGGAACTGTTTCATCCGGTACAAAAACACCTTGGAAAATGTATGTATTTCCTTCCAACATATCCCAAAGGATAGGACTTGCTCCCATAGCTAACGTTAATTCATCTGTTGAAACTTCGTAATTATAAGCTGTTTTGATTGGGGTAGTTTCTTCTTGTGTCCCCAATAAAAGGATGCCATTGGCATTTATCCCTGTGAGTGATAATCCGGTTACGATATTTTCCAGTGTGGCATCTCCCGAACCGCTACCTTCTTCCCAAGCTTTTATAGTCGCGCTGATAGTTACGGTTTTATCTTCCAGATGCAAATTCAATGTATTTATTGTACCCTCCTCAAAATTATAGGCATAATTTGCAGTATATGTGTGATTAGCTGTTGTAACGGTAAAGGAAAGCTCATTTTCTGCTGTGGTAGGAATGATTATAGCCGTTGCCTTTTTTCCATTAATAATAGGTATGGATATGTTTCCGGTTTCTCCTTTGCTTGCAAATTTGTTTTCAGCCAAGGACCATGTGGCATTAAGATTAGTGCCGCTGATGCACAATGACGCATCTTTCAGTTCTTCTTCCGTTTCACTTTGTAAGGCATCCAATGTAATATCCAGTTTGGCCATGCGATGTACAAATTCCAGTTCTACCTCCGGATTGTTGGAAGAATGTCCGTAGGCCCGTTCCGAGGTTAAGAAGTCCAGGCAAGACAGATCGCTTTGGTCGGTTGTATGGATGGTGACAGATTGTCCTTCTCCTATGGAGGTAGTATAAGGATAATACCCCATTACATCTACTTTTGCTCCGTCTGTTGGATAATAAGCTATATTCTCAGCACTTGCAGGGGAAAAAGAGCCAATGGTCCCATCTTGGGTAGCCATATATTGGTAATTGTTTTTGGGTAAAGTCGGATTATTAGTTTGAGTATCAAATATAATTATACCTATACTATTACCGGTATCCCAATTGTTTTCTATTGTGGTACGTGCTTTTATACCTCCGATTAATTTGAGAGGAACATCGGGAGATGATAAATTGTCAGACGTATCTTGCTTATTGCATGCTGTAGAGAATGAAATGAGGCTCCCGATTACAAAAAAGGTTAGAAGTTTGTTTGTCATAGTGATATTTTATATGTTAGTATTTAAATCTATTCAGTAATATGTTGCAAAATTAAGCTTTTCTTTTATGTAATTCAAATAATAAAAGGGATATTTTTTATTTTAACTTATTATGATGATTTATGGGAGATAAACGAAGGAAAACTTTTACAGGGGATGGCTATCAAAGGTAGATAATTGGATACCTTATTATATATAAAAAAGGCAGCCTGTGATAAGCTGCCTTTTTTAATAAGAATATTTTAGTATATTGTGTATTAGAACATAAACAATGCTGTGGCTACCAATCGGTTATTGGATACGGAATGTGTATCAGTAATTGTTCCGTCTGATTTGTCTAATGAGCCATACCATGCTGAACTGAAATTATATTCTACACCAAATTTCCAATGAGGAACATTGTAGGTGAGTTCTGCACTGGCACTAACCAGTTGGTCAACATTAACACCTGTGCCATACATTTTGGTAACTTCATCGCTGGTACCCAAGTTCTTCATATAACCGAAGAATACGGCCGGTTTCCATTTCTTTCCATATACGATGTTCAGCCAAGAACTGGAATTACGGTTGGGAGAATATTCTTGTTCACCTGTACGCTGGTCTATAGACTTTACTCCGTAGCCACCCAGCATGGAAGTCTGTGTCAGATTAGAACCTAATATACTTTTGGCTGCTATATACCATAGAGGTGAGCTATATTTCATATGTACTTCATAAGAAAGAGAAGTAACCCGTTCATCCACCTTATATATTTTATCATTTACTATGGATTGAGTGCGCGGTTTCAGTGAAATCATTTCGATACCTGCGCCAACTAACCAGTTTTTTGCTTTATAATCAGCACCGATATATATTTCGGGGACACAGCTTTCCTTAATGTATTTCTGGCTTTTGCCATCCGGGCCTTGAGACAGATATTGTGATTGCCAGATAGCGGCACCGGTCAGTAATACATCTCCTGCTTTATAGCGGTAGCGGATTTGCGGGGCACGGCTGAACGGCTGATAGGGGGCACCCATATTCAAATTCAAAATCTGAGGAGCTACATCGCCATAAAGCGGATGCCAGTTTTGTCCCAGTAATAAGGCTGATTTGCCCCAATCGAGATTCAAATAGGCATGGCGAAGGCGAACTGTGGAATAAGTAGTACCTGAACCGCGAAAGTCCATTTCTACTTTGGCTGAAGTTTTTGCTCCACCCAGTTTAGGCCCCTGCATATCTACTCCTAGGCGCGTATATAAGGTATAGAAACTTCCGTTGGCTGTGGCATTCAGATCTTTTCCATCCTCATCATATACTTTGTCTTTGGGATACATGTAGAACAGTCCGTCTACGGTTTCTTCATTGGCACGGCTGTTGTAGTAAAGGTCGGTACGGATTTGACCGTAAAATTTGTAGTTGAAGTCTTTTTCTTGGGAAAAACTGCTTGCCGACAGCAGTAAAAGTGTGAACAATAATAAATATTTTCTCATAATTTATAGGGTTGTTATAAACAGTCGGCAAAATTACATAAAATTTTTGAAGATCAGACATATAGCTTAATAAAAGAAAAGGTGCTATATTATTAAGAGCAAAAGTTTGCGCAAACAGAATAAAAGAATGCATTATTTTTTTGTTTTAAGTAATAAGATTTGTATTTTTATCACTTGAACCACGCCGATATGCTTCCGTAAGGAAGTGCTAAGAGGGAGGGAGGGTACGAAGAGTAAACGTCGCTGATGTTTCGTTTTTGGCTGATTGGCTTTTTAAGTCATAGGTCAAAAATGGGACATCAGTAAATTTCTATCTTTCTTTTACCCCTTCTCTCTCTTCACGCGTACACGTATACGCGTGAAGAGAGAGAAGGGGTGAAAGAAAGTTTCTTTGTAATGTCTATGACTCGGGAGCTGACATATTACTAATGACACCCCTCATACATTACTAATGTTAAGCCTTACACATTACTAATGTATTGGCCGTAAGATTAGTAATGTGTAAGCCTCCGAGTCTATGACATCTATTTAAGATTATATCCTCAATAGAGCGATGATTAATAGATTTCTATTTCATCCAGCGCCAGCATACTGGGCACTTCACTCTTATCATGCGGACTATAGCAATCAATGCCATTGCGTATCTTGCCACCACTTGTGAATTCAATCTTTACTTTGACAGCATCTTGAGTGGGGAATTCTATTTCCTCATCAAAGCCTCTGAATGTATTTTCCTTAATATCATAAGTAAATTCCTTCTCGGCCACTTTTACAAATTTATTGTCCGATGCAGAAACATATACCACAGCTTTGCTTACCGGCAAGATGCCTCCGGCAGCATTGTACAGCGTTCCGAATCTGATTTTATTAATATTGACTCTGTCAAATTCTGCTACAAAGGTTACTTTGTCATTCTTGTCCGGACGGATGCCTACCCAAGGAGTGGAAGAAGCATTGTTGCCACGTTTTCCATTGGTCAATCCCAAAGTAACCGTATCGGCGCCAAGTACATCATTTTCTCCCAGAATATCACCTTTCATACCTCTGGGTTCCGGAGTGATTTCATATTTCTTTCCGGTAATCAGATTCTTGTAGAGCTGTTTGTGAGTTACTTTGCCTATCTGCTTGCCATCCACAAACGCAGCAGTTTTCAAGTCATAAGTACCTTCAAGCGGGAAGGGTTGAGCATACAGGTTTGCATTTACAGAAGGTTCCGAACCATCCGTAGTATAGTAAATTTGTGCGTCGGGATAGAATGTTTCCAGTTCCACATTCAGCACACCGTCTTGGGTAGAACGTGTATTGATATTAACATCATAGAAGTTGAGGCACGGTTCCACTCCCAGCATTTTCAAGCGTTGGAAGTCTTCTACCATGCGGCTGCAGAATGATGCGAAGTTCTTCTTGTCCATCGGAGTCCAACCGGTTTCGGCAATAGCTATCAACCGGGGGAAGATTTGATAATCACGGTTCTTCTCGGTCGGCATATATTCTGACCAGCAGTTGGCCTGTACGCCGATGATGTGTTGTTTCACCAAGCTGTCAGCATCGGCAGGAACCGGATTATAGCTGTATGTTTTCTTCAAAGTGTTGTACCCGCCGATGGTAACAGGGGCAATTTCGGGTTCTTCCTGATAGTGATCCAGATATGCATAGGGATTAGGAGTCATGATGGCATCGTGTCCTGCTTTGGCAGCAGTCATGCCACCTTCCACACCGCGCCATGACATTACGGTGGCGTTGGGAGCCAGTCCGCCTTCCAATATTTCATCCCAGCCGATGATGTTACGTCCTTTGCTGTTCAGGTATTTCTCTGCGCGGCCTACGATGTAGCTTTGCAGTTTTTCTTCTTTGGTATGCTTTCTGCCGTCTATGGCATTGGGGGTAACATCGTCTTTCAAGCCCAGTTCACGAATCAGCTTTTGGCAATGTGCGCATTGTTCCCATGCGGTCTTGGGACATTCGTCGCCACCTATATGTATATAGGCGCTGGGGAACAGTTCTACTACTTCATCCATAACTCCTTCCATAAATTGGAAGAAAGTATCGGTGGGGCAGAACACCTGATCGAATACCCCCCACAGTTTACAAACTTCGTAAGTGCTGTCCGGCGTACAAGACAATTCGGGATAAGAAGCAATGGCAGCCAATGCGTGTCCCGGCAATTCTATTTCGGGAATTACTGTGATATATTTGCTTTGGGCATAGGCCACTACATCCTTTATTTCTTCCTGGGTATAGAAACCGCCGTGGGGCTTACCATCATATTTGAATGGGTAATGGGTATAGAAATAATCTACCATTGTTTTGGAACGCTGAGAGCCTATTTCGGTCAGCTTGGGGTATTTCTTTATTTCAATTCTCCATCCCTGGTCGTCGGTAAGATGCCAGTGGAAAGTATTCATTTTATGGGCGGCAAGCACATCTATGAACTTCTTTACATAGTCCACAGATGCAAAATGGCGACACGGATCGAGCATGGCTCCACGATATTTGAATGCGGGAGCATCCTCTATTTCTACGCAGGGCACGCTCCATTCGGCATTGCGTGCTCTTTCTTTGCCATACACATCTATCGGCATAAGCTGATACAGGGTTTGCAATCCATAGTAGAATCCGTTGGGGCTTGATGCTGTAACTGTTATCAATTTGGGAGTAACTGATAATTTATAGGCTTCCTTTTCCATACCGGGTATGCTGTCAAAGAGAATGGTTGGTACATTTTTATGTAACTCATCAGATAACTTTAACTTTATACCGGATATATCAAATACGGTAGTCGATAGATTGGAAGCGATATCTTTCACTTCTTTTGAAGCGTTAACGACAATGGGAACATCACTGTTCAAATAGAAACGTCCCTGCTGTTCATTCATGGTAACAGGCAATGGAACTACATTGTACTCATTGATAATTTCTTTCATTTGGCATCCACACATTAATAGGCCAACGAATAATACAAATAGACTCTTTTTCTTCATAACATTAACTTGGTGTTAAGTTTTTAAATAATGGGGGTATTAAAATTCTTTGTGGACAAAAATAGCAATAAAAACGGAATAATCATGCCTTTAAGAGCTATTAATACGTTTGCATTATAAAAAGTTTTTTCACATATTTGTTTCTTTATTGCTGATAGAATGCTATCTTTGTCGGAGTTAACCAATTTATTAATCTAACACACATGACAGCAAAAACCCCCAAACGATTGCTTGCTCTTGACATTTTGAGAGGCATCACCATTGCAGGCATGATCCTTGTGAATAACCCCGGTTCCTGGGGCTATGTGTATACTCCACTAGAGCATGCCGCTTTCAACGGATTGACCCCCACCGATCTCGTTTTTCCCTTTTTTATGTTCATTATGGGAATATCGACTTATATTTCTTTGCGGAAGTATAATTTTGCATATTCGCATGCTACATTGAGAAAGATTGTGAAACGCACCGTTATTATTTTCTGCATCGGGCTATTCCTGAACTTGCTGGCCAAGTCAGTATTTACCCATCACCTTAATTTTGAAGAATGGCGTTACTTGGGCGTAATGCAGCGGCTCGCTATAGGCTATGGTGTGACCAGCCTCATTGCCATAACGGTGAAGCATAAATATTTCCCGGCTATTATTCTGGCAACTTTATTCGCTTACTTCCTTCTTTTGGCAACGGGAGATGGATTCATACAGTCGGAAACAAATATTGTGGCCCGTTTCGATGCATGGGTATTGGGTGCTTCCCATATGTATCATGATGGAGGCATTGCTTTTGATCCCGAAGGACTGTTGAGTACGGTGCCGGCTGTATGCCATGTAATGGTCGGTTTTTATTGTGGGAAGCTATTGCTTTCTGCTAAAGATAATGAAGAGAAGATACAGCGTTTGTTCCTGATAGGTACAGTGCTTACTTTTGCGGGTTTCCTGCTGAGTTATGGTTGTCCTATCAACAAGAAGATATGGTCGCCTACTTTTGTGATAACCACTTGCGGGCTGGCTTCCAGTTTTTTGGCATTGCTTATCTGGATTATTGATATTAAAGGGTATCAGCGTTGGTGTACTTTCTTCCGGTCATTCGGAGTGAATCCTTTGTTTATTTATGTATTTGCCGAAACAATGGGGATTATTCTTGGTGCTACGGGTATCAGTGCTTTTATTTATGAAAAGATGTTGGCCCCGGTACTGGGAGGATATCCCGGTTCGTTGGCTTATTCGTTGTTATATATTGCCTTTTGTTGGAGCATCGTACATGTATTATATAAGAAAGGCATTTATATAAAAATCTAACAAATTGAAACTGAGTTGTACTGATGAAAGAAACAGGGAATGTATTTATGTCGGAACTGACGGAGGTGTTTAGCAAACGTCAGCAACAGTTTATTCAGTTCGCCTATTCGTATGTAAGGGATAGGGCGGAGGCTGAAGATATCGTAATGAGTGCTTTTACCAATGTGTGGGAGCACCGAAACGAGTTGCAGGAGGATACGAATATCCCTGCATTACTGTTGACTGCCATAAAGAACCGTTCTCTGAATTATTTGCAACACTTGGAGGTGCGTATGCGTGCCGAACAGCATATAGGTGATATGCGTCAGAAAGAAATCAATTTGCGTATTTCTACTTTGGAGGCGTGTGATCCTGATAAACTGTTTTGTGATGAAATCCAGGCTTTGATTCATGAGGCGATCAGTGAACTTCCTCCTACCAGCAGGGAGGTGTTTGTATTGAGTAGAATGAAGAATTTACCTAATAAGGAGATTGCCTTGCGATTGGATATTTCGGTAAAGACTGTGGAGTTTCATATTACCCGGTCGTTGAAGCAGTTGAGGGTGAGGTTGAAAGATTATCAGTTCCTGTTTGCTTTTTTATAGGTCTGTTTGCATAAATATAAAACGAAAAAAGATAGGGTATCCAAACTAAAAGGGCTATCATTATGCAGTAGGGGCGGGGTTTGCCCGCCCGAAAACTGTTTGCTTTATGTTTTCGGGCAGGCGAACCCTGCCCCTACAGTGAAGTAAAGTTACTTTATTGTCTTAGAAACTATAATCTACACTTAAACCAAACACTTTATTAGTACGACTGTACACATTCGTTCCGGATAATCCGGTACCATTATAGTTTGAAGATGTTTTGGTGTAATCTTCATAGGTCGTCCACATATAGCCCACATTCAGGTTGAGGTGTTGGTTCATTTTGACTTTCGCTCCAAATCCTAAGGTGTAAGAATCACAAGAAAAACTTGTGTCAGATTGGAAACCATCTGCCAATCCATAATCTGTAATCTGTCCACCACAACTAAGGGTCAGTTGTTTGGTCACGTCAAATTCGATACCTGCTAAATATTCATTCGTTCCTTTGGTTAAGAATTTCTGCTTGCCGTCTGCCATACCTGCGTTTTTGTCATCATAGAAATGATATTCCACAGAGGCGCGCAATACCGGAAGAAATTCGTAAGCAGCCGCAATGGAGAGCATGGCGGGTATGTCATTGGGAGTGTTTACACCGTGTTGGTAAGGGGCTACCATGGCTTCACCTTCAGGCGTACGAGGATACTCTATACTTTTCGTATTATTCTCAATATTCAGGTTTGTCTTGAACTCATATTTAGCACCAATATTCAGTTTTCCCAACTTGGCATCCACTCCGATAACAGGAGTAAGTCCCCATCCCGTCTGGTCACAGTCCAATGCGAGTGGCAGCAAGTTTGTATTTGTTCCTTTCAAGATTGCATCCAGGAATCCTTTATAGCCTCCTGTGAAATAGTTCATGCGGCCTCCGGCAAAAACAGAAAGCCAGTCGGTAGCTTTGTAGGATAATCCCAACTGTAAAGAGTAAATATATTGTTTGCCATCCATGGCGCTTGTGATGTCGTACATATCGGGAGTTATAACCATAGGCTTTTCTCCAGCCAAGCCATTTTTGAATATACCTGCCATAGCCGCAGAATCGAACATAGGCAACCCATCATCGAAAGATGCTTTTCCGCCTCCGGCAGTGATGGCGAAGAAGCCTGAAATAGTCCAGTTACCTTGCTTATAAGCTGCAAAAAGGCTGGGAATGATTGGTGCGGCGGCTGTCCCCTCGTAATATTTCTCAAAAGGCTTGTCCGAAATCGTAGGACTTGTACCATTAACACCATTGTATGTCATAAAGCTGGCATCAATATTTCTCGTTTGGTAAGCACTCTGAATGCTCAATCCTACATGAAATCCGTCTTTCGGCAAGAAAGCCAAGCCGGCAGGATTGGATAAAGCTCCATCTATTTCAGTAGTAGCACCACGGGATAGCATACGAAGGAAAGCGGCATGTTGATTAGTGTTAGTCAGGATACCACCTGCAAAAGTTGAATTTGAAACAATCAGCATCGCTGCGCCAATCAATAAAAGTTTCTTCATTTGTTACTTAATTAATTTGTTTGCGGGCGCAAAGGTAGGATAAAATAACACGCCGACAAACCTTTTGTGCAATAATTTGCATTTCTATTGAAAAAATCAACTGTTTCAATAGAAACTATTTGCTTCTTGGCTAAGTCTGTTTTAAGATGTCCTGATTTTTTGTGGACTTAGTTCCGGACTTATTTCCGACATATACGGCCCTGTGTAATAGCGAATTATAACTTTTCCGCGGACTTAGCGCGGACGCAACCGCGGATTTGCTACATTATAATATATTAATTAAAGAAAGAAACATAGAAAGAACTCCTTAAAGGTTCTTTCGGAAAGGTCGGGTTGTTTTCCCAAAGGTCTCCCGTCATCTTTTGCAAGGTCTCCCGTCATCTTCTCCTAGGTCTCCTGTTATCTTTTTCTTGTTCCGCCTATTGCTTTCCAATATCAATTCTTTGCCGGTTTACGGATTCTTCACTCCATTCTGAATGGCAGATCGGGAAGAAAGTACTATCTTTGCATCTCTTTAAAGCAACGCAAAATTAATATATGTACACCAACAAAGATATATGGAATGTAAGTTATCCGATTTTTCTCGGATTATTAGCGCAAAACATTATTAATGTGACGGATACGGCTTTCCTGGGTAGAGTGGGGGAAGTCGAATTGGGAGCTTCTGCCATGGGCGGATTGTTTTATATTTGTGTCTTCACTATTGCTTTTGGCTTTAGTATAGGTTCACAAATATTGATTGCCCGTCGCAATGGAGAAGGGCGCTATAAAGATGTGGGTCCGGTGATGATACAGGGCGGCACATTTTTATTGGGACTGGCAGTGGTATTATTCGGATTGAGTCATCTGCTGGCTCCACCTCTTGTCCGTTTGTTGATTTCGTCAGATAGCATCTTTGATGCGGCAATGGAATTTCTTAACTGGCGTATCTTCGGTTTCTTTTTTGCCTTTGTCAATGTCATGTTCCGTGCGTTATATATAGGCATTACACGGACAAAAGTGTTGACCCTGAATGCGGTTGTCATGGCGGTGGTCAATGTGTTGCTGGACTATGTGCTGATTTTTGGTAAATTCGGTATGCCGGAGATGGGAATTAAAGGTGCGGCTATCGCTTCGGTGATTGCTGAGGCTGCTTCTTTAGTCTTTTTCTTGGTTTATACATGGGCGAAGATTGACTTGAAGAAGTTCGGTTTGAATCATTGGCAACGGATTGATTTTTCTTTGCTGGGACGCATTCTGAGTATTTCCTGCTTTACTATGGTGCAATATTTCCTTGCTATGGCTACCTGGTTCGTCTTTTTTGTTGCCGTAGAAAGGTTGGGGCAGCGGGAACTGGCGATTGCCAATATTGTGCGCAGTATCTATGTGGTGATGCTTATACCGGTACAGGCTTTGTCTACTACCACCAACTCCTTGGTTAGTAATTTGATAGGCGCCGGTGGAATATCCCATGTCATGCATTTGATAGGTAGGATAGCCCGTATGTCCTTTATCATTATGCTGGTGTGTGTGGCGGTGGCAGCTATTTTCCCTCATGCCATACTTTCTATTTATACCAATGAACCTGCATTGTTGGTAGAATCAGTACCTTCCCTGTATGTTATTGCGGTGGCTATGATTATCGCTTCGGTGGCAAATGTTTATTTCAATGCTATCTCGGGAACAGGCAATACGCAGGCTGCTTTGATACTGGAAACCGGTACGCTTGTATTCTATACGGCTTACATCTTTTGGATAGGAATGGTGGTGCAGGCACCTGTTTCTGTTTGTTTCTCCATAGAGGTGGTTTACTATACTTTATTGCTGCTGAGTAGCTTTATTTATTTGAAAAAAGCAAAATGGCAGAATAAAAAGATATAAGGTAAATAAGTTTTTTGTATTTTTGCACCCTATTGTCATTCTGGACGTTAGTGAGGAACCGGGCTGTGTGTTTACAGATTCTTCGTTTCACTCGGAATGACAGGCATTATAACTCGTAATTTATAATTAAAGATATATGTTCGATAATTTAAGTGAGAGACTGGAACGGTCTTTTAAGATTCTGAAAGGTGAAGGAAAAATCACCGAGATTAACGTGGCGGAAACGCTGAAAGATGTGCGTAAAGCTCTCTTGGATGCCGACGTTAACTATAAAGTTGCCAAGAGCTTTACGGATACGGTAAAGGAAAAGGCATTAGGACAGAATGTACTGACTGCTGTGAAGCCTAGCCAGTTGATGGTGAAGATTGTGCATGATGAACTGACCAAACTGATGGGTGGAGAAACTGCCGAATTGCAGTTGGAAGGTCGTCCGGCAGTGATCTTGATGTCCGGTTTGCAAGGTTCGGGTAAGACCACTTTCTCAGGAAAGTTGGCGCGTATGCTGAAAACCAAGAAAAACCGTAAGCCGTTATTGGTGGCTTGTGACGTTTATCGTCCTGCTGCTATCGAACAGTTGAAAGTATTAGGAGAGCAGGTTGAAGTGCCTGTATATAGCGAACCGGATAGCAAAGACCCGGTACAGATAGCACTGAATGCCATCCATGAAGCAAAGGCAAAAGGTTATGATCTGGTAATTGTCGATACAGCCGGTCGTCTGGCAATTGACGAACAGATGATGAACGAGATCGAAGCTATCAAGAAGGCTATCAATCCGGATGAAACTTTGTTCGTTGTCGATTCAATGACCGGTCAGGATGCCGTAAACACAGCTCGTGAGTTTAATGAACGTTTAGATTTCAATGGTGTTGTTCTTACTAAGTTGGATGGTGATACCCGTGGTGGTGCTGCGCTTTCTATCCGTACCGTTGTAAACAAGCCAATCAAGTTTGTAGGTACAGGTGAAAAGCTGGACGCTGTAGACCAATTCCACCCTGCACGTATGGCAGACCGTATCCTCGGTATGGGTGATATCGTGTCTTTGGTAGAACGTGCACAGGAACAATATGATGAGGAAGAAGCCAAACGCCTTCAAAAGAAGATTGCGAAAAACCAGTTCGACTTTAATGACTTCCTGTCTCAGATTCACCAGATAAAGAAAATGGGTAATCTGAAAGAACTTGCATCTATGATTCCGGGTGTGGGCAAGGCTATTAAAGATATTGATATTGACGATAATGCTTTCAAAAGTATTGAAGCTATCATTTTCTCAATGACTCCCGAGGAACGTTCTAATCCGGAAATATTGAACGGTACCCGACGTACCCGTATTGCGAAAGGTAGCGGTACTACAATTCAGGAAGTGAACCGTTTGTTGAAGCAGTTTGACCAGACTCGTAAGATGATGAAGATGGTAACCAGCAGCAAAATGGGCAAAATGATGCCGAAAATGAAAAAGTAATACCATATTAAATATAGAAAAAAAAGGAGAAAGTTCTACACTTTCTCCTTTTTTTATTATGCTACGTATCTGATTTGTAGTACATTTGCTTCCTGAACATTAGCAAATAGAAGAAACAGATTAAAAAATAAGTAGTATGCAACTAATTGATGGAAAAGCTATTTCGGAACAAGTGAAGCAGGAAATTGCTGCTGAAGTTGCCGAAATCGTAGCCGGAGGCGGTAAACGTCCCCACTTGGCTGCAATCCTCGTAGGACATGATGGAGGAAGTGAAACATACGTGGCAGCCAAGGTAAAAGCTTGCGAAGTATGCGGTTTTAAATCGAGTTTGATCCGCTATGAAGCGGATGTGACCGAAGAAGAATTACTGGCAAAGGTTAGAGAATTGAATGAAGATGCTGACGTAGACGGCTTTATCGTACAACTTCCGTTACCCAAACATATTTCGGAGCAGAAAGTGATTGAGACTATTGACTATCGTAAAGATGTGGACGGTTTCCATCCTATCAATGTGGGACGTATGTCTATAGGACTTCCCTGTTATGTATCGGCCACCCCTAATGGTATTCTGGAATTGCTAAAGCGTTATAATATTGAAACACAAGGAAAAAAATGTGTTGTATTAGGGCGTAGCAATATTGTGGGCAAACCGATGGCGAGCCTGATGATGCAGAAATCGTATCCGGGTGATGCAACAGTGACTGTTTGCCATAGCCGCAGCAGGGATTTAGTAAAAGAATGCCGGGAGGCTGACATTATAATTGCTGCTTTGGGTCAGCCCAATTTTGTGAAGGCTGATATGGTAAAAGAAGGAGCCGTTATTATTGATGTAGGTACGACACGTGTACCGGATGCTACGAAAAAATCCGGATTCAAATTGACAGGTGATGTGAAGTTTGACGAAGTAGCTCCCAAGTGTTCTTATATAACGCCGGTTCCCGGGGGAGTAGGTCCGATGACTATCGTATCATTAATGAAGAATACCTTGTTGGCCGGTAAAAAGGCTATCTATAAATAAAGAAAATTATTGTTTTGGAATGGATATTTTATGCTGGAAGGTAGTGATATTTTTTAGTATAAAATGTCCATTTTTTGGGGGAATATGAGGAATGGGATATCAATTATATTAAAGAATGAATACTGTATAATAGAAGGGGGACTTCTTTTTACTAAACGAAGAATTTGAGCATTTACATGATTTTTTTTAGTACGGTATGGTAAATGCACTCTCTATTACTTTAGTAATAAAGATAAAAAGATGGAAGAACATTTTTGGAATTGTATAAAAAGAGGGGATGAACAAGCTTTTAATTCTTTGTATGAACAGTATGCTGATATGCTTTATGGATATGGCATGAAAATTATTGCTGATGAAGAATTAGTAGGGAATGCTATTCAATCATTGTTTGTCTATTTGTATGAGAAAAGAAAAACTATTTCAGAGCCGAATTCGGTTTCTGCTTATTTGTGTGTATCACTCAAGCGCCTTATATTGCTTGAGGTAAAAAAAAGGAGGGATAGTAGAAATGTGTCTATAGAAGATGTGTCATACCCTGATTATGACTTTGAACTGGAAATAGACATCGAAAAAACCATGATTGCTGCAGAATGTGACAAAGAATTGCTTAACTCTTTGCAGCAGGCGCTGGATACGTTGACCAAACGACAGCGTGAAATTGTATATTTGAAGTATTTTAAGGAAATGAATAACAATGAAATAGCAACTATAATGGATTTGAGTATTCAGACTGTTAAAAATACAAATACTCAAGCGTTAGCTAGATTGCGTGAATTTCAAAAATTAGCTAATACTTACATTGTTTTATCGGTCTTTCTCTTATCTTTGCTGTTGTTTTAGACAAAGAAATTTTATGAGTTTAGAAGAAGAAGAAAATGTAGATAAAATATTGTCTTCTATTTTTTTTAAAGAGGAATCTTTTCGGAAAAAGGAAGAAATAGGAAATCTACTTGCCAGGGAGCGTGAACGAGAAAGGATGAAGTTGAATCATCGTCGGAGAATAATACAAAGTGTTTGTTGGGGTATAGCTGCATCTATCACGGTCCTTGTTGTTGTATGGTCGCTATTTAATAGCGAGGTCGTTATTGAAACAGACCGGCAAAAGACGCTGGTTTCCCTGCCCGACAATTCTAGTGTAGAGCTGATGTCAAATTCGGCTCTGCATTATAACAGCCTTAAGTGGTACTTCTCCCGTGATTTGTATCTTACAGGGAGTGCATCATTTGCTGTGGCTCAAGGTAAAACTTTTACAGTATATACTTGGGTTGGGGTTATTTCTGTTTTAGGAACAAAATTCGAGGTACTTCAGAAAGAAAATAAAATGCGTGTCATTTGTATGGAAGGAAGTGTCAAAATACAGACATCTTCTGATAACAAGATATTGCAAGCCGGAGAAAGTGCTGATTGCACTCCTACGGATATAACGCTTGTGAAACAGCCCCAATCAATGCTGGATACATCGGAGGATCTGAAAGAGGTCTTCGGGGGTACTTCTGTGCTTTGCGGTATGTCTTATTTCCCGGATGTTGTAATAAAAGAATAGAGAGTTATAAATTAAAGTGAAATTGTGGCCGGAGGATAGGAGCATTTCTTTTTGTTTAAGGTTGTATCAGAGGTAGAAGGCATGAGTCTTTCTACTCTTATACAGCCCTTTTATTTAAAATATTAATGCATTATTCTGCTTCGTATAAAATGTTTTCTTATTACTTTTTGGTACGATTGCTTGATTCTATTCTCTTTCATTGTAAAAACGATTGTAGTATTAATTAAGATATGTATAATGAATAAAAATGAATTAGTCCACGCAGTGGCTCAGAAAACAGGTTTGACTTTAGATCAAAGTACTATGGCTTTAGATGCTGTCCTTGGAACAATGGTAGAGACTGTGAATAAAGGTGATGGTATAATGTTGGTAGGTTTTGGAACGTTCTCAGTTATTGAGCGTAAAGCTCGTAATTGTCATAATCCTCTTACAGGAAAAAATATGCTTCTTCCTGCTAAGAAGATTATCAAATTCAAGGCGGGTAATAAAATGAAGCCGGAATGAATTACGCCGGAATGCTATTAAAGATCGTTCTCTCTTAAGGTTTTTATATAGTATAGAGGCGAATCGGGCTATTCCCATTTCTGTTGAAGCCATTTTGTCGTTACAAGATAGGTGTAGGCCGGAAGGGAAAAGTCCGATTATTATTTATATAAGCAATTTTATTTTTAAAGAATATGAGAAAAGAATATGTAGTAGAAGCATTAGGTACCATGGTGCTGGTGTTAATGGGCTGTGGTGCGGCTGTATTGAACGGAGGAGCAGTTTCGGTGGCTGCTGTATTGACAATAGCTTTTGCCTTCGGGCTTTCCGTAGTGGCAATGGCTTATACTATCGGAGATATTTCCGGTTGTCACATTAATCCTGCCATTACTTTTGGAGTTTGGATTTCCGGACGTATGACCGGAAAAAGAGCAGCCGGGTATATGGTGTCTCAGGTGATAGGGGCTATTGTTGGTTCCGGTATTCTGTATGTCATTACCAATGGTATGGGACTGGCTGGTACGGGAGCCAATGGATATGGCGAAGGAATGATGTGGCCGGCATTGGTGGCTGAGTTTGTTTTCACATTTATTTTTGTGCTGGTAGTGCTTGGCAGTACAGCCGGAAGTAGTACTGCGCCTAAATTTGCCGGTCTTGTTATTGGCTTGACATTGGTACTGGTGCACATTGTTTGCATACCGGTTACAGGTACTTCTGTGAATCCAGCCCGCAGTATTGCCTCGGCTTTGTTTGCTGGTGGCGAGGCGATTTCCCAGCTATGGTTGTTCGTTGTAGCTCCAATGGCTGGAGGCGCAATTGCTGCACTGGTGTGGAGATGTATTTCCGGTAAAAATTAATCAGTAAAAGTATTGTTAAAACCTTATTGTGAAATAAGGAGGTTTTATAAACTCTATTTGTGGGGCAGAAGTCTAATTGACTTCTGCCCCTCTTTTCTTTTACTCTTTTACCACCTCCTGGCATTGGAGCATAGAATAAAAAAGAGTTTTCTTTGGTACTCATCGGATTGTATGCTCTCTAATTCTACAAAGAAAGTCTAGTCGTTGTAGTCAGAAAGTCTAGTTTAAAAAAATATATTATGAAATTGAATAGTAGGTATTATAAAATACTTTTCAGTCTTAGTAAGATGGAATATCTGAACCGTTGGGTTGTATTTATGATTGATTTGTTACTCTCAGTGTTCTCTACTTATAGCATTTGCTTGGTTGTTTCCTATTGTTTAGGTTGGGGATTTGTTTTTCTGGATATTTATCATCTTATTGCTTTTGCTGTGCTTGCCTCGGTGGTTTCGATGTTTGTTTTCAATTCATATGCCAATACTATCCGGCATACTACGGTGGGGGATCTGTGGCGTTTGTTGATGATGTGCATTTCAAAAGGAGTTATTCTGGCATTGTGCTTAATTTATTCGGGAATTATGGTAGAATACAGGGCTATCATATTTGTGGGGGCCGATTTCTTTTTCACGTTTGTTTTCCTTTTGAGTTCTCGCATTCTGATGCTTAATTCCTATAACATACTTTTGAGGTCTGTTCATGGCAATAAAAAAAATATTCTGATATATGGAATAGGTAGTGACAGTGTGGCTTTGGCACAAGGAAACTCAACTATTTATATGCGGGATTATATAGTACGCGGATTTTTTATATCACAAACAGAAAAAAAATCAATGCGTATATCAGGATATCCTATTTATTGTGCAGCCAATGAGGAAGAACTAAACAGTCTGATTGTAAGCCGTAGCATAGGCGGAATACTTTTCCCCAGCACTCAGACCATGCAAACAGAAAAAGAAGGGATCGTTCCCCTATGCGAGAAATTGAAAATAAAAGTACTTGTTGTTCCTAATATGGAGGAAGTGAGAGGTGGTATCATTCACCGTTCTATCCGTAAAATCAATATAGAAGACTTATTGGGACGCGAAGAAATACAGATTAATCTGGATAAAATAGGAGAGTTATTGCAGGATAAAGTTGTTTTGGTTACCGGAGCTGCGGGCAGTATCGGTAGTGAAATATGCCGCCAGTTGGCAAGATTCCAAACTCGTAATCTTATTTGTCTGGATTCGGCGGAAACACCTATGCATGATCTTCGCTTGGAATTGGAAACAAAATATCCTACTCTGCATTTTGTGCCCGTGATAGGCGATGTGCGTAGTGCGGAGAGAATGGAATACGTTTTTCGTGCGTATGCTCCTCAGGTGGTTTTCCATGCGGCGGCCTATAAACATGTTCCGCTGATGGAGGAAAACCCGTGCGAAGCAGTTCGTGTAAATGTCTTTGGAACACGGAATGTAGCCGATATATCAGTGAAATATGGTGTGGAACGATTTGTTATGATTTCCACCGATAAAGCAGTGAATCCTACCAATATAATGGGGTGTAGCAAGCGTCTGGCCGAGATTTATGTGCAGAGCCTCAGTCTGGCTCTAAAGCGTGGAGAGGTGAAAGGTGTTACTCGTTTCATAACGACTCGTTTTGGTAATGTGCTGGGTAGTAATGGTTCCGTTATTCCTCATTTCAAGGAACAAATTAGAACTGGCGGTCCGGTGACAGTGACACATCCTGATATTATTCGATATTTTATGACCATACCCGAAGCTTGCCGTTTGGTATTGGAAGCCGGGACAATGGGCGATGGCGGGGAGATCTTTGTATTTGATATGGGTGAACCTGTGAAAATTCTTACACTGGCACAACGCATGATAGAATTGGCAGGCCTGCGGCCGGATAAAGATATTCCTATTCAGTTTACCGGTCTCCGCCCCGGCGAAAAACTATATGAGGAATTACTGAGCGATAAGGAAGGAACCAAAGAAACGCCTCATCATAAAATACGTGTAGCGTCCGTACGCGAATATGATTACTCCAGCGTGTTGCCGCATATTGACTTGCTTTCACGACTGAGTGCTGATGTGAATATACCTGCTATGGTTACGGAAATGAAGGCTTTTGTACCTGAGTTTAAGAGCAAGAACTCTGTATTTGAGAAATATGATAAATAAAACAATAATATGAAACTTCTTTTTACCGGAGCTTCCGGCTTTTTGGGGCAAAACGTATATCCGCTTTTAAAAGAAACTTATCAGGTCGATACCATTGGGTTGTCACAGCAAGATACTTATCAGTTTAATATAGCTGGGGGAGTGCCTGAGTTTGCTGAGAAATATGACATCGTTCTTCATGCAGCAGGCAAAGCTCATTCCGTTCCTAGGACTGAGGAGGAGCGAAAGGTGTTTTATGATGTAAACCTTCAAGGAACTAAAAACTTATGCCGGGCATTGGAACAGTCAGGTATCCCTTCGGCGCTGATATTTGTCAGTACTGTAGCTGTATATGGCTGTGAGACAGGTAAAGATATAACCGAGGAACATCCCTTGGAGGGAACGACCCCCTATGCTGATAGCAAGAAACAGGCAGAAGCATTCTTGACAGAGTGGTGCTCGGTTCACCGGGTGCGGCTGGGGATTATCCGTCCTTCATTGATAGCCGGACCTTGTCCTCCCGGTAATCTGGGAGCGATGATAAAAGGAATAAAGACGGGGAAATATTTGAGCATAGCCGGTGGAAAAGCCCGGAAAAGTGTGTTGATGGTACAGGATATAGCTCGCTTGGTGCCTTTACTGGCAGAAAAAGGAGGAGTATATAATGTATGCGATAGCTATCAACCTAGTTTTGGAGAATTGGAAAGAGTCATAAGTCATCAGTTGGGAAAAGGAAGACCCTTTTCAATCCCTTATTTTGTGGCTAAAGCAATGGCGCTGGCGGGAGATTGTTTGGGCAAAAAAGCCCCGATAAATTCTTCTAAACTGGATAAGATCACAGAATCATTGACATTTAGTAACCAAAAAGCTATTAAAGAACTGGGATGGCTTCCTCTTTCCGTATTAGATAATTTCAAAATAGAGTAACTATATGTTATATTATATCCTCATATCTGTTCTGTTGGTAACTTTGGAGTTAGTTTATTTTCGTGTAGCAGATAAATTTAATATTATAGACAAGCCTAATGAAAGAAGTTCGCACACCGGAATTATATTGCGTGGTGGAGGCATTATCTTTTACTTTGGCGCATTGGTATTTTCCTTGTTTTGCTGTGAATACCTTTGGTTTACTTTGGGACTGACGCTGATTTCCTTTATCAGTATAGTAGATGATATTCGCTCGGTATCGCAGAGAATCAGACTTATTTTTCATTTCTCTGCTATGGCGTTAATGTTTTACCAATGGGGACTGTTCGCTTTTCCCTGGTGGGCTGTCATTTCAGTATTGATTGTATGTACCGGCATTATCAATGCTTATAATTTCATGGATGGTATCAATGGCATTACGGGGGGATATTCGCTGGTATTGCTAGGGGTATTCTGCTACGTGAATGAGTATGTTATCTCTTTTGTCGATTCCAGAATGATAGGTACAATGATTATTGCCGTTCTTATCTTCTGCTTATTCAATTTCCGTAAGCGGGCGAAATGCTTTGCAGGAGATGTGGGCTCTGTTTCTATTGCTTTTATCATCTTATTCTTGTTGGGCAAGCTGATCTTGGCAACTGGTGATTTCTCTTGGCTGATACTGCTTGCTGTTTATGGTGCAGATACCATATTAACTATTGTGCATCGCATCATGTTACACGAAAATATAGGGCTTCCACATCGTAAGCATTTATATCAATTAATGGCAAATGAATTGGGTGTTTCTCACATCGGGGTAGCTGCTCTGTATATGGTTGTGCAGTTAGCTGTTGCTGTATTCTATCTGCTTTATCCCGGTTATATGGTATTTGCGGTGGTTTGTATGGTATTACTGGTTTTTTATATTTGGTTTATGAAGAAATATTATCATTTGCATGGATAGAATTGATGAAAAACTTTTGGATAAATTGTCACAAGAAGCCCGGGACAATGAACGTTTGCGGATGAATTATAATTTGCATCAGCATTTGGATGACAATGTACAGCGTTTGCTCAATGCACTGGAACCAGGGACGGAGATTCCTATACATCGCCACCGATATGCGACAGAAACTTATATTTTGTTGCGTGGCAGAATAAAAGTTTATTTTTATAATGCCAATAAAGAATTGCAGAGTGAAACTTTGTTGGATGTAGGTGGGGGATGTTATGGTATCCATATTCCTGCAGGACAATGGCATGCGCTGGAGGTTCTTGAAAGTGGTTCTGTAATATTTGAGGTAAAGGAAGGACCTTATACTCCCCTTACTTCTGATGATATATTATAGTTTTCTGATCATAAAATGCTTTTGTACTTCTAAGAACTATAATTCTTCTTTTTTGAAAATATTTCCGTACCAATCGGCAGCTATAATGATACGTTTTCTATTTCGGCAAATAGAAATTTTAGTAAGATGTGAGTGGTAAATTCGTGAAAATATCGTGCTTATCCTATCATTTTGTCATCTATTTGATCATTGCAACGCATTATTTTATTTGTTTTCTTAGTACGCTCATTTCTTTTCTTTCTCTCTATATACGAAATGTAGTTGTTATAGTACAGCCTTTTATATCCGTTTAGCGAATCGATAGCTGCGATATCAAATGCTTATAATGAATACTTTTCATTCCCCTTATTGATTTTTCGTTTTGCGGTTTTCTAGATACATAAAAACGAAGATGAGATAACAAACAAAGATGTTAGATGAAACCTGTTTTTTGTGAAAAAAGCAAGGATAAATCCGGGAATAATAGCGATTATTTCCGGATTTTAAATTTAAATCCCCACTATGATGTTTCTATTTTCCACTAGTAATAAAAAGATAAGTCTTTGCACTTATGTAGTCTTTCCTTTGATTTTTTAGTTTCGATGTTAAATAAAATGTTTTACTTTTTGATGTTTTAGTTTCGCAGTACGAAACGCTTTCTTCCTTGGTGTGGAATGCGTTGTTTGAACTGTTGAAGCATTCAGAATTCTTCTATTTTCTAGTGGAAATATTCAGAGACTCCTAAAAAGTTCTCTCAAAATAATCAGTACCAATCAAAACCTTTTCTCTCATTATAAATGGATGTGTCTTTCTTGTTTGTTTTTCGCGCAATTAATATGTGATAGTTTCGGAAAAAGGATATATCCCCAATTAATTCAAAAAAGTTCTGGTTTGTGGAGACTGGAGACATATTTTGAATTTGATTGCTGATTTGATTTAAAATAAATATGTAATGGACATGAAAAAAGTTTTTTATGCGGCTGCCTTGTTTTTATTGGCTGCTGGTACTGCTGTTCAAGCACATTCTTTTGATGTGGGAAATGATGAAGATGACAGCGACAAATACCAAGTCACGACAAATCGGTTTCTAGATAACTGGTTTGTTAGTATGGGCGGTGGTGCCCAAGTGTATTTTGGCGATCACAATAGACAAATGTCTTTTGGTGACCGTTTAGCTCCTGCTTTGGATATATCCGTTGGTAAATGGTTTACTCCGGATATAGGTGTTCGGGTAATGTATAGCGGCCTTTCTATCAAAGGTGCTACGCAAAATGGTTCTCATTCCAATGGCAAGCCAATCAGTGGTAAACCTCAAACCGGCTATTGGTTGAAAGAACAGAAATTCGATTATTTTAATCTTCACAGTGATGTATTGTTTAACTTCTCTAACTTGCTTTGCGGTTACAATGAAACTCGTATTTGGAATTGCAGCCCTTACGTGGGAGTGGGTTGGATGAGGACTTGGGAAGCTCCTACTGCTAATAGGGTAAGTGCTAATGTGGGTGCCTTGAATTCTTTCCGTTTTTCTTCTGCTATTGATTTCCATTTAGATCTTCGTGGTACGTTAGTAAATGACCGTTTTGACGGCGAAACGGGCGGGCGTAAAGGAGAAGGTCTTTTTACGGCTACCGTAGGGATTATATACAAGTTTCCCCGCCGCACCTGGCGCCATAGACGGACAGTGATTACACCTAATAACTAAATAGATATTTTTGAATCAATTGGAAGTACAATTATGAAAGAAGAGATGAAAAAAGAAAGTTATGAATGCCCTGTCATAAAGAGACAGCAGGTAATATTGGAACAAGTAATTGCTGCCGGATCTAAACTGAAAAGCTCCACAGGACCGGCAGAACATGAATGGATTGAGGAGGAAATAGATAATGGTGACATTATTACATTCTAATCCCTATCAATTAACCTAGATAATCAATTAATAAATTCATTGGAAAATAAGATGAAAACAAAAGAACTATTACCTGTCTTTTTCACAAATTTGTTGTTTTTGCTTGTCCTCTTATCCTCTTGCAGCGATAATGATCAGAAAGTAAATATTGGAAACGGAACACGTATGCTAACTTTCTCTGTCAGAGAAGGCTTTGACGAGACCTCTAATGAGAGTTCTCGCGGGCTTGAGGAAACCCCGGATACCACTTATCAGAGATTAAAAGATGGCACGATTCTGGAGGCTGTTGTAGAATGTGATAAAATAGCGGACTCTCGTGCCGCCGAGCCGATTGCTGCCGGAACAAAGGTGTTGGCAATTGTGATAGATGCCATGAATAATGTAGTCTATAGAATTCATGAATTGACAGTAGATGATAATGGCCAACTATCTTGTGAGGTTCCTGATACCTATGTGAGGGTTATATTCTATTCTTATAATAGTCTTTATGAAATGCCGACTACTACTTTGGAAGCAGGCGATTGGGCTTTTCTAGAGACAAAAAATAATACCGAAAATTTTATGAGAGATGTGATGCGTTTTGAAACTGGTACGATTGGTCCGGATGACACGGAATTAGGGGTAATACTATTTAAACATTTATTTACCAGAGTGAGGGTGCGCATGTATTATAGTACGGGGCTATTTTCATTTAATACCTCATTGACAGAGTGTTCGTCTGTATATGCCGAAGTTGATATCCTTTCAGGCAGAATGGAGCCGATTGTTCCGGAAATCTATGTATCGATGGGAATGTCTGGTGCGGTTTCCCAAGGATCGCAAATGATACTGGATTCAAATTACTCAATCTTTATCCCTAGAAATGATGTAACGGAATATGATTTGCATATTGCTGAAATCAATGATGATTTGATGACAAACAAACATATGAGGATTTTGAAGGCTTTCAGGCCAGGTTATAGTTATACGATTCATTTGCGTATGCGGAAAAATATTATCTGGGGATGGACATCCGATTATTATAGGTGGGACGCTGTAGAACCTTTTGAACCTGGGAGTACTCCTTTCAGTGGAACATCAGGTTCTGCCAGCCATTCATGTCAATTTGCTCCTTCTCCTGAGGAAATTCAGCGTATACTCGGTTCAGGAGTCTTCTGGGATGATAAAGGACCAGAGTGGATAGGCTATGATGGCAGAGTATATACCACAGGTTTGTGGGTACTGAAAAAGAGAATGTGGGGGCAAGCAAAGTCTGTTTCTGTTACTCCTGAAGAAGCAACAGACCAGCAACGTAATTCTGAAGATTATATATTTCTTCCGGCTGCAGGTATGATACCTCTTGGTCAGAATTGTATATGTCCTATTGCAGTGGGTGAAAATGGAAATTATTGGGCAAATACTCTTAGTAATCAGGAGGGGAGTGACAATCCGGCTTATGCTTTACATTTTACACCGGAAAAAGCCGAGCTTAGTGAATACTCACGGTACCATGGCTTTAGTTTGTGGCAGTTTTTAGAATAAATCAAGAGTTTTCTTTTTATTAGATTCATTAGTCATTTATGTAGTTGTAGTTTTTACGAAGAACACTTTTTAGTCCTAGTGAAATTGTTTTCTCCAATTCTTTTTATCTTTTATAGTACTATGGAGATAAGCAGCCCTCTCTTATACTAGAAACTTCAAAGTGTTTCTTCGTAATTTCTATTTCTAATTTTCGTATAAGATTTGAATGTTATAATTAAGGTGGAGAAAAATAATAATAAACGTATTACTAAAAATACATTGCTACTTTACTTCAGAACACTATTTCCTATGAGGGTAGATCTTTATACATCACGTGTGGAAGATTATAATGCCTATAATATTGCTAATGATAATAATAAATGAAATATATGGATCCAAATAAACAAGACTTAAGTATTCCATTAGTAGTCGCATTTACTCCTAACTACTTTATACCTGTGGCTACATGCCTTTACTCTTTATTTGAAAATACTGATGATAAGAACTTATTCCATGTTATTTGTTTATTAAGTGAAGAACTTTCAATAGAATTAAAAGAAAAAATACAATTAATAGGAGCTGAAAAGGCTACTTATTCTTTTATCAATCTTCAGGGGAAACTGAAGGATATCTATGTGGATGCTAAGTATACGGAAGCTGCTTCTTATCGTTTATTATTACCTGATTTGCTGCCTGAGTATGACAAAGTGCTATATATAGATTGTGATGTCATTGTCCGTAACGATTTGGGATATTTGTATCATTCGGTTGATTTAAAGGATAATTATTTGGCGGCAGTATTTGAAGCTCCAATGGATTTCCAACAGGATCACTTGAAAGCTATTGGAGTTGATTCTGGTTCATATATCAATTCTGGTTTTCTGATGATGAACTTAAAACAGCTTCGTGAAGACAATATGGTTGAGAAATTTATAGAAGCCTCGAAAGCGGAGTATTTGGAATTTCCGGATCAAGATGTTCTAAATCAGTTGTGCCGGGGACGAATTTTGGGTTTACCTCCTTATTATAACAGTATACGCACATTTTATTTACCCCAATACAAACATTATTTTTTAGAAAAATATACAGAAAAAGATTGGGAGGAAGTTTGGAGTCATGGAACAATACACTATACCGGAACTAAGCCTTGGAATGATTTTACCATAGAATTCAAAACTTGGTGGCAATATTATGATCAGTTACCTGCTACCATTAAGAAAGAATGGCAAGTGAATAGAAAACTATACTCTTTATATAAAGTATACGATTCTGCCATCGGTTCTTTTTTTATTGATGGTATACGTTCACTATATCGTAAGTGGAAATATAATAAATCGAATGAACTATGGTATTGAGTAAACAAGTCGTATCTATCATTATTCCTGTTTACAATGCATCGCAAACATTGTATGAGTGTATTAATTCGTTACATAAACAGACTTATAGACCTTTAGAGCTATTGTTTATTGATGATTGCAGTACAGATAATAGTCAGGAGGTTATTCAAAATATAAGTGGACAACATTCGTTGGAAGAGCTATCAATAAAAATATTGCATCATGAGTTTAATAAAGGAGTGGCTGCGGCTCGCAATACAGGTTTGGATAATGCAACAGGTGATTATATTTACTATGTAGATGCAGATGATAAAATAGACAATGATACTATTGAGTGTTTGGTAAAAGAAGCTCAAGAAAAAGATGCTGATATAGTGGGACATGACTGGTTCTTGACTTTTAATAGCAATGAGCGATACATGAAGCAACCATCGGTGGAAAATCCAGATGACGCATTGAAAAGAATGATGTGTGGCAGAATGAAATGGAATCTTTGGCTGTACTTGGTGAAGCGTTCTTTATATGAAGACAATAAAATCCGTTTTGTAGAGGGATGGAATATGGGCGAAGATATGATGGTGATGATGAAATTGCTGAGCGTTGCGAATAAAATGGTAATGTTGCATAGACCTTTTTATCATTATCGTCAGGTAAATCCGGAAGCTTTGACCAGAACTTCTCAATCCGAAGCTCATATTTTTCAAGTTACTAATAATATATATGAGTTGGAGCAGTTTTTACAATTACAGGAAGGAAAGAAATACACTAAATATATTGATATACTGAAATTGGTAATAAAATGGCCTTTATTAATAACAGCTGATAAAGAGTGTTATATTCAATGGCGTAAATGGTTTCCTGAGGCTAATAGATATGCATTTGATAATGAAGTACAATCTTTTAGGATTCGTTTGCTGCAGTATGCTGCAATGAAAGGGCAATATTGGTTGATAAGATTGCATTATTATGGTGTAATAAAGTTGGTATATGGAGTAATATATAGATAGGACATGGAAATAGCTGCAAAAAATAAGATATTAGCTAGTGTAATAGGTGTATGTGCTGTCAGTTTGTACTTCTTTCCGTTTGAATTTACATTTCTGCCCAGAGGGTTGAATACAAAAATGATGTTGGCAGTGGCTGGGGTAATATTATTCGGATGGCAATGTTTGCAGGATGGTCGTATTCCTGTCAATCGAGGTATATTAGGAGCTATACTGATTGCTTGTATCTTTTCTGGGGTTGGCTTTATTGCTGTTGATTATAATCATACGGACGATTATACTTATGCTTTATATATCCTCTCATTTGCCACTTGGTTAGGAGGAGCTTATGCTGTGTATAGAATACTCAAATTATTTTATAATAAGGTTTCTTTTAGAGTACTAATAAATTACCTGGTATTGGTCTGTGTGATACAATGCTTTTTAGCTTTGGCTATTGAGTGGATTCCACAATTAAAGTTTTTTGTGAATCTCTATACTTCCACCGAAAATACGATTGCTGGTGCTGATTTCTTTGATCGCGTAAATCGGCTTTATGGTATAGGGGCTGCTTTGGATGTAGCGGGTACTCGTTTTTCTATTGTTTTGATAGGATTAACTGCGCTGATTATAGAAAATATTCAAAAGAAGAAGCAATATGTCGCTTATTTGACAGCTTTCTTCATTATTAGTATTATTGGAAATATAATGTCGCGTACCACTACTGTAGGATGTATATTATCAATAATCTATTTGATTTATTCTACGGGGATATTCAAATTTAATAATATAAAGATAAGCAGCTTGAATTTTTGGATAACTATTTTTATTGTGGCTGGAATTATGGCTGTTATTACGGCTTATTTTTACAATACGGATCAACAAGTTCATGGGTTGTTAAGATATGGATTTGAAGGTTTCTTCAATTGGATAGAAAAGGGGAAATGGTATACTGATTCTACGAATAAGTTAAACAATACAATGTGGGTTTGGCCTACGGATACTAAAACATGGATTATAGGATCTGGAATATTTTATATCATTCATGGGCAGTGGACGGATATAGGCTATTGTCGTTTTGTATTGTATAGTGGAATTTTGGGTTTAGTTATTTTCTCGTTTTTCTTTGTTTATAACGCTATTGTATGTCGATATAAATTTCCTAGTTATAAACTGTTTTTTTATATCCTCTTATCGCTGAGCTTTATAATATGGATGAAAGTGCCTACTGATTTATTTATCATTTATGCTTTACTCTATTGTATTGATAGAGAAGAGGAAGGAGTTATCGGATGAAAATTGTATATTGTATTGCAAAGACTCATAATTCTGGAGGAATGGAACGGGTATTGGCAAATAAAGCCAATTATTTGATCAGACATGGGTATGAAGTGACTATCATAACAACAGACCAACAGGGCAAAGAACCCTTTTTCTCATTGGACGAGCGTATTCAATGTTATGATTTGGAAGTGAATTATGAAGAAAATAATGGTAAGTCTTTCATCAATAAATTGATTCATTATCCATTTAAACAGGCAAAGCATAAGAGAAGACTCTCTGCCTTGTTGAAAAGCTTGAAGGCAGATATTGTTATATCTATGTTTTGCAATGATGTTTCTTTTATTACGAACATTAAGGATGGGAGTAGGAAAGTATTGGAAATACATTTTTCCAAATTTAAAAGATTGCAATATGGACGTAAAGGCATTTGGAAATTGGCCGATTGGTATAGAAGTAAAACAGATAAGAAGATAATTGGAGCCTTTGATAAGTTCGTGGTTCTGACTGAAGAGGATAGAGGCTATTGGGGGGAATTGTCAAATATAGAGGTAATTCCTAATATGCTCTCTTTTAATCCAAAGAATGTAGCTGCATTGAAAAATAGGAAGGTTATCGCCATAGGACGATATACTCATCAAAAAGGATTTGATTATTTAATCCATGCATGGAAGATTGTCTGTGAACATCACACTGACTGGACATTGGATATAATAGGAGGTGGAGAATTAATGCAGGAATTGCAGAGCTTGATTGATGAAAATCACTTGGGAGAATATGTACATTTAGTGTCTCCAACTACACACATCGAAGAAATCTATCAACAAGCTTCTATATTGGTAATGTCTTCACGCTATGAAGGTTTACCGATGGTTTTACTGGAAGCGGAAGCTTTTGGATTGCCAATCGTTTCCTTTGCGTGTAAATGCGGGCCTAGAGATATAATAACAGATGGTATTGAGGGATTTCTCGTTCCGGAGGGTAATATCAATATTTTAGCAGCTAAGGTAATAGAGTTGATGGATGATGAAACTTTAAGGTTACGCATGGGGATTGCTGCGAAACTAAACTCTGAACGTTTCTCTGAGGCTGATATTATGAATAAATGGATGAAGCTATTCCAGTCACTATAAGTAAGCAGGATGATGAAGGAAAAAAGGATATACATTAATGGACGTTTTCTGCAACAAGTGCCCACAGGGGTCAATCGTTATGCCTATGAGTTATGTAAAGCTTTAACTATCTTAAAAGTAAACTTTGTGATTATATGTCCAAAAGGAAAACTGTGTGATAGTTATGAAGTAGATGATTTTAATATTATACATTGGGGAATAGGACATTCTCACTTCTGGGAACAATGTGTTTTACCTTTTTTCTTTTTACAGCAAAAAGGAAAAAGCATATTGGTCAACTTTACCGGGATTGGTCCTGTATTGGTGAAGAATAAAATAGTGACAATCCATGATTTGGCTTTTATGTTTCATCCTCAATGGTATTCAAAGACATATGCTTCGTTTTATAGAATCTTGACTCCTTTAAGTGCCAAAACAGCATTGAAAGTATTGACAGTGAGCAACTTTTCAAAGAGTGAGATAATACGTATGCTTCATATAGGCGATAAAAAAATAGAAGTAGTGTATAATGCTGTGCCTCCTTGTCTGATGGAGGAGGAGCCTGAGTATTCTTCTACAGAGAATAATATTTCGGATAAATATGTATTGGTGGTATCGTCTATTGATCCCCGTAAGAATTTTGAGAGATTGCTGAAAGCCTTTCGATATTTGGAGGATACCGATCTTCATTTATATATTGTCGGTGGATGGAATGCCATTTATACATCTGGCAGTATTCAGAATGAGATGGATGTTTGCGAGAATCCTCGGATTCATTGGTTGGGGCGTGTTAGTGATGAAGAATTGAAAAGTTATTATCGGCAAGCAGCTTGCTTTGTTTACCCTTCCCTTTATGAAGGATTTGGAATTCCTCCAATTGAAGCAATGGCCATGAATTGTCCTGCGATTGTGTCGGATATCCCCGTGCTTCGTGAGGTTTGTGGAAGTGCAGCCATTTATGTCAATCCGTATAACGAAAAGGAGATGGCTGTGGAAATAAAACGATTGTGTGGTGATGAGAACTTGAAGGAGGAAATGAAATTACGGGGAAAAAAACAACTGGAAAATTATAGTTGGATAAAGAGTGCCGGTAAATTGTATTCTATTATTAACTTATTATAAACCAAATATTTATGTGCTTCTTCTTAATTGTATTGACTTTGTTATATATCTGCTCATTGATAGAACCATTTAGGAATAACTTTTATCCTTTGGATAAAGATAGAACACTCTGTTTAAAAGGTATCTTGTCCTTTCTTATTATTGCTTTTCATATTCAGTTTCTAGTTGATATTCCTATTTTGTCTTTATTTAATTCATGGGGAGCACCTGTTGTTTCTTTATTCTTTTTTATATCCGGATATGGATCTACATGTTCTTATCTTAAAAAAGGAAATAGATATTTAGATGGATTCTTTTATAGGCGTATTTGGAAAACAATAAAGCCATTCCTTGTTGTGACGGCTATTTATATGCTATTGGAGTTCATGGATAAAGGGTGTTTATTATCTCCTTCATTGGTTGAACTGATTCGTAAAGGAGATACTATATTGCCATACTCTTGGTTTGTCATTGCTATAATTATTCAATACTTATTTTTCTTCTTTTCTTTTAAGTACGGCATTACAATGAGAAGAAAAATAATTTATGTATTAGTGCTGACAATTATAGGGATGATTATAATGAGCAGTATACATTATGGGAGACATTGGTGGGTAAGTTCTTTGGCTTTTCCTGCCGGAATGGTTTACGCTTTTAAAGAATCCTCTTGGAATAGCATACTAAAACAGAAAAAATGGAGATTTCTATTTATGCCTGTTATATGTGTAGTAATTCTTATTGTTGTTATGTCCAAAGTAGAGGCTCTTTTTACTATTGTGTACATCTTGATTCCGTTGCTTGTTGTTTATCTCATTAGTTATGTAGGTGGGAATCGGAATAAAATTATGATGTTTTTAGGGTCTATCTCATATGAAATTTATCTTTTTCACGGAGTCAGTATGTATATATTAAGAGGAAAACATATCTATGTAGAATCAGATTATTTATTTGTCTTACTAGTGTGTGTATGTACCATATTATTTTCATATTGTTTACATAAAGTGATTTATGGGGATAAAAAATAATACAGAACTTCAACGAGCTGGTAGTTTTTATTTGATTTTCCTCCAAAATTTTAGGTATGAAAAAGTAAAACTCTTCTCTATTAATAATGAGTATTAAGGATGCGGAAAAATAATACTTGTGTTTGTATAATATAAAATGAATAATATGAATCTCAAGAATAATCATCTTGTAATAATGGCTGGAGGGATTGGAAGCCGTTTTTGGCCAATGAGTACTCCTGATTATCCTAAGCAATTTATAGATGTATTAGGCTGTGGTCGTACATTGATTCAGCTTACTGCAGATCGTTTTCAGGGCATTTGTCCTTTAGAAAATATATGGGTAGTAACTTCTGAAAGGTATGCGGAAACAGTAAAAAAGCAATTGCCGGATATTGCTGATGACCATATATTGCGTGAGCCTTGCCGCCGCAATACTGCACCTTGCATTGCCTATGTAAGTTGGAAAATCAAAGCACGCAATCCTGATGCTAATATAGTGGTGACCCCCAGTGATCATATCGTGATGGATATAGTTGAGTTTCAACGAGTGATAAATTCGGCTATGAACTTTACTGCAGAATCGGATGCTATTCTTACTTTAGGGATGAAGCCGAGTCGCCCCGATACCGGTTATGGTTATATTGAAGCCGACTTGACCGTGTCTTCTACTACAAATAAAGAGGTCTATCGTGTAGATTCGTTTAAAGAAAAACCGAATCTGGAAACTGCCCAACATTATATTGAGAAAAATAAATTCTTTTGGAATGCAGGTATTTTTATGTGGAATGTTAATACCATTGTTAATGCTTTGCGTGTTTATCAGCCGAATATTTCTAAAATATTCGAGCACCTTCTTCCCTATTATTATACAGATAAAGAACAGGAAATGATTAATCGCAACTTTCCTTTATGCGAAAATATTTCTGTAGACTATGCCATTATGGAAAAAGCAGATGAGATTTTTGTTTTCCCGGCTAGCTTTGGATGGAGCGATTTGGGAACATGGGGAGCTTTACATGAAAATCTACCTAAAGATGCTCGGAATAATGTTCAAATAGGGGAGGGCATCAAGTTGTATGAAACGCGTAATTGTGTGATTCATACTATGCAGGAGAGAAAAGTAGTAGTGCAAGGCCTTGATGGCTATATTATTGCTGAGAAGGATAATACCTTACTGATTTGTCAACTGAGTGAAGAACAGCGTATTAAAGAATTCTCAGCCGAATAAGATTGTGATATGAAAATCTTGCAGATAGGTAAATCTTTTCCTTTAGTAGGAGGGGTAGAGAAAGTAATGTTTGATATTATGTTGGGTTTGTCGGAGGCTGGCGTTGATTGTGATATGCTATGTGCTACGACCAAAGGAGCCCGACCGGGTATTATTCGTTTCAATGATTGTGGACGGATATTATGTGTTCCTACTTGGTTCAAACTGGCTGCTACGATGATTGCACCTGCTTTGGTATTCAGGTTGCATAAAATCAGAAAAGAATATGATATTATCCATATTCACCATCCGGATCCTATGGCTTGTGCCGCATTGTTTTTTTCTGGTTACAAAGGAAAAGTCGTGTTGCATTGGCATAGTGATATATTAAAGCAAAAAACACTATTAAAATTCTATACTCCATTTCAAAAATGGTTGATAAAGCGTGCTGATGTAATAGTGGGGACTACTCCGGTATATGTAGAAGAGTCTCCTTATCTGCAAGCGGTGCAGCATAAAGTAACTGCTATTCCTATTGGTGTGCCCATGGCATTGCCCGGTGAAGAAATAGTGATGAAGATACGCCAACAGTATGATGGCAAAAAAATAATATTATCTGTGGGACGTTTGGTGGAGTATAAAGGGTATGAATATCTGATTAAGGCTGCCGGCTATTTGGATGATGATTATGTGATTTTGATAGGTGGAGGAGGACCTTTGAAAGATGAATTACAGACCTTGATTAATAAAGAAGGAGTATCCGGGAAAGTAAAATTGGTAGGATTTATACCCGATGAAGAATTACCTGGATATTTTGGTGCTTGTGATTTGTTTTGCTTGAGTTCTGTATGGAAGACGGAGGCATTTGCTATTGTACAGATAGAGGCTATGTCTTGTGGAAAACCGATTGTAGCTACTAACATAAAAGGTTCCGGAGTGAGTTGGGTGAATGCTGACGGAATTTCGGGTTTGAACGTAGAACCGCGGGATGAGAAAGCTTTGGCGGGAGCAATAAGTCGGATACTTTCTGACGAGGGCTATTACAAACAATTGGCAACAGGAGCATCTGGCAGATATAAAACAATGTTTACCAGAGAAAAAATGGTTAATACATGTTTGGAGTTATATAAGAATTTGTGTGGAGTGGCTAAGCTGGCAAGCAGGTTTGAAAACTAATAAAATAATGGAAGTGGAAGAATGCAAAATGCAAACATCTTTGATTCTAATGGAAGTGAAAGCTTTGTTGGAGGCGCAAAAAAAAGTTGCTATTTACGTTCGTGGGGGTAGTATGCGCCCTTTTCTGCGTGATGGGGACAAAGTTGTGTTGATACCGGCAAATATACGAAATGTGAAGAAGGGAATGATTGTGTTGGCACAAACTTCACTAGGAACAGTGCTGCATCGGGTAGTAAGTATAAATTCTGAAAGGGTTCTCTTGCGTGGTGATGCTAATCTTTGCCAGTTAGAACAAGCGAATATTGAGAATATATGGGGGATAGTATCTGATGCCTATCGGAAGGAAAATGAATTGAACCTCTATTCCTACCGGATGTATGTAGCTATACGGATCTGGAATTGGTTGCGCCCGTTGCGGGGAGGTTTGTTGCTGATAAATGATTGGTGGTATAAAAAAAATGGAATATGAGATTAAAAAAGAATTTGGTTTTGCGCCATATAGGAGAAGAAAACATGATTATTGATCCCAGTACCGGGACAGTAGATATAGCTGATGTTTATACTTTGAATAGAACGGCGGCTTGGTTATGGGAACAGTTGGAAAACACAGAGTTCACTTTAGAAAAAGTGGTGGATTTGCTAGTGGAAAACTATGATATAGATCGCGAACATGCTTTAGGGGATGCTATAGTATGGGTTAAAGATTTGAAAGAACAAAGCTTGATAATGGATGAGGCAGTCTAAAGGTGAAGTGCAGGTAGCCTTTCTGGCTTTGCTGAAAGCCGGATTATGGGGGAAGAGCATTAATGATGAGATTTTTCCATTGGATGAGGATACGTGGAAGCAAATTTATTTGTTGGCACGTAGACAGACTGTGGAAGGAATTCTGTTCGACGGGATGATGCTTTTGCCGAGAACCTGTCTGCCTCCTATGCCTTTGTTAATGAAATGGACAGCCGAAATAGATAGAGTGGAAAGTATGAACAGGCAAATGAATAAGGTGGTAGGTAACTTGGCTACCCTGTTTGCAGATCATAAGATAACGGCTGTTTTATTGAAAGGACAAGGAATAGCTTCTTGTTATGACAATCCGCTTCATCGTATTTGCGGAGATGCAGATTGGTGTTTTCCGGAAAAAGGAGAGTGGGGAAAAGCCTATAAGTTAATAGCCGATACTGGTGTTACGATAAAGCGGCAGGCAGGTTTTAGCATGACATATCAATGGAAGGGTTGCTTGATAGAACATCATAAGCGAGTTTTGGATGTACATAATCCGTTCTTGCATACTTATTTGCACAGTTTCTTTGAAGAAAATTATTGCCAGGAACTTGTACTTGATGGAAAGGTTGTGAATATACTATCGCCTTTACTGACTCATTTGTCTGTAAACACTCATATATTAAAACATATGTTGGCATTTGGTATTGGCATTCGTCAATTGTGTGATACTGCCAGTGTGTATAGACACTATTATGGAGAGGTAGATGGTGCGGAATTAGAAAAGATATATCGTAAAATGGGAATTTACCGATGGATTCAGGTATTGAATGCGTTATTAGTAGGATATTTGGGAATGCCTGCCGACTTTTTACCGTTTCCTTTATCTGGAGATGAAGATGCGGAATGGATGATAGAAGATGTGTTACAAGTCGGAAACTTTGGATTTTATGATAAACGTTTTGGAAGTAAAAGTATGAACACAGGAACACGAAGGCAAAATGCAATAGGTTCTCTTTTTCATCATTTTAAAATGAATGTGTGCTATGCTCCTGCTGAGGCCTGTTGGTTTCCATTAATGCAAGCTTGTTCGCATGTTAGTAACTTTTTAAAATTTAGATAATGGACAGACAAATTGTGGAAGTCGAAAAATTACAATTTAATATAGCAGAACAATGGGTGGAAATATCTTTGCCTGTCAAAGAGGGCATTGAACCTTTACTACCATCTTTTGTGCCTTTTGTGGGAAAGGCTCCGACAGGAATTAATATGATGTGCTCTTTGCAAGTGATGTATGAGAATATTGATCCGGACTTTTCCTCTATAAGATTAATGGATGCCATTGGGGTAGTGGGAAATCGTTTCCGATTATTGGAAATGGAAAAGAGCTATGCAGTAGAATTGCAAATGGTAGAGAACGGACCGTGGAGTAGATTGGTCTGCAATAAATATTTTACTGAAGGATATGCTTACGTAGATATTAATAATCAGCATCTAGGTGAGATATTATCAGCTTTTATGATGGTGATGTTTGCACAGTCAGCTATTTTGCACAAGATGATATTGATTCATGCATCTGTAGTGGTGAATGATGGAATAGGCTATGCATTTCTTGGTAAGAGTGGTACTGGAAAAAGCACACACAGCAGTTTATGGCTCCGCTATTTGGAAAGCTTTGAATTGTTGAATGATGATAATCCTGCAATTAGGATTGGAGAAGATGGAGAGGTATATGTATATGGTACTCCATGGAGTGGGAAAACACCTTGTTATAAAAATAGAAAAGCACGTTTGGGGGGATTGGTTCGTTTGGAACAAGCACCGGCTAATAGTTTTTATAGGGAATCCGGAGTGACAGCTATTCTTGCGTTATTACCAGGTTGCTCGTCTATGCGTTGGAATAACAAACTGTATATGTCTATGGTGGATATATTGGAAATAATAGTGCGTAAAGTGCCAGTAGGACGTTTGAAATGTTTGCCAAATAAGGAGGCGGCTTTACTCTGTTATAGTGAATTGAAACGATTAAATTAAATATGATAAAAGATGAAAAGTAAAGTATTTTTATTGATAGTGTGGAGCTTGTTGGTTATGACTTCGTGTGCTCCGAAGAAAATGATTTATTTGGAGAACATGGAATATGGATTAGGGTATCCGGTAGGCGATAAAACAGAAATGGTAATTCAGGAGAATGATAGATTAAGTATTTTTGTTTCTTCTAAAAACCCTGAATTGACTATTCCTTTTAACCAGGAAATGGAAGCACTTTCAACTGTAAACTCAGGTGATGCGTCAACAGCCAGTTCCGGAAATAGGCGTGGTCGCGAATATTTGGTGGATTTGAAAGGAAATATAGAATTTCCTATTTTAGGTATGTTGCATGCGCAAGGATTCACTTGTATAGAATTGGGAAAAATAATAAAAGAGCAGTTGGAAGAAAGGAATTTACTGGATGATGCAGTGGTGATGGTAGAAATGTTGAATTGGAAGATTCCCATGTTAGGCGAAGTGAGTCGTGTAGGGGTAATCGAAATACCGGATGGACATCGCATCACTTTGCTGGAAGCAATTTCCCGGGCAGGTGGATTAACAGAACTTGCTGCAGTGGATAAAGTAGCTGTTATTCGTGAGGTAGGTGGAGAACGAAAAATGATCATGAATGATATGAGTAATGTGGATGTCTTTAAATCCCCGGTTTTCTATCTACAGCAGAATGATGTAGTATATGTACAGCCTAAAGAAGCAAAAAGAACAGCAAAAGAAGAACGAACTTGGCGTTGGTATAGCACAGGAATTGGTCTGATAAGCTTAGTTGTGTCAATTCTTACATTGTCTAAATTGTAATATTCTAAATATGAAAGAACAAGAGAAAGAACTAAAAGTAACTTCTGGTTTGGCGGAAGAAAAGAGTATTAATTTAGTAGATATATTTATGTATCTGCTTTCTTATTGGAAATGGTTTCTAGTCTCGATACTCGTTTTCGGTGGATATTTTTGGTATGACTATTGTAAGACTCCTTTTATGTATAATCGTTCTGCAGTAGTTATGATAAAAACCCCGGCTAATACGCAAGGTACCATGCGTATGAATCGATATAATAGTTTTATGTCGGGGCCTGTTAATGTTGCCAGTGAAATATTGCAGTTCAAATCTAAAGAACTGATGCGAAAGGTTGTTTCAAGACTGGATGCGGATGTGAGTTATACAGTAAGAAATGGGTTGAGACATGATGAATTGTATAGAGAATCGCCGATAAAGGTCTCTTTTATTCAAACGAGGGCTGATGACTATCTTTCTTTCCAGGTAATTCCGGTTGACAGTGACCGGGTGATTCTTTCGGATTTAACTGGTTCTGATAAAAAAATGACTATAAGTCTGAAAGATACAATAGATTCTCAAATTGGTAAGTTTGTAGTAGAAGCTACCGATACATATGGTGACAAATGGATGGATAAAACCATTACTGTTACTAAATTGCCACGTGATGGGATGGTAGGTTATTTCTTGTCTAATTTGGCTATTGAGCAAATGGATGATGATGCTTCTTTGTTGCAAATGTCCATACAAGATAAGTCTGCATTGCGTGCCGCAGATATGTTAGACATGTTGATCGCAGTATATAATGAAGAAGCGATAGAGGATAAGAATAAGATTGCTATCAATACAGCAGAATTTATTAAAGGACGATTGGCTGTGATAGAGAAAGATTTGGGAACAGTGGAGAGCGATATAGAGAGGTTGAAAAGCTCGAATGAAGGTTTGGATGTATCTACCACGGCAGGAATGTATATTGCAGATGCTCAGCAATCTCAGTCAGAAATAAAAGGCGTGGATGCACAATTACAATTGATGCAATTTATGCAACAACATTTAATGAGCATAGATAATACCGATAAACTGATACCCAACAATACCGGATTGGTAGATGATGAAGTGGAAAGCAGAATTATTAAATATAATAATCTGGTTTTAAAACGGAATCGTTTGGTAGAAGGACGAGGAAGTAATAATCCCGTAGTACAGGAACTAAATCGTTCTTTGCAGGTAATGCGACAAGATATTACCCGGGCGGTAGATAATAGAATCAGTACATTGAAAGTAAAACAAAAAGAAGCTGATTTGCAAAAAAAGCAGGTGAGACAAAAAATGCAGGCTTTACCTGAGTTGCAACGAAAAATGTTGTCGGTAGAACGCCAGCAAAAAGTAAAGGAAGAATTATATTTGTTTCTTTTAAATAAGCGTGAGGAAAACGCTTTGAATCAAGCTATGACGGATAATAATGCACGTGTACTTGACTCACCTTCGGGAAGTAATAGTCCTGTTTATCCTAGTAAATACCGGAAATTGCTAATGGGAATGGGATGTGGAGTTGCTTTTCCTGCAATAGTTTTACTTATGATGTTGATGCTGGATACAAGAGTACGCGGCAGAAAAGATATTGAGGCAATAGTCAGTGCTCCATTTCTGTGTGAAATTCCCCAAGTTGCTGTCAGAGACAATAAAACTAGCGGAGTTAGAGTCAGTATTCAGGGGCGTGATCACTTATCTGAGGCATTTCGTATCTTGCGTACTAATTTGGGTTTTATGATGGGACATTCAAAAAATGTGAAAGTGATTACACTGACTTCTTTCAATGTAGGTGCAGGTAAGACATTTATTGCTATTAATTTAGCAGCTTGTTTGGCACAAATGCAGAAAAAAGTTATTATAGTCGATCTTGACTTGCGTAAGGGTACTATGAGTGCATTGATTAATGCCAAACATCATTCTACAGGGATCATTCATTATTTGACAGATGCTGATGTGACGGCAGATGGAATTATACATAAGGATGTTTTAGAGAGTGGAGTAGATATAATACCGGTAGGTACAATTGCACCGAATCCCACTGAATTATTGTTAAGTGAGCGTTTGGATGAATTGATTGCAGAACTGAAGAATATGTACGACTATGTGATTGTAGATAATGTACCTATGGGATTGGTTGCAGATGCCGCCATCGTAGATCGTATCAGTGAGCTTACTTTATTTGTAGTAAGGGCGGGCAAATTGGATCGACGTCAATTGCCGGAGTTGGAAAGAATATATCGAGAACGTAAACTGAAGAATCTTGCTATTTTGCTTAATGGCTCTAAAAAGGGTAGTAGAGGTTATGGCTACGGTTATGGTTACGGCTATGGCTACGGTTATGGTTACGGCTATGGCAATGAAGACCAAAAAGGAGTATGGAATAAAATCAAGAATCTTTTTAAATAAGATCAACAAGAATGATTGCATTTTGGCCTGAACAGAAATATAATGCATCAAGTTGTGGCTTGTGGAGGGGGATGACAGAAGTTCATTGTCATCTCCTTCCGGGAGTGGATGATGGAGTAGGGACAGCATTAGAAGCTTTGTCCCTGCTTCGCTATATGGAAGAGGAAGTTGGAGTGAAGAATGTGTGGATGACTCCCCATACTATGATGGATTTTAATAATGCTCCATCTGGACTTCTGCTGGATAAATTCAATGACTTTAGTGCAGACTATCAAGGGAATCTTCAGCTTTCTATTGCTTCGGAATATATGCTTGATGCAACTTTCGATACTCGTATATCGCAAGGAGATGTACTTCCTTTAGGTAAATGGGTTAATCAGAAATTATTGTTGGTAGAAACGTCTGATATGATGCCACAAGGCTATTTGGATACGATGCTGGAAAATATTGCCAGATCCGGTTATATTCCTGTAATAGCTCATCCGGAGCGTTATCTGTATATGAATGAACGGAAATATCCTGAGTTGATCGAGAGAGGATGTTTGTTGCAATTAAATGTACCGTCACTTTACGGATATTATGGTGATAAGATTAAAAAACGTGCAGAAAAGTTGATGGATGAAGGTATGTATCAGTTTGCCGGTTTTGATATTCATCGTTATGAAAGTTATGCAAAAGTAATACAAGGACTGAAATTGACTCGCAAAAGATTGGAGCGTTTAGAAGAAATTCTGGATAATAACAACGTTATCAAATGATGGAAATGGATCATATTCGGAATGTTCCCCGAGGGCTGGTTATGGATATGTACAAATGCATATTATGGCTATGGAGAATATCTCGTAGCGTCCGGATTCGTGTTGCTTTGAGTGGCATGGCAGGTATATTGCGAATGTGTATTTCTCTGCTTTTTGTATGGGTGAGCAAGCGGCTGGTGGATATTGCAACCGGACATATAGATGAAGGTTTTTCCCTTTATATAATGTTGATGGGAGGATGTATCGTTGCACAATTGGCATTATCCATTATACGTGAACGTCTGGATAGCTTGAATACTGTATGTCTGAAAAATGAATTGCGGCATTATTTTTTTACACGTCTGATGCAAAGTCAGTGGTCAGGAAAAGAACGATTTCATACGGGAGATATGGTGAACCGTTTGCTGGAGGATGTAAAGGTTGTGTCCGAACTTGTCTGTGTGTCTATCTCATCTATGTTTGTTACCGCTATACAGCTGGTTGGCGCTTTTATTTTTATGATGTTGTTGGACAATAGAATTGCATGGGTAGTTCTTTTTATTATGCCGGTAGCATTATTAATTAGCAGGAGCTATTTAAAGAGAATGAGAAAGCTGACCAAAGAGATTCGGTCGATAGATAGCCATGTACAGGAACATATGCAAGAGAATTTACAGAATCATATATTAGTCAGTTCGTTAGGACGTGTTACCGGGGTAGTAAATAGATTATTTATATTACAGGAAGGGCTCCGGAAACAGATAATGCAACGTACAGACTTTTCATTATTTTCCCGTACAGTTGTACAGATTGGTTTTGTGTCTGGTTATGCTGTTGCCTTTTTATGGGGAATATTCGGCTTACGCGAAGGTACGATTACTTTTGGCGCAATGACAGCATTCCTGCAACTGGTTTCCATGGTACAACGTCCAATGGTGGACTTGGGACGTTATGTCTCAAATTTTGTTCACATGACAGCTTCTGTCGAAAGACTGGAGGAACTAGGTAGGTTGCCTGTAGAAAAACAAGGAGAAATTAATATTGAAGGAAATGTAGGGATACGCTTAAATAATGTCTCCTTTACTTATCCGGATGGAAAACGAAAGGTGATAAATGAGTTTTCGTATGATTTTGTACCCGGAAGCTGCACATTGGTTGTGGGGGAGACGGGAGCAGGAAAAAGTACGTTGGTCAGACTAATGCTGGCATTATTGTCCCCTCAAAACGGAAATATCTCTCTTTATAATGAAAGACAGGAAAATATTGTATCTTCTATGACCCGTTGTAATTTTATATATGTGCCGCAGGGAAATACATTGATGAGTGGAACGGTGAAAGATAATTTATTATTAGGAAATCCCAATGCTACAGAAGCTGAGTTGCGTCAGGCACTTTATACGGCAGCGGCCGATTTTGTTTTTGATTTGCCAACAGGATTAGATACTTTTTGTGGCGAAAAAGGAAGTGGATTGAGCGAAGGGCAGGCACAACGTATATCTATTGCCAGAGGAATACTTCATTCAGGAAGTATTTTGCTGTTGGATGAGCCTACTTCCGCTTTAGATATGGATACAGAACGAGTGTTAATTGAACGGCTCACTACCCAGTTGGCAGACAAAACATTAATTCTTATTACTCATCGTGAGTTAAATGTGGGGCGGAAAGTGGATATTATCCAATTGAACAGATCTAATGAAATAAATTAATATTTTATATCCGTATTGCCTTTTTCAAATATTCTCCTTATCTTGCACGTTTCTAAAAAGCGTATATATGAAACAATTATTTATTCTTTGCCTTCTGTTTTTTACTCTTTCGCTGTCGGCGCAAGATCGCCTGTCTTTGCTTTTTGTAGGCGATTTGATGCAGCATCAAGCTCAGATAGATGCTGCCAAGCGAGTGGGTGGATATGACTATGCCGATTGTTTCAAGTATGTTAAGAAAGAAATCAGTGAGGCCGATCTGGCAATTGCTAATTTGGAAGTTACTTTAGGTGGAAAGCCTTATAGTGGTTATCCGGCATTCAGTGCCCCGGATGAGTATTTATATGCCATAAAAGATGCAGGATTTGATATACTGATGACCGCTAATAACCATTGTTTGGATAGAAGAAAAAAGGGGTTGGAGCGGACTATTCTTATGTTAGACTCCTTAAAGATTCCCCATGCAGGAACTTATATAAATAAGGAAGACCGTGAGAAGAGCTATCCCTTGTTAGTAGAGAAGAATGGTTTCCGTATTGTTTTTCTAAATTATACGTATGGAACGAATGGCATTGAGGTCAGTTTTCCCAATATTGTGAATTATATTGATAAGGAACAAATAAAGAAGGACATTCTTGCAGCCCGGCGTATGTTTCCCGATGTGATTATTGCTTGTATGCATTGGGGAATAGAATACCGTTCTTTGCCGGAACATTCTGAAAGAGAACTGGCGGATTGGTTAATAGAGCAAGGAGTAGATCATGTGATAGGTTCGCATCCTCACGTACTCCAACCAATGGAGATAAAAAAAGACTCCCGCACTCCTGCCCGGCATGTCGTAGTTTATTCATTAGGCAATTTTATATCAAATATGTCGAAAGAAAAGACTGATGGTGGAGCAATGGTGAAGCTGGAACTACAACGTATTTTTCGGATTACTCGTTTGGCAGATTGTAAATATGCCCTAGTTTGGACTTCGCGTCCGGTTCTGAGCAAGAAAAAGAACTTTGAATTGTATCCGGCAACCTTTTTAAATAAACCAATTAATAATGAGGAAGTTAGTACAATGAAATGTTTCTTGAAAGGTGCTCGTTCCTTGTTTGAAGACCATAATAGAGGCATTGAAGAATATTTTTTCGAATAATTTTTGCTCTAAAAGTTTGCAGATATAAAAAAAACAGCTACCTTTGCATCGCTTTCGAAAGGAAGTCCTAACATGGTGACTGTAGTTCAGTTGGTTAGAGCGTCAGATTGTGGTTCTGAATGTCGAGGGTTCGAGTCCCTTCAGTCACCCAAAATTCCTTGGTAATCAATCGATTATCAAGGAACTTTTTTATTAAAACTGGCTTTATGGCGTAATATTGGCTTGAATAGCTTCGTTGTTGACCTATTGTTGACCCTAAAATATAAGAGTTAAATGAAGGCATCTTTTTGAGTCCTTCATAGCCTTTCTTTTGCATTAGAATCTTTGAATATGCTAAGAGTTATTTTGTATGAAGGTAAAATTAAAGCTATATAAAGAAACAGAGGCTGACTTTATCCAGGTCAGCCTCTGTTTTAGTTTACGAAATCTTCCTTTTCTGAGAATTATTGGTATCCCGGATTCTGATAAGCTTTCTTTTCCTCTGCCGTCATTTCCATAGCGTTAATCTGTCCTTGCGGAATAGGACGCAGGTAATGGAATTTTTCGATGGTACGAGTATAGGTCTTAGGAGTATGGTCACCTTTGTCGTTACCACAAATTACGTAAGTCTCAGCATATTCATTCCATTTCTGTGTACGGACAAGGTCAAACCAGCGGTAACCTTCGCCATAGAACTCGCGGGAACGTTCATCAAGAATGTAATTGATATCAATAGTAGCAGGAGTTGCAGCAGTTAATTCTTCACTGTTATCTGCTACGTATTCTGATTTCAATGCATTACTATATGTCCACTTGCCGGCGCGGGCACGAAGCACATTAACCAGTTCGCGGGCATTTTTTCCTGCTTTGGTGGTTGCACCTTCTACAGCAGCTTCGGCGGCAATGAGATAGAACTCGGAGAACTTGGCAATGTTATAAGGACGAGTGCTACCTGCATTAGGCTGACCGGGACCGGTTCCATTGTCTGTACGGTAAGGACCGATTTTCCAAAGTGCCGGGAAGATAAGGCGGCTGATGCCACTTGGACCTACTACATAGTCTGCGCGTCCGGGCAGTGTTCCTGCTCCTACATTATTATCACCGGCATTGCTGGGATACTGAATACTAGGATCATCTTCATTAAGGAATGTAAGGACAGGTTCACCTTCCTTTACTTCCATATTATTGGCACATATTATGGAGCTCCATGCCATATTGTTGGTAGACCAATTGCCACGATAAACAGTTGTGAAAGTGCCATCGTAACGAGAATCTTTAGTCTTGTCGGCAAATGTTTTGGTAAATACTCCATGAGGAGGTGCCATACGTGTCCAAGGACGACCATAAGACTGTTCGGCTACACGAATTAACGGATTTATTTTACTTCCATCTGCTACTGCCTGCACATCCGTATAGTTCCAGTTCATCATCCAACTGGCAAAGTTATCGGGAGCGCTGCCGCTACCATAAGTCAAACTACCGCCATTATAATATTCATCTTGCTGAGTATGGTCGGCATAAAGCATTATTTCCTTGTTGCGGTCATTAGCTCCTGCATTGACATTATAGAATGTTTCTTCCAAACCATAAACACCCGGATTTTCAATAGCTTCCACGGCTATATCATAGGCTTTTTGATAATACCATGCTGCATCATGTCCATCGGGATCGGTGCGGCTACATTCCGGATAGGTTGGAATGTTATTGGGGTTCTTCAGCCACCAAGCATAAGTAAGATAGGCTTTAGACAGATATAAGCGCGCTACGTTTTTAGTCACCGTACCTGTCAAACGGGGCTGGTCAGGAAGATTCTCGATAGCTGTCAGTAAATCGGGAAAGATAGTCTTGGTATAAACCTCCGTTACGGTATTTCTTACTGAATGGCGTGCCGGAACGATATTAAATTTAAGTTCTCCCGATCCTAAGTCCAATGGTACACCGCCAAAGGTCTGTACCAATAAGAAATAATCAAATGCACGGAAAAAACGTGCTTCGGAGATGAGTGATTCACTAACGTTTACGGCTGCTCCATTCTCAATAACACCATTGGCAGTATTGATATTAGAATATGCAACTCCCCACACTACATCACTACGACTGCTGTTTGCCGTCAAGCTACCTACGCCTGATAAGTCGGCATCCTTGTTATTATTGTCGGCAGACTGTGCATAGGTTGCTTCGTCAGTACCCGTAAGGCAAGAATTGTAATAATAACCTTGTCCGTAAATGTAACGCAGATGTGCATACATAGATGTAACGCCTCCTTCTACACCTCTTTCGGTCTTGAAGAAGTTAGGGTCATAGGAACTACGTGGTTGTTCATCCAGAATGCCCGAACAAGATGTAGCCAGGAACAGAGCCAGTGCGGCGGTTCCTAAAATTCTTATTTTTGTAAATATTGGTTTCATAATGATCAATGCTTTAATTAGAATGTCAAGTTAACGCCAAATAAATAGTTACGGGTGGAAGGTGAATTAGTACCTACCGTCAAGAAACGGCTTTGGATTCCACTTGTTACCGCTACATTTTCATTACCATAGGAGTTGGTTTCAGGGTCCAATCCTGTTTCCTTATGGAACGGAGAACAGATCACGAATGGATTTTGAACGGTAAGATAAGCACGAAGACCTTCAATACCGAAATCCTTCAACCATTTTTGATTCTGGAAGTTGTAGCCCAATGAGATGTTACGGACTTTCCAGTATGAAGCGTCAAAATATCCCAGTGTGCTACCATATTTAGGATTGTCACCACTCTGAATACCACCCGGTTTGGGATACTTAGCGCCTGTGTTTTCAGGAGTCCAGTAATCTACATCTACTTGTCCGCGACGTCCGGTCAACATATTCAGATAACCGTTGGAGTGGTGCAGGGTACTGATCAGTTTACCTCCGTATTTAAATGCTGTGATGATGTTCAAATCAAAACCCTTATAAGCTACGCGAGTGCTGAAACCACCTTGGAACTTAGGCTGCAAGTCGATTTTTTGACGGTCAGCATCACCAATCTGACGGGTAGGAGTGCCATCTGCATTATAATCACCGGTATATTTTACTTTAATCATACCTACATTGCCGCCCGGTTCCAAAATATCCAGATAAGGATCGCCTTCTTGCCACAAACCAATCTTTTCATAATCATAGATCACATCAATTGGATGACCTACAAACCAGTTGTTTGCTTGATCTTCTTCTGCACCCGATGCAAGTTCGGTCAGTTTGTTGCGATTGGCAGAGAGGTTGATGCTGGCATCCCAACTCCAGCCATTGTAATTGTCAAGGATAGTGCCGTTTAATGTAAATTCTATACCTTTGTTTTCACTTTTACCTACATTTGCCATATAGCTGCCTACGCCTGTAGTAGAGGGAAGGTTAACACTTTGCAGCAGATCACTGGTGCTCTGCATATAGTATTCCAATGTACCGGAAATGCGTCCGTGCAAAAGAGTAAAGTCAAGACCGAAATTCCAGGTAGAAGAATATTCCCAGCCTAAATCCGAGTTAGGCAAAGCAGATACATAATATCCGGTAGCATAGCCGGTAGGTCCGAAGTTATAAGGACGGCCGGATAATTGTCCCAATGTAGAGTAAGGATCTACAGACTGGTTTGAAGTCTGTCCGTAACCTACGCGCAGTTTCAAAATATCCAGCCAACTGATGTCTTTCATAAAAGATTCCTGACCGATATTCCAACCGGCAGACACCGCCGGATAAGTATGCCATTGATGTCCTTTAGCCAAACGTGAAGAAGCATCGGCACGTACAGTTGCCATCAACATATACCGGTTATTGTAGGTGTACATCACACGTCCCATCCATGACATCAATCCACTCTTCTGATAATTCCAATCACCCGGATTTACGGTGATAGTACCTTCGGCGCGTCCTATATTGTAATACTGGAAGTATTCGGCGGGAATATCTTTACCGGAAAGTTTGGAACGGGTATAAACCGTTTCTTCTGCCGAGTACATACCTACTACATTAAGCTGGTGTTTTCCAAAAGTACGGTCGTAAGTAAGCATGTTTTCCACTGCCCAGTTGGTGGTTTCCGAGTGAGACAGAGAGGCTTCGGAAGGAGTAGTTGCCGTAGTGCTGTTCACGCCTTGTCCTGTAAATGCTCCGCCTTTGCTGGAACGATAATTCAAACCTAAGTTTACGCGATACTTCAATCCTTCTATCCACGGCGCTTTGACTTCGGCAAACAAGTTATTATAAGTACCGAACGCCTGTGTTTCACTTAACCAAGTATCTTCCAAGCTTTCTGCCACGCTGCGTGTCAGAACGAAATATTCATCTTGCTGAGTTTTTATCGTGCGTTTCAGACTGCCGTCCTCATTATACGGATTTGCCAGAGGAGACATTGTCAATACATTATAAAGACCAATATTTGATCCTTTAGTTACATTATAATTGGAATTTGTGCTGAGGCCGAAACGGAAATACTTGCCCACGCCCTGATCAAATGAACCGCGGATGGAGTAACGGGTATAGTTTTGAGTAGGGATAACGCCTTGATCTTTATAATAAGCAGCGCCAAAGCTGTATCCACCTTGATTGGTTCCACCGGCTACGCTTACATCGTGGCTGGTCACCATACCATCGCGGAACATCAGGTCTTGCCAGTCTGTATTGGTATCGTCCGATTCATCCAGACCATTCTGGAACTTTCCGGCATATTTACGCATTTCGGCATATTTAGCCCCTTCCATCATGGGATATTCAGAGAATACCTTCTTTAAGCCCACATATCCATTGTAAGTAAACTTAGCGGGAGAACCCTGAGAACCTTTTTGAGTAGTGATAAGGATAACACCATTGGCACCACGAGAACCATAGATAGCTGTAGAAGATGCATCCTTCAAAATATCCATGCTCTTTATGTCGCCCGGATTAATATCGGAAAGGTTACCCATGAAAGGTATTCCGTCCAATACTACCAACGGGTCATTGGATGCATTGAGTGAACGTGTACCACGAATACGGATCTGCATCGTTGCACCCGGTTGTGAAGACGTTTGAGCCATATCCACACCGGCAATACGGTTTTGCAGGGCGTAAGTGATATTGGTAGCAGGTACTTCGCGCAATTTGTCGCCTCCCACGGAAGCAATAGAACCGGTAACATCCGATTTACGTGCCGTACCATAACCTATTACTACTACTTCTTCCAATGCTTCCGTATCTTCTTTCAAAGTCACTTTGATAGATGTTTTTCCGTTTACCGGTACTTCTTGAGTCTTGTATCCGATATACGATATAACTAATGTAGCATTTTTGCCCACTTGAAGGGTGAAATTTCCATCAAAGTCGGTGATAGTACCATTCGTGGTACCTTTTTCCAAGACACTGGCTCCGATGACTCCGTCGCCACTAGTGTCTTTTACAATGCCGTTCACCGCAATGTTTTGTGAGAATGCCCACAACGGTATCAGGCAGAATAAGAATAATAGTCCTAAAGACTTAAGGTTGTGATTGATGTTTTTCATAAAATCATCGATTTAATTAATAATACATTTCTCTATTCAAATCAAATTAATGGTAGGTGATAATACGTTCATGTTTTCATATCATTTATATTTAATGGTTTAACGTCGTTTTTCGAACATGACAAAAGTATCCATTAAATTATAAACGAGCTTTAAAAAATGTAACCTGTATTGTATTAGGCGGTTACATGGTCGTTTCTTCATGTTACAGGATGTTCAGTTGATGTTACATTTCTGTTGTAGGACATAAACGGGAAGGGGAAAAAAGGATATTTTTCTTCAATAGTTTCTGCATTGAAGGATGCTGGAGAGGGGGATGTTATAAGTAAGGTGGAGATTACAAAAATAACGAGAGCGATAGTCAAATGTAACTTCATCCCCTCTTGAGAGGGGGTAGGGGGTAAGATGTTAAGAATCTCTTGTTTCCTTAAAAATACTTCTTTATAATTTTAGATA
>CABMPB010000008.1 GCA_902388365.1 uncultured Bacteroides sp. | reverse complement strand
TTGTTTAACTTAATAATTAAAGTATGAAAGACAGCAAGTATTTAAGTCTGTTGGGCCGCTTGGATAAACTCCAGCGGCTGTTCTTCATCACCTTGTTCTCAATCCTAGCCATAGAGGTGGGCGCACAAGGGAAAGCGGTTACCGGTACCGTTTTGGATAAGACAGGTGAAACCGTGATTGGTGCAAGTGTGGTAGTCAAAGGCACTACCAATGGTACAATTACCGATTTCGATGGCAAGTTTACCCTTCAAAATGTGCCGGAAAGCGGTGTTATTCAAATCAGTTTCGTGGGATATAAAACTCAAGAAATTGCAGTGAAAGGACAAACTACTATTAAGGTTATTCTGGAAGAAGACACTGAAACACTGGATGAAGTGATAGTAGTAGGTTATGGTACAATGAAAAAAAGTGACGTGACCGGTGCTCTGACTCGTGTGACTTCCGCAGCTATTGAGGAACGTCCGGTTCAGAATGCACTGCAAGCTATGCAGGGCAAGGCTGCCGGTGTGGAAATCTCTACCAACAGCCGTCCCGGTGAATTAGGAGATGTACGAATCCGTGGTACTCGTTCTATTGATAACTCCAACGATCCTCTTTATGTGGTTGATGGAATACCTTTGACGGCAGGTTCAGTAGGTGATCTCAATCCGAATGATATTGAGTCAATGGAAATCTTGAAGGATGCTTCTGCTACTGCTATTTATGGTTCTCGTGGTGCCAATGGTGTTGTGCTTGTAACAACTAAAAAGGGTATAAAGGGAAAAGCTTCTGTTTCTTATAGCGGTAATATCACTTTTTCCAGAATGGACACTATGACTGACTGGATGGATTCTGGTGAGTATGTAGACTGGCAAATGCAGAAAATGATTAATGCTAATAATTACCCGGGCAAATATGGTACAGCACCCGATCCCGACCAGATCGCTAACATTTTTGATTTAGGAAATACTCCTGAAGGTAAAGTGAATTTTGATCGTGCGTGGCAGAAGGATGCAAATGGTAACTATATGATGCGCCCTGCAACAGCTGAGGAAAAGGCGAAAGGGTATGCTGATCAGGTTCCTATTTATAATCCGAGTGCTTACGAGACTACCAACTGGAGAAAGCTGGTGACTCGCACCGGTATCACACAAAATCATCAGGTTTCTCTTTCTGCCGGAACTGAAACTTCCAATCTGTATATCTCTATGGCCTACCTGGAACAACAGGCAGCTTTGAAAGACCAGGATTACAAGCGTTATTCTGCTAATATTAATGGTGACATCACACCCCTTCCGTGGTTAACAGTAGGTTTGGGTATGAATGCCAGTCACTCTATTCAGAATTATGGTATTATAAATAATTCTTCAGTATCTAATACCGGTGCAAAGGATTCTTATAGCTATGCGCTTTCATTATTGCCTATTTATCCCGCTTTTGATGAAAATGGTAATCCTATTCAGGGTGCAGGTTCTAACAATGGATTGGAACATAATCCGGCATGGGATATTGATAAAGCCATTAATGAGACTCGTGTTACTAGCGTATTATTGAGTTCACATCTGGATATTGATTTCGGTAAAATCTGGAAACCGTTGGACGGTTTGAAATGGCGTACTAATTTAGGTGCCCAGAGCCGTAACTCTCGTTATGGTAGCTATTATGGAGAAGAATTTTCTAATCCATTAGAGAATGGTGCCTATGCTCCCAATGTAGCATACAACGATCAGGATACCCGTTTGTCATGGACATTAGAAAATATGTTTTTCTATAATAAGACAGTGAAGGATATTCATCATTTCGGCTTGACATTGATGCAGTCTGCTGAAATGTATCGTTCTGAAGGCATTGACTATCGTGCCTATGATAGTACTTTCCCTACAGCTTTGTGGTATAGTTTGGGCAATTCAGATACTACCCGTAATGGCATCGGATCAGAATATTCCAAGCAGACACGTGCTTCTTACATGGGACGTTTGAACTATAATCTGATGGACCGTTATCTTTTGACTGTTACCGGTCGTTGGGATGGTGCTTCTGTATTGGCTGCCGGCAGTAAATGGGATTTCTTTCCGTCAGCAGCTTTGGCATGGAAGATCAGTGAAGAAGCATTTATGAAAAATATTACATGGGTTGATCAAATCAAACTGCGTGTTGGCTATGGTGTGACTGGTAACGCTTCAGTTAGTCCATATCAGACCTCCGGAGCAATGACTGCTAATGGTGCAGGCAAATTCTTTGGTGAAGGTGGATCAACAGTTATCTCTAATGGTGCTAAAGCAAATGTGTTACCGAATAATGGATTGGGTTGGGAAAAAACAGCTTCTACTAACTTTGGTATTGACTTCGGTTTCTTGAATAATCGTATTAGCGGTAGTATTGAGTACTATGAAGCTCGTACCAATGATTTGATCTTGTCTAAAGCCATTCCGGGTATAACCGGATATACTTCGATCCGCACCAATGTAGGTAAAACTGCTAACCGCGGTTTTGAAGTAACACTTTCTACAATCAACGTTAAGACTAGCGACTTCACCTGGAAAACAGATTTCTCTTTCTCTACCAACAAGGGTTGGATCGTAGAATTGGCTAATGGTAAGGTAGATGATACTGCGAATGGTTGGTTCATTGACCGTCCTATTGATAATGTATGGAATTACAAATATGACCGTTTATGGCAGAACAATGACAATGATTTGCGCTTGTTGGCAATTTATGGCAAAAATGGTCTTGTAATGAAACCCGGTATGGCAATGATTGAAGATCAGCCCTTGGTGGAAGTTCCTGCAGGTACTTCCGGTGCTAAGACAGCAGAGATTACATGGACAGATACTAAAGGTGAAAAGCATACAGAGGTAGTAACTTATGAAGATAATGGCTTTGGTACTATCAATGATAGCGATAAGAAACATTTGGGTCAATGGTCGCCAAAGTGGTCTGGTGGTTTTACTACTACCTTTACCTATAAAGATTGGGAATTGAGTGCTTTCTTCTATGGTCGTTTTGGCGGCACCTATTTTGGATTGCTTCAGACAATGGGACGCCGTGTGGAAAAAGACTTGTGGAGTGAAGATAATCCGGGTGGAAAGTATCCTATTCAGTATAGTGGAGGTACCTTTGCCGGTGTTACAGACTATAGCAGATATATGAATTATACCAAAGGTAATATGGTGGCTTTGCGTAATATTTCGCTTTCTTACAATCTTCCGAAAAAGTGGTTGAACAAAGTGGGCGCAACTAAGTGCCAGATTTATGCACAATGCTTGAACCCATTTATTTGGGGTGGTGAATTGGTGAAAGCCGGTATTAACCCCGATGATATGACCGGATGGACTAAATTTAATGCAAATGGAGATACCACCGGTGGACAAACTAACAATACGATGCTGACACGCAGTTATGTAGTCGGTCTACGTCTTGGATTTTAATTAACGCTTAAATTGAAAAAGTTATGAAACTGAAGAAATATATTACACTTTTTGCAGCGGCATTATCATTGGCATCTTGCTCCGATAGTTTTTTGGAGGAGGAGATGGTCGCTACCATTACTCAGGACTATTTTAATACGGAAAAGGGTATGGGTGAATTGATAACTGCTACTTATGACGCTTTTCGTCAGTCCAAGCAGTATACACAGGGACCGGGAACTTACTTCCTGGGTGTTGATAATATGACTCCTGCCAGTGCGACGACCTCTAATTATTCAGCTTCTGTATGGAGTTCGACAGGTGCGCCTGCCAATGATATGGATGGTCTTAGTGCTGAGTATACCAGTAGCCAGATGTTGGGTTATTATCCAACCATCAACAACTGTAACCGTGTTATACAGACCATTGAAGAAGGTAAGGCAATGGGTAAATATGCATCGGGTGCGGAATCAGATCGCGCTAAAGCCGAAGCAATGTTCAACCGTGCTTATTGTGTTTACATATTGAATACATTCTTGGGTGATGTTTATTTTCCTCGTACCTATACAGCTGCTATGCCGGGTAATTTTTCATTTGCGCGTGAATCATCTGAGTCTATCTATAAGCAGATAATCAGTGACTTGCGTTATGGCTTCGATGTCCTTCCTACAGCTTCCGCAATGTCTGCGGGAGAGTTTGGTCGTGCAACGAAAGGGGCAGCCGCACATTTTTTGGCAAAGTTGTATCTATACCGTTATATGGGTAAAGATTATGGCACTTCCGAATATGGACGTAAAGCAGACGGAACTATTGATAATACTAATCCTAAGTCTTATCTGGGTATGTTGTACAAAGGAACAGGAACGGCAGATTTGGACTCATGTATCTATTACAGTAACTATGTGATTGATCAGGACGGACATTATGCATTGGAAAGTGATTATGGCAAACTGTTCAATCGTACTGCCGGAGATTTCTCAGGTGAGACAAGTCCTGAAATAATCTTCTCTTGTGTCTATGGCTATCCTGCCACCTCAGGTGTGAATGGTCGTTATGGTAATCGTTTGCAGTATTTCTTGTCTCCGGCTTATATGGTAGCGCTTTGGGGTATTCCTGAAACTTGTTGTGATTATCCTTATCGCGGACGTTCACATATAGCTTCAACTAATGACTTTGGTTTTAATGTCTATACGGACAAAACCGTTGACTCTCGTTACCAAAAATCATTCTGGGTTGAAATGGAAACAGCACTTCGCGGTTCCGGCGGTGTCAGTTCTTATGCTGCCAATCAGCCTTATTATGCTTATAATGATTCAAGAAATGCCACTTATGTATGGACAGCCGATCAGGCATCTTATTTCAATGCCAATATTCTTCCTACTTATGACCGTGCATCTTGGGGCGGACGCCAGGCAGTAGCCGGTGAACACAGAATGGGCTCAGGCGATTTAGCTTACGCGTATTTGGAGAATACAAAGGAAACAGCCATTGATAAAGATGAGGCAGAGTCACAGCCTTTCTTCCTGTTTGCACGTTGGATTAAAAAGGATGGTAAATATTACTATCGTCCTACACGTAATCAGAGAAATGGTAATGAGGCTTATCTTGATATAACGAATCATGGTGGTTTGAATAGCATGTCGAAAGAACCCCAGCCTGCTACTCGTAAGTATGATGACCCTGACCGTCCGGGTGCAGACAATTATTATTCAGGTCGCGATGTGCCTATCTTCCGTATTGCCGAAACCTATTTGATGCGTGCTAATGCATATGGTTTGAAAGGACAGTATTCTAATGCTGTTGCCGATCTTAACAAGGTTCGTGAACGTGCTGCTTATCGTCCGGGTGAACAACGTGCCGAAGTTATTGCCCGTCTTTATCCGGGTAAGGAAAATCTACCGGACTCAGAACGCAAATATCCTTATACTGTGTCTCAGGATTATTCATCTAAGATGTCTATCACTACTTCCGTTTGGGATGGAAGTTCTGCAGCTTCAGAGGCCGAAATGTATCCGGGACAAGGTATATTGGGCGGTTCTTTGGGTGAAGGTGACCGCTTCCAGAACTTTGTATTGAATGAAGTAAGTCGTGAGTTCAATCAGGAAATGATTTATTATGATTGGTTGCATCATTCCGGTTGGCAATATGTTCGTATATTGTATCACAATAAGGAGGCTTCTACTTTGGCCGAAGGTCCCAGTTACTGGCCTGTAGCCGATAATGAAGTAAGTGATGGATCACTGACTGGCCGTTCCGGTCTGGGCTTCCTGCAACCTTATCACACATTGAAACCGTTTAAGCAGGCTACCATTGACCTTTATACGGACGAGAATAATACCCTTCTTGACGAAGCCGGTAAGAAAGCTTATCAGAACTATGGTTATTAAAACCAGCATACTAATGAGTTAACCACTCATTATACAGATGGGAGCACTTGGATTTCAAGATGCTCCCATTTTTATTGCTCCAAATGGACAAATAACCATCTAAATGAATGAAATTCTATTCCATATAGCATACATGATGCATAAATTTGTCGTATCAGATTAAACAGTGATATACTATGAGACAGACATTTTTCACAATTACATTATTGTTGGGATTGAGCAAGGCATCTTTCGCCCAATTTGGAAACTGTACTGCATCCGAAATGCAGACTTATGTAGATAGTGCAACCGGCAACACCATTACCATGCTTACCGATACACTTAAAAACGACCGCTTTCTTTATCAAACAGATCCGATGTGGACCTCTGATGGCAAATACTTGCTGTTCAGATCATCCAGCCGCGGAGATGGCAAGAAGATAGAGCGCACACTTCCCAATGGAGAAAAGCGTAGTTGGACTCCCACACAGATTTATTTCATAGAGATGGCTACCGGAAAGATTATCCAGGCCACAGACGGTCCGGACTTGGGTAGTGCATTCCTGGCAAACAAAAGCAATCGTATGTTTATCAGCCGTAAAGAAAAAGAAGACTGGAATATGTACGTGATGGATTTGGATAAGTTCTTTGCCGATGTAAAGAAAGGGAAGGTAGGAAAACCTGCCGGTTACGAAACCTTCATAGGCACTTTCCCTCCGGCCATGGGACGTCCGGGAGGTTATGCCGTAGATTGTAATGATGATTATGCATATATCACAGTAGAGCGTGAGGGCACAGAAGAAGAAAAGGAACGCATGAAGAAAAATGCTTTCCTGCCCGAAAGTAACCAACCGGTAAAAATACAGCCCAGTCTTTGCGGTATCCGTAAGATGAACCTCCGTACAGGAGAGGTTACAAAGGTAATTGATACGGAATTCAAGACGGGACATATACAGGCGAGCCGCTTTACTCCGGGTGAAATTGTATTTTGCAATGAAACGGGCGGTGATGCATTCCAGCGTATGTGGTATTGCACGGCAGACGGCTCTGTGTTTAAACCTCTTTATAAGGAAACCCCTTTGGACTGGGTGACTCATGAAACTTTTGCAACGAAGGATTATGTCTATTTCAATATTCTGGGTTTCCAGCCTCGTCTTCGTAAACAGGTTAGCGGCATTGCCCGAATCAATTTGCGCACAGATGATGTGGAATTGATAGGACAGGTGGAAATGGAAAAAGACCGTCAGGCCATAGAAGGTCAGTTGGTAGGAAGAGGTTTTTGGCATTGCAATGCCAGTCGTGATAATAAATGGGCGGCAGGAGATACCTTCGGAGGAAATGTATGGTTGATGAATGTGCAGACAGGCGAACGCCATTGGATCGTTTCGGATACCAAAATGAAACCGGATCATGCACATCCCAGCTTTAGCCCGGATGGAACAAAAGTACTTTTCCAATCCGGTCATTTCACCAATGGCCAGCGTTTGAACTTAATGATGGTTGATATTTCTTCATATAATAAGTAGGCAGATGAGAGCGACTCTATTCCTGGCTTTGGCTCTTTGTGCCGGTTCCGTCTGCGCACAGGGTAATGGCGCTCCTAAAAAGGATTATGCCAAACTAGCCAATTATGATGAAAGTAAAGTGCCGCAATACACGCTTCCCGATGTCCTGTTGTGCCGTGATGGAGAAGTTGTTACCACCAAAGAACAATGGGAAAAGAAACGTCGTCCGGAAGTATTGGAGATGTTCACCACTTATATGTTCGGAAAGGTTCCACCTCAGAAAACAAAACTGCGTTATACGGTTGACCGTGTCAATGAAAACGCCTTGAACGGACGCGCTACCCGTAAAGAAATAACACTTCAATTAACCGATGATCCCAGCGGGCCTCATATTAATTTGCAAGTATATCTTCCCAATAACGTGCAGGGTAAAGTCCCCATGTTTCTAGGTATCAGTTTCCTGCCCAATTATACGGTGTATGATGATCCGGATTTATCCGTACCGGATACGGATGAAGCAGCTAAGAAGAAACCCGCCAGAGGTTCCATGGATAAATCCTGGCAACTGGATCAGATTTTGGAACATGGATACGGATTGGCTACCTTTTGTTATACGGACATAGATCCTGATTTTGATGATGATTTCCAGAATGGAGTACATCCCTATTTTTATAGGAAAGGCCAGACTTACCCTGATCCCGACCAATGGGGTTCTATCGCCGCTTGGTCGTGGGGCATGAGCCGGGCCATGGATTGCCTGGAAACGGACAAGCGTGTAGATGCCAAGAAAGTAGCTGTTATCGGACATTCCCGTTTAGGAAAGACTGCCGTCTGGGCAGGTGCTTCCGATAGACGTTTCGCCTTGGTTCTGTCCGGCAACTCCGGTTGTTGCGGCGTTGCCATTTCCCGCCGTTGCTATGGTGAAACGGTGGAGGCGATGAATGTACGTTTCCCACATTGGTTCTGTAGTAATTACAAGCAATTCAATGCGCGGGAGAAATACATGCCTTTTGACCAGCACGAACTGGTTGCCCTCATTGCCCCGCGTCCCATTTATATTGCCAGTGCGGAAGACGATAACTGGTCGGATCAGAAGGGGGAATTCCTGGGAGGGAAAGGCGCCGAACCGGTATATGCCCTTTATGGTCTGAAAGGAATAGGCGTTGAACGAATGCCACCCGTAGATACTCCTTATATGGATGGAGCCATTGCCTATCATAACCGGAAAGGTCCCCATGCGGTTCTTCCTTATGACTGGGAACAGTTCCTTCGCTTTGCAGATAAATACTTTAAAAACAATAACTAATACATCAAACGATTATGAAAAACAAGAAAATGATGATAGGGCTATGCTCGGCATCCATGCTGTTTGCCGCTTCAATGAGTTTACAGGCCCAGGATTTACGTGAACGTACCTACTATTATGAAATACTGGAACCACGCCACGAACCGAAACCGGAAGTGAATGGTTTTGCCACGGAAAGAATAAAAGAGCATCTGGACAGAGGACTGAGTGCCGTTCCCTCAACGGATGGAAAAGGCGTTTACCTCAGTTGGAGATTGCTGGAGCAGGATGGAGCAGACACTTCATTCCACTTGTATCGCTCTGTAAATGGAAAGACCCAACGCCTGACAAGCAGTCCGGTCAAAGCCACCTGTGATTTCACGGACAAGACTCCTGCCAATGGAAAAGCCACCTATTGGGTTTGCGCCTTGGACAAAAAGAAGAAAGTAACTGATACCTCTGCTAAAGTAGAGGTAGACACCCCGTTACTGAAAAACTATCGCTCCATTAAATTGAACCGCAATATAAAGGCCGGTAAAGTAGCCGTTGCCGATTTGAACGGGGATGGCATCTACGATTACATTATCCGCACTCCCGAAAGGAATGTAGACCCCGGAATGCCCGGCACCTTGGGAGGCGAAACCTACCAGATAGAAGCTTACCTGAGTGACGGTACTTTCTTGTGGTCCAAAGATTTGGGGCAGGGCATTGAACCGGGTATATGGTATTCCCCTTTCATCGCATATGATTTTAACGGTGACGGCAAAGCCGAAATAGCCTTGAAGACAGCTCCCACCGATGCCAAACGCAATGACAAGGGTCGCGTTGATTCCGGCGAAGAATATTTAAGCGTGTGGGACGGTATGACCGGAAAGGAGATTGCCCGCGTGGACTGGCCGGAACGCAATGACCGTTATGGCAACTTGGTCCGCCAAAACCGTAACCAGATCGGTATGGCTTATCTGGACGGAAAGACTCCCTATATATTAGCCTGCCGCGGTACTTACAAGCTGATGACGGTGGATGCATGGCAACTGAATGGCAACAAATTGGAAAAGGCTTGGCGTTGGGATGGCGATGAAGAAAACCCTGTGGTAAGAAGCATGGGTTCCCACAACATGGTGTGCGGTGATGTGGATGGTGACGGCAAAGATGAAATCCTGTTGGGTTCCTGCATGCTTGATGATAATGGCACTTTACTTTGGTCTACCGGATTGGGGCATCCCGATAAAATCTATCTGACGGATATTGACCCGAACCGTCCGGGCATGGAAGTCTTCCTGTGCTTGGAACCTTGGCATGAGAATGGCCGTGGCGTTTGCGTGGTAGATGCCAAGACGGGACAGCCCGTTTGGAATATCGGTCATAAGACTTTCCATGTAGGCGATGGCATGGTTGCCGACTTTGATCCTACCCATAAAGGCTTGGAATGTTTTGCCAGCGAAGACCGCAAGGGAGGAAGTTCGGACAAATACCTGCTTTCTGCCACCGGCGAATACCTGGGCAAGAATGAAGATGTCCCTTCCTGTCGCAACTGGGCATGGTGGGATGGAGACTTATTGCGCGAAACTTTCAGGGGGGATGATAACCGTTGGGGAGCCAGTTCTTCATCCAATGGCCGTTCACTGAGTATAGCCAAATGGAAAGGGGAAACATTGACGGAAGGCATTGAAGGCGATATTCTGATGATTGCAGACCTGTATGGCGACTGGCGCGAGGAGATTGTGACCGCTTTGCCCGGCGAGCTTCGCATCTATACCACTAATATTCCCGCCAAGGACCGCCGTGTGACTTTGATGCAGGATGGTATTTATAGAAACTATGTAGCCCATCGTTCCATGGGATACCCGCAAGCACCTGTGCCCTCTTATTATTTAGGTGAATAAAAAAGTACATTAAGGAGATGAAGAATGCATATAAACTATTGTATTCTGCTGCTATTCTATACCCCGGGGCTATGATCGCCCAAACTTCGACAGCAGATAAATTGCCCAATGTTATTTACATTATGGCAGATGATTTAGGTATAGGAGATTTGGGATGCTACGGACAGCGCCAGATCAAAACTCCTAACATCGACGGAATAGCCCGGAATGGAATGAAATTTATGCAGCATTATGCCGGTTCTACCGTCAGTGCCCCGTCCCGTTGCGCTTTATTGACCGGCAAACACATGGGACACGCATCTATCAGAGGCAATGCCAAAGTAGCAGGTTCGGACGGGCTGCTCTACGAAACTCCCCTTCCTGCCGGTGAGGTAACCGTTGCCGATGTGTTTAAAACCAAACACTATGCTACGGGGTGCATCGGCAAATGGGGACTGGGAGGTCCCGGTACGGAAGGAATGCCCGATAAACATGGTTTTGACTATTTCTATGGTTATCTGGGGCAGCGGTTTGCGCATAGCTATTATCCGGAATTCTTACATGAGAACGACCGCAAGATCATGCTGAATGGAAAATCCTACTCCCATGATCTTATGTTGGAAAAGGCCTTGGGCTTTATTGATCAGAATGCCCGCAAACCATTCTTCCTTTATTTCTCCCCAACGATTCCCCATGCCGACCTCGATATAAAAGAGGAAGTCATGGCAGAATATGAGGGTACATTCTGCGAAACTCCGTTTGGAGGAAGCAAAGATGGATACAAGTCACAACAAAGTCCGCGTGCGGCATACGCGGCAATGGTGACTTATCTGGACAAAAGCGTGGAACTGATTATAAAGGAGTTAAAGGATAAAGGCATTTACGACAATACAATTATCGTTTTTACTTCTGATAATGGCGTTCATGCAGAAGGCGGTCATGATCCATATTATTTTGACAGTAATGGCCCATTCCGGGGACAGAAACGAGATTTGTATGAAGGAGGCATCCGCACTCCGTTTGTCATTCAGTGGCCAGGAGTCATTCCGCAAGGAGTGGTTACCAACCATATCTCTGCTTTCTGGGATTTCCTGCCTACAATCAGTGACTTGATACAGGCGGATGTGCCGCAAAACACGGATGGTATCTCTTATCTGCCCACTCTGACCGGAAAAGGTACGCAAAAAGAACATGACTGTATTTATTATGAATTCTTTGAGTTCGGTGGAAAGCAATCTCTAATGACTCCTGATGGCTGGAAGCTGGTAAGACTGGAAGTAAGCGACCCATCAAAGACCTATGAGGAATTGTATAATCTTTATACAGACCCTGCCGAGACGAGTAATGTGATTAAACAATATCCTGAGATAGCTGGCAAGTTGAAAAGCATGATAGCTACCCGGCGTATTGAAAATACCCGTTTTCATTTCTAAACAAATAAGACGATGAAGCAATTGTTTTTTCTAAAGAAGTATCAAAGGTTCTTTGTGGCATCGCTTGCTATGCTCGGTTGCATAGCCTGTACTCAAAACCAGGAAATAGAATGGCCGCAAGTAACGAATGAAACCAAACCCTGGAGCCGTTGGTGGTGGGAGGGAAGCGCTGTGCAAACCATAGATATAGATTCCTTACTGCCTCAATATCAGGAAGTTGATCTGGGCGGATTGGAAATTACTCCTATCTATGGCGTTCATGGCTATGAAGATCGTTTCAAAGACTTTCTTTCTCCCGAATGGGTTGATATATTCTTATACACCTTGCAGGAAGCCAAACAAATGGGACTGGGCATCGACTTGGCGAATGCCTCGGGTTGGCCCTTCGGAGGACCTTGGGTGGCTCGCGAACACGCTTGTAAAACCATGGCTCATAAAACCTACCGGCTGAAAGAAGGTGAAAAGCTGAAAGAGCCTATCCGGTATAAAGAAGAAGGCTTTGTCAGATTGGCAGGGCATACTCCTGTGAGGCTGGAAGATCTGAAAGAGCCGGTCACGGCCAATGATAATTTGCAGAAACTGGCTTTGGATCAGGTACGCTATACAAAGGATTTGCCCGTCATTGTGGTTACAGCCAATAATGACAAAGGTGAATGCATTGATTTGACTTCCAAGGTAAATGCCGGTGGTGATCTGGACTGGGTAGCCCCTCAGGGTGAGTGGACTATCTGTGCCTTGTTTGAAGGCTATCATGGAAAAATGGTAGAACGCGCAGGCCCCGGAGGAGAAGGGGATGTAATAGACCATTTCTCTGCCGCTGCCATTGATGCCTATCTTCAGAAATTTGATGAGGCTTTTAAGGATAAAGACATCAGTTATCTGAGATATTATTTTAATGATTCCTATGAAGTGGACGATGCGAGAGGCGAGTCAAACTGGACTCCCGGTTTCTTTGATGAGTTTCAAACATACAGGGGATATGATTTGCGTCACTATCTGCCCGCTTTGCTGGGACTGGATACTCCCGATAAAAATGCGAGAGTGCTTTATGATTATCGACAGACAATCAATGACTTATTGATCGATCATTATTCTACCCGTTGGCAACACTGGGCGGCAAAACAAGGCAAAGGGATCAGGAATCAGGCTCATGGTTCTCCTGCCAATATTCTGGATTTGTATGCAGTAAGTGATGTGCCCGAAATAGAAGGACGCGATTTGGTGAGTATAAAAGCTGCTCCCTCCGTGGCTCATACGGAAGGGAAGAAGTTGGCTTCCTCGGAAAGTGCGACTTGGCTGAATGAGCATTTTCAGTCCAACCTGGGTGATGTGAAGAAAGCGCTCGACCTCTTTTTCCTGGGTGGTGTCAATCATATTTTCTATCACGGGACGTGTTTCAGTCCGCAGGATGCCCCGTGGCCGGGATGGTTGTTCTATGCGGCGGTTCATTTTACTCCGAATAATCCTTTCTGGGAAAATTTCAAGTATTTGAACCGGTATGTCACTCGCGTTCAGTCGTTCCTGCAAGACGGTGTGCCCGATAATGATGTCCTGTTATATTACAATATAGCAGATGTAATGTCAGAAGAAGGGAATAGAAGCCTTCAACATTTCAGTGGACTGGATCGCAATATGCTTCAGTCTTCCGTAAGGGAAAGCGCTGTCGCTTTAACGGAAAAAGGTTATTCATGGGACTTGATTTCGGACAGGCAAATTCTGAAAACGAAAGTCGAAGGTGGTGAGATCGTTACGCCCGGCGCCAGATATAAAACTATATTGATACCGGAAGCGCAATATATTCCATACGAAACGATGGATAAACTTATCAGCTTGGTTAGCGATGGCGCTACTGTTGTCTTTTACAGGAATATTCCTCAAAGTCCCGCAGGCATGGTAATACCGGAGGAAAAGGGTTTTCAATTTAAAGAAATGCTAAGGCAACTGATGCTTACCGGTGAAGAAGCTGTGAAATGTACCCAGATAGGAGAAGGCGAGGTGTATATGTCTAATGATATTACTGCATTGATGAATGCGGCAAAGGTGGATAGTGAAGATATGTACCTATCCGGTTTGCAATGCATCAGGCGGAAAAGCGCCACAGGGAAATATTACTTTATTGTAAACACCGGTGAACATGAAATAGGGGAGTGGGTTCCGCTTCAGACTACCGCCCGGAGTGCAGCTGTCTTTAATCCGATGACCGGAGAAAAAGGACTTGCCGCTATCAAGCCAAACGGTAAACAGACGGAAGTCTATCTGCATTTGAATCCGAATGAAGCGGTTATCATTTCAACTTCCGATCAGAACTTTACGGGCGATGTTTATGCATATTATCAGGATAACGGACAACCTGTTACTATTGCAGGCAACTGGGATCTTTCTTTTGTGCAGGGCGGGCCCCAACTGCCGGCATCTGTAACGATAGATACATTAATGTCCTGGACTGATTTGCTGGGAGAGGAATACAAGGCATTCTCCGGTACTGCGGTTTATCGCACCATTATTAATGATATTCCCCAAGCCGATGTAATTAAATTAGACCTTGGAGATTTGTCGGAGAATGCATCCGTTTATCTGAATGGGGAATATGTAGGGACGACCATCAATGCTCCTTATCAACTATATATCGCTTCCGATCAGTTTAAAGGACAGGATGAACTGGTAGTCAGAGTAGCAAACTCTATGGCAAACCGAATAGCGGATATGGATAAGAAAGGCATTGACTGGAAGATATTCTACAACGTAAATATGGCTGCCAGAAAGGAAGAGAATGTAAAGAATGGTATTTTTGATGCTTCCCAGTGGGAGCCGAAACCTTCGGGATTATTCGGGCCTGTAACGTTGACTCCTGTAAGTATGGTGGAATATAAATAACGTGAGCTGGATATATAGAGAAGCGATAGTCGAAAGTAACTCAAGAGGGGATGAAGTTACTTTCGACTATCGCTTTCTTTATATTGAACTTCCAGTACTCCCAGCATGGTACTCGAGTACTCCCAGCATGATACTCGAGTAGTCCCAGTATGAAACTCGAGTGTTCCCTAGGTGATACTGGAGTTTCCACTGGGCGAGACTCCAGTTTCGCCTATTTAAATTTGCCGAAACTGAAGGGGAAATGAAGCATTATGAAGGGTTAATGAAGCAAAATGAAGGAGTTGTGAAGGAAAACTGAAGCAAATTTAATGTATAAATTATTGGTAAACAATGATTTATAGGATAATATGAAGCATATGAAGCAAATTTAATAAAAAACTTTATAGTATATATCGAAAGAATAGTTTTCAGAGACTCATCTTCTTGGTATATTCTCATATAATCCGTAGTTGCCATTGCGCTAACCTCTCCTTATTATGCCTATTCACCGCCATTTTTGAACGAAAATCTATGCAAATGTATCTTATTCTATGGATACAAATGAAACATTATGCTAGCTTTGCCTCAACTAATTTAAAAGAACTATGAGACACAGTATCCTTTTATTCTTATTGGCTTTTGTGTGGACAAGCCAGAGCGTAGCGGCAACAAACGCCCGCGATAAATACAACTTTAATTCAGATTGGTTGCTTCATGTAGGCGATACGCCCGAAGCCAAAGAAATACACTTTCAAGATACGGATTGGAAGAAAGTGACCCTTCCCCGTCCTTTTAATGAAGATGAGGCTTTCCGCCTGAGTATAGAACAGTTGACGGACACCGTTATGTGGTATCGCAAACACTTCCGCCTGCCTGCCGATAGCAAGAATAAAAAGGTCTTTATAGAATTTGAAGGCGTCCGCCAAGGGGCTGACTTCTATATAAACGGAAAGTATATCGGACTCCATGAAAATGGTGCCATGGCCGTAGGCTTCGACTTGACTCCTTATATAAAGTATGGGCAAGAGAATGTGATGGCAGTCCGCATAGACAATGACTGGAATTATAAAGAACGCTCCACCAACACCAAATACCAGTGGAGCGACCGCAACTTCAACGCCAATTATGGCGGAATACCCAAAAATGTATGGTTGCACGTCACCGATAAATTGTATCAAACCCTGCCTCTATATAGTAACCTGAAAACCACCGGCGTCTATATTTATGCCGAAGACATCCGTGTAAAATCCCGTAAGGCCATTATCAATGCCGAATCTGAAATAAAGAACGAGTATAATCGGGATAAGAATGTAGCCTATAAAGTAGAATTGATAGATCGCGACGGCAAGACCATCAAAACCTTTGACGGTACTCAGGCTTTGCTGAAACCGGGAGAAACAACTACACTGAAAGCATCGGCAGAAGTAGACGGCTTGCACTTTTGGAGTTGGGGATATGGATACCTCTACACCGTAAAGACCAGCCTGTGGGTGGATGGCAAGAAAGTGGACGAAGTGGCTACACGCACCGGTTTCCGCAAGACCCGTTTCGGCAAAGGAATGATTTGGCTGAACGATCGCGTGCTTCAGATGAAGGGGTTTGCACAACGCACCAGCAATGAGTGGCCCGGAGTAGGAATGAGCGTTCCTGCATGGTTGAGCGATTATAGCAATGGCTTGATGGTGGAAGATAATGCCAATCTGGTACGCTGGATGCACATCACTCCGTGGAAACAAGACATTGAATCTTGTGACCGCGTGGGATTGATTCAGGCCATGCAGGCGGGTGATGCCGAGAAAGACCGTGAAGGACGACAATGGGGACAACGCACGGAGTTGATGCGCGATGCCATTATCTACAACCGCAATAATCCCAGTATCCTGTTTTATGAATGTGGCAATGAATCCATCAGCCGGGAACACATGATAGAAATGAAAGCGATCCGCGACCAATATGATCCTCATGGGGGCCGTGCCATCGGTTCCCGCGAGATGCTGGACATCCGCGAAGCCGAATATGGCGGTGAGATGCTTTACATCAACAAGAGCAAGCACCATCCCATGTGGGCTATGGAGTATTGCCGGGATGAGGGGTTGCGTAAATATTGGGATGAATATTCTTATCCATATCATAAAAACGGAGAAGGAAACAATTCGTTCCGTTCTGCAATGACCAATAAGGTACAAAAGAAAGTAGATGCACGCGCCTACAACCATAATCAGGATTCATTCACTATCGAAAACGTGATTCGTTGGTTCGACTATTGGCGTGAACGTCCCGGAACGGGCGACCGTGTCAGCTCGGGTGGAGTAAAGATTATCTTCTCGGATACAAACACCCATTATCGTGGAGTGGAAAACTATCGCCGTAGCGGAGTGACGGATGCCATGCGCATTCCCAAAGATCCTTTCTTTGCGCATCAGGTAATGTGGGATGGTTGGGTAGATATAGAAAACCCGCGTATCCACATCGTGGGGCATTGGAACTATAAAGAAGGTACGGTGAAACCGGTTTATGTGGTTTCTAGCGCGGAAAGGGTAGAGTTATTCCTGAATGGCAAGTCATTGGGGAATGGAGAACGGAATTATAATTTCTTATTCACATTCAAAGACGTAGCCTTTGCGCCGGGCAACTTGGAAGCGGTAGGCTATGATGAGAACGGCAAGGAATGTTGCCGCACCCGGTTGTTGACTGCCGGTGAACCGCAACAAATCAAGTTGAGTGCCATTCAGAATCCTGATGGGTGGAAAGCAGATGGTGCGGATATGGTCTTGCTTCAGGTAGAAGTGACGGATAAGGACGGAAACCGTTGTCCGCTGGCAAATGACCTTATTCACTTTGAAGTGGAAGGGCCTGCCGAATGGCGTGGCGGCATAGCTCAGGGGAAAGATAACTTTATCCTTTCAAAGGATTTGCCCGTGGAATGTGGCATAAACCGTGCCCTGATCCGTTCATTGACAACGGCGGGTACGGTTCGTGTAACCGCTAAGGCGGATGGTTTGCAACCTGCCGAAATTAGTTTTACTTCATTGTCGATAGAGGTCAAGGATGGACTGAGCAAGTATATTCCGGGCAATAACCTGGAAGGCAGGCTGACTCGTGGAGAGACTCCGTTGACTCCTTCTTATAAGGATACGAAGGTGGATGTCAATATACTGTCGGCTGTTGCCGGTGCGAATAATGAGGATGCCGCCAATAGCTTTGATGATAATGAATTAAGTGAATGGAAGAATGACGGAAGAGTCGGCACGGCATGGATCACTTATCATTTGGAACGCGCCGCACGGGTAGATGAAGTTTGCGTGAAGCTGACGGGTTGGCGTCTTCGCAGTTATCCATTGCAGATTTATGCAGGTGATGAATTGATTTGGAGTGGCGAAACGGATAAAAGCCTGGGATATGTTCATTTGAAAGTGAAGCCGGTATTGACCAATGAAATAACCATTCGTTTGAAGGGAGCCAGCAAGGAAGGAGATGCTTTCGGCCAGATTGTGGAGGTTGCTGCGCCTGCCGCCGGTGAATTGGATTTGTTTAAGGCAAAGGATGGTGATAAGATAAACCACGAATTGCGTATTGTTGAGATTGAGTTTAAAGAAAACTTGTGGCAGTAAGGTTTAGGTGATATAGCTTGATAGGTATATTTTATAGGTAGATGATAGGTTGGAAGGATTTCTTTTATCTTTTATAATTGTTATATGAAACATTGGATTATTACAGCTATGCTCCTGCTTTGCGGGAGCATAGTTTCCTTCTCTCAACCATATAGAGGGGAAAAATTATCAAGAGGTTTAGTCGGCATACCGACAGAGGAAGGCATGTACTTCAGTTGGCGCATGACGCTGGATGATCTTCCCGGTTTGCACTTCGATTTATATCGAAGTGCGGACGGTGGTAAAGCGATAAAGCTGAATAGGCAACCCATCAGTAGAACAAGTGATTTTCTGGATAAAACAGTTGACTTTAAGGTGGATAACCGTTGGATATTAAAGGCCGGTGACAAAGAAATCGCCACCTGGACACATCTGAAGGGAGAGAAACAACACCCTTATTTAAGTATTCCCATTAAGAAACCGGACAATGGCGAGATAGCCGGTGAGCGTTACTTTTATACGGCTAATGATTGCAGTGTAGGCGACTTGGATGGGGACGGTAAATATGAAATCATCTTGAAGTGGGCGCCGTCCAATTCCAAACGTCCGCCGCAACGTGGTTTTACCGGAAATACTTATCTGGATGCCTACAAAATGGATGGCACTATGCTTTGGCGCATTGATTTAGGACCGAATATACGTTCAGGGGCTGCTACCACCAATTTCCTTGTTTTTGATTTTGATGGGGACGGATGTGCCGAAGTGTGTTGTAAGACCGGAGACGGAACAGTGGATGGAACCGGGCATATGATAGGTGATGGTAAAGCGGACTGGAGAACTTGGGAGAAAGAGAGTCCTACCTATGGGAAGATTGTCAACGGCCCGGAGTATCTGACTGTGTTTGAGGGCAGAACCGGAAAAGAACTGGACTCTAAAGAATACATTCCTACACGTTATCCTTTAGACGGTTGGGGAGGTATCGGCGGAAATTGTGGAAATGACAATACCGGCGGGCGTTCAGACCGTTTTACGGCCGGGGTTGCTTTCCTGGATGGCAAAACGCCTTCACCTGTTATGGTCAGAGGATGGTATGGGCGTACAGTGGTTGCGGCATGGACTTTTAAGGATGCGGGCCTACAGAATATATGGACTTTTGACAGTGCCGAACCCGGTTGGGAAGACTATTCCGGCATGGGCAATCATAGTGTAACCGTAGCAGATTTTGATGGAGATGGTTTTGATGAAGTCTGTGTAGGAGCTATGACGGTGGATCATGATGGGAAAGGCTTGTTTACTACCGGATTGCGTCATGGAGATGCTTTGCACGCCGGGCGTTTGATACCCTCCCGTCCCGGTATGCAAGTTTTCGGGGTGCATGAAAATGAAGGGGATAACGAGATCGTAAAACGAACTCCTGCGGTAGCCATGTTTGATGGAGCTACCGGAGAAATCATCTGGCAGGACGGCCTGGGGAAAGATGCCGGTCGCGGAGTGGCGGCTGATATTGATCCCCGATATGAAGGGGCGGAATGTTGGTGTAATGTCGGTGGGCTGCGCAGAGGAGACACCGGAGAGTTTATAAGCCATAAGAAACCGAATTCTTGTAATTTCACTCTTTATTGGGATGCCGATTCGTTGGTTGAATTATTAGATCATGTCTCTATCAGTAAATGGAATTGGGAAACGGAGGAAACGGATTTATTGCTAAAGGCCGAGGGAGTGGTTTCCAACAATGGAACAAAAGGAAACCCTTGTTTGTCCGGAGATATTTTGGGTGACTGGCGTGAAGAAGTTATTTGGGCTTCGGAAGATCAGACGGAATTACGTATTTATACGACAACCATACCTGCTACTGACAGACGACCTACATTGATGAATGATCGTCAATACCGGTTGGCTATTGCTTGGCAGAATGTAGCATATAATCAGCCTCCACATACCAGTTTCTAATTGGGAAAGGTGGCTCAAGGCTGCTTCATTGAACGGATACACATGGAAATGAATGATATTCTATTCGTAAACTAATTAACTCTTCTTAATTTTGTGGAGGAATATGCGTCAAGACTCGAAGTAACTATCAGATTGTTCACCGTAGGGGCGGATTGAATCCGCCCGAATCAGCGGTCACGACTTTGGGAGTAATGCACAAAGTAATTCATTATCGGGCGGATTCAATCCGCCCCTACGGTAGGGTGATAGCGTAGTTTGGTTTTGACATACCCTTTTCATTTTTGAGAACTTGAATAATAATGCTAAAATAAGAACATATGAAAAAACATGGACTTTATGCCTGTTTATGCCTTTTGATGGCTGCTTCGTTTAGTTTGGGTGCACATGCCCAGAATAAGATTGCTTCTCCGATGGAGGATGTAAATCATGTAATTGATAACACACTGGACAGTCTGAACAAGGCTCGCTCCGCCCGTCCCGTTCCGGGTTCCAGCCGTAAGGGGGATAATCCCGTATTGTTCCTTATCGGCAACTCCACCATGCGTACAGGAACTCTGGGCAATGGAAATAACGGTCAATGGGGTTGGGGATATTTTGAACATGAATACTTTGATGAAAACCGGATAACCGTAGAAAACCATGCACTGGGCGGAACCAGTAGCCGTACCTTTTATAACCGTTTGTGGCCTGATGTGCTGAAAGGCATTCGCAAAGGCGACTGGGTGATTATAGAGTTGGGACACAATGACAATGGTCCGTATGACAGCGGACGCGCCCGTGCCTCTATCCCCGGAATAGGGAAAGACAGTCTGAATGTAACCATAAAAGAGACTGGCGAAAAGGAAACCGTATATACTTATGGAGAATATATGCGTCGTTTTATCAACGATGTGAAACGGAAAGGGGCGCACCCCATTCTTTTCTCTTTGACTCCCCGCAATGCATGGGAGGATGCGGACAGTACGGTGATTACCCGTGTGAATCAGACTTTTGGCCTGTGGGCAAAGCAGGTTGCAAAGAAAGCCAAAGTGCCTTTTATTGATTTGAATGATATTTCGGCTCGTAAGTTTGAAAAGTTCGGTAAGGAAAAGGTGAAGTATATGTTCTATCTGGACCGTATTCACACCAGTGCTTTCGGAGCGCGTGTCAATGCGGAATCGGCAGCCGAAGGTATTCGTAACTATAAAGGTTTGGCACTGGCCCGTTACCTCAAACCATTGGAAAAAGACACGGTGACGGGAGCCACCCGCAAGGAAGGATGCCCGGTATTGTTTACCGTTGGAGACAGTACGGTGCGGAATAATGATAATGACGAGAACGGTATGTGGGGCTGGGGCAGCGTTATCCACGAATTGTTTGATACAGATAGAATAGTAGTTGAGAATGCTGCAATGGCAGGTCGTAGCGCGCGTACCTATTTAGATGAAGGGCGTTGGGATAAAGTCTATAATGCGCTACAACCGGGTGACTTTGTTCTGATTCAGTTCGGACATAATGATGCAGGCGAGATTAATACCGGAAAAGCCCGTGCAGAGTTGCCGGGAGCAGGTAGCGAAAGTAAAGTGTTCAAGATGGAGAAGACGGGACAATATCAGGTGATTTATACGTTTGGCTGGTATCTGCGTAAATTTATTATGGATGCAAAGGAGAAAGGTGCTATTCCTATTGTCCTGAGTCATACTCCACGCAATAAATGGGATAATGGCGAGATAGAACGTAATACTAATTCTTTCGGAAAGTGGACTCGTGAAGCTGCTGAGGCTACCGGAGCTTATTTTATAGACTTGAATAAAATTTCCGGGGATAAGCTTCAAAAGATGGGTTATGAGAACGGTTTGCGCCAGGTAGGTGAATACTTTAACCATGACCATACCCATACCTCTTTGAAAGGAGCCCATATGAATGCGCAAAGCATTGCTGAGGGGTTGAAAGCTGTAAATTGCCCGTTGAAAGAGTTCTTGAAATGATGAATTAATAAGCTTCGTCCCACATTTACCCCTCTCAAGAGCTATTCTTTCTACACATCTCGTTAACATATCCCGTAGGGGCGGATTGAATCCGCCCAAATGCATAAAGTAAATCGTTTTCGGGCAGATTCAATCTGCCCCTACGGTGGATGAAAGCGTTACTGAAAATGTTAACAGAGATGTGTAGAAAGAGTAGTCTCAAGAGGGGATGAAGTTACATCCGACTAATGTGGACGAAGATAGAGCTCAAATAACTAATAAACTGATACACCATCTTATGAAAAACATATTTATACTTGTGTTCCTGTTCGTGTCTTTCTCATTGAAAGCGCAGGACAATAAGGTTTCCGGCCTAAATTCCCGCCAGTTCAATAAATACTGGAAAGTGGAATCGGAATCTCCCGATTATAAAGTTACATTCCGGGGAGATACCGCCGAAATCTTTTCTCCTAAAGGCCTGACCCTTTGGCGAAAAGAGAAAATGAGTGGTAAAGTAACCATTGAATACGATGCCTGTGTAGTGGTAGAGAAAGAAGGTGACCGGTTGAGTGACTTGAATTGCTTTTGGATGGCCTCAGATCCTCAATACCCGGATAATCTGTGGAAGCGCGAAAAATGGCGTAGCGGTATCTTCCTGAACTGCTATTCTCTGCAACTCTACTATCTGGGATATGGTGGAAATCATAACTCCACCACCCGTTTCCGCCGTTACGATGGTAATGAAGCAGGAATTACCGATGCTAATGCCCGACCGGCTATCCTAAAAGAATACACCGATGAGGATCATTTGCTGAAAGCCAATCATTGGTATCATATCAAGATAACCAATGAAAACAACAAAGTGAGTTACTACATAGACGGAAAGCGTTTGGTAGATTTTAGAGATGCTGCGCCTCTGACCGAAGGTTGGTTTGGTTTCCGTACCACTTTATCGCGTACGCGCATTACCAATTTCAGCTATGAATGTGCATCACCGGCTGTTTCTGCTGTTCCTCTCCAATGGATCGGCGGAACGCCCCAACTGGATAAAGCGGTAAGTTTTGGCGTTCCTTTTGATAAAGGAGAAGTCTTTCCTGAAAACTCTTTGCGACTATCTGCATCCGACGGCAGGAATATCTCCATTGATACTTGGCCATTGGCATATTGGCCGGACGGATCTGTGAAATGGACTGGAGTAGCAGGAGTTATCCCCGCCGGAACAGATAAACTGACTCTTGAAAAAACAAGCAAGCGTTCCTCCCGTAGGGGCGGACACACGGGTCCGCCCAACAACACCCCAAACTCCATTTCCATCACAGAAACCCCTTCCGCCATCCGGATTGAAACAGGTATCATATCCGCCTACATCCCCCGGCAAGGTGAGTTTCTGCTTGACAGCCTATTATATAAAGGTATAAAAGTAGGAGAGAAGGCACGCCTCATATGCAACACCCAAAGTGAACCGATACTTGAAAATACCTCTCAGGTTTCTTTTACCAATTATACCAGTGAACTAAAATCGGTAACCGTAGAACGCTGCGGTTCTGTACGTGCACTCATCCGTCTGGAAGGAGTGCACCGGGCTGAGAACGGGCGTGAATGGCTTCCTTTTGTAATCCGACTTTATTTTTACGGTGGAAGTGAGCAGGTTAAGATGGTTCACAGCTTCATTTATGATGGCGAACAGAATGAAGATTTCATCCGTGCATTAGGCATTCGTTTCGATGTACCTATGCGCGAGGCTCTTTATAATCGTCACGTTGCTTTCTCATGTGCCGATGGCGGGGTATGGAGTGAACCCGTGCAGCCATTGATAGGACGGCGTGTACTTACACTAGGCAAACCCGGCGAGGGAAAAGGAGATGAACCTTCTTTGCAACAACAGCAAATGGAGGGCAAGCGTATTCCTCCTTACGAAGACTTTGATGAAAAGAACCGTTCTCTGCTTGATAACTGGGCTTCGTGGAACGACTACCGTCTGTCGCAACTGACAGCAGATGCTTTTTCCATCCGTAAACGCGCTAATGACAATAACCCGTGGATAGGAACTTTCTCCGGCACACGTAGCGAAGGTTATGCTTTTGCGGGAGATGTAACAGGGGGCTTGGGACTTTGCCTGCATGATTTTTGGCAATCTTACCCTTCTTCCATTGAAATATCTGCTGCCAGAACTCCGGTAGCTACACTCACGGCTTGGTTGTGGAGCCCTGATGCGGAACCGATGGACTTGCGTCATTACGATAATGTGGCTCACGATTTGAATGCCAGTTATGAAGACGTGCAAGAGGGCATGAGTACTCCTTACGGCATTGCCCGTACCACCACGCTTACCTTGATTCCGCAAGGCGGATATGCAGGAAAGAAAGCTTTTGCCGACCGTGCCAAGCAACTTGCCGAGCCGGGCATCTTGATGCCTGCTCCCGAATACTTGCATGCGCAGCAAGCCTTTGGTGTGTGGAGCTTTCCGGATCGCACCACTCCTTTCCGTGCCCGCGTGGAAGATCGTTTGGATGCTTACATTAACTTCTATACGAAAGCTATCGAGCAAAACAAATGGTATGGTTTCTGGAATTATGGTGATGTGATGCATGCTTATGATCCTGTCCGCCATACTTGGCGTTATGACATCGGAGGATTCGCTTGGGATAATACGGAACTGGCTTCCAATATGTGGCTTTGGTATAATTTCCTGCGTACGGGACGCGCCGATGTGTGGCGTATGGCAGAAGCAATGACCCGTCATACAGCGGAAGTAGATGTTTATCACATCGGGCCTAATGCCGGATTGGGTAGCCGGCATAATGTCAGTCATTGGGGATGCGGGGCAAAAGAGGCACGCATCAGTCAGGCGGCATGGAATCGTTTTTACTACTATCTTACTACCGATGAGCGTTGCGGCGACTTGATGACAGAAGTAAAAGATGCGGAACAGAAACTATATACTCTTGACCCCATGCGCCTGGCACAGCCGCGTAGCGAATATCCATGTACTGCACCCGCCCGTCTGCGTATAGGTCCCGACTGGCTGGCCTATGCCGGAAACTGGATGACCGAATGGGAGCGTACCGGCAACATCGCCTATCGCGATAAGATTATAGCAGGTATGAAAAGCATCTCAGCTTTGCCTAACCGTATCTTTACCGGGCCAAAAGCGCTTGGCTTTGATCCGGCAACGGGTATCATTACCACGGAGTGCGATCCGAAACTGGAAAGTACCAATCATTTGATGACCATTATGGGAGGCTTTGAGGTGATGAATGAGATGATGCGTATGATTGATTTGCCTGAATGGAATGATGCTTGGCTGGATCTTGCGGCACACAATAAACAGAAGGCATGGGAACTGAATCGTAGCCGTTTCCGCATTTCCCGTTTGATGGGATATGCAGCTTATCATACTCGTGATCCTAAAATGGCAAAAGAGGCTTGGACGGATTTGTTCACTCGCTTGGAGCATACTCCGGCACCTCCTTTCCGCATCACTACCTTGCTGCCGCCGGAAGTTCCTGCTCCATTGGATGAGTGTACCAGTATCAGTACCAATGATGCGGCATTGTGGAGTTTGGATGCTATTTATATGCAGGAGGTGATTCCGATGGATGAATAAAGAGGAAGTCATTGAATAATCAGATGGTACATTATGAAAATTCCTTCAAATTCAGTTTAATGGATTTGAAGGAATTTTTATTGGGCAGAGGCTAGAAATAAAAGTAAAGGCAGGTAATCTTTTAATTCTGTGCGTAGTTGCTTTAACGCCTGCTGTATCCTATAGTCAACGGTTTTAGATGAAACATTCAATTCTGTTGCAATATCCTGATAAGTTTTGTTTTGGAAGCGATGCATTTCAAATGCGATACGATATGATTCGGGAAGGTTCAGAATGGCTTTTTCCACTTTCTGTGTCAATTCCTCTAAAATATAGAAATCGGGGTCTTCGAATATTCCTTGAATTTCCGGAGTCAGTATACTTACTATCTGGAATCTCAAGGAGTTCCTGTTAATTAGGGTAAAACATTTGTTTTTGACTGCTCTGAACAGATAATGATGAAGAGAGGATTCAATATCATTTGTTTTTCTGTTCTCCCACATCCACAACATTATATCCTGTACCACTTCTTCTGCATCCTCAAAAGACACGAAACTTTGTGCATAGGCGCAGAGCATAGCATAGTATTTGATAAACAGAGTATCAAATGCTTTTTTATCTCCTTGTTGCATAGCTGCATAAAGTTGTTTGTCAGTGAGTGGATTGCTTGTTAATTTCATAGATAATAGATACTTTCCTGCAAAAATACATATTTTTTCAACGGAAAACATCCATTTGAAAAATAATTCAAAAAAAGTCGGTTTTTGGTTTAGGAACTTTGAAAGCTGGTTAGCCTTATTATAAAAGAACGATGATATGGATCAGAATACGATAATAAATGAAGCACTTTTACTCCGCTATTTTGCAGAGGAAGTGACTATAGATGAGAAATATGAGGTAGAAAGATGGGTGGCCTCTTCCGAAGAGAATAAGAAACTGGCAGAGCAGGTTTATTATCTTTCTTTTGCAACGAAGGCGATTGACACGTTAAAGAGGACTGATTCGCAAGCTGCCCTGAAGAAAGTAAGAGGCCGGATAACACAGAGGCGACAGTTGCAATGGTGGCAATGGACACAGCGTATTGCTGTTTTTCTTGCTATTCCATTGCTGTTGTCTACTATGTATCTGTATTTTGATTCTGATAAGCAAGTTCCAATAGATTTTATTGAAGTCCGTACCAATCCGGGAATGGTAACTTCCGTGGTATTGCCGGACAGTTCCCGCGTATGGCTGAATTCAGAGTCTTATTTGAAATATCCGGTTCGCTTTGCCGGGAATGAGCGAAATGTAGTTTTGGAAGGAGAAGGGTATTTTTCTGTCAGGAAGAATGCTAAAAGCCGTTTTATAGTCCAAACCCCTCATGCGGCTCAAATTCAAGTCTTGGGTACAGAGTTCAATGTAGAGGCTTATGAAAATAATGATGAGGTGGTAACTACATTAGTATCAGGAAAGGTCATGTTTCAGTATGCCGCCCAGGGTGGTACAAAGAGGATGGGCTTATCTCCGGGAGAGAAAATAACTTATGACTTCCTGCACGGCAAAGCATCCATTTCAAAGGCTGCTGTTGCTTCGGACATCTCTTGGAAAGAAGGTAAAATTATACTTTATAAAACACCGCTTGAAGCGGCATTGCGTATGTTGAGTAAACGATTTAATGTCGATTTTATTATAACAAATCCGGCGTTGAAAGAATATTCCTTTACGGGAACTTTCATACATCAGCGTTTAGACCGAATTTTAGAGCACTTTAGAATTTCCTCCGGTGTCCGTTTCCGCTATATAGAAACGACAGACAGTACACAAGAGAAAAGTAAGATAGAAATTTATTAACCCAAATGAGAGTATCATGAGAAACAAGTCCCCATCGTAAAAAATACGGGAAAATATTGGCGTATTCTCCCGTATAAAGAAAAGTTCTTTTTAGTTATCCCTGCTTATTTGGCGATGAGCAGAAATTATAAACTTTAAATCGATACAAATTTATGCAAAATTATCTATGCACCCAATTATTTGGAGTGGGAAAAACACATTGGTTAACCTTAAAAAAGATTCCATTATTTATGCGACTATTTATTATCATGTTCTTTTTTGCTGCCGGAGTATTGAGGGCGGCAGATGGTTATTCGCAGAATGCGATGCTTAATATTGAGCTCCGTAACCAAACCATAGAAAAGGTTTTGGATGAGATTGAAAGACAGTCAGAGTTTACTTTCTTTTATAATGATAAGCAAGTAAATGTAAACCGTATGGTATCTGTTAGTGTCACTAAAGAAAATATTTTTAAGGTTTTGGATAAAGTCTTTAAGGGAACAGGTATTTCATATTCTGTTTTAGATAAAAGCATTATCCTATCCAATAAGAAAGCAGAAAATCTTACTCAAACGGAGGATAAGAAAGTAAACGGCACAGTGCTGGATTCGAAAGGAGAACCAATTATTGGCGCTAATGTCCGCGTAAAAGGCAGTACTGTTGGTACTATAACAGACCTGGATGGACTCTTTTCATTGGAAGTTCCCGAGAATGCAGTATTAGAGATCAGCTATATAGGTTATGAGACTCAGACAGCTAATGTTGCCAATAAAACCCAATTCTCTTTTGTGCTGAAGGAAGATACAGAAGTATTGGAAGATGTGGTCGTTATTGGATATGGCAGCGTTAAGAAGTCCAATTTAACAGGTGCGGTGGCTTCCGTTAAAATGGAAGAGGTTCCACAAACTGCCACAACGGAAGTCTCTAATCTTTTGATTGGCCGTGTTCCGGGTTTGTCAATCCGACAGAACTCTGCCGCACCTGATGGTGAATATAAAATGGTGATTCGTGGTTCTGCTTCTACTAATGCAGAAAACACCCCGCTATATGTCATTGATGGTTTTCCCGGCGGTGATATAAATGCCGTTAATCCTAATGATATAGAATCCATAGAGGTCTTGAAGGATGCCAGTTCTACTTCCATTTATGGAGCACGTGCGGCAAATGGCGTGATATTGGTTACTACGAAGCGAGGTAAACAGGGAAAAGTAAATATTAATTTTAAGGCAAATGCATCATTCCAGACGATGGCTAATCCTTATGACATGATGGATGCAAAAGAGTATATGCAAATGTCTAATGATTTTTTTATAGAAGATTGGAAATATAATAATAAGATTTACCCGTATGGCAATGTCGATCCTAATACGATAACCAGCAATCCCAAAGTGGCATTTACGGATGACCAAATAAAAAATGCCCGTAATGTAACGGATTGGTTTGATGAAGTGACTCGCACAGGTATCATCAATAATGAAAGCCTGTCTATTAATGGCGGTTCGGAAAATTCCCGTTATTTGCTTTCTCTTGGTCATTTTGGCCAGCAAGGTGTTGTGGAAAATAGCGGTGCAGAGAAATTTATGGGACGTTTGAGTATGGAAGTTGATTTAGCAAAATGGTTAACCACCGGTATGTCTGTTTCCGGAACGCAAATATCTAATGATAGGCTGGCTTCTGCCTCTTCGGATAAAGATGGCGGTGTTATTTCAGATGCATTGTTGTACCCCAAATACTTATCTGTTTTTGATAATGAAGGTAACTATTTGATTAATCCGGATCATCCTAATCATGCTAATCCGGTTTCCTGGAAAGAAATTACGAACGAGACAATAACCAATCGTTATCTGGTAAATAACTTTTGGAACATTGACCTGACCAAAGAACTTGTATTTAGAATGAGTTGGGGAGTAAACTCCAGTTTTGCCCGTACCAACCAATATTATCCTAAAACAATGTTGACCGGTTATGACGCCAATTCAAAGGCATACACTAAAGAGCTCCGGAAGAATGACTATCTGCTGGATGCAACTTTAACCTATACGAAAGATTTATTTAAAGGACACACTTTGAAAGTAATGGCTGGTTATGCCTATCAAAAATTCATTGAAGAATACATAGAGGCTGGAAACTCTGATTTCCTGACCGATGCTTTTGGAGTGAATAACTTGGGTGCCGGTGGCGATTTGACCAAGACCGTAGGCAGTTCAAAGACAGTCACTAAGTATCTCTCTTACTTTGGACGTATCAATTATGATATATCCGATAAATACTTGTTCACCTTTACTCTTCGTGCGGATGGTAGTGACCGTTTTGGTAAAGATAATCGTTTCGGATTCTTCCCGTCGGGAGCTTTTGCATGGCGTGTTATTGAAGAGGAATTTATGAAGAAACAGAATGTATTGTCAAATTTGAAATTGCGTTTAAGTGTTGGTCAGACTGGTAATGCCGAAATAGGAGGGAATACCTATGGCTATTATGGTACAGGATATAACTATGTATTTGGGAATACCGTGGTGAATGGTGTTGCAGAAAAGCAACTTGCTAATCGTAAATTGAAGTGGGAAACAACAACGGAATGGAATATTGGTCTTGATTTTGGTTTCTTTAATAATCGGCTGACCGGTTCATTTGAATATTTCAATAAGACTGTCAGTGATTTGCTGGATAAACGAAACGTAGGATCATATTATCCTGTTTCTGAAGTTGCCGATAATCTGGGCGAAACAGAAAGTTCCGGCGTAGAGCTTCAACTGAGTTCTGTGAATATCCGTACAAAAGATTTTCAATGGACAACAGATCTGAATCTATCAAGTTACAAAGATCGTTGGAAAAAGAGAAATCCATATACCATTTTGTCTGTATACAACACAACGACAGATCCTTTGCATGTGAAATGGGGATATGTAAGTGATGGAATTATTCAAATTGGCGAGAATGTTCCGCATATGTCCGATGCTGCTCCGGGTAGTATTAAGATAAAAGACCTGAATGGCTGGATGAAAGATGCCAATGGTGATTATGTTCTGGATAAGGATGGCCGTAAGCAGTTATCCGGTGAGCCTGACGGAATGATAGATGATGCTGATAAAGTGATAATTTGCCGCGAAACTCCCGATCTGAGTTTTGGCATTGGCAATACATTGAACTATAAGAATTGGGATTTAAGTTTCTTCTTCTATGGAGAAATAGGCCGTGAACTGTATAATAATACCCGTTCCCAGTTTTTGAAAGCGGAACGTTTCCGCTATAGTGATAATGTGCCGACAGAAGCGCGTGATCGTTGGTCAAGTAGCAATCCCAATGGCAAGTATCCGTCAGGGCTTTATACTAAATATTACGATGATACGGATTTTTGGGTAGAACCGGCTGATTTTATCCGTTTGAAGAATATAACATTGGGATATACGTTCCCCAAAAAGGCTTTTGGAGGCATCTTCAGTAGTGCACGTTTGTTTGTTGATGCACAAAACTTGTTCTGTATAACAAATTATACGGGTGCCGATCCCGAAACTGATAACAGTTATTCTTCTTATCCTAATCAGAGAACATTCTCATTTGGCATTGATTTAACTTTCTAATAGTAAGAACCATGAAAAATAAATTTATAAAATATATTTTATCCGTAGCTGTCGCAAGTTGTCTGACCGGATGCTTTGATCTGGATCACGAGGAATTTTATAACATTGATGCTGATGGCTTTCCAACCACCGAGGCTGACTTGGATGCATCTATTGTCGGCGTATATAATACATTGGCAGATAGCTATATTCAATCAGGAATGGATAATTGCGGTGCAGTGTTGAACATGTTGCCTACTGATGAAATGAACACAGCATGGGAGCATACCTGGAGGCAGCAAGATCGTTTCTTGTGGACGGCAAATGATTGCACTGCTCCCGAAAACGTTTATTTCAAATATCAACGGGGAGTAACTAAGGCAACACGAATTATAGATGCTTTGGAAAAAGCAAATATAGCAGAGGCTAAGAAAACAAAAAGTATGGCTGAACTAAGGGTGTTACGGGCATTATATATGCACTTGCTGCATTCTTTATTCGGGCCTATACCTGTTGTTACCGATCCGGCTGTTGCCAATGATGTATCAGTGGAATGGAAGCCTTCCCGCCCTACAGAAGAGGAAATGCTTTCTTATATGATTAAAGAAATAGAGGAATCTTATCAGGACTTACCTGTAATTTCTTCATCGGCAGATTGGGGACATTTTACACAAGGAGCAGCGTTAACCTTATTGATGAAGATATATATGGGGGCTAAACAGTTCGATAAAGTGAACCAAGTGGCTGATAAAATTATAGGGCTGGGAGCTTATGATTTGTTACCTGACTACAAGGCTATTTTTGATATAAACAATGAAGGGGTCGGTAACAAGGAAGCAATTTTTGTAATTGGTCAAACCACTTCGAATCCTAAGTATGCCTGGACTTGGTTTGCTTGTGTTATGCCATCAAGTCCGCTTTATGGTGGTACATACCTTAAAACCATTTGGGGAGGTTTAAAGATGCCTTGGGCTTTTTACGATAAATATGAAGAACAAGATAAGCGTTTGGAAACAATAGTACGTTATTATACGGATACGGATGGAAATAAAGTAGATTACAGGCAGGTGGATCATCCTAAGGCAACGGGAGCAGCACCGATGAAATATTCGGAAGATCCGGAACAGAAGGGAGAAAGACAGTCGAATGATTTTATCATGTTTCGTTACGCAGATGTGCTGCTGGCAAAAGCAGAGGCTATGAATGAATTGAATGGCCCGTCAACAGAGAGCGTTGAGTTGGTTAATAAGATCCGCCGCCGGGTTAATGCTACCGAGGTTAAATTAGCTGATTTTAATAAGGATACTTTCCGTGATTTTATTTTGGATGAACGTGGCCGTGAATTATATTGTGAAGGTCATAGACGAGATGATTTAATTCGACATGGAAAATACATAGAATATGCCCGTAAGGATGGAATGGATGCAAAGGACTATCATGTTTTGTTCCCTATTCCACAAAAGGCTTTGAATGAAAATAGTAATTTGAAACAAAATCCGGGTTACGAAAATTAATAATTTTTGTGTAAGGAGGCGGAGAAGTCAGTAGGCATTCGCCTCCTTTCAAATCTTTTGTATGGCTGCTTTGGTTGGTGGCTGTATATAATATTTAGCAGGCTTTTTTGGACGGATTTCCATAATAATGTACCCTATTCTATAGAAGCATTCCCTATTAAGCCTTATTTTTGCATCAATGAAAATATAAAACTATGAAATACCAAAAACTTATCTCTTTCCTGGCTTTCCTTGTCGTTGCCCTATCCACTTATGGCCAACGCAATTTTGTATTGAAATCACGCCAACCTGTCACTATCGCTTGCAGTGACTCGGAGGCAAAGGTGGTGCGGACAGCACTGGATTTATTCAGCCGCGACTTTGAATCCGTATTCTCGGCAAAAACGAAGATAGGCGCAAAGACTGGAAGTATAATCATAGGAACCATCGGACAGAGTGAATTACTGGACAAAACAGGAACCGATTTTTCTTCCATACAAAATAAACATGAAGCTTTCTTATTAACTGTCTCCCCCAATGGCAAATTAATAATAGCCGGCAGTGATAAACACGGCACCGCCTATGGCATTATGGAACTTTCTCGCCTGATAGGCGTTTCGCCTTGGGAATGGTGGGCAGATGCCACTCCTGCAAAGAAAGATTCTTTCAGCCTGCCTGCTTCCTATCGCAATGTACAATCTCCTTCCGTGGACTATCGCGGCATCTTTATCAATGATGAGGACTGGGGATTGACCCCTTGGAGTTGGCAAACATACGAACCAAGCAATATAAAAGGACAAATAGGTCCCCGGACGCATGAACGGATCTTTGAATTATTACTCCGTCTGCGTGCCAATACATTTTGGCCTGCCATGCACGAGTGTTCCGTACCCTTCTATTTCACCCCCGGCAACAAGGAAGTAGCCGATAAATACGGCATCTTTATCGGTACCTCCCATTGCGAACCCATGATGAGGAACACAAACGGCGAATGGAAACGGGACGGAGTGGGAGAGTATGACTATGTAAACAATAGCGCAAACGTCCTGTCCTTCTGGGAGCAACGTGTGAAAGAAGTGGCAACACTGGATAACCTCTACACCCTGGGCATGAGAGGCGTGCACGATGGCGCCATGAACGGTGCAAAAACCACAGAAGAACAGAAAGCGGTACTAACCAAAGTTCTGAAGGACCAACGCGAATTATTGGCTAAATATGTAAACAAAGATGTGACAAAAGTCCCCCAAGTCTTTATTCCTTATAAAGAAGTATTGGATGTATATAATGCCGGTCTGCAAGTGCCCGATGAGGTAACCCTGATGTGGTGCGATGATAACTATGGTTACATTCGCCATTTCCCCACCGCAAAAGAACGCGCTCGCAAGGGTGGAAATGGAGTTTACTATCACGTATCCTACTGGGGGCGTCCGCATGATTACCTTTGGCTGGGCACCGTCCATCCTGCATTGATATACCAGCAAATGTCCTTGGCATACGAACAAGGCATACAGAAAATGTGGATACTGAATGTCGGAGATATCAAACCTATTGAATACCAGATAGAACTTTTCCTTGATATGGCATGGAATCTGGATGCAGTGAAACAAGAAGGAGTCGTTGCCCATCAGCGCCATTTCCTGGAGCGTGAATTTGGAACACAAATAGCAGGACGATTACACCCCATCCTGCAAGAGCATTATCGTCTGGCTTACATCCAGAAACCGGAGTTTATGGGGAATACCCGTACCGAGGAGAGAAACCCTGCGTATAAAGTAATAAGCGACTTGCCTTGGAGCGAAGCAGAAATACAAGAGAGATTGTCTGACTATAAGCAATTATCGGATGGCGTGGAAAAACTCTGGAATAAAGTGCCCGAAGAAAGAAAAGCCGCTTATTTCCAACTGGCAAAGTACCCCGTACAGGCAGCTACCCAAATGAACCGCAAACTTTTGACCGCCCAGTTGGCACGTCATGGAAAAGCCGGTTGGGCAGATAGCGACCTTGCTTTTGATAGTATCGCCTCCCTGACCAAGACCTACAACAACGGGAAATGGAACCGCATCATGGACTTCCAGCCCCGTCAACTCCCTGTTTTCAATCGGGTGGAAAGAAAAACACTATCATCCGTTTTACCCGAAAAGCGCCAACCTGTCTATGCTTGGAATGGAACGGAATGCGTGCAAGGAAATGCTGTGCGTTGCGAAGGATTAGGCTACGAAGGTAAGGCGGCAGCTGTGGCGAAAGGTACGGCACTGACTTTTGAATTTCCTCATTGGGAGGCTGATTCTGTGGAAGTAGAAGTAAGATTGCTGCCCAATCATCCTGTTGATGGAAACCAACTTCGTTTCACCGTCTCATTGGATGGAAAGGTAATGCAGTCCGTAGCCTATCACACGGAGGGGCGCAGTGAAGAATGGAAAGAAAATGTGCTTCGCAATCAGGCTGTCCGCCGTTTTATCCTTCCTGTGGGGAGAGGAGCTTCCCATCGTTTGGTGTTCGCAGCGGTAGATGAGGGTGTGGTGCTGGATCAGATATTCCTTTATAATCCGACAGACAAGTAATATTAAAAAAACAATTATACCATGAAGAACACTCTTTTTAAATCTCTGTTCAGTATGGCAGTCATTGCCTTGGCGGTATCTTGTACCGCTCCTGCTCCAAAGTATAAGACAGTATCCGTAGATGCCCCTTTCCCTATGGAGCCGATTAAGGAATTTATCTTCCCCTCGCGCGATTACTCCATTGCAGATTATGGCGCAATGAAAGGTACTGAAACCGTAAATACAGAAGCTATTGCCAAAGCCATCAACGCTTGCCACGAAGCCGGAGGCGGTCGAGTAGTGATTCCCGCAGGAGAATGGCTCACCGGGCCTATCCATTTTAAGAGCAATGTAAATCTTTATCTGGAAGAAAACGCCGTATTGCGTTTCACTGATAATCCCTCGGACTATCTGCCTGCCGTAATGACCTCATGGGAGGGTATGGAGTGTTATAACTATTCCCCCTTGCTCTATGCTTTTGATTGTGAGAATATTGCCATCACCGGAAAGGGTACATTAGCACCCATTATGGATACATGGAAAATATGGTTCAAGCGTCCCCAACCCCATATGGATGCTCTGAAAGAACTTTATACCATGGCATCTACCGATGTTCCTGTGGAGCAACGCCAGATGGCAAAAGGAGAAAACCATCTCCGCCCTCATCTCATCCATTTCAACCGTTGCAAGAATGTGCTGCTGGATGGATTCAAGATACGCCAAAGCCCTTTCTGGACTGTCCATCTCTATATGTGTGACGGCGGCATTGTGCGTCACCTTGATGTGCAGGCGCATGGGCACAACAATGACGGCATAGACTTGGAAATGAGCCGCAACTTCCTGGTAGAGAATTGCATTTTCGATCAGGGCGATGATGCCGTTGTGATAAAATCGGGTCGCAATCAGGATGCATGGCGGCTGAACTCTCCTTGTGAGAATATCGTGGTGCGCAACTGTGATATCCTAAAGGGGCATACCTTGCTGGGCATCGGCAGTGAAATGTCCAGCGGAGTGCGCAATGTGTATATGCACCACTGCACTGCTCCTGATTCCGTGTTCCGTCTTTTCTTTGCAAAGACCAACCACAGGCGCGGCGGATTCATTGAAAATATATGGATGAAGAATGTAAAAGCAGGTAAGATGCAGCGCGTAATGGAAGTGGATACGGACGTACTTTATCAATGGAGAAATTTGGTTCCTACCTATAAAGATAGTATCACCGTTATCAGCGGCCTTTATATGGATAGTGTAACTTGTGATCGCACCGAAGCTATTTATGACCTGAAAGGCGATGAACGCCTGCCGATAAGGAATGTGGAAATAAAGAACGTGAATGTAGGAGAAGTCACTAAGTTTGTGAAAAATGTGGTAAACGCTGAAAATGTGGTTGAAGAAAATATGACCTATAAAAGCACTGCATTTTAGATTATTTGCCTGTCTTTGCAACGTTTTTCCATGCATATGTACATTTCTACATTTCATAACAGAATAATAGAGCCTACCTTTGTATGGATAAACAAAATATTTAGATTATGAAGACACATAAAAAACTATGTAGCACATTGGCGGCACTCTGCATGATGACTGTAGCAGTGGCCCAACCCTCTTATGACTATTCTAAGTTACAACAGGAAAAGTTAGGCCGTGGCGTGGTAGCCATTCGCGAAAACCCGTCGGAAGTTGTCGTTTCTTGGCGCTACCTTTCTTCAGACCCCATGAATACCACTTTCAATGTATATCGCAATGGTCAGAAGATAGCCTCAGTGCCAAGCACTACCGGTACTTTTTACAGGGATTCGTATAAAGGGACTGAACAGGCTGTTTACACGGTGAAGCCTGTTATAAAAGGAGTAGAGACGGGCAAGATAGACGGAACCTATACATTGCCTGCCAATGCACCTTCCGGCTATATCAATATTCCTTTGGATGTACCTGCCGGAGGTGTAACACCTGCCGGACAGAAATACACATATAGCCCCAACGACGCATCCATAGGAGATGTGGATGGCGATGGAGAATATGAAATCATCTTGAAATGGGACCCTTCCAATTCCCATGATAACTCCCACGACGGATATACAGGCAATGTGTATTTTGACTGTTACCGCCTGAATGGTGAAAAGTTGTGGCGCATCGACTTGGGACGTAATATCCGTGCCGGAGCGCATTATACCCAGTTTATGGTCTTTGACCTGGACGGAGACGGAAAAGCGGAAATCGTAATGAAGACTTCCGATGGCACAGTGGACGGGAAAGGAAAAGTGATAGGTGATGCCCGGGCGGACTATCGCGAAGCGGGCGTTGCTGACGATTCTTCTCGTGGCAACACTCCCCGCAACCAAGGACGTATCCTGACAGGAAACGAATACCTTACCGTGTTTAATGGGCAAACCGGAGAAGCGATGAAGACTATCGACTATGTTCCTCTCCGTGGCGATATATCAGCCTGGGGAGATCCGCGTGCCAACCGTTGCGACCGTTTCCTGGCATGTGTGGCCTATCTGGACGGCGTGCACCCCAGTGTGGTGATGTGCCGTGGTTACTATACACGTACTGTTCTGGCTGCATTCGATTGGGATGGAAAAGACTTGAAACAGCGTTGGGTATTTGACAGCAACAATCCGGGTTGCGGAGACTATGCCGGACAGGGTAACCACAACCTGCGCGTAGGCGATGTGGATGGTGACGGATGCGATGAAATAATTTACGGATCATGTGCCATAAACAATGATGGAAAGGGTCTGTATTCTACCGGTATGGGACATGGTGACGCTATCCACATGACTCAATTCTCTCCTACGATGAAGGGCCTGCAAGTATGGGATTGTCACGAAAACAAGAAAGACGGTTCCAGTTTCCGCAGTGCGGCTACAGGTGAAGTATTATTTCAGGTAAAGAGCAGCACGGATGTAGGCCGTTGTATGGCTGCCGATATTGATCCGCGTAATCCGGGACTGGAAATGTGGTCTTCGGACTCTCATGGCGTGCGTAATATAAAAGGTGAAGTGGTTCGCCCCACTACCAAATCCATTCCGGTAAACATGGCTGTATGGTGGGACGGTGATTTGCTGCGCGAATTGCTGGACAAAAACCGGGTAAGCAAATATGATTGGGAAACAGATGAATGTAAAACACTGGTTACTTTCCAGGGAACCATGTCCAACAATGGAACCAAATCCAATCCTGCCTTGCAGGGAGATATTATAGGTGACTGGCGCGAAGAAGTGCTCCTCCGCACCGAGGATAATTCCGCCCTTCGTCTCTATGTATCACCCATAGCGACCGATTACCGTTTCCATACTTTCCTGGAAGATCCGGTTTATCGCATCAGCATCGCTACCCAGAATGTGGCTTATAACCAGCCTACACAACCCGGATTTTACTTTGGACCGGACTTAAAGAAAGGCATCTTTAGAGGATATGAATTTAAAAAGAAATAAGAACTGTAGCATGAATTTAAGAACACTAGGCATGATGGGTGCTATCCTGTTCCTGGCAGGGACAGGCGCCAGCGCACAGAAAAAGAAAGCGGCGGTAAACGACTCGAATACCCCGTTGCATTTATTACAACCTGAGTACAAAGTACCTTATGGGGCACTGACTACCGGTGAAGTGAAAGCTGATATGGATCGTATCCTTCGCTATCTGGAGCAGAACACCCCCACCAGAGTTGTAGATAAGAATACCGGAAAAGTAATAACGGACTACGCTAATATGACGGCTGATGCACAACTGGAACGGGGTGCTTTCCGCCTGGCTAGTTATGAATGGGGAGTGACTTACTCTGCCATGCTCACAGCCGCCCAGGCTACCGGAGATCCCGCCTATTATAAATATGTGACGGATCGATTTACTTTCCTTGCCGAAGTGGCTCCCCATTTCCGCCGTGTCCTTGAAAAATACGGAACGGTAGACCCTCAGATGAAACAAATTCTGACTCCCCATGCGCTGGATGATGCCGGAGCCGTATGTGCGGCAATGGTGAAAGCGCAAACCGCAGACAATTCATTGAACCTGAATCCATTGATAGAGAACTACATGGACTTTATCATGAATAAGGAATACCGCCTTGCCGATGGAACTTTTGCCCGCACCCGTCCGCAACACAATACGTTGTGGCTGGATGATATGTTTATGGGCATTCCGCCTATAGCCTGTTATTCCCGCATGGCAGGGGACAAACAGCAGATGTATATGGCAGAGGCTGTACGCCAGATACTTCAGTTTGCAGACCGTATGTGGGTGCCCGAGAAAGGATTGTTCCGCCACGGTTGGGTAGAAGGAATGGAAGATCATCCGGCTTTTCACTGGGGACGTGCCAATGGCTGGGCATTGCTCACTATGTGCGAGGTACTGGATGTATTGCCCGAAGACTATCCGCAGCGTGATAAAATAATGAATTTATTCCGTGCCCATGTACGTGGACTGGCTGCCCTGCAAAGTGGGGAAGGTTTCTGGCATCAGTTGCTGGATCGCAATGATTCCTATCTGGAAACATCGGCTACTGCCATCTATGTTTATTGTTTTGCCCATGCCATCAATAAAGGATGGATTGATGCAATGGCTTATGGCCCGGTTGCCCAGTTGGGGTGGCATGCTGTTACTACGCAAATCAATGCGGAAGGTCAGGTGGACGGTACTTGTGTAGGTACAGGTATGGCGTTTGATCCTGCTTTCTATTATTATCGTCCGGTCAATGTGTATGCAGCGCATGGATACGGTCCGGTGATTTGGGCAGGTGCCGAGATGATTAACTTGTTGAATAAACAACATCCCAAAATGAATGATAGTGCCGTGCAGTATTACCGCACGGAGCAGAAAACATCCGAACCTATCTTTCATGTGGTGAATTAAAATATAAGGAGGAAATACCATGAAACGTGAAGCATTTAAAATGTTCTTGAAGCCCGGCTTCGAGAAAGAGTACGAGAAAAGACATGCAGCCATCTGGCCCGAATTGAAGAAAATGCTATCGGACGGAGGCGTGTACGATTATTCCATCTATTGGGACAAGGATACCAACATTCTGTTTGCTTGTCAAAAAACAAAAGGCGATGAGTCTTCCCAAGACATGGGTGCCAATCCCATTGTGCAAAAGTGGTGGGACTATATGGCAGATATAATGGAAGTAAATCCTGACAATTCTCCGGTAACCATTCCGCTGCCCGAAGTCTTCCATATGGATTAAGATAAAAAAGAGTGTACCAAGTTGTTTTTGGTACACTCTTTTTTTGTACATTTGTCAGCACAAATGCGTTGTATAGACAATATGAAAACACACATCTTTTCTCTTTGGGCATTTTTTATTCTTTTAAGTCAGAGTATAGCAGCGTCTGTCGAAGTGCGTTCTACTCACATGACTACCGGGGATGGCATTGCCAATAATTCAATCCGATATATCTATCAAGACAGCAAAGGCTTTATATGGATGGGCACTTTGAACGGGCTCAGCCGCTATGATGGAACTTCTTTTGTAACTTTCCGTCCGGAGGGGGGAGATAAAATCTCTTTGCCGGATCACCGTATCCGTGATTTGGAGGAAGATGCAAATGGATTTCTATGGATAGCTACCACTTCCGAAGTATATAGTTGCTATGATTTGAAAAAGGATTGCTTTGTAGATTTCACCGGTTGCGGCGAATACAACCAGATTTATAATAACAAGATGACCGACCGTAATGGGAATGTGTGGTTGTGGCAGGATGGAAACGGATGCCGAAAGGTGACGTATGCCGATGGGCAGTTCACATCTGTCGTCTTTAAAAAAGAGAAAAATAACCTGTTCTCCGATAAGGTTACCTATGTGTTTGAAGATGAGCGGGGCGACATTTGGATAGGCAGCCATGAGGGAGTAGCCAAACTGGTAGGTGATAAAGCCGTGTTGGCAGATAGCAACCGCGATGCTTTCAAGATATTATCATACGGCAAAGAACTCTTTTTCCTGTCAAGCACAGGTAAAATCTCAGTGAAGAAAGGAGAGGAGCAAAGCCACGTCATTGCCTCCTTGGGGAAAGAAAATACCGGGACTTTGGTATATGATGTATTGCGTCTGCAAAAGGATTGGGTGATCTTTACACAAGACGGAGGTTATGTTTTAAACCTGGAAACGCATCAAGTGAAGCGTGACCCGGAGTTCGATATAGCCAGGGGGCAAGTGCAGATAGACAACCGTGGAAATTTCTGGGTCTACAATCGTACCGGAAAGGTGTGGTATATCAATGCCAAAAGCCGTGCAATCAAGACCTTCCAGCTTATCCCAACCGATAAGGTGAATTATATTGATGAGGAGCGTTATCACATCGTCCATGATTCACGTGATATTATCTGGATTTCAACCTATGGCAACGGATTATTTGCTTATGACCTGGCAACAGGCGAATTACAGCATTTTTCCTCTAATATCAACGGGTTCAGCCACATCACTTCCAATTTCCTGCAATACATAATGGAAGACCGTAGCGGAACGCTTTGGGTAAGTTCGGAGTACACAGGTATTTCCCACATCTCTGTATTGAATGAGGGGGCCGAGCGTATCTTCCCGGAAGATGAAACCTTGTCCGACCGTTCTAATACCGTGCGTATGATTACCCGTATGCAGAATGATAAAATATGGTTAGGAACCCGTCGCGGAGGCTTGTACACTTATGATTCCCATTTGAAAACGATAGAAGACAGCCGCTATTTCCACTCTAATATTTATGCTGCGGCAGAAGGCGCAGATGGAAGTGTGTGGCTGGGCAGCCGTGGAAACGGACTGAGCATTGACGGAAAATGGTATCAATATAACTCGGATGATCCCGCGTCTGTGGGGAACAACAATATCTTTACCCTTTACCGCGATAAGAAGAACCGGATGTGGGTAGGGACTTTTGGAGGCGGATTGAATCTGGCAGTCAAGAATGAGGGAAAGGAAACATATTCTTTTAAACGCTTTCTGGAAAATACATACGGGCAACGCCAGATTCGTGTCATACAAGAGGATGCCAACGGATGGATGTGGGTAGGAACCAGTGCCGGAGTGTATATCTTTCAGCCGGATTCATTAATTGCCAATTCTGATAACTATCTGATATATAGTTATAATAACGGCAAATTGCGCAGCAATGAAATAAAGTGTATCCATCAGGATAGCAAGGGACGTATATGGGTAGGCACATCGGGAAGCGGGTTCAGCATGTGTACTCCCGAGAATGATTATAAAAACCTGTCCTTTGAACATTATGATGTAAGTGACGGGCTGGTGAACAGCATGGTGCAGTCCATTGTAGAAGATAGGGAAGGCAAGCTGTGGGTTGCCACCGAATATGGTATCTCCCGTTTTGATCCCGACACGCACGCTTTTGAAAACTTCTTCTTCTCTACCTACGCATTGGGCAATGTGTATAGTGAGAATAGTGGTTGTATCAGTAAAGACGGAAAATTGCTTTTCGGTTCTAATTATGGGCTGGTCGTTATAACGCCGGAGAAGATTGTAAATAATTCTAGCATTAACCCTATCGCCGCATTTACTAATTTGCGCATCAACGGCATTTCCATGCGTCCGGGTGATGTGGATTCTCCGCTGGATCGTTCGTTGATTTACACGGATCAAATAGAATTGAAGTATTTCCAAAGCTCCTTTGTGGTTGACTTTTCCACTTTCGATTACTCGGACAATAACGGAACCAAGTACACTTACCGTCTGGATAATTATGATAAAGAATGGAGCATTCCTTCTTCCTTGAACTTTGCAGCTTATAAGAACCTGGTTCCCGGCACATACAAACTGCGTGTAAAGGCTTGCAACGGAGTAGGCGTATGGGGAGATCAGGAAACGGTACTGAAAATAGTCGTTGCTCCGCCTTTCTGGAAGACAAACTGGGCATTCCTTCTCTATACTATTCTGATAGTGGTGGCATTGTATATCACTTACAAGCTGATGCGCGACTTCAACAGCTTGCGAAACCGCATCCAGATTGAGAAGCAACTCACCGAATATAAATTGGTGTTCTTCACTAATATTTCCCATGAGTTCCGCACCCCGCTTACTTTGATTCAGGGAGCATTGGAGAAAATACAACGTGGCGGCAAGGTGCCCAAAGAAATGACTTACTCATTGAAGGTAATGGATAAGAGCACCCAGCGCATGTTGCGCCTTATCAATCAGTTATTGGAGTTCCGCAAGATGCAGAACAATAAACTGGCACTCTCTTTGGAGGAAACCGATGTGATTGCTTTCCTGTACGAGATCTTCCTCAGTTTCAATGATACCGCAGAGTCTAAGAATATGGACTTTAAGTTCCTGCCTTCCGTAGCCTCTTATAAAATGTTTATTGATAAGGGAAATCTGGATAAGGTAACTTACAATTTGCTGTCCAACGCCTTTAAGTACACTCCTAGCGGTGGCAAGGTAACCTTCTCGGTAACAGTGGATGAGGCTAAGAAGCAACTGGTGATTTCTGTGGCAGACACCGGTGTGGGCATCCCCAAGGAGAAACGCGACGAACTGTTCAAACGCTTTATGCAAAGCAGTTTCTCCGGCAGCAGTGTGGGAGTGGGCTTGCATTTGACTCATGAACTGGTATGTGTGCATAAAGGTACGATAGTCTATAATGAAAATGAAGGCGGTGGGTCGGTATTTACCGTTTCCCTTCCCACCGATTCCAAAGTGTACGAAGAAAAAGATTTCTTGATTCCGCATAATGTCTTGTTGGAAGAAGAAGAACACCATGCGGCGGCATTGGCCGGAGAGTTTGTGAGCCATACGGATGATGCAGAAGTAAAACTTCCGTCTGTGCCCCTCAACAAGCGTAAGGTGTTGATTATAGAAGATGATAATGATGTCCGCGAGTTCCTGAAAGAAGAAGTGGGGCAATACTTTGAGGTAGTGGCAGAAGCGGATGGCCCCTCAGGACTGGAACGTGCACGTACTTATGATGCCGACTTGATAATCTGTGATGTCCTGATGCCGGGCATGACCGGTTTTGAAGTGACCCGCAAGTTAAAGAATGATTTTGACACCAGCCATATACCTATCATATTGCTGACTGCAATGAGCTCTGCCGAGAGTCACTTGGAAGGTGTGGAGAGTGGGGCGGATGCTTATATCACCAAGCCTTTCAGCCCCAAACTGTTGTTGGCTCGTGCTTTTAAGTTGATAGAGCAGCGCGAGAAATTGCGTGAGAAATTCTCCAATGATCCCAATATGGTGCGTCCTGCTATCTGTACCTCGGATAAAGATAAGGAATTTGCAGATAAGTTGCAGGCAGTCATGGATCAGCAGTTGGGCAATGCACAGTTCACCATTGATGAATTTGCATCAGTGATGGGACTTGGCAGAACAGTGTTCTATCGCAAGGTGCGTGGTGTCACCGGTTATTCTCCCAATGAATATATCCGCATCATCCGCATGAAGAAAGCGGCGGAATTGCTCTTGGAGAATCGCTATACAGTGGCCGAGGTTTCTTATAAGGTAGGTATCAACGATCCCTTCTATTTCAGTAAATGCTTCAAGCAGCAGTTTGGAGTGGCTCCTTCGGTTTATTTGCGTGGGAAGGAAGAAGAAGGGGAGGAGCATACCCCGGAGAATAGTAAAGAATAATAATATATTTCCTATAATCCCACCTTTCGTAAACAAAATTCCCCGGTGTGGGAAGGGTGATAAGACACCGTGAAAAAAGTTTTTCGCGGTGTCTTATGAGGCATTACACGGTGTCATATTATCCGCTGCATACTACCTTATTATATAGCATATATTCCCTGGAACCAGATTAAGCCCGGCATAAAAGAGTAGGAGGTGCATCCTTTTTCTATGAACTCTACTTATATAATAAGGTGTATTACACCATATACCTTATTATATATAGGTATAACCTACTACCTCCTGTTACATCAAACTCTTGTTTGCCTCTACATCTGCCGGAGATAATTCTATCATGTGATAACAAGTAATCCCTTTCACCTTGTGGCAAGCAAAGCCGATGCGTTTCAATGCCTTGCCCACATTATTCTTATTCATGGGCGTGTGTACCAAATAGGAAATCTTCTGCAACACCTGTGCTGCCGTCAGTGTGATGTATGAATCATACTTGCCGGGTATGCGGAACCACATCTGTATCATTTCTTCCTCTACTGTCTTCATCTCAAATTGCTCGTTGTCCATATTGATCTCCCGCACTTCCTCATTATTGAACCAGTAGCGGAACCCGTTCTTTAGCAAAGACAATGCCTGCGAATAGATGCCTGTGTAGTGGAAAGGATACTCGCGCGGAGAAATGATGGACTCCACCATTTCTACCAACCACCGTCGTAACCCCGTAGAGTCACATACTATTTCGGTGAGGTTGGTACTCCCGGCAAAGGAAGCGCAACGCGGGTGATATTCCATATTGCGGCCATACGCTGCACGTTCATTCGTTGCATTTTGCGTAATCATACTTTTAAAGCGGTTCAATCGCTCGCCCGAGAGGGCATCCATTTCCTCATTGTTGATAAGCGCGCAACGAGAGAGATTCAAAATATGATCTTTGTTGCCGGGATCTACCGGACCGCTATACAGGTAACTTTTCAACTCGGGAGGGAGTAGGGAAGTTATCCAAGTGGTTTTGTAGGCATTTTGCCTGCCTACCAGTATCAATGCCACATGATTGACCGTATCGGTTTCCAGCCATGAAGCGACCATAGCCACAAACCACTTTTTGAAATTGCGTTCCCATTTCTGCTGGTCGCCTTCCACCGTTACCGTTGCTGCAAGCTGTGATATATAATCCACTTCTCCATCCCATTCGGGAAGGTTTTCCATATAAGAGACAAGGGGATTGAACCGAGGGACAAAATCACTGCGCAGCAGTGATTCCAAATGATTCTTGCGGATGGTCAACCCTTGCAGGCAGAGATCGCGGTATACTGAGTTCTCACCATAATCATCTAACGGAGCGTAATGCTTGCTTTCCATACTTTCTGCCTTTTCCAAGCGTGTAGTAATGGTGTTATAGCGAAACTTGTAGTGGGTGGAAAGATAAGTTTCCACCTCATTAATGGAAACCTTGCCTTTTGCCGGAGCTGCTTGTTTCGTGCCATGTTCGTCTTTATGGTTGGTGTAAGCGCTTACCACCAACTGATGCAGTTCAATGGCTGAATAATCTTCATAATTGGCAAGCATAATAGGTTCTGCCACTTCCTGATGGATACCTGCGGTGTTCAGTTTGCGTGCCATTTTGTACAAGTAGTTATTGTGGTTATGTGGTTCATACACCACTCCTTGTTTGCGAAGTTCTTCGCGGGCAGCAAGAAATGCTTTCATGGCAGTAGCGTCTATTTCCGGAGGAGTGGTCACTTTTACTTTCTGGGTTTCGCACGGACTTTGGTTTTCCGGTTTGTACACCGGAAAATCACCTTCATAGGGAGAAGTAGGCCAATGTTCCACACAATAGGCATTGCGGTCGGAGCCCAGAATCATCAGACGTCCCATGTCGCTGCCCGAAACGTCTACCTTCCAACCTAGCCGGAGGCTATAAAGTTGGCTTAGAGCCTTGAAGTAGCTGCGGTGTAGTGTTATCAATTCCTCACCTGTCAATCCATTCGGATTACCGGGAGTATGGCAAATTACCTTCACCCCCTCGCCACTGGGACTGACGAAAGCCATCAGCGTATAGGGAAGTTTAGCTGCTTTGTCGCGTACCTGTTCCGCCAGACTAAAAGGGATGCCATCAAAGTCCAACACTAAGTGCGGGTAGTAGGCAGTCAGATTCTCTACTGTGCGGCGACCGTTGTAGTCAGTAGATACCGTAACGGCAGGTAGGGTTTTCTTAGCCCCGTCCGCTTTTTCTTTGTGCCCTGCTTTTCGTTCACGGCGGATAACGAGGATCACGCTTTCATACATCCCTCCCTTGATGCGGCGGAAGACTTCTTCCATGGATAGTTGTTCACTCAGTTGGCGAAAATTGCGGTAGAGATGCACCGAAGAAGTACTCGGTGCCGTTTGCATTTTGTTTACCATAACGGATTTTTTAAGACTTACAACGTCGTAAGCGGCTGCAAAAGAAGACCATTCCATCGGCAAAAACAAGCGCAAAAACAGTCTTTAAAACTCACGAGGTCCTCGCGTGTTTTCGCGCAATAATTCTTGTTCGCGCGAAAATATGCGCGCGTGAGAGGGAAAACATTCATTAACATACTAAATAGTTATAAATGTTAATTTAAATAACAGTTCAACCCCTAAAGCAGCATGAACACGGGATTCCTAAAAGACAAAATTCTTCTTTCTTGGTTAAAATTAAAGTTTTTCAGAAATTCTTCTCGCTTTAGTTGATTATATCAGAAATTATCCCGACCTTTGCACTAGCTAACATCAAAAGCCCTACAAACAACAGGCTTTGTGAACAATAAAAAAAATATTGCTATGCTAACACGATTGACACAGGAATCACTTGCCATACTGCACGACATTGCAGCAGGAAAAAACGAAAGGATTGAAAAATACAACCCTGCCGAAGGAGAAATAGCATCCCTGCTGGGAAAACTGGAAAAAGCAGGACTGATCCACCATACAGAGGGTAACCCCGAAGGAACAATCAATTCCTATCGACTGAACCGTCCCCTAAACCGGATCTCATTGCTGAGTGTACTGGAAGCCACAGGCGAACATCTGAATTGTAACCGTCCCACCACCGAAGAATTCTACAACCGATACGGAAAAGTAGCACAGAAACTGGGAGTGGTAAACCAACTGACACGATCTTTTCTGGAAGACATCAAACTGACAGATTGCTGAATGAATGGGAAATAACTAATTAATATTACTAACATAAAAGTCAAATTATGAACAAAAAACAAGTATTGCGGAGCGTGTTCGCATTGAGTGTTGCAGCTACCTTATGGACGGGCTGCACTAGTGATGAGGTGCTGTTGAACCCCACAGATGCAATAGGCAAGGACGAAGGGGCAACTGTCACTTTCAGCTTGGGACTTCCAATGGGAGATGAAGTGAATTACACAAAAGGTAGAGATGTTACACCACTACATGATGAATCTGAATGGAGCATTAAGAAATTAAAAGTTTATGATTTCAAGAAAGAAGGAGATGCCGAACCAACTTTTGTAAAAGCCTACAATGTGGAAATAAAAACAGACGGAGCTAGTTTAAACTCCGGAATGTGTGTGCCGGGTGCCACTGGAGGAAAATATCAAGTGAAACTTTCACTTTCTGCCAAAATAGGTGAAAACCATGTTTTTGCTTTCGTTGCCAACGATACTGTCCCTACTTTTGATCAAAAAATAGAAGATGGGGCATCATTGACACTAAACGATCTTCGTGTTAGTGTTGCCAATAAGAGTATGTCAACAGGTGGCAATACCAGCACTTTCTTTGGAAATATAGGTGGACTGGCAATGACAGGGGTAACTGAAGCTATAACTATAGCAATCCCTACTGGTGGTACTCAGGCTAATGCAGTAAATATGAAACGCATAATGGCACGTATTGATGTGAAGAATTACATTTCAGAATCAAGGAATTTCAAATTAGTTTCGGTGAAGCTAAAGAACAGTGCCCCTAATGGTTATCTGTTTGCCGAGAAAAGTAATGGGGATAAGACCGGTGAAATATGGAATTACACCAATCCTGTTACACTGGAACAAAATCCCAGCTACACGGCTAATGGTTATAAGGCAGCCGGAACAGCAGATTACCTAGATGCTAAATGGGTGGAATCCATTACAACGGATAAAGGAGTTACCGGCACATGGTATAAAAAGGTACTTTATGCTTATGAATATCTTTCTCAACGTGGAGTAGGCAATGACACTCCTACACCAACATTGATTGTAGAATATACGCTAAACGGATGGTCTGCAACAACAGAAGTAGAAATGCGTGATGATTTGAATACTCGTTTCGATATTCTTCGTAACCACGTATATATTCTGCAAGTAGGAGATACTGAGGCTGGCGGACAAGATATAACCTTCAAGTTTATTCCTGCTGAGTGGGACTTTCATGAGATTAATTCAGACCTTATCTAAAGAAAAGTATAACTAAAAGTAGATAACACAGAAAAAGGAAAAAATATGAGAACAAAATATATAAATATTAAGTATATCAGTTTGTGGTTGATGGGAAGTATCATGCTGGGTGTTTCACCCATGCTGGGCGGATGCAGTAATTACAATGAAGTTTTGGAGCAGGAGCCTACTGAAACGATTGTTGCTCCTAAAGGAATAACTTTTAAATTGAATGGTGCTGCAGGCGCTGGCATAAGCCGTGCTGCAACAATGGCAGCCATAGATACCGAAAAGACAATCAATACAGTGTATGTGGCACTTTTTACACCGGATAATAAGTTGCGGTTGATTTATAGTACAGAAAGTGAAGCTGTAACAACTGTAGGGGTAGAGAATCCTAACATAACTGACAATGATGATGGAAGTTATACTTTTAAACCTCTGTATGCCGGAGATTATACTGCATTCTTTATTGCCAATCCGGGTACTGGGTTGACGTCAAAGTTTGGTGCTATGACTCCATTAACGACTACGCTTGATGAATTTGAAAAAACAGTGGTAGAAGATACTGCAAATGGGTTGGATGCTGATGGTGCTGCAAATCCTGGCTTTCTGATGTCTAGTGGTAAAATGACATTAAATGTCTTTTCAGATGCTACCAATGATATAGGTAATATAACAATGACCCGTTTGGCTGCTCGTTTTGATATAATCAATTCACATCCTTATAATGCAAGTGCTAATACCAATGGTGCAACAATTACCAAAGTACAAATTCTGAATGAAGCTACTAAAGCAAATATTTCTACTCAGGAAACAATGCCAAATGGATCGACACAGAACGGAACGGAGATAGAATGGTCAAAAGCAACAGAGGAAAAATTGACTCTATATACTTATGAAAATATTAATACAGGAACAAGTGATGATGGAGCGACAGCTATCAGAGTCAGCTATAAGTTAGGGGCAAGTGGAGAAGTGAAGACTTTGAATGTGACATTAAAAGAGGAAGGTACCAATTTAGCAGTAAAACGTAATAACCTGTACCAGATAAATTTGAATTGCGTCACTGGAACATATGCGCTGACTGTTGAAGATTGGGATGAAGCAAAAGCAACTATCCTTCCGGGAGAAAAGCTTGCCATTACTTATGAAGCAACAGATCTAGGTAAGATTGGAGATTATGTCTATAAGAATGGTGATGCTCTTGATTTTAGTGATGGAGGGTTGCGTGGCATGAGTTACACCGGCTTGTTTACATGGACTGAACGCCCGGCTCCGGATCCCAATAAAGGTACCTGTGTCGGTATTGTATTCTCGAATTTGACAAGTGCCATAGATCAGGCGGCAGGCTATACAGGGTATGCAATTGCATTGAAGAATGCAGCGACTAAACTTACTTGGAGAACTAAAGATGAAAAAGCAGCTGGAATCCCTGTAGTCAAAACATTGCAAGCTGTGATTAGAGACTTGGATGGATATACACATTGCAATGCTGTTACGAAGAATGAATTCCCCGCTATGGCGGCAGCTATGGATTATTCCGTTGATTTACCAGCCGGAACCAGTGGGTGGTATCTACCCAGTATCGGCCAAATAGCAGCGGTGGCTCAAAGCTTTATGGAAATCAATAATATGTACTCAATGACTGGTACTGCGAGTAATGGGAGGTTTAGTATAACATGTACAAATACTGTCAGCGATATGAATACCTTTTTATTTGGCAAACTTGATGCAAGTCAGTATGATGCCTTTCCTACAAATGGTCAAGATTGGCTAAGTACTATTTCTCAAGGAGATAATCGTGCTTATCGAGGATATTGGCCTTCAGAAAAAGGACTTTCTTTGAATGAGGATGTTGACAGGTATAATCCTGACTATGGAATGTGTGTGGTACGTTCTGTTTTTGCTTTTAAGAAAACTAACTAAAATTATCCTTTTCATTAAAGCTGTTGAAAGGATGCAATGATTGACTTGTGCACTTTTCAACAGCTTTACTATAAACAATATGAATCTTTTACTTTATAGGATATTCTTCACTGGCATATTATCATGCTCTTTATTCATCGCCTGTAATATAGAGGATGATCGTGATCTTTGTTGCGATCAAGCCAGTATGGAGTATCAATATATATCGGATGAGAAAGATCTTTTTGCTCAGAATATTACTTCATTGCGATATTTTCTTTTTGATGAACAAGGAATGTTTCTACAAGAGATGCAGGAAGAAAAGAATCTTAGGTACCAATCACTGCAAGGCTTAAATACCGGTTCATATACAATGGTGACTGTAGGCAATGCTGCAAAAGCTACGTTACTAGTTCCCCCTGCGTATGGTAGTTCTATGGATGGATTCATGCTTACTGTGAAGGAAATTGAAACAGGTAATTCTGATCCGTTATATTATGGTATTTGCCCTTTCACAATAAACAAAAGAAACGTAAACCAAAAATTTGTCACGCAAATGGCCAATGTACATTGTAAGTTGAAAGTGACTGTGAAATGGAAAAATCTTCCTCCTGTTCTAAGTGCTGACTCTTGTTATCGGATAACTTTAGAGAATTGCGCTTCTGGTTATGAACTGAATGGAAAAGATGGATATTCATTGGGGGAAAAAAACTTTCCCCGTTCTCCTCAATGGAATCAGTTACACTATTTGCAATTGGCAACTGATAATTTGGAATTAAAAGGGCAATTCATCAGCCTGCGTTATGCCGATCGACAATTGCCTACTCTCCGTGTCTTTTGCATTCAAGAAGGAAAATACGAAGAAATTACTCCTGCCATTGATCTGAATAAAGCATTCACAGCATGGGGTTATTATCCTTCAAGTGTGGAAAGGCAGGAGTATAAAATCATAATAACCGTCTACATGGGCGGGCATGTGGGGGTAAAACTGGAAACTGAAGCCGGAGTGCTGGACTGGATAAGCGGAGGTACTTTCGGGTAACAAGAATAATAGAAGATGAAAAAAAATAATATAGTTAAGGTGATGACCGCATTTTGTATGATTACCATATTTAGCCTGTTGGTAATTGCTTGTGGGGATGATAGCTCTATGTCGGGTACACAAACGGAAAGAGAGAAATATATCGTTGTAAATTTTCGTTTGGGAGTTCCCATGAAAGACGAAGTAGTATATAATAGAGCAAATGAAGGGGATCCTATTCAAGATGAAACGGAACAGTCAGTGAATCGATTAAAGATATACGATTTCATTATCACTTCGCATATAGATGAACCGTTAATTGCTGATACGTTGTTTGCAGGAATGCAGGTACTGGAGAAAGAGGATGTAGGGAATGAAGCAGACCTAGGTGTTGGAAAGTTTATAAGTGGGAATGGAATGGTCAATGTACGTGTAGCATTCCCGACAGCTATAATAGGGAGTCGACATGTGTTTGCTTTTGTTGCTAATGAAGGAACTACAAAATTTGATACAGATATAGAGATAACAGGAAATCAGAAAATAACGATAGACAAATTCCGGAAGACTCCTGCGACTAAAGTATTAAAAGATGGTGATTCTAGCACGGTGCTCTTGGAAGGTGGTACTGTGATGACGGGAATGAGTGAACCCAAAACACTTACAAGTAGTATCAGTATCACTGATATGAAACTGCAACGCATCGTGGCGCGAATAGATGTGATAGATAACATACCGGCAGATAAAAACTTTAAATTGCGAAGTGTGAATATTAGTAATACTGCTCCGGTAGGATATTTATTTGAAAGGGCTAGTGACAACAGTCTGACTTCTTCCTTATGGGCGGGAGAATATGAGGCGGTGAAGTCCATGCAATATAAAGGAATGGAACAAAGCTCTAATCAATATAAGAAAGTATTGTATCTGTATGAATCTGACGCAAATAATCCTCCTACACTTATTATAGAGTACACACTGAACGGTTCGCCGGGAAGCCAGAATGTAAAAATGGAGGATTATCTTACAAATCAACCTTTTGATATACACCGTAATTGCATTTATACGTTGAAGATAGGTGAGATAACCAATTCGACGCTGAATTACCAAGTAAGTAGGGAGGAGATTATAAATAAAGAATAAGAAGCATGATGATGAATAAGGTGTATCAGTTAATAAAAACAGTAGGAATAGTAGGATTGTTGCTGGTGCTTGCTGCATCTGCACAGGCGCAGGTGGTAGGGGTAAAGACAAATATATTATATCTGGCTACCGCCAGCCCCAATATTGGAATAGAGTGGCCCATGGGGAAGCATTTTACCGGAAGCCTGGGCGGTGGGTATAATCCTTTCCGGTTTGGGGAGTATCAGGATTCGGAAGGAAATACAATCAATTCCAAATTGCATCACTGGATGGGAAGTGGCGAGGTGCGTTACTGGTTTTGCGAGCGATTTGTGGGGTGGAATATGGGAGTGAATGTATTTGGTGGGGAGTATAATGTGGGAGGAATCAGTTTTATTCATGCTTTGAAGGAGAATCGGTTCAAGGGATGGGGAGTTGGCGCCGGGGTGACGGTTGGCTATCAGGTGGTGCTTTCTGCCAGGTGGGGACTGGATTTTTCGGTTGGGGGCGGGTATGTTTATACGGAGTATAGCAAGTATGAGGGGTGTGCTTGTGGGGAGGAATTAGGGAGGTATAAGAAGCGTATTTGGGGACCGACGAAGGGGGCGGTTTCGGTGGTTTATTTTTTGAGATAGAAAGGGGATGTGTCAAAACCAAAAATAGCTATCATTTTTCTGTAGGGGCAGATTGAATCTGCCCGATAATAATTTGCTTTGTGTATTTGGGCGGATTCAATCCGCCCCTACGGTGAACAATTTGATAGTTACTTTAGAGTTTTGACACACCCCCAAAACTTATTTTTCTTTTATAGAAGCAAGCCAAAACGGAGCCCTAGAGCATGAGCAATATTGAGAAAAGTAGATAATTGCATATCAACTTCTCCTCTCTCAATAATTGAAATGTACTCACGTTTTTTTCCAATCATATTTGCCAACTGTTGTTGGGTGATTTTCTTCTTTTTACGAGTATCTTTCAATAACTCGGCATAATACCATGCTTCGGCCTTTCCTTCAAACTCCTTACGTGTAGAAGTTCCAGCCTTACCATATCTTTCATCCAGCATTTCATCTGCTGTTGTCAATTTTGATAATTTTTCTTCGTTGAACTTCATTTTTAATCCTCCAATCTTTTTGTTATAGCAAATGCTTTTTTTATTTCTACTTTATATTGTTTCTTGTCTTTTTTTAGAAAGGAATTCAATAGGATTACCTTTTTCGATTCAATAAAACTACGATTATCAACTGCTACCAAAATCGTTCTGTATTCATTGGTTCCGACAGAAACTCTTACCTCATATAAATCATAAGGGGAGAGTATCTTGACAAACTTTTCACTTACTACATATTTTGTTCGTATTATATGAATCACATAAGCGTATTTGTCTTTGATTTTATCATCCAAACCCTCAAAGTAAGTTCTAAATTCCTCAGACAAAATAATTTCCCTAACTCCTTTTTCTGCTTGTTCCATAGAACAAAAGTAATATATATATTACATAAATGCAAATTATAGAAGATATTAATTCTGTGCTATGTCCAAGGATATGCGATTATTTACTGGGAGATATTAAAAAAGGAGCATTTCATTTCTGAAACGCTCCCTTTTTATGTAGGAATGATAAATCTTACAGATTAACTCTTTTTTCCTGAATTCTAGCTTTCTTACCGGTAAGAGCACGCAAATAATACAATTTAGCGCGACGAACTTTACCAACCTTGTTAACAGTAATACTGTCGATAGCCGGAGATTCGATAGGGAAGATACGTTCAACACCTACAGTTCCAGACATTTTACGAACGGTGAAACGTTTTTTGTCACCATGTCCAGCGATTTTGATAACAACACCACGGTACAACTGTACACGTTCCTTGCTACCTTCAACGATACGGTATGCTACTGTAATAGTATCACCAGCTTTGAATGAAGGATGCTGTTTGCCAGTAGCAAATGCTTCTTCAGCAATTTTAATTAAATCCATTTTCTTTGATTTTTAAATTGTTTATCGTTACCAACGCAACATATCAAGTAACTCTTCTTTGACAGCGATTGCGCGAAAGCGGTGCAAAATTACTAGATTTATACCACACCACCAAATATAATTTCATATATTTTTCATCTAATATCGTTGGCTGGGTTCTCTTTTTTGATTACATTTGGGCAATAAACAACGAATAAACATGAAACCAAACCTAATGATGAGTATGATTCCGGCAGGAATGTTAGCCGGAATCTTTCTGTTTTCTAGCTGTAACTCAGGCTATTCGGTTGCTTCTGTAACAGGAAGTAGAATAGTGGTGACAGACTCCCTTGATGCTAATCCGGATAGTGCTGCAATGGCTGTTTTAGCCCCATATCAACGAACTGTGGACAGTATTATGTCTCCGGTCATTGGAAATAGTGCCCGGTTTATGGATCGTTATCGTCCCGAAAGTGAATTGTCAAATCTGGTTGCGGATATTCTTCGCACTTCCGCTACCAATTATATAGGTCGTGCTGCCGATGTGGCGGTAACCAATATGGGCGGTCTTCGCACCTCTTTGCCCGAAGGAAATATTACGTATGGTAATATCTATGAAATAACTCCGTTTGAAAACACCTTGTGCATCGTTACCATGAATGGTGCTTTGCTGAAACAATTATTTGAGAACATAGCCAAAGTGCACGGCGAAGGTCTGAGCGGTGCGCGATTGGAGATCTCTAAAGACGGTAAATTGCTGAGTGCCACCGTGGGCGGTAAAGAGCTTGATGAAAATAAGGAATATAAAGTAGCCACACTGGACTACCTTGCCGAAGGCAACGACCATATGGATGCCTTTGCCAAAGTGCCCGATGCGGATAAAATGCAACCGGAAAATGCCACCATACGCCAGTTGTTCCTGAACTATGTGAATGAACAGAGCAGGGCGGGTAAGAAAGTGGACTCGAAGATAGAAGGAAGAATTACCGTTAAAGAATAAAACCGATTGATAATGAAACGAATATATTTACTATTTACCGCTTTGTGCATTTGTGGTGCACTGGCAGCGCAGGATGTAAAGGAATTATGGATTTTGCATACCAATGATACTCACAGCCGTGTGGAGCCCGTACCCGTTACAGATCCTAACCCGGAGTATGCAGGAAAAGCGGGCTTTGTACGCCGTGCCACTTTAATAAAGGGCATGAGGGAGCAGAATAAAGACCTGCTGTTGTTTGATTGCGGCGATTTCTCCCAGGGTTCACCTTATTATAATATGTTCAAAGGTGAAGTGGAAGTGAAGCTGATGAACGAAATGGGCTATGATGCCGGTACCATAGGCAACCACGAGTTCGATTTCGGATTGGATAATATGGCGCGGCTCTTTAAGATGGCCAATTTCCCCATTGTATGTGCTAACTATGGCGTGAAGGGAACAGTATTGGAAGGCATCGTAAAACCTTACGTTATACTGGAACGCGAGGGCGTGAAGATCGGTGTCTTTGGCCTTAGTCCCGTGTTGGAAGGCTTGGTGCAAACCAAGAACTATGAGGGAGTAGTCTTTGAAAGCCCCATAGAGGCCGCCCAGCGTGTAGCCAAGATATTGAAAGAACAGGAAAAATGTGATTTGGTGGTGTGCCTGTCTCATTTGGGATGGAAGGGAGAACCTTATTCTGATGAAACATTGATAGCTAATACTCGTAACATTGATATTGTATTGGGAGGGCATTCACACTCTTACTTTGATAAAACTTTGTTTTATAAGAATCTGGATGGAAGGGATATTCCTTTGCAGCAAATGGGAAAGAATGCCGTGTATGTGGGCAAAATGAAAGTAGAGATGGAAAAGAACTAAGATGAGGAAAAACGTATTACTATTTGTATTATCATGTATCATAGGATGCCATGTAGCACTTGCGCAGCAGGTTCCTAATGTATTGCAACAAGGCAAGGCGGATAGCCGGGAATGTAAAGCATGGGTGGATGAACGACTCTCTGGTATGAGTTTGAAAGAGAAGATAGGTCAACTATTCATACACACGGTGGCTCCCCTCAACACCCCGGTAAACAAGAAGAATATACATGATGCTATAAAAGAATATAAGGTAGGAGGATTATTATTTTCGGGTGGGCAATTATCCAATCAGATATTGCTGACCAATTATGCACAAGAGCTGGCAGAAGTGCCTTTGTTCATCACCTTTGATGGTGAATGGGGACTGGCTATGCGTTTGAAAGGAACTCCGAGTTTTCCTAAAAACAGAGTCTTGGGCTGTATTCAGGATAATGAGTTACTCTATGAATATGGTAAGGAGGTAGCCCGGCAATGCAAAGAACTGGGGGTGCAGATCAATTTTGCTCCTGTGGCGGATGTGGATATAAATCCCCGTAATCCGGTTATCAATACGCGTTCTTTTGGAGGCGATCCCAAGAATGTGGCTCAGAAAGTAATAGCATATTCCCGCGGGCTGGAAGATGGGGGAGTGCTATCGGTAAGCAAACATTTTCCCGGACATGGAGATACGGAGGTGGATTCTCACAAGGCTCTGCCTGTCCTGAATTTCAATCGGGCCCGTTTGGATAGTATTGAACTTTACCCGTTCAAGGAAGCAATAAAAGCAGGATTGGGCGGTGTGATGGTAGGTCACTTGGAAGTGCCGGAGTTGGGTGAACGTCCTGCTTCCATTTCTCCGCAAATCATTAATAATTTGCTTTGTCAGGAGTTGGGCTTTCAGGGGTTGGTCTTTACCGATGCTTTGGAAATGAAAGGCATTTCTCCCAACCAAACCGGGAATATCTGCGCCCAAGCTTTAATGGCGGGCAATGACCTGCTATTGGCTCCTCGCAACCTGAAAAGAGAACTGGATGGCGTGTTGGCTGCCGTGAAAAGCGGAAAACTTTCGGAAGAATTGATAACGGAAAAATGCCGCAAGGTATTGACTTATAAATATGCTTTGGGATTGAAAGACAAACCGCATATCCAGCTCTCCGGACTGGAAAAGCGCTTGAACCGTCCTGAAACGAAAGATTTGATTCTCCGTTTGCAGAAAGCGGCGGTAACGGTAGCCACCAATGCGGGCGGTGTTCTTCCTTTAAATTCAAAGTTGGAGGGAACAGTGGTGTTGAATATTGGCAAGTCGCCTTCCTCCGGACTTGCTTTCTTTAATCGTTTGCAAAATTCTATCCCGCTCTCGCGCATTGTAGCCAGTCCGGAGGCTATGGAAAGCATCAAGCGGCAGTTGCTAAACAGCAAACGGGTGATAGTCGTGATTTCTTCTGATGACTATAAGAAATACAGGACAATGCTCAACTCATTGCCTGATGATTTGCCTGTGATCTATGTCTACTTGATGCCGCTGAAATCCATGCTGAATATGGAGGAATACTGGAAGAAGGCTGCTGCCGTGGTGTTAGGACATTCCGGCGAGTTGGCAATACAGGAGCGTGTAGCCGATGTGATGGCAGGGAAAGCCGTTGCCGACGGACGCCTATCGGTAGCCGTGGCGGATCTGCTTAAACCGGGAGACGGAGTAACAATGGCTCCCAAAATGCTTCCCGTGTTTAAACCCGAAGATTACGGTATGAGCTCAAAGGTATTGAAGCAGATAGATGAAATAGCATTGGAGGGTATTAAGGCGAAAGCCTATCCCGGTTGCCAGATTTTGATATTGAAAGACGGCAAACCGATATATGATAAGTCTTTCGGAACCTTTACTTATGAGAGCTCCAGAAAGGTGGAAGAAGATGATTTGTATGATTTGGCCTCACTGACCAAGACTACAGCTACTTTACTGGCTGTGATGAAACTGTATGATGAAGGAAGATTCGGTCTGACAGATCGTATTTCCCGGTATGTTCCTGCGCTGAAAGGTACGAACAAGGAACGGGTGACTATAGAAGAACTGTTGTTGCATCAATCCGGTATTCCTGCATTTTGGCCTTTCTATAAGGCGGCGATAGACCAGGACAGTTACGAGGGTGCATTTTATAAAGCCCGGCCGGATGCGCATCATCATATGCAGATAGATACCCGTCTGTTTGTCATTGATAAGTTTGAGTATAAAAAGGATTTGATGGCTAAAACATTCTCGGGTGATTATCCCCTGCAAGTGGCGGATAGTATGTATCTTCATCGTTCTTTCCGTGACTCTGTTGTGGCACAGATAGGGCGCACTCCATTAAAGGATAGGAGTTACCGGTATAGCTGTCTCAACTTCATGTTATTAAAAGAGATGGTAGAGAACATGACTAAAATGCCGATCAGCGTGTATCTGGAGAAAGAATTTTATGGGCCGATGGGCATGACGCGCACCTCTTATCTGCCACTCCGCCGTTTTAAAAAGGAAGAAATAGTACCTACGGTAAAGGCGGACTACCTGCGCAAAGGGGGGATGTTGCAAGGATATGTGCATGATGAATCGGCTGCCTTTATGGGTGGCGTATCGGGAAATGCAGGATTATTCTCTACCGCCCGTGATGTGGCGAAAGTCTATCAGATGTTGATAGATGGGGGGATGTATGAAGGCAGGCGCTATTTGAGCAAGGAGACTTGCGACCTATTCCTGACGCATACTTCTAAAATAAGCCGCAGGGGATTGGGATTTGATAAACCGGATATGAGAAACACAGCGAAAAGCCCTTGTGCTGCCGAAGCTCCTAAAGAAGTAGTGGGGCATACCGGGTTCACAGGAACCTGTGCGTGGGCTGATCCGAAGAATCATTTGGTGTATGTTTTCCTTAGTAATCGCATTTATCCACGGCCTTTTGACCATAAACAATTAATGAGATTAAATATACGTCCGCGTATACAACAGGTTATGTATCAGGCAGTGATGAAAAGATAGTATTTAGACTTAATACAAATTAGTGCAATTTTGCAATACCGATATGACAACTAATAGAGAAAAGCTGTATATTTGTTCCATCAATTAGTACTAATAATTTAATAATTAACGAAAATGGCTTACGTAATTAGTGAAGATTGTATCGCTTGCGGTACTTGTATCGATGAATGCCCGGTAGAAGCAATTTCTGAGGGTGATATCTATTCTATCAATCCGGATGTATGTACAGAATGCGGAACTTGCGCTGATGTATGTCCTTCTGAAGCTATCCACCTAGGGTAAGATACAATCGGACTAGAATGAAAAGAACGACCGTTCCATTTAGTTGGGACGGTCGTTTCTTTTTTATTGGGAAAGTTTGTTTTGCTATCATTTTGCTGTGGGGGCGGATTGAATCCGCCCGAATGCATCAACGAATATACTTTTTGAAATGATTTCGGGCAGATTCAATCTGCCCCTACGGTATGTGGAAACATTATTGGATTATTTCAACTGTGCCAACGCTTCCTTAATGCGGCGCATTGCTTCCACAATATTCTCGTCAGAAGTAGCATAGCTCATACGGATACACTCCGGAGAACCGAATGATGCACCACCTACACATGCCACATGACCCACTTCGAGCAAATACATTGCCAAATCATCAGAATCATTAATCTTACGATCACCGGCAGCTTTACCAAAGAATGAATCACATTTAGGGAACAAATAGAATGCTCCTTGAGGATTATTCACTTCAAATCCCGGAACTTCCTTAGCCAATTTCACAATCAAATCACGACGACGCTGGAATGCCTGACGCATTTCCTCAACCGGAGCCTGTGTACCTGTATAGGCAGCTTCAGCAGCCTTCTGAGAAACAGAACATGGACCGGAAGTATATTGTCCCTGCAACTTATTCACAGCCTTCACAATCCATTCCGGACCGGCAATAAAACCAATTCTCCATCCGGTCATGGCGTATGCTTTTGATACACCGTTTACAATCACTACATTGTCGCGAACCTCCGGGAACTGAGCGATGCTTTCGTGCTTGCCACCATAAGTAATGTGTTCGTAAATCTCATCAGCAATGACATATACCTGCGGATGTTTTGCCAATACGGCAGCCAAACCGGCCAATTCTTCCTTAGTATATACAGAACCGGTAGGATTGGAAGGAGAACAAAGAATCAATGCTTTGGTCTTTGGGGTAATAGCTGCTTCCAGTTGTGCAGGAGTGATCTTGAAATCCTGGTCGATGCCGGCAGTAACAATAACAGGAGTACCGTCTGCCAGTTTCACCATTTCAGGGTAACTTACCCAGTATGGAGCAGGAACGATCACCTCGTCGCCATCATTTACCAGAGCCATAATCGTATTGCAAACCGATTGCTTTGCACCGTTGGCACAAGAGATTTGTGCAGCTGTGTAATCCAATCCGTTTTCGTTTTTCAGTTTAGCTACGATAGCATTGCGGAGTGCAGGATAACCCGGTACCGGAGAGTATCTGGAAAAGTTATCATCCACTGCTTTTTTCGCTGCTTCTTTAATGTGGTCGGGAGTGTTGAAGTCGGGTTCACCCACACTCAAATTAATGACATCAACTCCTTGAGCTTTCAGCTCATTGCTCTTTTGTGACATTGCCAACGTTGCTGAAGGAGACAAACGATTCAGGCGATCTGATAATTGGTTCATTGCTATTGTTTTTTATGTGTTTTAGTTTACTTGCTGCAAAATAAGCTATAATATCTCAATTATGAAAGTAAAACAGGCGAAATCATATAAAAAATGATATGATTCCGCCTGTGATATAATGTTTTTTACTTGCTGAAGTGCAAAGTATGTCCCATTCTGTCTTTTTTGGTTTTCAAGTAACGCTCATTGTATTCATTGGGAGTAATTTCGATAGGAACATTCTCTACTACCGATAGTCCGTATGATTCCAGTCCTACACGTTTTACGGGATTATTGGTAATGAGGCGCATTTTGGTAATTCCTATGCTGCGCAGAATCTCTGCTCCTACGCCATAATCGCGTTCATCGGCTTGGTGTCCCAGGCACAGATTGGCGTCTACGGTGTCCATTCCGTCTTCTTGCAGTTTGTAGGCTTTCATCTTCTCCATCAGTCCGATGCCTCGTCCTTCCTGGTTCAGATAAACCACTGCCCCTTTACCTTCTTTTTCAATCATCTGCAGGGCTTTGTGTAGCTGGTCGCCACAGTCACAACGCATGGAACCGAAAATATCACCGGTAGCACAAGAGGAATGTACGCGTACCAATATAGAGTCACCTTCCTTTATTTCACCTTTAATCATGGCGATGTGTTCCAATCCATTGCTCTTTTGGCGGAAAGGAATCAGATGGAAATGTCCGTATTCGGTGGGCATATCCACTTCTACACCTTTTTCTATTATTGATTCTTGTTTCAGGCGATAAGCAATCAAGTCGCGTATAGCAATGATTTTGATGTCAAATTGCTTTGCTTTTTCAATTAATTGCGGCATACGCGCCATGCTTCCGTCCTCGTTCATTATTTCAATCAGGGCAGCGGCGGGCTGAAGTCCTGCCAGGCGTGCCATGTCTATGGCTGCTTCGGTGTGGCCGGCACGTCTCAGCACTCCTTTTTCCTGTGCATAGAGTGGGTTGATGTGTCCGGGACGTCCGAAAGTGGCGGCTGTAGAAGTAGGATCTGCCAATGCCTGGATGGTGGCGGCGCGGTCGTGTGCCGATACACCGGTACTGCATCCTTCCAACTTGTCGATAGTGACGGTAAAAGGAGTTCCTAATATAGAGGTGTTGTTGCTTACCTGTTTGTCCAGTTCCAATTCAGCGCAGCGACTCATGGTGATAGGGGCACAGAGCACGCCACGTCCTTCTTTCAGCATGAAGTTTACTTTTTCCGGAGTAATCTTTTCGGCGGCAATAATGAAATCGCCTTCGTTTTCACGGTCTTCATCGTCTACTACGATGATGAACTTACCTTCACGGAAGTCAGCTATCGCTTCTTCAATGGTATTCAGTTTGAATTCTTCCATAGTCAAATTATAAATGATTCATTGTTTATTCTTTGTTGTATATCGCGGCTGGTCTTGATTATGTTTTTCAAGTCCTTATCCAGTCTCAGACTGAATCGCCAGATGCGGAAATAGAAAAAGATACCTACCGGAACGATAACTCCCGCCAGCAGGTTCAACCATCGGTTGTCAAACGGGCTCTTGTGAGCCTTGGTAGACAGGATGGGGTATTTATTCAGGTATCCCAGCAATACGCTATCCTTGCTATTGGATAGTTCTTCAATCAACAGCTCCATTTTGGCGCTGATACCGGCTATAATGTCATCGTGCCCGTTGTTGGTAAAGATGCGGATATAGTTGGGAGCACTTGCCAGCTTGTGCCGGGAGTCGTATGCGCTGCAAGCATAGCACAATTCGTTCAGGTCGCTCTCTATGCGTCGATAGTCCGGGTCGTCTATGATAACTTCTTTTCTGAATACATGGCGTGAAGGACGCAGGCCCAGCAACATACGGAAGAAATTAATGTATATTTCGGCATTGAACACCACCGAGTCATTGTTAGACTTGTAGGTGAAGAATGCTCCGATAGGTGCCAGTACGATGCTACTCATCCATACACCCAATATCATATTCATTTCACCACTCTTGGCTACACGGGTAGCACCGGAGTCTATAATATAATAGATAACGAAAATCAAAACGGATACAACCACAGGCATACCCAGTCCTCCTTTTCGGATAATGGCTCCTAGTGGCGCTCCGATAAAGAAGAAGATCAGACAGCTCAGTGACAAGGTGATTTTCTTGTGCCAATCGGCTTCATGCTTACGGATATTGTTGTCGGCATCTGTGGTCTGATAACTTTTCATGTTCCATTCGCTGGCAAGGGATTCCGTACGGTCGGCAGCGCTGCCCAGAGTCTTGTCTTTTTCCGCCAAAGTATAGGAATTGAACAAGCTGTCAATATTGATTCTGTTGCTCGTTTCCGCCATCTTCACGGAGTCAGCTTTGGATAATTCTATCTTGCGATAAGTCGATGATTTTATTTCATTGTACATGGTTCGGCCCAAACTGTCGGCACGATGGTTCAGTGAGTCGATAGAGTGGCTGATTTCCACCATGTTCTTACTGTCTGAACGGTCACTCAGGAAACTTCCGTCTACCATGTTGAATCCTCCGTCGAATTCGATGATGGTATGCTTTTCCCTGAATGTTTCACGTCGGTAGGGAACATTGTTGGATGATATGGTTTGTGATTTCAGATTTTCAAATTGCTCTCCGTTAAACAGATGCAGGTAGAGATGCTGTTTGTCGGCTGTCATTTCCATTTTTCCTTCGGAAGCCCAAATGATGTGTGCATTCTCGAATCCATCGGAGAAATTGTAGATCAAGACATCTTTCAGCATACCCGTTTCGCGGTCTTTCTGCTTTACATATATATTATAGCCCTCTATTTCGTCATAAAATACGCCTTCCGGAATATCCAGTTCGGGCGAAGTCTGCTTCATGGATACCAGCAGGGTGAGCAACTTTACTTGTGCCTTAGGGGCAATCACATTCTGGAAATAGAAAGAGGTGCAACATAGGAAAGTACAGAAAATGACTAGCGGGCGTATAATCCTGAGCAGGGGAATACCCGCTGCCTTCATAGACAGTAATTCGTAGCGCTCGCCGAAATTACCAAAAGTCATCAACGCTGCCAGCAGAATGGCCAACGGCAGTGACAAAGGTATCAGTGTAAGAGCAGAGTAAAAGAAAAACTGTGCTAAAACACTCATCTCCAACCCTTTTCCCACTAACTCGTCTACATATCTCCACAAAAACTGCATCATGAAGATAAAGAGGCAGATGAAGAAAGTTCCTATAAAGAGCATCAAGAAGCTCTTTAGGATAAATATATCTAATTTTTTTATGCGTAGCATTATTCCATTTTGTGCAACTATTGAGGCACAAAATTAGCATAAAAAACGGAGAGCAGAGATATGTTTTGCATATTTTTATAGAATTACAGTCCGCTTACCCGTTTTAGCTTCTCTATTTCAGAGTTCCACAGCTCTTTTAAATCTTCCACTTCATCCGGTTCCGCCCAGTCTATTACTTCCAACATATAGTCTGAGGTCAATTCATTATATACCATTTTCAGTTCAAAGTATGCTTTGGAATCTTCGTCGTCCAGCCAACGGAAGCGTATGAAGCTGTTTACCCTGAAGTTTGCCACCTCAGCTTGCCGTGATTCTGTCTTACCCCAATGAAAGGTGAATACTTTATCTTGATATGTAACTTTGTCTGCAAACCATGTTTCCAGACCGGATGGGGTACTGATAATAGCCCACACAATGTTGCCGGACCCGGCTTTCAACATGTACTCCAAACGTATTTTTTCTTTTCCCATAGGACAGCATTTTAAAGTTTCGGTGGCAAATTAAACCAAATTTTCTTATTTACCATAATAAATGATATGTTTTTTGAAATATTTATTGCCTGTGTAAAGTGCTCTTTTTAAGATAAAAAACAGATTTTACGAGAAAAAGTTCGCCGAAATGTTGCGGAATTGAAAATATACTTCTATCTTTGCACCCGCAAATAAGAAATGATGGCGGGATAGCTCAGCTGGTTAGAGCGCATGATTCATAATCATGAGGTCCCCGGTTCAATCCCGGGTCCCGCTACCACGAAAGATTTAGACTGTTGGGAGGCTTCCACTCTTGGCGGTCTTTTTTAAAGAAAACATGATGGCGGGATAGCTCAGCTGGTTAGAGCGCATGATTCATAATCATGAGGTCCCCGGTTCAATCCCGGGTCCCGCTACATTATTTTTAAGAAGTTTGGTTGGTTAGGCAATTAGGAGGTTTCTGCTCTTGGTTGCTTTTTTTGTTTTATTCTTCTTTATCCACCGTAGGGGCGGAAAATTTTCCGCCCGGTAACCGCCCTTATTGCTATTCCCTTATAAAACAGGCAGTCTGTAAACAAACCCTAGTGAAACCCTGAATTGGTCTTCCTGATTAATTATATTTTCTTTCTGTATATTCTTATATGTCTTTCCTGTAGCATTCAGAAACAGGTGCAGGTTCTTGTCTGCCATCGGGAAATACTCAATCCCTCCTTGGTACCCCCATGATGAAAGGTAATTGCCTTTTCCGAATATCCCGTTTTCTTTATAGACGGAGGCGCGGTCATAAAATCCTTTTAAATGAATATTCCATTTCGGAAGAAAACGATAATTAGCTTCCGACACGAAAGTAAGATATTCTACGGAACGTGCTATCCCATCCCATGCCGTTCCGTCTTTGTTTATTGCCATTTTGCGGATTACTCCCAGATGGTCTATCGCTGAACGATGGTACAGGATATCCAGGAATAGATTGAATTTTCCCAAGTCCACCATTTGTCCTCCACCTATCATGAATACCCATTTGCCTTTTGCCAATTCTCCTGCGCTGGCGGCATAGCGGAGTTGTACTTTATTGTCGGAATAATTACTGTTCCATGCCAATGAATAATATAATGGCGCGAAAGGACGCTCTATTCCCTCGGGAATCCGTCCGAATGCCTCTTCCATAGTTCCGGCTCTGTTATTGAGTACTTGAATGGCAATTTCCTGATTGCTGCGTGGGGAGTATGCTATATTTACTCCGGTGAGGTAACAGGTTATATTGTTGGTGATTCCGCTGTAATCATATATATTGATAGGATATTCGTTATACTCAAATCCTCCTACAAACAAAGCCTGCCTACCTGCCGTCACGGCAAATCGCGGGTCTAACTGGTATCGGAGGTAAGCATAATCTATAGTGCCCGACAGATTCTCTGTTTCAAAAGCCTGTGTGCCTTTGTTTAATCTTTGCAGGTATTTGTAAGAGAGTTTATCGGTTACATTCCCATAAATCCCGATCATGATATGATCGAAGCGGAAAGAGGCTTCGTCAGTATCTGCATCGCCGGAATTGAATTTGGCGTGAAAGGCTGAACGGAGGTGTAAATCCACATTGATGGCTTCGGGCATCTTCTTTTTCATCAGATACCCTACTACGGAATTACGAACAGAATCTTCTTTTTCCGGTTGTGAAGAACCTTGTGCAGTGGTAGGATAAAGTAAGCAACCCATTATTCCCAAGAGAAAAGTACTGAGCTTTGTCATAAGTAAGATGTTTTTTAGGTTAACGCTGAAAATATATATTCTGATATAGTTGCAAATAAATGTAATATTTATGATATTTGCAAGCACTGTTAACCTATAAATGGAATGGGAATGAAAAGTATTGGGAATCGTCTTTTGAATATTGTACTTGTTGTGGGCGCTGTGATACTAACAGGCTTTATTGTTAATTATTACTTTTCCTACTGGAATACCGCTACTGCACGGAATGTTGAGGTAGACATGTCGTCTCTACCCGCTAATCATCCGGATATTTCAAAAAGTGAAAATCTTCATTTTCCCTCTGAGGGCAAATATTGTCTTGCCTGCCATCAGGGGATAGAACCTACCCGCCCGCTGGATTCCGAAATGATGAAACAGATTTTGGAGAAAGGTGCAACGATGGGTGATCCTAACGGATGCGTAGTGTGTCACGGAGGTACTCCCGGCGAAACGATAGACAAGCATAAAGCACATAGCGGTGTACCTAAAGGTAGCACTTTGTCGGCTTTCACCCCTGTACCGGGAGCTTTGCAAGTCAATGATAATACTTGTGGTTTATGCCATACGGACCATACCTATAATGTACATCGTTCCATAATGAACACAGATGCCGGAAAAATGAAAGCCATAACCTGGAGTTTCGGCATTGGGACGGAAAATAAAGACCATGTGTATGCAGACCATGCCATAGATGACCCCGATGGACCCGAACCCCGTTTTGGTTCTGCAAAATATAAGGAATATATGAAGCAGATGGCGGAGGCTTTTCCGGGACAGTATCCTAAAGAGTTGAAACAGCTTCCCCAGGCATCCTTGGATAGACTGAACACAATGCCGGAACAAGCCGCATTTACCTATCTGCGAAATTGTAACGCCTGCCACCTTAGCAATAAAGGTATGCAAGACCGTGGGCATTATCGGGGTATGGGATGCGCTTCATGCCACAGCCTTTATAGTAATGAAGGATATTATGAAGGAGGCGATCCGTCCATAGACACCGGAAAGCCCGGACATTTGCTGGTTCATGCCATGCAGGGAACACGTAAGTCTGCCGTCACGATTCATGGTAAAAACGTATCGGGTGTGCAGGTATCTACTTGTGCTGCCTGTCATGCCGCAGGTAGGCGCATCGGACATGCTTATCAGGGATTGATGGCATTGGGGCATGGCAGCAACCGTGGACCTTTTGATGAAAACGGATTACCGCAAAAGACCAATGGCGGATATGTATTTAAGTATATGCGTGATGATGCCCACCACCGTATAGAGAAAGACGGAAAAACCGTGACCGGGCTTTTATGCCAGGATTGCCATACCACCAACTCCATGCATGGAAACGGAAATATAGGAAGTACCACTTTGGCTACCATCGAAGTGGAATGTGCCGATTGCCATGGAACTCCCACTCATTATCCATGGGAATTACCGTTGGGATACGGAGATGAATTTGGAAAAAAACTGAATATGAACGATGCCCGTGGACTGGCGGATGAACCGTTGGAAGTAACGAAGAAGTTTGGTATGGTGTATCCTAAAGAAGACGGATACCTGCTATCGGCCAGAGGAAACGCTTTGGGAAATGTAGTTCGCCGGGGCAATAAAGTGATTGTGCACTCGGATAGCGGGCACGATTTTGAAGCTCCTACCTTGAAAGAGCTGGCAGAAACCAACGGATGGAAAAATGCAGTGAAGGCAAAAACGGCAATGGTAAGCATTCCCAAGCACATGGAAAGTTTGGAATGTTATGCTTGTCACTCCACTTGGGCTGCTCAATATTACGGATATAAATATGTGATAGATTATACACAGAAGTCTATAGACTGGCTGGCATCTCCCGAGCAGGTGGATAAGGATGGCACAACGGCAGATTATCATGGCAGGTATGCCATGCAGCAAGGTGCTCCTACTTATGGTGATTACAGCCATGTCCGTTGGGAGAATCCACCCTTGGGAGTGAATGGAGAAGGCAGGGTAAGCCCGTTGGTTGGCGTGATACAAACCGTCAGCACCGTAATAGGCGAGGATGGCAAGGTCATTACATGGAATCATGTAGCCAAGACAAAAGCAGGATATGATGCCATGGAACTGGCACCTTTAAATCCCCATACCACCTCGGCAGAGTCCAGGGAATGTGCCGATTGCCACGGCAATACGGCTGCTATGGGATATGGCATAGATAAAGGTATTTATGATGCGGAACCGCAAGTAACCCGTTATGCTGATGTAGTGAGTGAAGACGGGGAAAATGTAAGTAACTATACGCAGGCTCAGATCAGTGCAATTAAGGATTTGCATGGAGACTTTATGCAGTTGTTGAATAGCGAAGGCAAACAGGTGCAGACCATTGACTCGCATTGGCCTACTTCTATGCCGCTCACGTCATCTCAACGTGATGTCCTGTCACGCGGAGGAACCTGTCTCGCCTGTCATCAAGACATTCCGAATGGCTCTGTTCCCATCCGTATGTTAGGTAAAATAGCCGAAGTAGCCAATTTGAGTTTTGCTTCCGAAGAAGCCCATGAACACTTGTTGCGCGAAAACAATATTCTTATCTCATGGGTAAAGGCAGGCGGAATCCTGTGTTGCATTTTACTCATTCCTGTGCTGGTTGTGGGTTATATCAAGAGAAAGAAACTAATGGAGATCATTAAAAGAATAAAGGGATGAAAGAAAAGTTATTTCGCTTTCTGGCCTCTTACCGGGCTACTCTTCTTTTAATGTTGATTTATGCATTCTTAATGGCTTTGGCTACCATTATCGAAAAGAACGAGGGTACGCCGGTAGCTAAAGCCATGATTTACTATTCCCCGCTTTTCCTTTTCCTACAATTCCTGCTGGTTGTGAATTGGGCTTGTGTCACTATCAGTCATAAACTTTTTGCTTTTCGTAAATGGGGATATATCCTTGTGCATGGCGCATTTGTGGTGATTCTTGCTGGGGCAATGATTACCCATTTATTCGGCAGGGAGGGCATGATGCATTTGCGTGAGGGAGAAAAGAGTGACCGGATAATGATGAAGAGCAGCATGGGGGAAGAGGAATATACCCTTCCATTCAAAGTGGAATTGATTGATTTTGAATTGCTCCGTTATCCCGGTTCGCACAGCCCTTCATCTTACGAAAGTAGGTTGAGGCTGTATGTGGATGGAGAAGTGAAGGAGGAAAAAGTATATATGAATAATGTGCTCGACTTGAAAGGCTACCGTTTCTTTCAAGCCTCTTATGATTCTGACGAGGAAGGCACTATATTGTCCGTCAGCAATGATGTGGCGGGTAGAACAGTGACTTATTGCGGTTATGGATTGCTTTTTGCCGGATTGCTGGGATGTTTTCTGGATAAGACTTCCCGCTTCCGCAGGCTGGGGCGGCAACTGAAAACATTGCAGTTGGTTGCTTTGGCAGCTTGTTTAGGTATTGCTTCTTCTGCCGCTGCCCGGTCTTTGGCAATACCGGTTTCGCATGCCGGGAAATTCGGCGCTTTGCCTATGCAGTCTGTCAACGGACGGATTATTCCCGTCAACACCTTTGCCTCTGAAGTGTTGCGCAAGTTGCAAGCAGAAAATTCCATAGAAGGATTGACGCCCGATCAATTCCTGTTAAGCCTGCTCGTCTCACCGACTGAATGGGCACACATACCTCTTATAAAAATGGAAGATTCGGAGATCAGCCGACTTTATAAATGGAGCGGAAACCGGATCTCTTACCGGGATGCATTTGATAAGAACGGTTTCTATAAGTTAGGTGAGAGGGTAGAAGAGGCTTATGTCAAAAGCCCGGCAATGCGTACCCATTTAGACAAAGAACTGATGAAACTGGACGAAAAGGTCAATACCCTTCACCAGTTGTTTAATTTTCAATTACTCCGTCTGTTCCCCGTTTCCACCGATACGGTTTATCATCGTTGGCACGCTCCGGGTGATGAGTTGGCTGATTTGGCTTCGGATGATTCCCTTTCCGTCATTAACTTATTCAAGCAGTATAGAAATGAAGTTCGGGAAGCAATGGCTACCGGGCAGTGGAGCAAGGCGGATGCTGCATTAGCTGCCATTTCTTTGTATCAGCAAAAGAATAATACCGGATTGGATATTTCTACCGGCAGAATGCAAGCCGAGATAAGTTATAATAAACTTAATCTGTTGCTTCATTGTAAAAGAGGATATTTGATTCTGGGCGGATTGCTTCTTGTCTTTTCTTTTGGTGCATGGTTGAAGAAGAAAGAAAGTATTTGGGAGAAAAGAGTAGGAGGTGTATTATTAATAGGTGTGTTACTCTGTTTTTTGCTGCATACTTATAGTCTTGGCATGCGTTGGTACATATCGGGATATGCCCCTTGGAGCAATTCTTATGAAACGATGGTGTGCCTTGCCTGGGCCTCGGTGTTGGGTGGATTACTGTTTGCTAATCGGAGTTTTATAGCGTTTGCATTAGCAACGCTGTTTGGTGGCGTAGTGCTTTTTGTTTCCAGTCTCAACTGGATGGATCCGCAGATAACTCCTTTAGTTCCTGTCTTGAAATCTCCTTGGCTCATGTTTCATGTGGCTACGCTGATTGCCGCCTATGGGTTCCTTGGTATCAGTTGCATGATTGGCATTACCAATCTTTTGGCATCTGCTTTTATGACTTCCCGGAACAGGGATTTTCTGTCCGTCCGTATTGCCCGGCTCAGTATCATTAATGAAATGTCTTTATTAATAGGTCTGGCATTGATGGCTGTAGGGGTTTTCCTGGGGGCGATATGGGCGAATGAATCTTGGGGACGTTATTGGAGCTGGGACCCTAAGGAAACCTGGGCATTAATTACTACCGTTGTTTATGCCATCGTGTTGCATCTTCGCTGGTTTGGAAAGAAAGAGAATAATCGTCTTTTTAATTTACTTTCCCAACTGGCTTTTCTCTCTGTATTGATGACTTATTTCGGAGTGAATTATTTGTTGAGTGGAATGCATTCTTATGGCGGCAATGCCGGTTTATCCGCTTTGCCATTTTGGGTTTACTTGCTGGGAATTATCTTCTTTGTTCTTCCGGGAGGAATGGCTTATCTATCACCCACGTTCTCCGAACCTGTAATCCGGAGCTCTTGATGGTTGTCGGATTGTAAATCCGCCAAAACAAAATGAAAAAAAATGCAATAGGCTTCATCATCCATTGCAGCCTATTGCATTGGTTATCGCAGCCTATTGCGTTGGTCATCGCAGCCGACTGTATGGAACGATATTATGATTACTTGTTCATGGCTGGTTTATATAATAGGTATCGTATTACAATTTCATACATAAGAACCATCCAGCTCGGGAATCTGCGGGGTTCATAAGTTACTCGATATACTGCATAAAACGATAGTGCGGATTCTATATTTCCTATACAGAAAATAGATTTCCGGTCAATAACTGTTGTGGAGAAGAAAATGAAGTTAACTTCATCAGGCAAGTAAGTTAACTTCGGCGACAAAGTAAGTTAACTTCGATGGCTCATGAAGTTAACTTACTTTGAAAGGGCAAGTATTGGCAGTTTCTACCTAAAATATTTTTTGAGAAAACTGAAATGTTTACGTTGTATTTGTATTGTAGGGAATAAATCATTTTGCGAAAGATTCACAAACTGTCGTTTATTCCTTTCATCAGATAATCAGAGAAAGCTTGAAAAGAATAATGTTGTTTTATTACATCATATGCATTCTCAGTAATTAAGCTGTTCATATCAGAGGAATTTAATAAGTTTACAATCTTCCCGGCAAAATCTTCTGCATCTTCTGCTATATAAATATTATGCCCATCTTTTAAGAATTCTTCAAATCCACGTGTCGCAAATTTGGAAACCACACATGGACGCTTTAGGGACATGGCTTCTAATACTTTGATATTTGATCCGCCTCCGGCATAAATAGGAACGATGGCAACCTTACATTTCTTATATTCTTCCATTAAGTCTTGAACATATCCGAGAATTGAAATTCTTGAATACTTTTTCCATGAATCCAAGTATTCCTCAGGCAGTCCCTTGCCAACAATGCGTAATTCAGCATCCGGTATGCGTTTTAATACATTTTCCCAAATGTTGGTTATAAAATAATTCAGTCCTGAATAATTGGGATAATAGGCTAGAAAACCCACAAACAAAATTATATTCTTTCTGCTGGAGAAAGGTATGTCATCAACAATTCCTTTTTGAATATATGGAATGTTGGGCAGATATGATGAATGAGGGTAAGTACATTGATTGGGATTTGAAAAAAAAGAGTGTTTGATGCGTGACAGGAACTTTGTCGTGGAAACATTTATCTTCTTCAGTAAATGGGAATAATAAATGTTTCTTAATGCTCCGACATAAGTTGATGAGGCTAGAACTTCCTCCGGCAAATCGTCAACATCTACGATTATATTACTGGAGGTTTCCAAGCCACAGAAGCAAACATTCCTAATATATCGAACCATAATAAATTCATAATGATTGGACTTTAATATAGAGTCTACAGCGGATTTATAGCGCTTGTCTACCCAGTAGTAAGAGTCTAATGAATGTTTAAAGAAATACTTGATTTTCTTTAAGCGTGTATGTTTGATTTGTGATTTGCTTCCCCAATATACGATATTGCAGTGCTGAAGAATCTCATGAGGGTATTCATCGTCTGTGAAACAAACAATATCAACGGTATAATATTGAAGCAATGCGGATAATAACAGGTTTGTTCTTTGGTTTTCACCAGAAAAAGGTGCGAAAGGATTGCCACTGGTAATTAACAGTACTTTTTTCATGTATAATGTGATTATAAACACTCATTATAAGACTATATATAGAACTTATATTGAGTCATTTTTTTTATATTGGCTGAAATAAAACGCTGAATCATATTTTTAGAGATTCTTCATTAGAAAGTTTAAAGATTCATTTCTAAGAATGTCTATTTTGCTATTAACAGAATTCCAATCATAGGTATTTTCTGATAAAAGTCTTATTGCAATATCAAAAGAAAAGTCAGTGACAAGGTGTTGCCTTAGATCTATTATCTCCAACAAATCTACCATTCGCGCCAAACCTCTTTCCGGATTTCCTATAGAAATAAAAGGGCGATTGAATAATGCCGAAAAAACCGTTCCATGAAAAGAATCGGTAATAACGTATTTGGCTGTCATTATAGATTTAAGCCAATCCTCTATGGAAGGCAGAGTGCTGCCTAGTGTAAACAATTTTAGTTCGCAATTCAATTCTTTGGCTACTTGTGCAAGGATTTCTGCTTTTCCTTCTACGTCATCTAGTATATAGCAAAACAATATGTTATTAACAGTTGTATTATTATTGCTAATGCAACACTTTTCATAATCTTGTTTTGTTAAAAGCATTGTAGGGTCCAGAACAACCTCAGCAGGTGTTTGCGCACTCCAATGATATTTGTCTTTTATTAGAGATATTGCACTCTTTTCGCGGACAGATGCGGCATTAAACTTCTTAAACAAAGCACCGCATCTTTCGATATCTTCTTCTGTGTATTCCATTTCATCTGTACCAAAAGAGGCTGCATAAGCAATTCGCTTAACTTGCCATTGCTCTGCGAATGCAAAATAAAAGTCTGCTATACCTGGAACATACTTGGCTCGCCATACTTGGTCACTGCCCACAATTAATGCTTCAAAATTATGTTTCTTTATTTTCCGGAAATCATTTGATGACTTTATTTCTTCAGTTTTTGGCATCAGATACTTATCTAGAAAAGGCAGTATGTTTTTCCCTTGTTTCTTATAAAGTTTCTCACGTGACTTCGTATTATATACTATAAATTCCCTTGTGATGAGCATTTTTATTCTGGCTTTCAAATATCTTATCATAGAACAATGCAATCCATCGGGCTTTCTATTGATCAGCCACACTTCATGTCCCATTCTTTTAAGCACTGTCATCAGTGCATAAGCTTGTAGATATCCTCCGTAATTATGATTGAACGGTAATGTCAGTATTCCAATTTTCATAACTTTAAAATATAAATAATTCTTCTTTTTACTCGTACAAAAAGTGATGGTTTTAACATCTTATTAACAAGTTTTTCTAAAGAAATCCCAGTATCAACTCGTTTGAAAAATTTTTTTCGGTTAGGATGAGGGTGGCAACTGGTATACCAGCCGGAGTTGTTACTTGTGGCTTCTTCCAATGTTTGTTCTATTGTTGTGGTTTGATTATATGGATAATACTTTATCCCTTTATCTGTATTGAGAAGAACAAGACTTGTACCTTTATCATCATCCATAGATGGAGAATAAAGCGAAATTCCCCAAAAGTCAGCAATAGTAATATCTGCTCCAGAACAGCCTTCTTTGCTGTGGCAATGATAGCACGATGGGCGTAATATCAAATCGGAGAGGAAAGCGCGCATAAATATATTTTTCTCATATATAGAAGATATTGAAACTGTATTTTTTTCCTCTATAGATACTGTTTTAGAAAGGGTGAGGGTAAAACTGTATTTTTTCCAACCGGTTGATTTTGACCTAAATTCAATGTCCTGTATAACGTTCTTCCATTCTCTTGGATGAGCAAAAAATATATTTTTTGCTTTCTTCTGACGAATGATTAATTCTTTTAAATAAATACGCCATATCTTAGGGCTAGGGACACCATGACAAATAAAGTCTACCGTTAATAGATTTTCATATTCTTTTTGCAAATAACGTTTTAATCCAGCTATTTGACAGGGTGTACCTGAAAATAATACATTACGTCCTTGTTTTAAAAAAGTTTCTGCTTTCCGAAAATTGTTTTCCAACCGGCTTTGCATATACTTTGAACCACGTAAAATAGCTAATTCTTCTATTGTTTCTATATGATCATGCTTTACCTCCCAATTTTCATCAAAACATGCTCCGAATACAACGCCATTTCTTTTTATCACTTCTTCTGCCAACAATGTAAAAAGCCCTCCGGAAGAGCTATTTATTCGGATTTTATCATTTTTATTGATGGAAGCATAGATATGTAATGGAGTTTGTTTTTCTCCTTTATTGATGATGGGGCAAACTCTTTCACAAATTCCACACTCTATGCAAATGCTCTTGTTTACTTGCGGATAAAGGAAACCTTCCTTATCTTCCTGTAAAATAATACACCGCTTTGGACATTTTTCTACGCAGGCAGAGCAAGCGTAACAATTCTTTTTATCTGTAATGTGAATCATAATTTGAATTTAGCCATGACAGCTATAGCTTTATTATGTACAAATAGTCGTTCTGACCTATTTAATCCTATCCAATACGCAGCACATAGAATACTGACAGAACAGACAAAACATATGATGATAAGTGTATACAATGATTCAGGCAATATCTTTTTTAAGGATAGGGGAAGTATAATAGCTATTACTGTAACCATTAAGCATTTTAATATTACTTGATGAACATATGTAGATAAAGGAAGTTTTATCATAGGGCGAATGATAAATAGCCGGACAATAAAAGCAATGATACATATACATAAATGAACGGTAAATACCGAACTTGGATTTCCTCCCAATTTTAGCACAAGATAAGATATAGGCAGAATGAAAAGTAATAACCCTCCTACTACCGATTGGTATAGTTTTACTTTTCTGGTAGCAGTAGCGGATATCATCAGTGGATTGGCAACCGCATCAATAATGGTTATGCATAATACTAGCCTTAAAAAAACAACAGTATACTCTGGCACAATTTTTAGCCATATAGAAAGAATTATTTCTGCTTCTATCATAACAGGCAAGGATAAAAACAGAAGTATAAAGTAAGTGAATTTAGAACTTTTGAATATCAGACTGTGCATATAATCATAATTGTTTGATGCATATGACTTGGTAATTTGTGGATTGATAGCCATCTGGAAGTTATTTGAAAATTGAGATATAGCAGTTTGTACCTGGACAGCTATACCGCGTGCCGTATTGACAGCTGGACCGAAAAAAATATTCAATAGAATGTTAAGCCCTTGAGTAGAAGCGACTCCAGCGCAGTTTCCCCATAAATTCCAACCGGCAAACCCTGTCATTTCTTTAAATAATTTTTTGTCCCATAAGAAATGATAATGGACTTCTGGAAAATGGCGTTTACAATAAAAAACATAGGTGAAGCGAATGATGAGTTGCACACAGAAAATGAGGAATGAGTATATTGCTAGCCTGTCAAAATCTTTGGGTAAAAGTAATAGATAGACTACTAATAACTTTAATATAACCTCTAGTACAGATATGTAAGCAAAAGCACTCATTTTTTCGTGGGCAATGATAGTAGCATTATAGGGAACGCTCATAATCATAACAACACTTGAAAGGATAGAAAACTGATATACATATAGAGCAGCATTTATTCTATCTAATGGAATAGTCATTTTGTGGTAGAAAAACCATAAGCCGATAGTTTCTGCCAAAATTATAATAAGTAATGAAATCAATATATGGATGTTCATGCTGGTGCAAAAAACTTTTTGCAGTTGTGTAAAGTTCATTCTGCCTAACTCAAATGTGATATAGCGTTGCGTCCCGTTAGCCATTGCAGAATTGATGAAACCAAACATGGCTACTATGCCACCTACTACATTATAGATGCCAAAATCTTCTACTCCCAGTGTGTTTAATACTACGCGTGAGGTGTAGAGTCCCACTAACATCATGAATAGCATCCGAATAGAAAGTAATACTGTATTTTTGGCTATTCGTTTATTATTTGAAGAGGTATCTGTCATGAAAAAATGTTTTTGAAAAAAGTATTTATTTAACTCTACCAATAAGTAACCTTACTAAATATATTATTAAGGAGGAGGTGTCAAAATGCCCTTTTTAACGAAACTACCTTCGCTACAAGTACCTGTGCAGGGGTCGTTTTATGATTAGGAGAGTTTTGACGTGCCCTTCTCTACTGCCTGTCCTTTTGTAGAAGATTAAGACAGAATCGTAAAATAAAGGTCTTGTCATCTTTGGATAGTAACTCTCTATTGTGTTTTCTCACAATACCATTTAGGAATATGCACCATTACCCCTAATGCAGCCAATGTTACTATCACATAAGACCGATTCTTGTGTCGCACCAGTTTTCCTATCAGTCCCTTAAAAGTACCACGAATAACTCTCACTTTCTGACCGGGTTTTGCTTCGGCCGTCATTGCATCTATATAAATAGTACCTTTATAGCTGGGGTCGCAAATAGCGCGAAATTCTGCCATCTGGGAATCGGGAATTTCGTAATATCGTTTTGTTTCACGGTTACGAATAACATGCAAAGGGAATGGGCATTCTTTCTTTTTGGCATTTAGTTCATAATCCTCAAACGTTTTTTGAATGAATATGAGATTGTGGATCGCCGGCACCAAAATACGTTCCTTTTTTCCCTCATGAGTATCCTGCTCGTCATAACACATAGGGATAAAACAAGTACATCCTTTTCCCTCAAGGAATGAAGCTACATGTTCTTCTCGGCAATAAAATGTTTGCGCGGCATACCAAACCATTATTTCTCTCATTGATTGTTTTCTATATTTTGTAGCTCTTATCAAGACAATATTTCCAGATCCCCGCCAGTTTAAAATGCCAGCGAGCTAAATATTGAATTTGATAAGGATTTAGCCTTTTTTCTTATCCTCTATATAAGAAATAAAATTTCACAGAGGTTGATCGGATAAGTACTAAAACGGCGCAAAGGTAGTGTAAAGCCATTAAATAAACAATCTTTTTTGATTTTTTATGTGTTTGAAAATAGACCACATTTGTGTGGATGTGAATTGCTCTTAAAGGTTGTGTGAGTATTGAATTATTTGTTTGTTAATCAGTTGCTTGAACTGTTGTTTTGCAAGCGTACCTATTAATAATATTATTTTGTGAATGTTTAATATAAGTTTACTTATGACCTCTGTGGAAACTTCGTTTTTGGATGGTCGATGATCTAGGTAATTGCAGCATACATAGTTTGTTTATAGTACTTAATTTTTATATTTTATCGTTTTTAGATATTGTGTTGCGCTTAGTATCTCTTATGAAAGTAACCTTCTTGGTCTTTAATTTTCTCAGCATTTTTTTGAGAATGCATATAAACATGTTATCTTTATGCACATCAATACTATTACCTTGCTCTTAATTTAATACCCTATCAATATGGAAACAGCAATAAAAGATCAATTTATCGCACTATGGAATACTTATTTCCCGGGTGCAGAGTTACCGGTCACTTTCCAATATACAGATGATGATAGAGGAATACCGGTTGTAGAAGCTAGTAATGGGCATCGGTGCATCATCTCCCAACTGATGAGGGCACGTCGTGGAGAAACGCTTTGTATGCAGGCAACTTCCGTATGTTGTCGTGGAGGGAGGCGGTACACCGGCTTTTCGGAAAAGATGTTTCAAGGTTTCGAATGTTTCCTTTCCCATGATGAATCCGGCGAGGGGGAACGCTATAAGCAGTCGCCCCAATTATCAGCCGAATGTATTGCCCAACTTCCTATTTTGCCATTAAAAGGTAAGAATCTTATTTTTAAGCGTTGGGATAATTTGGATGGTATGGATAATCCTGAAGCCGTTATCTTTTTTGCATCGGCTGATGTAATTTCGGGGCTGTTCACCTTGGCTTGTTTTGACAATGCTGATCCCGATGCAGTAATTACCCCTTTCGGAGCTGGATGCGCTAGCATTATTTATCATCCTTATAGGGAACAACTGATGGGAACTAATAGGGCTGTGCTGGGTATGTTCGATCCTTCGGCGCGTAAATGTGTGAAAAAAGATATACTTTCCTTTGCTATTCCCATGAATAAATTCAAGAAGATGATCAGTCAAATGGAAGAGAGTTTTTTAATAACTCCTACTTGGTCTGTGATACGGAAAAGAATGGAATAACAGGCATTTCCTTTCAAAACTAAGGCTTTTAGTTTACTTTAACTATGAAAATTAGTTTGGTAACTAAAAGTTTTAGTTTATTTGCGGTAATAAAAAGAAAGATTATGAAAACGTTGACAGCAAAAGAAGAAGAAATTATGGGCTACTTTTGGGATAAAGGCCCGTTGTTTGTGAAACAGTTACTCGATTTCTATGATGAACCGCGTCCTCACTTCAATACCCTGTCTACTATTGTGCGGGGGTTGGAAGAAAAAGGTTTTCTTAGTCATGAAACTTTTGGAAATACCTACCAGTACTATGCAGTGGTAAGTCGGGATGATTTTAAGAAAAAGACTTTGAAGGGAGTGATCAGCAAATACTTCAATAACTCTTATTTGGGGGCTGTGTCTTCATTGGTAAAAGAGGAAGAAATTTCTCTGGATGAGTTGAAACAGCTAATTCGTGATGTGGAAGAGGCGCATCAATAACTGGGAATAGAGAGAAACTAAAGGAAAATACTATGGGAGCATTCTTTGTATATATAGTAAAATCAGCAGTTTGTTTGGCGGTATTTTATTTGTTTTACCGTTTGTTGCTGAGTAAGGAAACATTTCATCGTTTCAATCGGATCGCCTTATTGGGCATACTTATTTTGTCTTGCGTTATTCCTTTTGCAGAAGTAACTGTGAAAGAACCGATGGAAGTTAGTCAGCAATTCCTTACGCTGGAAGAACTGCTGCTAATGGCGGATTTGAATCGTGCTGCCACTGTTGAGGCCGCTCCTGTATCTATGATTACTTGGCGTGAAACTTTGCTGATTGTCTATATACTAGGTATTATATTTTTCTTTTTGCGAAACTTGTGGTCATTGGGGCGTATGTTAAGACTGATAAAAGGGAGTAACATTGCCCGGCAGGAGAACGGCATTACGTTGATTACCCATCAAAAAGACATTGCTCCCTTTAGTTGGATGAAGTTTGTAGTGATATCCGAGAAGGATCTGATGGAAAATGGAGAAGAAATATTGACGCATGAATATGCCCATATTCATAAGAAACATTCCATAGATCTCTTGATAGCAGATATCTGTATCTTTTTTCAATGGTTCAATCCGGCTTCTTGGTTGCTGAAACAGGAATTACAGAATATACATGAGTTTGAAGCGGATGAAAGTGTAATTGCCCAAGGTATCGATGTAAAGAAATATCAGTTGCTATTAATAAAAAAAGCTGTTGGCACAAGGCTCTACTCTATGGCCAACAGCTTCAATCACAGTTCACTTAAAAAACGTATTACTATGATGTTAAAAAAGAAATCCAATCCGTGGGCACGGTTTAAGTATCTCTACGTACTTCCGTTGGCAGCCATTGCCGTGGCAGCCTTTGCCCGTCCCGAAATCTCTAATGAATTAGGAGAGATTTCAGCCGTCAAAGTTAACGATTTAACGGCAATTATGAAAACCGAAGAGGTTAAAAGTGTTGAAACAGTTTCTGTCCAATCGGAAAAGAAAATCAGGGTAGTGGGAAAAGTTTATGATAAAGAAGATAATACCCCGATAGTAGGTGTTTCTATTATTATAGAAGGAACTACGAGTGGTACTATTTCCGATCTTGACGGAAACTTCGTTATTGAAATGAAAGAAGGGGAGAAATTGCGTTTCTCCTATATCAACTATGCTACTAAGATTGTACCCGTACCGGCAGGAACGGAAGGGCTGAAAGTGCTTTTGGAGAAAGACGGATCGGCTGGTAAGACGGATTTGATTGGTGAAATAGTAGCTGTCGGTTATACACCTGTAGCTGTTGATGATGACCCGAGTTACCAGGTTTTTCAGGTTGTAGAAGAAATGCCTGAGTTTCCCGGTGGCATAGGAGAATGTTTGAAATTCCTAGGCAAGAATATCAAATATCCTGTGGAGGCCCAGCAGGCAGGTGCACAAGGGAAAGTGATTGTGCAGTTTGTGGTGGAGAAAGATGGAAGTATAGCCAATCCGAAGGTTGTTAGAAGCATTGATCCGAATTTGGATGGTGAAGCTATTCGTGTTATTTCTATCATGCCTAAATGGAAACCGGGTATGCAGAAGGGGCAGCCTGTACGTGTGAAATATACGGTACCTGTGACTTTCAGATTGGATGGCAAAGCTCAATCGGACAACAGCAATTATACCGTACTAAAAATGGACAGCCTTTCCCAAGGTAATCCTTTGAAATTTTATAAAGGAAGCTTTTCTTTGCAAGATGTGAAAGAGAAGCCGTTGATTATAATTGATGGGGATAGAGTTTCTTACGATCAAATGGAAAAAATAGATGTTTCTAAAATCGCTTCCATTTCTGTACTGAAAAACAATGAAGCCATGAAATTATATGAAAGTGAAGGAAAAAACGGCGTTATACTGATCACGACTAAAAAGTAACAATAAATTAAGATATGAAGAAATTTGTAACACTCCTGCTATGCATTATCCCAATCTCATTGTTTGCACAGGTAAATGATGAGATTAGCCAGGCGATGGATAATTATGATTATGAAACAGTAATTACGCTGATAGAACCCAATTGCCAGGATTCTTTATTGCTGATTACCAAAGTTCAAGCGCTGAAAGCGATGAATCGTTATCCGGAAGCCATAGGGGCATTGAACTCTCTTATCTTGAAAGACAGCACAAATACAAAAGTTTTGATCGACCTTGCTGAGTGTTACAAATTCACGGGTAATCCCCGTAAAGCCGCCGACTATTATCAGAAGGCAATGAATTTGCAGCCGGAAAACAAGTTTTTCCGGTTGCAGTTCATACGCTCTTTGTTGGCATCTGAAGATTATGAAGAGGCACGCACAGCCTGTCATGGATGGTTGGAACGTGATTCTCTTTCTGCTACCGGATATAAATATCTGGGACAGGCCTATGAAGGATTACAAGATGCAGCCAGTGCTTTTTTGAGTTATAATATAGCCTATCGCCGTGATTCGCTGGATGCTCAAACGGTGGCACGCATTGCAGGTATCTTTAATAATAACCAACAGTTTAAGGATGCTGTTGATGTAACGGAATGTTATCGTTTGTCTGACACGACTAATATGGATGTGAATCGTCAGAATGCAAAGGCATATTGCATGCTGAAAGAATATAAAACGGCGGTAGAACGCTATGAAAGTTTGAAGAACTTAGGTGACCGCAGTTTCCTTACTTTATATTATTTAGGAGTGTCCCATTATGGTGATAACTGGTTTTATGGAGCATATGATAATCTGAAAGAAGCTTATCAGAAGAATCCTATGGATGTGAATGTCCTTTATTATCTGGCAAAATCGGCAGCGCGTACTTCTTGGAAAAAAGAAGGTGTGGAATATATGGAAGAAGCCTTTCACATTGCTGTTCCTTCCGATAGCATGATGGTACGTTTATATGATGGGCTGGCAGAATGCTATGGCTATGCACTGGAATCTAAAAAAGAAGTTGAGGCTTTGGAAAAACTATATTCTTATACTAAGAAGAATTCGCTTCTTTATAAGATAGCCCGGGTTTATGATTGGAAAGAAGATGAAAAGAATGCCATCCGTTATTATGAAAAATACATGGCTACTGTTCCGGAAGATCAACGTTATGCATTAGATGAAAACGGAAATCCTTCGGAGGAGCGCATTACACTGTATCAGCAGTCATGGAAGCGAATTAAGAAAATAAAAGAGGAAGGTTTCTTTAGAGGAGATATTCCCGTGAAGACTATTCCTGTTTCTGAGGAAAAAGTGGACACTTTGGTTACCGAAACAGTGAAAAAAGACTGATGATGTTATAAGCAAAATAAGGCACACATAAAGAGCATTTTAAATTCATAATACAATGAAACAATTTAGTATTTTGTTGCTTGCTATTGCAAGTTGTTGTCTATTGCAGGCCAAGGATAGAGTTGTGAAGCAACCTCCCTTTATTGTCCGTAATTCCTCTACCATTGAAATAGATAGGGTAGTGGTTTCTGATACGGCAACAGTCTTGGATATCAAAACTTACTTTCGTCCGAATAATTGGATCAGGATTAGTAGTGAAAGTTATCTGCTGGCTGATAACGGCGAGAAGTATCCCATTCGTTCCGGCAATGGAATTACTCTTGACAAAGAATTCTGGATGCCCGAAAGTGGTGAGGCTTCTTTCAGTCTGATTTTTCCTTTGTTGCCTCCTACGGTAAAAGTTATTGATTTTATAGAGAGTGATTGCGAAGATTGTTTCAAAATATGGGGCATTCATCTGGATGGCAAGTTGCCTAAATTGGATTTACCTGTGACAATGAAAGCCAAGAAGACAATTACCGAAGAATCTTTGCCTGCTGCTAAGCTTACGGGCGGCAAAGCTATTTTGAACGGATATTTATTAGGTTATCAGAAACACTATCAAATAGCTGCTCATGTTCTTCTTTGTAATTTCTTGACCGGCATATTTGAGCAAAATCCAATCAAGGTCAATGAAGATGGAACTTTTAGTACGGAGGTTGAATTACATGCTCCTTCTATGGTTACTTTGAAAGTAGGGGATAGCTCTGTGAAACTCTTTTTGGTACCGGGGCGGGAAACGACTGTTGCTGTCAATCTTCGTGAAATCAACCGTATGCAAAGCAAATTGCTCAAGGATCATAAATCAGGAGAAGAACAAGTGTATTGCATGGGTGCTATGGGCAGGTTGAATAATGAGTTAAACGAGCCGGAACACCAGTGGACTGCCTTGTGGGAAGGAGATCAATTTTTGAAAGAGATATATAATATGTCTGCTGATACATATAAGGCTTATTGTCAGAATAAGTTTGAAAAAGTAAAGGCTGATATTCAGGGCGATAAGACTTTAAGCGAGGCTGCTCGTCAGTTGTTATTAATAGAAAATCAGTATCAATATGCTTTGTCCCTCAGTAATATCACCTCTTATCTGATGCATTCATTTGTGAAATACAGTGGTCTGCCGGAACGTGAGGCTTATCAAAAATTCCAAAGACCTGTTCAAAGCGAAAACTATTATGATTATGTCAGTATTTTGAATAAGCCTGAAATGCTTTTCTGTAGCGGCTATTCTCAAATGATGAAATATCTTGGTTATGAGATTGATGTAAAGCTGGATGGCAATATGAAAGATATATTCAGTTACATTCTTTCTTCTGATAAGGTTTCTGCTGCCGATGCACAAACCATAAAAGAATTTTCAGCTGATTTAGAAGCCGGTAAAGAGAAGCCTGTGCATATGGAAAAGATGGGTGAATTAAGAAATAAATATAGCACCTTGTTCTCCGAATATAGTGCAAAGCGTATGGATTATATTATCAATCAAGTCTTTGGCAAATACATAGGAAGTGATAAAGGGATTTTCTTTGATTTGAAGAAAGCAATGACACTCGCTCAGAAAATTAGTGATTTCCAGCCTATGACAGAAGCTGATTTCCAGTCTGTCCGTCAGTTATCCGATCCTTACTATATCAATGCTTTGACTGTGATGAACGACCGTCTATTGGAAACCATCGAAGCAAATAAGAAAAAGACAGGCTACACGGTCAATGAAGCGGGAGAAGTAAAAGATGAAGATTTATTTTACTCTATAACCTCTAAGTTCAAAGGCAAAGTGATTCTGGTCGATTTCTGGGCTACATGGTGTGGACCTTGCAAAATGGCTATGAAACAGATGAAACCGATGAAAGAAGATCTTGCAGGTAAGGCCATTGTATATGTTTTCATTGCCGGAGAGAACTCGCCAAAGGAAACATGGGATAATATGATTCCGGATATTCACGGAGAGCATTACCGGGTAACTGAGGCACAATGGAACTACCTGAGTAAGCAGTTTAGTATACAGGGTGTCCCCACCTATATCATTGTTGATAAAGAAGGCGGAATTACTCAGAAATATACTGGCTTTCCGGGAGTTGATACCGTGAAAAAAGAATTATTGAAAGCATTGGAGAAATAAAAAACGTATTTGTATCCCTTTGTCATATTTTAGGGCAAAGTGAAAAAGAATCTGTAGAGCGCTGGTGAAAGTAAGCATTTGCAGATTCTTTTTTTGATTTAATTACTATCTTTGGCAAGACAAAACTAACTTTGAATATGAAAAATTGGGTTGTAAAACTGATACTGCTACTTCTTATTCCTTCTTTGTTGGGGGTATTATTTACCGTCATTCTTGGTTCAAATCCGGGTGGCTGGTTACAGATTGTAACGTATGCTTTTCCGCCCCTGCTCACTCTTATTGGAGGCGCCTTTGTGGTTAGTTCAAAGTGGAAAACTCTTTTTCTTTTTCTGATGGCAGTGGTAAGTACCGTTTTTAATATTCCTTTGCAGAACTGGTTTTTCCATTCGGCAGATGAGGTAGTGCGTTATCATTCTATTACCGATTTATATAATCCGGAGAATGATGCCCTGTATTTTACTTTCGATACCCTCGAAATAGACTATTTAAGAAGGAGTAGTATCACCATAATTCGCGAAGTATCTCACAGCACTGGCAGGCATCGTTTCCGCAGAGAGAAAAAGCAATATTATTATTCTGTTGCTCCGGTCTTTGAAGACTCATTGCCTAAACATAAGTTTACGGATAGGGAAGTTAAGGCATGGGTGATTCCGGTAGCCCATTCAGAGAAACAGAGTGCTATTTGTTATGAGCGTTGTGTTTTTGATCAGAGCGACTACCAGAAAGCCATTGATAAATCCCGCTGCAAGTTTTACCATCCTCAGGCTCCGATTATACGACCGCTGTATTCACAGTTCATCACCCGACAGGAATGGAAGAGTATTTTCCTGAATGCTGCATGGATTGTGTTTTCAGTGTTGATAGTGACAGGAGTTGTTATAAATTATCAGGAGAATAGGAAAAAGTCGTAATATTAGATGTGAATGTAGTATAGGGTTAAAAATCGGAGATTTATCCTTTATTTTTTTATATCGTTATAGTTCTGATTCTGAACTTTTTAAATAATAGGAGTTGATGTAGGCAAGAAAAAATTGGAATAAATTAAGGCGAAAAGATTGCTTTATTAAATTGTTTTACGCTACCTTTGCACCGTCATTCTATTGGGTTATTCCTGCAAAAGGGTAATTCTAATGATAGAAGTGAGGCAAATTGCAAGCAAAAACTGATCTATTTCATGTCTTTCTCTTTGCAATAGAGAGAGGGGCAAGAGTTGAAATATTGAAAGATATAGCCAACCGAAATTTATCTGACCGAGGAAAACTTCATTTTTCGGTGTCCCCGAGGAATATCCTTTTTACATCCTTATGATAGACGAGAATGAGATAGTATGGTATCCCCTTCGTGTGACTTATGCCCGCGAAATGAAGGTAAAGGAATACCTAGCCGGTAAGGGAATTGAATCATTTATTCCAATGCGTTACGAACAGAAGCTTCGTGGCGAGGAAATGGTGAAGATACAGGTTCCGGTGGTACATAACTTTATTTTTGTTCATATCTCTAAGGCAGAATTGAAGGATATAAAAGCTGCCTCTCTCATATCTCCATTCATTCGTTACATCATGAATCTGGAAACACGTCTTCCTCTTATCGTCCCTGACAAACAAATGCAGGATTTTATCGCTGTAGCTGGAAGTATGGATGAACAGCTCATGTATCTTTCCTCTGCCGAGGTGGCAATGAAGAAAGGGGACAGAGTGCGCATAATTGGTGGTATTTGGGAAGGAGTGGAAGGTAAATTTGTACGCATCAAGCGGGGGCTCCGCGTGGTGGTGGAGATTGAGGGAATTATGGCGGTGGCTACGGCTAGTTTGCATCCGTCGTTGGTGGAGAAGATAGAGGGATAAAAGGCAATGGACAGCTAAAGTAAAATGTTTTTGTAGTTTCAAATGTGTTTGGATAAAACGCATAGTTTGTTTGGTAGTAGAAATAAATTTATCCCTTTGTTGTAACTAAAATGGAAAATAACTTTAGCTTTGATTTCATGCTAACGTATTGTTTTGTATGATTTTGTTTTGTCCCTTCATGACACCTTGGGCTTCTTGGAACTATATGCGTTTTTGATTTTGACTGCGATATTGATATTGGAGAGGGGCATATTGCTGAATAAACTGTTCTTTTTCATTCTAGAGCGGACATACTTCCTTGCTTGGTGGCTTTTGGGAGATAATAGGCTTTGGCGTTTAAAGAAAATTGTTAATGGCTGACGGGCAAAAACTTGATAAGAGACGGATCGCCCAAAATACGGGGCTGCTTTATGTTAGAATGCTTCTGACAATGATTGTTGGACTGTATACAAGTAGGGTGGTGCTGAATGTTTTGGGTATATCGGACTATGGTATATACAATGTGGTCGGCGGAATTGTATCCATGTTAGCTTTTCTCAACTCTGCGATGACTGCTGCCTCCCAGCGCTTCATTTCCTACGAGTTGGGTAGTGGAAATATAGAGAGGCTGAAACGAATGTTTACCACATCCGTGAACATACATTTGTTGATAGCTTTTATTATTTTTATGGGGGCGGAAACCATAGGGCTATGGTTTGTCAATTCTCATCTGAATATTGGGGAAGATCGGATGGTGGCAGCCAATTGGGTGTATCAGTTTTCCATCTTTACTTTGATACTTTCCGTATGGAGTGTTCCCTATAATTCCTGTATTGTAGCCCATGAACACATGAGGGCTTTTGCTTATATCAGCCTTCTTGAGGCTGTTTTGAAACTGGTCATTGTATATTGCTTGTTAATAGGAACACTTGACAAGTTGATATTGTATGGAATGCTGGTCTTTGTTGCGACTTTATCAGTTCGTTTGTGTTATAGTTTCTATTGTAAAAGGCATTTTGAGGAATGTTCCTATCACTTTGTGTGGGATAGGAAACTGTTTAAGGATATGTTCTCGTTCGCTGGCTGGAGTATTTTGGGCAATTTGGGATTCTCCTTTAAGGATTCAGCTTCTAATGTTATTCTTAATATCTTCTTTGGGACTACGGTAAATGCTGCACGTGGCATAGCTGTGCAGGTGGGAGGCTTGATAACGACCTTTTCCACTAATTTTGCTATGGCCTTGAATCCTCAGATAACCAAACAGTATGCTGCTGGGAATGTAGAGGCAAGCCGTGGTCTGGTATATGCTGGCGCACGCTACTCTTTCTATCTTCTTATGCTGATTACCATACCGTTTCTAATAAACATAGATTATGCGCTTCGGCTTTGGTTAGGCATCGTACCTGAATATACGGGTGTTTTTATCGCCCTTTCTCTGTTTGCTTCCTTGCTGCATGCCCTGTCTGGTACTGTGACGACGGCTCTGCAAGCGACTGGTCATATAAAAGTTTTTCAGATTGGTATTTCGATACTGATGCTATCTGAAATTCCTGCTGCATATATATTATTGAAGGTTGGGATGCCTCCTTATGCGGTCATGTATCCTACTTTGGTGACTTATTCATTGGCCGTTTTTTTTCGCTTTTATCTGTTGAAATGCATGGTATCCTCTTATGATTTTACATATTACACGTTTCAAGTTTTTCTGAAGTCAGTTTTCTTGTTCGTTTTCTGCTATTTTTTGTGTGACTATTTGCATGGCTGCTTTGCGAGCGGCCTTCTGACTGTAATCATTACTACGTTCATGTCATTGTGTATTATTTCTGTAACAATCTATCTTGTGGGAATGACTTCAGTGGAAAGGGTGGTCGTTCAGAAAAAAATCGTGGGAATTCTAAAATAGAGCTAATCAAAAGTAAAAAATGATGTGAAAATGCTTTTGATTATAGCTGGTAAGAATATTTGCGATATAAAGGAAATGAATTGGTATAGAATTAACTAAGATTATATTGGAAGGTGATTTGATTGAATGTATCTTATTTGAATAAATAACTAATGGATGAAACGATATTTGTCCTCCATGAATATGGAGCTCCTGAACATTATATTGCTTTGGAAGCCTTGGCACAACGTTATGGGATGAAAGTTAAGTATCGAGAATTTAATTACTTGTCTCTTCTTAAGTGTTGGATGAGAGCTCCAGCTCAAATCAAGGTTTTACAAAAATTGTTTGTTAATTTATGGTTTATTTTGAGTATACCATATATCAAACATTCCAAAATAGTTTTAGGAATAGCTCCTTATAATAAATTATTAGTATGGATTATGCATAGATTAAAAAGGCATAGTGTATATTATCATACATCATATAGTTGTTGGAATGGAGAGTATTATGCGCATAAGCCGTTGAACGTAGATACAGGAAGAATTTGGCGTGAATTTACAAATAATTATGTAAAACATATATTTACAGTTTCACAGAAAGCTCGTTGTGAACTTATTGATAATAATTTTGCTATTCCTCAAAGAATTTCTGTGGTCAATCATTCTTATAAAGAGTTGATTTCTGCGGATAAGCATAAAAGGAATGATCTGACATTTATTTATTGTGGACGCATTATTCCAGACAAGGGAATAGAGCAAATGCTTCAATTTTTTTCTCTTCATCCAAGGTGTTCACTCACTATAATTGGTCGTGGAGAACAAGAGAGTTTAGTTAAGGAATATGCTCTAAAATATTCTAATATTTATTTTGAAGGTTATATTAGTGGATTGCAGAATATCATACCACACTATCATAAAGCCTCTTATGTATTGCTTAATAGCCAGCGGAATGCTGGATGGGAAGAACTATTTGGCATTACTCTTATTGAAGGAATGGCGTGTGGTTGTGTACCCATTTGTACGGATCATTCTGGGCCTCTTGAAATTGTAACTGATCATGTAAATGGTATTATTTGTCATGAAGGAGAGATTACTAAAGGAATTGAAGAAGTACTTTCATTTAACCAAGATGATTATGACAGGTACCGTGAAGCAGCGATTGCTGAAGGACGTAAATATTATTATTATAGTGTTGCTGAAAAATGGATGAAACTTTTTGAATAAAACTGGTAGTTTGGTCGAATTAGCAAAGCTCTTATTTTATGTTTATATTTCACATCTAAATTTAGGCTTATTCATAATGATTCATATAATAGTATTTATTATTATTGTTATTCAACTTTATTTGACTTGTAAGAATAAAGTTAGTTCTTTGATTTTTTATGTATCGACATTGATGCTTTTACCTAATGTTGTGAAATATCAGATCGGAGGATTGGGTGTTGTATATTCATATTTTACAGGATTGTGTATGCTGCCTTTGCTATTAAGAAAAGTGCCCCAAGAATATAAGAGTTATTTGAGATTATTGTATTTTTTGATGGCTTATCAATTTTTGCTTCTGTTTATTACAGGAATCCCATTTTCATTGCAATTGAAGAATCTTATATTGTCCTTTTTTACATGTTATATTTTATATTTGTTACCTCTTGTAAGTATTGATACAGCGATGTCGCTTGGACGTGTAAACAAAGTGTTATATTTTGTCATATTAATAGTTTCTTTATATGGACTCTTGACTTTTATTATGGGACAAAATCCTTATTTTCAATATTTAAGATCAATTTATCCACAGAGCTTAGATGCTTCGTCTTTTATGGAAGATTCTAGAGGGGTTGTTTCTTCAAGAGTTTTTTCTACAATGGCGCATCCTTTGTGTTTAGGACAAATCTTGACTCTCTTCTTTTTTTATTTTAGGAATATTCCAAGTGTATTGAAAAATAAGGCTATATATAAGGTTGGTCTTTATGTGATTCTTTTAACAGCTCTATTGTCTGGTAGTCGTGCTGTTTTTTTTTCTATTATTGTATTTTATGCATTTGATCTTTTGAGTATCAGCAATCTGAAAACAGAACTTCGTACTTTAATTTCTTTAATAACTTTTGTTCTCATTATAATATTGATGGTTGGGGGGCCTGCTTTATCAGAACTGCTGGCAGCTTATTTTGGTTCTTTGTCTTTTGATCTGGATGCAGGAAATATGGGAGGATCAAGTGGTTCACTTAGACTATTTCAATTATTTCGTTCTTTTGATATTGTGAATAATAATCTTTTTTTGGGCATGGGGATTGGATTTGTGCATGAATTTGGTGATAAGTATCCTGAAATGTTAGGTTATGAAAGTATTATCTTTAAGAAATTGATAGATGAAGGCTTGATAGGGCTATTTCTCTATATCTTGTTTTTTATATTCTTATTAAAACTAGGTCGAAGGACAGTTAAAGCAAAAGATTTTTCAAGATGGAGTTTCTGTTTTATGACTTCTTATATAGTTTCTATTGTATTTACAGGAGACCAACAGAGTTCAGGATATTTCTTCTTGCTTTTTTTGTTAATGATAAAATATTATAGGCTAAATAATTATGGATGTATCTGTTATAATAGTAAACTATAATACAGCAGAACTTACTATAAACTGTATAAATTCAATTTTTGAAAGGACAAAAGGTGTTGATTTTGAAGTGATTGTGGTTGATAATAAATCGACTGATTCATCTGTAGATTTATTAAAAAGAGATAATCGTATTATTTTGGTATGTTCGGATGAAAATATTGGCTTTGGAAGAGGTAACAATTTGGGATATCGTTACGCAACAGGAAAATATGTTTTTCTATTAAATTCTGATACTCTACTTTTAAATGATGCCCTTACAATCTTTTATCATAAGATGGAAAGTATGGATAAAAAGGTATGTTGTTTAGGGACAATTCTTTATCAAGATCTGGGAGCAAATCAAACAGGGCATTCATATGCAAAATTTATGTCTATCACGGCATTGGTATTATTACAATTCTTTGTAAAGTTTGTTGTATTACTGTACCCTACTTATAGACGAAGATATCTTGATTATAAAATAGCTGATGAAACTTGTGTTAAGGTTGATCGTATTATTGGAGCTGATATGTTTATGCGTGATTCAGTGATAAAAGAATGTGGTCTTTTTGATCCTGATTTTTTCATGTACTATGAAGAGACAGAAATGCAATATCGTTATACCAAAAAAGGATTTTATATTTATATTTATAAAGAACCTTTGATCGCTCATTTAGAGGGATGTAGCGCAGCTAAAGAAACCAAAAAGGCAAATGTGTGGCAATTTGAACAATTGCTTCGAAGTCAGATTTTGTATGTGAAGAAGACTCAAAGTCGATATAAATATCTGTTGTATAAGTTCAGTTTATTATTCATAGTTCCTTGTTTTTTGTTTTGTAATCCACATTTTGTTTGGGAGCAAAAAAAACATACGCTCAAAGAATTCTATAAATATTTGAAATTATGATACCTAAGATTATTCATTATTGTTGGTTGAGTGATGATCCTATTCCATCATTATACCAACAATATATTGACGGCTGGAAAGAGATTATGCCTGATTTTCAGATTAAAAAATGGGATAGAACTGCTATTGATCTGGAAGAACATTCTTTTGCTGCTTATGCGTTTCAGCAGAAAAAGTACGCTTTTGCGGCTGATTATATTAGGGCTTATGCATTATATACGGAGGGAGGCATTTATTTGGATTCGGATGTGTTGATGAAAAAGGACTTATCTCCATTCTTGCATTTTGGCTATTTCACTGCAATAGAAAATCATTTGAATAAATTTGGAACATTCTTGTTAAAAGGGACTTATATTGATGACAATTATCAACGTATTCAGTCAAAAGAATGTGTGTTTGAATTTGGGTTGAATGCGGCAGTATTGGGAGCTGAAAAAGGACATCCTTTAATTAGGGATATATTGTCTTTTTATCAAAATTTTGATTTATCCAAAGCTTCTCCTTTTAAGAAAATAGCTCCAAATGTTCATGCTCAGGCTGCAGAATACTATGGATTAAAATATAAGGATACATTACAGTTTTTAAAGAATGATATTTTGATTCTACCATCTACGGTTATATGTACTCGTAGTAAGAATGAAACTAATGAAGCTTTTGCTGTTCATATGTGTGCAGGACATTGGGTAAAGAAATCAAATATATTTATTGAAAAAATTAAAAGTGTTCCTTATTTATTGGATTTATATATTTATATGAAGTTATTCTTGGCATATTTAAAGCAAAAGGTATGATATCAACTTACCTTAGAAGGAACTTTTATTATAAAATATAGCAAATTCTATGGAATACTAGTTTGTGATCTTTATTTCATGTATATAGAAAAAATGATAAATAACTCGTTTGACATTGTCTTTGGGGAGATCATATAATGAGAAGAATTGTTAAAAGGTTGTATTACTATTTTATGTTGGTAGCTTCATTTGTTTCACGTGCCTTTCGTAATAGAAATGTTACGATGAGTTTAGCTATTTGTGCGTATAAAAGTCAAGGCGTTAGTTTTACTGGAATGCCTAGATATATTCATCCAAATGCATACTTGGATGCATCTGGAGGGTTATATATCGGAGAAAGGGTAGTTATTTCAACTAGGGTTATTGTGCTTACGCATGATTATTCTATTAATGTTGGAATCGCTCAGATAAGTGATAGCCTAAATAAAGATACAGGTCTATTGAGTAGTGTTAATATTGGGGATTGGTCATTTTTAGGAGCAGGATGCATTATTTTGCCTGGAACAACAATAGGTAAGTATTGTGTAATTGGGGCAGGAGCTGTAGTAAAAGGCGATATACCAGATTATTCTATTGTAGTGGGGAATCCTGCTAAAATTATAAAAACAACAGATCGTTGGAAAGAGTCATTATGCAGATCTACCAAAAATAATATTCGATTTTTTCAAGATGAAATCTAAGATTCTTTTTATTCTTCATCTTCCTCCTCCTATACATGGTGCAGCCATGATGGGGAAGTACATTCAAGAAAGTAAACTTATAGATTCTTCTTTCGATTGTTATTGTATAAATCTAGCGACTGCAAGTAATTTATCTGATATTGGGCGTATAAGTTCAAAGAAGATATTGAAGTATTTATTGCTGATAAAGCAAATTTTTCATATTGTAAGACATATTCCTCCAAAATTAGTTTATATTACTCCTAATGCAGGTGGAAGTGCTTTTTATAAGGACTTTGTAGTTGTCCAAATGCTTAAAAGTATGGGTTGTAAAGTGGTTGTTCATTATCATAACAAAGGTGTCTCTAGTTATCAAGATAAATGGTTTTATAATTTTCTTTATAAACGTTTTTTCAAGAATTTGAGAGTAATTCTGTTGGCAGAAGTTCTTTATAAAGATATGGCAAAATATGTGAAGCGCGAAAATGTGTACATCTGTCCGAATGGCATACCAAACTCATATAAAGAAGGACTAGAAGCAAGAAGAAATAATAAAGTACCCGATTTACTTTTTCTTTCCAACTTATTGATAAGTAAGGGCGTATTTGTCTTACTTGATGCACTGAAAATATTGAAAGAAAGAGGATATACTTTTGTATGTCAGTTTGTAGGTGGAGAAACTGCTGAGATAAATGCTATGCAGTTTGCTAAGGAAATAGAAAAACGTAAATTAAATGATATAGTTAGTTATGTAGGTCGAAAGGTAGGAAAAGAGAAAGATAGTTTTTTTCGCCAAGCAGACATTTTTGTTTTTCCGACTTATTATTATAATGAATGTTTCCCTTTAGTCATTTTGGAAGCCATGGAATATAAACTACCAATCATTTCAACAAATGAAGGTGGAATACCAGATATCGTAAAAGATGGAGAAAATGGTTTGATTTGTGAGAAACAGAATCCCGATTCATTAGCTGATTGCATTGCAAAACTATTGGATGATGAAGAATTAAGAATAAAGATGGGAAATGCTGGTTATGAGAGACTCTGTCGGGAGTATACTTTACAACGATTTGAGCATCGAATGCTGGAAATATTATCTCAGAATCTTCTTCAACAGGAAAAAGAAAACTAATATTATAAAGGTAGAACTGCAATATCCATGTTATTGAAGTTAGAAAACTTATTCTTGGTAGAAAACTACCGGGGCTTAACCACTTTGCCGGAAGGAAAACTCCTTATCAACACCATCAACGCACACTCCTACAACACGGCACAGAAAGACAAACTTTTTGCCGAGGCTTTACGGAAAGGAGATGCATTAATCCCCGATGGAGCAAGCATTGTCAAGGCGTGTCGTTGGCTGAATGCGAAATCAAAGCCCGAGGAGCGTATTGCTGGTTGGGATTTGTTTGAGTTTGAAATGGAGAAGCTGAACCGGAATGGAGGGAAATGTTTCTTCATGGGTAGCAGTGAAAAAGTATTGGCATTGATAAAGCAACGTGCTAAAGTGGAGTACCCCCAGATTGAGGTGGAAACATATTCTCCACCCTATAAGCCGGAGTTTTCAGAAGAGGATAATCAAGCAATTGTCGAAGCTATTAACAAAGCTAATCCTGATTTGCTCTGGATCGGGATGACTGCTCCCAAGCAGGAAAAGTGGACATACACCCATTGGAGCGAATTGCAGATTCATTGCCATTGTGGAACGATTGGCGCTGTTTTCGATTTCTATGCTGGAACGGTGAAGCGTGCACCTATATGGTGGCAGCAACATTCCTTGGAATGGGGGTATAGATTGTTGAGGGAGCCGCGTCGTATGTGGAGGCGTTATATGATTGGCAATGTATTGTTCATGTGGAATCTGTGTAAAGAAATAAGGAATAAATGATGAAGAAATTCCTATTGTTTGTCATACTGTGTGGCATTTCATTATCGACAGGCGCACAAGCATTAATGGGTACTACCGGATTACTTCATGCTCCCACTGCCGATATGCAACGTGACAAAACTTTTATGTTTGGTGGAAATTATCTGAACACACATCCATTATCCACTCATTTTCATAGTAGTGAAGTGGGATATACATTCGATTATTATTTGAATGTTACATTTTTCCCTTGGTTAGAGGTAGCATATACTTGTACATTGGTGCATGCCGATCATGGTTCCACTTATTTCCCGGAACAATCATGGGGGAAATTTACGAATCAGGATCGAGCTTTTTATGTACGTTTCCGTTTGTGGAAAGAAGGTTGGTGGAAGGAGTGGACTCCACAAATCGTGCTTGGACTGGATGACCCTACTTCCCATGAAGATCATGGTGGCGGTGGGCTGGTATCAGGTAATACGAGTGGCTCTAATAATTATGCAACTCGTTATTATTTGGCTGTTACGAAACATTTAGATTTTCAGGACATTGGCGAATTAGGAATTCATGCTGCCTTTGTTTATGGAAATGCCAAAGGTATAGAGCATTATAGACGTCCGTCTTTCGGTACCAATTTCCGCTTTACTCTTCCCGGCAATCAGTCTATCACCAAAACTATCAACAACCTCAATCTTATGGCTGAATATGACTCCCGCACCATTAACTGCGGTTTTGAGTATAGTTTCTGGAAAGATTACATCAATGCCATTGTAGAACTGAACCAGTGCAAATACTTCTCCGGTGGTCTTATTTTTAAGATTCACTTGAAATAAATCTATTCTACTCTTCACCTCCTTTGCCCTGCCTTATATAAGGAATAGGGATAGATAAATGATAATACGATTAATTCAGGCTATTATCGTGCGCTTTCTCCCTTCAAAAAGAGAGGTTAAACGATAATAGCCTGAATATAGGAAATCATCTTGATAACTTTATAAAGCCATCCGAAGATTTTATTTAGCTTGAATACTCAAATTAGATAATTCGGTATCCTTGTGTACGGCAGGCAGATTATTTTGTCTTACCACGATGGTATGATTCTTGCCTTGTGCCACCTGTGGCAATACAAATTTCTGTTTATAAATCACTTGTTCTGCCGATGGGCGCAGCAGATAACCGGTCTCTTTCTCGAAACGGTTATACAGCCTTACCACAATTTGGTTAGTTCCTTTCTGAAGCGGCAATAATACCTTTTCTTCGCGGAATTTGCAGCGATAGGGATTGAGATGCTTCATCACAGACTTGCCATTCAGATAAACTTCGATACCATTTCCCGCACCTACATCTACCAATACATCCTGTGCCTTGGGTGATTCCACATTCTGCATCAGGAAGTAATTTTCCAGAATATTGCTGGGGAACATTGCCTTTTCTTCCGCTACTTCTTTCCATTCTCCTCTTCTTACCGGAGCTTTTTCCAGACTGGTGTTGATAGTAGCCGGAGCATCAAACAGACTACTGCCCGGGCCGCAAAGATAACGCTGTCCCCATGTTGTCTTGGGCGATACATTCAGGGTTTGTGACTTACCTGCGTCTAGGGTTACTGTATAAGGAGTACCATCTACTTCCACCAGCAATTCTTTATCCACTTCCTGCGGTGTATAAGTAAATTCCAACTCTCTCAAATTCGATTTGTTGAAACTCCACTGATAGCTTACCGTACTGCGATAGTTGCTGTAATAGTCAAAGCAGGAATAGCTATAATTAGGAGTACGTTGTGCTGCCATGGGTTGAGGTTCTACCGGTTTGTCAAAAGTAGCGCAGATCACTTTTATATCCTTGCCATAGGCATCGGCAGGAAGCGTGAAAGAGACTTCTTCTCCTTTTTGATTTGCTTCTATATCTGCCTTCTGTAACTTGCATCCGGGTACATTCAGTTTAATCTTTCCGTCAGCCGGTTGGTTGCCCGAAAGAATCAGATAGAGATTATTTCCTTTGCGGGTAATTGTTCCCCATTCAAACTGGTCGCGGAAAGGAGAGGCTTCCGTGCCATAGATAGCTTCGCCGTTCTTCTTTAGCCATGCGCCGATTTCTTTCAGTACTTCGCTTTCAAAAGGAACTACCGAACCGTCACCTTTAGGACCGATATTCAGCAGGAAATTTCCTCCATGAGATACTACATTAATCAGGCTGCGCAATTTCTCCATTGCTTTGGCATGCGCATCGCCCCGTTCCTGCCAAGAACGATAACTCCATGTTTCATCAAACATAGAAGCCGCTGTTTGCCATGCTGTCTGCAGGGAACCTTCCGGATAGGTATTATCAGCCATTACGCTGAAATCATACTGGTCGTTACCTAGGCGTCCGCTTACCATACAGTCCGGCTGCAATTTATGAACCAACTGATAGAGTTCTTTGCTCTGTTCCGGAGTATTGGAACCCATATCGAACCATAGTTCCGAGATAGGACCATAGTTTGTCAGCAATTCGGTAACTTGTGCCTTGGTAAATTCGTGATGTTGCGGAGTGATGAAATCGCAGTTGTGGCTGGAAATAGGATATGCCTGCGGATAATGCCAGTCAATCAGCGAAAAATAGATTGCAAAATTGATGCCACCGCGTTTGCAGGCTTCCGACATTTCTTTTACGAAATCGCGTTTGCCGGGGGTGGCATCATATGAGTTATAATCAGTGGTTGCTGTCTTGAACATGCAGAAACCGTCATGATGCTTGGTGGTGATAACGATGGAGCGCATTCCTGCTTCTTTAGCCAAAGCCACAATGGCATCTGCATCAAATAGAGTAGGGTTGAAACGCAGTGCCGTGTCACCATACCAGTCACTGAAGATTCCGGCAAAAGACTGGATTTGTTCACTGTAACCGCGAGTAACGGGTTTACCTTCCCACACGCCTCCCAGTTCGGAATAGAGGCCGAAGTGGATAAACATGGAGTACTTGTTCTGATGCCATTTCTCGAATGCTTCTTTCGAAATTTGGGCGGTTGCACCCAGGCTTATGACGCAAGCCATGATTAAGGTTAGTAATTTTCTCATGATATTAATTAGTGGTTAATGATTAGTGGTTAATGATTAGTGGTTAATGGTTAGTGGTTAATGATTAATATTCTGACATATGGAAGGGAATCCACAGCGCAGCTTATTAATCACTAACCACTAATCATTAACCACTGATCACTGAATGAATATATTGCATAATTTCTTTCTGTTGGTCGGGATGGAACCAGGCTATGTCTGTATCCCGTCTAAACCAAGTCATTTGTTTGCGGGAGTAGATGCGTGAGTTTTGCTTGATTTTCTCAATGGCAAAATCCAGTGTCCATTCTCCATCCAGATACTTGAATATCTCTTTGTAGCCCACGGTGTTCAGTGAGTTCAGATGCTTGAAAGGATATACCTGTCGGGCTTCTTCCAGCAGACCGTTTTGCATCATTATGTCTACGCGGCGGTTGATGCGGTCATAGAGTTCTTCACGGTCACGTGTCAGCCCTATCTTGATGATGCGGAACGGACGTTCTTTGTGACTGCGGGTGCGGAAAGAAGTGTAGGTCTTTCCGGTCATGTAGCAGATCTCTAAGGCGTGTACTACCCGTTTAGGGTTCTTTAAATCTACTATCTTATAATATTCAGGATCTAACAGTTTTAACTCGGCACAGAGCTTTTCCAGTCCTTCTTCTTCGTAACGTTGCAACATCAATTCTCGTGTCTCGCTATCTACGGTCGGAATATCGTCTATGCCTTTGCAGATGGCGTCTATATACATCATGGAACCGCCTGTCAATAGCACAACCTCATTAGTCTGAAACAGCTTGTCAAGTTGGGCAAGTACATCCGTTTCGTATTGCGCAGCACTATAATAATCAGTCAGTTGCAGGGTGCCGACAAAGTAATGGGGGATACGTTTCAGTTGGTCAGGGGTAGGGGCGGCTGTCCCGATTTTTAAGTCTGCATACAACTGCCGTGAGTCTGCCGAAACAATGGAAGTCCGGAAGTGCTCGGCAATGGAAAGACTTAATTCTGTCTTCCCTACACCAGTAGGGCCAAGAAGGACGATAAGGGTGTGAGACATAGTTTTTGATAGATAATTTTTAGGCGCGGATTCCACGGATAAACACAGATTAAACTCAAAAATAGAATCCGTGAATCCGCGTAATCCGCGCCTAAGTAAAAAGATTAATAGTTTTCTTGCTCAAAAGATTCCGGTGAGGCAGCATTGCCCATGTCAAATCCTTCGGGATCGAAATCTTCCATATCGAAGTCTTGATCTCCATAGAAGTTTTCGTCTATATCCAAATTTCCACTGTTGCCTTTTGCCATCATTTCATCAAAATCGATGGTTTGTTTAGGAGCATCTCCGGCTTTGCGTGAGCAAACTGCTTTGTCAATGTCTTTCCCGGTGATGATTTCCGACAGTTCGATAAAGAATACACGTTCTGCCAACGGATCGAAGACATACAGCAATTTCTGTTTTTCGTCTTCTATCAAGTCGTTCAGCTTGGTTTCCCGCATTACATAACTGTCTTCTTCCGAACTGCTTCCCATATCTTCCAGTGTGATTTCCTGGTCTTTTTCCCAATCGTCATCACAGATAAAGAAAGAAGTCATCTGATCATCTTTATATCCGGCTGCTTTCAATATTGCTTCGTGCAAATCGTAGAAAGTAGCTTCCGGGTCTATCTTTATTTCTCTTATAAAATCATCGACTTCATCAGAGATTATTGTAAATCTATAAATCATATACTATAACTTGTTTTTTCGTGCAGTAAAGTTATAAAAAAACTTTGTTATCTGATAATACCTCTTTGAGAATTTTCTATGAAAGAAACAATATATTCTATTTCTTTGCTCATAGGCACTTCTTTGCGCACTTGTTCCAGGGCATCAGTTACATTCATACCACTTTGGTAGATAATGCGATAGGTATTGTGTATGTTTTCTATTAATTCATTGGGGAATCCGCGGCGACGCAGACCTACAATGTTGATTCCTGCATAAGCAATAGGCTCACGACCTGCAATGATATAAGGAGGGATGTCCTTGCTGAAACGTGAACCGCCCTGAACCATAACGTAGCCGCCCACGCGACAGAACTGGTGCATTAGCACTGCGCCGCTGATGACAGCATTATCATCAATTATGATTTCACCCGCCATCTTGGTCGAGTTTCCGATGATACAGCCGTTGCCTACCAAGGCATCATGTGCCACGTGTACACCTTCCATTAATAGATTGTTGTTACCTACCACGGTTCTGCCTTTGGCTGCCGTACCACGATTGATCGTTACGTTCTCGCGAATCGTATTGTTGTCACCTATTTCGGCAGTGGTTTCTTCACCGTGGAATTTCAAATCCTGTGGAATAGCGCCTATAACAGCTCCCGGGAAAATGGTATTTCCGTTCCCAATGCGTGAACCATACAGGATGTTAGCATTGGGCATGATGGTATTGTTATCACCGATGACTACATTCTTGTCGATGAATACAAACGGACCGATCTCGGCGTTTTCACCAATCTTAGCTTCCGGGTGTATATATGCTAATGGACTAATCATGTTATTTATTAGTGGTTAATGATTAGTGGTTAGTGGTTAATGATTGGCGGTGAATGATTAATTTTCCGGCAGCTGGAAGGGAGTCACAGCGCAGCTTATTAATCACTAACCATTAATCACTAACCATTAATCACTATTCTATTTGTTTTTTACTATTTGTGCCATAAACTCGGCTTCGCAAACTACTTTTTCTCCTACGAATACGTATCCTTTCATGGTTGAGATGCCACGACGGATAGGGGCCAACAGTTCTACACGGAATACCAATGTGTCTCCCGGTACTACTTTCTGGCGGAACTTCACACCGTCTATCTTCATGAAATAAGTAGAGTATCTTTCGGGTTCGTCTACAGAGTTTAGCACCAGCAGACCGCCGCATTGTGCCATTGCTTCTACTTGGAGTACGCCCGGCATAACGGGCTCTTGCGGGAAGTGTCCCTGGAAGAACGGTTCGTTGGCGGTTACATTTTTCACTCCGACAATGTGGTTGGCGCCGATGGCAATCACCTTGTCTACCAACTGGAACGGATAACGGTGTGGAAGCAGTTCGCGGATGCGGTTCACATCCATGATGGGAGCTTCGTTGCAGTTATAAGTCGGAGCCTGTATTTCGTGCAATTTGATTTCTTTGCGGATTTGGCGGGCAAACTTATTATTAATAGTATGTCCCGGACGAGTGGCGATGATGCGGCCCTTAATAGGTTTGCCTATCAATGCCAAGTCTCCGATGATGTCCAACAGTTTGTGACGCGCCGGTTCGTTATCCCATACCAATGGAATGTGGTTGATATACCCCATCTTGGTAGCATCCATATGGGGAACACCCATTACATCGGCCAGCTTGTCATAGTTTTCCTGGCTCATTTCCTTTTCGTAGATTACGATAGCATTGTCCAGGTCACCGCCTTTAATCAGTCCTGCACCCAGCAAAGGTTCGATTTCACGAACAAATACAAAAGTACGTGCTGAAGCAACTTCGGTAGGGAATTTCTCCATATCTTCCAAAGTTGCAAACTGGTTGGACAGGATTTTAGAATCATAAGAGATCAGGGCGTTTACGCTAAAGTTCTCATCCGGTAAAACAATGATGGATGAGCCGGTAGCTTCGTCTCTGAATTCTATCTTTGATTTAATGATATAGTAATCTTTTACAGCATTCTGTTCTTCGATGCCTACACGCTGTATATTTTCTACATATGCTTTGGCACTACCATCCAATATAGGAAATTCGGGACCGCTTACCTGAATCAGACAGTTGTCAATTCCGGCTGCATAAAGTGCTGCCAGGGCATGCTCTACGGTACTTACTTTTATTCCGTTCTTCACCAATACGGTTCCGCGGGTGGTATCGCCTACGTTCTCTGCAACAGCATCGATGATGGGTTGCCCGTCAAGGTCGATTCGTTGAATTTTATACCCGTGGTTGTCCGGTGCAGGATTGAATGTCACCGTCAAGTTTACTCCGGTATGAAGGCCTTTTCCATTCAGTGAAAAACTGCCTTTTAGTGTCTTCTGTTTCAACATGGGGTTTATTTATTTAGTTGTTTTTTTAATTCTTCTATTTCTCTCTGCATACTGTTCAGGGTTGCATAGATTTCGGGAAGCTTTTTGTAGACGGCAGATGATTTCATGAAGTTCTTGACATCAATAGCCGGAGTACCCAAAAGTTTTTCATCGGACTTCACATCTCCATGTACGCCTGCCTGTGCACCGATACCCACTTTATCACCTATTTTGATATGTCCTGCCAGTCCTACCTGTCCGCCAAACATGCACCATTCGCCTACCTTGGTAGAGCCTGCAACGCCTGCTTGCGATGCCATGACGGTATGGCTTCCTACTTCCACATTGTGCGCTATTTGGATTAAGTTGTCCAACTTCACACCTTTATGTATTATAGTAGCACCCATGGTAGCACGGTCTACACAGGTATTTGCACCAATCTCCACATCATCTTCTATAATGGCGATACCAATCTGTGGTATTTTTTCGTATCCTTCCGGTGAAGGGGCGAATCCGAAACCGTCAGCACCAATCACGCAGCCTGCATGTAGCACGCAATTGTTACCCACACGGCAATCATGATAAACGGTAGCATGGGGATAAAGTGTACAATTATTACCCACTTTGGCATGACCTCCCACAGTAGCATGAGGGTGGAGGGCGGTATTGTCACCAATCTCAGCACCATCGCCTACGCAGGCAAACGGAGCGATATATACATCCTTGCCCAACTTCGCAGTGGGGGCAACGAATGCTAGCGGATCTATACCGGTTCTTTTAGGTTTGCTCATTTCATAGAGCGTCATCAGTTTAGCCAGACTTTCGTAGGCATTGTCCACCTTTATTAAAGTAGCTTTCACTTCTTGCTCCGGAACGAAATCTTTGTTTACCAACACGATGGTAGACTGAGTATCGTAAATGTAATGAGTGTACTTAGGATTTGAAAGAAAAGAAATCGCTCCCGGCATGCCTTCTTCTATCTTAGCAAAAGTATGCACAGTAGCGTTTTCATCGCCAACAATAATTCCCTGGATGTATTCCGCAATTTGTTTAGCTGAGAACTCCATAATACTGTCTAATTCTTTATGTTCTAAATATTTCGGTTTTGTTACTTACGCGTTACATGTTAGTGTAAACACATCATTCATTATGCAAATTACGCATTTTTTTTTTATATATCCGTACAATTAGCTAATTATTTAATGTCCGCCTTCCTCCATACGCAGGTAACATATATAATATTTCTTGACTTTTCGGGAGAGAAGGGAGATGTTCAGCATGTCAGATGCCTCGGATATGTCCTTGGTATTTCCATCTTTGTAGATGATTTCTATACTGTCGTCCTCCTTCTTATACATATTGTTCTCTATACTGGATGTAGATAGAAAATAATTAGCCTCTTTTTTGCTGATAGACAGCTTTTTACTGATATTTAGAAGCAATTCCTCCTTCCGCTCTCTGGAGATGCGAGAAGGGGTTACTTCTACTTTGAATAGTTTCCGGTTAATCATTCCACGGCTCAAAGCAGACAAAACCACATCGCTGTGATTGCTCCAAACTTTCAGTGCAGTCCATATATCATTATCATCTAACTGAATGAAATTTTCAAGACAATCTGGATTGTTATAAAATTCCTTTTTGCCAATAGGATTGTATAAAAAGAACCTCAAAGCGGGAGAAGCGAATAATTCGATTCCCTGTGAGGCCAATTCCTTTGCACGTAACAGGGTGCTAATCAACATCTTTTCGCAGGCAACTGATGTCTTATGCAGGTATACCTGCCAATACATGAGGCGGCGGGACAATAGGAAGTTCTCTATGGAATAGATTCCTTTGGACTCTACCACCAGGTGGTCGTCTTTTACGTCGAGCATCTTGATGATGCGGGCGGAACCAATATTCCCTTCTGTTACGCCGGTATAAAAACTGTCTCGGCGCAAGTAGTCCAGGCGATCCATGTCCAACTGTCCGCTTACAAGTTGGTGCAGGAACTTCTTGGGATATTCATCCTTGAAGATTTGGATGGCAAGGCTGAGTTGCCCTTTCATGTCCTTGTTCATGCGTTCCATCAGCATCAGGGAAATTTCTTCGTGAGAAACGCCGCCTACCAAGGTGTTTTCTAATACATGAGAAAACGGGCCGTGACCTATATCGTGTAGCAAGATGGCTGCCTGTACAGCTTCTGCTTCGCTGTCAAAGATAAAATTGCCTTTAGCAGTGAGGTGCTGAATGGCTTCGCTCATCAGATGGAATGTACCCAATGAGTGCTGAAAACGGGTATGCTGTGCTCCCGGATATACAGCAGAGGACAAGCCCAGTTGCTTGATGCGGGTGAGGCGTTGCAGCAACGGGTGGCATACGATATCGTATAACAACCCCTTCGGGATATTGATAAACCCGAAAACGGGGTCGTTTATGATTTTGCGGTCGGTCACTTTTTTAATTGAGAATTGAAAGTTGAGAATTAAAAAATAAAAGAATGCCTTTGTTATTGGAGGAAATGGCTGTGCATTCATCATAGCGCAGCCATTTCTTAATATTTAATTCTCAATTTTTAATTTAATAATTTCTTCCATTTGGGCTTGAACTTTCTGTGCTTCCTGTCCGGCAACGGTTGCGAAATTTTCAGTCTTGTCGGCATAGATGATGGCGCGACTTGAGTTCACAATCAGTCCGCAAGTGCTGTTCATGCCATATTTGCAGACTTCTTCCAGAGAACCACCTTGTGCACCGATGCCCGGAACGAGCAGGAAGTGGTTGGGGGCAATCTTACGAATATCTTCGAAAGCGCGTCCCTGGGTAGCGCCTACCACGTACATCATGTTTTCGTCATTGGCCCATTCCTGTGATTTGCGCAGAACTTTCTCGAACAGACGTTCACCGTTAGCATCTTCTGTCAATTGGAAATCGTGAGAGCCTTTGTTGCTGGTCAGAGCCAGCAGGATAACCCATTTACCTTCGTAAGTAAGGAAAGGAGTTACGCTGTCTTCGCCCATGTAAGGAGCTACGGTTACCGAGTCGATATTCAATTCTTCGAAGAAAGTGCGGGCATACATGGCGGAAGTGTTACCAATATCGCCACGCTTTGCATCGGCAATGATGAATTGGTCGGGATAGTTTTCTTTAATGTATGTCACTGTCTTTTCAAAGGCGATCCAGCCTTTTACACCCATACTTTCATAGAAAGCCAAATTGGGTTTGTAGGCGATACAGTAAGGGGCTGTTGCGTCAATGATGGCTTTATTGAAGGCGAAGATGGGATCTTCTTCTTTCAATAGATGTTCGGGGATTTTCTTTATATCGGTATCAAGTCCTACACAGAGGAATGATTTCTTTCTTTTGATGTTTTCAAATAATTCTTGCTTGTTCATGACTGTATTTACAATTTTAGGGTTTGAATTACTATTAACCGTTAATCACTAACCATTATAACTCACTTTCTTTCAGTCGTTCTGCATTTTCCGCCACGATCAGGTGGTCGATGCAATCCTGAATATCGCCATCCATAAAGGAGGCCAGATTATAAATGGTATAGTTGATGCGGTGGTCAGTGATACGTCCTTGCGGATAATTGTAGGTACGAATCTTTGCTGAACGGTCACCGGTAGATACCATGGTTTTACGTTTACTCGCTATATCATCAATGTATTTTTGGTGTTCCTTGTCATATATAAAGGTACGCAGGCGAGACAGGGCGCGTTCTTTATTCTTCGGTTGGTCGCGGGTTTCGGTACATTCTATCAGAATTTCTTCTACTACGCCTGTATTGGGGTTCTTCCAGTTATAGCGCAAACGAACTCCGGATTCCACCTTGTTTACGTTCTGTCCGCCGGCACCGCCGCTTCGGAATGTATCCCATTTTATTTCGCCTTCATTGATTTCCACATCAAACGGTTCCGCTTCGGGCAATACGGCAACAGAGGCTGCCGAGGTGTGTACACGTCCTTGTGTTTCGGTGGCAGGTACGCGCTGTACTCGGTGTACGCCCGATTCATATTTCAGTGTACCGTATACTTTATCTCCGGTCACGGAACAGATGATTTCCTTGAATCCTCCGGCTGCGCCTTCGTTGGCACTGGATATTTCCAGCCTCCAACCTTTGGTTTCGCAATATTTGGTGTACATACGAAACAGGTCACCGGCAAAGATTGCGGCTTCGTCACCACCCGTACCGCCACGGATTTCCAGAATGGCGTTGCGGTCATCTTGTGGGTCGGCAGGAACCAGTAATAGTTTGATTTCCTCTTCCAGTTCCGGAATACGGGCTTCACAGGCGTTGGCTTCTTCGCGTGCCATTTCCTTCATTTCGGGGTCGGATTCGGTTGTCATCAGTTGCTTTGCCTCTTCCAGTCCGTTGATGCATTGCATATATTCCTGGCGTGCTTTCATAATATCACTCAAGTCTTTGTATTCCTTGGTGAGTTTTACGTAACGCTTCTGGTCTGCAATGACATTGGGGTCCGTAATGAGGGTGGATACTTCTTCAAAGCGGGCTACCAGCCCGTCTAATTTCTCTAATAGTGTATTTTCTGCCATTCACTGAATTACTTCTTCTTGTTTTTATTATTAATCATAGCAACAGCGCTTCCACCTACTAAGTAACCGATAATTGTTCCAATTATACTACCTGAAGGCATTTTTAATATGAAACAAAGCCCGATGAGGAGAATAAGAGGTAACAATACCCGTATGTAGAAAAACTGTCTGTTCATATTGATTAGTATCTGAATTCTCCAAATTCACTCTTAATAATCAATTCTTTTTTATCACTTTCTTCTATGCGTCCTACAATCTGTGCATCAATATTGAATGACTTGCTGATAGCAATCACTTCTTCAGCATGTTCGGGTGATAAATATACCTCCAAACGATGTCCCATATTAAAGACCTTGTACATTTCATCCCAATCGGTTCCGCTTTGTTCCTTGATAGTCTTGAATAATGGAGGAACGGGGAAGAGGTTATCTTTCACTACGCGTACTTTGTCTACAAAATGCAAAATCTTGGTTTGTGCACCGCCTGAGCAGTGAACCATGCCATGAATTTCGGGACGAAGTGCATCCAGTAACTTTTTCACTACCGGAGCATAGGTGCGGGTCGGAGACAATACCAGTTTACCTGCATCCAGCGGGCTGCCTTCTACCTTGTCAGTCAGTTTTAAGCCACCGCTGTACACCAGTTCTTCGGGTACTGCCTTGTCATAACTTTCAGGATATTTTTCAGCCAGATATTTTGAGAATACGTCGTGACGGGCACTGGTCAATCCGTTGCTACCCATACCGCCGTTGTATTCTTTTTCGTAAGTAGCTTGTCCGTATGAGGCAAGACCTACAATGACATCACCCGGACGGATGTTGGCATTGTTGATTACGTCAGCACGTTTCATGCGGCAAGTCACGGTGGAGTCTACGATAATGGTGCGAACCAAGTCGCCTACATCGGCGGTCTCGCCACCGGTTGCATATACGCCCACACCCATTTCACGGAGTTCGGCAAGCAGCTCATCCGTTCCATTGATAATGGCGGAGATCACTTCACCCGGAACGAGGAGTTTGTTGCGTCCGATGGTTGATGAAACCAGGATGTTGTCTACTGCACCCACGCACAGCAGGTCATCTATGTTCATAATCAGTGCATCTTGCGCAATTCCTTTCCATACACTCAAGTCACCTGTTTCTTTCCAATAAAGGTAAGCCAAAGATGATTTTGTACCTGCGCCGTCAGCGTGCATAATGTTGCAATATTCGGGGTCATTACCCAAAATATCAGGGATAATCTTACAGAAAGCTTGCGGAAAAATACCTTTGTCAATGTTCTTAATGGCGTTGTGTACATCTTCCTTGGATGCGGACACACCGCGCTGCATGTATCGTTGATTACTCATGAGTTATATGTTTTGTTCAATTGAATGCGCAAAAGTAGTTATTATTTTGCTTATAGCCTTGAGTTTTACGAAAATAAAAAAGAGGGAGAGAGGAAAATGGTACAAAAGAAAGAAGTATCTGAAAAGTCAGATTATATATTCCTGTAGAGGAGTAATGATAACTTGGCTCACTTTTCAGATACCTGATATGCTTTATTCAAAGAATCTAATTTTATAATACTCCCGCATCTGTATCGCTATTCTGCATCTTCTTGTCACTGCTCTTATAATTACGTCCAAAACTCATGTTCCAAGATAATGTGACACAGATCATGCGGGCAACGTCATCTATATGGTATTGGTAATTATATCCTGCATATTTGTTCCAATTCGCTTCATCCCGTTTATAATCTTTTTGGAAGGGATTGAACATTCGCAGACCGATTTTCAGATGGCTCCATTTGTATTGTAAGTCAATAACATGGGCTTCTTCACCTGTGGCAAGATCTTCACCAAAAAAATAATCGCTATTGTGTTGGAATTCTAAAGCGCCGATGAAGTTTTTGTACATGAAAGTAGCAGCTACATCCCAACCGATGCTGCTCTGTGTATGGTGAAAATCAATTCCGTTGCTCCAATATTTACGGTTCTCAATGCTTCCGCTTAATTGTAGTATATCCCAAAGCATCCCTACACGGGCATCCAGCCCGATAGTCCATTCTTGGAAATTGGAATGGTTGGCATAGCTGTGGATAAACTTATTGTTTTCACGATAAATATGCGGCATGATAGCATTGTCGCGGAAATTGTACCGATTGCGCAATCCTACGTCCCATTTCCCTTTGCTATAGTTCAGGCGAATGTTAGAACGGTAATAGGAATAAGGATTTAGTTTGGGATTTCCACGCTCTATTTGTAAGGAGTCGGTCAACTGCTCTACAGCACTCAGTTGGGAGAGTGAAGGATTCATGGTGCTGACATTTCCATTTAGTGACATACTCCATTGTTCATTGAAAGTATAGTTAAGATTCAATCGTGGGTTCAGGGAATAGGTTTCATAATCTTCCTGTCCTATCTGTTGAAACCAGGAACGAGTGACACCCAATCCGAGGCGGTACCCCAGCTTGCCCCACTTGCCGCTATATTGAGCGTAAGCATACGTGTCAGCTTGTTTCATTTGCGAGCTGAACAGCAATGTGCCGCTATAATCATTGTTGGTATATCCTTGTGTATGGCGGATACCTGTGCTCAATCGGCTTCCGTCCTGAAATCCTTTTTCGTAAATACCTTCAGCGATGAGTGAATACTTTTTGCCTCGTACCCCCGAATAATAATCTACTACCGGTGTTCCATCCAGTAACTCGGTGTAACTACTACGATTCTTAGTATTGATATATGTGCCTACTATATTGAGAGCTAGAAACTGTTTGTGTTTTAGGTCTTTCTGAAAGTAGAGGTCAATGTATGGACTAAGGCTGCGGTCGTGATTCCATTCATCACGGTCGGTCACGGAGTTGGGAAATTCTTCTGTATAGAGTTCTCCTTTCATGCGTAAGTCAGGATCATTGTCATGTGAAAAGCCTACGGTGGCATTCAGCATGTAATTGTCAGCATCTTGCAAGTTGTAGGTAATTGCTCCCCATTGTTGGATATTCTTTTTTTTGTTTGCTTCAGCATATTGGTTACGATGGTACTGGGTTCCGTCCTCAAAGGTGAAAGTCTCTTTCTTGTCATACCATATTTCATTGAAGTATTGCAGCCGGTTACCATAGTAGAAGGTAAACTCCGATTTTTTGAAGTTTACTTTTCCTGTCACATTATGGTTACCAAAGCCGCTTTTTACACTTTGTGCTCCATTATATCCGATAGAACCTCCTGTATCGTAACGGCGGACAATATAGTTCACCACAGCACCGGCATCACCATAACGCAGTCCCGGATCTTCCAGAAACTCTACACGTACTATTTCTTCGGGTAGCAAAGCGGTGACTTCTTCATTGGTAGCCTTGCGTCCATTGATGCAGAGTTGTACACTGCTACCATCATTCATACCCACGCTGCCATCCATCATATTGACACGTAGGCGCGGCAACATCAAATTACGGAGCAGATCTACACCATTACTGGAAGCGTTTACTTGCTTTTTGTTGGGAAATACCAGTTTCTTGTCCGCTCTGCTCACCCGGCTGGAGGCGGTTATGGTCACTTCTTCCAGTTGCTCTGACATTTCCTCCATGGTTACTTGCCCCAAATCGGCACGGCGTGGGAGTCCTTGTAAATCAATATACAGAGTACGATAACCTATATTAGAGATAACCAGACGATAGTCTCCTGCCGATATTTTTTCCAATTTGAAATCCCCTTTTTCATCGGTAACGGTTCCTGTAACGAAAGTGGAGTCGGTAGTTTGAAGAACTATGTTGGCATACGCCAACGGTTGTTTCCGGATATCTATCACTTCTCCTGTAACGGCTTGTGCTGCGGCTGATATGCATAAGGTTATGCAGAACAGCATTGTAATGAGGTATTTCTTCATCGTTTTGTGTGTTATTATTTCTGCTATAATTAAATATTCAGCAGTAGTATTGTACACAAATATAGAATATTTTTCCGGTTTGGTAAAGCAGAATACCTTTTTTCTACTATTATTATAACCGCCTTATCTCATCATTGGCCGCCCCTGTTCCTTTATACTTGCTGCGTGTAGCATTAAAACGATATAATACAGACAGTGATACACTTCGTGAATTATAAGTATCAGTATAGGCATGCTTGCAGGAAGGGCTGTACAGGATGCCACCCCGGCGATAAGTATCCAGCAAGTCCGATCCATCCAGATTAACTTGCAAACGTCCGTCCATCCAGCTTTTTCGTAACCCGATGTTCAAAGCACCGGAAGAAAGCGTTTTTACAGGACCTTCATTTCCGGCTGTGTGGTAATCACCTGTCAATGAAAAAACGAAGCCGCCCGGTAGGGTAAAATCATTATTCAGCGTGAATGAGGCAACCGGATTATTGAAAGACATCATGCCTTGCTGAAACTCTGTTTTAAAGAATTGCTGTGTGAAATAAACGTTGAATGAAGGATGCCACAAACCTATTTCGGGAGATACCGAGAGCATAATGTTCAAACGCTGATTCTTATCGGCATTTAAATCCCGACTGATGGAAATGGAACCATCATCTGCATAGAGTTCCCGTGTGGCAGAGATATAATTTTTGATATATTGATAAGAAACGGACATATTCAGGAAACGATAACCGTATTGATAAGCAATGTCGTGCTGGGTTTCGGGACGGAGTAAAGGATTACCCTGTTTGTACATATAGCGGTTGCTGTATTGCACATTGCCGTTCAACTGCTCATAGCGCGGGCGCATGGTTTTTGCGGTATAGCTTAGTGAATGGTGTGAATTTCCGCTGGGCAGGGACAAGGAAATATTAGGATACACATTATTATATACACGACATTGATCGGATTGCTTTTTTCCGTTTTCATAATAATCAAAGGAAATATGTTCATACCGTAGTCCGGCATTCAGGGACAGTTTGCCTAGTTTGGCTTGCCATGCTAGGAAACCGGCAAATTTTGTTTCGTTGGTTTCGTTCTCGTTAGAGGGAACTATTTCCTGCTCATTCCGGTAGCTGTCGTGATGGTTGGTTCGGCTGGCTTCTCCACCAAAGTTCAGTTGACTTTTGCCTAATGGATAAGAGAATATCAGCTTTCCGGCGTATAGGTCATAATCGGCTTTTCCTAAGCTGTTAACCTGCCGGTTCTCTTGTTCTTCGCTGGTTTCGCGGTTGATGGTCTTGTCACTGCTTTTCCCGGAGAGGTAATCTGCATTGAAGTCGATACTCAGCTTTTCATTTACTTTTCCGGAGTAGTAGAAGTTCACTTTGTGGACGGTTTTGCGCTTGTCCATAGAGAAATCGGCTTTGATACGGTCAAAAAGGGCATCATTGCGCATAACCTCAAAATCTTGTGAGGCGTTTAGTGTTCCGGAATAGGGGAAACGTTGCAGCTGATAATTAGCTCCAAGGGAGTGATTCTCATTAATGGTATAGTTAATGCCACCTTGCGCGGCAATGCCGCGTAGATGTTTGCCTTCTGCCCGGGTGAGGTTGTTCAGATGCCAATGGTCTGTGCCTTTTACATCCAGTTCTATATCTTCATTTTGTTTCATATATTGGTCTACGTTCATCAACTGTCCAAAGATGTCCCAGTCTCCTTTGCGGTAGTTCAGATTGAGCATTTCGGTATGTGTGGCGGCTGAGGCGTAGCTTGCGGCAGCCCGTACAAAACCTCCTAATCCTTCGCCTACGGGTTTCACGGTTTTTATGCGTAACACAGCTTTCACTTCGGCATCATATTCGGCTCCGGGATTGGTAATCAGTTCCACTTTCTCTATATCGTTAGAGTTTAGTTGATCCAATTCGGAGTTATCTCTAACCAAACGTCCGTTAATATAAATAAGTGGCGTGCCTTTTCCAAATACCTCCACATTCTTTTCATGATCCATGCGTATGCCGGGAATGCGCTTCAGTACATCGTTGCCCGTGCCTAATGTACTGAGCAGCGTGTTTTGCACAGTAGTGGTCAGGCTGCTGCCTTTCAGACGGTAGACAGGACGGCGGGCAGTGATTACGGTTTCATTTAATGTAATGGCATCATTGGTCAGGTTTAGTATCCCGAGTGCGCCACTTGTACAAGGATGATTCAGCTTTTTGTAACCGATGCAGGATATTTGCAGGACTTTAGCGCTATTGTCTGCAGCAGGCAGGGAGAATGCGCCTTGCTCATCGCTGATAGCTCCTTGCAGGAAGGTGGAATCGGGCAGGGAGAGCAGTACGACATTGGCGTAAGCTACGGGTTGATTGTTTTCATCTATGAGTTTACCGGTCAGTTTTTGTGCATTTAGTAATGCGGAAAGACTGCATAATAATAAGAGTAAGATACTTCTTTTCATACGTTTGTGCTTTTTTATTTTTATAAGGACAAAAGTAGAAGAAGCGCCAAAAGAAAGCGAAAAAGCTGCGCTACAAATCCGCTGCAAATAGCTATTCTATTGATAACCAGTGTTGTTTATGGAAATAGAATAGACTGATAATCTTCCGAAAGTTTTTCTTTAATTCGTACTTTGCGGGTACGAATGGTACTTTCGGCGGCAAAAGTACAGATCGAAACAGTGCGATTGGAACATCCTAACAAGATAAAAATGGCATGTGTCAGTTCCGCACTGTTCAACTTGGGACTGTCTTGTTTCAGATCGATTAAAACATCCACAAAGCATTGCGTCAGTGTATCTGCCAATTCTGTACTTTCTTGTCCGCTAAGTGCACTACTGTCTGGATTACAGTTCAGTGCAGCAAGCTGTTTGCTCCATGTGGTTTTTGCAAAAGCCTTTTTGCAGAGTTCTATCTTTTGAAGCCGGAGTTTGTGTATTTCCTGCTTATTGTCGATAACAGGTGTTTCTGCCTTTTCCTCCATTTGGCTCTGTAGTTTCATTAATGCCGTACGGTTTTGGGCAAGCTGTTGTTGCAGGCGCAGCAGGGTACGCTTCCGGCGATAGTCAGCATAAAGAGCTCCTCCTATAATCAAGATAACGCAGCATAATGCCCACCAAAAAGTGCGTTCATATTTTAATTTGAGCAATAAGTTTTGGCGTTCCAAGTTATATTTGGCTTCGTTTTTGGCATTTACAACTTGGTCTTTATTGTAAATGCTGACTAGGATGGAGTCATTAAAGCGAAACATATAAGTTACGTCTACATGCTTATGCAGGGCATAGTCAATAATACCTTGCAGATGGATTAAGGCATTTTCTGTCGCTAAGTCTTTTGCAATGGGCAATTCCCTTGTTCGCTGTAACCATATTTGGGCACTGTCTATTTGGGGAAGGAATAAGTAGGCGCGGGCGATACCTAAATAGAAACTTCTCTTATATTGATCAGGAACTTGCGGCAAGTCGTTGGGCAGTAACCATTTCAATGCTTCCTTGTATTTCTTCTGTTTAGTCAGGTAACTGGCATAATTGAGCAGATAGTTCCATAATTGAGGGTCCTTTTGACGGATCGCTTCCTGTATGGCAAGTGGGCAATAATAATGAATACTGTCATTGTTGCTGAACCCCATCATAACCCCATAATAGAAAATTCGTTGGGGAGTCTTTTCCAGTTCCATGCAGGCACGCATATATGCTTGTATTTTGGCATAATCGAATACTACATTGTGATTTAGGTTGACACTGGCAAGTCCTTCATATATTTGAAGCATTCCTTGTTTGTCATTGCGTGCGCGTGCCAGTAACAATGCTTTCTGCATCAGGGAGTCGGCTTGTTTCAATTGGTTGTTGGCATACAGATAATGGCCGGCTAACAGATAAGCGATTTGCAGGTGTGAGGTGTCTTGCTGTTGTTCGTAATAAGTCAATGCATTGGTAAGCAGGGAATCTTCACATAGGGAACGGTGGGTGTTATAGTGCCCCTGTCCGATGAGTAAGGCATAATGTGCCCGTTCTGCTTCAGACAGGTTTTGTGGAATGATTATTTGATTTAATAATTGCAGGGCACTGTCCGGATATTCATAGACCAAAGTATCGGCTTGTTGGAAAAGTAAGGCATTACCGGTGTATTGTTTGCACGAGATAATACCTCCTGTCCAAATAAGGAACAAGAAAAACAGCGGAATATGTTTTAGTTTGCCATGCATCATTGTGAACCTTTATTTTATAATTGTTCCTGCAAATACGGATTGTCCTCCTTTATTAATAATGTGTACAGTGTAAAATCCGCTTGGCAGTTGTCCGATGGCAAGCTGTTGCATATACCCTGTGCGCCATACTTCCTCCCCCGTGGCATTACGGATAATAATGGACTGTGCATCTTTGGCAACCGGCAGGTAGAGCCTGTCACCTTTATTCAGTAGCGGCATATCTGTTTCCGATGCTTTATTCAGTTCCAGCGGAGCACTCTCATTACCAAAACGGTCGGCGGCAGTGACGGCGAAGTACCGCTTTTGCTGCCAAGGCACGCCGGGCGCATATTCGTATTCTGTAGAAACAAGATGAGTTTCCAGTAAATACTTCGGATTATTAACATCTACCGGATAAGTATCCGAACCATAGAGATGATAAACAACAGGACGTCCGCTATCATCTACCGAAGGCTGCCATTTCATGCGTATGTTTCCATTTGCCAAAAGCTGCATTTCGGGCAGGGCAGGAGTGGAAGGAGCAATGCTGTCCATCCATGTCATGGGCGGTACTAATGCCGGAGTGGTGTAGAAGTTTTCCTTTAATTCGTCTAACACACCTTTTGTATTATCCAGCAGGAATTGATTGCGGAAATAAGCCTGTCCGTTTAGTTTTACCTGGCGGGTAAAGTGGATTTGGCGGACAATCTCATCCAGCGACCAATTTTGTTCGCGAGGCGAAAGGAAATAAATCCCCAGTCCCGGCACCACCCAGCGGTTGCCGCAATTCTCTTTCCAATCCAAAGCAAAAGGATAGAAATTATTCCCTTGAAAGTACATCATAGGGAACAGGGCATCATGAATCCCTTCTTTCAGCCATTTCTGTGCATCCTGATAAACCACGTGATAGGCATTCCATCCACGGGAAGGGTAGCGGTTGGTATCCCGATACTTGCCGATGGGGGAACTGCTTACCTTCACCCACGGTTTGATAGCCTTTATATCTGCATAAAGCCGGCGTACAATGTCTGTAATGTTATCCCGGCGCCATTGTTTCAATTCCTTTCCTTTGCCATATTTGCGGTAAGTATCTTTGTCGGGGAAGTTCTCAGCCTGTTCCGGGTAGCGGATATAGTCAAAGTGGATCCCGTCTATGTCATATCGGGTGGTGATTTCTTTGACAATGCGTGACAGGTATTCTTTAGTTTCGGGATTGCCCGGGTCCAAATACCAGTTCCCTTTGTAGGATTTGCATATTTTCCGGTTCTTTTGCACTACGGAGTTACGTCCTTGCAACTTCACTTGCCGGGCGTTTCCGGCAGGGATGGTAACAATCCAGGCATGAAGCTCCATTCCGCGTTTGTGACATTCTTCGATGGCAAATGCCAGTGGGTCGTAACCTGGATTCCGTCCTGTGTATCCGGTCAGCGATTCGGCAAAGGTTTCTATGGCAGAAGGATAAATCATATCTCCCCGCAAACGGGTTTGTAACAAAACGGTATTAAAGTTTGCAGCTTTCAGCCGATCCAATATATCGCATAGCTCTTTTTGCTGGCGTTGGATGCCCGATGCATTGCCTGCTTTGTTGCGGGGCCAGTCCATTCCTCCCAAAGTGGTGAGCCAAGTGGCACGTATTTCATATTTAGGCTGTGATATTACTGGTAAAAAACTCGGTATTACTAGTAATAAAGTTATAATGATTGTTCGCATTTACTTTAATTTTGCAGCAAAGATACGAACTAATCAATTAATTAGTTACTTTTGCTCCAACAAAACAAAAAATAGAATATGATAACCTTTATAGTTGCATTATTGGTTCTTGTAGGCGGATACTTTTTGTATGGCAGTTATGTGGAACGTGTATTCGGTCCTGACAAGAACAGAAAGACACCTGCCTTGACTATGGCAGACGGCGTAGATTTTATTCCGCTTCCCACTTGGAAGATATTTATGATTCAATTCTTGAATATAGCCGGGTTGGGGCCTATCTTTGGTGCGATTATGGGGGCTAAGTTCGGTACGGCGTCCTATCTCTGGATTGTGTTGGGAACTATTTTTGCCGGAGCTGTACACGATTATCTGTCGGGAATGCTTTCCATTCGTCACAATGGGGAGAGCCTGCCGGAGATTATCGGTCGCTATCTGGGATTGCCTACCAAGCAGTTGATGCGCGGTTTTACGGTGGTATTGATGATATTGGTGGGAGCCGTGTTTGTGGCAGGACCTGCGGGGTTGCTGGCCAAATTGACTCCCGAATCACTAGATGCCACTTTTTGGATTATTATCGTATTCGTTTATTATATGCTGGCTACTTTGTTGCCGGTAGATAAGATTATAGGAAAGGTGTATCCGTTGTTTGCTATTGCATTATTGTTTATGGCGGTCGGCATTCTGGTGATGTTGTTGTGGCATCATCCGTCGCTTCCCGAGATGACGGACGATTTACAAAATACCCATCCTGACGGTCTTCCTATATTTCCTATCATGTTTGTGTCTATAGCTTGCGGGGCAATCAGTGGTTTCCATGCTACCCAGTCCCCTTTGATGGCACGTTGCATGAAGAATGAGAAATACGGACGCCCCATCTTTTATGGCGCTATGGTGACCGAAGGAATTGTAGCATTGATTTGGGCGGCTGCCGCTACTTACTTTTTCCATCAAAACGGAATGGGTGAGAGCAATGCCTCCATCATTGTAGACAGTATTACCAAAGAATGGCTGGGTACTGTCGGTGGATTGCTGGCGGTGCTTGGTGTCATTGCAGCGCCTATTACCAGTGGGGATACCGCTTTGCGTTCTGCTCGCCTGATTGTTGCAGACTTTATGCATTTGGAACAAAAAAGTATAGCGAAGCGTTTGCTGATTTGTATTCCTATTTTTGCGGTAACCATCGGCATCTTGCTCTATAGCCAGCGTGATGCGGCCGGTTTTGACATGATATGGCGCTACTTTGCTTGGTGTAATCAGACTTTGTCTGTGTTTACATTATGGGCGGTTACTGTATTCTTGGTGCGTACAAAAAAGAATTATTATATAACTTTGTTTCCTGCCTTGTTTATGACGGCTGTATGTTCTACCTATATTTGTATTGCTCCCGAAGGCTTGGCACTTCCCGAGACAGTTTCTTATGGTATAGGTGGTGCTTGTACGCTGATAGCTGCTATAGGGTTTGTGACTTGGTATAGGAAACAAAACAAACTGGTTTATGAGAAAATATAAGAAATCGATTTGGCTACCCGTAGCTTTGCTTATTTATGTTACGGCAATGGCAGTGTATTTTATTCCGCGTAATACGGAAATCAGTGATATGGAAAAATGTCTCACAGTAGGTTTCTCCTATGTGATTATAGCGTTGTTATGGCTTGTCCTCCGCAAAAAAGAAAAAGCGCAGGAAAGGCGTGAACGCGATTTGGGAAATAATAAATAACTATTAAACGACAACATTATGAGAAAATTTTTAGTCAGCCTGGTGCTGTTGGTAGTGACTACACTAGGTGCGCACGCACAGTTTGAGAAGGATGTATGGTATATGAATGCTTCATTGACAGGACTTGACCTTTCACATAGCAAGCATGAAGGAACTAATTTCGGATTTGCTTTGTCGGGAGGTGCTTTTGTGGCCGATAATGTGGCTATTCTGCTGAATTTTAAAGGTCAGTATGTGGAACATGGGTTGGATGAAACCAGTATTGGTGCACAAGGCCGTTACTATTTTTCCAGTTGCGGTGTGTATGGAGGACTGGGAATGTCTTACAAGCATTTGTCTGGTGAAGGTTTTAAAAAGAACTTGGTTTGCCTGACGCCGGAGGTGGGATATGCTTTTTTCTTGAATAGAAACTTGACGATAGAACCGGCTGTGTATTATGATTTGAGTTTTAAAGATACTTCTGATTATAGTAAATTCGGGTTTAAGATAGGATTCGGATTCTATTTCTAAATCGGTACGGTAGTAGTTTCAAAAACAATTTTTCATTATCACCCACCGTAGGGGTGGATTGAATCCGCCCGATAACAGTTTACTTTGTGCATTCGGGCGGATTCAATCCGCCCCTACGGTGACATGATTTATTTGTTTCTAGTGTGCATACAGGTGTGTAAACGGAATTTCTTTCCCGTCACTACCTATCACTTTCAGCTTCAACTGTCCGCCATTCTGGTCAAAGTAACGTACTTCTATCGGATGGTATCCTTTCGCTAAAGCCTTTTGACCTACCACTTCCTTAGGCCCGTGAGGTCCGTCATTATCCACCACTTGTTCGCCATCAATTACCAATGTACTGCCGTCATCAGACAAGAGAGCAAATGTATAAATATCATCTTGCGGTGCATTGAAATACCCCTTTATAATCAGTCCGATATTTCCTTTTACCTTTTTCGGGATCATTACATCCTCTATAGGATAAGTGCCGTTTACCGGAGCCTTTTCTATTTCGCCGCACTTGTTTCCTTTAAATTCATGCCATGTAGCTTTCAATCCCGGATTAGAAGGAGCAGCGGTCACTGCCGGAGAATATTCACTCTTTACAAAGCGAGTCTTGGCAATATCCCCTCTCTTACCATTGGGGCGGAACGTACAGAAAGTGAAATCGGTTGTTTCCGTTACCTTGATAGGACCTTCATACTTGGGCGATTGCAAAGTAGGAGTGCTGCCGTCCGTAGTATAATGGATTTCTGCCGTAGGATCCATACAAGTCACGCTGACAGTACCTTCGCCAATAAAGGCGTTGATAGCATTGAATCCTTCCAAATCAGGAATGCGGTAATTGATATTCATGATGTTGAGGCGTTCAAACTGATCGGACAAGCGTTGCTTGAATGCATTCCAGTCTTTTTGTGCCGGATTGCTCCATCCCAGTTCTGCAATAGCCAGCAGACGGGGGATTGCCATATACTGCATACGGGCATTGGAAGGAATCCATTCGCACCATATATTTCCTTGTACACCCATAATCAGTGCCTGTTGCTCGGGAGTTAGGCCTTGTGCCGTATCCAGGTTATAGATACTTGGAATAGAGTTTTTATCTTCTTGATAATCTAGATAGAACTGACTGTTGGGGGTGAAGATAATAGAATTGCCTTGTTCGGTAGTTTTGGTTGGAGCATCCTTTGCCCAACTGCGCCACCACATCACGGTAGCAGTCTTGGATAAACCTCCTTCAATTATTTCATCCCAGCCAATCATATCTTTGCCTTTTTCGGTAAAGAAGTGCTCCATGTTATGGATAAACCAGGATTGCAATTCTTCTTCGGTCTTCAAACCATTTTCGCGCATCCGTTTTTGGCAATCCGGACATTTCTTCCAGTTGGATTTTTCTACCTCATCGCCACCTATATGTACATATTTATATGGGAAAAGCTCAATCAGTTCACTATATACGTTCTTGCAAAATTCCAGTGCTGAGTCTTTTCCGGGGCACACGGGAGAGGAGAAGATGCTTCCCCATCCGGTTTCGTCAAAGCAAGACACTCCGGCATAATTGCTTACGGCTGCCAGCATATGTCCCGGCATATCAATTTCGGGAACAATGTCAATGCCACGTACTTTGGCATAGGCTACCACATCTTTTATATCTTCTTGTGTATAAAAACCTCCATACAGGGTATCGCCCTCTACAATGCGGATTTTATCTTCGGGAATGGCATAATCGGGATTATCCGTTGTCTTTGCAAGGCGGATACATTCTTTGTCATGGGAATTGAACTTGCGCCAAGCTCCTTTTTCGGTCAGCAAAGGATATTTCTTGATTTCGATGCGCCATCCTTGGTCGTCGGTAAGGTGCCAGTGGAATTTGTTCATCTTGTATAATGCCATAACATCCAGCAGTTCTTTCACTTCGTCCGTGGTATAGAAGTGGCGGGATACATCGAGCATGATGCCGCGCCATTCAAAACGGGGAGCATCCTGAATATTGACGGTAGGGATAGCCCAGTCCGTACCGCTCACTTTTTGCTTGGACTCTATCTGAGGCGGGAATAACTGGCGGAGTGATTCGATACCGGCAATGACGCCACCGTAAGAATTTCCTGTGATATTTACTTTATCAGATGTGGCAGTCAGCGTGTAGGCTCCTTCTTTTCCCTGAACATCTCCCAGTGCGAGAGTAATGTTTCCTTCACCTTCCTTTACTTTGATAGTATAGCCTGTAGCCGGAGACAGAATACCAGCTAGGTATTCGGCAGCAGGCAACAGGTCTGCATCAATAACGCCGATAGTAGTATTGCTTTTAAGGACAAAAGCACCATTTGTTTCTTCCAAGTGATTGGTAAGAGGAACAACAGATACTTCTTTTACTACAGGGGGAGTGCTGGTACATGCGCCCAACATAAATGTGCCTGCTAGCATGCAGGCTGCCATTAATTGTTTATGCGTACATTTCATCATATAAAATATAGAATTAGGTTGTTTGGACAAAGATAGCGGAAAAATTGAATAAACGCAGTCTTTTTAGCATAGAGAATGTAGAAGTTTTGGATTATGAGGAAAATAAAAAACAGCAGGCCTAATATTTACGGACTGCTGTTTTATGATGGTTCGATTTTATTTGATCTTATTTATTTCTTGTACCAGTCTGGATTGCTCGTTCCTCCTGATGTTGCCCAACCTGAATAATATTGATATATTTCATCAATTGGTTTTGATTCATTGGTTGGATCAAGCAGTTTGCTGATGTCATTCTCATTAGCTCCGGATAGGAAGAAAGCGAAGGGATAGTTTCCTTTCCTTACATAATACTTTTCAGCTGTTGATGCATCATCTTCTGTACCAAAATAACTTGTGTCTACTAGTGGTGTAGGTGCTTCCTGAGCAATGTGTACTTCCCAATTTCCACTTTCACCTTTCTTCCAAATGAAAGGTTTGCTTCTGGCTGCTTCCTTTCGGATTGGGGTTCTGTATTTCAAAGTCAGTTTATATTCTTTTCCCATATGCTCTTTTACATTATCGGTAAGCAGGAATACATTGTCATATTGCTCATATTTAGCATCTTGTTTATCGATAGTTAATGTGATAATAGCATCGTTTCCACCATTCTCAAGAGTGAACCCAAGGCCATTCAGGTTATTGGCTTTATTTTCTAAGGTTTTGAAGATTAATGATTCTTCATAGAATCCGGCATCAGTTGTACTAGTGTCATATTTCTTTTCATGACTGCTTACTACAATCACATCATTCATGTCATAGTCTCCTGCCTTGGGCCATAGGTCTTCAAAGGCATACACGCCATTCAGTGTCTTTACTCTGTTTGTGTTTTCCGATACTTCCGGAATATCTTCAATTGCTTTTATCGGATTAGATTTTAAAGTAAAGACTACATCGCTGAAGTTCTGATCAAAATCGTGGTCTTCAAATGAAAACATGACTGCGTCCAGCGTTTCATTGGTGTACCGGTAAACGGCAGTACGTGGTTCTCCGTATGGTTGACCATTTGGGGTGGTGCTCAATCCCTTGGAGGTTGCTGCGCGATATTTGTCGTATGTGGTTTGATACCCTGATACACGTTTCGTCCATCCATTGGTTGCCAGGACAAAACCGATTCGATAACCTTTCGGAAAAGTTGTTGTTTCTCCTTCTTTGCTGCCTTGGGCAATATGGGGATAATACTTTAATAGTACGGATGTGCCACGTTTCACTCCTTGGGTCCTGGTTGCTTCTTGCTTATTATTGCTCCATTGTCCATCTTGTGTGTTGGGGAAGATAAGAATAATATTGGCTTCACTTAGCGAGGAAGGAGCTTCCCCGTCCCTGTAATAATAATATCCCATGGAACTGTTCCAGCAAGTGTTGCCTCCAAGAAGGGTAATGGCTATTTCTGCGTTCTCGCCGATATACATATCTGTACTGGCACGATATACCATTGGGCATGTTTTCCCATCTCCTGAATATATCACGCTGCTCTGGATCGTATAGAGATTGGCGGCTTCTTGTGGGGTATATGCTAATTCAGTTCCTGTATATGCGTATTTTATATATCCATTGTCAGAGTCATATTCTCCTAACCAGTCATGCCATCCTTCTTCTTTTACTGGAACACAATAGTTGTTACCGGCACGACTTCCTCTGGCAACAGTTCGTGCTGCTCTATCCGTAACTGCATCTGTATCTGTAGCAACGGCTATACCATTTTCAACTTTCGCTTCCATCAAAGTCTGCGCATAGAAAGCATGAGTGTAGATATACAATGTTTTGGCATAAGTTGGAAAAGGAAGTTTTTTGTTAAAGGTACCGTCATTCTCAGTCCTATCCGCATAGATGGGCTCTACACCTTCCTTTTTTACAAGCGTATATTCAGTTTCTTCTACCGGCATTTCATCATATACTTCAAAATCAACACTTGCCTCTATACCTCCCATATCTTTGTAGCTGATTTGCAAGGTAACATCACTATTAGTAGTATAGTCAAAGTCATTGAATTCTTTAGGCTCATCAGGAGTTGGTCCTTGATAAAGATCATTGTGATCTCTACATGACATGGTGAGTGCTGATATTGTCCCCGCTAATATCATTACACTAAGTTTTAGGGTCTTTCTCATAAAGTGAATTTTAGATGATACTAATTATTCGTGATTACTGCGAGGCAAAGATACGAAAATATATTCTAAATAAAATGCCCATGACCGTATAATATTGATCATGAGCATTTTATTTTATTTGGAAGGTCTATATTGGAAAGTAACAAGTACCCCCTTATGGTCTGTGGGCCACACGTCCAGAGGCTCAATGAACTTATCTTTGGACGTTTCCTGTACCCGTTGTGCACGGACAATAGAACCACGCGGACCAAAGATAGCGGCATCTTTTACTTTAAGCCCGTTTTCGGGATAATACCAAATGTAGTCTATTCGGTCGCGTTCATCCGCTTTCGGCGCCCAAGTTATTTTATCAGCAGGCTTTGCCGGATTATCTGACGGGTAAGTAAAACCGGGATAATCCAGTACATTGGGATAAAACTCTCGGTAACTGTCTTTAAAGCCTGCTTCGTCTAGTAGGACGGGAACAGTCCAAGGGATAACCAGTCCGTGATGATCGTACAAGTCTTTGGTTTCTTCCGTCCAGTCCATGTGTGACGGTTCGTTGAAGTCGCCACCCAAGATGATGGTGTATCCGGCTTCGCGGTCTTTTTTCGCTTGTTCTATGAATAATTTGATGGCATCATCGCGCTGAGAGGCTACGTTTCTTTCAAGAACTTCCTCTACACTGGTGGGAATGGGAATTTCAGCCCAAGTGGAGCCATCATACCCGCGTACATTATAATAAGCATCATCCAAGTAATCCAGATGGGCGGTATATACTGCCATTTTCTTTCCGTTCATATCGGTTGTGAGTCGATAGATACTGCCGTGGTCATTGTTTTCGGGGAAAACGGTGAGGGAGTCAGTGATGGGGTAGCGGCTCAGTAATCCGGTGTCATAGGTGTAGAAAGAATAGTAGGTTTCTCCTTTTTCTTTTAATGACTGCACCAGGCGGGCGGTGAAGTTGGTATTTTCATAATTGCGTACCTCGCTCAGTGTCACAAAGTCGGGGTGGAGGCGGACGATTTCATTGACAATGGCATCATAGCCGCCGGGGATTACACTTCCTTCCTGCCAGATGTTCCATTGCAGGACGGTGAATTCTTTTTCTTGTTGAGAACATGCCATCAGGCACGGTAATAGAAATAAGACTAAAAGTAGTTTTTTCATTATTGGTTGTATTTAAGGTTATTAATGTCTTCTCATTTGCCGTAGGGGCGGATTGAATCCGCCCGAAAACAATTTACTTTATGCATACGGGCGGATTCAATCCGCCCTTACAGGTCATAACTTCTCTTTCAGGAATTGTCCAGTGTAAGAGGCTGCACACCGGGCAACTTCCTCCGGCGTTCCGGCAACTACCAGGTTACCACCCATATTTCCGCCTTCGGGGCCCAAGTCTATCACATAATCGGCACATTTTATCACATCCATATTATGTTCTATAATCACAATGGTATGCCCCCGGCTGATCAAAGCGTCAAAGGCTTCCAGCAACTTCTTTATATCATGGAAATGCAATCCCGTGGTCGGTTCGTCGAATACAAAGATAGTGGGTTGTGCTTTCTCTATACTCAGGAAGTAAGCCAGTTTCACACGTTGGTTCTCACCACCGGACAGGGTAGAAGAGGCTTGCCCCAATTTGATATACCCCAATCCTACATCTTGCAACGGAATCAGTTTCTTCACAATCTTTTTCTGTCCATGCTCGGTAAAGAACTCTACAGCCTGATTCACCGTCATTTCCAGAATATCATAAATGTTCTTATCCTGGAACTTCACTTCCAACGTATCATTCTTGAAACGCTTTCCATGACAAGATTCACATTCCAATACCAAGTCCGCCATAAACTGCATTTCTACGGTTACGGTACCATCTCCTTTACATTCCTCGCAACGTCCGCCTTCGGTGTTGAAAGAGAAATATCCGGCTGTGTACCCCATTTGTTTCGCCAGCGGTTGCTCGGCAAACAGTTTGCGGATTTCATCGTAAGCCTTTATATAGGTTACAGGGTTGCTGCGTGATGATTTTCCGATCGGATTCTGGTCTACAAATTCAATATCATTGACCATGCGGATATCCCCTTCCAGTGAAAGGAACTCACCCGGACGGTCGCTTGATTCACTATATTCGCGCTTCAACGCCTTATAGAAAACATCGCGTACCAAGGTACTCTTTCCGGAACCGCTGACACCTGTCACCACTGTCATTACATTCAGCGGGAACTTCACGTCCACTCCTTTCAGGTTGTTTTCGCGCGCGCCTTTTATTTCTATGTAGTTATTCCACGGGCGATGGCACTTGGGAATCTCTATGTTTTCTTCCCCCAGCAGGTAACGCACCGTATAGCTGTTGCTGCCTTTCTGCAAATCATCCATATTGCCTTGGTAAACAATCTCTCCTCCCAGGCGGCCGGCGTTGGGGCCAATATCAATAATGTAGTCGGCAGCACGGATTATTTCTTCATCGTGTTCTACCACTACCACTGTATTTCCCAATTCCTGCAACTGGCGCAGAACCTTGATCAACCGGTCCGTGTCACGGCTATGCAGCCCTATGCTGGGTTCATCCAGAATATACAAAGAACCTACCAGACTGCTACCCAGCGAAGTAGCCAGATTGATGCGCTGGCTTTCACCACCCGATAGGGAATTGCTAAGACGATTCAGCGTGAGATATCCCAAACCTACATCCATCAGGAAGTTGATTCGGTTATTGATTTCCATCAGGATACGTTTGGCAATGGCTGCATCGTGTGCATCCAGTTCCAGTGTGCTGAAGAAGTCTTTTAAATCATGAATGGGCAGATCCACCAATTCGGAGATGGACTTTCCACCCACCTTTACATATCCCGCTTCTTTCTTTAAACGCGTGCCGTGGCAAGTGGGGCACGGAGTCTTTCCGCGATAGCGTGCCAGCATTACACGGTATTGTATCTTGTATTGATTTTCTTCCAGCATTTTGAAGAAGGAGTCAATGCACACCTTTCCTCTGGGACCATGCCACAGGTAATCTTTCTGCTCCTGTGTCAATTCATAATAAGGTGCGAAAATGGGGAAATCATGTGCCGGAGCTTCGTGTATAAATTCTTTCAGCCATTCACCCATTTTCTCACCGCGCCAGCACAGCACGGCGCCATCATATACACTCAGAGCACGGTTGGGAATCACCAGATGCTCGTCTATACCTATTACTTTACCGAAGCCTTCGCACTCGGGACAAGCGCCGATGGGCGAGTTGAATGAAAACATTTGGTCATTCGGTTCTTCAAACTTGATGCCGTCCGCCTCAAACTTGGTGCTGAAGGTGAAAAGTTGCGTACTTCCGTCTGCTGAATAGAAACGGAGCAGGCAAGTGCCGTCACCTTCATACATGGCCGTTTCGGCAGAGTCGATGAGGCGGCTGATGCTGTCTTTGCTATCGTCCACCGTCATGCGGTCTACCAGCAAATAGAGATTCTGCTTCTTGTCCGTTACCGGAGTTTCTTTCAGGAAATCTTCAATGCGAACGATCTCCCGGTTCACCTCCATACGGGTAAATCCCTGTTTGAAGTCCATGTCCAGTTGTTCGGACAGGGTGCGGCCGTCGCGGGGCATGATGGGGGTGAGCACGGTGTATTTGGTTCCTTTGGGGAAGGAAAGCATGCAGTTCACAATGTCTTCTATGCTATGCTTCTTCACCAGTTGCCCGCTGACAGGTGAGTAGGTCTTCCCTACGCGGGCATACAGCAGGCGCAGGTATTCATAAATCTCGGTTGAAGTGCCCACGGTGGAACGCGGATTGCGGCTGTTCACCTTTTGCTCGATGGCAATGGCGGGCGGGATGCCTTTTATGAAATCACATTCGGGCTTGCTCATGCGTCCCAAGAACTGGCGGGCATAGCTCGACAGGCTTTCTACATAACGGCGTTGTCCTTCGGCATATAAAGTATCAAAAGCCAAAGATGATTTTCCGGAACCGGAAAGTCCTGTGATAACCACCAGTTTGTTGCGTGGAATATCCACATCAATGTTTTTAAGGTTGTTTACCTTGGCTCCTTTTATAGAGATATAGTTACTTTCTGACATTCTTTTTTCCTTGCATTTAGTTGAATGTGCAAAGATAGTCAATCCTGTTTGGATACGTTTCATCTTGCAGGGTAAAAAAATGTTGTTCTATGGAAATTCTTCTTTAACGGGATGAAGCAATATAGTTTTTCTTCAACTTCTGCCATCACGGTCTCACTACCTCCGCTAACGCCCTATAGGGGGTAAATGAGTGGTGGTGGCAAAAATAGGGTGATGGCAGTTACCCTCACGGTCTCACTGTGTATCGTCCTGCTTTTGGTTGACTGGTTAAACTTAATAGTCCTATTATAGGTTGTCTATATTTATTTCTTATTCTGTTTAGATGCCTTAGTCCTGCCTGGGGTTGACCGCCGGGGTACCCCGGCGGTCAACCCCAGGTTTCGTTTACAAAGATACCTTTTCTTCTTCATTTTTGTACATATCTTCTTTCTTTTTATAGTATGTTTTCCACTGTCGCTTCAATATACCATTTTTTCCGTGCGCTTCTTCAGGAGTAAGGTAGTTATTGCTCAGATGCGGTCTTCTCTTGTTGTAGATCCCTATAATGTCTGCTATCCGCTCCCTTCCTTGCTCCAAAGATTCTATAGTTTCCCTGTTCAACCACTCCTCTTTCAGGATGCCATTCACCCTTTCGGCAACAGAATTTTCCTTAGGGTCACCGTTCTCTGTCATGCTAATCTGTATTCCGTGCGATTGCAGTAGTTCTACATATGCCTTGCTGCAATACTGTACCCCACGGTCGGAGTGATGCATCAGATTGTGTGCGGAAGGCAAGTTCTCCAAAGCCGTTTTCAGTGCGGCAATAGGACCTTCCATACCGAGGTTTCCGGATAGAAACCATCCAACTATCTTATGAGAATACACATCTGTCAGCAGACTCAGATAGATGAATGTGTCGTTACGCAGCCGTATGTACGTGATGTCAGCTACCCAAACTTGGTTCGGGGCATCCGGAATGCGCCCTTTCCATAGATTGCTGAATTTATGAAAATGATGCCAGGACAAGGTGGTCACAGGACGGAATGTTTTCTGCTTCCTGACCAACAGACCGTTGGCTGCGAGCAAGTTGAAGAAGGCATCACGCCCCGGAACTGTACCGGCAGGAAGACGCTCACGTACCAAGTGCAGCAACTTTCTTCCACCCAGAACGGGAAGTTCTTTACGGATGGAAACAATCTCACGAAGGATAATATCCTCCGAAAGGGCAGTGTCTTACCCTGAGATTGGTTGACTCACAATCACCATATTAATAAGATTGTAAGATGAAAAAGAAGAACATTGTGTTTCGTAGTAATCGCCTTGAGCTATTGTCTGAGTATTATCGCTCGGGCGAAAAATTATCAGCTTTTTGCGTAAAAAAATGCATTCCCCAGTCAACTTTTAACAGATGGATTCGTAACTTTGAGTCGTCCAACCCAGAGATGTCCGAAGTAATGAAACGTCAATCCTCCAAGCAAGGAGTTGAATCTGCTGATGAGATTTCTGTTCTGAAAAGTGAGATCGCCCGTCTTCAAGGCGAGCTCGAACGTGAAAAGCTCCGTGCGCATGCTTATGACACGATGATCGATGTAGCCGAAGAAATGTTCAACATCCCCATCCGAAAAAAAGCTGGCACCAAACAGTAAACAGGCTTCGTGCAGAGCATAGGCTCACTCCGGTGTCCTTGCTCTGCAGTCTGTTTGGTAAGACAAAGCAAGCCTACTACAAGTACGACGACCGTTCTCTGGAGTATCTGGCCCGTGAAGAATTTGTGCTTGGATATGTAAAGCAGGTCCGTGCAAAGGATCCCGGCATCGGCTGTGAAAAGCTATGGCTGATGTACCGTCAGTCCTTCGGTGAGGCGTATGCTGTCGGTCGCGACCGTTTCTGTGGCATCCTCTCCAAATACGGCCTGACCCTGCGCAACCGTTCCAACCGTCCCCGTACAACGAATTCCGGACATAACCTGCCTAAATATCCGGACTTGACCGCTAAGCTACTTGTGGAACGTCCCAATCAATTGTGGGTGAGTGACATAACCTATATTATAATATGGACGGATAACGAACATTATATCTTTTGTTATCTTTCCCTGATAACAGATGCGTATACTAAAGAAATCATCGGCTATTGCGTCGGTGACACTTTGGAAAGTATCTATACGGTCAAAGCTCTGGAAATGGCAATGGAACGCTTGAAGGACAATCCCGTGACAGGACTGATACACCATTCCGACCGTGGAGTACAATATGCAAGCCTCCAATACATCTCATGCCTGAAGCAGAAGCAGATACAGGTGAGCATGACAGAGACGGGGAATCCGAAGGATAATGCGGTGGCTGAGAGAGTGAACGGAATCATCAAGGGTGAGCTGCTGAGAGGAATGACTTTCCACGATATCGGGGAGGTCAGGAGAGTCGTGAAAGCTGCAATAGAGTTCTATAACAATGAACGGCCGCACATGAGTCTGGATATGATGACGCCTGCACAAGCGGCAGGGGAAAACGGAACCATCAGAAAAAGATGGGGCAGCTATAGAGAAAAATATCTGTTGCCTGAATACAAATGAGTAGAAAATATGTACTTTTGTACCGAAAAAGACCAAGAATGCCCTGCTTAAGGGCTGGAAAGAAGAAAAAAAGGGGATTTTTCTCTCCTTTTTCTTCTTTCAAATCATGAAAGTAAACCATATTCAGGGATTGGAGAAAAAAGGTCAACCCGATATAGGGATAAGAATGAAGCAAGTCAACTGAATATAGGGATAGTAAGATTTATAGTCAACTGGATAAAGAGATAAAGTAAACAACAGTCAACCATTACCAGGGAAATACACTCCCTGTTATAGAGCGTTAGTGGAGGTAGTGAGACTGTGAGGGTAGAAGTTGAAGAAAAACTATATTGATTTTATTTATGCCATATGGGCGTGTGTCAGACTTAGAATAGTTCGGAATGAGTTCCTAATCTAATCAGTTTTATTAATTCTTCACTTTCATCGAACCAAATGAGCAGTAAGTCATTTTCCACGTGGCATTCCATATATCCTTTATAGTCACCTGCAAGCCAATGGGGGCTGTACTTTTGTGGCACAGTTCCAGTCGTTTGCAATAGTTCCAGCACTGTTTGCAAACTTGCAATCTTCTTGGGGTTGTTTTGTATGCGTTTCAGGTCTTTCTTGAATTGGCTTGTTTGCTTGAACTTCTTCATAAAGATGCTACATAATCTTTAAAGTTATCCAAGTCAAGCGTTTCAAGGTCCTGCCCGCTTTCGGCCTCACGCATAGCCTCTAAAGTAGTCGCATTGGGTTTACGGCGGATGATGTCCATTAGTGCACTTTCCACGAAGTTGTTAAGGCTTCTATTCTCCTCTTTTGCAATGACTTGCAGACGTTCCAGTAAGTCTGTCCTAAGCCGGAAGGAGGTTTGTTTTCTTTCTACTCTTGTTTCCATGCTATACTATGTATTATATTACGGTGTAAATGTAGTGCATTTGTATCGCACTTGCAAGGAAGAAGGCATTTATTTTTTCCGATCTTTACCAGCCCATTCTCCCATTATCTCATATTTTATCCCTATCTTTGTCCGCAAAACTATTTAAAAGCGAAGACTTAGAAATGAGAGCAAAAACGATTCTCCTTTTATTGATAGCACTGCTTCTTACGGTTACGGTCAGTGCTCAGACGCGTTATCCCAAGCGTGAGTTCCGTGGCGCATGGATTCAGTGTGTGAACGGACAGTTCCAGGGAATGCCCACAGAGAAGATGCAGCAGTTGTTAATAAACCAACTAAACAGCTTGCAAGGTGCAGGGATTAACGCGATAATTTTTCAGGTACGTGCAGAAGCCGATGCCTTGTACAAATCTTCCTACGAGCCATGGAGCCGTTTCCTCACAGGAGTGCAGGGAAAAGCGCCGTCTCCTTACTGGGATCCTATGCAGTTTATGATCACCGAATGCCACAAACGCGGCATGGAGTTTCACGCCTGGATCAACCCTTATCGTGCCAAGACCAAAGGAACGGCGGCTTTGTCTCCCATCCATCCGTATAATCAGCATCCGGAGCGTTTCGTAAATTATGCCGGTCAACTTTATTTCGATCCGGCTTTGCCCGAGAACCGCAAGTATATTTGCAAGATTGTCCGTGATATTGTATCCCGCTATGATGTGGATGCCATTCATATGGACGATTATTTCTATCCTTATCCCAATCCGGGAGAAGATTTTCCCGATAACATCAGTTTTGCACAATATGGCCGCGGGTATAGCAATAAAGCCGATTGGCGTCGCGACAATGTGAATGTGTTGATAAAGGAAATCCATGAAACGGTGCGCGAGTGCAAGCCTTGGGTGAAATTTGGTGTTTCTCCTTTCGGCATATACCGCAATAAGAAAAGTGACCCCAATGGCAGTGATACACGCGGACTTCAGAACTATGATGATTTGTATGCCGATGTGCTGTTGTGGATCAATAACGGTTGGGTGGATTATAATATCCCGCAGATTTATTGGGAGATCGGCCATCCGGCTGCCGACTATGACAACTTGATACATTGGTGGGCAAAGCATGCATCGGCCCGTCCATTGTTTATAGGTCAGGATGTGATGCGCACGGTGAATAAGGCGGATGCACGGAATCCGTTGCAGAACCAGATGCCTGCCAAGATGAAATTGCAACGCTCACTGCCTACCGTGCAGGGAAGTTGCCAGTGGTATGCTTCTGCTGTGGTAGATAATGCGGGCAATTATCGCACCATGTTGGAAAAGGAATACCACCGCTATCCGGCGTTGATTCCCGAATCTCCTTTTATGGATGATAAGGCTCCGGGCAAGGTAAAGAAGGTGAAGATGGTGTGGACTTATGAAGGTCCGGTTCTTTTCTGGACTGCTCCTAAAGCTAAAGATGAGATGGATAAAGCTGTGCAATATGTGGTTTATCGCTTTAATAAGGGGGAGAAGATCAATTTGGATGATGCTTCCCATATTGTCGGTGTTACGCGCGATCATTTTTATCCTCTGCCTTATGATAATGGTAAGGTGAAGTATCAGTATGTGGTTACGGCACTGGACCGTATGCATAATGAGTCGAAAGGGGCTAAGAAGAAGGTGAAGCTATAAAGTTATTGAGGTTTCCATCCTCTGTAGGGGCGGGGTTCGCCCGCCCGAAGACAGTTACTATTGTGTTTTCGGGCGGGCAGACCCCGCCCCTACGGTTGTAGCCTGTTTATAAACCAACTATTATCTTGTAACGGTTACAATTTAATAAGAAAATTATCTATTAATTCGTTTTTATTTTGTTACTTTGCATTTGCTAACAAAATCTGAACACGAATATGCGCTATGTATACGTAACAGGCTATCTTGCCGTAGCCGCTATTATACAGTTGTTTACGGGGAATTTTCCTCTGACCTTCATGTCCTTTCCGCTTAATATCGTTTTTGCGGTCATTTGGTTATTTATAGTATGGAGACTTTATAAAGAAAGTGCACATTTCCGGTTTACCCGTTTCCTTTTATCTCCTCAAACCAGTATTCTATCCATCGTTTTATTCATAGCCGCTTCTTTGGTTATCGGTCTGTTTCCCCAGTTATCAGATGCCGAGGCAGCGATGCGCAGTGGGGTACTTGCCTCATTGGGTTGTTATAACTTCATGACTTCCTGGATATTCATCGCTATCTTATTCCTGCTTTTAAGCAATTTGGCAATGATTACTTTTCATGCCGCTTACCACCGTAAGAATGCCCGATGGCGTTTCCTGCTGAACCATGTGGGACTATGGCTGGCTTTGTTTGCCGGATTCTTTGGGAGCAGCGACACGCAGGTGTTGCGCATACCTTTATATAAAGGAGAACCTGCCCGAGAAGCCTTTGATATGAATGGTGCTTCTTATTATCTGGATTATGAGATGGAACTTCGTTCATTCTCTGTAGAATATTACCCCAACGGACGCCCTTCCCGTTTTGCCGCCGATGTGCGGTTGGGTAATGAAGAAACCGTGTTGGAAGTGAATCACCCTTATAGTTATCGGTTGGGTGAAGACGTATATCTCACCGGTTATGATATGGCCGGTGGCAATGATAGCAAATACTGCATTCTACAGGTTGTGGTTCAACCTTGGAAATATGTGATGGTAGCCGGTATCCTGATGATGTTGTCAGGAGCCGTTCTTTTATTTATTAATGGTCCTAGAAAGAAAGTATGATAAATTGGGATAATTTCTATGTGTTTGCCCTGCTGTCTGTCGGCTTGTGGTTGGCAGGAGCTGTGTTTGCCCTTCGTTCTTCGGCGAAAAGTAAACCGGCCATCGGGTTTACTTTGGCAGGTATTGGAGTGTTGGGTGTATTTATAGCCGGATTGTGGATTTATCTGCAACGTCCCCCTTTGCGCACCATGGGGGAGACTCGCCTTTGGTATTCCTTCTTTATGGGAGTGGCAGGACTTTTGACCTATATCCGCTGGAAGTATCGTTGGATATTATCTTTCTCCACCTTGCTTTCCACTGTGTTTGTGATTATCAACTTATTGAAGCCGGAGATTCACGACCAGTCATTGATGCCTGCTTTGCAAAGTGTGTGGTTCATTCCGCACGTTACTGTGTATATGTTTTCCTACTCGGTGCTGGGGTGTGCTTTCATTATTGCAGTGACCGGACTGATCCGTCACAAAGAAGAATACCTGATTACTGCCGACAACTTGGTTTACTCGGGAGTCGCCTTTCTTTCCATCGGCATGCTGCTGGGTTCCCTATGGGCGAAAGAAGCATGGGGTAACTATTGGAGCTGGGATCCCAAAGAAACCTGGGCGGTGATAACCTGGATGGGATATTTACTGTATGTACATCTCCGCTTGTTCCGCAAGACAGGGCGAAAGAGCTTGTACGTGTTGCTCATCCTCTCTTTTTTAGCCCTGCAAATGTGCTGGTATGGAGTGAATTACCTGCCGGCAGCCCAACAGAGCGTACATTTATACAATCGTAATAACTAACTAATTAAAAAACAATCGTAACATGAAAAAAAGTACAAAACTAATCGTGGCACTATTGGTTGTGGTAGCGGCATTAGCTGTGACTTACCGATTGATGCACCGCGTGCCTTCGTCCGATTTATCGGCAGATGCACAGATGCAGCAGATTATTACGGATGCCGGGTGTTTGAGATGTCATACCTCCAACCCCGACCTGCCGTTCTATGCAAGTATGCCGGTTGCCGGAAAAATTGTGATGGAAGATGTGAGCAATGCTTATCGCGTGTTTGACATGACCCGGATGGCGGAAGACTTGAAAGCAGGCCGTCCCGTCAATCAAGTGGATATGGCAAAGGTGGAAAAAGTAATCTTGGACGGTAAAATGCCAATGGCAAAGTATTACCTGGTACACTGGGGATCTTCCATGAATGATGCCAAGAAAGAAATAGCATTGAACTGGGTGAAGAACCACCGCATGGGATTGGTAGCCGATGCCGGAGTGGCGCCGGAATTTGCCAATGAACCCATTCGCCCCATTGCTGACTCTATCTCGGTAGATGTGCGCAAGGTGTTGCTGGGTGATATGCTTTATCACGACACCCGCTTGTCGGCAGACAATACAGTATCTTGCGCCTCTTGCCACGGATTGGAAACCGGCGGTGTGGACAATAAGCAATACTCTGAAGGAGTAGGCGGCCAGTTTGGTGGCGTTAATGCTCCCACGGTGTACAATGCTGCCTATAATTTCGTTCAATTCTGGGACGGACGTGCCGGAACCCTTGCCGAGCAAGCTACCGGCCCTCCCTTGAATCCGGTGGAAATGGCTTGTGAGTCATTCGACCAGATCACTGCCAAGTTGGCCGAAGATAAGGATTTTGTGAAGGCATTTACCGAAGTATATCCTGATGGGTTGAATGAGAAAAACATCACAGAAGCTATTCAGGAGTTTGAAAAGACCTTGTTGACTCCCAATTCCCGTTTCGACCTTTATTTAAAGGGTGATAAGAATGCCATCACTGCCGATGAACTGGCGGGGTATGAGTTGTTCAAGAAATACGATTGTGCTACTTGCCACGTGGGTGAGATCTTGGGTGGACAGTCCTACGAGTTGATAGGCGTACAGCATGATTATTTTGCTGATCGCCAGGCAGAGATGACGGAAGAAGACAACGGCCGTTTCAAACAGACTAAAGAGGAACGTGACCGTCATCGTTTCAAAGTGCCGGGATTAAGAAATGTGGAACTTACGTATCCTTATTTCCATGATGGAAGCATGAAGACCATGGATGATGCCGTTCGCGCTATGGCCAAGTATCAATTGGGCATTGATCTTCCGCAACAGGAAGTGGATAAGATTGTTTCTTTCCTCCGTACACTGACAGGACAGTATAAGGGAAAGATGCTGACGAATACGAATATGGCTGTTTAATGGTGATGGGGCTGCGTCAAAACTAAAATCGTCTATCATTTTGCTGTAGGGGCAGATTGAATCTGCCCGATAACATCCGAATGGTGTATTTGTGAGTGTATTCGGGCGGATTCAATCCGCCCCTACGTTGAACTTAGTTTTGAAACAGCCTCATTTATTTTTTAATAAAGCAGGAATCCCGCCACCCCGCAAAGTATAATCATCAGTATAGGATTTACTTTATATTTCCGTGTTCCCACAAATGCTACCACAAAGATGATGATACTGATAATGAACTGGTACATATCTACATTATAGCTACCAAAGTTCTCAGCATTCATCAATACCAGCGCCGCTGCCGCCAACAAGCCTACCACTGCCGGACGCAATCCCTTGAAAATAGATTCCACTACCGGATGTTTCTGGTACTTTAAGAAAAACTTGCTGATAGCAATCATTAATACGAAAGAAGGAAAGACCACTGCAAAAGTAGCTATACAAGAACCAAAAATAGCCCAACCTTCACTATACCCGGCATTCAGCACAGCAGTATATCCCACATAGGTAGCCGAGTTGATCCCGATAGGCCCCGGTGTCATTTGGCTGATGGCAACGATATCCGTAAACTCACTGGCGCTGATCCAGTCGTAACGTGTCACTACTTCCCCTTGTATCAGGGATAGCATGGCATATCCCCCTCCGAATCCAAAGAGGCCGATCTTGCAAAAAGTATAGAATAAATATAGGAAAATCATTTGGATGCATGTTTATGTTTGTACTTGCCATAGAAAAAACCTCCCAGTCCGCCTATGATAATGATATAGACGGGAGATACGCCCAATAGCCAGATGAGCAGGGCGGATACAACCGGAATCCAGATGGTATATCGGTTGATCTTTGCCGATTTTGCCATCGAGAAAGTGGGTGCCGCAATCAGTGCCACTACCGCCGGACGGATGCCCTTGAATATATTCTCGACTACCTGGTATTGCTTGAATTGCTGGAAGAATAAGGCAATAGCCAGTATAATGAGGAAAGAGGGTAGGATAGTGCCCAACGCCATAGCCAGTGCTCCCCGGAATTTACGCAATTTATAACCAATAAAGATGGCTATGTTTACTGCAAATATACCGGGAACGGATTGCGTTAAGGCAAGTAAATCCATAAAATCGTCTTTGTCGATCCATTTCCGTTTGTCCACTAGTTCATCTTGAATAAGCGGAACCATGGCATATCCTCCGCCAATGGTAAATAGTCCTATCCTTAGGAAGATAAGAAATGATTGTAAATAGAAATTCATTTTTAGTTTTGTTTCATATAAGTGCTCGGTGGAACTCCATAATACTTCTTAAACGTATCCGTGAAATACTTAGGATCACTGAATCCCAGCAAATCCGAAACTTCGGACACGGTATAACGCTTACTCTTTAGTAAAATGCTGGCTTCATTCATACGTACCTTGCGGATAAAGTCGCTGGGCGAGTAGTTAGTCAACGCTTTTATTTTATTGTAGAAACTGCTTCGGCTCATATTCAATGCACCGCATAGTATTTCTACGTTCAGTTCTTTATTGATGTTTTGCTTGATGGTATCAGTCACCTTCACTATGAATTCCTGATCCAGGTCAAGTCCCGGTTCATCGGGAATTTCATCCGTACTGAAATTGAACTGGGAGAAACGCTTCTTTATTATTTCCTTGTTGGCAAGTACGTTTGCTATATTCGCTTTCAGCACGTCTACATCAAAGGGCTTGATGATATATTTGTCAGCCTTGGTCTGCAACCCTTTGATGATGCTGTCTTTGTCGTTCAGCGCCGTCAGCAGTATGATAGGGATGTGGCTGGTTTCTATGTCACTTTTCAGTAGGTTACACATCTTGTCCCCATTCATGATAGGCATCATTATGTCAGACAGTATCAAGTCCGGTTGCTGCTCTTTGACAAAGTCCAGTGCTTCCTGTCCGTTTCCTACCTCGGATACTTTATAGTCTTCAGATAAAGTCTGCATCAGGAATGTGCGTAGCTCCACATTGTCCTCTACTATCAGTATAGAGGGGGCTTGGGCATTTTGGGGGGTCGCCTGGGCGGCTTCTACTGTTACTTCGGGCGTTTCTCCAACTACGGGCAACGGATCAACGACATCCGTCTTCTTGAATATCCGGTAATTGTATCTACGGCTCTTGATGGGGAATGCCAGTTTAAAAGTTGTACCTACATTCTCCGTGCTGTTCATTGATATCTTGCCTGCATGGCTTTTTATCAGTTTATAAGTAAGGAGCATGCCGATGCCGCTACCTGTGATTTGCAGGTTTATAGCATTATTTCCTCTGAAAAGGCTTCTGAACATTTTCTTCTGTTCATTGGCAGGAATGCCTATTCCCGTATCAGTGATGGTAAGGAACCAATGTGTTTTGTTCTTATATGTTTGCACGGTAACACTGCCTCCCTGGCGGGTATATTTTAATGCATTCGACATCAGGTTTCGGATAATGGAATCCATTTTGTTTCTATCCAGCCATACTTCTTGAGTTTCAAAGTTCGTCTCAAACTGAATGGTTATCTGCTTTTTACGTGCATACAGATTGAATTGCTCCAGATAATTCTTGATATAACTGTTCAATTCATAGCGCGATACATACACAGTGGTAGTATATAATTCCTCTTTCTCAAAATTGATAAGGTTACTTGCCAGTTCCGACAGATTATCCGTATTCTGTATAGCCAGATTGATATTGATTTTGCCTTGTTCGGATAATTGTTCGTTTTTAAGTATTTCACCCAAGGGAGCTTTAATCAAAGTCAGCGGAGTGCGTATATCATGCGCCGTATTGATAAAGAAATGGATCTTTTCTTTTGAGTTGTTCCTGTCCTTTCTGAGCCATAGATAGCGCAGGACGATTGCCCCGATCAGTATGATAATGACCAGATAGATGATTCCTGCCCAGAAGGTAGTCCAAAAAGGAGGAGTGATGGTTATAAGCAGTGACCGTTCTTCCAACACGTGGTTATCGTCCATAAGGATGGCTCTCACTCTCAGTTTGTATTTTCCCGGGGCAAGGTTGGTATAGCGTATATGATTGTCGGCAGTGGGGATGGTCCATTCATCATAGAACCCTTCCAGTTTCCAGGAATAGATCACATTCGAAGGATTATCATAATTAATGGAAGATACATCCAGCGAGAAGATGTTCTGGTCATAATTCAATGTAATCTGTCGGGTATCATCTATTTCATGCTTTAAGGGAGATTTTTTCTCTCCCGGCATCACTGTCTGGTAAAGTATACGGAAATTATCGAATACCATTTTCGATTTGTACTTATGTGGCAACGCAACAGTGTCATTGAGTTCGATTGCTCCGTCTCCGCAGCCAAAGATAAATGTATTGTAACGGGTATGGATGCCGGCAGCTTGGTTGAAGCTGCTGGACATAAGTCCTTGCTCTCTGGTCCAGTTCGAGAATATTTTTTCTTTCACCTTGAAGCGCGTTAGTCCTCTTCCGGTGCTGATAATCAAGTCGTTTCCCAAATGAGGAAGAATGCAATAGATACTGTTGGATATCAATGCTGAGTTAATGGCATTGTAGTTAGTGATCTTTTCCGTATAATTATTATAAACCCACATGCCGGCGCCATGCGTCCCGATAAAGGTTATGTTATTCGGACTCTGGTAGATGGTATTTATACAGCCTATTCCCGAATCTAGGTTGACGGCTTTTAATTCCTTGTTCACTTCATTGAACAGGTATAAGCCGTTGATAGTACCTACCCATAAGTTGTGCGCGTCCTTGGGGGTTATGTAGGTAATGGGAAAGTCTATATTGTAGGATTCTATTTTATGAGTTTTTAAATCATAGCTTTTTAATGTATAGTATCCTCCTATCCAAAGTTTTTCCTTTTGGTCCTTATAGATGCAACGGATGTATTTGTCCGGCCTTATGTTTTCTGATATTTCGGGAGCATAATATTGGGTGTGCATGTCCTTTTTTCGAATGGTGTACATGCCCGACATATGTCCTCCTACCAGGATAAGGCCCGGCACAGATTCGCACAGCGATATAAATACATGGTTCTGGTTGGATGTATCGTGTTGGTAATTGGACAATACGCTTTTCCATTGCTGTGTGCGCGGACTATAATAACATACGCCGTTGTTGGTAGCATACCAGATGTCACCTTCAGAGTCTTCCATTATGTAATTCACTTGGTTGTCTACCAGCGAATTGGGATTGTCATAAGAGTGTTGTATCCATTTATATCCGGGAAAATTATCCGTATATACTGTAATTCCCACAGGATAGACAGCCATCCATAGTTTTTGGTCATCGTCAATATAAAGGTCATTGATAATGTTACCATTCATCTTGTTGGAATGGTTATAGTCGGCATTTAAGAAGGGAGTCAACTGATAGGTAGCCATATTTAATCTGTATACGCCTGCTCCATTGGTAGCAATCAGTACTTCGTTGTTGTTCCCTTTATTGGCAATGATAGAATTGACATTAATGTCTTGCAGCCTGTTGGGGATGTCTATCAGTTGATGATTGTGTATGTTGTACAGGAAAATACCATCCAGCAGAGTGCCTATGACAAGCATTTGAGTCTCCGGGTGGAAATAGATATAATTGACAACATGGAAATTATCCAGTTTGGGATGGTCAATTGTTTCCAGTTGGTTATGCTCCAGTTTAACGCAATATACTTTGCGGTTGGTGGCCATGAAAAACATGTCGTTTGTTGCTTCGGCAATATACGTCACTTCTTCCTGAATGGCACTTTCCAATTGGGTGAGATGATGGGTGTCTATATCGAACAAATATTGCTTGTTTTTTGTACATAGCAATATGTTGTTGTCTCTTTTGTCCAAGAAGGAAGCGGTGATAGGCAATCCTCCGTTACTTTTATCTTTGCTGGCAAAATCATAGACCAGTTCGAAGTTGTCCCGCAGTGGGTTATACTTGAATATATGTCCGCTTTTTCCTATCTCCCACACAGTGCCGGCAGTATCTATCTGCAATGTGTTTAAATTAGGAAAAGAGTTCAGGGCTCTTCCATCTGCTATCAAGTTATAGTGTCTGTACTGTTTCCCGTTATATTTATCTATTCCTTTATGAGTGAGAAACCACATATACCCTTTGCTGTCCTTCTGTATAGATATAACTCTACGGCTACTCAAACCATCTTGTGTATCGAGATACTGATAGAGTTGAGCAACAGCAGGCGTTACTAGAATAACTATAAGGCATATGGACAAAAGAATTCTTCTCATAATATTATTGAGGCAAAATCCTTACAAAGTTCGTTATTTTCCTGAACATATCAAAATCTGTTATAAACTAAAAAAGCGGTAATCAGTCTGACTCACCGCTTTTTTAGTAAATATAACAAATCGTTTTTATTTTTTGTTCATCTCAACCCATTTTCTGGCATTTACAAATGCTTCCATCCACGGAGTAATCTGATCGCTCTTTATTCTATCGGCAGGATAGTAAGCATTCTGCCAAGGGAAACAAGAACGTTCCAAGTGGGGCATCATGGCCAGATGGCGGCCGTCGGGGCTTGCCAGACCGGCTACGCTGTAGTCTGAACCATTCGGGTTTCCGGGATATTCGTCATAGGAGTACTTCAATACCACATTGTATTTGTCTTCCTCATACGGCAATGAGAATTTTCCTTCTCCGTGAGCCACCCAGATACCTAGTTTGCTTCCGCTCAGTGAACCGAACATTACACTTCTGTTCATGGGCACGGTAACACCTACGAATTTAGATTCAAATTTGTGTGAATCATTATGCAGCATCTTTGCTTTCTTTGCAAAGTCGGGGTTGATCAGGTTTAGTTCAATCATCAACTGGCAACCGTTACATACACCCAATGACAAAGTATCTTCGCGTGCATAGAAGTTGTCCAGTGCGGCTTTTGCTTTCGGGTTGAACAAGAAAGCTCCTGCCCATCCTTTGGCTGATCCCAATACGTCCGAGTTGGAGAAACCGCCACAGAATACAATCATGTTGATGTCTTCCAGCGTTTCGCGTCCGCTCACCAGGTCGGTCATGGTAACGTCTTTCACATCGAAGCCTGACAGGTAGAGCATATATGCCATTTCGCGTTCACCGTTAGTGCCTTTTTCACGGATGATAGCCGCTTTGATGCCCGACGGAGTACGACGGTCCGGATCAAGTCCGAATTGTGAAAGTTTGCCGGTGAATGATTTGTCGAATACAAATTCCATCGGTTGTTCCTTGTAGTTCTCAAAACGCTTCTTGGCGCATCCGTTCATGCTCTGCTTGCGGTCCAGCAAGTAAGAAGTGGAGTACCATACATCACGCAGATAGTCGATGCCGAATTGATAAGTAGCATCTCCCTTTTCTACCAGGATGTGGCGTTCGTCAGTGGGTTTACCCAACTTCACGTAACCTACGCCTGCATCTTCCAGTATCTTCTTCACTTCTTCTTTGTGCTTGTCCTTCACCTGGATAACGATACCCGGGTTTTCAGCAAACAATATCTTGATAATGTCGTCTTCCTTAATCTTGTTCAGGCTGATTTCCATACCGCCTTCCATGTTAGAGAAGCACATTTCCAGCAAAGTAGTAATCAAACCACCGGCCGAAATATCGTGTCCTGCCATAATCAGGCCTTTGTCTACCAATGCTTGTACGGCAAGGAATGCATCGCGGAAATATTCGGGATTCTGAACGGTCGGAACATCATCGCCTACCTTATTTAATGACTGTGCAAAAGCAGAGCCACCCAGGCGCAACTTGTCAAAGCTGAAGTCAATGTGATAGATAGAGCTCTTTTCATCATTTACCAAAACGGGAGAAACTACTTTCTTCACATCGGAAACTTCACCGCCTGCCGAAACAATTACGGTTCCCGGGCTGATGATCTTTTCTTCGTCGGGGTACTTTTGGGTCATTGATAAAGAGTCCTTGCCGGTAGGCACGTTGATTTGCAAAGAACAGCAGAAGTCAGACAATGCTTTCACGGCAGTGTACAGGCGGGCATCTTCACCTTCCTGTGCGCGGCATGGCCACATCCAGTTGGCAGACAAAGAAATGCTGTCCAAACCTTCTGCCATCGGAGCCCAGACAATGTTGGTCAATGCTTCGGCAACAGACAATACGGAACCGGCTGCCGGATTGGCCAAAGCGGCCTGCGGAGCGTGTCCCAAGGAAGTGGCAATACCTTTTTCTCCACGATAGTCAAGGGCAACCACACCACAGTCACTCAACGGCAACTGAATTTCACCCTGGCACTGCTGGCGGGCAATCTTACCTGTTACGGAACGGTCTACCTTGTTCGTTAACCAGTCTTTGCAGGCAACAGCTTCCAACTGAAGCACCTGGCGGATATATTCGTTTAATTTAGAAGTCTCGTAAGTAACGTTTTCGTAGTGACGTTCTACGGTCTTGTCAATCATGTAAGTCTTTGGAGAAGAACCAAACATTTGGTCTACTGCCAAATCGAAAGGACGGACACCGTCAGCCTGTTCAAATGCAAAGCGGGCATCGCCTGTTGTTTCACCTACGGTGTACATCGGGGCGCGTTCACGGTCGGCAATTTTCTTTACGTGTTCTATGGCCGATTCGTCAATCAGCAATCCCATACGTTCCTGAGATTCGTTGGCGATGATTTCTTTGGCGGATAGAGTTTGGTCACCGATAGGCAACTTATCCATATGGATCAAGCCTCCTGATTCTTCTACCAACTCGGACAAGCAGTTTACGTGACCTGCCGAACCGTGGTCATGGATAGAAACAATCGGGTTATTATCTTCTTCGCACAAAGCGCGTACTACATTGTAAGCGCGTTTCTGCATTTCTGCATTGGCGCGTTGCACGGCGTTCAGTTCGATGCCCGATGAGTAACGACCGGTTTCTACGGAAGAAACGGAACCGCCACCCAGTCCGATGCGGTAGTTGTCACCACCCATTACCACGACTTTGTTTCCTGTTTCGGGATGTCCTTTCAGGCAGTCGCGCTGAGTTCCGTAACCCACACCTCCTGCCAGCATGATAACCTTATCGTATGCATACTTCTCACCGTTTTCCTGATGTTCGAAAGTCAGTACGGAACCGCAGATCAGCGGCTGGCCGAACTTGTTACCGAAATCGGAGGCACCGTTGGAAGCCTTGATCAGGATCTGCTCCGGAGTCTGGTATAACCATTGGCGCACGGGGAGAATATCTTCCCATTCGCGGCCTTCGTCGGTGCGCGGATAAGAAGTCATATAAACGGCAGTACCTGCAATGGGCCATGAACCTTTACCACCACCCATACGGTCGCGGATTTCACCACCTGTACCGGTCGATGCACCGTTGAACGGTTCTACGGTGGTAGGGAAGTTGTGGGTTTCAGCCTTCAGTGAGATGACTGTCTTAATGTCTTTAATGATGAAATAATCGGAAGTAGCGTGGTCTGCCGGAGCGAACTGTTCAACTACCGGACCTTCGGCGAATGCCACATTATCTTTATAAGCAGAGATAATCTTGTTCGGATTTTCGGCAGTGGTCTTCTTGATCATCTGGAACAAGGAAGATTCCATTTCCTGACCGTCGATAACGAATGTACCTCCAAAGATTTTGTGACGGCAGTGTTCCGAGTTGATCTGTGCGAAACCGAATACTTCAGAGTCGGTCAACTTGCGTCCCAGGTCTTTTTCCACCTTCAGCAAGTAATCCATTTCTTCACGAGAAAGTGCCAGACCTTCTTTTTCATTGTATTCCTCCAGATTCTCGATGTGAACGATCGGCTGGGGTTTCATGTTGACTGTGAAGATGTCCTGGTTCAGCCCTTTGTACATGCGTTGCAGCATGGGGTCGTATTCGGCGTTCTCATCTTTTACGGGGAAATACTCCTCGATGCGCATCACACCGGTCAAGCCCATGTTTTGGGTGATTTCTACAGCATTCGTACTCCAGGGAGTGATCATTTCTCGGCGTGGCCCGATGAAGCAACCTTTCAGGTTTTCTTCGTTCTCTACAGTGGCTTCACCATAAAGCCAGCATAACTTCTGAATATCTTCGGAAGCCGGTTTCTGGCTGACTTCCGTTGCTATTACACTCTTAGTGGGTGTTCTGAAAAATAGAATCATAGCACTTTTATAGTTGTTTTGTTAATTGAAAACTAATCGTAATATCAAGCGTCTATTAATAAGGTGCAAAGTTACATAAAAGAGACGGGGTATGAAAGAATTTTGAGTGTAAATATAGGTACTTTCGTAAAAAAGTAGCATCTTTGCAGCATGAATTGGATAGAACAAGTAACCATACTGGATTTATTGGTGAAAGGGCTTATTGTTGGTGTAGTGGTTTCTGCGCCCTTAGGTCCTGTTGGGGTACTTTGTATTCAGCGCACACTGAACAAAGGCCGATGGTATGGGTTCGTTACCGGGCTGGGAGCAGCTTTGAGTGATATAGGATATGCCTTGATTACAGGTTATGGAATGAGTTTTATGGATGATTTTCTGGCAAAGAACCAGGTGTTGTTGCAAGTTGTGGGCAGCGTCATGTTGTTTGTCTTTGGTATTTACACATTCCGCAGTAATCCTGTCCATTCCATCCGTCCCGTTTCTTCTACCCCAGGCAGTTATCTGCATAATTTCGTTACAGCTTTTTTCGTCACTCTTTCCAATCCCCTTATTATATTCCTGTTTATAGGTTTGTTTGCCCGCTTCTCTTTTGTGATGCCGGGCAGTCCTATCGGGTTTCAGTTGGTGGGGTATCTGGCCATTGTTTTGGGAGCATTGCTCTGGTGGTTCGGTATCACGTATTTTGTAAATAAAGTGCGTACCCGTTTCAACTTGCGTGGCATTTGGATTCTGAACCGGGTGATCGGTATTGTGGTGATGCTGATGTCTGTAGCAGGTTTCATTTATACTATTTTAGGAAAGACAATGTACTGACGGGGAGGACGTATCGCATTTATTTTTTAATTCTCAATTCTCAATTTTTAATTTAAAAACCATGTTCATTTCCAAGCAATTAAAAGAGCAGAATATAGCCGAATACCTTATATATATGTGGCAGGTGGAAGATATGATCCGTGCCAACGGCTGTGATATAGAGAAAATCAAGAAAAATATAATCGAAGCCTATCCGCTGACTGAGGAACAGAAAGCTGAATTGACGCAATGGTATGCGGACTTGATTGAAATGATGCGCCGGGAGGGCGTCATGGAGAAAGGTCATTTGCAAATCAATCAGAATATCATTACCTGGCTCACCGACTTGCATTTGCAACTGATGCGGTCACCCAAATTTCCTTATTACAATTCCGCTTATTACAAGGCTTTGCCCTACATCGTGGAATTGCGTGCCAAAGGGGCGAATAAAGAGGAACCGGAACTGGAAACCTGCTTTGAGGCTCTTTATGGAATCTTATTGCTGAAATTGCAGAAGAAAGAAATCAGTGAAGAAACCAAGAAAGCACAGGAAGCTATTTCGGGTTTGCTGGCTATGTTGTCCAATTACTATATCGAAGATAAAAAGGGAGAACTGGAGTTCTAGCGCAGCCTCCCCCTTTCGAAGGGGGATTTAAGGGGGATGTTCTCTCCACATAATAAAGTAAAGAGATCAATAAAACGAAAATGAAGAATATATTAATAACCGGTGCCAACGGCCAACTAGGAAACGAAATGCGCGTACTTTCGGCTGAAAATAAAGAGTATAACTACTTTTTTACCGATGTAGCCGAATTGGATATTTGTGACGAACAGGCTGTGATGTCTTTCGTAAAAGACCATCATATCCATGTGATTGTGAATTGCGCCGCCTATACGGCAGTAGATAAAGCGGAAGACAATCTTGATTTATGTACCAAGTTGAACAGTGACGCCGTGGGTTATCTGGCAAAAGCCGCAGAAGCCAACGAGGCTGAACTGATTCAAGTCTCAACAGACTATGTATTTGACGGCACCAATCATCTCCCTTATAAAGAAACGGATGCTACCTGCCCCAACTCTGTTTATGGAGTGACTAAATTGAAAGGGGAAGCGAATGCCGTGGAGCATTGCAAAAAGGCGATGATCATCCGCACGGCATGGCTCTATTCTACCTTCGGAAATAACTTTGTAAAGACCATGATCCGTTTGGGAAAAGAAAGAGAAGCGCTGGGCGTAGTATTCGATCAGATCGGTACTCCCACTTATGCCCGTGACTTGGCTCGTACCATCTTTGCAGCTATAAATAAAGGGGTAGTGCCCGGCATTTATCATTTCAGCAATGAAGGTGTTTGCTCTTGGTATGACTTTACCAAGTCTATCCATCGCATAGCCGGTATCACCGCCTGCAAGGTAAGTCCTCTACACACTGATGAATACCCTGCCAAAGCACCCCGTCCCAATTACTCTGTATTGGACAAGACCAAGATAAAAAACACCTACGGCATAGAAATCCCTCATTGGGAAGAAAGCCTGAAGGCATGTATTGATGAATTAAATGCGCAATAACCTGCCGGAAGAATTATTTTAGGCTTCCATAGCGCAGCCTCCCCCTTTTAAAGGGGGATTTAAGGGGGATGTTCTCCTTTTCTCCTTTGCGAGAATCCAGCATTAGGAGCATAAACTCCATAGAGAACATCCCCCTTGCCCCCTTAAAAAGGGGGAGGCTGGCGCTGTAATAACCAAAAACAGAATATAAATTCGCCATAAGACATAATAAAGATATGAATGCAGAAATAGAAAGAAGACGAACCTTCGCCATTATCGCGCACCCGGATGCCGGTAAAACCTCTTTGACCGAAAAACTGTTGCTTTTCGGAGGCCAGATCCAAGTAGCCGGAGCCGTAAAGAGCAACAAGATCAAGAAAACCGCCACTTCCGACTGGATGGACATCGAAAAGCAACGCGGTATCTCAGTAACCACCTCTGTGATGGAGTTTGATTACAATGACTATAAAATCAACATCCTTGATACTCCGGGTCACCAGGACTTTGCCGAAGATACTTATCGTACCTTGACCGCCGTAGACAGTGTAATCATTGTAGTGGACGGTGCAAAAGGTGTGGAAACGCAGACCCGTAAACTGATGGAAGTGTGCCGTATGCGCAATACCCCGGTAATCATCTTTGTAAACAAGATGGACCGCGAAGCGAAAGATCCGTTCGATTTGCTGGATGAATTGGAAGAAGAACTTGTTATCAATGTTCGTCCTTTGACATGGCCTATCGAAAGCGGTCCCCGTTTTAAAGGCGTCTACAACCTCTACGAACATAAACTGAATCTTTTCCAGCCCTCCAAGCAAATTGTGACCGAAAAGGTGGAAGTAGATATCAACACAGAGGAATTGGATAATCAGATCGGTGCTCCCTTGGCCGAAAAACTTCGCGGAGAGCTGGAGCTGATTGATGGCGTTTATCCTGAATTCAATGTTGAGGAGTATCTGAAAGGTGAAATGGCGCCCGTATTCTTCGGTTCTGCATTGAATAACTTCGGTGTGCAGGAATTGCTGGATACCTTTGTTGAAATAGCTCCAAGTCCCCGTCCTACCAAGACAGAGGAACGTGAAGTAGAGCCTGATGAATCGAAATTCACCGGATTTGTCTTTAAGATTACAGCCAATATCGACCCTAACCATCGTTCTTGTATCGCTTTCTGTAAGATCTGTTCGGGCAAGTTCTCGCGCAATACGCCTTACTATCATGTGCGCCATGACAAGACGATGCGTTTCTCTTCGCCCACCCAGTTTATGGCACAGCGCAAGACTACCGTCGATGAGGCTTGGGCAGGAGATATTATCGGTTTGCCGGATAATGGAACATTCAAGATTGGTGATACGCTGACCGAAGGTGAAAAACTTCATTTCCGTGGCATTCCCAGTTTCTCACCCGAGATGTTTAAGTACATTGAAAATGCCGATCCCATGAAACAAAAGCAATTGGCAAAAGGTATTGACCAGTTGATGGACGAAGGTGTGGCACAGTTGTTTGTCAACCAGTTCAATGGCCGTAAGATTATCGGTACGGTAGGGCAGTTGCAGTTTGAAGTCATTCAGTATCGTCTGGAAAATGAATATAATGCGAAGTGCCGTTGGGAGCCGATCAGTTTATATAAAGCTTGTTGGGTAGAAAGTGATGATCCCGAAGAATTGGAAGCATTCAAGAAACGCAAGTATCAGTATATGGCAAAGGATCGTGAAGGACGCGATGTATTCCTGGCTGATAGTAACTATGTGCTTCAGATGGCACAGATGGACTTTAAGCATATTAAGTTCCATTTCACCAGTGAATTCTGATAAGAAGGTTAGTAACGTGTGCGTTCAAAGGTTACTAATGTGTGGGGTCGAAGGTTACTAATGTGTAGGGGCAAAGATTAGTAACATGTGTCACTGAAAGTTAGTAACTTGCAAACTTGCAAAACTTGCAGCCCTTTCTCACGCCCACACACGCACGCGTATGTATGCGCGTACATATATAAGGGAAGCTCAAAATAACCTCAACTGTGAATGTGCCCAAACAAGGATAGGCTATCATTTTGCGGTAGGGGCGAGGAGGGCTTACCCGAATAGACTTCGCTTTATATATTAATTTCCATATAATAATGTACGCGCGTGTGTGTGGGCGTGAGAGAGGGCTGCAAGTTTTGCAAGTTTGCAAGTTTCTCCATTTATATCACTTCATTCCTCTGGCTTTGTAAATCCGTTCTTTTGCATTATTAATCTGCTGGAATTTCTCTTCTGCCGCTTTCTTCACATCTTCCCCCAGTGTGGCTACCCGGTCAGGATGATGTTTCAATGCCAGTCGGCGATAGGCTGCGCGTACCTCATCATTGCTGGCAGAAGGTTCCACTTCCAGCACCTTGTAGGCTTCTTCCAGTGAACCGCCATTCAAATTCAACATGGATTCCACTTCTTTTATGGAAAGTCCCATGCTTTGTGCCACTTCCTTCAATGCTTCTATTTCCTCGCGGCATACGTTGCCGTCACTCTTGGCTATATTTATCAGAAAGTCCAGCAGTTGCAACCGTTGTTCATAAGTCAGGTTGGCAGCAATTTGTGCGCCACATTCATAGATTGTAGTTTTGAATGCCATCGGATTTTGCTTATCCATCTGCTTGCGCTGTTCAAAAAGCTTGAGCAATATATCTTCCCCTTGGCTCACGGCAGCTTCGCCGAAATTAGTTCTCAGAAACCGGCGTACATACTCCATTTCACTGTGCATGATGCGTCCGTCTGCACGGATGATATAGGAGGCCATGACCAACATGGAGAAAAGGAAACTGTTCCGTTGCCCCATGTAGTTGTCTTCTTCCGTTTGTGCTCCTCCATATGTGTTATTGGAGGAAACCGTATTTGTATCTAATAAGGACCCTAAAGCAAATCCTGCCAAAGCTCCCAGCGGTCCCATAGTCATAAAGCCCAAGATACCGCCAATCCATTTTCCTGCTCCCATCGTTCTTTTCTGTTTTACGTTTTTAATGTTGCAAAAATAAACAATATTGAGTGGAAAATAGAATTATAGGCTATAAAACTGATTGTACTGGTTAGTATGGCAAATATCTATCAAAAGATAAGTATAAAAAAGCCCCCGTTAAAGGACGAGGGCAACCTAAATGTTTTCACAACGGAATAATCCTTATTGTGACTTGCTTCAAATTAGTACGGCAAAACTATAAAATAAATATGTAAAGAACAAGTGTTTATCAGAATAAATTGATAGCTTTGAAAAGTTTTAGTAGAAAATGTAGTATGAAAAATATAATAGGACTTGATTTAGGTACCAATAGCATAGGTTGGTCGGTTGTGAATGGAATTATTAATGAAGATGGTAGCGAACAACTTGTTAAAATAGAGGCTTCTGGTAGCCGCATTATTCCCATGGATGCTGCCGTATTGGGAGATTTTGATAAGGGCAATACTATATCTCAAACGGCGGAGAGAACCAGACTACGTGGTGTCCGTCGTTTATGTGAACGATATTTGCTTCGACGGGAACGGTTGCATCGGATTCTTGACATTCTTGGTTTTTTACCTCCTCATTATGCTCAGGAACTTGATAGATATGGAAAAATAATAAAAGGCAAGGAACCTAAACTTGCTTGGTGTAAGAATGATACAGGTCAGTTTGAATTTATATTTCAAGATTCATTCCGTGAAATGCTGGAAGATTTTAAACGAAATCAGCCTGATTTGATGACGGATGATAGAAAGATTCCTTATGATTGGACTATTTATTATCTTCGTAAAAAAGGATTAACCTCCAGATTATCGAAAGAAGAACTGGCTTGGATACTTTTAAATTTTAATCAAAAACGCGGATATTATCAGTTGCGTGGTGAAGATGAGGAAGAAAATAAGAACAAACAGGTAGAGTTTTGTGCGCTTAAGGTGGTTGCGGTTGAAGATTCCGGAGAGAAAAAAGGGAAGGATATTTGGTATAATGTTCGTTTGGAAAATGGATGGATATATAGAAGGACAAGCAATGTTCCACTCGATTGGGTAGGGAAAATCAAAGAATTTATTGTAACAACAGACATAGAGGATGACGGAACACCTAAAAAAGATAAAGACGGAAATGTAAAACGCTCTTTTCGTGCTCCTAAGGAAGATGATTGGACATTGATAAAAAAGAAAACAGAAGCGGATATTGATCAAACGCATAAGACTGTAGGCACTTATATTTACGATACTCTACTGCAGAAGCCTGATCAGAAAATTCGTGGAGGATTGGTGAGTACGATTGAACGTAAATATTATAAGCAAGAATTACAACAGATTCTGGCGAAACAGAAGGAGTTTCATCCGGAATTGCAGGATAGAACATTATATGCTGCTTGTATACAGGAATTGTATTCAATAAATGAAGCACACCGGAATAATATTGCCAATAGGGATTTTACTTATCTATTTTTAGAAGATGTATTGTTTTATCAACGTCCGTTGAAAAGTAAAAAGTCTTTGATTGATAATTGTCCTTATGAAGTAACTCATGGTAGAGATAAAGCAACAGGGGAATTAAAATCTTTCCCTGTAAAATGTATTGCTAAATCTCATCCTTTATTCCAAGAGTTTCGTTTGTGGCAATTTATAACTTATTTGCGTATTTATAAGAAAGAATTGAAGCAAGATGTGGATGTTACGAATGAGTTCTTGAAAACAGAAGAGGATTATATAGCTTTGTTTGATTGGTTGAATGATAGAAGAAATATTGATCAAAAAGCATTTTTGAAATACCCGGCTTTTGGGCTGAAAAAGAATGCAGAGCACTATCGTTGGAATTACGTGCAGGATAAATTGTATCCATGTAATGAAACTCGTTCATTGATGTTGCTTTATTTAGAAAAATCTGCTGTTTCTGCCGACTTTCTGAATAAAGAGAATGAGGAAGCCTTGTGGCATATTTTGTACTCGGTTGAGGATAAACACGAAATTGCAAAGGCTTTACAGTCTTTTGCTCATCAACATGGCTTGGATGACCGTTTCGTAGATGTATTCCAAAAATTTCCACCATTTAAGAAGGAATATGGTTCTTATTCGGCAAAAGCTATTAAAAAGCTGTTGCCTTTGATGCGTATGGGAAAATATTGGAATGAATCTGCAATAGATAATGTGACTTGTGAACGGATTGATAAAATAATAACCGGCGAATATGATGAAAAAATAGGGAATAAGATAAGGCAAAAAGCAATCCATTTAGCCGACATTTCTGATTTTAAGGCATTACCGGTATGGTTGGCTTGTTACATTGTTTATGGCCGCCATTCTGAGGCAAAAGAAATAACTAAGTGGGAAACACCTGCCGATATTGATTCATACTTACAATCTTTTAAACAACATTCTTTGCATAATCCGATTGTAGAGCAAATCATTACTGAAACTTTGCGCACTGTTCGTGATATATGGAAGCAAGTGGGGCACATTGATGAGATACATATAGAACTGGGACGCGAGATGAAGAATCCGGCTGATAAACGGGCTAAAATGACGCAACAAATATCAGAAAATGAAAATACTAATTTGCGTATTAAGTACTTACTCACAGAATTCTTGAATCCTGAATTTGAGATCGAAAACGTCCGTCCTTATTCGCCAAGCCAGCAGGATCTCCTACGTATTTATGAAGATGGTGTTTTGAATAGTGTATCAGAATTACCGGAAGATATAACGGGCATATTGAAGAAATTTGCTGAAACTGATATTAAGAAACGTCCTACTCGATCAGATATTCTGCGTTATAAGCTTTGGTTGGAACAAAAATATTGTTCACCCTATACTGGTGAAATGATACCGTTGGGCAAACTGTTTACACCTGCTTATGAGATAGAGCATGTTATTCCCCAATCACGTTATTTTGATGATTCTTTTAGCAATAAGGTGATTTGTGAAGCAGAAGTCAATAAGTTAAAGGATAACTTGTTGGGTTTTGAATTTATAAAGAAACATCATGGGGAAAAAGTCGAACTTGCATTTGGAAAGCCTGTGAAGATCTCTTCGGAGGACGAGTATGAGAATTTTGTGAAAGATAATTATTCACAGACACGAGGCAAGATGAAGAGGCTTTTGATGGATGATATACCGGATGAATTTATTACGCGTCAGTTGAATGATAGCAGGTATATCAGTAAAGTTGTAAAGACCTTGCTGTCTAATATAGTCAGAGAAGAAGGAGAGGAAGAAGCCATATCAAAGAATGTGATTCCTTGTACCGGAGGAGTTACTGACCGTTTGAAGAAAGACTGGGGAGTAAATGATGTTTGGAATAAAATTATTCTTCCTCGTTTCCAGCGGTTAAATGAGTTGACCGGCACAAACAAATTTACAACTAGAAGTATTGGCAATCATGAAATTCCGACAATGCCTTTGGAATTACAAAAAGGTTTTAATAAGAAAAGGATTGACCATCGTCATCATGCAATGGACGCTATTGTGATAGCATGTGCAAATAGAAATATTATTAATTATTTGAACAATGAATCAGCAACTGCAAAAGCAAAACTATCACGATTTGATTTGCAGAAGCTTTTGTGTGATAAAGCTAAGACCGACGATAAAGGCAATTACAAATGGGTGATAAAAAAGCCGTGGGAGTCGTTTACCCAAGATACATATTTGGCTTTGGAGGATATAATAGTAAGTTTTAAACAGAATTTGCGGGTTATCAATAAGGCTACCAATTATTTTTTGCATTATAATGAAGAGGGCAAAAAAATATTTGCGCAACAAGAAAAAGGGGATAATTGGGCTATACGTAAACCAATGCATAAAGATACTGTTTATGGGGAGGTTAACTTACGCAGAATAAGGACTGTATCTTTAAATGAAGCCATTAAGAATCCTCAATGTATAGTTGTGAAAGACTTGAAGAAAAAAATGTTGGCGCTTTTGGGCTTAGGATTTGATGCAAAGAAAATAAAGAAATACTTTGAAGATAATAAAGATATTTGGCGTGATATGAATCTTTCAAAGATAGAGGTTTACTATTTCAGTAAAGATACTAAAGATAGATTCTTTGCTGTTAGAAAACTGTTAGATACTAGTTTTGATAGAAAGAAAATAGAAAGTAGTATTGCTGATACAGGAATTCAAAAGATATTATTACGTCATTTGGAGCTGAAAGATAATAATCCGGATATTGCTTTTTCACCGGATGGTATTGATGAAATGAATCGTAATATCACTCAGTTGAATAATGGTAAGGCTCATCAGCCTATTATTAAGGTACGTGTTTATGAAAAGGGTGATAAATTTGCAGTAGGTCAAACAGGTAATAAATCTTCTAAATTTGTGGAAGCAGCAAAAGGGACCAATTTATTTTTCGCTGTATATGAAACGGATGTTATAGATGAAAAAACTAACAATGTAATAAAGAAGAGGAGTTATGCTACCATTCCACTCAATGTTGCTATTGAACGACAAAAACAGGGGTTGCCTGTTGCGCCAGAAGATGAAAATGGCAATGAACCTATTTTTGTGTTGTCACCTAATGATTTGGTGTATCTTCCTACTGCTGATGATTTAGCAAATGGGGTTATTGCTCAACCTATAGATAAAAATAGAGTTTATAAAATGGTAAGTTGTACTGGAAATGAAGGACATTTTATTCCTTCAATGATAGCAAATCCCATTTTGCAAACGATAGAGTTAGGTAGCAACAATAAGGCACAAAGAGCATGGAGCAATGAAATGATAAAAGAAATATGTATACCTATCAAAGTAAACCGATTAGGTCGTATCTTGAAGATTGGTAGTTTGAACATTGGATAAATGTAGTTAGAAAAGATAATTGTTGCATTTATTGCAACAACTATCTTTGATGGTAAGAAGTATTGAACAACTTATTGTCCTTTAGATAGAACTATTAGTATATTGGAAGTTTGGAAACGAGTAGAAGAAACTGAAAAACAATATATAGTTTTTATAATATAATGCTATGATAAAGAAAACACTTTATTTTGGTAATCCGGCTTATTTATCATTACGGAATGACCAATTGGTTATAAAACTTCCGGAAGTTGAGAAAAGTACTTCTCTTCCCGATACTTTTAAAAAACAATCGGAAATAACGAAACCGATTGAAGATTTAGGTATTGTTGTATTGGATCACAAGCAGATTACTATTACCTCTGGTTTGTTGGAATCTTTATTGGAGAATAATTGTGCTGTTATAACTTGTGATAGTAAAAGTATGCCTGTTGGGTTAATGCTTCCTTTGTATGGGAATACAACTCAAAATGAACGTTTTCGACAACAATTAGATGCATCATTACCATTAAAGAAGCAACTTTGGCAACAAACTATTAAAATGAAGATTGATAATCAGGCATCTGTATTGAAGTATTGCTTGGGTGAGGAAATGAAGTGTATGCGGATATGGGCAGATGAAGTAAAAAGTGGTGATTCTGACAATTTGGAGGCTCGTGCAGCTGCTTTTTATTGGAAGAATTTGTTTGCAGGTATTGTTGGATTTACCCGGGAACGGGAAGGGATACCTCCTAATAATTTATTGAATTATGGATATGCCATACTTCGTGCTGTTGTGGCACGTGCTTTGGTTACAAGCGGATTACTTCCCACTTTAGGAATCCATCATCATAACCGTTATAATGCATATTGTCTGGCTGATGATATAATGGAACCTTATCGACCTTATATTGATGAATTAGTTTTTGGTTTAGTTAAGATATATGGTGCCAATTTGGACTTGACTAAAGAAATGAAATCACATTTACTTGTTATTCCCACATTGGAAGTGAACATTGGCGGTAAACGTAGTCCATTAATGGTAGCCGTAGGTCAGACAACTGCGTCTCTTTATAAGTGTTTTAGTGGAGAGTTGCGACGTATAACTTATCCTGAACGGTAATGGATCGTTTTAGTGAATATCGGATTATGTGGGTGTTAGTACTGTTTGATTTGCCAACCGAAACAAAGAAAGACAAGAAGTCTTATGCTGATTTTAGAAAGAATCTGCAAAAAGATGGTTTTACGATGTTTCAGTTTTCAATCTATGTTCGTCATTGTGCCAGTAGTGAAAATGCAGCAGTCCATATAAAAAGGGTAAAATCATTCTTGCCTGAATATGGACAAGTAGGAATAATGTGTATTACTGATAAACAATTTGCTGCAATTGAACTTTTTTATGGGAAGAAAATACAAGGGATAACTACTCCAGGACAGCAGTTGGAATTATTCTAGAAACAAGAAATCCCGTTTTAAACGGGATTTCTTGTTTGAAAACAACTTTGTTTTTTATTTCTAGATATTCTTCTAAGTTGTTGAACCTCAGGTGATAACACGTAATCAGTTGTTTCCAATGGTTCAAAGATACTAATTTGAGAGCAGATCACAACTGTATATTCACCGTCTGGCGGCAAAGAATCGTTGTTTTCAATGGTTCAAAGATACTAATTTGAGAGCAGATCACAACCAGCCTGATACTGTCGTAGAAAGTACCGGTGTTGTTTTCAATGGTTCAAAGATACTAATTTGAGAGCAGATCACAACGGTCGTGTAGGTCACCGTCCTACAGCTTTGTTGTTTTCAATGGTTCAAAGATACTAATTTGAGAGCAGATCACAACTATGCGTGTGCACGGATGCCGCCTTGCTTGGTTGTTTTCAATGGTTCAAAGATACTAATTTGAGAGCAGATCACAACGTATGGAACATATGCCTATATATACTGGGAGTTGTTTTCAATGGTTCAAAGATACTAATTTGAGAGCAGATCACAACGGAATGGTATCAAAGGATAAAAAGCTGGTAGTTGTTTTCAATGGTTCAAAGATACTAATTTGAGAGCAGATCACAACGTCCCCTTTTTGGTTGAAAAATCAGTCTTGTTGTTTTCAATGGTTCAAAGATACTAATTTGAGAGCAAATCACAACGGTAGAGCATTCCTACCCATTCCTTCTTCTGTTGTTTCCAATGGTTCAAAGATACTAATTTGAAAGCAAATCACAACGCGTGTGTGTGTTTGCGTATGTGTGCTGTTTTCAATGGTTCAAAGATACTAATTTGAAAACAAATCATCCTCTACATATTAGATATAATCTATGATGAACCTTCATTTATTTCCATTCATAACTACGCATTACCCATGTGACATATTTGTTTTATTTATAACTATTATACCTGTAAAAACGAAAATGTCACACAGCTTATTTACAGCCTTTTAGCTCCTAAAAAGCATTGAAACAAGGGAAGTTTACAAAAAATGTATAGGCTGTTTTCGCCTTTTTCTGAAGAAGAACTGAATTTTCTTATAGTTACTTGTATTCCAGTATTTTAATCGTTCTTGCTTCGCGATTTCGTCCGGTCTCTATCTCGGCATAGCGTTCCAACTCCTTCACCGTAATTCCCCGCGCTACGTTCAGCCCCATCTTTTTATATACCTGTTTCAGCATACTTTTAGCTTCCTGCACTGTATACTCCGTGCCTGCAACGAACTTCTGCCGGATGTAGTCTTGCATCCGTCCCGATTGCTTTATATTATTTTCGCTACTTACATTCAATGACTGTCGCAACTTCGTTTCATTATAATCTGCTTCGCGCACAAACTCCGCCCCGAATCGCTGGAAACAATCATAAATATATTGATCAGCCGTAGAGGTTATCAGATTATCCAGTATGCGCCGATAACGCTTTTGTACTTTTTTATCCGTAGATTTACTCATTCCTGCCATTTCTTCCAGCTTTCGCAAAATAAGTTCCGCTCGTTTCTTTTTAGCTAGCCGGTGCTGGATGGCAAGACGTTCATTGTCCGATACTGGCATCATTCGTTCTTTATGCAAGAAGTTAAATATTCCGTCTGTTGATAGGCATTGCATAGCAGGGTGGTAGAGGTATGTCTTTCGTGATAGTAGCTGGACTCTGATATTTGTCTCTTTATCGCCCGTCACGCTGTCCGAGTAGCGGGTAGTTTTGTAAAGTATGCTCATAAAGTTGCATTAGGTTGATTGTTAGTATATTGCAGTACTGTGTTGTGGTAGAAGGACTAGTGTAACTCACAAGTTACTGTACAGCGCCACACTGATTGCACTACTGTGTTATCTTAATTCAAGCGGACAGAATATTAAGGTGTAAAGGCAAAACATTAACATGCCCTTTTAATATGGCTTGTGTTTTCTTTTGACTAATCTTAAGCATACCTTTCGTTTAAACGGGCGCGAAGATAAGGTTTTTATTTTAATGATAGGGTATAAAGAGTAAGTCAATATCCTTTTTTTGCTTGCAGATGTGGTGCTTTTTCATCATTTTTGCATTGTAAATAGCAGGAAATAATGAGAATGCTATTAATCAAATGTTTTTGGTTGTTTTTAGAAAATCAACTAAAAACGGTTGATTCTAATAAAACAACTGAATTTGGTTGATGTTACAAGAAGTTATGTTATCTTTGTAGCCAAACTTTGTACTAAAGATTTATGGAAATAAGAGGTGTTATAACAGGAGATATAATAAAGTCAACCACAGTAAAAACTGAATGGAGGGAAACATTATTGAACTCTATCCGGAGTGTAGCTGATGAATTAGCATTGCTTACTCCTCTCAAACTTGAATTTTTTAGAGGTGATAGTTTTCAGGTTGTGGTTGCTAACCCGGAAGAGGCTTTGAAAGTTGCTGTATTGTTGAGGGCAGGTTTGAAAAGTAAGACACCACAAGAAAGTAAAAATCTGTGGGATGCCCGTATAGCACTTGGAATAGGTGATATATCTTATTCGTCGGACAAAGTCGTAGTTTCGGATGGTGAAGCTTTTCATTATTCAGGTTGGGAATTGGATGAGATAGGTAAACGAAGACTGGCGGTTAGAACGCGATGGGAAGATGTAAATGATGAGCTAAAGGTAAGTACAGCCTTTGCTGATGACATTATTTCCGGTTGGAGTTTTTCACAAGCATTTGTTATTTATTCAGCCTTGTTATATCAAATACCGCAAAGGGAAATAGCACATAAAATCAACAAGAGCGCACAGAATGTAAGTAAATTATTAGGGGCTGCAAAAGAGAATCTCATACGGATGTACTTGGAACGATATGCTGTGCTAATAAATAAATATAAAATGATATGAATATAATTATTTTATTGAAACTTTTGTTTGCTCATTTCTTTTCGGACTTCATATTGCAAACCAATCGTATGTGTGAAGGTAAGAAAATGTTAGGAACGGCAAGAATAACATTTCATCTTCTGCATAGTCTGATTCATGCGATAATTGCTTATCTTTTAGTTGCAGAATGGAATGAATGGGTGATTCCAGTGGTTATATTTGCAACTCATTTTATGATGGATATGGCTAAGACAGCATATATGAAGAATAAATTAACCTCGTTCATTGTAGATCAGGTTATTCATCTTGTAATAATAGTTGTTCTTTGGTGGATGTTATATGGTGATAATACCTTTGTGCGCAGTTTGTTGAATCCTATCTGGAATTCCACTCATATTTGGATTATTATTATATCGTATACTCTTATTCTGAAACCAACTTCCGTATTTCTCGCTTTATTTATAAAGAAATGGACGCCCAAAGAATTAACAAATCATAGTCTTGCCAATGCCGGTGAATGGATTGGATATATGGAACGAATTTTGATTCTAACTTTTATTCTTACGAATCATATTGAAGGTGTTGGATTTCTGTTGGCAGCAAAATCCATATTTCGTTTTGGTGAATTAAATAAAGCAAAAGAAATAAAGATAACAGAATATGTGTTGATAGGGACATTAGCAAGTTTTACTATTGCTATAATAATAGGTTTTATATCGTTATATTTCTTAGAATAATAAAAAAGGGTAAGCAATTACCCTTTTCTTGTTTTTGGCATTATCCAAGAATTTATATATGTCATAGGTGAAGGAACTTCGATGAAATGGCGCAAAATGGAACAAGATGAATGAAATACCCTCCTCTGATTATGAACCTTAAATGAAGACTTAAGATGAATTTAAGGTAGATTTAAGATGGATTTAAGGTGATTTTTTCTTGTTTCTGTAAATCATTCATTTACTTTGGGGCAATAAAAAAAACATGAAGTAAATGAAAATCAAATTGCTAGTATTTGTTTTGTTGCCGTTATTGGCAGCTTGTAATGGGAAACGCCAGCAACCGCAAGGCGATAGTAGGACTATCATAGAGGAAGCCGTGCAAAAAGGCGAGGTTTTGAAAGGTGAGGCAGTACCTATTGATACGGCACTTTTTCGATACGCTTACTGCATGCGTGTACAAGGTGATAAGGCGGTAATTCTTGATCTGCATAATGCTGACTACTATTATCATGTATTTACTTATCCGGATTTTAATTATATATCTTCCTTTGGGAAACGGGGAGAGGGGCCCGGAGAATCCATTTATGCATCAAATGTTCGCTTCGCAGGGCCCAATACGGTTTGGGTGCTTGATGATGGCAAAGGACGGATGTATCGATATAGCGGTATTGCGAAAGGAGAAACTCCTAAGCTGGAGAAAGATATTTTGCTGGATAAAAGATTATTCCGTTCCCTCGACTTTGATATGAGTGATACTTTGACTGCTGTTATTCCGGATTATTCGGGAGAGAACCGTTTTAGCTGGGCAAATATCTCTACAGGCGATTTGCTTCATAAATCGGAGCAAATACCTATATCAGATGAAAAATTATTGAAGGAAAGTGCACCTGCAGTGGCACAAGGTTGGAACAGTTTTATATCATTCAGTCCGGATAAAAAGATATTGGTTGCCGTCACTCAGTTTGGTGACAGGCTTGATGTTTATGATATGCAGACACATAAACACATTGGCAAACTGGGTGGAGATGGAGAACCCAAATTTAATGTAAGTCCCGAGGGATACGGATATCCGGCAGGCAGGTTGTGTTATTATGATGTGCAGGACGGATTATCTATTGGCGAACCTGTATGCCGAACCGGCTTTTTACCAGCGTGATAAATTGGAACGGATGGTGAGTATCGTTTTAGAAAAAGAACCGAAAGTGCAATCCACAGTAGTGAAGCAGATGAGGCAAAAGGCAAGTAAGTTGTTAGAGAAATAGAATTCTAAAAGAAGGAGGATGATAAATTAAAAATTAAATAGTAATAAATAGATATTTACGGATTTAAATTCTTATCTTTCGGCAGAAGAAGAAGACAGTGATGTAAGTTTGGAATGGATTTAAATATATAAAATAGGCATGATGCAAAAGTGGCATAAAGATTAAGAACATGCTATTTGTTTTTTGACGATGAAGTACTTTCTGTAAATAATAGTTATTGCTTATGTAAGCATAGAATACGATGAAAAAGAATATTTTGAAAGTAAGTTTAGTTGCTACATTTGCCTTGTTTGCAGGACAATATAGTTCTCAAGATAGTAATAGAAACTAATATAATGAGGAAGAATATCATCTATATTTTTTTAATGATGGTTTGTATTGGATGTAAAGACCAATCTATAACTGGAAGTAAACCGATAAGAGGAACCATAATACAAGTAGATTCCTTATTTAATGGTAGTTACTTTTATTGTATGAAAGATGATTATATGATAATGCGCTCTTATGCTTTAGATAGTCTTATTTATGTAGCTAAAGTTAGCGGGGATAGTTTGCTGTCTCAATATTCATTTTTGGCAAAAGGTCAAGGTCCACTAGAAGTTAACCATTTTTATACTTGGACTGAGGATTCTATTCTAACTGTCATTGATTATACAAGTTCTTTAGAAAAAGGTTTTCAAATACATTATCGTTCTCATGAGCTGTTGCAATCTGATAAGTGGGAGAAAATAACTTTTTCTCCCACTGTTAAGGAATACTTTACTTCGGGTAGTTCTCGCTTTACCCTTTTGAATGATTCTATAATCCTATTTTTGGGAGGTCGTGATGGTTATCCTGAAATCTTATCTATGTATCAACTGAATACAGGCAACATTTTTCCCGTTAATTATTGGCCTGATGATGGTTTCGCAGGAAATAACCATTTGAAGCAACGTGTGTATATGGAAAATTCCTATTTGTTCAAACAGAAAAGACAGAATAAATATTTATATCATGCTGGTAATGGGCGTGTTGTAATGTTGTTTGAATTAAGTGATGGAAAGATAAGGAAGCAACATTATATTTATAATACTTTCCCTCAATATGAATTACGAAGTGATGGATTAAACTATCTAGTAAAGTATTCCGATGAAAAATCATTAGAGTCACTTGATATAAGTGTGACAGAGCAATATATCTATATGATGATTTCGCCTCATAATCAAGAAAAACTTTTTAAAGGATACCCGTATTATTATGGTGATAAAGTAGTAGTATTTGATTGGGAGGGTAATTGGATAAAAGAATTCGATACAGAAATCCCATTTTGCTCATTTGTTGTTGATCAGAATGATGAATATTTATATTCTATGGGACTTGATCTGGATACAGGGGAAGATGTGATCGTACGATACAAGATTGATTTATATAAATAGGAACAAAGTATAGGAGAATAGTCTGATGTAAAAGTAATGCAAAAAATAGAAAAGACAAGCATATATGCTCTCTTTTCTACGGTGGAATTCTTATCGTAAACAAGATGAAACAATAGTTATTAATCATCTAAAAACAGAATACGATGAAAAAGAATATTTTGAAAGTAAGTTTAGTTGCTGTATTTGCTCTGTTTGCAGGTATATAAATATAGTGCGTGTTCCTCAATTGATATTTGTCCTTGATAAAAAATGAAATATTGTAGCATACTATATATGTGTATACTTAGTATTTATTCATGCACCAGTGGATACAAGCATGGAAATGACAGGTTTGAGTCCGAATCTTATCGGATTCACCTGGACTTTTCAGATCTTTCGGATACATTGCGCTTTTCAACCTTCATTGATTCTGTGGAAGAAAAAACATTAGTTTTACCTGATTCATTATACTTGGGAGAAGCCTCGCAGGTATATATAGATGCTGCCAATATTTTCGTTACAGACTGGCGACAGAATTGTATATATCGTTTTGATAAAGAAGGCAAATTTATAAATGAAATAAATTGTTGGGGTGAAGGGCCAGAAGAATATTTACGTATCAATAAGACCTGGGTACATAATGACATCTTGTATATTCATGACGATAGGGGACTTAAAATCAATTACTATACATTAGAAGGGGATTTTAAGGGAAAGATAACATGTAAGAATCATTTCTCCGATATTGAAATGCTTTCGGACAGCTCGTTTTTATGCTTTACCCCAACTTATATTAATGAAAATCCGACTGGTGCCTGGCTGATGGACAATCAAGGAGAGTTCAGACGCTCATTATTGTCATATAACGGTCCTTATCCTTTCATCTCCACTTTGTGGCACTATTTCTATCGTATGGAAACGGGGCATATCGGACTGTTCTCGCCGGGAACCGATAGTTTCTTTTCGTTTATGGATGATTCATTAAAAGTTTCTGCTACCATTGATTGTGCCCAACGCACTCCGGCTTCCTTTACGGGTATTTCCTCCTGCATGGATGTGAAGGAGGATTTTTACAATCTGCCTTGGTTCGTCAATGGGGATAAATGGTTGTTGATGTGTTACTCACACTTTAAGGGGAGTGAAGCTTATTACGCTTTGTATTCCAAAGCAAAGAAAGAATGTGGAATTTATGAAATCTTATCCGTTGATGTAGGTAGCGGACAGTTGCTGGGAGGTCCGGTTTCCTCTAATATGGCAGACTGTCTGGTTACGATTGTTGCAAATGACTATTTAAGTATGGCATATGATATGATGGGAACAAAGATGCCGGAGGAAGATACCAATAATTCTTCCTTGTCTTATTTGAGACTGAAGATATATTATTTTAAATAGACTGGAATGGCAACTTAGTGCATTCTTATAAATTTGCTGATAAGGTATCAAGGCAATTTTTTATTGACGAAGATACTGAAAAAATATACATTATACGCAATTATGTAAATTCAGATGGCAGCGAAATATTTGCTGCTGTATCCTATCAACTATTGTTTTAGAAAAAGAATCGAAAGTGCAGTCCACGGCGGTGAAGCAGATGAGGCAAAAGGCAGAAAAACTATTGGAAGGCGTAAAAGATAAGGATTCGGCCATTATTCATCCCGAAAAAGAAGAATGATTATGGAATGTCCATTGCCTTTTTTATGTAAAGTGCTAATAATTAATATAATAATTCAATGATATGCTTATGATTTGTCCATCCTGTTTTAGCAGGTATTTCATATTATCACACTATATTTGCAGGGTAATCGATTGCAAAACACACAATGTTTGAAACCTAAAAAAGAAAGTAGAATGAAAGTAAAGTATGGTATGATAGGAGCAATGGCAGCACTGCTTGTTTCTTGCTCCGGAGGAAACTCGGCAAAAAAAGAAAAAGGAGAATTAGACGGATCTCCTGTGGTGGCCCATAAAGTAAATGTGGACGGACAAGACCTGACCGTTTGCGAACTGAGTTTACTGAAAGATTCTGTGCGCTTGCCATTGAGCTATTTGGCAGAAGATTTGCAGATAGTGAAACTGGAACGGGGAGACGAGGCTTTGGTAGGTAACGGAGGAGTATATCTATCCGATAACTATATGGTAATAAGCAGAAGCAATAACATCCCTTGCAAGCTGTTTGGGAAAGACGGTAAGTTTATAGGGAATATAGGAGCCATAGGACAAGGCCCTGGAGAATATACAATGATATATGATATTCAGATAGACGAAGCAAGTCAACGGGTTTATCTACTTCCCTGGAATGCGGACCAAATACTAGTTTATAATTTGAAAGGTGAATATGAGAAATCCATTCCGTTAAATAAGAAGTACGAAAAACTGAGAGTGCCGAAAGGCGTATTCAAGGTGGATTCCAAGAAAAATCAGATCGCTGTATGTCTGCTTCCTTTTGATTTCTTGGATGTAGTGGCATGGGTACAGGATATGGATGGGAACTTTATCCATGAAATTCCTGCGGGGCACTTCAAGGTGCGGCCCGATTTCAGTAATGAGATGCTTGCCAATAGATCGACGGAGCAATTAGACTTGAATATCTCTACTTTCTTTGAATTGCGGAAAGATACCCTATATCATTATGATACGGAGAATAACAAGATGCTTCCCCAGTTTACGATTGATTTTGGTGGAAAAGATATTCCGATGCATACTTATTTTGAATTGCCGCGTCATTTTATGGGCATTGTGTCTGCCAGTAAAGAGGTGGCCGAGGGTACGTTTGAATCTGTAGATGAAAAGGCATTTATAGTGGATAAGGAGACCCTGAAATGCAGTTACTATCAGGTGTATAATGACTATTTGGGAGATATTCCTTTAGGTATATACATAGGTTGGGCTTGTCGTGATGGTTATTATGCAGCCAATTTGGAACCTGCCGCGTTCACCGAGCAGTTGGAAAAGGTGCTGAAAGAGAATACGGCTATGGACAACGATATGCGTAAGAAACTGGAGACACTGAAAGCCTCCATTGATGAAGACGACAATAACTATATATTGTTTGCAAAACTAAGAAGATAGAACGGTATAATGAGGAATCTGCTTTATTTGTTTCTTTTGAGTGTGATGCTGGCAGGTTGCCGCAACAACAGCGTGTGTTGTTTGGAGAAGGCGGGCACTATGTTGGGGGTAAACTATGACAGTCTGCAATATTATTTGCAAAGGATTGATTCGGCTTCGCTTACCCCTGATCAACTTTACGAATATTATTGCCTGAAGTTATCGACATCCGTCTATTTTCACTCACTAGGAAGAAATAAAGTAGATTCTATTTCGAAGCTTTTGATGGCACATTTCCGTCCCGAAGACCCTTTGGCTTTTCGTGCCGGAATGATCCGTGCCGACTGTTATTTCGGGAGGAATGAGTTTCATGCTTCCGATTCCATTATCGATCTGATGAAAGAACGTATAAAGACAAAAAAGGATTCGCTGTCTTGGTTCAACTATAAATTCGTATTAAAATATAGGATGGGAGACAGTGATTCTTCTTTCTATTATCTGGAGCAGATGTTGAGGTATGAACTGACCCGGAAACAATATATATATACGACCGGATGGGGTGGCTTTATGCAGAAATAGGACAGACGGATTCTGCCATTACTTATTATAAAGCTGCTGTAAAAGAAGATAGGACTCGCGGTTCTTTTTTCTATTTCGATAAGGTGGTTGATCTATTCAGGAAAGAAAAGGACTATGTAAAGGGACTGAATGCTATGCACGAGTTGCGGAAGTATTCAAAACGCTCGGATGTTCCATACGTTAACTTCCTGCAAGGAGAACTCAACTTGGAGCTACATCGTCCCGACTCTGCTTTGAAATACTATCGCATTGCTTCGCAAAGTGGTAATTCTTTTATTGCTTCACAGGCTTTTTCGCGTATGGGGGATATAATGGAGGGGGAACGTAACATAGAGGAAGCTTTCCGTATGTACAATAAGTCAAACAGGAACTTTAATGATGTTTACGGAAATGTAGAAATGTTGGAAAGGAGAGTTGATTTTGATGCGCTGAAACTGAAGAACCAATTAAATGAACTGGAAATGGCGCGCCAGCAGCATATAATCGTGATTTTGGGAATGGCTTTGTTTATCGCTTTGCTGACGGGAAGTTTTATTCTATATATTCTTTACCGCAAAAGAGTGATGGAGCGAAAACGCCTGTTGCAGGAGAATGTATTGCTGAAGCAACAGGAGGAACTGAGTGCATTGCGTGAAAAGGAAGCTCTGCTGCGCGAACAGGATGCACGAATGCGTGAGGAACTATTTAAAAGATTGAAAGTATTTGATAAAATACCTCTTTCGGATCGGGAGCAGCCCGAAGGAGGTATGGAGAATGGACACATTCATTTATCGGATACCGACTGGGGAGAAATACGGTTGATGCTGGATAGCGCTTACAGTGGTTTCACCGGGAAACTGAAACGGGATTTTCCCGATTTAAGTGAAAGGGATGTGAACTTCTGCTGCTTGGTTAAGATCAATGTCAGTTTGCAGAGTTTGGCCGATATTTATTGCATTAGTAAGAATTCAGTGAGCAGGCGTAAGTTGAGGCTGAAAGAGAAGATGGGAATAGAGGAAGGGAAAACGCTGGATGAATTCCTGCACAATTACTAAAAGAGATGTTTTATGAGAAAAAATAGTTTGAAAAGCTAGTTTTATTTAAATAAAAAGTTTTTATTTGTTGTACAAATCAGAAAAACATGACTATGAAGCTACACATATTGACATTTAGCTTAGTGTTGGGCACTGCTTTGGTTGCCTGTTCGGGAGAAAAAAAAGAATCTACGGAAAAAGAAGGTGTGGAAACCGTTTTACCGTCTTTGCCCAATGAGGTGACGGTTATGCCGGTGAAGAAACAAGTGTTTAACCATGAATTAATCAGTAATGGCAAGGTTTCGGCACAGGATTATGCCGATCTGTATTTCCGTACTTCCGAAGTGGTGGCACAGGTGTGGGTGAAGAATGGAGATGTGGTGCGCAAAGGTCAGAAGATAGCCGAACTGGATTTGTTTAAACTGAATAATACGTTGGCACAAAATAAAAACAGTCTGGCACAAGCCACGCTGGAAATGCAGGATGTATTGATAGGGCAGGGATACGCTCCCGATAACTTGAAAGCCGTACCTGCCGATGTATTGGAGCTGGCAAAAGTAAAGAGCGGATACGAACAAAGCAAGGCACAATACGAATCTGCCCAATATGATATGGAACAAGCTACGCTGGTAGCTCCTTTTGATGGCATTATCGCCAATCTCTTTGAAAAGAAATATAATATGCCCAAGACTTCCGAGGCCTTTTGCCGGGTAATTAATACGGGAAACATGGAGGTGGACTTCACGGTGCTTGAAAGTGAATTGCCACTGATAAAGGTGGGGGATAAGGTGGAGATTATTCCTTATGCTTCGGCTGCCGGTGTGCGTCAGGGAAATATCAGTGAAATTAACCCTTTGGTAGATGAAAATGGTATGGTGCGGGTAAAGGCACGGGTAAATGGCAGTAACAAACTATTTGACGGCATGAATGTGAGGGTGAGCGTGAAACGTTCTGTAGATGAACAACTGGTTATTCCCAAGACGGCAGTTGTGTTGCGCTCCGGCAAACAGGTGGTCTTTACTTTGAAAGACGGAAAAGCGATGTGGAACTATGTGCATACGGGACTGGAGAACATGGAGGAATATACCATAGTCGATGGACTGGAAGAAGGCATGGAGGTAATAACCACCGGAAACGTAAACCTGGCACATGAGTCACCGGTAAAGGTGATTAAGAATGAATAAGGTTGTCATTCTGAACGAAGTGAAGAATCTGAAAAGTATGAGTCGATGGTAAAATTCTTGTTACAACGTCCTATTGCCGTACTGATGGCATTTACCGCCTGCTTTATTGTGGGATTGGTAACTTACTTCTCGCTGCCTGTTTCCCTGCTGCCCGATATAGCTATTCCGCAGATAACCATACAGGTGACGGGAGAAAATTCTTCGGCACGGGAATTGGAAAATACGGTAGTTACGCCTGTGCGCCGGCAATTACTGCAAGTGGCAGGACTGCGCGAAATAAAAAGTGAGACAAGGGACGGTGCAGGCATCATCCGCTTGGAGTTTGAATTCGGAGTAAATACCGATCTGGCATTTATCGAAGTGAATGAAAAGATAGATGCCTCCATGAACAGTCTTCCCAAGGAAGTGACCCGCCCCAAAGCCATCAAGGCAAGTGCAACGGATATTCCGGTGCTCTATGTAAATATGACTTTGAAAAGCAATGCTCCCTATCAGGAGGCAAACGAACAGCAATTCCTGGAACTGTGCGAACTGGCGGAGAATGTAGTGAAACGCCGTATCGAGCAATTGCCCGAAGTGGCTATGGCAGATATAACCGGAGTGCCGGGACGCCTCTTGCAGATTGTCCCCGACAAGGACAAACTGGCAATGACGGGTATCAGTGTGGAAGATATAGAGAATGCGCTGGCTGCCAATAATGTAGAGCCCGGAAGTATGTTGGTCAGGGATGGATATTATGAATACAATATCCGCATAGCAACCTTGCTGCGTACGCCGGAGGATGTAAAGAATATCTATATTCGCAAAGGGGAACGCATTTTGCAATTAAAAGAACTTTGTAAAGTAGATATTGTTTCGCAAAAAGAAGTGGGTCGCTCTGTAGCCGGAGGGAAAAGGGCGGTAACACTGGCTATCATCAAGCAGAGCGATGAGAATATGGATGAAATGAAAGCGAAGTTGAAAGAAACGACAGATTACTTTGCTTCCCTGTATCCCGATATTGAGTTCAGCGTAAGCCGCAACCAGACGGAATTATTGGACTATACCATCTCGAATTTGCAACAGAATTTATCTTTGGGCTTCCTGTTTATCTTTATAGTTGCCGTATTGTTCCTAGGGGATGTGCGTTCACCGCTGATTATCGGCATCAGTATGGTTACTTCCATTGTGATTACTTTCTTTTTCTTCTATTTCTGCCATGTGTCGCTCAATGTGATTTCACTTTCGGGCTTGATACTGGCAGTAGGTATGATGATAGACAGTGCCATTATCGTAACGGAAAATATATCCCAGTATCGGGAACGGGGATATTCTCTGAGACGATCTTGTGCTGCCGGTACTACGGAAATGATTACGCCGATGCTGAGTTCTTCGCTGACAACGATTGCCGTATTCGTTCCCTTGATTTTTATGAGTGGCATTGCCGGAGCTATCTTTATGGATCAGGCGTTTTCCATAACGGTGGGGTTGATGATTTCTTATGTTACGGGTATTATGTTGCTGCCGGTTCTGTATCTGTTATTCTATAAGGCAGGAATCCGTGGAAAGAGCTTCTTGTCCAAGCGTTTTGATAATTTGTTGAAGAATGAATGGTTGGAAGGCTTTTATGACAAAGGCATTGACTGGGTATTCTCTCATAAAAAGATTTGTATGTTGGGTACATTGGCTACCCTTCCGCTATGCGTGTTCCTTTTCTATTTTATGGAGAAAGAACGGATGCCCCAGATTGATCAAAACGAACTGGTGGCGCGTGTGGAATGGAATGAGAATATTCATATAGATGAAAACAACCGCCGGGTGGATAATTTAATGAAGCTGGTGGATGATAAGGTAATAGAGCATACGGCATACGTGGGTATGCAGGATTATATATTGAATGGAGGAAGTGAACTCTCATCTACTGAATCAGAGCTTTATTTCAAGACGGAGACTCCGGCGGGAATCGCTCCTTTGCAGGAAGTATTGGAACAGGAGTTGAAAGAGAAATATCCGCTGGCGGTAGTGACTTTCTCGCCTCCTGAAACGATCTTCGAGAAGCTGTTTGTGACGGGAGAGGCGGATGTTGTTGCCGAACTTCACACGGCAAACAAGTCGCGGGCACCGGAGGCGGAACGGTTGCAGCTGTTGGAAAAGCAAATTACGCAAGCTGCGGAAAAGGCGCCTACAGGGATTGCTTTCCGCAATCAGATGAATCTGATCGTGAACCGGGAGAAGTTGCTATTATATAAGGTATCTTATGAGGAACTGACGCGGGTGCTGCGTACGGCTTTCAAGGAGAATAAAGTTTCTACCTTGCGTTCTTATCAGCAATACCTGCCTATCGGCATTGCCGGAGAAGAAAAGAGTGTGAACCGGGTGCTGGCTGAGACATTGGTACGGACCATGCCCAATGACAATGGGCAAGTGAACTATATTCCGCTGAATCAATTGGTGACAGTTGTTCCTGCCGAGGATTTAAAGAGCATCACGGCAGGAAAGAATGGCGAGTACATTCCTTTGAGTTTTTATGAGGTAAAGGATGCGCCTGCACTGATGTCGAAAGTGAAACAGGTGGTAGGAGAAGATAAAGACTGGGAAGTGGATTTCTCCGGCAGCTTCTTCTCCAATGAGAAGATGATGGGAGAATTGACCGTCATTCTGTTTGTTTCCCTCTTGCTGATGTATTTCATCCTTTGTGCACAGTTTGAAAGCTTCCTGCAACCGCTTATCGTCTTGCTGGAAATCCCCATTGATACGGCTTTTGCTTTGATTGCTTTGTGGATATGCGGACATACGCTGAACCTGATGTCTGCCATCGGTATCATTGTAACTTGCGGTATTGTGGTGAATGACTCTATCTTGAAACTGGATACGATTAATGAATTGAGAAAGACGGGCGTCCCTTTGGTAGAGGCTATCCATACGGCGGGGAAGCGTAGGTTGAGAGCGATTATTATGACTTCACTGACTACTATTTTTGCGATGGTTCCGTTACTGTTTACTTCGGATATGGGGTCGGAAATGCAGAAACCGCTATCTATTGCCATGATTGGTTCTATGGTGGTGGGAACATTGGTCAGTTTGTTTATCATTCCTTTGATTTATTGGTTTATATATAGAAAACATGACAAGAATGAAGTACATTAGTATATGGATAATAGGATGCCTTTTATCAATCGGGGTAAAGGCGCAGCAGGTAGTGAAACTGGATTTGCAGCACACCATAGAGATTGCCAATGACAGTTCATTGTCCGCTTTCAGATACCAGAATCTCTATTTGTCGGGCTATTGGGAGTTTCGCACTTACAAGGCAAACCGTCTGCCCAGCCTGACTTTGAACCTGACTCCGGCACAATATTACCGGAATATCACCCAACGCTATGACTCTAATGAGGACTTGGATGTGTATCGTGAACAGCAGATGTTCAGTGCTTCGGGTGGTCTGAGCATCAAGCAGAACCTGGACTGGACGGGCGGTACTTTCTATATTGACTCGGAACTGGACTTTATGCGCAACTTTGGCGATGCCAAGTCTACCCAATATTCCAGTGTCCCTGTGCGTGTGGGGTATCAACAGAGCCTTTTAGGGTATAATGCTTTCCGTTGGGATCGTAAGATAGAACCGTTAAAGTACGAAAAGGTAAAGAAGCAGTTTATCTATAACACCGAGATGGTATCGGAAGAAGCGGTGACCTACTTCTTTACATTGGCCATGGCGCAGGCCGATTACCGGTTGGCACAGGAGAATGTGGCTTCCAGTGATACACTGTATAGCATCGGGTTGCAACGCCATAAGATAGCGGCCATTTCACGTGCCGATTTATTGACCCTCCAGCTGGATAAAGTCAATGCACACAATACGTTGCAGAATGCACAAATCGCTTTAAAGCGGGCAATGTTCTCCTTGGCTTCCTTCCTTAATTTGGATAAGAATACCCAAATAGAACTGGACATTCCCGCACGTCCCACGGGCAGGATGATTCCGGTAGACGAGGCGCTGATGAAGGCAAAAGAGAATAATCCCACTTTCCTGGAACAACGGCAGAATGTGTTGGAAGCGGAGCAGAATGTGGACAAAACCAAGAAAGAATCGCGTTTCAATGCCAGTATCAACGCCAGCGTAGGTTTCAATCAGGTAGCGGACAAACTGGGTGATGCATACAGGCATCCTTTACAGCAGGATTTGGTATCGGTCAGCGTATCCATTCCATTGGTGGACTGGGGAGTGCGGAAAGGTAAATATAACATGGCAAAGAACAACCTGAATGTGATAAAGATAGCTGCCCGCCAAGAAGAACTGAGCGTGGAGGAAGAAGTAATCATGACAGTGAATGACTTCAATATTCAGCAAAGCCTGATCACCAGTGCGGAAGAAGCTTTGGATCTTGCCGTGATGGCCTATGAACAGACCCGCCAACGCTTTATCATCGGAAAGGCGGATGTGAACAGCCTGACTCTTTCCCTGAACCGCCAGCAGGAAGCACAGAAGAATTATATTTCGGCTTTGCAGAACTATTGGTTGAACTATTACAAGATACGCAAACTGACGTTGCATGATTTTGAATCCGGTTTTTCACTGTCGGATAAGTTTGATTTTAATGCAGGACTATATAAATAATGAGTAATCCCCGTAACCTGTCATCGTTTACCCTGATAGTGGCTTTTGTCTGTCTGTCACTTATCGGGTTGGTATTGGTACCGATGTTGCCGGTAAAGCTGGCGCCGTCACGTACCTTGCCGGGACTGACTATTTCATTCAACATGCCGGGCAATGCATCCCGGGTGATAGAAGCTGAGGTGACAAGCAAGCTGGAATCCATGCTTGCCAGGGTGAAAGGGATTAAGAATGTCAATTCAACTTCGGATAACGGCAGTGGCTACATTACGCTGGAACTGGATAAACATGCGGATATAGATGCCGCCCGCTTCGAAGTCTCCACCATTATCAGGCAGACATGGCCGCAGTTGCCAGAGGGAGTGAGTTATCCGCAAATCAGTATGCGCCGCTCAGACGAGAAGGCATCCAGGCCTTTTATCACTTATACTTTGAATGCTCCTGCCAATCCTATCCTGATACAACAGTATGCCGAGGAGAATATCAAGCCGGTATTGGGGCAGTTGAAGGGCGTTTATAAGGTGGATCTGAACGGAGCCACGCCCATGGAGTGGCAGTTGGAATATGACAGTGAGCAATTATCGCGTTTGGGAATTACTTTGTCTGCCGTGCAACTGGCTATAAACCGGCATTATGAAAAAGAATTCCTGGGAGTATGTTCCATAGAAAAAGGGGCGGATGGCAGAGAGTGGATCAGGTTGATGCGCACCTCTACCGAGAAAGAAATGGAGTTTGAACCCTCTGCCATTCAGTTGGAGGCAGGAGATGGGACGATGGTTACTCTGGATAAATTGATAAAGGTAAAGCACGTAGAGGAGCGTCCGCAAAGTTATTACCGCATCAATGGATTAAACTCAATCTACCTGTATGTCACAGCCGAAGAAACTGCCAACCAGTTGAAACTGAGCAGTGAGGTGAAGCAACTGATGGGAGAGTTGCAACAGAAAATGCCTGCCGGATATGAAGTGCATATCAGTTATGACGCCACGGAATACATTCAGAAGGAACTGGATAAGATTTATTTCCGTACCGGGTTGACGGTGTTGATCTTGTTGCTGTTTGTGGCATTGATTACACGGAACCTTCGTTATCTGTTCCTGATAGTTACCAGCCTTACAGTCAATATAGCGGTGGCGGTTATCTTTTATTATGCATTCGGGCTGGAGATGCAACTTTATTCGTTGGCGGGCATCACCATTTCCTTGAATCTGGTAATAGACAATACGATTGTGATGACGGATCATATTCTGCATCGTCGTAACCTAAAGGCATTCGTATCGGTGCTGGCGGCTACGCTGACTACCATTGGCGCGTTGGTTATCATCTTCTTCCTGGATGAAAAGATACGTCTGAATTTGCAGGATTTTGCTGCGGTGGTTATTATCAATCTGGCTGTATCCCTGTTTGTTGCCTTGTTCTTTGTCCCCTCCATGATTGATAAGATAGGGTTGGAAAAGAAGACACGGAAACGCAGACGTGTAAGATTTACCTGGTTGCGGCATACATTTGCAAAACGGATGGCAGTGTATTTCACCCGCTTCTATCAAGGGATGATTTACTATCTGTACCGTTTTCGGGTAATAGCCTGTCTGGCATTGCTGCTGGGATTCGGTTTGCCGGTATTTATGTTGCCTGAGAAACTGGAAGGAGAAGGCAAATGGACGGAATATTATAATAAAGTCTTTGATAATCCTACTTATAAAGAGAAGATAAAGCCGGTGGTAAACAAAGCATTGGGAGGCAGTTTGCGTCTTTTTGTGGAGAAGGTGTACGAAGGCAGTTATTTCAATCGCGATGAGGGGGAAGTGGTACTTTCCGTATATGCCACTTTGCCGAATGGCAGTACCTTGGAGCAAATGAATGCCTTGATAAAGAAGATGGAAACTTACCTGAGTGACTTTAAGGAAATCAGACAGTTTCAGACCTATATCTATAGTGCACGCCAAAGTAATATCCAGATTTATTTCACCAAAGAGAACCAGCGGAGTGGATTTCCTTATGCACTAAAGGCAAACATTATCAGCAAGGCATTGACGCTGGGAGGCGGAAGTTGGGGCGTGTATGGATTGCAGGATCAGGGATTCAGTAACGATGTGCGCGAGAGTGCCGGAAGTTTCCGGGTGAAATTATATGGCTATAATTATGATGAACTGACTTATTGGTCGGAACGGTTGAAAGAAAAATTGTTGATGCACCGCCGTATCAAGGAGGTGACTGTCAATTCCGAGTTTTCATGGTGGAAGGATGATTACAGTGAGTTCTATCTGGACTTGGACAAGCAGAAGATGGCAAAGGAGAATGTGACAGCTACCCAGTTGTTTACTGCTTTGCGTCCGGTGTTTGGCAGGGATATTTATTGTGGTAATGTGATGTTTGACAATCAGTCTGAACAATTAAAACTGTCTTCCTTGCAGGGGCTGCAATATGATGTGTGGGGATTGGTGAATATTCCGCTTGCCATCAATGGGCATTCCTACAAATTGGCGGATTTTGCTACGGTACAGAAAGGGCAATCTCCCCAAAAGGTAGCGAAAGAGAATCAGCAATATCGGCTTTGCCTGCAATATGAATATATCGGTTCGTCCGAACAGGGAAGGAAACTATTGAAGAAGGACTTAGAGGAATTTAATAAGGTATTGCCCATGGGCTATACTGCCGAGAATGATCAGGATTATTGGACATGGAATAAGAAAGATAACCAGCAATATGCCTTGTTGCTGATTGTGATTGCCATCATCTTCTTTACTACCAGTATTCTGTTCAATTCATTGAAGCAGCCTTTGGCTATTATCTTTGTCATACCTATTTCGTATATTGGCGTGTTCCTTACATTCTATCTTTTCGGATTGAACTTCGACCAAGGCGGCTTTGCTTCCTTTGTATTGCTTTGCGGTATTACGGTGAATGCCAGTATCTATATATTGAATGAGTATAATGCCATTCGTAAGCGTTACCCGTTGTTGCTGCCGGTACGCGCCTTTACCAAGGCATGGAATTCCAAGATCGTTCCTATTTTCCTGACGGTGGTTTCTACTATTCTGGGATTCATTCCTTTTATGCTGGGCGAGGGGAAAGAGGCTTTCTGGTTCCCGTTGGCGGCGGGGACTATCGGCGGGTTGGTAATGTCGGTAATAGGCATCTTCCTGTTCCTGCCTATCTTCTCGTTGAAGAGATTTAAAAAGAAGAAGGTAACGACGAAGGCTCACGATTAGTAACGTCAAGGCTCACACGTTACTAATGTGTAGGCCTCGACATTAGTAACGTGTGAGGCCTGATGTTACTAACGTTCCAATAAAAGGTTATTTAAAAGCCTTCACACATCATACACCCCATACAGCCCTGTTGTATAAATTAGAAAGATAATCTGATATTTCCTTTTCTTTCTCGTGATAAGTGTTTACTTTTGTTGCTAGAAAGAACATTAAATAAATATCATCTAATACTCACTAATCATGTTAACTCAAATTATTAACGGCAAAATCTTTACCCCGCAAGGTTGGCTGGAAGAAGGCTCCCTGCTGATACGGGATAATAAAATATTAGAAGTAACCAACTGTGACCTTGCCCTGATCGGTGCCAAACTGATTGATGCCAAAGGAATGTATATCGTGCCCGGCTATGTGTGTATGCATGCCCATGGTGGCGGTGGACACGACTTTACGGAATGTACGGAAGATGCTTTCCGCACCGCTATCAAGGCACATCAGAAACATGGGGCAACCAGTATTTTCCCTACTCTGTCTTCTTCTCCTTTCTCGGAAATCCGCAAGGCGGTAGCTATTTGTGAAAAGCTGATGAGTGAAAAAGATAGTCCTGTATTGGGATTGCATGTAGAAGGGCCTTATCTGAATCCCAAAAGAGCAGGCGAGCAATTTGCTGGAAAACTGAAGAATCCCGATAAAGAAGAATATACCTCTTTGCTGGAAAGCACCAACTGCATCAAGCGTTGGGATGCCTCCCCCGAATTGCCGGGCGCTCTCGATTTTGGGCGTTATCTGAAATCAAAAGGCATTTTGGCAGCAGTTTCGCATACGGAATCAGAATACGAAGGGATAAAGGCGGCTTTTGAAGCGGGCTTTACCCATACGGCGCATTTCTATAATGGTATGCCGGGCTTCCATAAGTGCCGTGAGTATAAATATGAAGGAACCGTGGAAAGTGTTTATCTGACGGATGGCATGACCATTGAACTAATTGCCGATGGCATCCATTTGCCTTCTACTATCCTGAAACTGGCTTACAAACTGAAAGGAGTGGAGAAAACTTGTTTGGTAACAGATGCTTTGGCTTATGCGGCAGCCGAAGGAATGGAAATAACAGATCCGAATGTGATTATAGAAGATGGCGTGTGCAAAATGGCGGATCATTCTTCTTTGGCGGGAAGTATTGCTACTATGGACGTGTTGGTGCGCACCATGGTAAAGGCAGGAATCTCTGTAGCAGATGCTGTACGCATGGCCTCTGAAACTCCGGCACGCATCATGGGCGTGGATGACAGGAAAGGTTCATTGGAAAAAGATAAAGATGCAGATGTGCTGATTCTGGATCGCGACCTCAATATCCGTTCCGCTTGGGCTATGGGGCATTTGATAGAAGAAACGAATACTTTATTTTAAAGAACACGATATAAGACTAGTCATAGTCGAATGTAACTTCATCCCCTCTTGAGAGGGGAAGGGGTGTGTTAGAATACACAAACAAATATATAGGCTGATGTATCTCACACACCCCCTACCTAAGGTGTTAAGAATCTAATGTTAGCTCAAAAAAACTTCTTAAGTTGCTGAATAT
>CABMPB010000007.1 GCA_902388365.1 uncultured Bacteroides sp. | reverse complement strand
CTACGTCCATTGCCAGTGTAGTAGGAATCACTTCCTGCATCAACTAACTAAAAAACAGAAAGAACAGAATGAAGAACCAAGAACTACTCGCGGAAGACTATCTTCCGCGAGAAATCAAACTTATCGTAATCCATTGCAGCGCCACGCGCTGCAACATCCCTTTCACTCCTGCACAGTTGGAGGAATGCCATAAGTCATTAGGCTATAAAAGAACCGGTTATCATTTTTACATCACCCGCGATGGAGTGATTCATCACACCCGCCCCATAGAACAGATCGGAGCGCATGCTTATGGTTTCAACCTTCACAGTCTTGGAATCTGTTATGAAGGCGGACTGAACGAGGAAGGAACTCCGGCAGACACCCGAACCACTTTCCAAAAAACAGCCTTATTGAATCTTCTCATGGAATTGAAACAGCAATTCCCGGAAGCATCCATCAAAGGCCATTACCAACTGAGCGCAAGCATTCACAAAGCCTGTCCTTGCTTCAACGCCGAAAAGGAATACCGTTCACTGTAGGGGCGGGGTTCGCCCGCCCGAACCAACGGTCACGACCTTGGGAGTAATGCGCACACGAATACGCCATTCGGAATGTATTCGGGCGGGCAAACCCCGCCCCTACGGTAAATAACAACAAAGCCGGTCAGTCCTCTTCAAGAACCGACCGGCTTTATTAATTTCCTTTTCTTGGAAAACTACTACCCTTCCATTAGAAAGGCAGATCATCTTTCTCATCAGTAGCAGCAAAATCTACCGGAGCTGCAGGAGCAGCATTCATCGGCGGGAATGGAGCATCCGGGGCAACAGGACCCTGAGCGCCTACACGTTCCACCTTCCATGCACGGATACTGTTGAACCAACGTCCGTTCCACTCGCGGGCATCCACATCAAAAAACACATTCAATTCTTCGCCTACCTGAATATTAAATTGGGCTATCTTGTCTGCTCCAAATACATCAAAACACATTTTCTTAGGATACTGATCGTGTGTTTCAATGACGTACTCTTGCACTTTCCATTCGTTTCCAGTCTTTGAGACTCCTCCTCTAGGTTCGAGGACTGCTATTACTTTTCCTGCTAATTCCATATTACGTTATTTTATTTTCGGCACGAAAGTACACTTTTCCTAGCGAGTAAACTAATTTTTTCGATATTTTTTTGTGTGCGAACCATAATCTTTTCGTAACTTTGGCAGTTAAATCAATAGATATATATAGAGTATAAATATAATAATATAAAGTTATGAAATTCATCGTTTCAAGTACTGGATTATTCAGTCATTTACAGGCTATTAGCCGCGTTATTAACTCTAAAAATTCGTTGCCCATCCTGGATTGTTTCCTGATGGAACTGACGGACGGAACATTGTCACTCACCGCATCGGACAGTGAGACAACCTTGTCTACGTCACTGGAAGTCAACGACAATGATGGTGACGGACGATTTGCCGTATCTTCTAAAACCATACTCGAAGCCCTGAAAGAAATTCCCGAACAGCCGCTTACTTTCCTGGTGAATATGGACAACCTGGAAATAACCGTGGAATACCAAAACGGTAAGTACAGCCTGATGGGACAAAATGCCGATGAATATCCGCAAGCTCCCGCCCTGGGCGCAAACGCCGTACACGTAACCATCGGCGCACCGGTGATGCTGGCAGGTATCAACCGTTCATTATTCGCCACTGCCGATGATGAGTTGCGCCCTGTGATGAACGGTATTTATTATGATATTACCACCGAAGACATTACGTTCGTTGCATCCGACGGTCACAAGCTGGTGCGCAACAAGACCCTGGTGGCCCACGGTGACGAAAAAGCTGCTTTCATCCTTCCCAAGAAACCGGCTACCCTGCTGAAAAACTTGCTGCCGAAGGAACAAGGCGACGTACAGATTGACTTTGACGACCGCAACGCTACCTTCACCTTGGAGAATTACAAGATGGTGTGCCGCCTGATTGAAGGACGTTATCCCAATTATAATTCAGTAATTCCGCAGGACAACCCGCACAAGGCAACCGTAGACCGCGCAATGCTGATAAGCGCACTGCGCCGTGTTTCCGTATTTTCATCACAGGCTAGCAGCTTGATCAAACTCCGCCTGAGCGAAAACCAGATTCAGATCTCTGCACAAGATATTGACTTCTCTACTTCGGCAGAAGAAACATTGATGTGCCAGTATGCAGGAAATCCGATGAGCATCGGTTTCAAATCAACTTTCCTGATTGATATTCTGAATAATATCTCGGCACAAGAGGTAATTGTGGAATTGGCTGATCCGTCTCGCGCCGGCGTTATAGTTCCTGTGGAACAGGAAGAAAACGAGGACTTGCTGATGCTGCTGATGCCGATGATGCTGAATGACTAAAGCTAGTATATCGGGTGGATATTCTCCCGTAGGGGCGGATTGAATCCGCCCCTATACATAATCAAAATATAAAAACATGTTTTCGGGCGGATTCAATCCGCCCCTACAGTAAATAATAAACAATAATGAAACTGAACTTGAAAAACCCGGTCGTCTTTTTCGACCTGGAGACAACGGGGACGAACATAAACACGGACAGAATAGTTGAAATCTGCTATCTGAAAGTGTATCCAAACGGAAACGAAGAGGCAAAAACCATGCGCATCAACCCGGAAATGCATATACCCGAACAGTCATCTGCCATTCACGGCATCTATGATGCAGACGTGACAGACTGCCCCACCTTTAAAGAAGTGGCAAAGGATATAGCGCGGGATATAGAAGGCTGCGACCTTGCCGGCTTCAACTCCAACCGCTTCGACATTCCCGTACTGGCAGAGGAATTCCTGCGTGCAGGCGTAGACATCGACATGATGAAACGTAAATTCATAGACGTGCAGGTGATTTATCATAAGCTGGAACAACGCACCCTCTCTGCCGCCTACAAATTCTATTGCGGCAAAAACCTGGAAGACGCGCACACCGCCGAAGCCGATACACGCGCCACCTACGAAGTGCTGAAAGCACAGTTGGACCGCTATCCGGAGGATTTGCAGAACGATATGGCATTCCTTGCCGAATATTCAAGTTTCAATAAGAATGTGGACTTTGCCGGACGCATCGTATATGATGAAAAAGGCGTGGAAGTATTTAATTTCGGCAAATACAAAGGTATGTCAGTGAGCGAAGTATTACAAAGGGATCCGGGATATTATAGCTGGATTCTGAACGGTGACTTTACGCTGAATACTAAAAATGTATTGACCAAAATCAGACTGCGTGAATCCGGAATGGTAAGATGAGCATGAAAGGAAAGAAAATCGTATTAGGTATAACCGGAAGTATAGCCGCCTATAAAGCGGCTATACTCATTCGCGGACTTATCAAAAAAGGAGCGGAAGTGCAGGTAGTGATTACTCCCGCCGGAAAAGAATTTATCACCCCCATCACCCTGTCGGCACTGACCAGCAAACCCGTTATCAGCGAATTCTTTGCCCAGCGGGATGGCACATGGAACAGCCACGTGGACTTGGGACTGTGGGCAGACGCCATGGTGATAGCTCCGGCAACGGCATCCACCATAGGCAAAATGGCAAACGGAATAGCAGACAATATGCTGATTACCACCTACCTGTCCATGAAAGCACCCGTATTCATAGCTCCGGCTATGGACTTGGATATGTTTGCACACCCTGCCACACAGAAGAATCTGGACACGCTCCGTTCATACGGCAACCACATTATAGAGCCGGGTGAAGGCGAATTGGCAAGCCACCTGGTAGGCAAAGGCCGCATGGAGGAACCGGAAAAGATAGTGGAAATACTGGAGGCTTTCTTTGCCGCACAACAGGACTTGGCCGGAAAAAAGGTAGTGATTACCGCCGGACCCACCTACGAAAAGATAGATCCGGTGCGCTTTATCGGCAATTATTCTTCCGGGAAAATGGGTTTTGCCCTGGCAGAAGAATGTGCTGCGCGCGGAGCGGAAGTGGCACTGGTCAGCGGTCCCGTAAGCCTGAAGGCAACACATCCCCACATCCGCCGCATAGACGTGGAGAGTGCACAGCAAATGTATGAAGCTGCCACCCGGGAGTATGCCGATGCCGATGCAGGTATCTTGTGCGCCGCCGTGGCGGACTTTACGTCGGGCACCGTAGCCGACCACAAAATAAAGAGAGAAAAAGATGACTTGGTATTGCAACTGAAACCTACGCAAGACATAGCCGCCGCCCTGGGCAAACAGAAGAAAGCCGGGCAAAAACTGGTGGGCTTCGCCTTGGAAACGAATGACGAGGAACAGAATGCACAAGGAAAGCTGGAGCGCAAAAACTTCGACTTTATCGTGCTCAATTCCTTGAATGACGCAGGGGCGGGATTCCGTTGCGATACCAATAAGATTACAATTATAGACCGTGAAGGTGCTACGCCCTATCCACTGAAAAGTAAACAGGAGGTGGCTAGGGATATTATTGATAAATTGGTGAATACGTTGTAATGGAAATGATAAATGAATAAGGTTATCACCGTAGGGGCGGGGTTTGCCCGCCCGATAACATTCCATATGGTGTAATCGTGTATGCATTCGGGCGGGCAAACCCCGCCCCTACGGTGAATGAATTCAAACCCATTTCCATAACAACCCAAAGAGAAAAAGAATATGTTGCAATCTATCTATATACAAAATTATGCATTGATTGATACACTAGATATCAGCTTCACCCCCGGATTCTCGGTCATCACCGGCGAAACAGGCGCTGGTAAATCCATCATCCTGGGTGCTATCGGCCTATTGCTGGGACAACGGGCAGACATCAAAGCCATCAAGAAAGGCGCCAATAAATGTATCGTAGAAGCCCGTTTCAACATCTCCGCCTACCAGATGGAGCCTTTCTTTGCCAAAAGAGATCTGGAATATGATCCCAATGAATGCATCATCCGCCGCGAGCTATACGCATCGGGCAAAAGCCGTGCATTCATAAACGACACCCCCGCCTCACTGGCACAAATGAAAGAACTGGGCGAAAGACTGATAGACGTACATAGCCAACATCAAAACTTATTACTAAACAACGAAGGTTTCCAACTGAACGTGCTGGACATACTGGCGCAAGACGAAAAGGAACTCGCCGCCTACAAGGATCTCTACACCGAGTACAAAGGCATCTGCAAGCAACTGGACGACTTTATAGAACAAGCCGAACAGAGCCGCAAAGACGAGGACTACATCCGTTTCCAACTGGAACAACTGGACGAAGCCCAACTGCAAGAAGGCGAACAAACGGAACTGGAACAGGAAGCCGAAACCCTGAGCCACGCCGAAGAAATAAAAGCCGGACTGTACAAAGTAGACCAAATCATGTCCTCGGACGAAACCAGTATGCTATCTGCCATGAAAGAGTGTATGCAAACCTTGCAAGGCATGGCAAAAGTGTACACCCCCGCCCAGGAATGGATGAACCGGCTGGATAGTTGCTACATAGAACTGAAAGACCTGTCGCACGAAATAGCAAACGCACAAGAGGAAGTGGAGTTCAACCCCACCCGACTGGATTTTGTAAACGAGCGCCTGAACCTGATTTACACCTTACAGCAAAAGCACCATGTGCAGACAGTGGAGGAACTGATAGCCGTAACAGCGGACTATCACAGCAAGCTGAACGCCATCACTTCCTTTGACGACCGCATAGCGGAACTGACCACGCAAAAAGAGGCTCTATATAATAAGGTGGTAAAACAGGCCGCCACACTGACCAAACTTCGTGCCCAGGCAGGCAAGAATATAGAGAAACAGATGCAAAGCCTGTTAGTGCCGCTGGGCATGCCCAACGTGCGCTTTGTAGTAGAACTGAATGCCCGTAAAGAACCGGACAGCAAAGGAATGGACAGCGTGACTTTCCTGTTCTCTGCCAACAAAAACGGAACCTTGCAGAACGTGGCATCCGTAGCATCGGGCGGCGAAATAGCCCGCGTCATGCTGTCACTGAAAGCAATGATAGCCGGAGCTGTGAAACTCCCCACCATCGTATTCGATGAAATAGATACCGGAGTTTCGGGCTCCATAGCCGAAAAGATGGCACTAATCATGCAGGAAATGGGAAAGCAGAACCGACAGGTAATCAGCATCACCCACCTGCCGCAAATTGCCGCACGGGGCATTACCCATTATAAGGTATATAAGGAGGACACGGAAACAGGCACCAACAGCCACATCCGCCGACTGACCGACGAAGAGAGAATAAAAGAAATAGCCAATATGCTGAGTGGCGCCACCCTGACGGAAGCTGCGCTGAACAATGCGAAGGCACTGATTAGTGGTTAGTGATAAGTGGTTAGTGATTAATGGGCTGCGCTGTCACACCGCAGGCACTAATCACTAACCACTTATCACTAATCACTTATCATTAACCACTAACCACTAAAAAGAATATGCAAGAAAAAAGTGAAATGATTTTCGGTGTACGCGCCGTTATCGAGGCGATACAAGCCGGAAAAGAGATAGATAAGATATTGGTGAAAAAGGACATTCAAAGTGACCTTTCCAAAGAATTGTTTGCCGAACTGAAAGGAACAATGATCCCCGTGCAGCGCGTGCCGGTAGAGCGCATCAACCGCATTACCCGCAAAAACCACCAGGGAGTGATCGCATTCATTTCGGCCATTACTTACCAAAAAACAGAGGACTTGGTTCCCTTCCTGTTTGAAGAAGGCAAGAACCCTATACTTGTCCTACTGGACGGAATTACGGATGTGCGCAACTTCGGAGCCATAGCCCGTACCTGCGAATGTGCCGGAGTGGATGCCATCATTATCCCGGCAAAAAACAGCGTCAGCGTAAATGCAGATGCCATGAAGACCTCTGCCGGAGCACTGCACACGCTGCCCGTATGCCGCGAGCAGAACTTGACAAATACCATCAAGTTCCTGAAAGACAGCGGATTCAAGATTGTTGCCGCCACCGAGAAAGGCGATTACGATTATACCAAAGCAAACTATAAAGACCCGGTATGCATCATTATGGGTGCCGAAGACACGGGCGTTCCCTACGAACATCTGTCCCTGTGTGATGAATGGATTAAAATTCCATTGATGGGCAAGATAGAATCACTGAACGTATCGGTAGCCGCAGGAATCCTGATTTATGAAGCGGTAAAGCAACGCGGATTTGCAGAGGAAGGAGAATGAAATATTAAACAACAAACTATATCATGAAGAAAGTACTTTTGATACTGGTATGCTGCATACTCTCCCAACTGAGTTATGCGCAAGTAACCCCGAAATGGGCCGACAAAGCTAAGAAAGCCGTTTTTTCTATCGTAACCTACGATAAAGACAACAAAATCAAGAATACCGGAAACGGATTTTATATCAACGAAAACGGTATGGCACTGTCGGACTACAGCCTGTTTGAAGGAGCAGACCGTGCAGTAATCATCAACGCCGACAGCAAGGAACTGTCCGTTCTGCGCATACAGGGAGGCAACTCCATGTACGACGTTGTGAAATTCAATACCGAAGCCGATAAAAAGACCGTGGCATTGAAACCCGCCACACTGCCTGCCGCAGTAGGAGAAACGGTATATCTGCTACCCTATTCTACCCAAAAGGCAGCCAGTTGCCAGACCGGAAAAGTGACCAAAGTAGACACCATAGGCAGTAATGCATATTACTACACACTGGATATGGCCACCAGCGAAAAGACCGTGAGCTGCCCCATTATGAACGCCAACGGTGAAGTACTGGGACTGATCCAGAAAAACGCATCGGATGATGCCAAGGAAAGTTATGCCATCGGCGCTACTTATGGCGCTTCACTGAGCATCACCGCCCTCTCTATGAATGATATGTCACTGAACAGAATCGGCATTAAGAAGGCACTGCCCGACACGGAAGACCAAGCATTGGTGTATCTGTTCATGGCTTCTTCCCAGCAAAGCCGCGAAGACTATGCAGCCACCCTGAATGACTTCCTGGAACAATATCCCAACAGTGCCGATGGATACATCCGCCGCGCCACTACCTATATGGAATACAGGGACGACGAGCATAACGCCTTGGCGGAAGCCGACTTGAAAAAAGCAATGAATGTGACATCTGCCAAAGGTGAAACGCAATATAATATTGCCAAACTGATTTACTCATACGTTGTGTCTTTGGGCGATCAGAAACCTTATGGCGACTGGAGCTATGACAAAGCATTGTCTACCATCCGCGAAGCCATAAAGGCTGACAACCAACCGGTATATACACAACTGGAAGGTGATATTCTGTTTGCCATGAAACAGTATCCGGAAGCATACGCTGCCTATGAAAAGGTAAACCAATCTTCTATTGCCTCTGCCGCTACTTTCTACTCGGCTGCCAAGACCAAGCAACTGATTGAGGGAACGGATATGAATGAGGTGGTTGCATTGATGGATAGCGCCGTGGCTTATTTCACCAAGCCTTATACTTCCGAAGCAGCTCCTTATTTCTATGAGCGTGCGGAAGTGAAGGCCCAGATGGGTAAATATCGTGAAGCAGTAGTAGATTATGATGCTTTCTATGATGCCATAGGCGGACGTGTTACAGCGGCATTCTTCCTGCAACGCGAACAGGCTGAGGTGCAATGCAAGATGTATCAACAGGCTATCAATGACATTAATAAGGCTGTGGAGATGGCTCCCGAGGATGTGGAAATGTGGGTGGAAAAGGGGTCTGTACATCTGCGCGTAGGTCAGCACAACGAGGCTGTGGAAGCACTGAATAAGGCGATTTCTTTAGATCCGAAAAATGGGGCTGCTTATAGAATGTTAGGCTATTGCCAAGTGCAGATGAAGAAGAATAAAGAGGCTTGCGCCAATTTTGCAAAAGCGAAAGAATTAGGAGATGAGGTGGTGGATGGATTGATACAGAAGTATTGCAAGTAAAACCGCTTTTCCCCACCGTAGGGGCGGATTGAATCTGCCCGAACCAACGGTCACGACCTTGGGAGTAATGCATCCACAAATACACCTTTCGGAATGTTATCGGGCGGATTCAATCCGCCCCTACGGTAAATTCTTAACTTGAATAATCAGCACCCGCCTCGTATCCTCCGTTACCCGGAAACGGTTATCGCTCCGCTCTCCTACCAACCACACAATTTTATCTTCCGAACAAACTACATACTGGTTCTCTTTCTGAAAAAGAGAATACTTGCGATCCGTCAAATAATCACTGATATTCTTCTTCCCCGTCATACCGAAAGGAACGAACTTATCCCCCTTCCGCCACTTGCGCACCGTGAGCGGTTGCACCAATTTATCAGCATCCAAACACGCCGTATCCTTATCTTTGGGAATTACAAAACCGGGCGTAACCTCCACCGTTTCCATCACAAGCCGCGGAGCATTCTCCTCCGTAATGCCACCACCCTCCTGCTTTCTAGGCTGAATAATCAACTCCGTCCTATCCCGCAACACCTCCCACCCGGCAGAAGCAAACCGCTTGCCGGACTGGGCAGACAAACTGCGAAACACATCCTTGACCTGCACCGAATTAAACCCCAGCGGATGAAGAATCTCGAACAACAAAGCCCCCGGCGCAACTTCCTCCATCAAGCGGGGAATATCAATCGAACCATTCTCCCTCATCACTCGCCGCTTACCTGCTTCTATCTCCTTATTATATAGCTGGGAAACATCACCCAAACGGGCCGCCGTTTCCGCTATGCTTTCACTGACGGAAGGATTCAGTTCGCGCAGCATCGGAAGAATATTCAGACGAATCTTGTTACGCATATATTCATCTTGCAGGTTGGTGCTATCCGTCACATACGGCTGCTGCAAATGCTGCAAATAATCCAGTATATCCTGCTGGTTCACTTCCAACAAGGGGCGTACAATCGCGCCATTCTTGGGGCTGATGCCTTTCAATCCGTTGATTCCCGCCCCACGTACCAAGTTCAGCAGAAAAGTTTCCACACTGTCATCCCGGTGATGGGCTACGGCAATCACACTCATTCCCCTCTCCTGCCTGAGCTGCTCGAACCACCGGTAGCGCATTTCACGGGCAGCCATCTCGATGGAAACATGATGACGGGCAGCATAGGCCGTGGTATCGAAATGAGTGACATGCAAAGCAACTCCCAGCCCCCGGCACAACTCGCGCACAAACTGTTCATCACGGTTTGATTCCTCTCCGCGAAGATGGAAATTGCAATGGGCTGCCTCGCAACGGTATCCCAAAGCGAGCAATACACGCAGCAATGCCACCGAATCGGCTCCCCCGCTCAGTGCCACCAGCACCCGGTCACGCAAGGTGAAAAGCTGCTTTTCTTCTATATATTTATCAATCTCATGATGAAACATGACGCAAAGATAATGGATATGCTACATAAAAGGAAAGCAAGACTTCGTTTTTTTATGACCGAAAGGGATACTTCTTTATTTAAATACAATCTAAATAACTTGCATACTTCTAAGTAATAGAGTATCTTTGCAGAAAATTTAGAAGAGCATGCGTTTATCCGAACTAAAGACAGGAGAGAAAGGCGTAATAGTCAAGGTGTTAGGCCACGGAGGTTTCCGTAAGCGTATCGTAGAGATGGGCTTTATAAAAGGGAAAACCGTGGAAGTGATATTGAACGCCCCCCTGAAAGACCCTATAAAATACAGACTGCTAGGTTATGAAATCTCCCTCCGCAGGCAGGAGGCTGACATGATTGAGGTGGTAAGTGAACAAGAAGCACGTATCATCATCCAGAACCCGTATCACGGTTCTATAACAGAAGATGTGCCTGTGCCCGAAGCCGAATTGATAGCACTGGCAAAGGGCAAACGCCGCACTATCAACGTGGCGCTGGTGGGTAACCCTAATTGTGGTAAAACTTCCCTTTTCAATATTGCATCCGGCGCACACGAACACGTGGGCAACTATAGCGGTGTAACGGTGGATGCCAAGGAAGGTTATTTCGACTTTCAGGGCTATCACTTCCGCATTGTAGACCTGCCCGGAACTTATTCGCTATCAGCCTATACACCGGAAGAGATTTATGTGCGCAAACACATTATTGAAGAAACCCCGGACGTGATTATCAATGTGGTGGATTCATCGAACCTGGAACGTAACTTTTACCTCACCACCCAGTTGATTGATATGAACGTGCGCATGGTGATAGCGCTGAATATGTATGATGAACTGGAAGCAAGCGGCAATAAGCTGGATTACATGAAGTTGAGCCAACTATTCGGTGTACCGATGGTTCCCACCATGTGCCGCCGGGGAGAAGGTATTGACAAACTGTTTCACGTCATCATAGGTCTGTATGAAGGAAGTGACTTCCTCTCGCAAAAAGGTGAAATACGTTCCGAAATATTAGAGGAACTGAAGGACTGGCACAAAACCTATGTGCCCGATCATGAATTCGGAAGCCATAAGGAAGAGGATGAAAGCCGCCCACGTGGGTATATCCGCCACATTCACATCAATCATGGCCCGGAACTGGAACGCAGCATCGAAGAAGTAAAGAGAGTGATCAGCCAAAATGAGGATATACGCCATAAATACTCTACCCGCTTCCTGTCCATCAAACTGCTGGAAAATGATAAGGAGATAGAGAAGTTTGTATCTACATTGCCCAACGGCAAAAAGATACTGGCTACATGCAACAAGGAAATACAACGCATCCGCAAGGTAATGAGCGAAGACAGCGAGCAGGCAATAACGGATGCTAAATATGGCTTCATTACCGGAGCATTGAAGGAAACTTTTACCGACAACCATCTGGAGAAAGAGCAAACCACCCGTGTGATAGACAGTATCGTGACGCATCGCGTTTGGGGGTATCCTATTTTCTTCCTCTTTCTTTATATTATGTTCGAGGGAACCTTCGTACTGGGTGACTATCCCATGCAAGGCATTGAATGGCTGGTAGATCAACTGGGCAGCCTGATACGCAATAATATGTCCGAAGGTCCGCTAAAAGACTTGATGGTAGATGGTATCATAGGCGGTGTAGGCGGCGTTATCGTGTTCCTGCCCAATATTCTGTTGCTATATTTCTTCATTTCCATTCTGGAAGACTCCGGATATATGGCACGCGCCGCATTCATTATGGACAAAATAATGCATCGCATGGGGCTACATGGGAAATCCTTTATTCCGCTGATTATGGGATTCGGCTGTAATGTGCCGGCCATCATGGCATCACGTACTATCGAGGATCGCAAATGCAGGCTTATAACGATGTTGGTCAATCCGCTGATGTCGTGCAGTGCGCGTCTGCCTATTTATTTGGTCATGGTGGGGGCTTTCTTCCCCAATTATGCCAGTTTGGTTCTGCTTTGCATTTATGCCGTAGGTATCCTGTTGGCTGTGCTGATGGCACGACTTTTCAGCAAGTTCCTGGTAAAAGGCGATGATGCTCCATTTGTAATGGAACTTCCCCCTTACCGTATGCCCACCGCCAAAAGCATCTTGCGCCACACGTGGGAGAAAGGGGCGCAATACCTGAAAAAAATGGGAGGTATCATTATGATTGCTTCCGTTATCATCTGGTTCCTGGGATATTATCCCAACCATGATGCTTATGAGAGCGTTGCCGAACAGCAGGAAAGTTCATACATCGGCCAGATAGGCAAAGCGGTAGAACCGGTCATCAAGCCACTGGGTTTTGACTGGAAATTAGGTATCGGGCTTATCTCGGGTGTAGGAGCCAAGGAATTGGTAGTCAGCACACTGGGAGTATTATATACCAATGAGGGGGATGTGGAGAATGTGAATCTTTCGGATCGTATTCCTATCACTCCGTTGGCAGCACTGGCCTATATGCTGTTCGTGCTGATTTATTTTCCCTGCATTGCTACGTTGGCAGCCATCAAGCAAGAATCCGGCAGTTGGAAATGGGCTTTATTTGCCGCCGGATATACCACTGTGCTGGCATGGATCGTTGCATTTGCAGTATTTCAGGTGGGAAATTTAATAATTTGATGAACTGGGAAACAGACTTTTTTGTTTATTAAGTATGGAACTACAACAAATCATAGTAATAGCAATCGTATCTCTTTGCGCTGTATGGGCAGGAATACGTATCTTTCAGTATTTCAGGCGGATAGAGAATAATGGCAACCCTTGCGAGGGATGCAACTCTAGTTGCGCCATGAAATCCATGCACAACAAAACGAAATGCGATTGCGAAAAAAATGCAGAAATGCAGAGAAAAAGTTAGCAAAATAGTTGGAGATAAGAAAAAATGTTGTACCTTTGCAACCGCAATCGAGAAACAACGGTTGATAATAACAAGGTGCCTTGGATGAGTGGCTTAGTCAGCGGTCTGCAAAACCGTCCACGGCAGTTCGAATCTGCCAGGCACCTCAAAGAAAGCTTCAAAATCATTTAGTGATTTTGAAGCTTTTCTCTTTTAAGGATATAAAAAGATCCCAAAACAAATATATCGGCTCTAAGCAATCGACATCAACAACGATTTTTATTCCTATTCTTAAAAAAACAATCTATCTTTAAAGTTATACTATTTAAATTATCAGGATAAGCATATAGCCTTCGATTCCAACAAAATGCAATCACCATCCACTCCATCAGTGTAAATATGAATAACCTATACCCAAAACATCACTTCTGCTTTTAGCACAAAAGAATATCATCATAAGAACTAAAGCCTATATTTTTTTGTTAAATAGAAAATTGATAATAGCAAATTGCTACCATACACAAACTATTAAAAAGAATAATTGACTGTTTATGAAGATTTTATTAATTGGCGAATATAGCAATATACATTGGATCTTGGCACAAGCCCTAAGGAATATGGGGCATAAAGTTGATGTCTTATCTAATAGCAATTTATGGCTAAACAGTTCCGATTATCTTTTTACGAACAAAGCAACAACCCGCTGGGGAGTCCTTAAAAATACATTCAACTTACTTAAAGTTCTTCCTCAGCTGAGAGGCTATGATGTTGTGCAACTGGTCAATCCTTATTTTGTAGAGCTAAAGCCCGAATTACTTCAATATGTATTCCAATATCTTAAAAAGAATAACAAGAAAATATTCCTGGGTGGATTTGAATATGATTTCTATTGGATTTATATGTGCTTAAACAATAGCAATCTCCGTTATTCTGATTTCTATGCCAATGGCATCTATCGGGATACTATAGATAATAAAATGGCGATTATAAACTGGATGCATGGTTTCAGAGGCAAATTAAATCGTATCATTGCCAATAACTGCAATGGAATTATTACTTGCCTTTATGAATCATACCTGGCCTATCAACCCTATTTTCCCGGAAAGACGAAGTATATACCTTTCCCCATAGAATCTTTACCCAACCCACAATGTCCCTCTCCGGACATAGAAAAAGTAAAGTTCTACATCAGTTTGAAACATCACCGGGAAGAATGGAAAGGCAAAGACAAACTATACAGCGCCCTCTATGCACTGCAATACAAATATCCCTCCGAGTGCGAAATTGTGCAGACGGTTTTTACCCCCTATGATGATTGCGAACACTTTGTGGACGGATGCGACGTGATGCTGGATCAACTTTATTCCCACTCTCCGGGATTAAATGCTCTTCATGCCATGAGCAAAGGCGTCGTAGTGATAGGAGGCGCAGAAGAAGAACATTATAATCTTTTAGGCGAAAACAAACTTCGCCCTATCATTAATGTACGTCCCGGAGGAAATGACATCTATGATAAGTTGGAAGATCTACTGGTGAACAAAGATAAGATTTCGCAATTATCTGCCGATAGTATAAAATACATCAAGAAACATCATTGCCCTATAAAGGTGGCAAAAGAATGCCTGGATTTTTGGGAGCAAAATTAATTTCAGCCATTACATCCTCACTATCAGCAGCTTATTATTTTTACGAAAAAATATATCTAAAAAAAAGCTGGAAAGGTTTGCACATTTCGATTTATCAGCTTATCTTTGCACCGCGTTTGAGAGATAACGCCTCTGAAAAGGAAGGAAGTTTGGGTGAGTGGCTGAAACCACCAGTTTGCTAAACTGACGTACGGGTAACCGTACCGGGGGTTCGAATCCCCCAGCTTCCGCAGAAAGACCGTAAAATTTGATTTTACGGTCTTTTTTATATTCCCGATCCGCCTACCGCAAAAAGCAACGTGAAAGACTCTCCTATTTTAATGTTTAACAGCAGAAAATACAACTTTTCTATAATTGTAAACGTTATAATTCTAAAATAAGTTTGCAGTGTAATCTGCATGAAATAAGTCTGAGTCATATGATTACATCAAGAACACATCCTTAATAATACTATAAGCCCATGAAAGAACTTATCAATGTCCTGAACGATTTAAACAGGAAAGCAGAAAATGGTGGCGGAGATGCCAGAATCGAGAAACAACATTCAGTTGGAAAACTTACGGCACGTGAACGAATAGACCTACTATTGGAAAAGGGGTCCTTTATAGAAGTGGACAAACTGGTTACCCATCGTTGCACAGACTTCGGAATGGAAAAGCAGCAATATCCGGGCGACGGAGTAGTAACAGGATATGGCATGATAGGCAAACGCCTGGTATATGTCTTTGCCCAGGACTTTACCGTTTTCGGTGGAGCATTGTCCGAAACCCACGCCAAGAAGATTTGCAAAATCATGGATATGGCCATGCAAATGGGAGCACCTATCATCGGACTGAACGATTCGGGAGGCGCTCGCATCCAAGAAGGTGTACGTTCACTGGCAGGATATGCCGAGATCTTCCTTCGTAACTCAATGGCTTCGGGCGTCATTCCACAAATCAGTGCCATCATGGGCCCATGTGCAGGAGGCGCCGTATACTCTCCCGCCCTCACGGACTTTATATTGATGGTAAAGAACTCCGGCTATATGTTTATCACCGGACCGGAAGTAGTAAAGAGCGTAACGCAGGAAGAAGTGAGCAAAGACGAATTGGGAGGCTCTGACGTACATACTTCCCAATCGGGTGTGGCACACCTGTCTGCCGAAAATGATATAGAATGTATCAACTATATCCGCGAACTTATTTCCTACCTGCCGGGAAATAATATGGAGGAAGCTCCCTTTGTGGCAACACTGGATTCCCCTACCCGACTAACCCCGGAATTATCGACTCTGATCCCTACCAACCCCAATCAGCCTTATGATATAAAGGAGATGATCCGTATCACGGCCGATGACAATAATTTCTTTGAACTTCAGGAAGATTTTGCACGTAATATCGTTATCGGTTACATACGCCTCAATGGAAAAACAATCGGAGTGGTTGCCAATCAACCGTTGGCATTAGCCGGAACGCTGGACATCAATGCTTCCATAAAAGCAGCCCGATTTGTACGCTTCTGCGATGCATTCAATATTCCGCTACTCACATTGGTAGATGTTCCGGGCTTCTTGCCGGGAATAGATCAGGAATACGGAGGCATCATTCGCAACGGAGCTAAATTACTCTACGCTTATTGCGAAGCAACCGTGCCCAAGGTCACCATTATTACCCGCAAGGCATATGGCGGCGCTTATGACGTAATGAGTTCCAAGCACATTCGTGGCGATGTGAACCTGGCTTACCCCACTGCCGAAATCGCAGTGATGGGACCGGACGGAGCCGTAAACATCCTCTTCCGCAAAGATATAGAAAAGGCAACGAATCCCGAAGCCCGACGCAAAGAACTGCAAGAGGACTATCGGGAGAAATTTGCCAACCCTTACCGGGCAGCCGAACTGGGATATGTAGATGAAGTGATCGACCCATCTATTACCCGCCTGCGCCTCATCCGCAGCTTTGAAATGCTGGCAAACAAGCGGCAATCCAATCCGCCGAAGAAACACTCGAACATCCCACTTTAAAACAGGAGGAACACATTATGATAAAGAAAATATTAGTTGCCAACCGCGGAGAGATAGCCATGCGCATCTTCCGCACCTGCCGGGTGATGAACATTGCCACCGTAGCCATATATACCCGCGTAGACCGTGGAGCACTGCACGTGCGCTATGCAGAAGAAGCATATTGCATTTCCGATTCTCCCGAAGACACCTCTTACCTGAAACCGGAAAAGATATTGGCCATCGCCAAGAAGACCGGTGCGGCCATCCATCCCGGTTACGGATTCCTGTCGGAGAACGCTGATTTTGCACGCCGGTGCGAGGAAGAAGGAGTTATCTTTATAGGCCCCAGCGCCGACATCATAGCCCGAATGGGTATCAAGACGGAAGCCCGCAAGATAATGCGCGAAGCCGGATTGCCCATCGTCCCGGGAACAGAAAGCCCGGTAAAAGGAGTTGCCGAAGCCAAGAAGGTTGCCGCCGAAGTGGGATACCCCATCATGCTGAAAGCACTGGCCGGAGGCGGCGGAAAAGGAATGAGACTGGTGCGCTCGGAAGAAGAAATGGAAACGGCGCTCCGTGTATCGCAATCGGAAGCGGGAAGTTCCTTTGGAAACGACGCCGTATATATTGAAAAGTATATAGAAAACCCACACCACATCGAAGTGCAGATTCTGGGTGATAAGTATGGCAACGTTATCCATCTGTATGAACGTGAATGCTCCATCCAGCGACGCAACCAAAAAGTGATTGAGGAATCCCCATCACCTTTTGTAAAAGAGAATACTCGCAAAAAGATGTTAGAGGTAGCAGTGGAAGCCTGCAAACGCATAGGATATTACAGCGCTGGAACTCTGGAATTCATGATGGACAAAGACCAGAATTTCTACTTCCTCGAAATGAATACCCGCCTACAGGTAGAACATCCGGTAACCGAAGAATGTACAGGTGTAGACCTAGTGCGTGATATGATTTTAGTAGCAGCCGGCAACCGCCTGCCCTATCAGCAGAAAGATATTGAATTTCGTGGAGCCGCCATAGAATGCCGCATCTATGCCGAAGACCCGGAAAACAATTTTATGCCATCACCGGGCATCATCACCGTGCGCGAAGCTCCCGAAGGACGTAACGTGCGTCTGGACAGCGCTGCTTATGCCGGATTTGAGGTGTCCTTGCACTACGACCCCATGATTGCAAAACTATGTTGCTGGGGAAGAAACCGTAATTCAGCCATCTCAAACATGGCTCGCGCCCTGCGGGAATACAAGATTCTGGGAATAAAGACAACGATCCCTTTCCACCAGCGCGTACTGAAAAACGAAGCATTCCTGAAAGGAGAATATGACACCACCTTTATCGACACCCGTTTTGATAAAGAGGACTTGAAACGCCGCCAGAATACTGACCCCACCGTGGCAGTGATAGCCGCCGCACTAAGGCACTATGAACAAGAGAAAGAGGCTGCCTCCAGAGCAACCACTCTGCCCGTTGTAGGCGACTCCCTGTGGAAGTATTACGGCAAGTTGCAAATGACTGCCAACAACTATTGATAACCTCTAAACAACGAAAGATTATGACTGCAACATTAGCAACATATTATGCAAAGCTCCAGGATGTGCCCGATAATAATGAATACAAGGTAGAAATCCTGGAAGACGGTCCGGTAAAGAAAGTAGCAGTGAACGGAAAAATATACGAAGTAGATTATAACGTGGGAGGCGACTCCATCCACTCCATCATTATCAACAATCACTCTCACGGAGTTCAGATATCCCCTATTTCACACTCAGCCTATACCATAAAGCATGCCGGAGAGCTTTACCAGATTGAAATAAAGAGCGAACTGGAAAAGATTCACAATGCACACAACGAGTCAGAAGCCGTCGGTCGCCAAGTAGTGACAGCTCCCATGCCCGGAGTCATTCTGAAAACATACGTGAAGAAAGGAGATGAAGTAAAACGCGGAGATCCCCTTTGTGTGCTGGTAGCAATGAAAATGGAAAACGAAATCCGTTCGGCTACGGACGGAGTGGTAAAAGAAGTCTTTGTAGAAGCCGAAACAAAAGTAGGGCTAAACGATAGAATAATGGTTGTGGAATAAAAAAATCATGCTTTTATTTTGTAGATTAAAAACAAACTTCTAACTTTGTGCCGTCTTAAGAAAAAGACAGTGAAACTTACTTAATGGCGGTATCGTCTAGTGGCCTAGGACGCGGCCCTCTCACGGCTGAAACTCGGGTTCGAGTCCCGGTTCCGCTACTTTTAAAAGCTAATTGATAAAATTATCAATTAGCTTTTATTTTTTTTATCATTTGCCCGCATATTTCCCCTTCCAATAATTTATCGAAGCCTTACTCCTTCAACAAATACAATGGAATATTGCTTCAAGCATCTTCGCCTTCCACTTAAAGACTAAAAAAATCATCACATTTTCCTTTTATTATTCTGGTTCCTTCAATTATTAATATTACCTTTGCAATACTCTTCAAAGGGATACGTTCCTTTGTTGGTTGTTTCACCCCCGTAAGCCTGTGAAGGTCTACCGGGGTCTTTTCTTATATAAATTTTGCGTGACATACCCTATCAGCCATAAAATAGTATTATTTTACAGATACATCTTTAACAAGGAGTAATAGAACAAGTTCACACAGAAGAATATTAAAAAGATTAATTCCATCAAATTAAGAAAACAGTAATTTCACCCCCTTCTCATAGTAATTATAATCAAACACATATATAGACTTCAATAAATAAAAGCGGTTACCCATCACAGGCTACCGCTTTAGCAATTTGCGTTACAACATTTTGTATCAACCAAAAACCAGGAACAATCTAACCGTATTCCTTGGCTTTTATTATCATTATATTATGCAGAACTAATACAGAATTCAGCTTGAACCTTAAAGTTTTTTTTATACAATATCAATCCGAATTCATTTAGTTTCTAAATACGCCACAAAAATAACATTTTCATTCATTTATCGAAATAATTTTAGTTATTTTAAAGTATAAAAAAACGAGATAATGAAAATTTCAATAAGCAACCCATAGCGACTACACACGCAACTATATACTTAAAAATCTACAAGCATATATATAATACCTACTAATAGTGATGTGTAGCTCATAAAAAAGCAGTACCTTTGCAGCCCTAAATCTCTTAATGGTATATAACAGTATGGAAATGAACAAAGTTTTTAAGGATGGATTGTGGAGTAAGGAAATCAATGTTGCGGACTTCGTACATACCAATATTACTCCCTATGAAGGCGATGCCTCATTCCTGGCAGGCCCCACAGAACGAACTAAAAAAGTGTGGAACGAATGCCTCAAAGCATTGGAGGAAGAACGTACCAACAACGGAGTCCGTTCGCTTGATAATGTAACAGTATCTACTATCACCTCACATAAAGCAGGATACATTGATCGCGAAAACGAACTGATTGTAGGTCTTCAGACAGATGAATTGCTGCGCCGTGCCATTAAACCGTTTGGCGGCATCAATGTAGTAATGAAAGCCTGCCGTGAAAATGGAGTGGAAGTAGATGACAGAGTAAAAGACATCTTTACTCATTACCGCAAAACACACAATGATGGAGTATTCGACGCTTATACCGAAGAAATCCGATCATTCCGTTCACTCGGCTTCCTTACCGGACTGCCCGATAATTATGCACGCGGACGTATCATCGGTGACTACCGCCGCCTCGCCTTGTATGGCATTGACCGCCTGATTGCTGCCAAACAGGAAGACCTGCACAACATTACCAGTCCGATGACCGATGCGCGCATCCGCCTTCGTGAGGAAGTAGCCGAACAGATAAAAGCACTGAAAGACATCAAGACAATGGGTGAATATTACGGACTGGATCTGAGTCGCCCCGCTACCAATGCACAGGAAGCCGTTCAGTGGGTCTACATGGCATATCTGGCTGCTGTGAAAGAGCAAGACGGTGCAGCCATGTCACTTGGTAATGTTTCTTCATTCCTGGACATCTATATTCAGTATGATTTAGATCATGGAACGATAGACGAATCATTTGCACAGGAACTGATTGACCAGTTTGTTATCAAACTGCGTATGGTACGCCACTTGCGTATGCAGTCATACAATGATATCTTTGCCGGAGACCCTACTTGGGTAACCGAAGCCATCGGCGGACGTTTCAACGACGGACGCACCAAGGTCACAAAGACTTCATTCCGTTTCTTGCAAACGTTGTATAACCTGGGTCCGTCTCCCGAACCTAATATGACTGTACTTTGGAGTCCTGAGTTACCGGAAGGTTTCAAGGAATTCTGTGCACAAGTTTCTATCGACACCTCTTCCATACAGTACGAAAATGACACGCTGATGCGCGAGGTTCGTAACTGCGACGACTATGGCATAGCTTGCTGCGTATCTTATCAAGCTATCGGCAAACAGATCCAGTTCTTCGGTGCACGTTGCAACTTGGCAAAGGCATTGCTGCTGGCTATCAATGGCGGACGCTGTGAGAATACCGGTACGGTAATGGTAGAAGGTATCCCTGTATTGACGGGTGACTTGCTGAACTTTGAAGAAGTTTGGTCTAACTACAAGAAGGTATTGATGCAGGTGGCACGCGTATATAATGATGCCATGAACATCATCCACTATATGCACGACAAATATTATTATGAAAAAGCCCAAATGGCATTCATTGATACCGACCCGCGCATCAATCTGGCCTATGGTGTAGCCGGTTTGTCTATTGCCATCGACTCTCTGTCAGCCATCAAATATGGCAAAGTACGTGCTAAACGCAATGACATCGGCTTGACCGAAGGCTTCGACATTGAGGGCAACCATCCTTGCTTTGGTAATGACGATGACCGTGTAGACCACTTGGGTGTAGACCTGGTTTATTTCTTCAGCGAAGAATTGAAGAAACATCCGGTTTACAAGAATGCCCGTCCCACCTTGTCATTATTGACCATTACATCCAATGTAATGTATGGCAAGAAAACCGGTGCCACTCCCGATGGACGTGCCAAAGGAGTTGCTTTTGCTCCGGGTGCCAACCCGATGCACGGACGTGACAAGAACGGTGCTATTGCTTCACTGAGCTCTGTTGCAAAACTTCGCTATCGCGATGCACAGGATGGTATCAGTAATACATTCTCCATCGTTCCCAAGTCACTGGGTGTGGATATGGAAACCCGTATAGAGAATCTGGTAACAATGATGGACGGATATTTCACCAAAGGCGCCCACCACCTGAATGTGAATGTATTGAACCGCGAAATGCTGGAAGACGCCATGGAACATCCCGAAAAGTATCCTCAGCTTACGATACGTGTATCCGGTTACGCTGTAAACTTTATTAAATTAAGCCGCGAGCACCAGCTAGAGGTGATCAGCCGTTCTTTCCACGAAAGAATGTAATTGATTGATAAAGCTAAAGATAACATCCAACGTAGGGGCAGGTTCCAAACCTGCCCGAATACATTTACAAAAACGGTTCACTCCGTATGCATTCGGGCGGGTTTAGAAGCCGCCCCTACAAAGTAAACACCAACCCCTATGATTAGAGTACACTCCTACGAATCCATGGGAACCTTTGACGGTCCCGGTCTCCGTTTAGTAGTTTTCCTGCAAGGTTGCAACTTCCGCTGCTTGTATTGTGCCAATCCCGACACCATTGATGCGAAAGGCGAAAGTAAAGAAACCTCAGTAGACGAAATAGTACGCATGGCAGTCAGCCAGAAAGCCTTTTTCGGAAAGAAAGGCGGAGTAACCTTCAGTGGTGGCGAACCCACCTTGCAGGCTAAAGCATTACTCCCACTGTTCCACCGCCTAAAAGAACAAGGCATTCACATCTGCATAGATACCAACGGCAGCATTTGGAATAGTGATGTAGAAGAACTACTGGAACTTACCGACATCGTATTACTGGATATTAAAGAATTCAACAACACCCGCCACCGGCAACTCACCGAGCGCAGTAACGAGCAAACCATCCGCACCGCCGAGTGGCTGGAAAAGAATGACAAACCTTTCTGGTTACGCTATGTATTAGTACCCGGATACAGTGCTTTTGAAGAAGACGTTCGCGCATTGGGAGAACATTTTAAAGATTACCGAATGATCCAACGAATAGAAATACTGCCTTACCATACCCTCGGCGTACATAAATATGAAGCCATGGGACAGGAATACCGCCTGAAAGGAGTAAAAGAAAATACCCCGGAACAACTGGAAGCCGCCCAAAGCCTGTTTCAAGAATATTTCAAAACAGTGTACCTTAATTAAAAAAATAAAAGAACAAGTCATATCATTTCAACTTTCTGATACTTTTTTTGTTCTTCCTGCATGAGCAAAAGAGGTAATAACCAATTACATAGATTTGTACGACTTTAAATTAATAATGAATTATCAGTATAAATAATCCGTGCCTATTTGTGCAATCCGTGGTAATAAATCCCTCTTCGCCTCTTAAAACTATAAAAAAATCAGAAAGATGAAAAGATTATTATTATTTTGCCTTGTAGGTATAATGTGTGCGGGAAGCAATAAAACGCTTGCCCAGAATCAATCAACTAAACCGGATATATTTCATTCACTGGCTGTAGGGGTCAGTGCCGGAACAACCGGTATAGGTCTTGATGTATCCAGTCCTATTGGAAACTATGTAAGTGTTCGCGCAGGCGTTTCGTTCATGCCCAATTTTACTTACTCTACCAATGTAGATGTCTACATAGAAAAGCCTTACGAAGGAGAACTCCCGGATGTCAGGGCAAAGGGATCAATGAGGCGTACCACCGGTGAATTATTATTAAATGTATATCCGTTCAAATCCTCTAGTTTCTTTGTTTGTGGTGGTGCTTACTTCGGAGGAAGCAAATTTATCAAAATCAAAGGACATAGTGATGAATTGGCAAAACTGATAGCCGAAGGAAAAGCAGCAGGTATCAAAATCGGAAAGTATTCATTACCTGTGGATGCTAATGGGAATGTATATGGAGGATTAAAAGTGGCCGCATTCCGTCCCTATCTGGGAGTAGGTTTCGGACGCAGTGTTCCCAAAGACCGCATCGGATTTATGTGCGAGCTGGGGGTACAGTTTCATAACACTCCTAAGGTTTACGCTAAAAATGCAGATTTAACCATGCTCGATAGAAAAGCAGACGATCACTTTTCTAATATCATTGATAAACTGAAGGTTTATCCTGTGCTAAAATTCCGCCTATGTGGCAAGATCTTCTAGAACAACATAAGACAAAAAGTAAGAGTCAGCTTGTGATAACAAAGAAACCTGCCGGTTGAACAGAAGAAAAATAAAATATCAAAGGAGCTGATATATGATATGACACCGCGAAAAAAAAATATCGCGGTGTCATATCCTTTTTTCTCGGTGTCAAATTTATCTTCTACCTTTCCAAAACGATTAAGGTGTGATTTCAGCAATGTTTTCGCACCTTTTTTATACCTTTGCACCTCGAAAGAAAACAATGAACATGGAATTATTCAGCAAAATGATAGCAACGGCGCTAGGCGTAGCCGTGCATCAAGTGGACAACACCCTGTCCCTGTTGGCAGGAGGAGCCACCATCCCCTTCATCAGCCGCTACCGAAAAGAAGCAACCGGAGGACTGGACGAAGTGCAGATAGGCGAAATAAAAGACCGCAACGACAAGTTGTGCGAACTCTCCAAAAGAAAAGAAACCATCCTCTCCACCATAGAAGAGCAAGGAAAGCTGACGGACGAACTGCGCCGCCGCATAGAGCAAAGTTGGGATTCCACCGAACTGGAGGACATCTACCTGCCCTACAAGCCGAAACGCAAAACCCGTGCCGAAGCCGCCCGCCAGAAAGGACTGGAGCCCCTTGCCACCCTGCTGATGCTGCAACGCGAAAACAATCTGGACGCCCGCCTGCACACCTTTGTGAAAGGTGACGTAAAGGATGAAGAAGACGCTCTGAAAGGCGCCCGCGACATCATAGCCGAACAAGTGAGCGAAGATGAACGCGCCCGCAACCAGCTGCGCAACCAATTTTCACGCCAAGCCGTCATCACCGCCAAAGTAGTGAAAGGCAAAGAGGAAGAAGCCGCCAAATACCGGGATTACTTCGACTTTAGCGAACCGCTGAAACGCTGCACCTCCCACCGCCTGCTGGCTATCCGCCGCGGCGAAGCCGAAGGGTTGCTGAAAGTAAGCATTGCCCCCGATGACGAGGAATGCAGTGAACGACTGGAACGTATGTACGTGCGCAGTAACAACGAATGCGGGCGACAAGTGGGCGAAGCCGTGCGCGATGCCTACAAACGTCTGCTGAAACCATCCATAGAAACCGAATTTGCCGCCTTGAGCAAGGAGAAGGCAGACGAAGAAGCCATCCGCGTCTTTGCCGAAAACCTGCGCCAACTGCTGCTTGCCCCTCCCTTGGGACAAAAACGGGTTATGGGCATAGATCCGGGATTCAGAACCGGCTGCAAAGTGGTGTGCCTGGACGCACAAGGCACCTTGCTGCACAATGAAGCCATCTACCCTCATCCGCCCAAAAACGAATACCAACTGGCAGGGCGGAAAATAGTAAAACTGGTAGAGCAATACCAAATAGAAGCCATCGCCATAGGCAACGGCACCGCCAGCCGCGAAACGGAACAATTCGTTACTTCCCAGCGTTATGACCGCGAAGTGCAAGTATTTGTCGTAAGTGAAGACGGCGCCTCTATCTACTCCGCCTCCAAAACAGCACGCGACGAATTTCCCGAATACGATGTTACCGTGCGCGGAGCCGTATCCATAGGCCGCCGCCTGATGGACCCTTTGGCAGAACTGGTAAAGATTGATGCCAAATCCATCGGTGTGGGACAGTATCAGCATGATGTGGATCAGACATTGCTGAAGAAATCATTGGATCAGACCGTAGAAAGTTGCGTGAACCTGGTGGGCGTAAACCTGAATACTGCCAGCCGCCACCTGTTGACTTATATCTCCGGACTGGGCCCTACACTGGCGCAAAACATAGTGGATTATCGTACCGAGAACGGTCCTTTCGCCTCGCGGAAGGAATTGCTGAAAGTACCCCGAATGGGTGCAAAAGCCTTTGAACAATGCGCAGGATTCCTCCGCATTCCGCAGGCAAAGAACCCGTTGGACAATTCGGCGGTGCATCCCGAAAGTTATCCTATTGTAGAAAAGATAGCCAAGGATCAGAATTGCACCGTGAATGAATTGATAAAGAATAAGGAACTCCGTGCGCACATCGACATCAAGAAATATGTATCGCCCACCGTGGGACTCCCCACCCTGACGGACATCATGCAGGAACTGGACAAACCGGGACGTGACCCGCGCCAACAGATACAAGTCTTTGAGTTTGACAAAAACGTGAGAACCATAGACGATTTGACAGAAGGCATGGAGCTGCCGGGCATCGTGACGAATATCACGAACTTCGGTTGCTTTGTAGATGTAGGCATCAAGGAGAACGGGTTGGTGCATGTGTCACAACTGGCAGATAAGTTTGTGAGTGATCCCACCACGGTGGTAAGCATTCACCAGCACGTACGGGTAAAGGTGATGAGCATAGACCGCGAACGAAAACGCATACAGTTGACGATGAAGGGAATGGGGTGATGAAATGCGATGGCAATAACATTTCCATCACCGTAGGGGCGGATTGAATCCGCCCGTATGCATAAAGCAAACTGTTATCGGGCAGATTCAATCTGCCCCTACAGCAAAATATAAGGCATTTAAGATTAGAAACAAATGAAAGAAAATAAAGAACTGTGCGGCTGGTTCACCTTTTATAAAGACCAACTGCTGATAGAAAAGAAGAACGATACTTACACCATCCCCTTCGGCACAGAACCTCCGATGCCTGTCCCCGTGGGAAGCACCATCCACACCATCGGCCAGATAGACGGCGTGCCCGCCAAGGCATTCTCCGTACACGCCCCCGTTCCCGGCAGCGAAAGTGACACCCATCAAATGACAGACCTCCGCGCCTCTTACGACTACCTCCCCTGGGAAGAATACAACCTGGCTGGAAAAGCATTCCAAATACTGAACTGGGACAAGAACAGCCGTTACTGCCCCATGTGCGGCGTACCCACCCAGCAAATCTCCCCCATCGCCAAGAAGTGCCCGCAGTGCCGACAGGAAATCTATCCGCGCATCTCCCCCGCCATCATCGTTCTGATACGCAAGGAAGACAGCATTCTGCTGGTACACGCCCGCAACTTCCGCGGCACATTCAACGGACTGGTGGCAGGATTCCTGGAACCCGGCGAAACACTGGAAGAATGCGTGCACCGCGAAGTATTGGAAGAAACAGGACTGCACATCCGCAACCTGAAATACTTCGGCAGCCAACCTTGGCCCTACCCCAGCGGCGTAATGATAGGCTTCACCGCCGACTATGAGAGTGGAGAAATAAAGTTACAAGAAGAAGAACTAAACGCAGGCGCATTCTACACCAAAGACAATCTGCCCGAAATCCCCAGAAAACTAAGTCTGGCAAGAAAGCTGATTGATGCATGGTTGGAAAATAGTGGTAAGTGATTAGTGGTTAATGATTAATGGTTAGTGATTAATGATTAGTGGTTAGTGATTAGTACCTGCGGTGTGATAGCGCAGCCCATTAACCACTAATCACTAACCACTTACCACTAAAAAAATCGCTTTGTGTTGAATTAAATTATATCTTTGCAACATGGAATGGTTACATAGCTTATTTTTTGAGCATTCACCTCTTCAAGCGGTGGTCATCCTTTCGGTTATCACTGCTATAGGACTGGGCTTAGGCAAGATTCATGTATTCGGTATCTCGCTGGGAGTCACCTTTGTATTCTTTGCCGGCATCCTGGCAGGACACCTGGGCTTCTCCATCGACCCCAATATGTTGAACTATGCCGAGAGTTTCGGACTCGTGCTGTTTGTCTACGAACTGGGCCTGCAAGTGGGTCCCGGCTTTTTCAGTTCCTTCCGCAAGGGAGGCGTGCAACTCAATATGCTGGGCATGGGCGTCATCCTGCTGGGCACCTTGATGACCGTACTTTTCAGCAAACTGGGAGGCATCCCCATGAGCGACATGGTGGGCATTCTGTGCGGAGCCACCACCAACACCCCCGCCCTGGGTGCCGCCCAACAAACCTTAAAACAAATGGGCGAACCAGCCAACGGTGCTGCATTGAGTTGTGCCGTCACCTACCCGCTGGGTGTGGTAGGCGTAATCCTTGCCATGCTGCTGGTGCGCAAACTCTTTGTCCGCCCTGCCGATATAGACACTAACGAGCACGAGGACACCAACCAAACCTTTATCGCCACCTTCCGGGTACACAATCCCGCCATTTTCAATAAAAGCATAAAGGACGTAGCCCTGCTGAGTTACCCCAAATTCGTTATTTCCCGCCTGTGGAGAGACGGAGCAGTGAGCATCCCCACCTCAGAAAAAGTATTGAAGGAGAATGACCGCCTACTGGTAATCACCACCGAGAAAGACGCTCCCGCCCTCACCATCCTTTTCGGCGAAAAAGAAAGTGAGGACTGGAACAGCGAAGACATAGACTGGAATGCCATAGACAGCCAACTGATTTCCAAACATATCGTCATCAGCCGCCCCGAAATAAACGGCAAGAAACTGGGCTCCCTGCGCTTGCGCAACAGTTACGGCATCAACATCAGCCGTGTGAGCCGCAGCGGCGTGCAACTGCTCGCCACCCCGGGACTGATCCTGCAACTGGGCGACCGCCTCACCGTAGTGGGCGAAGCCAAAGCCATAGAAAATGTGGAAAAAGTACTGGGCAACACCGTGAAAACCTTGAAAGATCCCAACCTTGCCGCCATCTTTATAGGCATTGTACTGGGATTGATACTGGGTTCCATCCCTATCGCCATCCCCGGCATCAGCACCCCTGTAAAACTGGGACTGGCGGGCGGTCCCATCGTGGTAGGTATCCTTATCGGCTGCTTCGGCCCGCGTTTCCACCTGATAACCTATACCACCCGCAGCGCCAACCTCATGCTGAGGGGCATCGGACTATCCCTCTACCTGGCGTGCCTAGGACTGGATGCCGGTGCGCATTTCTTTGAAACCGTGATGCGTCCCGAGGGCGCCATCTGGATAGGTCTCGGATTTGCCATCACCTTTATCCCCGTCATTATCATGGCGCTGGTGGCACTGCGCATCAGCCGCCTGGACTTCGGAACCACCTGCGGAATGCTGTGCGGAAGCATGGCAAACCCCATGGCGCTGAACTATGCCAACGACACCCTGCCCGGCGACAATCCGGCAGTGAGTTACGCCACCGTGTACCCACTGTCCATGTTCAGCCGCGTGATTATAGCACAACTGATACTCATGTTATTTATATAAATTTCCAACCATGAACGCTTACAACCAAATTACTCCCGAAGCCATACAGGAAGATATGCGATACCTGCAACTGCTATCGCACAGCTTTCCCACCATAGCCGATGCCAGTACCGAAATCATCAATCTGGAAGCCATCCTAAACCTGCCCAAAGGCACGGAGCATTTCCTAGCCGACCTGCATGGGGAATATGAGGCCTTTCAGCACGTACTGAGAAACGCATCGGGCGCCATTAAGCGAAAGGTGAACGAAATATTCGGCAACACCCTGCGCGAAAGCGAAAAGAAGGAACTCTGCACATTGATATACTACCCTGAGCAGAAACTGGACTTAGTGAAAGCCGTGGAAACCGACTTGGACGACTGGTATGTCATCACCCTGAACCAACTGGTGCGGGTGTGCCAAAATGTATCCTCCAAATACACCCGTTCCAAGGTGCGCAAGTCGCTGCCCAAAGAATTTTCATACATCATACAAGAGTTGCTGCACGAAAGTTCCATGGTACCCAATAAGCAGGCATACGTTAATGTAATTATAAATACCATCATCTCCACCCGCCGCGCCGACGATTTCATCATTGCCTTGTGCAATCTCATCCAGCGCCTCACCATCGACACCCTGCATGTGCTGGGCGATATATTCGACCGTGGACCTGCGCCACACCGCATTATGGATATTCTGTGCGATTACCATAACTTTGATGTGCAATGGGGCAATCACGACATCCTGTGGATGGGTGCCGCCGCCGGCAATGACTGCTGCATGGCAAACGTGCTGCGACTTGCCATGCGCTATGGCAACCTCGCCGCATTGGAAGACGGGTATGGCATCAACCTCCTGCCCCTGGCTACCTTTGCCATGGAAACTTATGCCGACGATCCCTGTACCCTGTTCGGCCCCAAAGTAGAGAAAGAAGATTGCGCCTACAATGCCAAGACACTGCGCATGATAGCCCAAATGCACAAAGCCATCAGCGTTATTCAATTCAAGTTGGAAGCCGAGATTATTAAACGCCGCCCTGATTTTGAGATGGAAGACCGAATGTTACTACACCGCATCGACTTCCAGCGAAATGTGATAACCCTTGCCAACGGTAAGGAATATGAACTGAAAGACTGCTTCCTCCCCACGGTAGATCCCACCGATCCTTACCGCCTGACGGACGAGGAACGCGAAATAATGAACAAGCTGCATCACTCCTTCGTGAGCAGCGAGAAACTAAAAAAGCACATTCGTTGCCTGTTCCGCTATGGCTGTATGTACACGGTGAGCAATTCCAATCTATTGTTTCATGCCTCCATTCCCCTGAATGCGGATGGCTCGCTGAAAGATGTAATGATAGAAGGAAAGACTTACAAAGGAAGGGCATTGCTGGAAAAAGTGGGACACCTGATCCGCACCGCTTATTTTGCCGAGAGCGACAATGAGGACAAGCCGTTTGCCGTAGACTATGTGTGGTATCTGTGGTGCGGCAAAGATTCTCCTGCCTTCGACAAGGACAAGATGGCGACTTTTGAGCGTTACTTCCTGAAAGAGAAGGAATTGCACAAGGAAGTGAAAGGGCATTATTACACACTGAGGAACGAAGAAAGGGTTTGTGATATGTTGCTGGATGAGTTTGGAGTAATAGGTACGCATCGCCACATCATCAATGGGCACGTACCTGTAAAGACCACCCAGGGCGAGAACCCGATCAAAGCCAATGGAAAGATGATGGTGATAGACGGCGGTTTCTCAAAAGCATATCATTCTGAGACTGGTATTGCCGGATATACGCTGGTGTATCATTCCCGCGGTTTCCAGTTGGTGCAGCACGAACCGTTTACCTCTATGCAGAAAGCCATTGAAGAGGGACAAGATATCAAATCTTCCACCCAGATAGTGGAAATGAGTACGCAACGCATGATGGTAAAGGATACCGATAAAGGTCGCGAACTGGTGACACAGATTAATGATTTAAAGAAGTTACTGGTAGCCTATCGCACCGGTTTAATAAAGGAAAAAGCAATCTAATTAAAAAAGCCCGTATAGACTCACGTCTGTCGGGCTTTAAAATACGTATGATCCCATATATTTAAAATGCCAATAAAATAATAGGCAATTTTAAAATGTGTGTGTACTATCAGGGCTAGGATTACGCCTACCATGATATAATTTTTTTATATACGAATTACTTTATTCGTAGCAGAGTCAGGGAAAACCACTGTGGGTTTAAACGACTTCGCTTCTTCAAAATCCATCAAGGCATAGGACATGATGATTACAATATCACCTACCTGCACCTTGCGGGCAGCAGCACCGTTCAGGCAAATGCATCCCGAACCACGTTCTCCCTTAATAATATAAGTTTCAAATCGCTCACCATTGTTATTGTCCACAATGTGTACCTTTTCGCCGGCAATCATGTTGGCGGCATCCATCAAGTCCTCGTCAATCGTGATACTACCCATGTAGTTCAGATTGGCTTCCGTCACACGGACACAATGAAGTTTCGACTTCAACACCTCAATCATCATAATTCTATTTTTTTTAGTGGTTAGTGATTAGTGGTTAGTGATTAATAGTGGATGGTTAACCTGCATAGCATTAATCACTAACCATTTATCACTAACCACTAATAGACTATCAATCCAGTTTTCCTTTATACTTTATATTGTCTATCAAGCGTACATCGCCACAAAATACAGTGATGCATCCTACTGCATAGTCCGTATCGTTCCAGTCTGTAATCTTCTGGAGTGTAGCACCATCTACTATTTCAAAATATTCCAAACGCAATCCTTTGGAAGCAGCAATGGCATTTTCTACAAACTTCTGAGTTTCAGCTACTGTATGAGACGCTGCAAAGGTACGACTTTTAAATAAAGTTTGCGATATATTCAGTGCATTTTCTCTATCTGTGGCAGAAAGTCTTGCATTGCGGCTGCTCAGTGCCAGTCCGTCATCCTCGCGCACAATGGGACAACCTACTATTTTCAGCCCGTTAAATCCTATCTGCTTCACCATCTCACGGATGATAGCCAATTGCTGGAAATCCTTCTCGCCAAAATAAGCGCGGGTGGGCTCTACAATCATAAACAGCTTGCTCACAATCTGGCATACTCCGTTGAAATGTCCCGGACGGAAAGCACCTTCCATCACCGTATCCAAGGGCGCATAACTGAACTGGCGTGTATCCGGTTCCGGATAAATTTCCTCTACCGAAGGAGCAAATACAAAGGTAGCTCCCACCCTTTCCAACAGTTCACAGTCGGCATCCAGCGTGCGCGGATATTTCACTAAATCATTCTTGTCATTAAACTGGGTGGGATTCACAAAATCGCTCACCACCACTACATCATTTTCGGCAACTGCACGTTTTACCAGCGAAGCGTGTCCGGCATGGAGCGCACCCATTGTAGGCACCAAGCCAATTGTCTTTCCATTGCTACGCAGAACATTAAGTTCTGACTGAAGCTCTTTTATCGTCTGAACTAACTTCATCTTTTTATCCTTTTTTGAATCGTTTCAATTAAAACGGCTGCAAAGTAAACCAATATTTGGGAGATAAAGAAGAAAAAGAGGGTTTAATTAGTGGTGAGTGGTTAGTGATTAGTGGTTAATGCTATGCAGATTAATCTCTTTTTTTATTATACGTCATTAATCTGTTGCTAGTGATTAATAGTAAATCTGCATAGCATTAACCATTAATCACTAACCATTAACCACTAATAATCAGTTTCTTAACATATCATAAGGAATTATTAATCGATGTTTCTTGCCACTCTCATCTATTTTTTTTATATCTTTGCAAAATGTTTATGAGCAACAAAAAGTTAAGATGAAGGCAAATAAAGTTTTATTTATTACACAAGAGATCACCCCTTACGTTCCCGATTCCGAAATGGCTAATATGGGAAGATATCTCCCTCAGGCAATACAGGAAAAAGGCAGAGAAATCAGAACTTTTATGCCAAAGTGGGGCAATGTCAATGAACGCAGGAACCAACTACACGAAGTAATCCGCCTGTCCGGCATGAATTTAATCATAGACGATACAGACCATCCGTTGATTATCAAGGTAGCCTCTATACAAGCTGCACGCATGCAGGTGTACTTCATTGATAATGACGACTATTTTCAGCACCGCATGATGGTGGCTGACGAAAACGGCGTGGAATATACAGATAATGATGAACGTGCCATATTCTATGCACGCGGTGTATTGGAAACTGTAAAGAAACTCCGTTGGTGTCCGGATATTATCCACTGCCAAGGTTGGATGAGTGCATTTGTACCTCTCTATATAAAGAAGGCTTATCAGGACGAACCGTCATTCAGAGATTCCAAAGTGGTATTCTCTCTGTTTGGAGATGACTTCCAGACCGAATGCGAAGGCAATCTGACCGAAAAACTGATGCTGAAAGGTATTGAAAAGAGTGACGTAGAGGATGTTATCAAATCTCCTGCCAATTATGAGGAACTTTGCAAACTGGCTGTTGCTTACTCTGACGGCGTGATACAAAACAGCGAAAAGGTGAATGAAAACGTAATGCAGTTTGCTCGCGAACGTGGCATACCTGTGCTGGACTATCAGCCTGCCGATACCTATGTAGATACTTTCAATGAGTTCTACGACAAAGTATGGGAGTTCGAAAAGAAATAATCCATAAAGAGATAATATAAAGATGAAAATCAAATATTTATGCGCATTGTTGTTGGCGGCACTAGTATATAGTTGCGACGACTCAACAACCGGCATTGGAGACGGACTGATGCCCGGAGGCGACAGGATTCCGGCCAATACCGGTAGCTATGAATTTAGTACCAATTCGCTGTTGGCAGATTCGGTGTATGCACGTACCAGTACGGCGTATTTGGGACGATATACGGATGAACAGTTTGGAGAGTTTAGTGCAGACTTCATAGTACAGTTTACTTGTCCGGATAACTTCGAATTTGATAAAGACATGACAGAAGTAACCGGAGTAACACTAACATTACAATATAGTAAGTTCTTCGGTGATTCATTAAACGCTATGCGTTTAGCAGTAGATACTTTGGACAAAATAATCCCTGAAAAAGATCTCAGCACTTTCTATACCAGTGTAAATCCCAAAGATTATTATAACGAATCTGCAAAATCAATTGCCGTCAAAGCATATTCGGCTACAGGTCCATCCGTAGCATCGGATACAACTGTAGTCAATGCCTCAACTTCAACTAAAACAAGATACATAACCCAAGATATAAAACTCCCCACCAAATTTGGAGAGTATATATTCAACAAGTACAAAGAAAACAAAGACTACTTCAAGAATCCGGAAGCATTTATTAAAAATGTATTAAAAGGATTCTATATTCGTTGTACTCATGGCGATGGCAGTATCCTATACATAAACGGCATGACACTGAACATGAATGTAAAATGTTTGGTAGAAAACTCCGCGGGAGTACGAGATTCCGTAGTAAACAAATTTGGTTCTTTTGCTGCAACCAAGGAAGTTATTCAAGCCAATCATTTTCAGAATTCAGAAAAACTGAAAGAACTAGTAGCAGATCCCAATTACACTTACATAAAGAGTCCGGCCGGTATCTTTACCGAAGCAACATTCCCCATCGAAACGATTTATGAGGAGCATAAGAATGATACTCTAAATGGTGTAAATGTAACTTTCACTCGCTATAATGACAAGAACAATAGCAAGTATAAGATGGATATACCAAATAACTTGCTGATGGTGAGAAAAAAAGATATGTTCTCCTTTTTTGAGCAGAACAAGATAACAGATAGTCAAACTTCTTTCTATGCCTCGTATAGCGGAAACAATACTTATACTTTCTCTAACATCGCCCCACTTATTACTTACTGCATAGAGGAAAGAAAGAAAGGTATTGCCGAAAAAGGCAAAGACAAATGGGAAGCCGAAAACCCGGATTGGAACAAGGTAGTATTGATACCTGTAAAAGTAGACAAATCAACCACTACAAATGAAGTCACCGGAATATCAAATAGCTTAGGAATGGAAAGTGCGAAGTTGAAAGGCGGAACAAATCCAGATAATAAGTTGAAGATGCAGATATTCTATACTACATTCTAAAAAAGAATTCGATAGTATTCATTATACAAGAAAACGGTGACTTTCTAAGTTGCCGTTTTTTTTATGTATAGAAGAAAAAGTATGCTTTCTATTAGGGTATTAGGAAATTATGTAGTAATTTTGTTGAAAAGAAGATATATAGTAGAGATGGGGAATTTTAGTGTTCAACAGGAGTTGAAGAAAGAAACACGCGAGAGAGATAAATCGAGAAAAGAAAATTTAGGAAAGTTCTTTTATGATTTGGCTAAACTTACTTTCGCAGGTGTTGTTATAGGGAGTATAACTCCTTGGTTTACGGAAAAAGAAATAGTTTTTAATCCATATGTGTTTATCTCAGGGCTTGTAACAACCTCTATTTGGGCAATTGTGGGTTATAGGACATTTAAATAAATATATAAATTATGGATGCATTAGGATTTGTGTACACTGTTAGTGGCATTGTAGGTGGACTTTTCTTGGCATGGACTTATACCAAAAGAGGAAAAGAATGGTTGAAGAACTTGTAACAGAGATCATTCTTCCACAATAACATATGCTTGATAAGCAGTATCTTCCCCCACCGGAGTGAGCGAAAGATACCCCGACTTTATTCTTCCATCCACTACCCGCAAAGGATATTGCTGCCGAAAACAAGAATGAGCTTGTTCCGCCTCACCGGAATGGGGATAATATTCTATCACATACCTGCCATGCGCACCTCTGCACACATATTTATCATAAATGAGACGCGAAACAACTCCCATATTCATCCTGAGGTTAATCTCCACACAAGGATGAATGGCATAGCCCTCCTCCCTGCCCTGCTCCACAGTACGACAAATCATCATATCCACCCCCAAATATCCTTCATAATCCCCCTTTATCACATCTGCCAGCTCCGTTGACAACTCCATGCGAAGCTGCCGCAACGCTTCTATCGGCACATACGCCGCCAACTGTCTTTCAAGATCAGCATCCATAGCAAGCCGGTTTTCTTTATAACTCCCCCTCCCATCCGTTTCAAAAATAGAGTATCCCACAAAGCGAACTTCTCCTTCGGCATCAGCAAGAAACTCCATTGCAAAATCCAGGACTTTATCATAGAATGGCTCTCCCACCAGCGTTTGCTGGGTGGTAAGTATATGATGAACCCACCCTTTCAGTGCAGCCGGAAAGGCTCCCGATGTATATTGTACACCTCGTCCACTGCCCGACCAAGGCGCTTTCAGTATAGCCGTGGGATGCGATAAGACAAACGCCTCCACTTCCTCCAAGGAATGAAGAATGAAGGACTCTCCCACCGTAGGGGCGGACCCATGTGTCCGCCCGAATACACTATTCCAACTACCATCGGGCGGACACACGGGTCCGCCCCTACGGATACGGCTTAAAACTTCCACAGCAGTATGCCTGCCTGATAATCGGCGGATATGATTCATCCGTTCTCCGGACGGGCAAACCGTAGCCGCCACCCCCGCTTCCCGCAAATGATGAACCAACGCCGGACTCCATCCCCAAGGATACACCTTATTATATATAGGAGAAACTTCCGTTACCCACTCCACCGGAAGCGGCAAGGGAAACGGATCTTTCATAATCTGTGCATACCGGCAGGCATCCACCCACACGGCAGCCCCCTCGTCGGCATACCATGCCGGCAATGCAGACAGTTCGGCAGCCATCCGTCGCGCATTGGCAGGTGCTATATAATAAGGGTCACCACACGCCAACGCCATATCGTTTTCGGGATTAAACAAATAAAGCGTTTCCATTTCCGGGGACAAAGGTATGAATTCACCACGGATTAACACAGATTTTCACGGATTCTTTCATCAACTCCACATCTTAGACACATTGAAATAATCTATGCTCATCCGCGTTAATCTGTGGTGAATATCTATGAGAAAAAGAAAAATAATAATATTTTGCTATCTCCAGTTTGCAATTCGAATAAGTATTGTTATATTTGCAGCCGATAAAAAAGCAACCATGGAAACCTTTTACAAGACACACAGTTATCTGGTGGAACATACCAATGCTCCTGTTCGCCGGGACCTGATGGACGAAATAGACTGGAACGCCAGGCTGATCGGTATCAAGGGAACCCGTGGCGTGGGGAAGACGACTTTCCTCCTGCAATATGCAAAAGAAAAGTTCGGAACGGACCGCTCATGCCTGTTTATCAACATGAACAACTTCTACTTCTCCAAATACACACTGGTGGACTTTGCCGGAGAATTTGTGAAACGAGGAGGTAAAGTGTTGCTGATAGACCAGGTCTTTAAATATCCCGAATGGAGTCATGACCTGCGTGCCTGCTATGAACAGTTCCCGGGACTGAAAATCGTGTTCACCGGTTCGTCCGTGATGCGACTGAAAGAAGAAAACCCCGAACTGAGCGGCATCGTAAAGGTGTACTACCTGAGAGGCTTCTCTTTCCGCGAGTTTCTGAACCTGCAAAGCGGCAACAATTTCCGTGCCTATACCCTGCAAGAGATCCTGGAGAATCACGAACAGATAGCCAAAACCATCCTGCGCGACGTAAAACCGCTGGACTATTTCCAAGACTATCTGCACCATGGTTTCTATCCGTTCTTCCTGGAGAAACGGAACTTCTCGGAAAACTTGCTGAAGACAATGAACATGATGATAGAAGTAGATATACTTCTTATCAAACAAATTGAGCTGAAATATCTTTCGAAGATAAAAAAATTGCTATATTTGCTAGCTGTGGACGGACCCGTTGCTCCGAACGTCAGCCAGCTGGCTACGGAGATTCAAACCTCACGTGCCACGGTGATGAATTACATTAAGTATCTGGCAGATGCGCGTCTCATAAACATGGTGTATCCCAAGGGAGAAGAATTCCCCAAGAAACCATCCAAACTGATGATGCACAACACCAACCTGATGTACTCCATTTATCCGGTAAAGGTCGAAGAACAGGATGTTCTGGATACATTCTTCATGAACACCATGTACAAAGACCACAAAATATATAAAGGCGACAAAGGCACCTCGTTTATGGTAGACAATGGCTTGCCCTTCCGCATTTGTGCCGAAGGATGCAAGTTCAAGAACAACCCAAACGTGTATTACGCCCCGCACAAGTTGGAACTGGGGCACGGTAATCAGATACCGTTGTGGCTTTTCGGCTTTTTATATTGACATAATGAAAACAAAAAACGAAGCTTCCCCTGTAGGGGCGGATTGAATCCGCCCGAACGCATCAAGTCGCGCTATGGGAACGGGCGGATTCAAGCCACCCCTGCAGCAAACGTTTTTTTTAAGATAGAGAATAGATTTTATTACCTAATAATTAGTAATTGTATGACTAAACAAAAAAAATTCATCACTTGTGATGGAAACCAGGCAGCAGCACATATCTCTTATATGTTCTCGGAAGTAGCTGCCATCTACCCCATCACTCCGTCGTCTACTATGGCTGAGTATGTAGACGAATGGGCAGCCGCAGGTCGTAAAAACATCTTCGGCGAAACAGTTTTGGTACAAGAAATGCAGTCCGAAGGCGGTGCAGCAGGTGCTGTTCACGGTTCACTTCAGGCAGGTGCGTTGACTACCACTTACACTGCATCTCAGGGTCTTCTGCTGATGATCCCTAACATGTACAAAATTGCCGGTGAATTCCTGCCTTGCGTGTTCCACGTATCGGCTCGTACATTGGCTTCTCACGCATTGTGTATCTTTGGCGACCACCAGGACGTAATGTCTTGCCGCCAGACAGGTTTCGCCATGCTGGCAGAAGGTTCTGTACAAGAAGTTATGGATATGGCTGCCGTAGCTCACTTGGCTACTATCAAATCTCGCGTTCCATTCGTTAACTTCTTTGACGGTTTCCGTACTTCTCACGAAATCCAGAAGATTGAAATGCTGGAAAACGAAGACTTGGCCGGTCTTATCGACCAACAGGCTTTGGCTGAATTCCGTCAACGCGCTTTGAATCCTAACAAGCCCGTAGCACGCGGTATGGCCGAAAACCCTGACCACTTCTTCCAGCACAGAGAATCATGCAACAACTTCTATGAAGCAGTTCCGGCTATCGTAGAAGAATATATGAACGAAATCGGTAAGATCACAGGTCGTCCTCACGGACTGTTCGATTACTATGGCGCCCAAGACGCCGACCGCGTAATCATCGCTATGGGTTCTGTAACAGAAGCTGCACGCGAAGCTATCGACTACCTGATCGCTAACGGCGAAAAAGTAGGTTTGGTATCTGTACACCTGTACCGTCCGTTCTCTGCTAAACACTTCCTGGCTGCCGTACCTAAGACTGCCAAGACTATCGCAGTTCTGGACCGTACCAAAGAACCGGGAGCTAACGGCGAACCTTTGTACCTGGATGTTAAAGACTGCTTCTATGGACAGGCTGATGCTCCGGTTATTGTGGGCGGTCGTTACGGTTTGGGTTCTAAGGACACTACTCCTGCCCAGATCATCGCAGTATTCAAGAACCTGGCTCTGCCGATGCCTAAGAACCACTTCACTGTAGGTATTGTAGACGATGTAACCTTCACTTCTCTCCCTCAGGAAGAAGAAATCGCATTGGGCGGCGAAGGTATGTTCGAAGCTAAATTCTACGGTTTGGGTGCTGACGGTACAGTAGGTGCAAACAAGAACTCTGTAAAGATTATCGGTGACAATACCGACAAACACTGCCAGGCTTACTTCTCTTATGACTCCAAGAAATCAGGTGGTTTCACTTGCTCTCACCTCCGTTTCGGCGATACTCCTATCCGTTCTACTTATTTGGTAAACACTCCGAACTTCGTAGCTTGCCACGTACAGGCTTACCTGCACATGTACGATGTAACCCGCGGTTTGCGCAAGAACGGTTCATTCCTTCTGAATACCATTTGGGAAGGCGAAGAATTGGCAAAGAACCTGCCTAACAAGGTGAAGAAATATTTCGCACAGAACAATATCACCGTTTACTATATCAACGCAACCCAGATTGCACAGGAAATCGGTTTGGGCAACCGCACCAACACTATCCTGCAATCAGCATTCTTCCGCATCACAGGCGTTATCCCTGTAGATCTGGCTGTAGAACAGATGAAGAAATTCATCGTTAAGTCTTACGGTAAGAAGGGTGAAGACGTAGTAAACAAGAACTATGCTGCCGTAGACCGCGGTGGTGAATACAAACAATTGCCGGTTGATCCCGCTTGGGCTAACCTGGAAGTAGAAGCTCCTGCTGCCAACAACGATCCTGCCTTCATCAACGAAGTGGTTCGTCCTATCAACGCTCAGGATGGCGACTTGCTGCCGGTATCTGCATTCAAGGGCATCGAAGACGGTACTTGGTATCAGGGCACATCTCAGTACGAAAAACGCGGTGTAGCCGCATTCGTTCCCGAATGGAACGCTGAGAACTGTATCCAGTGTAACAAGTGTGCATACGTTTGTCCTCACGCTTCTGTACGTCCGTTCGTACTGGATGCTGAAGAACAGAAGGGTGCAAACTTCGAAACTCTGAAAGCCGTAGGTAAGCAATTCGACGGTATGACATTCCGCATTCAGGTTGACGTACTTGACTGTCTGGGTTGCGGTAACTGTGCCGACGTTTGTCCGGGCAACCCGAAGAAGGGTGGCAAGGCTTTGACCATGAAGCATCTGGAAAGCCAGTTGGCTCAAGCTGCAAACTGGGATTACTGCGCTAAGAACGTAAAGAGCAAACAACACTTGGTAGACATCAAGGCCAACGTGAAGAACTCTCAGTTCGCTACTCCGTTGTTCGAGTTCTCAGGAGCTTGCTCCGGTTGTGGTGAAACTCCGTATGTGAAACTGGTTACCCAGTTGTTTGGCGACCGCGAAATGGTTGCTAACGCCACCGGATGTTCTTCTATCTACTCTGGTTCTGTACCTTCAACTCCTTATACTACCAACGAAAAGGGTCAGGGTCCTGCTTGGGCTAACTCCTTGTTCGAGGACTTCTGCGAATTTGGTTTGGGTATGACACTGGCCGACAAGAAACTTCGTGCACGCATCGAAGAAGCCATGAAGACAGCTATCGCTGCCGAAGGCACTCCGGCTGAATACAAAGAAGCATTCCAGGAATGGATTGACGGCAAGAACGATGCTGACAAGAGCAAGGCTGCTGCCGAAAAGATCATCCCGATGGTAGAAGCTTCTAAAGACAAGTGTGCTGCTTGCGCTACAATCGCCGAGTTCAAGGATTACCTGGTAAAGAGAAGCCAGTGGATCATTGGTGGTGACGGTGCATCATACGATATCGGTTACGGTGGTTTGGATCACGTTATCGCTTCTGGCGAAGACGTAAACATTCTGGTACTTGATACCGAAGTTTACTCTAACACAGGTGGTCAGTCATCTAAGGCTACTCCGCTGGGCGCTATCGCTAAGTTTGCTGCTTCCGGTAAGCGTGTTCGCAAGAAAGACCTTGGTATGATCGCTACTACTTACGGTTATGTATATGTAGCTCAGATCGCTATGGGTGCTGATCAGACTCAGACTTTGAAAGCTATCCGCGAAGCTGAAGCATATCCCGGACCATCATTGATTATCGCTTATGCTCCATGTATCAACCACGGTTTGAAGGCAGGTATGGGTAAATCTCAGGCTGAAGAAGCTAAGGCTGTAGAATGTGGTTACTGGCACTTGTGGCGTTACAATCCGGCTTTGGAAGAAGAAGGAAAGAATCCGTTCTCTTTGGACTCTAAAGAACCGAACTGGGATGGTTTCCAGGATTTCTTGAAGAGTGAAGTTCGTTTTGCTTCTGTAATGAAGCAATATCCTGCTGAAGCTGCCGACTTGTTCGCTGCTTGCGAAGATATGGCTAAGAAACGTTATGCTTCTTACAAACGTATGGTAAACATGAATTGGGGTGAATAATCTGTTCCTCTGATTACATATAAATAATGAAAGCGGTAGCCTTTACAGGTTACCGCTTTTTTTGTATCTTTATAGAAGCAACTCCTTTTTCCCTTTCTACTAAACCTTTCCTGCCTAAAGCATAAGGGCTTTTGAGCATTCACATTCTATATCCCAAACTTTAGGATTTAAATCCATAGCCTTCGGATTTAAATCCCAAGCTTATGGAGTTAACTCCCAAGCCTTGGGATATAGAACATGAAAGTTAGAAAGCCCTTACTCATATAGTATGGAAGGATAATCTCTATAGGCGTTAACTTTAAACTCACCGCGCAGCCTCCTCCTTTTGAACTACTCTTTCTACACATCTCCATTAACATTTTCAGTAACGCTTTCATCCACCGTAGGGGCAGATTGAATCTCATAACCGTCAAGCTAAGGTTTCCATCCACTGTAGGGGCGGAATGCTTCCGCCCGAATGCATCCACGAATACACCTTTCGGAGTGTTATCGGGCGGATTCAATCCGCCCCTACGGTAAGTGTTAATGAGATGTATAGAAAGAGTAGCTTAAAAAAGGGGAGGCTGCGCAGTGAAACCTCTAGTAAACATCTATAGAACCCCATCCTTACATTCATCTGTTTCTTAAGCCATGAATATAAAATACGATTTCTTTCCTCCACAGCCCATTAACCCCCAAAAACTTTATATCTTTGCAACAGTATATTATGAAAAACCTAAAAATATGAACACACTAACCAACCTGAAATGTACATTAGCCGTCACAGCCGGACTATGCTCGACTTTTGCCTATGCGCAAAAGCATCCACACATTATATTAATCATGACCGACCAGCAACGTGGCGACGCCATGGGCTGCATGGGAAATGAAGCAGTAGTCTCCCCCCACTTAGACGAATTGGCAAGCGAAGGAACCCTCTTTATGAACGGCTATTCCTCTTGCCCCAGCAGCACTCCTGCCCGTGCCGGATTACTTACCGGACTCTCCCCGTGGCATCACGGCCTGCTGGGATACGGAAAAGTATCTCCACACTATAACTATGAAATGCCGCAAATGCTGAACGATGCCGGTTACTACACCTTCGGAATAGGGAAAATGCACTGGCACCCGCAACGGGTGAAGCATGGTTTCCAAGGCACATTGCTGGACGAAAGCGGCCGCATAGAAGATGAAAACTTTACCAGTGACTACCGCCAATGGTTCCAAATACAAGCTCCCGGAAAGAACCCGGATGCAACTGGTATTGGCTGGAATGACCACTCGGCGGCAATCTATAAACTGAGTGAAAAGCTCCACCCCACTTACTGGACCGGTGAAATGGCCTGCGAACTGATACAGAACTATGACACCCATGATAAGCCCTTATTTCTGAAAGTATCATTTGCCCGCCCGCATAGTCCATACGATCCGCCACAGCGTTTTCTGGATATGTACAAAGACGCTAAAGTTCCGGCTCCCGCTATCGGCGACTGGTGTGGCAAATATGCCAAAGAGTTAGACCCTGAAAAGGCTGCCAAAGATGCTCCTTACGGAAACTTCGGCGATGAATATGCCCGCAACTCCAAGCGTCATTATTATGCAAATATTACTTTTATTGACGAGCAAATCGGCAGAGTAATTCAAGCATTGAAGGACAAAGGTATGTATGAAGATGCGCTGATCATTTTCACCTCAGACCATGGTGACATGATGGGTGACCACTATCACTGGAGAAAGACATATCCCTATGAAGGCTCTGCACACGTGCCTTATATCGTGAAGTGGCCTGCTGCCGAACATATCGCCCCGGGAAAGGTAGATGCTCCGGTAGAATTGCGCGATATTCTTCCTACTTTTCTAGATGTAGCCGGAACAAATGTTCCTGCTGATATGGATGGTCGTTCCTTATTGCCATTGGCTAAAGGTGCGGAAACCGGCTGGCGCAAATATATAGACTTGGAACACGCCACTTGCTATAGTGATGATAATTACTGGTGTGCGCTGACTGATGGAAAGATTAAATATATATGGGGATTCCACACGGGGGAAGAACAGTTATTCGATCTGAGTAAAGATCCGCAGGAATTGCACAATGCCATTCATGACAAGAAGTACAAGAAGCAATTGGAAGCAATGCGTGCCGAGATGATTCAGCACTTGAGTGAACGCGGAGAAGAATTTGTAAAGGATGGACAATTGGTGGTGCGTGAGAAGACGATGCTGTATGGTCCTAATTATCCGAAAGAATAAATAATGGCAATATTAAAATATGGGTGACTGATTTATGTCGATCACCCATATTTTAATATACCATTAGAAATCAACACTAAACAATAAAGTAGGAGTATAAATAGACTTTTTATTTTCTATTTCTCTTGTTCCATACATAGCAACTTGATGGTATTTTTTATCAATAGGATTATATCTCTTTTCATATCCTTTAATATAACTTTCAGTAGTCATAGTCTTAGAATATGTCAAAATACAGTACAACCCAATACAGTAACGTTCAGCAAAACGCATGCCTAATCCTGCTCCGTAAAACATATCGCCTTTACTATCGGAAAATGAATAAGAATAACCAACTCTACCATCAACAAAAGGCTTAGTATCAAGATTAAGAGGTACGGTAAAGCGAATTTTACCATAACCACCTCCAGCAAATTTAGAATCTCCATTTCCAAAAGAAGCACCTACCATCGGTCCAACTCCCACATACAGATTAGGAATAATTCTACACCCAAAATCATATCCAATAGTTGTAGAGAAAGTCTTATCCTTGTAACCTACAAGGAAGTCTCCTGATGTTCCGAAACCTGCTTCATCTTGTGCTGAAACATTAGCTATACCAATCAAGCATACCATGAATAATACAAATAATTTTCTCATAATAGTTTTCTTTTAATTTAACCAATTATTTTATTTCGCGAATTAACATACCTGGATAGAAATCACTGCCAGAGACTTTTCTAAATGTTGTAAAACCAAAATCCGAACCATACGCCTGTTCTTCGGAAGCCATGTACCGGTTATCCCAAATCAAATTTTCTTTAGGCTGAATAACTCCTACACGCTTATAAGTCATTTTACCTTCTTTGGTCATTTCAGCCTCCAATACTTCAAATTTAGATTTTTCAGTGATGCCTTCCTTCAATCCAATATAAGCTTTCAAAGGAGAAACGCTGATTAACGGAGTATTCACTTTGAACTGATCAAAATTCTTTTGTAAACTTGCTATATTCTCATCAATCGCACGTTGACATGCCTTTCGCACCATTTGTTGGGGCTCATCCAAGTTTATGCCCAAAAAGGAAGTGTTACTTCCATCACTATGCTGACTACCTACATATTTTAATTTGAACAATTTACGGTTATTATTGAAAGCCTTTACCTTCTCCTTATCATCCTTATCTGTATAATATTCAGTATAGAATCTTGTTGCGGTCTCCTCATCCCAAATCAATTGATAAAGGTAGGTATCGATATTCACTTTAAATCCTTTATATGATGCAACTATATCACCTGTAGAATTGCCTAAGTCCAGATAAGATGTTTCACCTGTATAAATGGCTGCTGCCGCACCAAGCCCTTTTACAATTCCTCCCCATACACTTGATCCTTTTGAACGGTCAATATAGCGGATATCATTCACAATAAGAAAAGTGTTTCCAATCAAATCCTCACCTGCATCTTCCAATAAGGCATTTCCACGCTGGGTTTTGGATGCCAAGGCCTTATCTAGTTCGGAAGCATTGTATAATCCACGTTCTTTCACTAGCTCTACATCACAAACTCCCGTCATGTAATCACGATTAAACCAACGTCCCACCATGCGACTGGCAACACCATTGTTTCTGATAAACTCATCTATCTCTTCATGGCTTTTATCCAATTTCTTTCCAGGAGTATAGACTACTTTTACACTTAAATCATGATTGTTATATTTATCAGGAATAGGAATTGTGAGGAAAACATCCTTTATTTCATCACCAAACTCTCTTCCTTCGTGATTAACCATCATGCTATAAAGAGAACTACGGCGATATTTTATTTCACCTTCCTCTTGAGCTTGAATCTGAACGGCGAATATCATCACCAATAGCTGTATTATAATGAATCTTTTCATTTTTCAAACATTCAATAATTAATAATCCCAATGCTTATCCGGAATGATAGAGGTAATCTTAAATAGATTTGTATCCGGGTTAAAACGTGCAATTACTCGAAGAGCCTCTACTTCGGTCAGGTTCTTCTTGTTTTCTGATAGCATATATTGTTTGGCAAAGACCATATCTTCCTCCTTTTCGAACAAACAAGGTACTAGTGCCCTACCATCCGGATCAATAATACCCCACTTTTCATTAAGCATCACATAAGCCATATCATTGTCAAAATTGGAGGCATTACTAAATCCTTGCTTTAAACGAATACACTTCTGCACCCCATTAAAAAGATAATACAGATTATCTTTTTTCACCCATATAAGTTCTGGATTGACTATGGGGGCTACGCCTTGCCATTCTAAAGGAACGACAACCTGATTCTGCAAATTAATGGCTCCCCATAATTTATTCAGACACACAGATGCATAGCCATGATGAAAGTTCCCTATACGATCATATTTATCGGACACGACTTGCCCCTGTGTATCTACATAAAACCAAGAACCACCTTTTTGTACTCCCAATCGTCCAAAGTTCACACTTGTAAGCGAATTGGTATATTCAATAGGTATAACAACCATCCCTGTAGAGTCAATAGCTCCAAAAGCTGATCCTTTTTGCACTACTCGGTACCCTTCATTGCTCGAGAAAGCTTTTGATAAGCCATCAATCACTTTATTCCCCTTTTTGTCAATGAAATACAATTCATCAGCCAATGAAACCGGAGCTAAATTATGACTAAAAGCACCAAATTTTCCTTTTTCTGAAGAAGGTATTCTCACCATCACTTCGGCATTCAAATCATAATAGGCTTTAGCTATTTGTTTTTTTTCCACCTTAGCAAGTCTAAGCATATTATCTGAAGGAGGTAGAATAGCTTGATTTGCTGTTAAAGGGATAATAGTATTTCCATGTACATCGACCAAACCCTGAGATTTCTTATTAATGAAATAAAAATAATCGACCCGCGACGAAGGCAGCTGAGATTCAGGAATATGAGATTTGGGTACTAATAGACTCTGTATTTCCTGTTTAGTAGCAGGAAATGCAGACTGGTCTGCGTTGGTATAAAAGGTAGCCTCATCAAGCAAAGCTCCGGTTTTCTTATCCCGCAAAATCGGGAAATTACCAACATCTTCATACTTCGTCGGAATTATTTCCCGTCCATTTTCATTTATCAGCCCGAATTTTCCTTTAGACACCATGTTGTTCTTTTTATCGTATTTGCCACCGATATTAACCCAACATACCCCTTGGTCATTGAAGCTACCGATAAAATTATAAGTAGGTTTTACTATTATATTGCCGGCTGAATCAATGAATCCAAACTTCTTACTTTTCAAGACATATATCAACTTCTTATTCAAATCTCCCATTGCTTCATAGTCGGCTTTCAGAATTTCCTTACCAGTCTTATCAATCAAGCCCCATTTCTCACCTGTATTGCTACTAGCTTCATTACCTATTAATCCACCAGTGGTAAGCATCACTCCTTTCTTGGTGTTTCCCCCTTCGGCAACGGGACAAACTCCATTATAAAATTCACCTATATATGTATACTTCCGTTTAGTAATGATTTCGCCATCTTCATTAATCAGACTATACTTTCCATCTTTTCCTATTTTAGCAATTCCATCTTTAAAAGGTGTTGCTTCATCATATTTATACTTTATCACTACAGCCCCGTCTTCTGTCACAAAACCATAGCGGCCTTTTTCATTTTGCACGGCTTTCAGCCTCTGAGCTTGAACAGAACCACTGATCAGCCCCAAGAGACATAGGATTAGGATAATTTTCTTACTTCTCATATTCTGTTTATTTAAAATCATTTGAACTTGAATTAATGAAGCCAAGTAATATTGGTAGTAACCGGTTGCTGCCCATTACCAAATGCAACACCTACCGCCCGAGCAGCTTCTATCCTTTGCTTTTTCAATTCAATATCATCCTTATACTTCTCACGATTCTCAAAATTCCAATCGCTTGTTACCTTAGTCTTTATTTCATTATACAAAGCCTTTGCTTCACCTTCACAACTACTTCCCGGCTCAATATAGACCAACCAGTCAAAAGCTTTTGAAGCTCCTTCTGCATCGGGTGACTTTGCCCATTCGGCTCTAGCATATTGCAGAATCAATTGACAGTTATAATTCACATATTTAGCATAATAACTTTCTATCAGTTTACTAGCATCTGTATAGCCGACACAGCATTCAGGAATGGAAGTGACATAATACAATGCAGCATCATATTCATGCATTGAAGCACTTTTCTGCGCTTTTGCTAATATCTGTTTGTAATTACTATTATACCAAGAAATAATTTTCTCTTTCCCTTCGCGTATAAATTCCTGTACTTTTATATTATTACCATTTATCGCACGGAAAGCATTGATATATGCCCGATTAATATTAGTTCCTACCCCTTTTACATCCATGCTGAGAGTGGAAAATACTTTCTGTCCTATCGCATCCCCTATATACAAAGTCAATTGAGTTGTAAGAGCTGTACTGACAGGAGGACCAGGCAATGTTTCTTTATATAGAGTATTAACCTTAGCTGTGATAAAGAATGGTGTAAAATTGGAATTGGCAATAACTCCCTGACCAGCCACTGCTGTAGATAAACGATTCCCTAAAATCTCTTGTACTTGAGATGGAAGCACCTCTTTCTGGGTTGCTCTAGCTACAGTAAGACTTATCTCACAATCCTGTGCAGCCACAGACATAGCAAAACATACACACCAAACGGTAAATATAATATTCTTCTTTTTCATGTCTCTTATTTTTCTCCGATAACCAATTCAGCTTTACCTAACCCTTTTGTCATTACTTTGCAAGTAAGATCGGCCTTCTGTTTAAGATATTTACGCAAGTCATTGGCAAAACTTCTTGTATCTCTAGCCATTCCGTTTTCACGATAAAGCGGAATGCGCACCTGTTCAAAAAGCATCACACTCTCAGTGGCATCAGTTAAACTAAAACGATGAGCTACTGTATTCTGTGCCACCCAGTCTTCTATAATCTCTTGCAATTCAGAACCACCAAATTCACTCTCCAAATCCACGCCACTTCCATTATCAAATACACGAACTTCTAGTGACACTTCACGACCATTAGCCATCAAATCATCAAAATGTTTCTGTAACTGACTTACGAAGGCATCCATCTTGTCTACTACCGCTTCCTCTAACAATACTGCTACTTCAGCCGCCATAGAAGGTTCGCCTGTACCTTGTGTTGCCGCAATCTGTTTATTAGTGTAGGCATCCAGACCTCGCAAAGTATAAGTCACAGAACGTTTGGGGCCTGTTGTATTGATATTCCAAACAACTTCGACTAAAATATCAGCTTTGGCTCTATTCATCAACCGGTCTAAAGGAGACTCTGCCAATGAAGCACCTGAAGTAGAACTAGTAGTCATTTCATGTTCTGCCGAACTTTGCTCAATGGAACGGATGGAAGATGCCATATCTTTCAACGGAAAATCTTTTTCCGCCATCAACTCGCCTATTTTTGTTATAACATTCACCAAGTTCAAATCATTATCCAACGCTTTTTTATAATCCGGAATCTCGGTAATAGTACCCTGATTATTATATTTTTGTGTATAACCATTATTGGTGCACCACACATTAGCAGGAATGACCATAATGGTGGGTTTCTTAGCCTGCCCATATACTCCGGTATGTACAAGCATTACAAAGAATAAAATAGCATATATTTTTTTCATGTCTCTATCTTTAGGGTTTCAAAATTTTATCTTCTATTAGTTTCTGTTGCAATTGAGAACGCAACACGCGCACTGTGATAGAATAAGAAACTTGAGTTTTATTAGAAGTCTTCATATTGGAACTTGTTTTCTTATCTTCCATACTTACATAATTCAGATACTTACCTCCATCTCTAAAAAAGTCGTTAAAGTAATACGCATATCGTTCCTGAGCATTCACTTCCGCCAGCAAAGGACGCACACTACATTCACGACTACCTGCTATAATACCTTTAAACAATACATCTCTTACCGCGTTTTTCTTTGCCTGCTCTATAGCGTCACTACGATTTTTGCCTCTACCCCAAGCACGAACTGTTTCTGAGCCATCCAATTCCACACCCAAACATTCACTCTCAAATGAGTGATAGGAAGAAACACTCTGCTTACTACCGCATCCGGTAAGTACAAGTAAAAGCAGACACGCAAATTTCCACATATACAATAGATGTTTCATAAATTTTCTTTTTTAAAATTCATAGCCTAATTTTAATGATACAATATTCTCGAAATGACGGTCACCTCCACAAAGTTTCATAACCTGTCCTGTATAGTTCAAGCCTAGAAGGAAACAGGAACGCCGTTCACCAAAACGAATACCCAAAGTAGGGCTCACCATAAATCCGTCACGTATAGCACCACCTATATCAAAAGCCCAATAAGGGACTGCCATTCGAGAAGTCTGAGGAATAAAATTACCTCTCACATCGGCAAAAATAGGGAAGGACCATCGTATAGATGAATTTCGTATATCCTGATTATTTGCATAGTAACGTGCCCCGAACCCAATACCTATTTTCAACGATTCACCAAAACGGTACCCGTTGATCCAAGTAAGTTCCACATGTTGCATGTTCTTGTCTGAAAGATGTATATCATTTCCTATACCCATTTCCAAAGCCGTCCAATAACCTGAATCCATATTCCGATATTCTTTATAAGTAGAGTTTGAAGTTCTATCAACACCCCATTCTTTATCAACAGATTCTTGGTCTATTTTACGTATTTCTACTATAGGATACTGATATGTTTCCCCATTGGATGCTTTTATTTCCAATACACTATCCGTACGTTTCAATATAATTCCCTTCACTACGTTACCATTATTCAGATAGACTACATCTTGGTTCCGCTGGGCAAAAGCAGACAATAGTCCACTAGCCAGTATCAGTAAAGCAATACTAAATCTCTTACACATAAGCTAAAATCCATTATTTAATCCTTTAATAACTCCGGCTGCTACCAACTCCTGATAAAGAGCATCTTTTGCAACGGAAACCACGGCTGAAATCCGATACTGCTTTCCCATTTTTACCACCGAAAGATTCTCTCCTACCATATTGGCAAAATTCATATAAGAACCTCCTTTTTGAAAAAAGACATCAAAATAATCCTGATGTTGCTGTTCTACCACCATGCTCCCTGCTAAAGGTTTCTGTCTGGTGCGCGAAGTCTGACTGGAGAATCCTTTGAAAAGCACTCCATGAACTGCGCATTTCTTAATCACATCGGCATCCAATTTACTCTTTTTCTGAATCACCGTTACTTTTACCAAATAAGTACCTTGTGCACCTACTCCCTCTCCCTCTATTTCATATTTTAAGGGATCATCACCTGCATACGCTCCAATGCAGATGAACATAGAAAGAATCGTCATGACGATTCTACTGATAAACTTTACATTTTTTACTCTCATAATTATGATCTTAATTATATATTATTGTTCACAACCTTCTTTACTGGCAGATTGCAAAAAGCCATCTTTTATTTTCTGGTAGTACTCCCCCATCAACTTACCTGTATTCTTCCGAATCTTTTTTTCAAGGTCTTCCAACACATATTTTAAAAAGCCACAACGGTTACTGCCACCTGCTATAGCAGTAGCTGTAGATCCGCCAAGGGCATCCATATCATCCATAGAAAGTCCTAGATTTATTCCGACTGAAGTTTTATCTTGATTTTTATTTTTATCCTTAAATGAATTAGAGTTTGTAGATTCCAAATTATTATGCACATTCGCAATGTAACCAATAGTATTAAAAGTTCTTTTCTTTCGATCTTTTTTGGCTTGTTTCAGTGTCGAAGCAATTTCTTCATTATCAGGATCCAATTCTGCTGCAATTTTTAGATGCTCCATTCCTTTAGAATAAATGCCACCTGTCACTTGCCCTTTTCCCATATAATAATGGGCCATAGCATAATCAGGTTTCAAGTCTATCAATAAATTGAACATCCCCCAAGCACCTTCAACTCCCTTTTCTTCTTCCAGAAAGGATTTGGTCAAATCTTCTACAAAACCATCGGAGAGATGCCCTTTCTCATCCACCCAACCAAGTACGGAGTTCAACCATACAGGTGCTTTGCCATCTGCAAAACTACCTATATAATCAAATCTTCCCGGTAGTAATAAAGCTCCCTGACTATTATATAATCCCATTGCAAAACTACTAGCAATAAAAACTTTTGCCGAAGCATCATAATATACCCATTGATAGACACATGGTAATACAATACGTCCATATACGTCCAAAGCTCCCCATTTATCCTGTTTACACGCAAGAATAAAGCCATCCTCGGATATTATAAGTTCTTCATATTCTGCAGGAATTATGGTTTGCTCACCCACTAAAAGACACATCTTGCCATTCTTTTCTTCTATTTGAAGAGAATCTGTCACTATTTCTGTTTCAAGATTATTAATTCTTTCATTAACCTCCCTGCTACATTCGGTGATCTTATCCAATACATCATCAAAATCACCATTACCTTTCGCATCTTTCATTTCTTCCTGTTTCTGGCGATATAGTTTATTGGATATGGGAACACTTATCATTGCTTCTTCTAAAATATATTTGCATGGAACAACAACTTCTCCCCTTATATTAATAGCTCCGAATTTACCATCTTGCTTGACCGTGGCCAACATATTGTCTCTAAAATTATCGGCATAATCAAATTGAGGCTCAATGACAAATTCTCCTTTTTTATTTATAAAGCCAAATTTACCATTCTTCTTAACTGCTGATAATCCTAAATTAAAACCATGAACATCATCCACATTTTCAAACTGTGGCTTAATTATAAAACGATTGTGCATGTCTATGAACCCTACTTTACCTCCTAAAACAACTCCTGCTAATTTTTCTGTAAATGTTTTAGTTACCTCTTCATATTGTGGGGAAATCAACCAATTTATTTCATAATCCTGATTAACCAAAGCCGCATCCCATTTATCAAGCATGGAATTACCCCTGTATTTTGAATTCTTCCACCATCCATCTTTATTTTCCGTTTGCTCATAGCCCCATTTTTTTGTTATACCATTTTGACGTGCTTTTTGTGCATAAAAGCTGAAAGGCACAACGCAACATACCAAAAGCAATATTACTTTTTTCATTGTATTTTTCATTTCATTCATGTATATGTCTCCTTTTTAACCTTATGTAGCCCCAAAGAAAAACAATTAACACCATTTTACAAATTCTCAAAAACCAGAGAAAGTAGCAAACGATCAAATTCGCATACTATTCTATTTAAATTAATTACTAAACAGCTTTATTTACATACGACCTAAGGGTAAGAATTATGCAAAAAGCAAAAAGAGTGGCAATCTCACGACTCCCACTCTCCCCTAGCGATTCAAAATCACTTTTTATAAACTTGTACTCTTTTTTTCTACAGAAGATAAAACTGATCTTGCAACTCCTTCTTATATTTCTTGGAAACCTGAAGTTCTGTAATATTCTCGAAGGGTGGGAACATGACGCAACGGTTCTCCTTAATCATCATCAGATAATTAATATTAATGATATACGACTGGTGAATCTGAACGAAACAGGAATCATACTCTTTTATATTATCCGCTGTTGTATTCTTCTTCAACAACAAAGGAGTCTGGTTATTGAGCATGACCTCCCACAACTTGCGGTCTGAATTATAACGGAAGAAACCAATATCTATGGAACGCAGTATCCGTAAATCATTAGTAGGCGTAGAGATCATAAAAGTATGCTCACTGGTGGCATAAACACGCGGAGGGATTACAAAAGACGAAGAAACGATCTCCTCCGTTTTCTGCATAAAGCGATTGATGATTCCTTCCAGTTCCTTTCTATCAATAGGTTTTAGTAAATAGTCAAAAGCAGCTCCGCGGATAGCATATATCATATATTTATCATAGGCGGTGTAGAACACAATCTGCATATTCCATGTGACAGTACCTTTTATTTGCTCTATCAGGTCCATGCCTTTCATGTCCGGCAATTCCACATCCAGAAACAATAAATCGGGATGCACCTTCTCCAGCAGTTTCTTGCCATTCGCACCATTGCGTGCCATTCCTTCCACCGATAAACGGTTGTATTTCTTTAGTTCCAGACAAAGATTATCAGCAGAGAACTCGTCGTCGTCAATTATTAGAACTTTGTATAACTTATCCATCATACACAATTAATCTTTAATTATTAACGAAACAAAAGTATTAAAACATATTTTAACGAACAAACGAGGGATTTCCAAAAATGGATTAAAACAGCTATTTTGGATACCATTCTACTAAAATCAATTACTAAATAATCTTTTTCAAATTATAGTCATAGCCTTCGGGCAAGGTTACCGTAAACTCGCAACCAGTTTCTCCGTCCTCCAATTTTACATTTGATATTGACATATCTATCTGCTTCTTGTTATTGGCATTCAGTAATTGTATCGTTTGGAGGATCACTTTCATACCTGTCCCCGTACCCCTATTACGGCTGTTCACTTTGTATCCTCCCCCGTTGTCACGGATGGTGATGCGAATACTTTCTGCGGTTTTCGTTATGTCAATCCATAGTTTCCTCATTCCTTCTTTGTTCAGCAGAGCATGCTTTATGGCGTTCTCCACCGGAATTTGTATCATCATAGAGGGAAGGATTTCCTTATTCAGGTCAATGGAAGGATCTACGTTGACAGATAGTAGAAAGTTATCTCCCAAAGCTTTACGTTCCAGGTTGATAAAGGTATTTACAAAGTCAAGTTCCTCCTCCATCGTCACACACAATTGTTCGGTCAGTTCCAGGTTGCGCCTCATCAGCTTTACCAAGCCACGCATATTATCGGATTGCTCGTCCGTATAATTTCCCATTTCACGGTTCAGTATATTGAAAATAAAATGAGGAGAAACACGGTTGCGGATGTTCTCCATACGCAATGCCGCTATCATGTTCTGGCTTTTCATTTGAAGCAGAGAGCGTTGCTTCTTACTATATATATAAATAAAAATCACCAGAATAAGAATGCATACACACACGGACATCCAGATATAAAGTGTCTGATTCAGTGCCAAGACTTCGTTCTCCTTTTGCTGGATGAAAATCTTCTGCTTCATCAGAGTGGTGTCCTGGCTATATTTCAAATCTATTTCAGCGGTTCGCATCTTGATACGTTCATTGCGCGTAGAGTCGTCTATACGCTGATTCTCCATCTGATAGTGATATGCCTGCTTAAAATCTCCTGCTTCTTCAAAATAATGTTGCAAATTGCGGTTGCGGATATGCTTCATATTCGGTTCCACATAGTCAGGTTTCACCGCCTCAGCCAGACGTTTGCGTGCCAATGGCAGGTTATTCTCTTTCAAGGCAAGCTCTATCAGTTGGGTATCCAGATAGTAAAGGGCTGTCTGATGCCCGATGGAACGGAAGAAATCTCCGCAAAGATCCAGATAATAAGATGCCGAATCGGTTTGGTTCATCAATAGGAAGGTTTCTCCCATATTCATCTCCGTCAAATGCCCCTCAAAAGTCATGTCGGGATAGGATCGGCACAAATCCAATGACTTTCTGAACATCTCCAAGGCCTTGGGATAATCGGCACGGAAGTAATAAGAATTTCCACGATTATTCAGATAGATATGTTTCTCAAAGGGTTGCATTTGGTCGTAATGCCTCGCCGCCATATCGTAATAATAGTCACATGAAGCAAAATCACGGAGTTCCATATAGACTTGCGCCAAACCGTAGTAAGCCGGGAAACGCTTATCTTCGGGCACATTCAGGGAATCGTTGTAAGAGAGTGCTTTCCGATACCACATCGCTCCCTTGTCATAGCGCCCGGTATGGACAAATGCATCTGCCAGATTTAAACAAATATCGGGAAGCACACCTTTATCTATACCATTCTGCCGATAGTCAAAGGCTTTCTCAAAACATACTACCGATGAATCGGCCAGTCCCAAGCGGATACATACATTGCCCCGCATATTATAAACTTCGGAATATAAATCATTGATTTGTGAAGAAGGTTCCGCATTGTTGCAAAAGAGTTCCGCCCTGTCCATGCAGAGCCGTGCAGAATCTGTTTCGGATTTAAACATGTATGCCTTTGCCAAAAGTATCATATAGTGGTAATAGACCACACTATCCGTTGTCGCCGCCATTTGCCGGAATGTTTCCGTACATACATAACTGGGATTCTTCGATATTGAATCAATCATCAAAGCGTAATATTGCATATAAGTATCCATCTGAGTCTTTGCACGATGCTCAGAACGGGTGCAAGATATACTTATTATACACCATAAAATGCCAGACCATAATATATTTACTATAATACGTGTGCCCTTCATCGTTTCCCTTCTTTAGTGATGGTTCACAAACATAAACAAAAATAATTTAAATGACATACCTCAAAGGAAAATTCTTTCATCAGGCAGGCATATTGGATGAAAATTACATAAAGATTAGGATTCACTTTGCCATCTCATGAAACATCCCTACCTTTGAAAAAACTAATTTATATACGAAGAAATATGGAAACAATCTCTAATTCTATTTTGACCGTCCAGGTAGCTGAACATGGAGCAGAACTGCAAAGTATAAAGAAAGGTGGCAAAGAATATTTGTGGCAAGGTGATGCCCAATTCTGGGGACGCCGTTCGCCCGTATTATTCCCTACCGTGGGCCGTGTATGGGAGGATAAATACCGATACGAAGGGAATATATATGAGATAGGCCAACATGGATTTGCACGCGATATGGATTTCAAAAAGACGTATAGTGATGAAACCGGAGCTGTTTATTGGCTGGAAAGCACGCCTGAGACTTTGGGCAAATTCCCCTTTCCTTTCCGTTTACTGGTGGGATATTTATTGGAAGACAACAAGATTACGGTGAAGTGGCGTGTGGAGAATCTAGGGGCAATGGATATGTATTTTCAGATTGGTGCGCATCCTGCTTTCTTCTTCCCCGATTTTGATCCGCAGGCAGAGGAACGCGGATTCTTTGCATTGAATCGTACCAAGGATTTGGAATATATCGTGCCGGTAGAGAAGGGATGTGTGTCTCCGGAACGTCATGCACTGAAGCCGGATAAGGAGGGTCTGATGCCGATTGATATTCATACGTTTGATTGCGATACGTATATTTTTGATAATAAGCAGTTGCAAAAGGTGACATTACTGGATAAAGAGAAAAAGCCTTATATCAGTTTGGAATTTGATTCGCCGCTGGTGGCGTTGTGGTCGCCTACCAAGGTGCATCCCGATTGTCCGTTTATTTGTATTGAGCCGTGGTATGGACGATGTGATTCTGTGGGATATACGGGTGAGTTGAAGGATAGGGAGTGGATTCAGAAATTGGAGGCTAAAGGGGTGTTTGATGTGGAGTATAAGATTGTTATAGAATAGTGCTTTTCATTTTCTTTTGTGTGCACAAAAGAAAACGAAACAAAAGAAAAAGCACCGGCTACCGTTACAGAGCTAAAAATTAGTACCATTTCCTAAACAAAAAGAACTCGCTACGCTCAAACAGCTTTTTGTTCTTAACGGAAATGGTACTAATTTTCTTAACGCTCTTTCACTAAAGGCCGGGCATAAATAGTTTCGACTATGGTTTACTTTAGTGTGGATTATGCTATGCATTGGCTACCAGCTCTTTTACAAAGTCTGTTGCCGGATTGTTTTTTATTTCCTCTGGAGTACCTATCTGTTCTATTTTCCCGTTGCTCATGACCAATACACGTGTGCCCAGTTTCAACGCTTCCTTGATGTCGTGGGTGATAAAGACGATGGTTACTCCCAGCTCCTGATGGATACGGGCTATTTCTGTTTGTAACATTTTTCTTGTTATTTCATCCACCGCACCAAAAGGCTCGTCCATCAATAATATTTCAGGATTGGCGGCCAATGAACGGGCAATGCCTACCCGTTGCCTTTGCCCGCCGGAGAGTTCGGCAGGGTAGCGTTCCAGCATCTCCTCCTCCAGCCCCACTACTTTTATCAATCTTTCCACGGCACGGGCGGTCCGTTGCTTATCCCGTTTGTTTAGCAATTCGGGGACGTATGCAATGTTTTTACGGACGCTCATGTGAGGGAACAATCCTATACCTTGTATCACGTAACCGATATTTCTTCTCAGCAAGGTAAGATTTTCTTTTGAAATGTCTTTGCCATCTATATAGATTGTACCTTGAGTGGGAATCAAAAGACCGTTTATCATTTTCAGCATGGTGGTCTTTCCGCTACCGGAACTGCCAATGACGGTAATAAACTCCCCTTTCGCTATGTCCAGGCTGAAATCTTTCAGCACGGCATGTCCGCCATATTCTTTCGATACATGGTCGAAACGTATAATTATCGGATGGTTCATGCGGTCTTTTCTTTAGAGGTTTCACTATGCAATAATCCTTTCTTTTGCAGAAATTCACGGGCTACTTCACGCTCAGAACGGCCTTTTATATCTACTTGGTAGTTCAGTTCGGACATTTCACTATCGGTAAGGATACCTCCCATTTTGTTCAGGGCTTCTTCCAGTCCGGGATGTTTTGCCAAGGCATCTTCCTTCACCACCGTGGCACAATAATAGGTGGGAAAGAAATGCTTGTCGTCTTCCAATACTTTCAGTCCTGCCCCATTCAGTTGCCCGTCGGTGGTAAAAATATTCATCACGTCAATCTTGCCTCCTTTGATGGCCTCATATTTCAGGCCGATGTCCATATCAAGGGTCTTTTTGAATTTCAACCGGTAATGCTCACATAAGTCCTTATAGCCCAGAGGTATTTCATAAAAATCATACTCGGCTCCCAATACGAAAGTATCGGGATATTTTGCCAGATCCGAGAATTTATTCAGATGATATTTCTCTGCATTGGCCTTGTTCACCGCCAGGCTGTAAGCATTGTTAAAGCCGTATGGAGCGACCCATTTCAAGCCGAATTGTTCATGATATTCCCGTTGCAGCTCGGGATACAGTTCATCGGGACCGGGAAAGGAATCTTTTTTCAGAATAACCATCCAGCCCGTTCCCGTATATTCGGGATAGAGGTCGAAATCCCCCTTCATCAATGCGGGGTGGATATTGCTGGTTCCGCCGCCTATGCCTTTCGTTATTTCTACGGCGTAAGGGGTATTGTCCTCAATCAATGCCGAGAGCATTTCAGCCAATATAAACTGCTCCGTCATCGGTTTGGTGGCGATGCGGATGGTATCTTTTTTTTCTCCGCATGCCGAGAGTATCAGCAGGGCGGAAATGAATGTTGTTATTACTTTTGTTTTCATACATCTTTTTTATTCATTAGGGTGTGTCAAAACTAAAATCGGCTGTCCTTTTGCTGTAGGGGCAGATTGAATCTGCCCGATAACAGTTTGCTTTGTGTATCCGGGCGGATTCAATCCGCCCCTACGGTGAAGCATTTGATAGTTACTTTGGAGTTTTGACACATCCCCAGTTAAATCAGTCTGCGTTTTCTCATTATGTGGTGTTCATACCTTCCCACTCCCCAGTCGGCAAGCAATGCCAAAAGGGCAATCAAGATGCTTCCTGCCAAGGTCATGGCAGTGTTGTTGGTCGTAATGCCCCGATAGATGGCAACGCCCAATCCTCCCGCCCCTATAAAGGCGGCAATACCCGTAAGGGCAATGGTCATCACCATCATATTACGGATGCCCGAAAGGATAACGGGATAAGCCAAAGGCAGTTTTATTTTCCACAATATCTGGAAAGGCGTGCTCCCCATACCGCGTGCCGCTTCTATTATTTCACTGTCAATACCTGTTATGCCGGTGTAAGTATTTCTCACCATGGGGAGCAATGCATATACCGTCAGCGCAATGATAGCCGTGGTATTCCCGATGCCCGAAAAAGGGATGAGGAAACCGAACAGAGCTATGGAGGGAATGGTATAAATCAGATTGGTCAATCCCATAATAGAGGAAGCGGTCTTTCGGTATTGACTGGCGAAAACGCCCAACGCCAGCCCGATAAGGACAGCTCCGGCTATTGAAATAACCGAGATCTGAATATGCTCCCAGGTGAGGCTCAGGAACAAGGGCCAACGGTCTGCGTATAATGAAAATATGTCTTGTATCATATCTGTCCTTATTAAAAATAATATCCTATGTTTACATTAAAACGCGCATGCCACGAATTACTTCCCGTGCCTTGGGCAAATGCGTTCCAGTCCGGCCCCAGCCATGCCTGATGCAATCCCAATGCATAATCTATATAGGCTATGACGGGTCCTGCCGTCACCATGCATCCGGTTACATTCTGAAAGCTGTCATGGAAATCTTTCTTCTGCTTCTGCAACCATCCAAAGTCATTATACACCTGCACGCTTTCTACCGGTCCCCACTTCACATTCCATTTATATCCTACGCCAAGCTGGTACAAATTTGCCTTGGCAGCCACCGCATAAGGAGCGCCATAAGCCGTCATCATAATGGTATCGCGAGACATTCCTTCGGCATTTTTCGGTTTCATGGCATAGGTGGCAATCTGGGTTTTCAAGCTCAGTCCTTTCCAGTATAGTTCGTGATGAAGGGCAAATGCATAATGCGTGCCATTTTTCCGGGTATCCAGATTGTACAATCCGCCAAATTCTGCCGAGGCGCCTATGCACTGACGCACATTCTCGCCCCATTTATAGAAAACCTGTCCGTTGAATTGGTTCAATTCTTTATTGCGGCCTGCCACATCATATCCATAGCGGTCGTCCGAGGTTTCGGCATCCGAACTAAACAAAAGTTCATCCGCATTCTTAAAGAAAGCCAATGCAAAATCCCAATGCCGCCCTGTATAAAGGTATTTGATACCCATATCCGAGTCATCTTCCAACCCCACATAATAGGACATTTGGAACAGGAAATTATGGGCGGCAAACGGTTGGATTCCGAAAGGCACACGGGTCAACCCTAATTGCACTTGGTTCTTGTCATCAAACTGATAACCAATCCATCCGTATTTAAGCATTGCCCCGCCAAAGTCTTTGGAATAAAAACGATAATCGGCATCAAGCAGGATTTTATTATATTTGCCTCTCAGGCGAAAAAACAATACATCATAACCGAAGTCACCGCCACGGTTTTTACTCCCCTCTTTCCAGTCCGAAAAGTTATAGTTGAAGCGAAGGGCACCATTCAGCTTGAAGTGCGGAGAGGTATCAGGTTCTTCCGCATAGGCTGACATGGACAATAAGATGATAAGTGATACCAGTAAGCTTTTAAATTTCATATCTTAATCAAATTCTGTTTTGTTGTTTTTTAAACGATGTGTATATCCCTATAACAAAAAAATGGTTAATCGGGTTTACAGGTTTTTGAGATTTCTTCAACAACAAAAACTATTCGGGTTTCTCCGGAACTATTTCAAGAGGAGAAATGTTAATTAGGAAAAACCAATTAAAAAGAGAATAATCATGAACCAAGCATTTCTAACCTATCCGGAATGGCAGCCCACGGCGGATACCCTGCATATGTTGCTCCAAATGATAGGAAAAATAAAACTGGAACGGAATAACAAACGTCCCGAATGGGCGCATGCCCGCCAATATCTTACGCTGGATGGTCTCACTACGGGAATCATTCCGGGCAATCATTCACCATTTGAAATTGCGGTCAATTTCAGGGAACACCATATCACGGTGCGAAATACGGAGGGGTATTCCATACATATCCCACTACGCGATGGCATTTCTATTGCCCAGTATTACGAGCAACTTCATCATGCTTTGAAATATATCGGTTCTCCTACCACTATTAATGTACGTGCACAAGAGTTTTATGATCCGATAGATTTTGATCAGGACGAGAAGCATCATTCTTATGATGCGGCGGCGGTTACTTTATTCCAGAATAACTTGTTATTTGCTTATCATGCGTTGAATAAATTCATGTCTCCTTTCCGCGGAAAAGTCGATTTTCCGGCTTATTACTTTGGAACGATGGATTTATCGTGCATTGTGTATAGTGGCGAGGCAGCTCCGTTCCATTCCAACGGATGTATTTCTTATCCGGCTTTTGATGAGCGTAATTGTGAATTTGGCTTCTGGCCGGGAGATCCGAGGGCATTGGAACCGTCATTTTATGTAATGCCTTATCCGTTTATTTCTTCCATAGAAGAGAATGGAAATATGCTCCGTCCGGATAAAGCGGTATTCAAGCCGGAGAAGAAGGAATTCTTTTTGACGCTGAAGGATGCACTGAGTTATGATAATCCCGAAGAAAAGATTGTGGAATTCTTTACCAGTAGCCTTGCTATTGTGCAACAGTTAAAGAAGTGGGATAATTGGGAGTGGATTACGCATCCGTTGAGCTATAAATGATAATCATTTTCCCGTAGGGGCGGATTGAATCCGCCCGTATACACAAAGTAAACTGTCATCGGGCAGATTCAATCTGCCCCTACGGTAGATGAAAACCCTATCGGCTTCCGAAATACAAAAATATCATACCAATCAGTACCAGCGCCAAATCTACCGCCTTACTTTTCAAGTTCTTTTCACGGAACACCATTGCGCCGAAAATAAAGGAAACAATCACACTTCCACGTCTTACCATAGACACAATAGAGATCATAGCTCCATCCAAGCTCAAAGCATAGAAATAAACAAAGTCTGCCGCCGACAAAAATATAGAAATCAGTATAATGCACCAATGCCAATGAAACGGAGTGGTAGACTGACGCTTCGGCCACCACAACAGCATCAACACCGTACCCATCATAAACAACTGATAAATATTATACCACGATTGAACAATCATCCTGTCCAGCCCTATACCTCCCTGATCTACAGGAGCCATCAGATATTTATCATACAATCCACTGATAGCACCCAGCACGGCAGCCATTACAATGCAATAAATCCATTTATTATGTTTGAAGTCGATACCCTCTTTCTTCCCACTCCGGCTCAACATGAAGAAAGAAAAAACAGCCATCAGCACCCCGATCCACTGATAAAGATTCAACCGTTCCCCAAACACCAGCAACGCTCCTACCAGCACCATCACCGGACGGGTAGCATTGATAGGTCCTACAATGGTAATGGGTAAATGCTTCATGCCGAAATATCCCAATATCCATGACGAAAGAACGATAATGGATTTCAACACCACGTAGCGATGCACCTCCCACCCTGCCGTGGGTACATAAAAGATACCACCCTCCAGCGTTTCCGGTTTCCACACCGACAATACAATGAAAGGAAGAAATATCAGACTGGAAAACAACGTGTTGAGGAACAGCACCGGAATCACAGCATTGTCCTTTAAGGACTGCTTCTTGAATACATCATAAAATCCCAGCAGGGCTGCCGAGAGAAATGCCAATAGTAACCACATCATATCTTTTTACCTTATTAAAACCGGGTGCAAAGATACAACAAAATACAGATAAAGAGATGCCGATTTTGATATTATTTCCTCTCGTACTGATACATAAAGTAAGGGCAGGTTCCAAACCTGCCCCTACGGGAATATCATACTTTAAATACCCAATGACTTTCTTACCGCTTCTACCTTTTCTTCGGCAGCAGCATTGGCAGCATCAAAGCATTTGTGGCAACCCATTTCGCCCTTCACTTCCACATAGAACTTAATCTTCGGTTCTGTGCCCGACGGACGAACTGAAATCTTCGTACCATCTTCTGTGAAGTATTGCAATACGTTGCTGGTTTCCGGCATATCCAGGTCAACCACCTTTCCTTCGCCATCGGTCACCTTCAAAGTCTTATAGTCTTTTGCAAGAACCACCTTCGAGCCACCAATTTCTTTCGGAGGATTAGAGCGGAAGTTTTCCATCATTGCCTTAATTTCGTCAGCGCCACTCTTGCCCGGTTTCACTACGTTTACGGTTGTTTCCTTAGAGAAACCGTATTCTACATAGATGTCAAGCAATACCTCGAATAAAGTCTTGCCCTGATCCTTTGCCCAAGCGCAGATTTCGGCCAACAAAGCACAAGCTGATACGGCATCTTTATCGCGGACAAAATCTTCTGCCAGGAATCCGTAGCTTTCTTCACCGCCACCGATGTATTGTTGCTTGCCTTCGCGCAAACGGATTTCACGTGCAATCCATTTGAAACCGGTGTAGCAATCCAGCATTTCAATCTTATTTTTATCGGCAACCGCCTTAATCAGTTCAGTGGTAACGATAGTCTTTACGATAAAGTCGTTATCCTTCATCTTACCCATTGCAATGCGGTTCTTGATGATGTAATACAGGAACAACAAGCAGGTCTGATTACCATTAATCAATACCCATTCGCCCTTATCATTCTTGCACGCCATACCTACACGGTCGGCATCCGGGTCGCTTGCCATTACAATGTCGGCATCGATATTCTTTGCCAAAGCGATAGCCATAGACAATGCTTCGGCATTTTCCGGATTCGGAGATACAACGGTTGGGAAGTCTCCGCTTTTCACCATCTGCTCAGGCACGGTGTGAACATTTTCAAATCCCCATTGCTTCAATGCACGCGGAATCAGGATCATACCTGTACCGTGGATAGGAGTATAAACGATCTTCAAGTCTTTCTGGCGTTTGATAACTTCCGGATCGATAGAGATAGAATGAACTTTATCCAAATAAACTTTATCTACATCTTCGCCGATAATCTGAATCAAATCCTTGTTACCCTTGAACTTAATATCAGCTACGGTTACTTTGTTCACTTCATCAATAATAGCTGTATCGTGCGGGGCAAGAACCTGTGCGCCATCGTCCCAATAAGCTTTGTAGCCGTTATATTCCCGGGGGTTGTGGCTGGCGGTAATGTTGATTCCGCTTTGGCAACCGAAGTGGCGGATAGCGAATGACACTTCCGGTGTGGGGCGCATATCATCGAAAAGATATACTTTAATGCCGTTGGCAGAGAATATATCGGCAGAGATTTCGGCAAACTTGCGGCTGTTGTTGCGGCAGTCATGGCCTACTACTACTGATATTTGGTCCTTGCCTTTGAAACATTTGTTCAGGTAGTTTGCCAATCCCTGTGTGGCGGCGCCTACCGTATAGATGTTCATACGATTTGTTCCGGCTCCCATGATACCTCTCAGACCACCTGTTCCGAAAGCCAAATCTTGATAGAAAGAGTCAATCAGTGCGGTTTTATCGGGATTATTCAACATTTGCTTCACTTCTTCTTGCGTTTCCGCATCATAAGCAGGTGTCAGCCACATTTCGGCTTTCGCGGTCACTTGCTTGATTAATTCTTCATTTTCCATAATTTGTTATATTTATTAGGTTTATAATTACATCCTTTTTTATGTTCTGACAAATGTAAAAGAATTAAATTAAAAATCCTAGAAATTTGGGAGAAGAAAATAAAAGGGGACGATAATTATTGTTTCATTTTATAGCGGTCACCCGTAGCCTTCACCAGTTCTTCCAAAAATTCCTTGGGATAACCCGGACGTACCAACGGTGCACAATGACCAGTTTCGGGACGCAGAATCGTTCCATCTTTCGCCATCTTTTTCACCGCGCCGTCATTGTATTTCACAATCAGGAACTCGCCCAGTTTCTTCCAACTGTCTACGGCCGATTCGGCAGTCATGCAAGTGTAATTGGTCAGGAATGCCTTTGCTTTTGCGGGATCTTTTTCATACAGGCTCATGGCAGAGCTTTCAATGCCCGCCTGTGCGTCGGCATAAGTATTTTCCAACTGGTTCTGAACGGCACGCATATCATCTACCATCAGGCTGTAACGGGGACGTATCATATCTGCCACCCAGTTATAAATCCAGAAAGCGGAATCCCATGAGAAAGTAACGCAATCTGCTTCCTTGCCGCTATAGCAATCGGGAATGCGGTCCGTGCAACAATATACAGGAGCAAATACAGTCATATTCGCATCATCTGTGCCAAACCACAACACGCCGCCTATGGCATCGGGCAAATTGCCGCGCATCTGTGCCACGAAAGTAAATGCAGTCTGCTGGGTAGAGATGGGGCGCTCATTGAAATATTCCTGGTCGCCTACCTTGAAACTCAAAGGAGAAAGACGGTAAGGAGTCTTGAAAGGACCTGCTCCGGGATCATTGGTGATGTCTAGCGGCGTACCTTCGTAATGGTCGCGCATAGCTGCCTGAATGTCGCGCACGGATATTTTGCGGGTAGGTTTGATGTAGAGAGGCATAGGCTCTTTGCTTTCGCCTTGGATATAAGGCAGATAGGTATCTCCTACCGACTTATTGAACATATTATAGAAACTCCACACACGGGCTTCGCAGAAACGCAGGCCGCCGAAGTCCAAAGGATTGTAGGCTGCCGAGAAGCTGAAATCTTTGTTCATGCCGTCAAAGTAGCCTTTTTCGCGGGCAAAAGAAATGACATCCGGAGAGTAAAGGCAATTATCCTTGTCGTTCATATTGAACTGGTGGATACGGCTCTGGTTGGCATGTGCGGCAATGCAATCGTCGGGGATGCGGACTGCCACCCATACGGCGCCTTTCACACCGGGACCTTTGCCTATCATTTCCAGAATCCACACTTCGTTGGGATCGGCAATGCTGAAGGACTCGCCGCTGCTATAATAACCATATTCTTTTACCAAATCCGTCATTACCTGAATGGCTTCCTTGGCAGTGCGTGAACGCTGAAGGGCTACATAAATCAGGCTTCCGTAGTCCATGATGCCGGTAGAATCCGCCAGTTCCTCCCGTCCGCCGAAAGTGGTTTCGCCGATGGTAACCTGGTATTCGTTCATGTTTCCTATTACATTGTAAGTCTGGCGGGCTTCCTTAATTTGTCCCAGGTATTTGCCTGAATCCCAGTCGTAGATGTCGCGCATGGTTCCCTTTTCGTGGATGCCTGCGGGGTAATGGTACAGTTCGCCGAACATGCCGTAAGAGTCGGCTGAATAAGATACGATAACAGATCCGTCGGTTGATGCCCCCTTGCCTACAATGAGGTTGGTGCATGCCAAGGCTTCTGTTACTGCTGCCAGTAGCAGGGCAGCGCTCAAAATTAGTTTGTTCTTCATTATTATATTAACTTTTTAATTGTGTAATCAAAATGTATATTCCTCTCTCGTCTCATTTCCGCAATAATCCGTAATGACCAGTTCCAACTTATGCGGCACTCCTTTTTTCAAACGCTCAGGTTGCTTCATCCATAGTTTAGCGTTCTTCGAACTGATTCCGAAAAGGGCAAACTCACCATCTATCTTTACTTTATAGTCCTTGATGCCCGTTTCAGCATCTCCCACCTTGAACTGGATATTGCCTGTCTTCCATTGCGGCTTGTTCAGCGGAGTAACCCGTGGCGGAATGGTGTCTATTGCCACCGTGTAAGTTCCCAGTTCGCGAATGGTAGCCTTCATCCACCCATTTTCATACGTTCCGCCTGCCGAACCTTTCTTGTTCCCCCACTTGCGCGCCACATAATATTTGGAAGTATCCCCGATAGGCAGATGGCGCACGCCGATCATCAGCGTGCACCCTGCATGCAAAGGCACAGGGGCATCATGCAATTGGTATTCATAAGAGATGGCGGCGGTATCTTTCACCACACGGCTGTTCAGTGCCACATCCTCATACAGCATTCCGCGGGGAATCACCAGTTCCATACCCGGTTCTTGTATCACATTCCCTTTGTTCCATGCCAGGTAATGCTTCACTTGCGGATGATATTCCTCTATGGGCTGCCGTTGCCCGCGCACTGTGAAACGGTATGTGGACTTATTGCCGTATAAATCCGTCAGCACATAACGGAAATGGTAATCGCGTTCCTCATCTATGGTGACCACTCCCCCTTTATCATCCGCCTGCAACATACGCAAACGGTTTCCGGGAAGCACCTGCGAGCGCATCACCCAACTGTTCTTTTTCACAAATTCTTCATGATCCGTCCACGCATTAATCATCCTGTTCTCATCGGGCAACACGCCATCCACGATGCTTCGGAAAACCTCCGTAGTGTCTACATATAGCACCACGGAACGCACTCCGTAACTATTGTGTGTGCCGTCCATATAGTCGTATGCTTTAATGCCTGCGGCTATCTCCCCCCAGGCAGTAACCGGCTTGCCGAGCGACGCAATGGGCATGGCATGCTTCTGTTGGGAACCTTCCACCACTCCTTTCCCCCGTTGCGGATAAAGCATCACCAGGGATGCGCGGGGCGGTGTGGTATCTTTTATTTTGTCCGTATAGAATTGCAGGGGATCAATCAGTTCATCCGTATCCGTGTGGCGTATCTCCATGTGAAGATGCGGACCGAATGAATACCCCTCATTTCCACTGAGGGCGATAATCTCGCCGGATTTGAAATGAAGCTGATGCGGTTCAAATTTCAAATCCACCGTATAAGTTTCATGCTCATACTGATATTCCTCCACCACCTTTGCCACCGCCGGAGCGAATTTCAGCACATGCCCATATACCGATGTATAGCCGTTGGGATGGGTAATATAAATAGCCTGCCCATATCCGCCAGGGGTAATCAGCACGCGGCTCACATAGCCATCGGCAATGCAATGGATAGGCTTTCCCACTTCGCCTTGGGTTTTAAAGTCCACTCCCCCATGAAAATGGTTGGAGCGCAATTCGCCGAAATTTCCACTCAGGCTCAACGGAAAATCAAAAGGGGGGCGGAAAACGGGAGCCGCCGGTTCTTCTTGCGCCTGTGCGGTGAGTGCACTGCCCAGGGCAAAGATCATCATATAGTGACGTATATTCATCCTTCTCATTTTTTTCATCCCCGCAAACATACAAATAAAAAACAAAATATCCCCTAGAATAATGTTGCTAAACATACGTCCGTTGCAAAAAAAATATTCTTATACAGAACCGGCATTTCTGACATTTTGCTATCTTTGAGGCAGTCAAACCCCTAAAAAATGAGGAATATGATAGTAGGAATCCCTAAAGAAATCAAAAACAACGAGAATCGTGTATCGTTGACTCCTGCCGGAGCACACGAACTGGTACGGAGAGGTCACACGGTGTATGTGCAACACACCGCAGGTATAAACAGTGGATTTTCTGATGAAGAATATGAAAAAGTAGGAGCGCGTATCCTTCCCACCATAGAAGAAGTGTACGCTATTGCCGAAATGATTATCAAGGTGAAGGAACCCATTGAATGTGAATACAGCTTGGTGCGCCGGGGTCAACTGGTATTTACCTATTTCCACTTTGCCTGCGACAAGGAACTGACGGAGGCAATGATGCGCAGTGGCGCCATATGCCTGGCTTATGAAACGGTGACCGACAAACAGGGCGGACTGCCTCTGCTTATCCCTATGAGTGAAGTGGCGGGACGCATGTCTACCCAGGAGGGTGCACGTTTTCTAGAAAAACCTCAGGGGGGACGCGGTATCCTGCTGGGCGGTGTTCCGGGTGTGAAGCCCGCCCGGGTGCTGGTTCTGGGTGGCGGCATCGTGGGTACAAATGCCGCTTTGATGGCTGCCGGATTGGGGGCTGAGGTCACTATTTGTGATATTTCCCTGCCACGTTTGCGCCAGTTGAGTGAGTTTATGCCGAAGAATGTGAAGACGTTATTCTCGTCTACCTACAATATTGAGCAGGAATTGCCTACTACCGATTTGGTGATCGGTGCGGTTCTGATTCCCGGGGCAAAAGCTCCCCACCTCATTACACGCCCCATGCTGAAACTGATGAAGAAAGGGGCTGTCATGGTGGATGTAGCCATAGACCAGGGAGGATGCTTTGAAACGTCCCACCCCACCACGCATGCCGAACCTGTTTATGAAACGGATGGTATCATTCATTATTGCGTGGCAAATATTCCGGGTGCAGTGCCTTGCACTTCTACGCTGGCACTGACTAATGCCACTTTGCCATATGCGCTGAAACTGGCAGATATGGGTTGGGAAAAAGCATGTGAGGCAGATCCGGGACTGAAGAATGGCTTGAATGTTGTAGACGGTAAGGTAGTTTTTCCAGCGGTGGCAGAAGCTTTCGGCTGGAAGATTTAATGAAGTATGGATTTTAATAAAAAAAGGAAGGGGCTTCATTGTGCCTTCCTTTTTTTATAGTAAAAAGTAATGCCCACCTTCACAGGCGGGCATCACAAGTCCTGTAAGAATCTCATTCCATCCTCTGATGGAGATTCCTACATCTGATCTAACATTTAGTTTTTCTATGGGATGTCCTTCTAAGTCTTGAACAGCCTCCCCCAAAAGCCCTGCTTTTTATTTCTTTCTTCTAGATTCGTCCTTTTATAAATATCTTCATAACTCAGTCCTTCATGTACCATCCGGTAAATCACTCCCCAATCAGGCAATCCACCCAGGTTACGGTCATCAATGAACAAATCAGCTTTCAGCTTTCGTGAATAATGCCTATTTTTATCCTTTTCTTCCGTATAATTACTATTTACTGCATAAAACTCCAATCCCCGCTTGCGGCAAAATTCCACCGCTTCCTCCAGCAAACGACCTTCGCGCACACTCCACAATATCAGGTAATGACGCTCTTGTTGCAATTGCTTCAAGGTATCTATGGCAAATGGAATTTCTTTCCCTATGGCAGGGTATTTATGCTCTACTATTGTTCCGTCAAAGTCTACTGCTATAATCATAATTAAATATTTACCAATTTATTTCCTCAACATTCTTTTATAGAATATCTCCCGCATCCTGTTAGGCATCATTCTTGTTGTAAACCGAATCATTTATGCAATAATTTTGTAGGTGCTCACTATAGGGGCATTTTATAGAAACAGTTAACCAATTTATCATTGATTCTTAAATATATTGCTATTCAGCATGCATCCTATTATGATACTTATTACCTCAACGGATTATGATCTGATTGATACCATGCTACAAATTCACTGATTCCTTGATGAAGGGAAAACAAAAGTTTATACCCTATTTCGGATTCCAATTTTGAAGTGTCCGCATACGTCTGATAAACATCTCCCGACTGCATGGGCAGAAACTCTTTTATGGCCTCGCGCCCTAAGGCCGATTCCAGTTCACCTATAAAGTCCATCAATTTCATGGGGTGTCCGCACTCTATGTTATATACCTTGAATGGCATATGGTTTACACAGTCCTCCGCTTCTACTACCCTATTCAGCACCTTAATAGTACCCTCTGCTATATCGTCAATATAAGTAAAGTCACGGTACATATTCCCTTGGACATCACGATAAAGACATCGTTTCGGTTCTGTTCACGATGAAGTTGCCCATGTGTAGCTCCAACAATATACGGATTGACGACGAAGTTATCACACAACTTTGTGGCGAAGCAGAATCCGGAGAAGCCGATGACTCCACGGAAGGACAACCGTCAACTATCATTCTTTTTTTTAACAAAACACCGCATAAGGAAAAAGTTTGTATTCCAATAATATTCATTTTCCAATATGCTTTATATTGCATTAAGTTTCTATTCTTCTCCTGTCCCCACAGGTGGAATCAGACTTTGATACAACTCCACATATTCTTTCCAACGATCGGCTTTATTGAAACATTGCTCAGCACGATGGCGACATGCAGTAGAGTAATAAACCTTGCCATTAGAAGTAATACTACGGACAGATTGGGACACGGCGTTAATGTCACCTTGTTCTACCACCATACCGGTATGCTCATCCACAGCTTCCACACTACCACCCGTACGATAAGTAATCACTGGAGTACCACAAGCCAATGCTTCTAAATTCGTAGTAGGAAAAGTGTCTTCCCATGTGAGATTTATAAAAATATCTGCTGCCGAATAACATTCAGCCAATTCCTCTACACTGTTTGTCCTTGCTATCCCCATTATACCTTCAGGTAAATTCTTTTTCTGTTTTTTGTTTAATCCGACCAATATTATAAGATAATCTTCTAAAGGTAATTTACGCCTTAAATCCATAAAATCAGCAAGTCCTTTACTAAAAGTCCAAATACTAGCTACTCCTATCAGCATATAGCGTTGATTTATTCCCAGACGTTTTTTTATATCACTTACATTAGTCCTAGGAGAAAAGACATCCAAATTTATCCCATTATAAATACGATGTATAGAAGCTTGTTTCAAAAAAGAGTTTTTTACCAGTCCTGCCAACCAATCGGAAACAGGTACAACAGTCAGCCGGGGAATAGAAGTAAAAGCATTCCTTTTCGCTTGATAGTTCCGAGCTGCTTTATTTAATAAATAAGAAGCAGGATAAGTCCTTTTCCGTGTACAGTGTGCACAACCGTCTTTCCACTGGAAACATTTAGCATAGCTAAAATGGGCACAATGCCCCGTGAATGTCCAGCAATCATGCAACGTCCACACCACAGGGATGTCAGCTTCTGCCAAATATTGAAACAACAGTTCATAATTTAAATAATAACCATGCATATTGTGCAAATGAATGATATCCGGCTTTATTTTCTGTATTTCAGCAATCAGTTTCCTTGTGGCTTTTTGGGAAGCCAAACCATGGTTGTCAAAAAGACGTGACTGCAAACCATGCCAATACATATCCCAATCATTCCCTATCCGGATGAGTTGCGACTTGCTCTGCGGAATTCCACGCCCATAAGCTATATAGCTTTTCCAGCCATTAGCTATGGCAACTTGCCCTATTTCTTCGGCTATGCGACCGGTGGAGCCCCAGTTGGCTACTACGTTTATTTGAAAAAGAATTGGCATTATAATAAGTGCTCACTGTACAACTACAATTCCTTGGCTATATTGCAGTGCACATTGAGTCTTTTTTATGATTAATAATTCGGTTATTTAAATCTATTTTCCATAGTCAGCAACTCTGACGGATCCCTTCTATCTCTACGCAAAAACACTTTTCACTATCATTATAGCATCTAGCAAAATGGCAAGAGGCAATTATCATCAATAGAAAGATTTCAACTTGCCCTCTACTAAGTCCATTATTTTACTGAAATATCTCAGTGACAGTATAAAGATATTGTTATACACGCCATTTTCTCGAAAAGTTTTTAAATGATCTTTCATTATCTGTTGACAACTAATCAATCCGTTGCTTGAAACTCCACCTATACGCATGGTTACTATCTCCATTGGATTATAGATTGCCTTTATCTGATGAATATAAATCAATCTGAACAGACATTCAAAATCGGCAGCAACTTTATAATGCAACTTAAAAGCCCCATAACGTTGATACACCTCTTTACGACAATAGAATGTCGGATGGGCCGGCATATATCCCAATCGCATCTTCCAACGCTTAAACTTTGCCGATGAGTAATATCGTACCAATTTAGAAGTATTTTCCCGATATACGTACTTCACATCACCATACACCGCATCCACTCCTTCAACAAAACAAGACATCTGTTTGGATAACACATCTGGAGAAGACAAAAAGTCATCCGAGTTCAGAAACCCTACCACCTCCCCGGTAGCCATGCTAATTCCTTTATTCATAGCATCATAAATGCCATTATCTGGTTCTGTTATATAAAAAAGTCTCCCTTGAAACTTTGGTTCATAATATTTAATCATATCAATAGTTCCGTCTTTTGACCCTCCATCAATAATTAAATATTCAATATCTGTATAAGTTTGGTTGAGAATACTTTCTATGGAATCCTTCAGTGTTTCTTCACTATTAAAAGTAACTGTAATAATAGAAATTTTCATTTATGCATTTATTAGGATGATGCCTTATCTGATTCTAATCTTCTTCAGTCAGACTCTCTTTTAAGGCCTGAACCTTTATTTGTTGTTCATCATTTAAATAAATCAGAACTCCTAAAATAAAAGGCGCAAGTGCAGTCATAAGCGGAACCGCATTAAGCATAGCAAACAAATAGAGATATAAGCAAAATATTGAACTCGGATTTTCTTTTTGAAATTCATGAAATTTTTTCACCATTACGTATAATGGTAGAAATGCGATAAAACCTAATTCAAAAAACAATGCTCCTATTCCACTCATAATGCGATGGTAACGCCTAATATCAAAATAAGAAATAAAAAGATTATGGAACATACCACTAGAACGAATTTCCAACACATTTTCAGAAAAAGCATCAAAACCATGAGGTAATCCCCAATCCTTAAAGAAGCCATACAAAGGGAAAAAAGCATGATTAAACCGTTCATTTACACTTGCATCTGTTGCAAGAAACATAGAAGGATTCTTTTGCAAAAAGAAAAGCAATTTACCTATTCGATAAGAAGCTAACGGAGAAAGATCTATTACAAAAAAAAGAGCAGAACAACATATTCCACCCATTAGAAGTAAAATATACCTATCACGACATTTGGATGAGCAAAACGCTTGATGTACAACATAAGCCCCACAAGAAAGAATGATAATAAAAATGCAAGCAGAAGAACGGGATATTATAAATATTTGAACCAAACATGAAAACAAGATCCATCTATAATATTTTTCATCACAAAAACATAATTGGTTGATTATTGCCAAAAATACACAAATGACTCCATAAAAAGTCGGCTCAGGTGCTAAAGACGTAACCCCTCTTCCACTCTCTATCAAAGAAACGACCGACAACTCTCTGAAAAGAAGAAATTGAAGAAAACCAGCATCCACAAATAGTTGTACACACCCTACCAAGAGCCAAATACAAACAACACAAATAAAAAACGAATACGGAATTCCAGCTGTGGTTTTGAGACTTACATAGGTCACATACGGAATAAGAAAAAGGCTTATATATCCTCCAAATAATCGAATACCCAGTGATGTTATTGGATAATTTACAATAAGAATGATAAAAGCGCCCAATAGAGTCAGCAACAGCAGAAACAATGATTTATCCATTTTCCCTTCCCCCTTTTGCAGAAAAAATAGAACAACAGCAATAATCAAAGCATTAGGTTGGCTATCAGTATTAAATGGAAGAATTTGAAGATACGGAAAAAAACAAAAAAAATAGAAAAGATATATGAGATATTTCATAGGCATATATACAGTAAACACTATAAAGTCTAAAATCTTATAGTTATTTAGAGCTATTGTTGTATAAAAAACACTTGAATTTAAAATTCTACCTCTCTACCTGATGGATAAAGTAAATAAAACTAGTTGAAGAAAGCTGCATTAAAAAGCTACAAAAACTATCATTTAAGTCAAATCCGAGTGATTACCCACCCCTTTACAAAACATAAAACCCTAATTATAAACCTCTTACCAATTATACAAGAAAATATATCAACTATCCCCTGCTGTATTCCATTAACTACATAAGTAGGCTTATATGGAGGAAGTTTCTTTGACACTTCAACATTCGATTTCCATATATCATTCAGAAGAGCCAAATCATGAGTGTCCACAATCTCATCTGAGATAATTTTCTGTCTAAGTGCATCCAAACAAATATTATAGTTTTTATCCCTAAGTTTCCTAACTATCGAATTGGGCTGGATACGATATTTAACCAATGTTTCCGGTAAATTAGCATATTTTCCATATCTGGACATACGCCCCCACAATACAAAATCCTGACCTGTACGGATATTCAAATAGCCTCCTGCTCTAAAATAGGCATCTTTACGAAACATTGCTCCAGAATGATTTATATTACATCTTTTCTTAAGCGAACGATCCGTACAGGGCTGTATGGATTGTCCTATCACTTTTCCCTCTTCCGTTATGAACTCGCATAAACATGAAACCAATATATAATCCGAATGTGACTCCAAAAAAGACAATTCTTTTTCTAAACGAAAAGGCATAGCAATATCATCATCATCCATACAAGCAATATACTTTCCACGTGCCTCCTTACAGGCTGCCGCACGAGCCGCCCCCGTACCTTGATTGGATGCACAAAAATAACGGATACGATTATCATGATATGACTTAATGATTTCTTCTGTACTATCTGTAGAACCATCGTTCCAAATAATAAATTCAAAATTTTTATAAGTTTGCATCAAGATACTATCTATTGATTCGTGTAAAAATCGCTCTGAGTTATAGCAGCTCATCACGACTGATATCTTTATTTCTTCCATATATAATTATTGGTTTTAAAGCAAATACATTAGATACACTATAATATTACAAATTCTGATTTCAAGCTCATATTCCAGACTTGTTATTTCGATTCTAATTATCATTAGAAAGGCTTATCCATCCACAACAAACTGCATGAGGGTTTGTAAAGTTAGTAGGTGCTATAACTATCTTTCCCACATAGTCCGAAAGCCACGCACCCCACCAATAAAACGAACTATTGGAAATAATATAATGCTTAAGATGTGTCATCAAAAACAAGTCCTCTATGCTAGCCAGTTCGCCAAATTTCGGTTTCACGAAATACGTTTCCGCATCCTCTATACTGATATTATTTTTCGCCCACTCATAATCTTGACAGAACACAACAAATACCGGATAGTCCACCTTCGATTTTATCATCTCTATTGCTTTATTGTAATAGTCTTTTGTAAGGATACCTCCTGGCACCTGTTTATTATTCAAACATTCCTGATATCGGCGTATACCGATCATCACCGTATTTTCCCCAAAACGGTTAATAACATCTAATTCTTTTATCACACTATCCGACATTGGTGTAACAATTTGAAAATCATTTTGTATTGTTTCTCTACAATCAAAAAAATATTTCTCACTTTGCCAATATCCTTCCAAATATATATCATGTATCGAAGTGTCTAGGAGTTCATTATGAAAACATTCAACAGAATCTCTTACAAATTTACATTTTGGATTTAACAAATGACAACCAATATTTCGACTAATTTTCCTTACCCATCGTCCCATAGGATAATCAAATGTAGAAAAGGAAGAAAATGGCAGATTCAAGTTAAAATGGTTCAGTTCCAGTTTACGATGATATACAGAGTCCGTTTCAAAGCCTAAATGCGTGTTAAATGCCATAGGAACTCTATTTCTTAAAGACATAGCTCTGACCATAGCATACATAAACATTTGATTACCAAGCCCCCCAGTAAGTGTTGTTGCTATCATAAATTATTTTTATATTAAAAAAAACGAAATTGCGGATAAACAGCAGAAAATTCCTTTCATAGAAACTAAGGAAACGCTGGGTCACAGCAGACAATGTTGAAAAGAAAGTAATGATATTATCCCACCAACAACTCCCCATAAGCTGAAATCCACTGTCCCTAAAGAATTAAGGTAAACACTCAATAACTTTGAACTAACTTAAAATCAGTCTATTCTACTTTATGAGAATATTCTTTTAATCGCATTTGAATCATTGTAAATGTCCCCCACAACATAAATCCATCTGCAAAAAAACTAATATCTCATTTGCATTGGCTATTGAGTCAGGAACATCCCCAATTTAACACTATACAAGAAACTGACAAGAGAAGTAAAAAGATTCTTTGCATTATTATCTACTCATTAAAATAATCAGGAAAAGTAACACTGTTATAACGAGAGCCATATTTCTTTTGCAAAATTTCAAAATCCATGATCTTGGAATAAGGCATAGCAATATCTTTCCATGGGCGATGAAGCTTCTTTATCACAAAATCGCCATAAAGTTCAAACTCTGAAAACCCTGCAAACTGACTTTTATCATAACAATCAACAATGACTTCCCACCATTTTTTATCCCTGAAGCGTTTTTCTATGATAGAATGTAGCCGATCTATATCTGTACGACTAAAAAGCATCTTATGGGCCACATAACTCAATACAGGATTAATGCGATATCCCATGAGCTTTTCTATATTGTCATAGTAAGGCTTATTATGTTCCTTACTAAGGTAAAAGACAGGTTTATCTTGTTCGTCAAGAAAAGTAAGTGGACGAACGAGTATATGGTCGGCATCTATACAAAGATAATGCTCACACGTACCAATATTCCCTGACAACTTCAAAAGCTGTTGAAAAAGCCATCCACTTCTATTCCCCATCCTACCATTTGAAGAACGAACAATAAGATTTAAATCGCGTGGAGAAAAGCCGAGTACACTGGTCTCGTCTATGAATTTAATACTTTTTTCATGGCAAAACTGAATTATCTCCTCATTATAGGGAGCTACAATATATATATTGCAAATTTCATTCCGCACATTTCTACGCAACCCTTGCAAGCAAAGAGGTAATATCTTCAAGTCTTTAGGAATAATTGGTATTACCACATCAATAGACTTATGTGAAGGCTGAATTTGCGGAAGCCAAATAAATGAATATACTTCAATAATAATCCGACGTATATAATGATGCATGATATATGATATATTCAAATTAATACTACTCAGAAAGCGAACGAAAAAGAAAATCCATGCTACGACTACGATATTTAGCTAATAACTGATCCACTTGAGCATAATCCATAGGAGTATCTGCCAGTTTATCAAACTCGCCTTGATATATGCGTTCTAAAAGTCCTACCGCCTCCAGCAAAGTGAAGAGTCGATCATCTCCTCCACGCCGGGTAACACCAAACTTGGTAAGAACAACTATTGGTCTGTGGTAAAGTATGGAAAAGGCCATGCCGTGAAAACTATTAGTCACCATCAGGCGGCAACCTGCTATCCATCCTAACCATTCCTCAACCGTAGGATAAATTGCCGTAAGTTGCGGATATGTTTTACTTAAGTCGTCATTTCCTTGACTTCCTATGTAATAGATCTTAAGATTATAGATTTTGGAATAAGCAATGGCTTGATCGAGCATTGATTTTTCTGCACCTATCACATACAACAACATATAGGGTTCATCCAGACAAGGCACAACAGCAATACGCCTGTAATCGTCCGATGCCAGCAAACAGGTAGGATCAAGAACTACCTCTGCATCTGTGTGCCCCAATTGACGGCATACCCCTAAACCTCCAGTTTCCCTTACTGATACTGCTGACAACTTCGCTATTAAAGGTTTCACAAGTTTATAATAAGCAGGAGAGAAATCCGTACGACCAAAGCTAGCGGCATAAGCCACTTTCTTTACATTACCAAAATCAAGGAAAAAAGCTTTTAGAATATTACGATAACGATAGACATCATGAAAAGAATACCAGATTTGATCACTTCCACAGATATATAAATCCGCATTAGGAGGATTTTGTTGCAGTTCTTTGTGTGATTTCCAAATATGCTTGGTCGAACATATATATTTCGATTTAAAATCATTGAAATGACGATCTACCATTGTCGTTGTCATTATATTACGAGGGGGCTTTACAATCCACCAAAGATGTTTTAATACAACTAAGGGATTGACAATCTTCTTCATTTGTGTAGGCGAAAAACGCCAATCAGTGAACAGACTATAACGGATAAGAAATGGATTATGCCCCATAGATTCCAGCACACGCTGCAAAGCATAGCATTGAAGCATTTGCCCATAATTATCTTGTGTTTCCCAAAAAGTTATAATTCCAATATTCATTATTTATAAAGTCTCATTTTTATTAAAATATCACGAACAGATAGGCGTAAACGCTTTTGAGGAGTATCATAAAGACAACGGATTATCAGTTTAGAAGGATTCAAGCTGTACTTTTCAAACAATCTAAAAAAATCATTCCGATGAAGATGCGGTCTTACAGAATATAACAATGATTCATTATAACGGCACGCGGTATCATAAGTCGTTTCCACCTTAGTAAGCATTATCTCATTAAAAAGAGCCTGCCCCTTCTTCGTGTTGCAAAGTACCAAACTTGTCCCTTTGTCATCATCCATATCAATATGCACTTTTGCAACGCTCCAAAAATCAGCTATCGTCAAGTCCGAACCACTCCGCAATTCCTTTACCGGACAAGAATGACAGGAAGGGCGCAAATAAAGATTGTCAAGAAAACCCTTCATAAACAAATTCCTGGTAGCTAGCTCAGAACGAAAAACTGAATTTTTTTTCTCCCCACCTGAAGGCAGGGAGAATTGGAACGAAAAACTGAATTTTTTCCAACCGGTAATTTTATCTCTAAAATTCACCCCCGTTACCACGGGAGCCATTTTTAGAGATTGAAAAACTGTATTTTTTCCAACGATGCGCTTACGCGCATATTTATTTCTTTGTTCATTCAAATATGCCTGGAAAACCTTACTGCTGGGTACACCATGGCAAATAAAATCCACCAAAATAAGCCGTTCGTAATCTTTATGCAAGAACAACCTTAATCCAGCTACCTGACAGGGAGTACCTGAAAACAACACCCACCTGCCTTCGTGCAAGAAGCAACGCACCTGCCGATAAGAATCCCTCAAATCACTTTGCATATATTTTGATCCTCGAAACAGTGCCAAACCTTCTGTAGTTGTAGCTGCCGTATGCTCTACCAACCAATCTTCAGAATAACGAGCCCCAAACACAACACCACCTTTTCCTATCACCTTTTCTGCCAACTGTGTAAAAACACCCCCCGATGAACTATTCATACGCACCTCTTCATTTGGATTATAAGCCCCAAAGAGCGACAAAGGATAACGTATTTCACCCTGATTTACTACCGGGCATACTTTTTCGCACAAACCACAATCAATGCAAACACTCTCATCCACCTCAGGATAAAGGAAGCCTTCTTCATCCTCGTGCATTGTAATGCATGATTTAGGACAACACTGCACACAACTGTTGCAGCCACAACAGTCTTTCTTATCTGTAATATGTATCATATAATCAGAATCCCAAATATTGATTCAAAACTTTCGGAAGTATCTTTTTAGATATAATTATAGTCACTATAGAAGCACATAATACCACAATCCACAGTAGCCCCCAAGGCAATTGCCTTAATCTCGCATAGGATAGGACCTGGATAAAAAAACAATGAATCAAGTAAACGCCAAATGAAAGTCGGCCAAGTTCCCGAATCCATCTGATGCACCTCTTCCGTTCAGAATATCGGTTTGCCACCAAGGGATGAAACAAAAACAAAATCACGCTCAGTGAAAAAAGAAACGATGATGGCTTTATGCCCAAACCACCTCCATGGAATGAATAAAGCCAATACGATTCCGCCATTTGCCAAGCGAATGACAATATAACCAGTCCAACGCACCACCACAAGGAACAATCAAGCGGTGAACGGCGCAAAGCGATTCCCATCACAAAGAACATCAACCACAGGTCACCGTGTCCGGCATATACCACCAAAGGCAATGACAGCCCCCGTATCTGCAACAGATAGGTAACCAACACGATGGATGCTATAGAAATTAGGATACATCGTTTCACCCCCCCCCGTTTAACATTTTGTAACACAGGCAGCAACAAATAATATTGAATAATTACCGCAATGAAATAATAAACACTGCATCCACATATCAGGTATTGAATCAAAACCATCAAAGACTCTTTACCGGCACGCAAAGGAAGGAACAAACAAGGCAACGACCAAATCAAGACCGGAATATATACTTTGGGAATCTGATGCCTCCAAAATGAAAAGACCTCCTTCTTGGTTTCCAACTTCTTCACCGACAGGAAATATCCCGATATAGCAAAAAATATAGGAACGGCACAGTTCAACACTTGCCGAACCATTACAACCAATACACCTTGCATCGACTCAAAATGATAGACCGGACCCGTATGGATAGCTACTACCATCAATATGGCGATGCCACGGAGAAAATCATAATAATTTAATCTCATACTTTTATTTTCCTATCTTTTTAAACGGAACAACAAATAAATTCCGTTCATATGCGTTCATGCTTGCAAACCAAAACACCAAAGCATAAACTGCTACAAACAAAACCACAGACCAGATGAACACCATTGGTGAAGTTAAATTCACCTCCCAATAATCCACACACCACAAGCTGGCGGCTACAAGCACCATCGGCATTACCGACATCTTTGCTATCTCATACCAAAAGCAGATAATATCTATACCTTGTTTCCTATTGTAATACAGATTCATTACCAAGCCTTGTCCCAAAAACAAAGCTCCCGCTGTAGCATAAGCACACCCCATCGCTCCCCATTTTTGAGCTCCATAGATGGAAAAAGCCAAACTGCAAACAGCGATAACCACATAGCAAACAGAGCGGAAACGCATTTGATTACGGGCCTGAAGGATCGTAATCCCCAAGTTCTGTATCAGAGGAATCAGCAGGACAAAGAAAAACAGTAACGCAATATAGTAAGCCTCCTTATATGCATTTCCAGCCCATAACTCTATGAACGGGCGGCCAAACACGATGAAAGAGGAAAGGATAAACGACATCACGATATATTGGATGCGCCCTGTGCGAATAAACAAATCCGAAATCTCACGCTCACTGCCTCCACCAGCCACCATTGCCGTGACTTTAGGAAGAAACACACCACTTATCGCAGTGGAAAACATCATGAACATTTGCGTGAGCTGAACTGCCACGGAATATATGGCTACCACCACAGTCCCTCTGTATATGCCCAACACAAACTGCCCTGTACTCCAATAAATCCTATCCATTATCGCATTAAGAAAAATCCAAAAACTATAGATTACGACTTCCTTTAAGAATATTGGATTGAAATGTCCAAAACAGACTTTGATATGTATTTTGTAACGGCAATAATAAAAATTGATTAGCAAAGTCGCGACATTGAACAACGTGGTGACAACGACCATCGCCACTGCTTTATATCCCATAACCAAGAGCAACACCATTACTACCGGATTAAGCACACTACGCACAATACTTACCAAGCGTTGGAAAACAAAACACTCATAGGCCGTCATTATACTTCCCCAAATACTCATCGGGAATGTAAAGGCCAAATTGAATGTCATCAGCCATAGCATGATACGGGTACGGCTCACCTCTGCGGCTGTCATATTCACGGAAAACATCCGTTCTACATTCAAGGCTAGAAAAGCCCCTGCAACTATAGCTATCAATCCGATCCCTATATATAGCAGGAAGAACATGCCAAACATTTCCTGTTGTTTCCGTTCCTTGCCTTCTGCTCTGAATTTGGCTGTATAGCGCACTATGGCATTACCAAAGCCCAAATCCAACACGGTTAAATAAGCGATAATGGACGCAGCCAATGAATACAGCCCATATTCCGACTGTCCTAACATACGCAGCATGTAAGGGGTGTACATAAGCCCCACCATCATGTTCAGCACAATGGACACATAACTCAAAGCCGCTCCAGCTTTCAATTGATTCATTAACTATAAGGTAAGCACTCACTGAATGGCCATAATACACTTAACGGCATTACAGTCCACATTAAGTTATTTTTTTTGATTAATATTCCGTGATTCATATAAAATGTTAGAAGTGCATAGCCTCCTTGCCATTCAAACATTTTCGGGCAGGAAGCGAAGCCCCCGTAAGCATTAATGAATGCCCACAGGGCCCTCCGCATCCATTTTCTGGTATAACCGGATGCCGATTCTATTTAAACCACACATCCAGCAGGCATCTTTCCATCTCGCCCAGTGATGCGCCACATCGCTTCTCATCCACATTTTTGCGCAAAAAACTGAAGATGCTGATATAGTAACCTATGCAAACATCCCCCCTTTTATTACCTCATAATAACGGGATTTGCTAAAACGACATTCGGCCGCAATCGTAGCCACAGTAATTTTACTCTCCTCGCGAAGCGTTTTTATCGCTTCACCCAACTCCTTGTAGGGAAAAATCTGTTCCTCCATTTTTGTTAATTTTAGTTTTAAACAATTAATTATTAACACAGCGTACCGATATACAGGTAACGCTGTTATTTTTTTCCTTTGTAATTTCGCGCCTCGATAATCAAAATGAAACAAGCAATATGCAAAAAAACGAAACATCTATGTCCGTAGCCGAGCTGCAGAAAATGATACATATCTGGAAAAGCCGCCACATCACAGACTCTAACATCAGTAAATTACTAGAACTCTACCTGGGACTCACCCCCTACATGAACAGCCAAAGAATATACCCGCAGGAGAATTTCTACGAAATAAAAAACTCACTGAAGTTTACCAATACGCAGACATTGGTGGAAGCCATGAAAAGATCACAATCCTTTCCCTTCATCACCGATCCCGCCACGGGAGCCGTCCAGGCATTCTGGTCTCCGCTATACCACGAGGACAATACCGAAACACAAACCGGAGCTTATAATATTAATAAAAATAATAATTATTCTCTCCTTCCGGAGGATAGAACTTCTTTAGGAAGTTCTTCTCCGAAAGATAATAATGCCACTCCTTCGGAAGAAAATTTCCCGTTGCCGGAAAGTTCCGAAACCACCGCCAATGCCATGACGGCAGCCGCGCAAGAGTTTTTCCACCGCATCAATGCCAGCGAGGAAGAAAAGGCGCGCATACTGGTGCCGCTCATCAACCACTTCCAGCGGCAGGAAGGCATTGACCGCTCCCAAGCTTGTCAGGTATTAGTGTGCCTGGTGAACGAGCAACTCATCCCCTACTTTGCCCGGCTGCCCAAGTTCATGAAAATCAACCATGCCGGACGCTTGGCATGGCTGGTCAACCTACTGAAGTCCCCCCACGGCACCCGCCTGAAGGACGAAGCAGTCCGCACCAGCCGCACGAAGCGTGAACAGACAGCTCGGGAAGACTGCCGCAGACAGTGTAGCGAACTCCGCAGCTTCCATCCCGTCAGCCCCCACGAATGGAGCGACCGGGAATCGGGGTTGAGATTCTATGACGATGCCACAGAGGGAACCATCCTGATTCCCACGGAGGCAGAGCCACGCCCCACGGATACAGCCCAATGGAATGTGTTGTCCAAAGAGTGGTGCCATTCCAACGATAGTATATAATTTTTTAATTCAAAAAATATGAAACCATTTTATCAACTCTCTGACTTTCCCGACCGCAAGAACGCGGGCAAGAATTATATAGCCCAATGTCCCAAATGTGGAAAGAAGCATCTTTGCATTTCCAAGAAGGACGGATTATTCAACTGTTTTTATGCCGGATGCGACTTCCACGGTCGACTGAAGGACTTCTGGGACCAACGTCCCTCCGCCTCTTCTTCGTATTCCTCATTCTCACCCGGCACTCCCTATGTCGGCACGGGGAATGCCACAAGCAGCGCCGCCAAGAATGACGGTCAAAGCACGCCTAACATCGTGCCCATGGTCCCCAATGATTATGTCCGCCTCACCCCCGAAATAGTGGGACGCATACAGCCTATTACCGATGATGTGCAAACCACCGATCCCGTGCAACAGGCAGCACAACGTTACTTGTCAGACCAAGGCATCTCCCTGCAAACCGCCATCGCCGCCCGCCTGGGATGCCTCAAGCACCACTGTGCAGGCAAGGGCGACAAGAACACATCGGGAATGGTGCATCCCTGCATCGCCTATGTGAATTACCTCAACGGACGTCCCGTGAACGCCAAATACCGTTCCTGCGACCTTTCGCCACAAACTCCGTCACAAGGCAGTGCGGAAAAGCCCGTCTATACCAAATGCTGGAGTCAGGATTCACCCAGCACGCCGTGCGCCCCTTACAACATAGACTGCATCAATCCCCTGCTGGTCACCACGGAGGAAAACATCAAGCGGCTCATCATCACCGAAGGCGAAAAAGACACCCTCTCCCTGATGGAAGCAGGCTACCGATACGTCATCAGCATGCCCAACGGTGCAGCCAGCGATCCCGCGAAAGCCTTCGAAGCCTTCACCCCCTGGCTGAACCAAGTGGACGAAATTGTGATATGCGGAGATACCGACCTGCCGGGACGCACCCTCACCAAGCATCTTTCCGATTATTTCGGCACACGCAGCCTGCACGTCATGCTGCCCGGAGATTGCAAGGACATAAGCGATGTACTCGCCGCCTATGGTGCAGAGGTAGTGCGCGAAATCATCGACTCGGCGCATTCGCTCCGGGCATCAGACATCATCACCGTGCACGAGCGCGAAACTGAAATAATGAACGTGCTGCATGGTGAATTTGACCACGGTTACCAAGTAGGTCACGGACCACTGACAGACCACGTGCTGCACCCCACCGACCAAGGCGGGCTGATCATCGCCACCGGAAAAGCCAATGCAGGCAAGACCGACTTTATGAACGACCTCACCTGCCGCCTGATGGCAAAGACAGGCCGCCACGTGTGTTATCTCTCTTTCGAGGTGCCGGACAAGAACAAGCATATCGCCCACCTGGTGCACCTCATGCTGGGCAAGGCGAATACCACCCATTACACCAGCGAACAACTGCAACCGCTTGTCAACTATCTGGATGCCCACACCGTGCACCTCGATTTTCACGAAGCGCCACCCACGCCGGACAACATCATTGCCCGCGCCGAACAGGTGCGAAAAAGAATGCCGCTGGAATATCTTTACATCGACCCCTATCTTTTCATGGAGATGAACACCGCCCACGGCACTACCGAGACGCAAGCCATCAAGTCCATGCTGACACAGATGCAGACCTGGGGACGAAACAACAAAATATGGGTAATCATCGTAGCCCATCCCCGCAAACTGGCAAAGTTGAGCGGCAAGAATGAACTGGAAGAAATCGATATGTACACCATAGCAGGCAGCGCCAACTGGGCAAACCTGGCCGATTTTATCTTCTCCATCTCTCGTATCAAAGAGCCCGACCGCGCCTTTACCCGGCTGGATATGCTGAAGGTGCGCGACCAGGACCTGTGCCAGACGGGCACCGTGCTCTATGTGCGCCAACCCTGCGGACGCTATGATGAACGCGAATCCGAAGAACAGATCATGGCAGAGATGAACGGGCGAATGATGGCTCACGACCAAACTCCGTGGACGGAGCGCCTCACCCTGTGAGGCACCTTCCAGATGCGAATATTCACACCGCCATGTGTGAATATTCACGATGGCCTGCGTGAATATTCACGCAAGGTCACGTGAATATTCACGTTTTTCCTCCCCTCTCAGGGTCTCCCCAAATAATGAAAAATAAGCTCCACCTGCAACGATGTGAACATACGTTGCCGCGATTGATAGCCTGCCAGCAGCAAGGCTTCGTACAATGCTACATTATGATGCAGCCACAATGCCAACCGGTTCAGGGCGGAAGCCGGAGTAATATCGGGAGCATAAGCCACGGCAAGGTCGCGCTTGTAATAAGGGCGCACCGGCCATTCTTCTGTGAGTGTTTCCTCTGTGTTCATTGATCTGTTTTTTGTTTTGGTTATAATGTACAAATGTAACCAAAATTCACCAGCCGCACAAGTATGTGGAAGGGTTTAATTCATAGTTTGCCATACTCTGCCACACTTCACCATATCCTGCCACAGTTCACCACAATCGGGGTTTACCCATGCCTTATCTTTGTATCGTTCATTAAGTATTAACCTTTTAAAAATGTAAAATTATGCCATTAAATTACAGTGTTTCATTACGCACGAACCCCATGAGCAAGAATGCTGCCCCCAAGGCGTATGCCAAAGCGCAGATTAACGGCGAACTTACGCTGAAACAGTTGAGCAAGCGCATTGCTTCGCAAACCACCGTGAGCCGTGCCGATGTGTCTGCCGTGCTCATTGCCACCGTAGAGAATATGCTGGCAGCCTTGCAGGAAGGTCAGCAAGTGGACTTTGGCGAGTTGGGTAAATTCCGCCTCCAGATTTTGAGTGAGGGAGCGGAAACCCTGGCGCAGTTCACTGCCGACAACATTCTGGGTGTAAACATCCAGTATATCCCCGGTGAGGACCTGAAGAACGTCTTCGCAGGATTGGAATTTCAACCGGTGGCAAGCCGCAAGGCACAGAGTGCCGCACTTCGTGCCGAAAAAGAGGGCAAGAACGTATCCGAGCTTGTGAAAACCGAGAAACCCGCATCAGAACCTAATGTCTAACCTTTAAAAACGATTGACTTATGAGTAAATCATCATCTTCTACCTGGAGTATTATCCTCAAAGTGGTTATCGCAGTAGCTTCCGCCGTGGCGGGGGCACTGGGATTCCAGGCATGCCAGTAAAATTAAAAAGTGAGAATTAAAAATTAAAAAATAGTTGCTGTTATGAATATTCATACAATCAGCTCTCAGTATCAAAACTATCGGCGCATTGCGCTGATAGTTATCCATTGCAGCGCCACGCGCTGTGACCGCGACTTCCCTGTGGAAGCCCTTCGCCATGCCCATGTGCACGGACGGAACTATGCCGACATCGGTTATCATTTCTACATCACCCGCGATGGTATCATTCACTGCTGCCGTCCGGTGGACCACATCGGTGCACATGCCCGTGGATGGAATGAACACAGCCTCGGGGTGTGCTATGAAGGCGGCCTGGATGAACACGGCCGCCCGGCGGATACTCGCACCATAGATCAGAAAATTGCTCTTATCGCCTTGCTGCGCCAACTGAGGCGGGATTATCCGGATACGCGGATCATGGGACATAGGGAGCTTTCTGCCAGTGTTCATAAGGCTTGCCCGTGTTTTACGGCGAGTAGGGAGTATCAGGATTTGTAAATTCTTAAATTATTCACTGTAGGGGCGGATTGAATCTGCCCGTATGCATAAAGCAAACTGTTATCGGGCAGATTCAATCTGCCCCTACAGAAGTTTACTTTCCTAATATCTTTTTCAACAATGAGCTGCGCGAACTGACATGCTTGCGTTTTCGCCCGCCATCTTCTGTGTAATAGCCATAGCCGTAACCATATCCGTAGCCATAACCATATCCGTAACCATAGCGGTTTCCCTTGTCCTTCACATCATTCAGAATCACACACATATTATTGAATTTCTTCTCTTGGTGCAACCGTTCCAGTTCCGTGAGGTAACGGCGGTCTAAGATGCCTTCACGAATGACATACATCGTGATTTCCGCCACCCGGTTCACAATGGAGGCATCGGCAACCACCAGTGCAGGGACATTATCGAGGATAATGTAATCATAATGTTTTTTCAATTCCGTTATCAATAGTTCCAGTCGGTCACTCATCAACAACTCCGCCGGATTGGGCGGAATGCTGCCTGCCGGAAGCACGTCTACATTGGGATGCAGTTGTGCCGGAATGATCAGTTCGGAAATATCATTGTAAATGCCGCTCAGGAATGTAGAGACACCTTCCTGGCGTTTTATACCGGACAGTTTACTTTGGGTACGCTTCCTGATATCCGTATCTACCAGTACCACCTTCTTCCCTGTGCCTGCCAAAATCACAGCCAGATTTCGGGAAACAAAAGTCTTTCCCTCTCCTGCCATGGTGGAGGTGAACATCAATACCTTCGCCCCCTTGTTCATAAAGTCCAGATTGGCACGGAGTAGACGGAATGCTTCAGTGATGCGGTCGTTCTTGTTCTCGGACACTACGATCTGTTCATCTACCTGTCCTTCCTTGCGTGCAGGGATTTCGCCCAGCACGGGCAAAGTGGTCATATCTTCCACATCCTTGCGTCCACGCACCCCTGTATTCCAAAATTCGCGCAAGCGGAAATAGATAAAAGGAATGACAAGTCCCGTTACCAACGCAGCCAGCAAGATCATCATCCGCTTGGGCGCTACAGGCATGCGGCTGCCAAAGGGAGCTTCCACTACACGGATGTTGGCTTCCGTTACCGCCAATTGCATGGCAGTTTCTTCCCGTTTCTGAAGCAGATAGGTATAAAGTGTTTCCTTGATGGACTGCTGGCGCATTACGTCCAAGGCATATTTCTCTTGTTGAGGAATGTTTTCAATATTCTGGTTTACTTTACTCTCCACTTTGCGGGCATTCTGAAGGCGGAGACGGATAGTACGCACATAGTTGTCAATGCTGCCGGCAATGGTCTTACGCATAGCATCCAGGTTGCGGTTCATATTCTGCACCACCGGGTTGTTTTCTCCCGAATTGGTAACCAGATGATTGCGCCGGAGCAGCATTTCATTGTAACTTTCTATCTGGCTCTGCACACCCACATCACCTACTCCGGATACATTCGGAATCAAGTCGGCGCTTCGAGTCTTATCTGTTACATAGTTCTTTACAAATTCTACGACATTCAGTTGCGCTTCCAACTGCATGCTTTCTTCTTTGGCCTTGCTGCCTTCCTGCAGGTAAAGGTTCGCATTGGAGTTGATGTCCACAATGCGGTGTTCCTGCTTGAAGGTGGTGAGCTTGTTTTCCACATCGCCCAGTTCCCGGCTGATAATGACAATACGCTCGTCAATAAAACGCGCCGTATTGGATGCTATACGGTTCTTGTCCTCTACGATGGTCTCATTGTAGACCTGCAAAATGGTAGTCAGAATGGCATCGGCACGAGCTATGTTGATATCCTGGCAAATGATATTGACCAAAGTACTTTTAGCATCCATGGCGGAGGTCTGTATCCGTGCCATCACTGCATTGGTGGCAGATTCGAGATCGGAACGTGTTACCCTGATCTCCTTTCCCTGATAATGCGGTATGGATTCGGCATGAGGCAGGATAAGGATGCGCCCTGCAGGGGTGGAAAGCGTATCATTGAATGCCACGGCCTGCTCATAGGATTGTACATCTCCGGCTATTTCCAGTTGGGAAAGTTTCACTTCCTTTTCGTCGGTGATGGAAACAGTGAACTTCGTGAAACCCGGATAAACATCAAGGAAACGGACTTCGAAGGGAAGGTCGCCAAAAAGATTGTCGTGACGCAAACCGTTGCGCAGGGTGTAATCCACATCCAAATGCAGGCGTTGCACCACATCGTTTAATATCTGATAGGAACGCAGAATATAAACTTCATTTTCCACACTGCTGCCACCGGGAATTCCGTTTAAATCCAACATGGCGGAAATATCATTCTGTGAATTCTGGCTGTCGCCCTTTACCAACATCACTGCTGTGCGCTGATATACCGGAGAAGTGGCGGAAAGGTAAATCCATGCCATGGCCACACAAGCCACGGCAGATGCCACAAACCAGTACCAGTTATTCAGAAACAGTTCTACTATATCGCGAAGGGTAATAACATTTTCCTTAGAGGAAGAGGTTGTCGTTTTTTTAGTTTCCATCGTTTTTTATCTGCTTAGAGCTATGATGATTGACACTAAGGAAGCAATCATGGAGATCATACCGAAGGTGGAAGTCATGGTGCTCATGGTTCCGCTTCCCTTTACACGGATGGCGCTGTTGGGCTCTACATAAACCACATCGTTCTGTTGCAGGAAATAACAAGGGGAGTTCAGCACATCATAACTGGAAGTAAGATTCACCATATAAGTCTTGCGTTTCCCGTCTTCTTCACGAATTACCATGATATTCTCGCGCTTGGCACTGGGGAGCAAGTCGCCTGCCATGCCCAATGCTTCAAGGAGGGTGAGACGCTCACCGGTAGTACTCTGCACGCCGGGGGCTTTTACTTCGCCCAACACGGTTACCTTGAAACTCATTATCTTGACAGAGACCAGCGGATCCTTGATATAATTCTGGCTGATCAATCTGTGTTCCAATTCTTTGGCAAGTTCCATGCGGGTGAGACCGGAGGCCTTGATGGTCCCGAAGATGGGAAACTCGATATTTCCATCCTTGTCTACTTGAAAATAAGATACGCCTGCCTGGGTATTGTACTGGCTGTTCATACCACTGCCACTACCTATCAGGGTATTATTGTTGAACGGCTCTATCAGTTCTCGGTCTTTGCTACTGATGGAGATGGCCAACTGGTCGTCGGACTGGATTTTCAATTCAAAATTCGCATCTATGGGTTGCGGATTGTCATGCAGATAGTCAGCACCTTGCAGGTAAACCATTTTCTTTTGAGAAACGCAGGAGGCGCATGTTAATAGGATGAATAGCAGGATGAGGGAAGTTGATAGTTTCATGAGTTGCTAATATTTAGCCGTAGGGGCGGATTGAATCCGCCCGAACAGCAAGATGATAGAAAATTTTAGTTCGTAGTACCTTGTCCGCCACTATGCGTAGGATCCTTAGTCACTGTGGTGTACTGATGATCGGCACCAACATAGCTTTTTGCCGATACACTGATAGTAACAGGAGCTGACTTATAGAGTACGGTGACCTTCAATGTATTGGTACGCACCTTGGCATAGCATACATAGTTCATTACGGTATAACCGTTTACATTCACCGTGTTATAGACGCGCTCGGTAGAAGTAATACCCGACAGAGACCCCATCATGGCATACATACGAGTCTTGATATAAGCCACCATCGCATAAACCGTTACGGTAGAAGCCCCCGGAAGAGCTGACTGTACGGTAGTGACCAGATTGTCAGTATACTCCCAACCGGCCTTTTCTGTATACTTCAACACAATGCCTGTCACTGCTTTTGCATTCTTGCTATTGTCATAGCTATCTTGTCCCAGAATCTCATTCTTGCTGGTCTGGCTACCCGAAATGGTATTTTTCACATTGCTCTCCATGGCATAAGAAGAGAAGTGGTGGATAGGAGCTTCATACTGGTCGGTTTCCGCATTGTATGTCACGGCATTTTCGGTATCTTCCCACTTGCCGGTAGCAGAATTCAGATAAGTCAACTTCATATCACCGGATTCAAAGATCACCCCGGGAATCGGATTGGTTACCGCCATGGTAATAGGCTTTTCGAAAACCAAACCGGTAGGTTCAAATTTTACGGCAGTCAAAGGAGTGCTTTTCGCTACTTCCTTATTTTCCTCCGAAGCATCCACCTTGGTAGATATAGCTTCCGGAGCAGGTACAAAGTTTGTTACACTTACGTCGGCCGAACCATCTTCGTTAATGCCAGTTCCCGATTTGGGAAGTGCTCCGGCAGGAATATTGATTTCCGCTTTGGTAACGGGTGCATTTTCCACCACTTTATCGGGATCTGTTTCGCCGGGAGCAGCAATATGCTCATTGGTGGCACTGTTGTCTGCTACAGTGGCAGCCTTGTCCGCTTCTACTTTTACCGGTTTACTTTCTGCAGTCAGTGCCAGGGCTACAGTCACCACGCTACGGTTTTCAGCATTGGCTGCTATTTCTACTGTAGTCTTTTGTGCCAGGTAGCCTGCAGGAGCTACTTCAATGATATAGCTTCCGGTTGCTGTTTCCGTTATCGAAAATTTACCGTCGGCATCTGTCTTCACTGTTTCCGAATTTACTTTCACGTCCACACTTGCCACGCCTTTGCCTGCCTCGGTCACAGTACCCATAATGTAATATTCCACCTCCGGTTTCGGAGTTACCACTACTTCACCTTCTTCCGGTTTGTCGTCCTTATCTTTGCTACAGGAAACGGAAAAGAAAGTAAACATGCCGAAAGCCATTGCAGCCAGGCATGAATAGACCCATTTGTTCTTTCTCATAATTGCTACTTAGTTAATTAATAAAATTAGTTATTCTCATTATTTATTGTTCTGATCAGGTAATAGCGGATATAGTCCGGCTGATAAAAGCGGGTGTTCTCTGCCGAGGTGGGTTCCGTGCGATATTCTTCTCCCAGACGGCGGCGGGCGTATGAATTGCCACTGCGCATATCATAGCGGAATGCAAAGTAATCCGGCAACATGACGCGGAAGCCATTGCGCCGAGGACGCTTGCTGCCCGGAAGCGGAATGGAGAAATGGAAACCTGCATTCTTTTCATGATCTGTGTACATGGCATATACTCCCACTATGTATTCGCCAAAATAACGGGACAACGTGCCCCTTACTCCATAATCGCCATACAGGAAACGTCCGCCCTCCGCCTGAAACCAGGTGTTGCAGGAAGGAAGATAATAACCGGCTTTCAGCATGCCGTTCACGCGTTTCCATTCGCCTATTTTCCAATCACTGCCATAGAGGTGCGAAAAGCCCGTCACTCCTCCCGTCACTCCCAAGGTGAACCTGCCATCCGAAGATAGATAGCCGAATGACAGGGCGGCTCCCTGCCGGTCATTGGAAAAATTCCCTGCCGCCACATCTCCCTGCCAATGGTTTCCCCAACGGAAACGCTGGCTGAGGGTGAGATACCCCGGACGGATGCAATCCCATTTGCCTTCTTCATTATTGACCAGCGGAAGGCAGACCTGGGCACGGATCAAAGCGCCTTTCCAAAGTTGCATTTCCAAAGCCGGCTGAAGTTCGACTGCATAGCGGTATAGTTTGGTTGTGAGGTTGTTAGCCAGCATAACTCCCGGATATAGCACCAAGTCGGTTTGACCGAATGAACGGTAGTAAGAACGTGCACCTTTTAATTCCTTCATTGCATGGCGGGTGGAAACCGTGATGTCCATGGTGCGATAGAGATCTTCCAAACTGCACTCTTTTGACTGATATGCTTTGATAAGCCGGACAGGCAGGGTGATGCAAAGTTGCGGAATGGCATTATCCAGTATCACCAGTTGCAAGGTATTAGCCGGTGGAATAGCAACCAACCTGCGGATGGCAGCATCTATCCCGCGATAAACGCCACGATATGCCGTTGTTTCAAAAGCCGCGGTAACGGTATCTCCCTTTTGCCCCACGGCTATGTTTTCCATATCCAACTGCCTCAGCGTATCCATGATGCGGACAGGCTGTGCAGGAAGCATGGTGCACATTATTATATAGGATGCAAAGAATAAAATCAATCTTTTTGACATGGCATGGAGCATTAGTGAATCAACGTACATTCATAGCGCAACCCGGCGGAAACACAAGTAAATTCGCGGGTAAAGGCATTCACCGTGAAATGCTTCCACAGGCGGATGGCGCCGCCCACATTCCACCCATGTGAATCATATTCCGCCATCAGTTTCAGTTCCCGGCAGAACGAGGGAATATAAGTGATGCCGCCGAAAGGCCCTTTATTGAAATGGTGGTTGCCTTGCGGAATATACCACCCGGCAGTGACGGAGAGCGCGTGCCCGTTTTTCCAGTCAAAGTGCTTGGTAAGTACCCCATAATAGGCTCCCCAATATTGGCTGCCGCCTTCCTCGGTAAACAGATCGTCAATGCCGAACACCACTGCCGGGAGAAAACGGCTCTCTGCCAAAGGGCGGATGCGGATGGTATTGGAACGGTCTTGCTCATGGTAAGTTGCCTTTCCCGTTCCGTTGGATGTCTTTAGCAGGGTCATTCTGTAATTCAGTTCGATGAAAGAGAATAAGGTCATATTCACATAATAATTCATCGTGGGATAGGAAAACGTTTGGGGAGTGAGCTGTTCCGGAAGGAAATTGGCTCCGCCCATAAATGTACCTGTGCGCTGCATGTCTGCCGTGGGAATCATGGATTGTCCGGTTACTCCCAGTGCATATTGGGCACGAATATAACTGCAACAAAGGCAGGCGAATACAATAAGAATTACTGTCTTTTTCATTTCCATTATCAAACCTTAGCAGAGTAATCCCGCACCCATTTCCGTTCAGGACAACGCTGTTCGTGAATCGCTATAAAATGATTCAGAATGAGATGCATAATGATCCATAACAAAATATCCATCCCGCATAAAAGCGTGATATCAACAGATTGAACAAGGACTGCATTGAACGCAATAAAAAACAAGCTGACCATGAGCAAACTGGCCATAGCCCAACGGATACGCATCCCGGTACGTAGAAACTTATGATGAATATGGTTCTTATCGGGCAGGAATGGATTGCGATGGTCGCGCACGCGAGACAACACTACCCGCACTACATCAAACATGGGAACCAGCAAAGTGGAAAAGACTATAAGGAACATTTTGGGGCACGCAGCTTCCTCCCCCGACATGCACAGATGAAGCATGATAAAACTCAATATATATCCTAAGGTCAAGCTGCCGGTGTCACCCATAAAAATTTTGCGGCGTCGCTCTACGCGTCCATATACATTGTATATCCAAAAAGGGACAAGGACACCCAACATGGCAAAAGCCAACATGCTATGGATATAATGCCCCAGCCACAAACTGATTCCTCCCAATACGCATAACGAAATGCAACTCAGTCCGGACGCCAGCCCGTCAATGCCATCAATCAAGTTCATGGCATTGGTGACATAGACCACTATAAATATGGTAAACGGCATCCCTATCCATGCAGGGAGATCGCAAATGCCGAACAAACCGCCCAATGAATTGAACCATAATCCGGACAAGGGAAACAGGCAGGCACTCATGAGCTGCACAGCCAATTTATAAAAATATCCTACCCCAATCAAGTCGTCTACCACACCTACCAGATAAAGCAAAGTCAACCCGGCCACAAAAAACATAAATTGAATAAAGACCTGATTGGCACTTAAATGCTCTATGGGGAAATTGAACAGATAACGCAACCCCATTGCCAAGCAAAGAGTGACCAAGAGCACCGGAAAAAAAGAAATGCCTCCCAGACGAGGCACCGGAGTAGTATGGACTTTACGGGCATCGGGGACATCAAACAACCGCTTTTTATAGGAAACCAGCAAAATGCGGGGAATGATAACGGAAGCTAAAAGTGCAGAGATAACAAAGACAGTTACAATAAAAAAGTAGATCATATGTAGTGTATTATTGTTAGATCATTTTCCCTTTGACTTATCTTCTTCTATTACTTCAATCAAATCGGGATGAATAATGGCAGTAGCGACTGCAATCACTCCCTCTAAGTAAATGACAAGTCTTCTGTCTCTTGCCCCTTTTACCTTGACAAAGATCCCTTCTTGTCCGTCAAAATTTCCCCCATGGATGCGAACTTTCGTTCCTTTAGCCAAATTTACCTCCTCGGGCTTAAAATAAAGAAGATGTTCATCATAAGTGCCGGACACGGCTATAAACCGGTTCATTTGTTCCTCGGGTACAATAATAGAAGTTTTTATGCCACCTTTTTTTTCTGTCATAAATTGCAGATAGGGCAATATAAATTTTACTTCCCAAATGGCAGCACAGGTGGCATGAACAAAAATCAAATTATGAATAATAGGGACTAATTCTCGTTTCTTCTTGCGGTTCTTAACAACTATCTTATATTGCATCGGGATGAAGTTCTCAATCTTTCTATCGTCTAAAAATCGCTTGACTTCCAGTTCCCTGCAATAGGTGGCTCGCATAGCAAACCAAACCTTGTTTTCTTTACGTGAGTCCATAGTTTAAGAGCTTTGAAATCGTCGCAAAGCTCTGAATTTCAATCAATTACAGTCGGATGTTACAAAGTAGTGTTTTCTAATCTTATTTCTCATTTCGATTATTCAAAGTAGTAAATAGCTCGTATTTTCGCTTTGAGAAACCGATGTTCAGATCCTTTTTTATATTATTGCTTTTATTTACTTCCCCGAAAAAGAGACGACAAACAATTAATAGACTATTAAAGAATCGGTGCAAAGGTAGCGTAAAAAAATGAAATAACCCATTATTATTTTACTTTTTCTTTCTTCTTTTATGGTTTTTGTTAATTTTGATTTAATCTGATACGAAAAAAGGGAATAAAATAATAGTTTTCTCATAGGAGCATCAATTAATTTATAAAAGTGAGAAATTCATAGTACCAAAGCCCGGTTGTAAATCTATGGATTGATGGATTACAAATTCAAAGAACACTTTGGAAACACTTTAGAATGCCTCAAAGTGCTTGAAATATGTTTTAAAGAGAAGTAAACTTAATATTTATAAGGATTATCTTCCCACGGTTCTTCAGGAACTTTCTCTACCGGTTCCTCCACCTGTTTCTTTTCCGTCCTACCCACTATCCAAATGCTGATTTCATAAAGCAAATACATGGGTACGGAAACCATCATCAGGGTGAAGACATCAGAAGTAGGGGTAATAATAGCTCCGATAATCAGAATGATAACGATGGCATGGCGGCGATAGCGCTTCATAAAGGCAGACGTAAGGAATCCCAGCTTGGCAAAGAGCCAGCAAAGAATGGGAATCTCGAAAACAATACCCATCATGAGGCTCATCATCATCAAGGTATCCATATAGGAGGATAAAGTAATGGTATTTTCTACTTCCATGCTCACTTGGTAGGTAGCCAGAAAACGGAACGTGAGGGGGAAGATCAGGAAATAATTCAGCAATACGCCCATCATAAAGAGGGTGTATCCCCACCCTATCACCCGAGTGGAGTATTTCTTTTCACTTTCATACAAAGCCGGAGATACGAAACGGAATAGCTGGTAAATGACATAAGGAGAAGATAAAAGGAAACCGGCATAGAAAGAAACACTCATGTGGGTGATGAACTGTGCTGCCAGTTGGGTATTGATGATCTTTACATAAAAAGCTTCCGGGCATAGGGAGGGCATGGAAACTGCATCAGCCAATCGGCAGAAAAGGTGATAAATGATAAAGTCAGCATTCTTGGGGGCAAGTACGATGGCAAAGAGTTCGTCTTTGAACAGGAAGGCGATTAACATAAGAAGGACTACTGCTACGGCTATGCGGAATAATACGTGGCGCAATTCCTCCAGGTGATCCCAAAAAGTAAGTACTTTCTGCTGCTCTTGTTTCATTGGATTTGGGTTTAATAATAATCAATTTCTCATCCTACCATCTACCGTAGGGGCAGATTGAATCTGCCCGATATCAGTTTACTTTGCGCATACGGGCGGATTCAATCCGCCCCTACAGTAGATGGTATCCATTGCTTAATGGCTATGAAATTCAATCCGCTCCTACGGCAAAATAAAATTATTCTTCTTTCTTTTCCTCTTTCTTCTCTTTTCCTTCTATATCATCTTCAAGGCCATTCATTCCATCCTTAAAGCTCTTGACGCCTTTGCCCAAACCTTTCATCAACTCGGGTATTTTTTTGCCCCCAAAGAACAAAAGCACAATCAACGCAATGAACAGCACTTCCTGCATGCCCAATCCTAAAAATAATAATGTACCAATCATTTTCTTTATTTAGTATTATAATAATGAATAATCAGAAGCCGAAGTCATCAATCACCACGTCTTCTTTTTTTTCTTCTACAAAAGGTTTCGCCTCTTGCTGAACCGCATTGCCTTCTATATAAATCGCTTTATAGGGCTTAGCCGGACAAACATATTCGCAACCTCCACATCCTACGCAAATTTCAGGGTCTACCTTCGGAATAGTCAAACCATCCTTATAGGTAACCATGGCTACCGCCTGCGTGGGACAATGCTCGGAACAAGCGCCGCAACTGGTATGATCTCGCTCTACGATGCAATTCTGCTGTATAAAAACCACACGTCCCATCTGCGTCTTATGCTTCTGCTCCACCGTCAATGGCTTGATAGCTCCATTGGGGCACACATCGCCACACACCGTGCAATCAAAGTTGCAGAAACCTTTTTCAAAATCCATCATAGGTTGCATGAAACCTCCCAAACCATATTCCAGAAGGGCAGGTTTCAATACATGAGAAGGGCACTTGGTGACGCAAAGATGGCACGAAGTGCAATGCTTCAGAAAATGGGAATGGCTGACAGAACCCGGAGGACTCAGCGGAACCATTCGTTCGCTAGGCTTGAAATCATCAGCAAACAAGGAAGCGGTCTGCTTCCCCGCCAATGCCACAGGAATAGCTGCCGCCGTGGCAACCGAAGTCAAGATAAAACGACGACGGCTATCATCAGCCGGAGCCGCCACTGATTGCTGTGCTACACTTTTGGGAGTTACTTCGGGAGTTTCTTCAGAAATCTCAGTCTTAGCCGACACTGCTTCTGCCGGAAGCGCTTTCTTACGGAGCCCGTAGGTCATTGCGCCCTTATGACAATTATCCAGGCAATCAAAGCAAGTGATGCAACGACTGTAATCTATCTTATGATTCTTTGTATCAATGCAATACCCTTTACATTTCAGCCCACACAGCCCGCAATTATTACATTTATCCGTATCAATATGCAATTTGAACCATGAGAAACGGGAAAAGAATCCCAGGAAAGTGCCTACCGGACAAATGGTATTGCAATACGTTCTCCCCCAGTGGAATGCGAAATGAGCCACAATAGCCAGCGTGAGCAGGGCAACCACAAAAGAAGCCACCGCACGGATGGATATATCCACAAAATAAAAAGTATAATTGCCGAAAGAATTGAATACCCACGCCAACAAATTATTCAGCGCCATATATACCGGGCTGAATACATTGGCCGCCATACGCCCGTAGGCGCTATAGGGTTCCACCAGCCCCGCCAGAAAAGTAAAATCGGCAAACCACGCAATAACCGCCACCGCCAGGATGCCCCAGCGCAGCCATTTACGCTCCGGACGATAACCATACTTTTTCTTCTTATTCATCTTCCGCGCCATCCAGTTAAAAAGATCCTGAAAAACGCCCATCGGACAAATGGAAGAACAATATACACGGCCGAAAAGCAACGTCAATACCAGCAAAACCAGCACAATAACCATGCTGCCGGACAACAATGCCGGAACCAGTTGAACACGCTCCAGCCAAGAGTTATGCCCTGTGATTTCTGCAAAATCGAGAAAGTAAAAGGTAATCAGCGAAAAAAGGACTACCGATACTGCTATACGCAGCATTCTCAACTTGGAATGTTTGGAATTTCCTTTCATTCTCTTAGATCTTGATTCTCTTTACTTTCAGTTTATCAATATCCATCGTGCCTACTTTCAAAGCCTGCGCCTTAGACAGATGGCCTACTTTATCCAAAGGCATTTCACGAACCTGATTGAAGAACTTGGCAGCCGCCGTGTCTACGGCTACAATATCTTGTGACATGAACAATCCCTTTGCCAGCACTACATCTGCCGCCGAGCGACCGCGAGGACCGTTGGTCTTCATGATGCGATAAGCATCCACCACATTCAGCACGGCAGGTTTGCTCATTGTACAAATATCGGCAATGCATTGCTGGAGGTCGTTCTGATGGAAGAAACCCCTATCCCACACAATACCCATGTGATTCTTCATGGACATGGTGAGTTGCGCCCCTCCGTGATTTTTCAGAATAGGCACGTTTATCCATACATCACAATCCAGAATGGCATTGTGAATTTTAGCCTTCTTCAGACTCTTGCCACGCGGCAAAGTGATTTCGCGATAATACGTCTCCTGGTCGGCAGGCAGGACTTTGGCTCCGGCAGCTTTTGCCGCCGCTTCTATGCCACTATTCTTATAGCATTTCTGCCAGTCGTCGCAAGTATGGTCAAATACGGAAACTTCCTTGGCACCTGCGGCAAAGCATTGTTTAATGATTTCGGTCACCAGTTTGGGATTGGTATTTCCTGCCAATTCCGGTGTTTTATCCCAACCGATATTAGGTTTCACCACTACTTTGGAACCGGGTTTCACGAATTTCTTCATTCCACCCATCTGAGCAATGGCCTGACGGAACATTTCATCGGGTTCTCCACCCATGACGGCAACCATATCATATCCGGCGCCCCCACCTTCGGCCTGTTTCACAGTTTGTGCCATGACGTCCATAGCACCTTCCAGCTTTACCGTTGCTGCTACGCCGGCAATAGCTACTGTTTTCAAAAAATCCCTTCTGTCCACAATCGTACTTTTTTATGGTTTATAAGCGCTTTATTTCTTAGCAATGGCTTTCAGCAAAGCATAGCCGCCGAAGATCTGGAGTAACATGCCCGGAATACCGATGCGGAAATCCTGGACAGCCAGATAGAAGTTGCCTACGATAGCCCATTCTATCAATGTTCCCACTACCTGATAGGCCAAAACTACGCCCAGCAATGCAGGGATGGTGATACGCCGGAAACGGTTTGCCATGTATCCGGCAGCTACCGCCAACAAGATAGATTTTGCCAACATAGCGGGAAGAACAGCCACGGCAGGCATTCCAAACAAGGCGCTATTGATAAGCGGAGACAGAATAGCCGTCAATAAGCCGACTTTAAAGCCATACTTATAAGCTCCTACCAATGTAAAGAAATAAATAGGCAACATAGTGGGACCACCCAAATGTACCAAATGGCAGAGTTGCGGCAATGCGATATTACCCACAATGAACAATAATGCAAATAAATAAGTATTTGCACTTGTGTAATTCAAAGAATAAAGTTTTGTTGTCGATTCCATAATACTAACCTTCCTAATTTAATTTCTGCAAATATAATAATTTCATTCGCCAAGCTCGATTCTTTTTTTCCTTTTTCTTATCAATATTATCAAAAATTCTTCTACCTTCGCAATAGATTGATAAATTTTAGCCTATGAAATGTTATAGATTTGTTAGTTTATTGGTTGTACTGTTTTTCATGGCAACCTTAACGCAAGCTCAGAATGATCCCTGTACAGGAAGTCAATATAGTACGAATGCCGAGTTTTTCCGTGCTTCGGCATCCGGTCAGAGTGGTGATGCCACTGCTTCTAAGAAGAAAGCAACCATAACTGCCCGGACTACCATCACCAACCAGATAAAAGCGAAAGCTGAAATGGCTGCAAAATCTCAAAGTAAGTTTGGAAGTGCCGAGATGACGGAGTTTCTGGACTTGGTTCAAATGGCAACCCAGCAGGAGGCTGCCAACCTGAAAGTGATTTGCGAGAATAGCCAGCAGACCGGGGGGAAATACAAAACCGATGTTGTAGTGGAGTTGTCTAAGGCAGAGGTGCTGGGAAGTATTATTGAACAAGTGAAAGGGGATGATAAGCTGAAAGGGATTTTTGAGGAAGGAAAGTTTAAACAGGCGTTTTAAGAAGGAGCGTAGAAAAAAGAAGATATTTTATTACCGTAGGGGCGGACCCATGTGTCCGCCCGAATACAATTCACTTTATGCATTCGGGCGGACACATGGGTCCGCCCCTACGGATGATAAATTTTTATTGGGTATTCCCCGGTAGATGAATGCTAGAACAGCAATATATATGCCAACGAACTGATACTAATCACCGCCCACAGAGCCACACCTTGAATCAACGGCTTCATACCTACCTGCTTCAATACATCCATAGAGAGCGATGCACCAATAAAGAACATGGTAATAATCAACCCCTTACGCGCCAACCCGGAAATAGCTTGACCAAATTGCGGCACACCATCCAATACATAAGTATTCAACACAATAGCCACCACAAAATAAAGAATGAACCAAGGAATACTGACTTTCTTCCCACTCCCCTTAAATATAAAAGAAGTAGCCAACGCCAACGGAATAATCCACAAAGCACGAGTCAACTTGATCGTAGTCGCCACCTTCAAGGCTTCCTCGCCATAAGCAGCTCCCGCACCTACCACGGAACTGGTATCATGAATAGCAATAGCCGCCCATGTACCAAACTGATGCTGATCCAGCCCCAAAGCATGTCCCAAAACCGGGAACACAAACAATGCAACCGCATTCAAAACAAATATAGTAGCCAATGCCACAGACATTTCACTATCTTTCGCCTTCAACACCGGACCTACGGCGGCAATGGCACTACCGCCACAAATGGCTGTACCCGAACTAATCAAGTAAGAAGTATCACGATCCACCTTCAACAGTTTACGACCGATAAACATACCGATAAGCATAGTGCCGATTACTGAAATGATGGTAAACTCCATACCCTCCTTGCCCGATGCCAAAGATGCCTGGAGATTCATGCCAAATCCCAATCCCACTACCGAATATTGTAACAGATATTTTGAAGTTTTCTTATTAAACTTGGGGTGAGCCTGTCCGCAAACCAATGCGAATATCAATCCCAGAAATAAAGCAACCGGAGGAGTGACCCAATGAGAGAAAGGAGCCAATGCCAGAACATAATCCATTAATAGAAAGAACGTTAATGTGGAAAGTAAGCCTACATAGATAGCTTTGTTGTTTTGCTGTAAAGCAGTTACTGAAATCATATATTACTCTTTTTAGTGTTATCTCCTTTTTTCGGGGTGCAAAGGTAGTATATGTTTCAATAGCAATCTAATCGTTTTTAATTATAGGTTATAACTTTTCCTTATAATGATGGGCAAATTGCATGAACAGAGCGGGAAGTCCGGTGTCTTGTCCTTGTAATTGGACAAAATCGAACTCGCGGCACATTGCTAAATCTTTTATTTCCAATACTTTAAATTTACCGGAGTAGAGTTCCTTGTTGATAGAGCGTATAGACAGGATGCCCATACATTCACTATTCTCAAGGAATAATTTAATGCTTTCCGTACTACCCAGATACATGCGGACGTTGAGATCTGATAACTTTATGTTGTGTTTCTGCAATGCGGTAATCAATACATCCAGCGTACCCGATCCCCGTTCACGAAGCACTAAAGGGATTTCTCTCAGTTCATCCAAGGTTACTTCGTCATAGTCCATCCATTTGCTGCGGGTGTGCACGATGGCTACCAGCTCATCTTGCAGGAAAGGGGTGTATTTCAGATTGGGCTGGCGGGTATTTCCTTCTACCAGTGCCAGGTCTATGCGGTGTTCCTGCAATGCTTTTTCCACTTCCGCCGAGTTTCCGCTGAATAAGGACAGGGATACTTGCGGGAATTTCTCGACAAAGCGGGCAAGCAGAGGGGGAAGTACATACTGGGCAATGGTGGTGCTGGCTCCCAGGCGTAATTCGCCGGTATGTTCGTTGCGCAGCAGGTTCATTTCATATTCCAGTCGTCCGTATTCTTCAAGGATTCTCTCGCAATGTTCCAGCAGTAATTTTCCGGCATCGGTTAATAGGATTTTGTTTCCCATACGTTCAAAGAGGCGTGTCTGGTACATGGTTTCCAGTTCTTGGATGTGCTTGGTGATGGCAGGCTGGCTGATAAAAAGCTCTTGGGATGCCTTGGTGAAGCTAAGGTTCTTTGCTACACTGGTGAATACTTTTAGTCTGAAATCTGACATGCTTTTTAGTGGTTAGTGGTTAATGATTAGTGGTTAGTGGTTAATGATTAGTGGTTAGTGGTTAATGATTAGTGGTTAGTGGTTAATGATTAGTCTAATGTAACTTCATCCCCTCTTGAGAGGGGAAGGGGTGTGTGAAATGCACTTGCAAATGTATTCGTTTGTGTAATCTAACACACCCCCTACCCCCTCTCAAGAGGGGATGAAGTTACATTAGACTACCTATATACAAATAATGTATAAGAAAAAAAGAGGTTACACTAAATTATTGTCAAGGCAATGCAACCACTATAGCTCGTCCGCCTTAATGCCTAATGATTGCAAAACTCCAAATCCCAGCATCTCCCACTTATAACTCCCTTCTTCTGCCGGAGGATTCATACCAAACACCGTCATTTTTTCTTTCCCATCCACCTTATTTAATATAGCAGGCACTTTTTCACCGTATTCTTCTTCGGAGGGAACTATGATCATCCGCTTCACTTCCTTCGCATCAGCCACTACTTTCAGGGACTCCAGGAATAACTCCTCACGAGTCGCCATATCCGAAGGCTCAAAAGAATAAAGGGCAAACTCTCCCAACTGGCTCTTGAATGCCACATTATTTAATTCTTTCTCTAAATCCGCCGGCTGGAAAGCATTCATCTTCTTACTCTCCTTATCATAGATAAATAATACCTGAATCGCATTCTCCCCTAAGGGTATCCCGCCGTCCAGCGACAAGCATTCTAACAACAACGGCAAATCAGCTTTCGGCAACTTGCGCCCCACTACTTCCCCAAAATGCTTGGATAAATCACCCGCTACCCTATCCATATAGGCTGCATCCATCAAAATCACGGTATCTGCAAACTTTATTTCATTCGTCATCTCGTTTTATCTTTTAAGATTTCGATGCTAAGATAACAATTATCATCCGCCTGCAAAAAGAGTTATCTGCCTTTTTGTGTCCAATTCGGACTTTTTTTCATTTAACAACCCTTCCAATCTGCCATTATGTCTGATTCTTTTACCTCAAAGAGCTATTATTACCTTCTGGCAGACTATTTGACGATTTACTAATGAAATCGCGAAAGCTATTGAACAAAGCAATCGCACATTCGTTTTTTCAATAGGTATTTAGAATATAAATAGAAAGGAGATACAATATGAACTTTAACAACTTCACAATTAAATCACAGGAGGCAGTACAGGAAGCGGTGAACTTGACCCAAGCCCGCGGACAGCAAGCCATCGAACCTGTGCACCTGTTGGCCGGAGTATTGAAGGTAGGCGAAAACGTCACCAACTTCATCTTCCAGAAACTTGGAATGAATGCCCAACAGATTGCATTGGTCATCGACAAGCAAATAGACTCACTGCCCAAGGTATCAGGAGGAGAAGCCTACCTGAGCCGCGAAAGTAACGAGGTATTACAAAGAGCTGTGCAATACTCAAAGGAAATGGGCGACGAATTTGTGTCACTGGAAGCCATTATCCTTGCCTTGCTGAATGTAAAGAGCACGGTAGCCACCATTCTGAAGGATGCAGGAATGACCGACAAGGAACTTCGTGCCGCCATAGCAGAACTGCGAAAAGGCGAGAAAGTAACTTCACAATCCAGCGAAGATACTTACCAGTCTCTAGGCAAATATGCCATCAACCTGAACGAAGCCGCCCGCAGCGGAAAGCTGGACCCGGTGATAGGCCGTGACGAAGAAATACGACGGGTATTACAAATATTGAGCCGCCGCACCAAGAACAATCCGATTCTGATAGGTGAACCGGGTACGGGTAAGACCGCCATCGTGGAAGGGCTGGCACACCGCATCATCCGTGGTGATGTGCCCGAAAACCTGAAGGACAAACAAATCTTCTCACTGGATATGGGTGCACTGGTAGCCGGTGCCAAATATAAAGGTGAATTTGAAGAACGTTTGAAGTCCGTTATCAACGAGGTAACGAAGTCCGAAGGAAATATCATCCTGTTCATTGATGAAATCCATACCTTGGTGGGAGCCGGTAAGGGTGAAGGTGCCATGGACGCCGCCAATATATTGAAGCCCGCCCTGGCCCGTGGCGAACTGCGCAGCATCGGCGCCACTACCCTGGACGAGTATCAAAAATACTTTGAAAAGGATAAAGCATTGGAACGCCGGTTCCAAACCGTTATGGTTGCCGAACCGGATACACTGAGCACTATTTCCATCCTCCGCGGATTGAAAGAGCGTTACGAAAACCACCACAAGGTGCGTATCAAAGACGAGGCTATCATTGCCGCCGTGGAACTGAGTAACCGTTACATCACAGAACGTTTCTTGCCGGACAAAGCCATCGACCTGATGGATGAAGCCGCCGCCAAACTCCGTATGGAACGCGACTCTGTGCCCGAAGAACTGGATGAGATTTCACGTAAGTTGAAACAACTGGAAATTGAACGCGAAGCCATCAAGCGCGAAAAGGATGAACCGAAGTTGCAACAACTGAACAAGGAGATTGCCGAATTGAAGGAACAGGAAACTTCTTACAAAGCCAAATGGCAGAGTGAAAAGGAACTGGTAAACAAGATTCAGCAGAATAAGCAGGAAATAGAACAGTTGAAGTTTGAAGCCGATAAAGCTGAACGCGAAGGTGATTATGGCAAAGTGGCGGAGATACGTTACGGAAAGTTGCAGGCACTGGAAAGCGAGATAAAGGATATACAGGAAGACCTGAAACATAAGCAGGGTGACAGCGCCATGATTAAGGAGGAAGTAACCGCCGAGGACATTGCCGACGTAGTTTCTCGCTGGACAGGCATACCGGTGAACAAGATGCTGCAAAGCGAGCGCGACAAGTTGCTGAACCTGGAACAGGAACTGCACTTGCGTGTGGTAGGTCAGGATGAAGCCATTGCCGCCGTATCTGATGCCGTGCGCCGCAGCCGTGCCGGGTTGCAAGATCCGAAACGTCCTATCGGTTCATTCATCTTCCTGGGTACTACCGGTGTAGGTAAAACCGAGTTGGCAAAGGCATTGGCCGACTATTTGTTTGATGATGAAACCTTGATGACCCGTATTGATATGAGTGAGTATCAGGAGAAGCACTCTGTGTCCCGACTGATCGGAGCGCCTCCGGGATACGTAGGTTACGATGAAGGCGGACAGTTGACCGAGGCCGTTCGACGCAAACCTTACTCAGTAGTCTTGTTTGACGAAATTGAGAAGGCGCATCCGGATGTATTCAACATCTTGTTGCAGGTGTTGGATGATGGGCGGTTGACTGACAACAAGGGACGGACGGTGAACTTCAAGAACACCATTATCATTATGACTTCCAATATGGGCAGCTCTTACATTCAGAGTCAGTTTGAGAAGATCAATGACGAGAACAGGGAAGTAGTGATTGAGGAAACGAAGAAGGAAGTGATGTCTATGTTGAAGAAAACGATTCGTCCGGAGTTCCTGAACCGTATTGATGAAACGATCATGTTCCTGCCATTGAACAGAGAAGAAATTGAACAGATTGTAATGTTGCAGATCAATGGTATCAAGAATATGCTGAGTGATAACGGCATTACGCTGGAAATGACGGATGAAGCTGTTCGGTTCATTGCAAGTACCGGGTATGATCCTGAATTTGGCGCCCGTCCGGTGAAACGTGCTATTCAGCGCTATTTGTTGAATGATCTGTCTAAGAAGTTGCTGGCGCAAGAGGTGGATAGGACGAAGCCGATTATAGTGGAAACGGCTGGTGATGGGTTGAAATTCAGTAACTAAAAACCTCACAATAATGTTGCCATCCGCCGTAGGGGCGGGGTTTGCCCGCCCGAAAACAGTCCGCTTTATGTATTCGGGCAGGCAAACCCTGCCCCTACAGCTAAATGAGAGCCTATATGATTACTAAATTCCCCGGTGTCTAATTTCGTTTAGACACCGGGGAATTTTATTATCTCGGTGTCAAACCTATCGTTTCACACCGCGAAAAAAATAATATCATCCTTTATTATTTAGCTTCCTTCTTTTCTTTAGCCGGAGCTTTTGCTTTTGCCGCCTTCGGAGCCTTCGCTGCTTTCGGAGCTTCTTCTTTAGCTTCAACTGCCTCCTTAGCTTCTTCCGCCACTTCCGGAGTTTCCGCTTCAGCTTCCACTTCTGCCGCTTCCACCACAAACTCGGTCAATCCATTATTCACCAGGATATTATACCAAGAAATCAATTTCTTGATGTCACCATTATGAACGCGGTCACGGTCATAGTTAGGCAGAACTTCTGCAAAGTATGCGTGCAACTGGTCAGCAGATGCTTTTTTATAATCGATAGAAGCTACTGCTCCGTTTTCTTTCTTCTTCACTGCTTCCAGCACTTCGCTCAAGGGAACTTCTTCTGCATCAGTGTACATAGCGATGTCTGCCAATGAAATTACTTTGTCATGAGCATAAGCCGGAACTCTTTTCTTAGCTGCGTCAACTGTTTCTACAATCAACATGTTCTTTCCTTGAGAAATCAATTTATATAATCCCGGTTTGCCCGCGATTGATAAAATGGTCTTTAACATACTATTCTATTTTTATTTTATGGTTTGAGGGAGCAAAAGTACAATTCGCTAATGAAACTCCCAAATTTTATTGTACGAATTTTCCCGTTTTTAATTGTTCTATTATCTCAGTCAACTGAGGGATAAGCGGTTGAGCCCCATCATTTACCACCGTAAAGTGTGCACGGCGGCGCTTTTCCTCATCATCCATCTGCGAAGCCACACGCGCCCTCACCTGTTCTTCGCTGGCGCCGTCGCGATACATGGCACGCTGCACCCGCAAATCCAGAGGGGCATATACCATCACCACCGCATCCACCGTATCCTCAAAACCGGCTTCGTAAAGAATGGCCGATTCCATTCCCACTACCGCACAATCCTTCCGTTTATCTGCCCATGCTGCAAAGTCTTCCCTCACCCGGGGGTGAATAATGGCGTTAATCTGCAACACATGCGCCGGATCAGAAAACAGGTAAGAAGCCAACAAAGGTTTATTCAGCATTCCGTCCTTATAAACGTCCTCGCCCAGCAAAGCGACCAACTGCCGGCGGATTCCTTCATCCGAAACCGTCAGGCGCTTCGCCTCATTGTCCGCATTATATACAGGGATATTCATATCTTCCAGCAGATGGGAAATATACGACTTACCACTGCCTATGCCACCGGTAATCGCTATCTTAATCATTGTATCTGATTTGTTGTTCTATTAAATAATCCACTTCCTTGGGGTTCAAGCGGACATGGTTCACATAACGGGGAATTGATTTTAAACTGACCGGACACTTCTCACCTTTATTATTGAGCAACGATTCATACGTCACCCCGATAAAGAAATCGTCGGCAGTTATCGCTTTAAAGTGGCTCAGTCCCACTTGGAAAGTCACTTGAATCTTTGAGGGGAAAGTACGCAGCACTTTATCGGGCGGAAAGTTAATCCCCTTTATGGGCACTTCCACGCTTTTCTCGGCATAAATATCTACCAGCAAAGTTACATCATTAAAGGATGGAGTGAACTTTGCCCCTTTCACCTGTGCCAAGTTCACACGGCGACGAATGGTATCCGTCACATTCTCAAAGCTGAGAGGCTGGGTATAGGCTGCCGTTATAGTATCCAGAATTTCCTGGGGAGCATATACCATGACCGAATCCGGAGAATAAATAATATCCGAGACGTAATATTGGCGATCCAAGGCAACCTTGCCCTGCAATTTCACGGGCACTTTCTTTGCTTTGCCTTTGGTATAGATAAACTCCACCGTGTCCGGGCGGATGGTCTGCAACTTGGTAGATTGGTTCAACTGCACTGCAATCTTCTTCATCAAGGCAGACACAGGAATGCGCACACGGCTTCCCTTGTCTTCATAATCTTTAAAATCGAGCGTTATCGGATAGAAAGTCTGCCCCAGCATATAGTTGGCAAGCACTGTTCCCCTATCCTTTACCCCGATGCGCAGTTCGCTGGGCAGTTCGGAAGTCAGTACCACATCTCCCGGCACATTCTTTAAACGCAAGGGGACAGAGAACTCTGTTTCGTAATCATCATTCAATACTTGCAACAACCAGAAACAGAAAGATACAAACACAAAAAACAAGAAAATCAGGAACTCCCTGCTATTACGACTAAGCAGGAAGCTTCTGATTTTCTCTAAAGTCTTTAAATAGTAAATACGTATGTTCCGTTTGTCGAACATGTTATTCTTTTATTTACTTCGTCTGTTGGCTGGCAGCAGCATCGGCAAAGATTGAGTTTTTGTCAATCTTGATCTTTACGCCTGATGCAATTTCCAGAACAACGGTATTATCTTCTACTTCTTTAATCTTTCCATAGATGCCACCGGCAGTGATCACTTCCTGTCCCACTTCCAGACTCTTGCGGAAATTAGCGATAGCTTTCTGTTTTTTATTCTGAGGACGAATCATGAAGAAGTACATAATAGCGAAGATGGCTACCATCATAATCAAGAAAGAGTAATCTCCTCCTCCACCTGCCTGCAGAAATACAAATAATAAGTTCATACTTTCAATATTTTTTAGTTTATAAAGTTGTTATGCCTCGATAACAAACAAAGATATTAATTTTTCGTTAGCTTATTCTCTTTTTTCAATGAATTAACGATTCCATCCAAAGTGCCGTTGATAAAACCACCGCTTTTCGGTGTGCTATACAGCTTGGCAATCTCTACGTACTCGTTCAATGAAACGCTCACCGGAATATTGGGGAAGCTGAGGATTTCCGCCAAAGCAATCTGCATCACAATCACGTCCATGAATGCCACGCGGTCCAAATCCCAGTTCTTTGTATTCTCGCTGATCAGGTGGCGATAGTAGTCTGCATTCAATATGGCGCGACGGAACAAGCGGCGTGCAAAGTCCTGGTCTTCATCATCCTTAAATTCAGGCAACAGTTCTTGCTTGGCGCCGTTCTTTTCTTCGAAACGCTTGATGGTCTTCAATACGAAAGTATCTACAATTTCTTTGTCATCATTCCAATACAAGCTTTGGTCTTCCAATACCTGGTCCAGTTCTGCATTGTTGAATATGATATTCTTGTAAATCTTGCGCCACAGCTCGCGGTCTTCTTCATAAGATGAAGTCTCGCTAGCCATATATTCCTTATATATATCGCTTTCTAAGATTTTATCACATAAACTTTTTATAAAATCGGCTTCGTTTTCCCAAGTTTTCTTTTGGTTGGTTGTAAACTCCATCAACTGTTTGTTCACTTCCAGTTGGGCAATAAAGCGGTTTTCTACAAATTTGGTGTTGGGAAACAATTCTTCCTTAGTAGGGATCATTTTGTTTTTCGCAGCATTCAGTCGTTTGTTAGCCTGTTTAGTCACCTCTACCATTAAAAGCAACAGATAGTTGTATAGGTCATATGCTTTAGAAAGGCTGAAAAATAACTCTTTTTCCGCTGTATCCAAGTTTTTGCCTCCGTTCTGATAATATGCATAGACTATCTGAACTATCTTAAGACGAATAAGAACTCTATTTATCATAATTCACATAAAATTATTAAGGAGTTGCAAAAGTAGGTATTTTGATCGATTTTACATAACATAATTACATTTTTTAATGTAAAATTTACATAGACCCGCCGAAATCGCTTTTTTCGTCGAAGTTTATGGGCAAATTCTTTGCCCATTTAAAAAAAATGTCCAATTTTGAAGCCGATTTATAAAGATATTCAAGTTATGGAAGATTATAAAAAGAAAAGTGTTGTGGATGGTGATAAGGAAATTGTTTTTTCAAAAGCAATAAAAGCCGGTAAGCGTATCTATTATTTAGATGTGAAGAAAAACCGGAAGGATGAAATGTTCTTGGCTATTACGGAAAGCAAGAAAATTGTGTCGGGAGAAGGTGATGACTCGCAAGTGAGCTTCGAAAAACATAAGATCTTCCTGTATAAAGAAGATTTTGAGAAGTTTATGAACGGATTGCAGCAGGCTATCCAGTTTATTGCCGACGAACAGGGCCCGATAGAGCCACACCATAGCGAAAGCGAAGATATGGCAACAACGGAGGAAGAAGATTCCAAACCGCTTACTCCGGGTGAAATCAAGATTGATATTGATTTTTAAGGAAGTATATCAAAGCTCTAATAGAGTCCGGATAAAAAAATCCGGGCTTTTCTTTTGTCAAATCAAAAATAAGCGGTAATTTTGCACCGCTTTTTTAAGCTCCATCGTGTGATATACCACATCGTGTGATGGTGAATTAAGCAAAAAAACAACTTAATTTAGAGTAACACAACAAAAAAATTCAAGAACAATGAAATCAATTGAAGTTAAAGGTTCTGCAAGAACAGACCTTGGAAAGAAAGCAACTCGTGAATTGCGTAAGAACAACGGTGTACCTTGTGTATTGTACGGAGTACAGAAAGACGAAAACGGCTTGCCCGTAGCAACTCATTTCTCTGTACAGGTAGAAGGCCTCCGCAACTTGGTATACACACCGCACATCTACGTTGTAGACCTGAACATTGACGGCAAGACAGTGAATGCTATCTTGAAAGATATTCAGTTCCACCCTGTAAAGGACAGCATCCTTCACGTTGACTTTTACCAGATTGACGAAGCTAAACCTATCGTAATGGAAGTTCCTGTTCAGATGGAAGGTTTGGCAGAAGGTGTACGTGCCGGTGGTAAATTGGCATTGCAGTTGCGCAAGCTGAAAGTGAAAGCTTTGTACAATGTAATTCCTGAACGTCTGATTGTAGACGTAACTCACCTGGGTCTTGGTAAGACTGTTAAAGTGGGCGAACTGAGCTATGAAGGTTTGGAATTGATGAATGCTAAAGAAGCAGTTGTTTGCGCAGTTAAATTGACTCGTGCCGCTCGTGGTGCTGCTGCAGCTGCCGGCAAGTAATTTTAAACCCTTAATCCTTATCAATGAAATATTTGATCGTAGGACTGGGTAATATCGGTGAAGAATACCGGGATACCCGTCACAACATAGGATTCACAGTATTGGACGCCCTCGCAAAGGCGTCCAATCTTGTTTTTACCGACGGACGTTATGGTGCCACTACCACCCTGCCCCTCAAGGGACGCCAGCTTATCCTGCTGAAACCGTCCACCTATATGAACCTGAGTGGTAACGCAGTGCGCTACTGGATGCAGAAAGAAAACATTCCGTTGGAAAACGTGTTGATAGTGGTTGATGACCTTGCCCTTCCTTTCGGCACATTGCGCCTGAAAGGCAAAGGAAGCGATGCCGGTCACAACGGACTGAAGCATATAGCTGCTACGCTGGGTACACAAGACTATGCCCGCCTGCGCTTTGGAATAGGCAACGATTTCCCCCGCGGCGGACAAATAGACTTCGTACTGGGTCACTTCACCGAAGAAGACCTGAAGACCATGGACGAGCGTGTAGCTATGGCTTGTGATATAATCAAGAGCTTTTGCCTGGCAGGCATCAGCATAACGATGAACCAATACAATAAAAAGTAATGGCTGAAGCAAGAATTGACAAATGGCTATGGGCCTCGCGCATTTTCAAGACTCGTACTATTGCATCCGAGGCATGCAAGAAGGGACGAATCAGCATAAACGGCACCCAAGTAAAACCGGCACGAATGATAAAGCCGGGAGAAGTGATACAGGTAAAGAAACCGCCTATCACTTACTCATTCAAGGTGCTGCAAGCCATAGAAAAGCGTGTAGGAGCCAAACTGGTTCCCGAAATCATGGAGAACGTAACCACACCAGACCAATATGAATTGCTGGAAATGAGCAAGATCAGTGGTTTCGTGGGCCGTGCCCGTGGCACAGGGCGTCCTACCAAGAAAGACCGCCGCAGTATGGAAGATTTTGTCACCCCCGAATACATTTCCGAGGATGACGGCTTTGATTTCGACTTCGATTTTGAAGGGGAAGACGAGTAGAGACAAGAAGGATATGCAAAAGAAGGGGGTGTGTCAAAACTCTAAAGTAACTATCAAATTGTTCACCGTAGGGGCGGATTGAATCCGCCCAAATACACAAAGTAAATTATTATCGGGCAGATTCAATCTGCCCCTACAGCAAAATGATAGCTATTTTTTGTTTTGACACATTCCCTATCTGAATAATCCAAGCATATGGATTACATAACCATTTCGTGTTCCAACTCTTTTGATACAGCCTTGGTGATAAATTCATTGATAGTAGTACCGGCATTGGCCGCTGCCATTGCTACCATGCTATGAAGCTCGGAAGGCATTCGGACAATTAGCTTTCCGCTATATGGCTTGCTTGGCTCTACTCCACGGTCTTTGCAACTTGCTAGATAATCATCAATAGCACCTTCAAAATCGCTTTTCAATTCATTAATGGTTTCACCCTCGTAAGTAATGCAATCCTTTTTGAGACCAAGAACCTTGCCGAATAAGCAATTATCATCTTCGCTGTATTCTACGCTACCAGAATAACCTTTGTACTTTAACTGTCCCATAGTCACTTTGTTTTTTGTTCTTTACTCTGTTCATACTTCTCAATCAGCTTGTTTTCGCGGATATAAGTAAGTAGTTGCTTCATCACATACCCTTTAATGATATTGGAGGGATGTGGCTTGTGCATAATATATGAATCTTTGCTATCTGCACTTATAAACTCAACCCGTGAACCAGACGTACTTCCTTTGCTAGCCTCAGCATATCCAAACAACCCGAATAAGCGTTTTACTTCATCATAAGTGAAATCTTTTGGCAACGTAAGGAAACGTTCAATTAGCTTTTCTTTTGTACCCATAATCTTTAATGGTTTATGCAAAGATACTAAATTTAGTATCACATATAACTTATTACTATGCTTTTTATTTATCAATACCGATATTTAACATTCACTCAAAATATGTGGAAACTATCCGAATCCTCCTTATTTTTTAGATGCATTTGTATCTTTTCAGCTTTCCATGGCGGGGATGTTCATGTACGCCTGCTTTTCCGCAACTGCGACCAAATAAAGCTCATCGGTTGATGAATTTTCCCTCCCGCATTGCGAATGTCGGTGATAGCCTGCCATACGGGATGGCCGATAATGCCGTAATTGCAATAAACCACCAGGCGGATAATCTCATCCTCCTTGGCGCCAAAATGGCACAGGTTCTCCACCAGTCCCTCGCAATTCCGTTTTGCCCCGTCCCGGGGGATGGAAGAAAAAATCTCCTCCACACTCCGCAACTTCCCCCCGGGGGGATTAGAGGGGGGAGTTTTTCTTTCCTCTACTTTCAGTTTACTTTCCTTTACTTTACTTTGTTTGGAAATGTCGACATTTTCGCCGAAAATGTCGACATTTGGAGGCAAAATGTAGACATTGGAAGCGTTCAAGCCATTTTCACCTGCCGATTCACTCTTTTCTTCCAACTGCTTGTCCTCACCCGCCACGTGCACGTTCTTATACTTCTTCACATCCACCAACAAGTAATCAGGCTCCACCTCCACCTGCTTGCGGCGCTGCACAGCCTCAAAGTAATGAAGCTGGATGCTTTCAGAAGTCAGCACACCCTGCTTTTCATAATACTCCTTGTGGAAGAAACCACGTTCCACCAAGGCATCCACCACGCTTTGCACAAACTCAGCCGTATAGTCGGCAGGCAGTTTGCGGGTGAACAGCAGGCATTCATCCTTTCCCCATTTATAATAGAAACCCTTGTGATAGATCTTGCCCAGCAGTTTGATGGCAAGCAGGGTTGCCCTGCTGTCATACTCCTGCTCCACCAATAACACCTTGTCGTTGTCAAAGAAGTCCACGCTCAGATAGAAGAAGTCCAAGCCCATTGTCTGTAATGCCATCGCTTATGCCTCCCCTTCCGTTACCAAGTGAATAATACGGAAAGTGCGCCACTCCTCCATCTCCACATCCCAATACGCCACAAACTGGCAACCCGGACGGTGGCGGTAAGGCTTGCCCAGTTCCCGTTCATAATTCACTAATGTTCCCCTCACTTTGCGATGCAACAATTCCTGATGGAAGATGTCTTCCGGTGCATAATAAGCCAGTGTAAAAACCGCTTCACCCCTTTTCATTCTACCTATTAATTCAGATAAGAAAAACTCTTTTTTGTCGTCTATTTTCATAACTATATGTTTTACTATTTATTATTCATAAAAATAGGAGGATATCCTTTCGGATACCCTCCCCACGCGCTCGGTTTATTACACCATAGCTTGCACGCCAAGCGTTCCCGCTATGGCAGTAATCACAGCCGTTACCAGCTTCAGAATAAACATTAGGTTTGTACGTTTCATACTTTTTTCTAGTTTCTAAATTCACAATTAGTTTTCTACTACATCTTCCTTCTTCTTTTTCTCGGTAGCGCATTGGTAGGTCATGTTATTACACATATCCACCAAGTCATCGCCTGCCGTAAACAGAACGTGACAGCCCTTAATGTTGGAGTCATTGAAGGATTCCAAGGTTTCTGCTCCCTCCTGGCGGTTGATGGTAAGGCGGAAGCTGCCCAATCCGCCCAAGCGGACAATGTTTCCCAGCTGCAACTGTTCCATTGCATGCTCCAACAGGGTTTCAATAGCTCCCATGCTGTCGCCCATCGTAAAGGTGGAGTGAGCACGACACATTTTACACAAGTCACGCACTTCAATCACTGTTGATGATTTTGCCGTGGCATAAAACTTAGGGTCCGCATTCCTGTTTACAGGATTGGGACGGGCACTGATAGTGTACTGTAATGCCATAATTGATAGTTAAGGTTTAAGTTAATACTATACGTGACAGGGTGTTTCCCTTTCACATGACAAAGGTAAGCATTTTAATTTTAGCAAAAATCGAGGAGAATGAAATTGGATGAGATTGGATGAGTTTCAATGAGATTGGATGAATTTGGATGAGATTCGATGAAATTTGATGAAATTAAGTGAGATTTACGAAATAGGAATAAACATATAATCATTATCTTTGCAAGGAATTTAAAATAGTATATATGACTCAGGAAACAAAAGCCTCTGCTCAGAAAGAAGAACAGAGCAAGCTAACAAAAGGTAACGAAGTAGGTAAAGGTAAAAAAAAGCAAGGCACTATAGGGAAAGGTGAACTGGCTATGGAGATTTATCCCGAAATGACTCCGGGAAGTGCATTGAATGCCCTAAGAAGGGATATCAATGCAAATCCGGAATTACAGGAAGATTTGGCAAAAACGGCTTACAAGCCCAATTGCCATGTATTGACCTATAAACAGGAACAGATTATCAGAAAACATATTTATGGAACTTCGGATGATGGGGAATGATATGGAGCTTTAACTACCTTGTAAAAAATGGACGTTCGTTTTTCAAATTCGAACGTCCATTTTTGAAAAACGGGCGTTCATTTTTGGAAAATGAATGCCCGTTTTTTAATGCCATGCCAATATTCGCTACGGTGTAGCGAATATTTCGGGATAAGATAGTTTATCGTTCTAAAGAGAACATCCCCCTTGCCCCCTTCAAAAGGGGGAGGCTGCGCGATACCTTAGAACAAAGATAATGCAAGTTGTAGAGATCTACAATTAAATCACACTTTTTTTCATCAAGTCAAAGAACGCTTTTTATAATTCCCTGGTGGCGGATAATATATCTGCCAAGACTAACTAAGACTATCTATTTATGGCATTTCCTGAATACAACGTACTTGATGAGCATCGGTTCTCGTCCACTTGGAAGATAATTCCGTAATAAATAGATCACCTAGGGTTTTACCATTAATTACAAATGCCCATGCTTGATCACCATTAATATTATCTCTCCCCCATAAAGCAGTAAAACCATTAATACCCTCAAAAGAAGTTGCTGTTCTACGGTATCCCGTTAATCGGATATAAGTAACTTCCGTACTGTTCTTTCCATATTGTATTAATGCACCTCCATCTTGCATTATAGCCGTTTCATCTGAACCATTCAGTGCTGAATGGGCGTTACTTCCCTTATTCGTTGTGTAGTTTCCTTTGTAGTTGTTATCTTTGAAGAAAGTCAAGAATACCCCGTAAGAAGGAACACGCCATCCTTGGGGACTAGGATCATAAAAAGTTTTTTCATTCCCATTCCAAGAAGTTGATGAACAAGCTCCCCAAATTAGAATATTTTGAAAAGTCCATTCTTCATTTTGATACTTTCCATCACTCAAGTTTAATGAAACAACTGTATATCCGTCAGGACCATACATATTTAGCAAACCATCCACAATTCCCGAAGTCAATTTCAAAGCCTTTATTTTCTCTCTAGAAAAACTTCCCAAACTCGGGTCTTTTCTTCCCTGAGTATACCCTAAGCCATTGCCTCTGGAACGTTCCAACTCAGTATCAGGAACAGTCACAAATCCTTTTTGTGCTCCGATATTCCTATCCATCATTGGCAACCATTCATCACTTCGATAGGTATATTTTTGTTTTCGTTTATTTTCATCGTCCACAGATGTGCTACCGTGAGGGTCAGGGTTATAGTCTGTTACCCAAAGATGCCAGCTCCATAGTATTTTCCCATTAGCAGCATAAGCTACAATCAGTCCATTACCCCCTTTCGTATTCGGGGCGACACGGCAATGAATATGACACTGATTTTTTTCAGTAAAAGCCGTTGCAGAAGCAGAAGTCAAAGAAGTATTATCAGCATTGGTTAGTTCAACGATATTAGTATGATCGTTTACACTATTATTGGCTATTCCCAACACAGGGTCACCTGTATCACCATTTTCACGGGTTTGCCATAACACTTTTACACTAGCAATACCTCCATAACTACTAACCCATTTTTTTAAGACTGTATTTTCATCATCCCTACCTGCACGCCGGTAGAGGAACGGATCAAAATGGAAACTACCTCCCGGTTTCACCATAAAACAATTGGCAGTAGGGACAAAGGTAGTATTTCCTTTGGATGCCGGAGAACCATTGAGCAACTGTACACGACCATCGGCATCGGCTATCTGTTCCGATGAATTGAAAGTCAAGTTGTAATTATAATTGGTATTATCCTGCACATTGAAATCCTGTACGGAGTTACCGCCCAAGTAGATGCGATAGATCAATCTATCCTTTGCGCCATTTTTAGTTGCTACAAAGCGAAGATATGAGCTGCCTTGCGGAGCTCTCTCCTTGTCGCGCATCGCCTCAGTGGCAACATTTGCTGTTCCACGTACATTGCGGGCTACCCAGCAGGAAGCAGAATTGGTTGTTGTTGTTGCGTCCAGGTTGTTGGCATCATATAATTTGACGGTATAATACTGATCCATCAAGTCGGGATAGGTACTCTCCGTTTCCGATGGAAAAGCCAGATACTTCAAAGGGGTATCCTGCAAAGTCACTTCCTGCAAGGTATAATCTTTGACCTTGAAACTCCACGTCACATTGACACGGGAGGCAAGACGGCGAAGGCGGAGACGGGCATCGTGACCTTCATTGCTTTGGATTATATAATTATTGGTAGTAGCATCCTGAACGATCTTTACGTGCTCTAAATGAAGAAAGTAAGGCATTTTTTCTATTCCGGTAGCTTCCGTAATCTTGTTTATTTCCGTAGAAGTGACGGCACAAGTGGATAGATTAACCGTAGTAAGATCATTGCCACTTGTCCCGTTACGGGCAAAGATAAACAGGTCGCTGTCTTCATCAGGACTCAATCCACTTAAAATTTGTTTTGCACCTAGAGACACTGTTCCGTTGGAAAGAACCGAAACGAGGGTTTTGTCTTTTTTCCTTTGCACAATATTGACATTCGTCAGTTGGGTGGGCTTACTCGTATCCAGATTCGTAGCACGCGAAACGGATGTGGGCAGAAGTTCCACTTTTATTGCACCATTATGAGAAGCACCGTTATGAGAAACATCACGATGAGAAGCTCCATTGCAGACTGCGACGGAACGGGATGTGCCTTGCGGAGAAAGGTAATCACAGGCATCGCCCACTTCTTCCGTGTCAAACACCACTTCTACGGAAACTCCTTCCGAACCGTCAGAGGAATAAAGAGGTTCTACCAAATCATCATCTTGACAGGAAAACATGCCACAAACTGCGGTAAAGAGATATGCGAAATATAGGAATTGCTTTTTCATACGTTCAAAATTATGGTTTTAGAAAGTAATAGTGTGATCTACACCCGAAGGGTCACCGATGCTGAACACATTGCTATCCGTAATGCTGACACGGGCATCGGCGCTGTTGGCTCCACTCAAAGTTATATCCAGCTGATAGGATTTGCCACGCTCTATATCGTAGTTGTTTATCATGTCCGCACCGGGGTAGAAACGGTATTCTACTTCGATGGGGTCAGTATCATCCGATTTATATTTATACGTGCCTTTCAGCACGATGCAGGTGCAATCCGCCAAAGTGCCGCCCGGTCCTTTCTCCATCATACTTTTTTCCTGCTGCGTAGTACCCGTACCTGTGCCCTTCTTGTTTTCGGGCATATAGAAGGTTAAACTTTTCTTATCACTATTGAAGGAAATAGTTTGTGCCCCTTCTTTGTATGCAAGGCTTGTGGCAGATTGTGGGTAGAGGTAATACTTATCAGGAATATTCTCTACTTCTGCCGAGGTTATGGTAAGATTCACATCGGAGGGAATTGTCCATGAAACATCTATTTTAGTACCGATATGCTGCATCTTTGCCAGTAGTTGCAAGGCTTTCTTGTTGCCTGTAGCGGTCGTAGTGGTGCTATATTCATAAGGGCCGTAGACCATGATTTGCGGTGCGGAAGTAATGTCTGCCTCGGTATGGGTGCATGCCAGGAATCTGTTTTCATCAGAAGAAGCGGATGGATCTGTGGGTAAGTTTTCCAAATCATTTCCGGTATTGATTACGATATAGAATCTACTCGATACATCATCAAAATCCGTATCACCTGTAGTAACGGTAGGCAGACCTGTGGCAGCATCTGTCCCAATACTATCATATTGCTTGTTACTTTTCAGACTGCCATCACTTGCGAATTGAAGTACACGCACATCGGTTACACTCACGCCATTTACTGTTACTCCGTCTCTCGGTTCCACCGTTATCGCCTGGGGCAGGGCAAGTGAAAGGCAAAGCCGGAGTGAGGAAGCATCCCCTCCCACTTCCGGTTCTACGCTGCCTGTACATGCAGGCAGACATATGGCGATAGCCAGCAGGTAACCTGCCAGTTTCGCCCTCACTTCAAGGTATTGTTTATTACGATTCATATTTTCAGTTTTTCTATTAATCTTCTCCTACACCGCCTATGGGCAATTTCACAGGGGTATATTCCTGTATATCCAACGTCACGCCCACAGGCTTGTAATCTCCATAAAAGGTGAGACGGAACACGAAGTTATAGGACTTGCCCGCCTGCAACTGCTTGGAGAGTTCGTAGCCGGTAAGCTCTACAAGTTGTTCTTTTTCGGTTGAACCGCCACCAGTCTGTGTAGATGTATATTTTACTTTCATGGAAAGGTCGAATTTCAATGGAGACGAAGCAGCCACCGGAAGCAGAAACGTGTCATCGGAACTGCACTGGTTATGCAAGGGGGACGCGTTGAAGTCGGGAGTAAAACCACCGCTCGCGGAACTCATGGAAGAAAAGGTGAAAGTAGCCTCATTCTTATCTTCTCTTGCGGAAGTGGTAATCTCCGTTCCTCCCGGTACATAAGTGCCGCCGGCAGCCAAATTCTTTACTTTGACTGACAATTCGGTCACTTTCTGCGGAGCTACGGGTTTCTGCTGTACCTCCAAGGTGGCTTTTACACGGGCGCACAAGTGACGGAAAGGAGCTTCCTTCATGGAAACGGTAAAAGTTTTGGTGCCGCCGGTGGAAGTGGAACCGGAAGTTTGGTCTGCCTGTATCTCTATGCTTTCCAAGGAGGTGGAAAGAAAGTCTTTGCCATTGGGAACGGTTACTTTACTTTCCTGGGTTGTCTTGCCACTGCCGTCAAGTGAAAGCGTGGGGTATTCGTCTGTACCTGTTCCCGTAGCATGGTACGAGAAGAAATGGAGGTCGTATTTCCCCTTGGTGAGTTTCAATACTTTTTCTTCGCCCCCTATGGTGACAGCCGAAGCCTGTGTGGCATCGGCACTGCCCACTTGATAAACCCCTGTACCCACATTTACGCCGTCACGGTAGGCATAGACGCTGAACACCGTACTCTCCGCCAGATTCTCAACAGAAGGGGAAGCCCCCAAGGCACGCGCATCCACAGAGGGAAAGGTAAACAGAAGGCTTGCCTCCCCACCTTCCGCTACGGAAGGCAACGGAGCAATGTCACCGCTATTGCAAGCGGAAAAGAGCAGTTGCAGGCAAAGGCAGCCATAGATATATTGATTCAGTTTCATAATGAGTTGTTTTTTTATAAATTTGCCAATTCAGGTTTCGGGTTCGGGAGTTACCGGAATATAGGTATCGGAATAGGGTTCCCATTTGTAGACGCTTATGCCGGTTACTTTTGCATCCATACCGTCCAGCTTGATGGTCACTATGATGTGCTCACCTTGTGCCCCGTCCGTTTTCTTCGGGGTGACAAAGTTGGACTGGAAACTGTAAGTTTGTACACTGCTTTTCGCTTCCAGTTCAAAGCGGAGACCGGTTACACTGGTAGGTGCCAGTAGGCAGTGCACGGTGGCAGGACTGTCCTGAGTATCCGGAACCACTTTGGGAGTATATCCTGGGGAAGAATCATCCGCCGTTATGACCAGTTTCGACGTATTTGTCAAGCCGGAAAGCACTCCATTGGCAAGGCGCATGCTTCCCTGTCCGGTAAGCCAGTTGTTGTTTCGCTCGGTAATGGAGAGGCTGGTAAGATGTATTTCCTCTGTCAATGAAGAAGATTTATAAATCTTGCAGGTAAGTTTCAGCAAGGCATGGTTCATGGTGAAAGAGGCAGCCTTACCTGCCTGCACGGATACAGGAGTGGCATAAAGATAGTCGTTCTGATTGGCGGCATCAAAAATTATTTGGTTAGGGATGGCGACCCCTGTGACATGGCTTCCGCCATTGGACTGGTACACGGGGGTGAGGTCGGAAGGATGCCATGCATAGGCTGTCACTCCGGGCGCTCCCGTACCTGTGGGGAGACGGAGGACGGCATCAAACTGAGTGGCGGTAGTGTTCCACTGGCTGCCGTTGTACTGATAAATATCGGTATTGCTGCCGTGGGCGGGTTTGTACTCCGTGCCATCCGAGTATGCGGCGTACACGCCTATGCTGGAAAGTTCGTCTGTACCTTTGCCCACTTTTTCAATAATGCCGCGGGGAGTGGCGGAGCCGTCCATAGCGATGGAGGCGATGCGCAGGGGTTCCCACCCGGGGGCGGACAGGGTGCCATCCCGGTTTTCTTCCGTGCAGGCGGGCAGTAGCAGCAGGCAGGATAGAAATGGCAGGGTGATTGGAAGTATTGTTCTCATTTTTCGGTTCATTTGTTTTCTTTGTTTTCTTTATTGGCTTTATTGGCTTTATTCGCTGTTGGGCTTGTTTTGTTGTCAGGTTGCGCTTATTTCGTCTCCGGCGGAAGTTCCTTCACCGAAGGCGGTTATGGTAACCGTGTTACTCATTTGGAAACGGTCGCCTTTGCGGTAGAGGGTATAAGTGTAGTGGGTGGCACTCGCAAATGTGGTGCTGGTAGCGGCGGCATAAATGGTGGTATTCCCCAGCTTGATGCTTAATGTGTATGCGCCGGGGTTGATGATGCCGGACCATGTGTGTTCGGTAGATGCCCCAACGGTTTTGCAAAGGCATTGCACGGATTGGTCTGCGTTGTCACTTCCTCCGCGAAGTTTGGGGGCGGTAAGGGTCAGTCCATTATCGGTAGATATGGCTTCGGCTGTTTGGTAGTAAATGATTACCGTTATCTTGGTGAAGGCAGGGGTGAATTTAAAATTCACTTTTCCGTCACTCGCTGTTGCTTCGGCTGTCAGTTTGTTGCTGCTCAGGAAGCCCGTTCCTGTTTGGTCTTCTGCTATTTCATTGAAGGTTGAGGGATAGGTAGCGGTAAAGGTCTTTCCGTTTTCGTAGGTATAGAAAGGGCCGTTTGTGGTTTCGGCTCCTGTCCATTCCCATATGGTTTCTGTGGATGATAGCCGGTAGGTGCAGGAGGTGGAGGTAAGACTGCTTGAGGAATCTGCTTTACGTTCTACTTTTATTATGTCATTCGCTTGGAAAGAGGTCTTGTCATAAGAAGACGGGGACGGGGCAGCATCGGCACGGGAAGGTGTTCTTGCCGGGGCAATGGAGGCTGCTATCTGCAAGGGGGATTCTTGCCGTGCAGGGGTTTCCGGTTCATTGCAGCCGGAGAGTATCAATATGCCGGTACTCAAGGCGTATGCATATAATAGAATATTTGTTTTTCGCATGATCGTTTCTTTTTTATGTTTCTTATTGGGTGAGTTTTATTAAGGGGTAGTGGTTTCAATTTCTCCTTCGGTTGTGCCGCCGTCAGTCCATGATATGCTCTTATCGGTACTTTCTATGGTAAGCTCTTTTCCACTTACGGATAAGGTGTAAGTGAGGGAAGTGCCGGGAGTCCATTCCGGGGCATCGGTTAGGGTGACGGTGGCGGTGGTAGTATCTGTATCGCTGCTGTTTGGACGGGAAAAGGTATAGCCCAATGTAAGGGAAACGGAAGCAGGTTTGCCTATGGGGAGCAGGTAAAAGGTGCATAGGTCTTTGGAACTATTTTCTATAGAGATTGGATTGCTCGTTGTTACTGCTGCCGTAAATGTTGAAGTATTTGCACTAATATTACTCCATGTAAATGGTTTTTCGCCACTGGTGGGAACATGGAAAGTCAGTGTTCCACCAGCAGGAGCAGAAATGGTAAGTGAGGTGATGGTTTTGGTGGTGTGGCTTTCGCCGTTCTTTGCCTTGATTGTGACTTTGGTCAGGGCGTGATACATGGAAAAGGTGATCTTTTGCCCATCCGCCTTTTTCTTGTTCATTTGTGGGGCTGCCGCCAGCAGGTCTATTTGGGAATTTTCGGCTGTGGGCACGGCATAGGTAATGGATGGGTATCCTGCCTGGGTATTGCCGGAAAGGGAAATGCAAGAGGCTGTATTCCCGCTATGCGGGGCATAGGCGAAGAAACTCAGTTTTTCTCCCGGGGTATTGGGCCAGTATTTTATGGGGGTATAAGTCCATGAGGCGCTTTGATCGGCTCTGGATACTAACTGGTTATACATAAAGTTGGGGGTATCCGTGGTGCTGTTCCAATCGGCACTTCCGGTATAGGAGGCGAAGACGCCAAAGTCGGTAAGGGCCTCCGTGGTGGATTCGGTTATGGCACGGGGGGATGATGTTTCCGTGGTGGTGGCGGAAAAGCCTATGGCACGGTCTGTTTCTGTTTCATCGGTTGTGCCGGTAGGGTCGCAAGCTGCCAGCAAGCAGGGGAAGATGATTCCCCAGCATCCTATGGTTACGGTTTTTGTATTCGTAGGTTTCATGTCTTTCCAGGTTTTATCTGTTAGCCCAATGTCTTGATATTCTTTTCTTTATGATAATTGGTGACCGGATAGGAAGATTCAATCCTGTCCGGTCTTGGGGGCTTCTGTACATTCCTTTGGTGGGATGTAAATTGGTGGATGTAGTCTAACACACCCCCTACCCCCTCTCAAGAGGGGATGAGAATAGTTTTGACTATGGATTGGGGGAGTGTTGATTGTTAATTAGTTTGTTTTAGGAACAGCTACGTCACCTCCTGTACCATTAACCCAACCATCTTGTACAACAGATGCTTCTACCTTGACTTCTGTTAAACCGAGAACAAAAGTATAAGTGTATGCGGTGCTCTGTTTCAATGTACCATCCGGCAAATCAACTGTAACCTCGCAGGGGACAACAGAAGAACCACCATTCAAATTACTATCTTCTGTCTTGATATAGTATTCCAGTTTTACCTGAACTTTCTTGTTACTGTCAATGCCTGTAAGATAGTTGACAGGAATAAGATAAAGAGCATGATCTGGAGAAGTCTTAAATAAGTTCACTGCTGTAGTGGAAGAAGATATTTCTATGGCATCTTTAGCCGTGCTTCCTACAGTAATTTGTGTAGTAGACGAAGTATTCAGAATACTAGCTAAAGAATAATTGCTACTCATGAGTGCTGCCGGAGCTGAAGCACCCCCAGAAGAAGAAGTAGTAGTAGAAGTATCCCATTGTCCATCTTCTTTTGCAAATTTATAGGTAGCATATAAAAAAAGGCCTGTATTCGTACTTCCATCTGCTACCAAAGAAACTCCTGTTATATAGATCTTTGTCTTATTAGCATCGCCTTCACTTTTAAAATATTCGTCTCCCAATTTAGCTTTAAATACTGCTTTCGTCAATTTATGCTTCAAGGTAAATGACACATTACTTGTTGTCTTTGTTTGATTGATAACGCTATCTGTCACCAAATCTACCATATCCTTTGCTGCATCAGCTATTGTGAACTTAATAGTAGGATAGCCAGTAGCATTATTAGCGGATAATGCTATTTTAGGAGAAGTTGTCTGATCTGAAAGATACGGAGCATAAGCATAGAAAGAAACTTTATCACCTGTAGTATTCGGCCAATACTTTAATGGAGTATATTTCCAACTAGTGTTGTCACTATCATAGGTAACCTGTTGATTCCACATAAAATTAGGAGTAGAACTCGTTCCCATATCACTTTGCCCTGTATAATAAGCCAATATGCCGAAACCTTTACCACTTCCTTGTATAGCATCATTATCTGTTTTCACCCCACGTGCCTGTGTCCCCGTATATACACTAAACCCAACAGCCGGATGCGCATCCGAACTCACCTCCGTAATCTCATTCTGCGAGCAGCCTGCCAATGATACGACAGCCAATGCCCATAATAAATAATTCTTTTTCATACGATTATAATTTTAAATGACTCAAATTTTATTTTATCTCTATATCACTATCCTTTTCGTCTCCCCAGTCATCGACATCCACATCAAAACCGGAGTCGCTGCCGCCTTCCGGTTTCACATCGGGCACGGTTTCGGCATCCACCTCCATGTAGAGGGTGATGCGCCCCTCCTCCTCCAACTCATGCGGAACAACGGTAAAATCCTGCTCCAACTGAGTCTTGCCATCCACCAAAAGCATTTTCAACACAAAGCGGTGCGGAACTTCCGTGGCAAAACCGAAAACGGGAAAATTACCCGTCACACTGCCCTCGGTCAAAGAACCATCAGCAAAACGGATTTCGCCCAACTCGAACTGCTGCGTCACCAGATTGCCCGAAGGAGTGCCGTCCTTCAACAGCACAGATTCAGAGACACCTTCCAGCAATCCCACGGCAGAACGGACATTATTCAATCCCTTGATATTGATTTTCACCACCACATTCTTCACCAAGGAACGCGGAGACAGGCAGAGCAGGCACGGATCAGGACTCTCCGCATCACCGGATGCTGCTTGACGGGAATTTAACGGGGAATAATTACCCAACATACTTTCGGTTACCTCAAAGTTCTCTACCGCATCACTCGCTATTGCCTCGGGCACGCCCACAATAACCGTCTCCCCCGTCCCATCCCGCAACTCCACCTGACGGGCATAAGCCGACAGCGTGGCATGGGTATCGCCACGAAAGCCGATGCCGCTAAAGTCATCGAAGGTGCGGTTGAAAATGATTACATGATAGATGCCCGGAGAAAGGCGGACCGTCTCCTGTTTACGGTCACCCATCAGGACCACTTTGGGAATGCCTCCGGCAGCAGGATAGAATAGAGCCGTGGCACCCATGCCTGCTTCTTCCAATCCCGAACGGCTCCAATCCGCACGGATGGTTATTTCGGCCTCGCGGTAGTAGGTAAGCTCACGGCGTTCACAACCGGAGAGGCACAGACAGAAGTACAAAAGAACAGATAAGGAGAAATTTGTTCTTATGTTCTTTTGTCTAAAAATAAACATATATCGTATGTCTCTCATCGTGCCCCTCCTTTCTTCGCCTTGCGGTTCAGCAACCACACCAGCGAGATTTTTGCCTTGGTAGGTCCTATCCAGGTATAGTGTCCGTTGTTTTGCCACAACAAGGTGCGGTAGCCATCCGTCATATGGTAATGCCGGTAATAAGTGCGCAAGACGCCGATGCCCAAACTGAATTCCAGATTGAAGTTGCGCCCTATGTGGCGGCAATAGCCATAGCTGACACCCGAAGCAATGAAAAACTCTCCCTGATAACCTTCCTTCAACCACTGGAGGTCATACTTGCCACCGCCGGCATAGAAACCGAGGAAATGCCCCGACAGCGGAAGGCGGCGCCTGCGGTTGCCCAGCCAGCAACGGGCTTCCGCCCCACCCGACAAGACTTGCTGGCAATACTGGTTGCCGGAGAAAGTCCACCAAGGGAACATACATTCACCATTCACGGACCATCGGCGGCCGAGGGGGAGTTCCACTTCGAGGTTGGGCATCAGCGCGGCATCAAAAAGAAGGTTCGTCTTTACAGCCAGTGCAGGTGAACGCCTTTCCTGTGCATGGGCACAGAAAAGACATCCCGACAGCATATACAGGGAGAACAGCAGCAATCTGATATCCGGCATTCCTTTTATCATAATCAGCAATCGGTCAGTTTAATGTCCTCCAAAAAGGAACGGGTCAGTTGGTTTATCACGCCTAATTTTTGAGCGACTGCCCCATAACGCATATAAAATTCCTCGGAAGTGGGATGGTTGCAATTTAAGTGTTCCCCTATCGCCTCGAGCACATTGAGAAGGGAAATGCGCCCCGATGCACGGGTAAGGCTATAAGAAAGGAGTTTACCCGAAGGTTCATCGGCTTTTAAACGAATAAGGCCGGCTCTTTCCAGTTTGCCAAGCAAAGAGATGAAATCGGCATCGCTTATCTGATAATTATCCAAGCGAGAGCGTCTATGGTTGGCAATGTCATGTAAGGCTGCCAAAGCTTGTTGGGTTAAAAGTGTTAGCATAATAGTGTGTGTTTCGACTGCTACTTTGCAAGTAGCAGTATCATTATTCCGGTACAAAACTATGAATAAAAAATGAATATAGAAATTAAATAGCAGTTATTTTATGAATAAGGCTTGTTTTTTCTAAAATAAATAGGATTTTAGGGGAGAAATAGGAGAATTTTCCGGAAATTACGGGATTAATGTGTGGTAAGTTCTTGCTTTGCCGAATGCAGCATCTAATTATACATCAAATATCTTTTGTTCTTTTTAGCTCATAATATTCTTTCTCCAGTCACTTTATTTAATGGAAATTTCCAACAGCACATTCTTACTAATCAGTTCCACATTATATTTTTTCTTGAAAACTACTTTTGCACGCTGTATAGAAGTATCATTGGCGGGATGGCGACTGGCAACAATAAAGGCATATTTCTTCTTTCCTGCATTATCCCTCATATCCGAAAGCTGCCTTATACTCTTTTCAAGCTGCTCGATAGCATGAGGTAAATCTTTGCCTTTCAATTCCACAAAATATTCATTTCCACAATGGTCAATCACTAGATAATCACATTTTGCACCTTCTACGATCTGACATCCATCCACTACAATTTTCATCAATGGATGCCTATTAGGATTTAGAAACAGACATTTACGCTTATTTTCTTCCAACACCAGTAGTTTGTCTACCACTTCCTTCACACAAGCCTGCTTAAACTCCATCATCTCATTCTAAGTCTAATAATGCCGAAAATATACGACTTTCCCTGTCCGAAATTGTATCAATCTTATCTGCTACAACTAAACGGTATTCTTCATCTAATATGGAAATCACTTTACCATTCTCCATTTTATAGGCAGAAACCTTGTCAAAATCCATAATACAATCCTCGGGAACCCATTTTTTTACTTCCTCCTTCTTCTCCGGATGCATTTTCAATACATTGCCTGCCTCTATCAAATTATTTACTGCGGACAGCAAATAAGGGCTATGGGTGGTCACCGTCAGCAACGGGCAACGACCCACCATGCGTTGAAGCAGATCGACTTGTGTTTGAGGAAATAAATTTAATTCCGGTTCCTCTACCACATAACGGTTAAAAGAAGTTTCGGCTATAGCATAATCCAGTACCATCAGCAAAGGGATAACGGACTGAATGCCCGAAGAAGCATCCTTAAAAGGAATAGTCTTGCCACACCCATCCAGCATAATCATTTCCTGCATATTGTCTGCCCAAAAGCTTAAATTCAAAATAGAAGCGGCATAACGGGGAAATTTATTCTTTGCTTTTTCGTAAAGAGAAGCAAATTCCAGCAATGTGCTGGGAATGGGAGCCTTGGCCAGCACCAATGTAGCCAAAGAACGGGAGAAAGTACTCACAAAGAAGCGTTCTGAAGGGATATACAGATTATGAAAAGATTCATTTTTTTCGTTTCCTTCCGATACTTCACAATCAAAGCCTCCATTTTCATAAACAATTTCCCCATTGGCAGAACTGAAACTGATATATGTATCCTCATTAAAATAGGATGCAATATTCAAGGCCTCAAATTGAGGCATCAAGTCGTGGTCCCTATCCACACGTCCTATGGTTTCGTTGTTTTCAAAAATGGTTATCAGTTTCGCTATTGTGCTTTTGCCCGAGCCCTGCTCACCAATAAAGAAATTAAAATCTTTCAATATGACAACAGCCGAATCAATCGGACCAAAATTGCGAATTACAAGTCTACGTTCCATAATCATAATCTTTGATGCAAAGATATAAAAAGAATTATTCCCTACATCATTATTGCCGCTCCTTTTAGTGAATGTTATCGGGCGGAAAATTTTCCACCCTTACGGTGGATGAAGATGATATTGATTGGGCGGACACGGAGGTTCGCCCAATATGGGGAATTACAGATTTTTCTTGATTGCTACGATCATTTCCTGATATTCCACATCACTCAAATAAACTTTTCCCGGATTCATTTGGAATACGCCACCATAATCGGGACCGTCCACATACTTTGGAGCCAAATGGAAATGCAGATGGGAGAGTTTATCACTATATGCTCCATAATTTATCTTTTCGGGATGGAAAGTCTTATCCATAGCACGGGTTACACGGGCTACATCTGCCATAAATGCATTGCGCTCTTCATCGCTTAATTCAAACAAATCATTTACATGACCGTTATATGCCACCAGGCAACGGCCACGATAGGTTTGTTCCTTAAACAAGAATACACGTGATACACTTAGCGGTGCAATTTCAATCATCAAATTATGCAATGTTTCATTGTTCTGACAATACAGACAATCTTTAGGGTCACTTTTCATGGTCTCTTTTTATTAAATTAAAAATTAGTTATTATTCTGCTTCCATTTTCTCTTTCTTTCCCAGCAAACGATACACATCTGCACGCTCACCTACCACCCAAACCATATCACCTTCGGCAAAAGGTATATTTATATCGGGAGTCATCAGGTTACTATCTCCTTTCTCGACGCCTACCACCAGACATTTGTACTCATCGCGGATGCCACTTTCCCTAATATTCTTACCCAAGAAAGGCGAATGGGTGTCTATCACAAATTGTTTCAAACTCATTTCCCTCTTTTCCAAGTCCTCCTCCTCGGCAGCAGCCGATACCCTTTCTGCCTGACGGGCAAATTCTCCCAACTGCTCGTCCGTACCGATTACCTGAATCGTATCTCCGGGAAACAAGCGTACATTGGCTCCGGGAATATTGATGCGGTGCATGCCACGAATGATGGATGCCACGTGCACTCCATATTTATGCCCCAGGTTCAGTTCCTTCAACGTATGCCCTGCCCACAAGGAATCAGCCGGAATATCAAAATCTGAAAGGTGCAGGTCGCGGGACAGGAGATGGCCTTCATATTCGGGACGTTTCTGTCCGGTAAACTCGGCATGTACATCCCTGAAACGGAGATTCTGGATAAAGGTGCGTTCCATAAAGATGGACTGCTTCTTGAGCCAGCGCGAGAACATCATGAGGCACACCAATATAATGGCAATTCCTATCAGCAAAGTAGTGGAAGCCTGAAAGAGTTTCTCGATGACAAACATCACAAAGACAACCGCTATCACCATGCGAAGCAGAATGGTGGAAATAAGCGGAGCACGATTGAAACGGCTATCTTGCCACAACGCCTGAAACTCGATGGAGTGATTTTTCTTCATAATGATGGCACGCAGGAAGGGCGCCAGGCACGCAATAGTAAATATCGCCCCCGCCAGATTTGCCCAAAACACAGGCAAACTAACCCGGAACAGCGGAATAACAAAATGGAACGACAATGCAATCACTGCAATGCACAGCACAGAGTAAATCGCTACAATCCGGGCAATGGCAATCAGCAGCTTTTTCCAGTTATTCTCATGGTTCACCGTTTGGGAACCGGATGAATATCGTTCCAAAATCTTTTTCCACTTGTTAGGCAGATGTTTCTCCACCTTATTATATGCAGGTACAGCCAGACGTATCATGTAAGGAGTGAGGAACGTAGTTATAACCGACACCGCCACCACAATAGGATAAAGGAAATCACTCGTCACCTTCAGACTGACACCCAGGGAAGCGATGATAAATGCAAATTCACCTATTTGTGTCAAACTGAAACCGCACTGCATAGCCACCTTCAATGGCTGGCCCGCCAGTATTACCCCTCCCGTGCCGAAAACGACCTGTCCCAGCAGGATGGCGCAGGTAATAGCCACAATAGGCCATGCATACTCCACAATCATAGCGGGATCTACCATCATGCCCACCGAAACAAAGAAGATTGCTCCGAACAGATCTTTGACGGGTGCTACCAGTTTCTCTATATTCTCCGCTTCCACCGTTTCAGCCAGAATAGAACCCATGATAAATGCCCCGAAAGCGGCAGAGAAGCCTACTTGGGCAGCCAGCACTACCATTCCGAAACACATCGCCAGCGAAACAATGAGCAGCGTTTCATTCCCCATCCACTTGCGGGAGCGTTTCAAGAAAGTGGGAATGACATAAATTCCCACCACGAACCACAATATGAGGAAGAATAGTAACTTGCCAATGCTATACATCATCTCCGTGCCCTCAAAGTTTTGGCTGACCGCCATCGTACTCAGCATCACCATCAACACAATAGCCAGTATATCTTCCAGTATCAGAATACTCAGAACCAATCCGGCAAAACGTTGCTGCCTCAGCCCCAAGTCATCAAACGCCTTATAAATAATGGTGGTAGAGGACATGGCCAACATACCACCCAAGTATAGGCAATCCATATGCTTCCACCCAAAAGACCAGCCTACAAACATCCCCACCAGTATCATGCAGAAAATGATGGTACAGGCGGCAATGACCGCCGTCCCTCCTACTTTCACCAGTTTCTTGAAACTGAACTCAAGCCCCAAGGCAAATAATAGGAAGATCACACCTATATCAGACCAAGTATGGATATTCGCCATATCAATGACCGAAGGTGTGAAAGGTACATGGGGACTTGCTAAAAATCCGGCAACAATATAACCGAGAACCAGAGGTTGCTTCAACCGTTTAAAGACAAGCGTCATGATGCCGGCGCAAATCAGGATTAAAGCCAAATCACTTATCAGTGGAGCTAATTCAGACATAGCTAATCTATTTTTGAATGCAAAAATAAGAATTATCCACTTACAACGTCTTTTATCTTATCATTAATTTTGCTTTAAATCACTACTTTTTAACAGAAAAGCGCAAAAGGACAGATGAGGAAATTAATTGATAAAACAATGAAAAACGGAAGTACGCCGAAAAATAAGCTCTGTTGGTCGATTATATTTCGCCATCCGGAGATGGAAATATAGCTTTAGCCGGTCACTTTAACAAAAAAACACAAGATGAATATAACATGTGCCATATTGCATAACAACCCGAAGACAACAGAAAAACTGGAAAGTTTCATTGTGCAGACTCCTTTTCTCAGCCTGTGCGGCAAATATAAACATCCTATGGAGGCTCTTTCAGCTTATTATGAGCACCATATACAGTTGTTTCTGGTGGGGATAGAAGATAATGATATGGAAGGATGCCGTTTCTGCCAGTTATTGAATACGCCCACGCGGGTTATCTTTATTTCTAAGGATAAGAGATCGGCTGCCGATTGTTTCCGATTGGATGCTTTGGATTATTTGCTGGTTAGTGTGACGTATCCCGTTTTTTTGGAAGCAGCAAATAAAGCACTGCGATGGTTTAATACCCGAAAGCCTGTGGTTCCTGTGGCTTCCGAGGTTCCCAAAGAGGCGGAATTTATTTATATTAAATCAGAATATCGCATTATGCGGTTGGAACTGGAAGAAATCAATTATATAGAGGGATTGGGAGATTATGTCAAGATCTATTGCCGTAATGAGGTGAAACCTATTCTTAGCCTTTGCAGTATGAAAAGTTTGGAGCAGGCGTTACCTGACAGGGATTTTATGCGTGTGCATCGTTCTTATATTGTTAGAAAACAATGTATCAGTGTGTTGGAGCGTGGTAATATTATTTTCGGGAAAACCACAATTCCCGTAGGAGAGTCTTATCGCAAGCGGTTTCAGGAGTATCTTAGTCAATTACCTATTTTATAAAAGCTATGTTCAATAAGATTTTCATTTATTGTAGAGGCGGAAAAATATGAGTTCACTGAAATTCCCCTACGGTAGATGTTATTGCAAATATTATGAAAAGAATTAGGGAGACTCAACCCAATAGCCAAATCTCCCTAAAGGAATTTATAAACGATTCTAACAATTAATCGAATCAGAGAATACCCTTCACAGTTTCCAGCATACCTTTTTCCTGAATAGAATCAAGATTAGCTTTAACGGCTGCTGTCAATCCCGGAATATTGTTCAAATTTTCACCCCAGATAGATTCTGCTGCCAATACGCCTTCTGCTACCTTCTGAGTGCATCCTGTAGCCCACAGTTCTTTCAGCAAATTCATGATTTCGGGAGCATCATTCGGAGTAATTTCAGCACCATCGGCACGTACACCACCCTTATAATAAGTAATGATGGCAGCCAAACCTAATACCAAGCCTTTAGGCAATTCACCCTTGCGCTCCAAATAGATCTTCAAGCCCGGAAGATCGCGAGTTTCATATTTAGGGAATGAGTTCAGCATGATAGAAGTCACCTGGTGGTCTACAAACGGATTGTTGAAGCGTTCCAAAACATCTTCGGCAAATTTCTTCAACTCATCTTTCGGCAAATTCAATGTTTCCATCAACTCATCAAACATTACCTTGTGAATGTATTTACCCACCACTTCGTGTTCGCAAGCCTCGCGCACAATATTGATGCCAGACAGATAAGCTACCGGAGACAACACCGTATGGGGACCATTCAGCAAAGTAACCTTTCTTTCATGATAAGGAGCTTCGGAAGGAACAAACAATACATTCAGACCGGCCTTGTCAGCGGGGAATTCCTTTGCTATCTCCTGAGGAGCCTCTATCACCCACAAGTGGAAGATTTCTGCCTGTACCACCAAGTTATCATCATACTGCAATTTCTCTTTAATGGCAGCAATATCTTTGCGGGGGAATCCCGGAACGATACGGTCTACCAAAGTAGCGTAAACACCACACGCTTCTTCAAACCATTTCTTAAAGTCTTCACCCAGATTCCACAATTCAATGTATTGATAGATAGTTTCTTTCAGCTTATGACCATTCAGGAAAATCAATTCGCAAGGGAAGATAATCAAGCCTTTGCTCTTGTCACCATTGAATGTTTTGTAGCGATGATACAGTAATTGAGTCAGTTTGCCCGGATAAGAAGAAGCGGGAGCATCGTCCAATTTGCAGGCAGGATCAAAAGCAATACCGGCTTCAGTAGTGTTAGAGATCACAAAACGCATTTCCGGTTGCTCTGCCAATTTCATAAACTCGGCATTCTGAGAATAAGGATTCAATGCGCGGCTGATGACATCAATTTTAGTCAAACTGTTCACTACCTCGCCTTTGTCCAATCCTTGCAGATTGACGTGATATAAGCAATCTTGCGCATTCAGCATATCAACCATACCTTTATCAATAGGTTGAACTACGACTACGCTACTGTTGAAATCAGCTTTTTCGTTCATGTTGTAGATAATCCAGTCTACAAATGCACGGAGGAAATTACCTTCACCAAATTGAATGATTCTTTCGGGACGTTGAGCCTTAATGGCTGTCTCCTTGTTTAATGCTTTCATATTCTTATTATATTATGTGTTTATTCATATCTATATTTATAGAAGAAGACGAAACAGATTTTGCGATGTACCCATCTTATCTATGCTTTCTTATAAATGGTAATATATATTTAAGTTTTTACATACTATCATTTACTAAAGCATTTAAAATCTTTAAATCTTCGCCGCAAAGATACAAATAATTTTGTTATTCCAAATAAAATTTCTACTTTCGTGTTCGATAACGGTTAATAAATCTAAAGGGATGTTCTTCGACATCTTTTTAGAAACAGCTTTTTAATAAAAGTCAAAATAAACAACAATTATATAGAAATTAAAAGACTACTTATGAAAAACTTTATGGATGAAAACTTCTTGCTCCAGACAGAAACTGCACAGAAGTTATATCATGAGCATGCGGCTAAAATGCCTATTATCGACTATCACTGTCACTTAATCCCTCAAATGGTTGCTGACGATTATCAATTCAAATCACTGACAGAGATTTGGTTGGGCGGAGACCATTATAAATGGCGTGCCATGCGTACCAACGGCGTAGATGAACGTTTCTGCACCGGTAAAGACACCACAGACTGGGAAAAATTCGAGAAATGGGCGGAAACCGTACCTTATACATTCCGTAACCCGCTATATCACTGGACTCACTTGGAATTGAAAACAGCTTTCGGCATTGATAAGGTGTTGAACCCCAAAACAGCCCGTGAAATCTATGATGAATGTAATGAGAAACTGGCTCAACCAGAATATTCTGCACGGGGCATGATGCGCCGTTACCACGTAGAAACGGTTTGTACCACCGATGATCCTATTGATTCACTGGAATATCACATCAAGACTCGCGAAAGCGGTTTTGAAATAAAGATGCTTCCCACCTGGCGTCCGGACAAGGCAATGGCAGTAGAAGTACCTGCTGATTTCCGTGCGTATGTAGAAAAACTGTCGGCAGTAAGCGGCATTACTATTTCTTCTTTCGATGATATGATAGCAGCATTGCGCAAACGCCATGATTTCTTTGCAGAGCAAGGTTGCAAACTGTCTGACCATGGTATTGAAGAATTCTATGCTGAAGATTACACCGATGCAGAAATCAAAGCTATATTTAATAAGGTATATGGCGGTACAGAATTGACTAAAGAAGAAATTCTGAAATTCAAATCTGCCATGTTGATTGTCTTCGGGGAGATGGATTGGGAAAAAGGCTGGACTCAGCAATTCCACTACGGCGCTATCCGTAACAACAATACCAAGATGTTCAAGCTTCTTGGCGCTGATACCGGTTTCGATTCAATAGGCGAATTTACTACTGCCAAAGCTATGTCTAAGTTCCTGGATCGTCTGAACACGGAAGGTAAACTGACCAAGACTATTCTTTATAACTTGAATCCTTGTGCCAACGAAGTAATTGCTACTATGCTGGGCAACTTCCAGGATGGTACTATTCCGGGTAAAATCCAGTTTGGTTCAGGATGGTGGTTCCTTGATCAGAAAGATGGTATGGAAAAACAGATGAATGCATTGTCATTGTTGGGCTTGTTAAGCCGTTTTGTAGGTATGTTGACGGACTCTCGCTCATTCCTGTCTTATCCACGTCATGAGTATTTCCGCCGTACTCTGTGTAACTTGCTGGGCAACGATGTAGAAAACGGTGAAATCCCCGCATGCGAAATAGAACGTGTAAACCAGATGGTAGAAGATATTGCTTATAATAATGCAAAGAAGTTCTTCCAGTTCTAAAGAATCAGGAAGCTGATAAATTTCTCCTCCACCCGGTAAGCCAGGTGGAGGATTTTTCTTATAATAACTCCTTGATGGCATCCGTTATTTCTTTATCAGTTGTGCCCTTACCATAACCATATATGATTTTCTTTATAACTCTATTTTCATCCAGTATAAAGTAATAAGGCACTCCCCGGTTGCCATCTAAATAATTCTGTATTACTTTATCATTTCCCTCCAATAATTTATAGTTTATCCTATTTGTATTTATATAGTTTTGAATCGAATGAATCTTTCGTTTCCAACTCTCTATAGCTACCACTTCCAGTTCCTCTTTCTTGAATTGATTTTTTAATCCGTTCAGAAATGGAATAGCCATTTTGCATGGGCCACAGCCTACGCCTGTAAAGTTGATCAATAGGACTTTGCTCTTAAACCCAGCAAGTGATACGTCTTGTTCATTGATATCTCTCAGAGTCCAATCCGGCGCTTGGGCTCCTACAAGACTAGGTTTTGACTGTTTCTTCCCCTGCTCACCACGTTTTCTTATCTCATAATCCAGTGGAAAATAGTCGTATAAGCTAAAGTTCTCAATGGACAATTTATTGATCTCTACATTTGAGCAAACTTCCACACTCGTTCCTTGTGACATCTCTCTTCGTTTTTTATAGGGCAAATCATTCTCCTTATTTATCCATAATTCATAAATAGAAACGGGATTCGGGTCATATGGATTAGTCAGGTGATAATCCTTTCCGAAAAATTCAATTTGCTGATCTTCGTAAATTTCCATCTTGAAATGATAAGCATCTCCTATGTCTTTAAGATCAGTAATAATGCTATCCGAAGTGGTAAGCGCATATCGAATCACACTTTTTGCATAATTGAAGAATGGAGCAGTTAAAGGTCTGAAAGGATGTTTATTCGATGAAAAATCATCAATCAGCACTCCCTTCTTTTCATGATAAGCATGAGCATTGATATTACCATCATATCCCCATAAAAACACTTTATTCCCAATAATATTATCATATTCTACATAACTTGCCCCGATGGCGGTATCTTGGGGATTGTCATATTCCTCGATATAATGAGTGCGTGTAAATAAGGGCACTGTATCACCGGGTTCCCATGCTGTTACACATTCATCATATGTGGCCGACTTAATCTGTTCCAGATTACTCAACACCTTTCTCAAATACTCCATCTTTTTATTATTCTGACCATTCATCATAATCACCGATAATAAAAAGAGAAAAACTAAACCTGTTTTTGTTTTCATACTATTACTTTTATTAATTCGTGAAATATTTTGTTGTTGCAAAGAAGAATAAAAACGCATATTCTCTCAAATTATTTATCTGAACTTTGTCTGAACTCTTTCTTTTCCGCAAAAATAAACCAAGAAAACAACAGCTTTTTCCACCTAGTTATTTACTTTTGCATTCAAAATTTATACGATGAAAAGGAGCAAAACGCATATTATCATACTTACAGCCATTATCGCTGCAATCATATTCACCCTATATATTGCCTTTCACAATAGCAAAGAGCGAATAAAGAATGAAATAAACTATGCTTTCAAAGAAGCAATCACCAAAGACTATAACGATAGACTGGCCTATATCAGTTACTACCATCCGGAACCGACAAACTGGGATATAAAGATGTATGCCCTTGCACCTGTGCTGGACAGAAAAGTAAAGGAATACACTATAAGAACCAAGAAAGGGAAAACAATCTATACTTTTAAAGATAGTCTGAACGAGCAAATAGCCAAGCCATTATTGAACCAATATATCCTGTCCCAACTAAAACCTATAAAAGCAGATGAACTGAATTCTGTTTTTCAAACGATATTATCCAGCCATAATGTCACAGGTACATCCGGTACAACCTATTATAATAAGCAAGCATTGCAATATAGCAATAATGATTCTATCATTCCTCCCTCAGCCCATTGCACCCCCCGCTATACATTGGACATTGCCCAAGATATTCGCGTGCAAGCCTGGGTAGATTATAATCTGGCAACCATATTGAAACACATTGATAATACCATCTTCTGGATTGTCGGACAATTCATTATTGTTGCCGCTATATTAATCTTCTACAGGAAAGAAAAGACCCCCCAAACGACTTTTCACCAAATGCTGATAGACCTGGAAAAACAAGAACTATCTATAGATGGTACACCATGCAACATTCAGAAACTGGATCTCACCCTATTAAATATCCTCTATCAGAAAACGGGCTTATGCATTAGTCGCAATGAAATAAAACAAACCTTTTGGCCTACTGATGATAATGCCAACGAAAAGATAGATGCACATATCAAGGCTATTCGAAAAGTTTTAAAAGACTTTCCCGATTATAAATTGGTTACAGTCAGAGGAAAAGGATATTATTTATCCACTCCATAGCTTTTATCCAGTTGACATGAAATGAAATCCTCTATCCGAAAAAGCCCGTTTCTATTTTATTTCCCCCTTTTTTTATGTATATTTGCGACTCTTTTAACACAAAACGTGGGGATTTACTAGAATTGGGAGACGCAATAACATGAAAATCAAATTTATAAGTCTTGCGAGCGGAAGTAGCGGCAACTGCTATTTTTTGGGAACAGAGACATATGGCATATTGGTGGATGCAGGAATTGGCATCCGCACTATAAAAAAAACATTAAAGGAATTAGGTATCGGATTGGAGATAATCCGGGCAGTATTTGTAACGCATGACCATGCAGACCATATTAAGGCTGTGGGGCATTTAGGAGAAAAATACGGCATACCGGTCTATTCTACTCCGGAGGTTCATGCAGGCATCAACAAAAGCTATTGCATAACTGAAAAACTATCTACCTGCATTCACTACCTGCATAAAGGAGAAGTTATGAAGCTGGAAGATTTCGCTATCACCGCTTTTGAGGTTCCCCATGACGGAACAGACAACGTGGGTTACTGCATGAACATAGATGGTAAGACCTTTTCTTTCCTTACCGACTTGGGACACATTACCCCTACCGCTGCCCAATATATATGTAAAGCCAATTACTTGATACTGGAAGCCAATTACGACGAAGAAATGTTGAAGATGGGTCCATACCCCCAATATCTGAAAGAACGTATCTCCGGACCGAATGGTCACATGAGCAATCGCGAGACAGCAGAGTTTTTAGCAGAAAACATCAATGAAGGATTAAAATATATCTGGCTTTGCCACCTTAGCAAAGACAATAATCATCCCGAACTGGCATATAAGACGGTGGAACTCTCCTTGAGAAGTAAAGGCGTGTTAGTAGGCAAAGACGTGCAAGTCATTGCTTTAAAGCGAAATACGCCTTCCGAACTTTATGAGTTTGAATAAATTTCGATGAAATGGTGAAAAAAGGATGCAAAATGTTGGAGGTTTAAAAGAAAACTCCTACCTTTGCAACCGCAAATTAGAAATGAATGCACTCTTAGCTCAGTTGGTAGAGCAACTGACTCTTAATCAGTGGGTCCAGGGTTCGAATCCCTGAGGGTGTACAAAAGAAGAAAAATAGTTTGCAACTTGCACTCTTAGCTCAGTTGGTAGAGCAACTGACTCTTAATCAGTGGGTCCAGGGTTCGAATCCCTGAGGGTGTACAAAAGAAGAAAAATAGTTTGCAACTTGCACTCTTAGCTCAGTTGGTAGAGCAACTGACTCTTAATCAGTGGGTCCAGGGTTCGAATCCCTGAGGGTGTACAAAAAGGAGTAACTTTTGTTACTCCTTTTTTATATATCCCAACAAAAACAAAAGTGGCTACCCATCACAGGCCGCCACTTTAACTTACAAATGAGCGTACAGCCATCCAAAGGCTGCAAGCAAGGAAAATCAGTTATCGTATATATTCAAAATATCACCTATCTTTTCTAAAACATCCAGATCCAAATCCTCCACTTCAAGAGCTATCAATGTATTGGTTATATACAAGCGATTACCCAAGAAAAGATATTTTGCATGGAATGGATTATCATTATAAGAGAATTTCAAATTTATAACTCGATCGTTCTCTTCATTACACAATTCCTTAATTCTATTTATAATGACTGACTTTTCCATAACAAATAATATTACAGCGATTTTTTCAATTAATCTGCTACAAAGATAAAAAACCCTACAATAAACTTCACATAATTTATAGAAAAGTTATATGAAAGTTATTAACAATTTTATTAAATCTAAGCAATAGATGAGTATTTTAAAGCAAAGTCCAACAGTATATGTAGGGCAAAGTTTGGCTTTAAGACTAAACTTTCCGCCTTATTCTTTGTTATATGATAAACTTAAACAAGAAGAATAATGAGCAGACGTAGCCAATTAGAGTACGAGGTTTCTCAGGCGAAAGAACGCTTGAGAAATATTCCTAAAGATGTACCCGGAAATATCAAGAAAATCTGGGAACAAGAATTAAGAAACCTGGAACTGGAACTTAACAATCTCACAGACGAGGAGGAAGACAACAACGATTGAATCTTCTTCAATGTCCGTATTTCAACGAAATGAAGGTGGTGTCCGCCTATTCTCAGGCGGACACATCTTCATCCACCCCTATTTTATAGATCATGATTTATCTTTTCCTTTCTCGATTGGAGTCAAAGCGGTTTTAGCGCCCTCCACCACAGGAGTTAATATATCAAAGATTACCTGTTTGTATTCAGACAAGGCGATACTTAGCAGAAGTTCTTCTTTTCTAATTTTGTCTGCCAAGGCATACTTATCCTTTTCGTATGCTTTATTCTGCATATAAACCCGATAGGTATTATAATTTTCATAAAATGCAGAAATGGAACGGAACATACGGCCATAATTCTCTTTCAGATTTTGGCGGTCTTCCTCATTAAAATAATCACCCGGATGAGCGACAAAAACTGTATCTTGTGCTGAAATCACAGGTTGTGTCAATGCAGGCAGAGAATCTGAAGCTATCCTCCGATCCAGATACCCTAATACTGTTTTTATCTCATCTTCATTAACCAAACTTTTCAGAACCTTCAATGAAGTATCATAGTATTTCATTACTTCATTAGCATTCTTTGCACTCATGCTACGGGTATCCACTGTTTGGTTGTTCTTTGGATTTCCGGAACAAGAGGATACCGAAAGGGCACAAAGAAACACCCCATACAACAACAAATTTTTCTTCATACTGCCAGTATTAAATTATAATACACTTATAACAATATGAAGTCCTATTTGCTCACGCGCCCGTCTCTTTTTTCTCCAAATTGCTCTTAATTTTCTCTAACAAAAGAAGACAACCCTGCATTTTAGGATTATTATAGCAGATATACGCCTGCTCAAAAAGCATATCCACCGTATCTTTCAAATTAGGCGTATATGCTGCTTTATCTATACGCATATCCGTGGGAAGAGTCTGTGCATCAAACCATTTCTTCAACTCGTCCACTTCTTCTATTGTATATGTTTTCTTTCCTGCTATCATAATATATATTTTTTTTAAAATGGATAACCTACAGCAAAATGAAATGCAAAATCCCTGCTGAAACGGGGATGAATTACCGGATACCGGTCTTTTCCCGTCTCTACCGGATTCACTGCCTTCATACCACCATCAAAACGCAAAATCAGATAATCAAGATCAAAACGTATGCCCAGTCCGTATGCAACGGCTATCTGCTTATAGAATTGATCAAACTTGAACACGCCTCCCTCCTGTTCCGAATCATCGCGGATAGTCCATATATTACCGGCATCAATAAATGCGGCACCGTTCAACTTCCAGAATAAATGAGTACGGTATTCCACATTCAAATCCAGTTTGATGTCTCCGGCCTGATTGATAAAATTCATGCTTCCATCGCCGTTGCCTTTGTAAACTCCCGGTCCCAAGGAACGCACAGACCACCCACGCACACTGTTTGCACCACCGGAAAAATAGCGCTTCTCAAAAGGAAGCACCTTCAAGTTACCATATGGATATGCCACCCCCGCGCCAATATGGAACACAAATGAGTTTCGAGGGTCAATCATAAAGTTCTTTGCAAAGTCAAAATCCGCCTTTACATATTGTGCAAAAGGGATATTTGCCAGTACATAACTATTTCCTTCCCGGGGAGTGGAATGTGCCAATTTAGATGCCCCATACAGCAAGTTTCCGGCTTCTTCAAAGTTCACGCGAATGGAGTAAGAATTGGTGGTAGGAGTTCTCATCATCGTATTTCCGGCACTATTGTAAGTAAAACCATACCCCATGCGCACAATGAGCAGATTCTCATAACTGGTTCTTAAAAGCGAGTTAGTCTCAGCCATTTTATCCAGATAAATCCGGAAAGTGTCCGACACATGTGGCATATATACATAGTTCACATCTATCAAGTCAAAGCGGTGCTGTATGCGCTTTTTGTCACTCCACTTATAACTCCATGAGGCAGAGGCAAGCATACGCGAAAACTCCGGACGTATCTGCGAGTTGAACTTCACTCCCACTTCAGAAGTAGCCCTGCTTTTCTTTTTAAAATCCGAGGACAGAAAGGGAAAAAGGAATTGAGGAAAGTTCAAACTGCTCTCCACGCCATATTCCAGATAGTTATCGTTTACATAATCCTGAGAAGTCCCCAGCCCTGTAATTGCTTCATACGCGCCACGCACTTTCATGGTGAATGCTTCCGAGCCTTTAAACACATTGCGGTGCTGAAAGGAAACCGAAGCGGCAGCCCCCAAGTCGCCGGCAGAGTTTGTTCCTTCTATTTCAAATGCCATTGATTTATTCTGGCTTTTGGCAAGGAGCACATAGGCATCCAGCTTGGTACTGTCATTCTCGGTTATCTCATTGAAACGGATATTAGAGTATTTCAAGGCACGCAGACGCCCCAGATTGGCGTATGTACTTTGTACATCCTGCTCATTATATAGTTCTCCGAAACGAATGCGGTTGAAATCCAGCAACATTTGGGGACGGAGGAAGATCTTATCTTTATAATACATATTATATCCCTTGTATTGCAAAGAGTCAAAATTCTGCAAAGAACTTTCCCCTTGCAGGGACATAATTTCATTGTCGGCAATAAAATTCACATCCCTCACCATGTATTGCTCATGCTTTTGCGGAACATCCTCTTTCCGGCGTTGGTAAGGGAGTAATCTCAATGTAAGATCCACCAAGTAAGTATTCCGTACTGTGTCTGCCTGATACACCAGGAAATCCTTATTGAATTTATAATATCCCTTATTTTGAAGCAGTTTGGTGATGCGTTGACGTTCAGCATCCAGCAGGTTCACATCAAAAGGCATACCGGGATGCAACATACTTTGTGCAGAATCCTGCTGCATATAGTCATTAATCATCAGGTCATTAATATCATAAGCCAAATGACGCACCACATATGGACGCCCTGCCTGTATGCTATATGCCAGTTTCAGTCTGTTCTTTTTTACATTCTTGTCCAGCTTCACGGTGGCGCCCATGTATCCCATGTTGCGCACGGCTTTCTCTATCTCCGCCTGAGATTTTGAAGCTATGGATTCGTCATAAATCACCGGAGCATCCCCTATCTTCCTGAAGAAGCGGTTGATCCACTTGGTGGAATCCAATCCGGACACACAATAGGTGCGCATAGGAACCTTGACCAGATTAAACCACTTTGCATTGGGATTTTGACGGACATACGAATTGAATAACGAAGGTTTTACTTCTTTCGTATCCGATACAATCTTGACTTCATCTAATAAATACTTATCCTCCGGAATAAATTTATTAACCGAACACGAAGTACATAGTGCTATTATAAATGTGTAAATATAAGGGTGCGCGCTTTTCTTCATACAAATCCGTAACCTTCGCAAATTTACCTACAAAGATAGATATTAATTGAAAATATCTTCTTAGCTTTGCTCCAAATATTTGTTATTTAATAGAAATAATCATGCTGAGCAAGAACAAAATTAAATATATCCATTCGCTGGAGCTGAAAAAGAATCGTAAGGAAGAACAAGTTTTTGTGGCCGAAGGGCATAAATTGGTAGGCGATTTGCTGGGGCATTTCCCTTGCCGATTGTTGGTGGCTACTTCCGGATGGTTGCATATGCAGGAGTCTTTGGTGGCCGATGAGGTGATTGAAGTGACACAGGAAGAATTGTCACGCGCCAGTTTGCAAAAGGCACCACAAGAGGTGTTGGCGGTATTTGCACAGCCTGTTTATGAGTTGAATCCGGAGGTGATGAAGACTTCCCTCTGCCTGGCGCTGGATGATGTACAGGATCCGGGAAATCTGGGGACCATTATCCGCTTGGCAGATTGGTTTGGCATTGAGCATATCTTTTGCTCGGTGGGCACGGCGGATGTGTTCAATCCGAAGACGGTGCAGGCCACTATGGGGGCATTGGCTCGGGTAAAGGTACATTATTGTTCGTTGCCGCAGTTGATTGATGAAGTAAAGGGAGATGTGCCGGTTTATGGGACTTTTCTGGATGGAGAGGTAATTTATAAGGAAAAGCTATCTGCCAATGGGTTGATAGTGATGGGAAATGAAGGAAAAGGAGTGAGCGCTGAGGTGAAAAAGAGAATTGACAGAAGATTATATATTCCGAATTATCCGCAAGAACGGGAAACTTCCGAGTCGCTGAATGTGGCGATAGCTACGGCAGTGGTTTGTGGAGAGTTTAGGAGGAGAATGTTATGATGGTAAAACATATTAAAGTGTATCCAATCAGTATTTTCATCCTCCATTCCGCATTTTATTAGAAAATCTTCCCACGAGACAGTTTCTCACCAAATGTGATATTCAAATTCAGCGTCAACCGGTCTTCCTGCATCAGATTACTACGGGAATTCATTTGCTTACGCCAGGTAACTCCCAGTGACACCACCGTTTCACGAATGGGGAAAGCAGCACCGGCACTTAAATCGAGATTGTACATTTTGCCTTGCTTCAACACTACATACGAGTTGCTATATCCTACTCCCATCATCAGTTCCACAGGATTAGGTTTGCGGGAAGGCATAATAAATACCGTCCCCAGATTGGCACGATGCTGGTCTATATACTTCACCGAACTAACCGAAGAGTGATTACGGCTCCATTGCATCCAACTGTAATCCCCCGTTACCACCCATCGTTTATTCTCAAAAGTCAGTCCTCCACCGATTCGTTGCGGAATGAACTGCTTTTCATTATATAAACTCACATCCAAGTCATCATCCGTAGAACTATTCTCGTAAGTGAGACTACCATTTTGCTTCAAGCGGGTGGAAAACCCATAAACACCACCCACCGACCAATTTTTGCTTAATGCATAATGCAAGCCGAAATCTACATAAAAAGCCCCTTTCTCCGATTTCCGCGTCACGATGGCACTCTCCTGAGTCTCGGTCTGCTGCACTGTCCCCGAAATCATACCAAGATTGACTCCCAACGATATTTTCCTGCCGATAAGAAAAGCATTGGTAAGATAAAGTTTATACAATCCTCCCGTACCCTCGAACAACGACGAAACTTGCCCGCCATTTGTACCTTCCACCTCTTGGGCTGATTTTATCATATAACCCACACTGCTATAAGGAGCCACTCCAACCATGGCATACCAGCCGGGCAACAAGCGAAGTCCTAATGAAACACGACTCGGATTCCCCGTCTCTGCCGTGCTAAAATCGCCCAACATACTATAACGGCTATAACTGCCCGTCATGCCAATATCATAAACAAAGCAGGTGGTATCCATACTGCTGATGCAAGCCGGATTCTGAGTATTCATAAATCCCCGGCGATTCAGTGCGATACCTGCCGAACCCAGTCCGGCATATTTTCCACCGTCTGATGCCGCTATCTCTCCCAATCCGTACATGGAAGTGGGAGTATTTGTAGTATTCTGCGCGGATAGTCCTCCGGCTACCGTCAGCCCTATAATGCCGGTCAATATTTTCTGTATCATCATCTGTCGTATGTTTTATATCGTATATCCAATCTTATTTGTCCTGTTCCCTGAGCAGGATCATTCGTAAATACCACCTGATCGAAAGTACATACAAAATCATCATCATCCAGTATCAGGAAAAGTTTCTGCCGGTTCAATCCCCATGTACCCAGATTATCCTGCATGAATGAGGTAAGGTCGAAAGAATAGTACGTTTCCTTTCCCTCCATGTCATCCACTGTCAGGCTGCCATCCTGAATGGTGGTTCCCATCGAATCATACACCTGATCCACCGTGTTGTTACTGTCGTCCGCTATATACAAACGCAGAGTAGACGGCAACTGATTCACTGCTCCATACGATTTCCCCAACGGGTACAGGTACAATGCGGCACTTTCTATGGAGACAATATCTCCATTTATCATTAAATCATTTAAATAAGGAAACTCTATAGCATTATAAATACCCGTTAACCCCTGTAAATAAGCACGCTTACCTGTTTTTGCAGAAGAAGTGGCAAAGATAGCCCCTCCTTTACTCAATGCCTCCAAAGGACTATCTGACCGATCGTGTTCCACACGCGTATAGGCATAGGTGCGATTCACCTTTATATCCAATTCGCTTTCCGTATTAGTTTCATTCAATATATGGTAATACATCCTCATATATACAGATGAATCACTCACCATAAATCCTGAGACGCAACTGCCCGTTTCATCGGGCATCAAAGCCAGTCCGTGCAAATAAGCCCGAAATTTGTCCTGAGTATCGAATACATCTTTCTCCGCCAACATATCTTCAAATAATTGCTTGCCAAAATTATCGGGCATCCGTATTTCCATACTCTCTTTCTTGCCGGGACGTGGAAGATAGGTAAAACTAAACAAAGGCGCAGATTCCACAGGCACGTAAGAAGTATTATAGAGTGTTTCGCCTTGCAGATAGGTAATAATCCGTTCCAACGGATAAATCCCGATGCGTTGTGCCGCCAGTGTATCTCCCCAGTAATGTCCCGATGGTTTTAAGTTCAAGGTAATGGAATCGAATACATAGGTGTTAGTTACACCGGGTTTAAAGGAATTGGCTGTAAACTCAGCCAAATAAGAAGCCTTCACTTTACCCCAAACACTATCATTATAATATCCCACCTGACAAACACTGTCGCCCAAGGTTGCCAGTGAGTCAACCAGAATTGTACTAATATCCACCGTACAAGTATCTGTAAACACATTCTTAAAAGAGCTCTTCACCAGGCTCCCACCCAGTGAAGAATTCTCATCCTGACAAGAGCAGAAGGCAAATAAAACCAATGTCAAGCCAACAACTAATTTTCTCATATTTATTATTTTCGTTATTTCCGGTGGCAAAGAAAAATAATCCGGGGCAATGCTGCCGCATGGAATCGGTGAACCCGTTTCTTTTATCGGTCAACGCGTTCACCGATAAATCAGCCCGTTTTATCGACTATATTTGGCATAGTTTCGCGCTGCCCCTATTTTTGCAGCAAAAATTTAGAAAAGAAGAATAAAGATGAATGTAAAAATGACATTAGGAATGTTACTTGCCGGACTGGTCATGTTCAGCAGTTGCATTTCGGACGATGATTCATACACACAGGGAGTATGGTCACAGAAAGCAAACTTGGACGGCCCCGCACGCGGTCATGCTTGTAGTTTCACCATCGGCAACAAAGGTTACTTATTTGGCGGATACGGTTATAACAAGAACCTGAACGACTTATGGATTTATAATATTGATGGTAATTATTGGGAACAGGGGACTTCCATGCCTGCCACAGAAAGACATGATGCCACGGCCTTTGCCATCAATGGAAAAGGTTACATTACAACCGGAGTGAACCGCACCACAGGGGAGTATATGAAAGACACTTGGGAATATGATCCCAACACAGATACATGGACACAAATGGATGACTTTCCCGGTACTGCCCGCAAAGGTACATTCTCTTTCTCCTTAAATGGCTACGGTTATGTGGGTGGCGGAAAAGATGCCGATAATTATTTGAAAGATATATATAGATTTGATCCCACCGCACCGGCAGGCAGCCAATGGACACAAATTGTGGGTTACGGCGGAACTAAACGTATTTATGCCACGACTTTCATTATAGACAACGAAGCCTATTTGTGTTGCGGATCAAATAACGGCACAAACGTATATGACTTTTGGAAATTTGACGGTACCACGTGGACGCAATTACGCGATATATCCAATACCAGCGATTATGATTATGATGACGATTACGCCATTATGCGCAACCAAGCCGCCGCCTTTGTCATTGACGGGAAAGCCTATCTGGTAGGAGGAAACAGCGCGGAAAGCAGTGGCAGCAATTACTCGGATTACTGGATTTATGATCCGTCCACGGACTTATGGTCGGGCGAAGGCGATTATGAGTACACACCTTTTGGAGGAAGTTCACGTACCGGAACATCTTCATTCTCCACCGGTGAACGCGGGTTTATTGTGGGAGGAAAGAGTGGAAGTAATGTATATGATGATGTTTGGGAACTTCTGCCCTATGAACTGGAAGATTGATTAATATAGCAATAAAGCAGTTTTTTTCATTTTTTGTAGTAGTTAGGAAACGCGAATATTCAAGAAATAATTCTGAATATTCGCGTTATGCTTCGTGAATATTCACGTTGGCATGTGTGAATATTCACGTCAGCCCACGCGAATATTCGCGTTTTTATTTTCTGAACGGCGGTTTTACAACCACAGCTTTCAACTTGCGTCCGCGTACATCAATAAAGATTTCAGTACCCAAAGCTGCATATGCAGTTTGTACATAACCCATACCGATTCCTATTTTACGCATCGGAGACATGGTACCGCTAGTCACTTCACCTATCTTTTCACCTTCGGCATTCACCAGTTCGTATCCATGACGGGGAATACCACGATCTACCATTTCAAAAGCAACCAGTTTACGTTTCAATCCTTCTGCTTTCTGTTTTTCCAGGAAGGCACGAGAGGTGAAGTTCTTTCCGTCTACAAACTTAGTAATCCATCCCAGTCCGGCTTCCAATGGAGAAGTGGTATCACTCAAATCATTGCCATACAGGCAAAAGCCCATTTCCAAGCGCAATGTATCGCGTGCACCCAACCCCACGGGTTTGATACCTTCGGGAGCACCGGCTTCAAAAATTGCCTTCCAAATAGCCTGACCTGCTTCGGGATAGAAATAAAGTTCGAAACCTCCGGCACCGGTATAGCCTGTATTAGAGATGATTACATCTTTCTGTCCTGCAAACTCGCCTGTAGCGAAAGAGTAATAAGGAATTTCAGAAAGGTTGACCGAAGTCAGTTTCTGCAATACCTCTGTTGCTTTCGGACCCTGGATGGCAAGCTGTGCCATGCGGTCGGAAGCATTTTCCAATTCTGCACCTACAGTGTTGTGGCTGACACACCAGTTCCAGTCTTTTTCTATATTGGCGGCATTTACTACCAACAGGTATTTTTCGGGTTCATAGTGATAAACCAACAGGTCGTCCACAATACCTCCCTGCTCATTGGGGAAGCAAGTATATTGAGCCTTGCCTATGGCCAAGGTTGCTACGTTGTTCGAAGTCACTTGCTGCAAAAATTCGAGTGCATTCGGGCCTTTTACCCAAAATTCGCCCATGTGGGATACGTCAAAGACACCTACGGCATTGCATACAGTAAGGTGTTCGTCAATGATTCCCGAGTATTCGATAGGCATATTATAACCTGCGAATTCGTGCATTTTTGCCCCTAGGGCAATGTGTGTTTCGGTAAACGGTGTTGTTTTCATGTTACTAATTTAATATTTTAAGGTTAATAAAATCTGTTTCGTTATCTGGCTACTACTTCTGCAATTTTCACCACTACATTCATTGCCTTTTCAATGGACTGTATCGGTGCAAATTCATATCTTCCGTGGAAATTCAGTCCGCCGGCAAAGATATTGGGACAAGGTAATCCTTTGAAAGAAAGTTGCGCTCCGTCCGTACCGCCACGAATGGCTTTTACTTTCGGGGTTACTCCCGCTTCTTCCATTGCCTTGAAAGCTATATCGATAATATGCATCACCGGTTCAATCTTTTCGCGCATATTGTAATACTGGTCTTTCAGTTCCACAGTCACGGTTCCTTCACCATATTTCTTGTTGATGATTTCAGCCCATTTCTTCATGCTTTCCTTGCATGCCTCAAATTTAACGCGGTCATGGTCGCGAATGATGTACGAGATAGTGGTTTGCTCCACATCTCCGGTCATACCTACCAAGTGGTAGAATCCCTGGTAACCTTCGGTAGCTTCCGGCACTTCATCGGTAGGCAGCAGGCTTACAAACTCATTGGCTACACGCAAAGAGTTGATCATTTTGTTCTTGGCATAGCCCGGATGAACATTACGCCCTTTCACAATTACCTTGGCAGAAGCGGCATTGAAGTTTTCAAATTCCAACTCTCCTACTTCACCGCCATCCATGGTGTATGCCCATTCACAACCGAATTTCTCTACATCAAATTTATGCGCTCCCAGTCCTATTTCTTCATCGGGATTGAAACCTACGCGAATCTTTCCGTGTTTAATTTCGGGATGTTCTTTTAGATAAACCATAGCCGAGATAATTTCGGCAATACCTGCCTTGTCATCGGCGCCCAACAGTGTCTTGCCATTGGTTACTATCAGGTCTTCTCCTTTATGATCCAGCAATTCGGGGAATTGTTTGGGAGAAAGCACGATGTTGTCTTCTTCGCAAAGAACAATGTCAGAGCCATCATAACCATAAACAATGCGCGGAGTAACTCCTGCACCTGTCATATCGGGGCTGGTATCCATGTGTGCTATAAAACCAATGGTGGGAACCGGCTCATCCGTATTTGCAGGCAGGGTGGCAAACAGATAACCATTCTCATCTAATGAGATTTCTTCAAATCCCAACTGTTCCAACTCGGATTTCAGGTATTGTGCAAACACCATTTGCTTCGGTGTACTGGGCGTAACGCCGCTGTTCTCATCAGACTGAGTGTCGAAGCTTACGTATTTTAAAAATCGTTCTATTACTGTCATATTATCTTTTTGTTTTAATATTCATAGTTGCTGTAAAAATAGGAAAAGAGCCGTGAATTGCCAAACAATTCACGGCTCTTTTTTATTAATAGTTTATTATTTTGCTATCAGAAGCAGCTGGAACCATCAAAACAATGGGTACAGACCTTACATTTTGGTAATCCTATAGCCTCAACCAAAGTCTCCAATGTATTGAACTTCAAGGAGCTTAATCCGAAACGGTCAGAAATCATCTGAACCATTTTCTTATATTCCGGCGAGTCTGTTGTAGCATATTTTTCCAGGTTCTTATTCTCATCACCTTCTATTTCCTGAATCATGCGGCGAGTAATCAATTCCAAATCACTCTTTGAAGAAGTGAAACCGATGAACGGGCAACCATAGATCAGCGGCGGACAAGCAATACGCATATGAACCTCCTTTGCTCCATAATCAAACAGGATCTTCACATTGTCGCGAAGCTGTGTTCCACGCACAATGGAATCGTCACAAAACAGCACACGTTTATCCTGCAACATGGCACGGTTAGGAATCAATTTCATTTTTGCCACCAATGAACGCATTTCCTGATTGGCAGGGGTAAAGCTTCGTGGCCAGGTGGGTGTATATTTAGTGATGGCACGATGGTAAGGAATGCCTTTCCCTTCGGCATAGCCCAAAGCCATACCTACGCCAGAATCAGGAATACCACAAGCACAATCTACTTCGGAATCATCCTTCTGCCCCATCTTGAAACCACTCATAAAGCGGACTTCCTCTACATTCTTGCCTTCATAACACGAAACAGGGAAACCATAATACACCCACAAAAAAGAACAAATCTGCATTCCTTCATTCGGCTTGCGCATTTGTTCCATTCCGTCGGCACGCAAGCGGATTATTTCGCCCGGTCCCACATATTTTTCTATTTCATAATCCAAGTTCGGCAAACTGCTCGACTCGCTGGTTGCGGCATATGCGCCGTCTTTCTTTCCTATCACTATAGGCGTGCGTCCCCATTTGTCGCGGGCGGCTATGATGCCATCTTCCGTCAGTATCAGCATGGAGCATGATCCTTTGATCTTATTGAATACATTCTCAATGCCTTCTACGAAATCCCTCCCTTGTATAATGAGCAATGCTATCAACTCTGTCTGATTGGTCTTTCCAAGACTCATTTCTGAGAAGTGCATATTGGCTGCCAGCAAGTCGCGCTCCAATTCCGGAATATTATTGATTTTGGCGACTGTAACGATAGCGAACTTGCCCAGATGCGAGTTGATGACAATAGGCTGCGGGTCTGTATCACTGATGACACCTATGCCCGAGTTGCCTTTGAACTTTGGAAGCTCTGATTCAAACTTAGTGCGGAAATAAGAACTCTCCAGATTGTGGATAGAACGCATAAACCCTTCTCCCCGGGCATATGTAGCCAAACCACCTCTCTTGGTTCCTAAATGTGAATTATAATCCGTCCCGTAAAATAAGTCGGTGACGCATTCAGCCTTTGCGACTGTTCCAAAAAAACCACCCATTCCTTTTTGCGTATTTTCGATTAGGGTGCAAAATTACTAAAAAAGTTTGGCTTCAAATGAATTATCATTGCTATTTTTGCATTAAAATGTAACATATATGAAATCTCTCTTATTCATTTTTCTGGGAGGAGGTACGGGGAGCGTACTCCGCTACTTACTTACCATCGGCATTTCCCGACAAGGGGTGACAAGTTTTCCATGGGGAACTTTTGCGGTTAACGTACTGGGATGCATACTGATAGGTGTTTTTTATACGATGACTTCGCGCATACATATCAGCAATGAAGTAAGGTTGATGCTCACCATCGGGCTGTGCGGAGGATTCACCACGTTTTCCACTTTCAGCAATGAGAGCCTGCAATTATTGAAATCGGGGATGTATCCCACTTTTTTCGCTTATGTTATTGGCAGTGTAGTGCTGGGACTTCTAGGGGTGATGCTGGGAGCTTGGATGAGTGAATGATTTAATAAAGAGAGCAAACAAAACCATGTCCTTCTTTGTTATATCCATAAAACCATCTATAACATATAAATATTAGAAAAATGAAAATTGCAGAGATTAAAGGAAGAGAGATTTTGGATTCACGTGGCAACCCCACTGTGGAAGTAGACGTTATATTGGAATCAGGCATCATGGGCCGCGCTTCTGTCCCATCGGGAGCTTCTACCGGCGAACATGAGGCATTGGAACTGCGCGATGGTGACAATACCCGTTACGGCGGCAAAGGTGTACTGAAGGCTGTAGAAAATATAAATCATATCATTGCCCCTGCATTGGTGGGAATGGATTCCCTGGACCAACGTGGCATAGACCAAGCTATGCTGGCACTAGACGGAACCCCAACCAAATCCAAACTGGGTGCAAATGCCATCTTAGGCGTATCCCTTGCCGTGGCCAAGGCTGCTGCCAACTATCTGGATATACCTTTATATAGATACATCGGCGGAACAAATACCTATGTGATGCCCGTTCCGATGATGAATATCATAAACGGAGGCTCACACAGTGACGCTCCTATCGCTTTTCAGGAGTTTATGATCCGCCCCGTAGGCGCCACTTCTTTCCGCGAAGCGTTACGTATGGGAGCCGAAGTATTCCATGCACTGAAAGTAGTATTGAAGAAACGCGGTTTGAGTACAGCCGTAGGCGATGAAGGCGGATTTGCCCCTGTATTGGATGGCACAGAAGATGCATTGAATTGTATCCTTGCCGCTATCGAAGCTGCCGGATACGAACCATTTAAACATATTACTATCGGTTTGGATTGCGCTTCTTCCGAATTTTATCACGATGGCATTTATGACTATACCAAGTTTGAAGGTGCTAAAGGTGAAAAGCGCACCGCTTCCGAGCAGGTGGCCTATTTGGAAAAACTGAGTTGGGACTATCCTATTGATTCCATAGAGGATGGTATGGCAGAAAACGATTGGGAAGGTTGGCGTATGCTGACAGAACGTTTGGGTAACCGTTGCCAGTTGGTAGGTGATGACTTATTTGTTACCAATGTGCAATTCCTGGAAAAAGGTATCAGTGAAGGTTGTGCAAACTCTATCCTGGTAAAAGTAAACCAAATCGGTTCACTGACCGAAACACTGGATGCTATTGAAATGGCACAGCGCAATGGTTATACCACAGTGACAAGCCACCGCTCCGGTGAAACGGAAGATGCTACAATTGCAGACATTGCAGTGGCAACCAACAGTGGACAGATCAAGACCGGTTCATTGAGCCGTAGCGACCGTATGGCAAAATACAATCAGTTGCTACGAATTGAAGAAGAATTGGGAAGTCGTGCCGTGTATGGATACAAAAAGATTGCGCACAATTTTAAAGCATAAGCTATCTAGATTCCAAATATTTAGATAAAGAATACCTCAAACCGGATCGTGATAATTCCGGTTTGAGGTAAAAATCAAAAAACAAACTCATTTCAAATGAACCTTAAAAGCAAGACCGCCGGAGAAATATTTTCCGTCATTTAGTTCTGCTATGAGGTTAATATGATCTTTCCAAAAACTATATTCAAAGCCTATATTGCAAGTCCTTGCATCATACTCTGCCATCAGATTCAAGCCATTCATCATCTTCACAGCAAAAGATTCCTGCGCAGGCAATCCCAATCGGAAATTTACCCCTATTGCCGGACGATTATGATGTTCCCAGGTAGCAGGTCGGTCCAACACCCATGAAAGATGAACTCCCAACATTCCCAGATTCTCAAAATCAATATGCTTCGTAGCAGCAATATAATAACGGGTAAAAAAACAGTTCCCTCCATTTTGGTCACGGCTGGATATTCCTCCTCCGCCATAACTGTCATGGGTGCCCGGATCATCAACTCCTATCACAATCTGTGGTGTCCACACTTTCCACCATCCCTCTTTCCACGCGCGTAACCGAAAATTGAAAGATCTATCCTGATTAGTATATTTTCCCCACGATTGCTCCGGAAAATAAGTGGAACCCTCATTGGCATAATTCAACGTACAGGTATATCCCACTTCCAGCCATGGAAAAATCGTAATATTAAGATAATAATTGAACGTATATTTTACATCAAAATCGTAGTAATGCAGAGGAGTTATATCCAACACATTACCACCGAACATGAATGTCTTATCCCGTTGCATATCGGCTGTAGGTGCATGAAGCAATCCTGTAGTACCTCTTAAAGCCTGCCCATGGACAGAGGTACTTATTAACAGACATGCCGATGCAACCGCAAACATCACGCATATTTTTTTCTTATAATGAATTAATCCCATCTCTTCTTTTAGCGTTTCTGTGCAAGCAACCATTCAAAATATTTTTCATGCTCATCTACCAAATGTTCCCATGAATATTCAGAACGAATTTCCTCCAGATTTGCCGCAATGAATGCCTCCTTGTCACGAACAGATATTACATCCATATTATTCAATAAATCCGTTACCTCTACTGATGTGCTATAATATTCCGCATAATTCTTCAATACGGCCCGATTGAACAGATTATCATTAGCTAAAATAAAACAACCGGAAGCCATAGCCTCCAACAATGACGGATTCGTTCCCCCCACTGAATGTCCGTGGAAGTAGGCAAAAGAAAACTTACGTATCGAGTTCAACTTCTTGAAATCATAGATACCACCTGTAAAGCGTATCGACTTCTCCATACCATACCGGGCTACCAGTTCCTTACCATGAGGAGTATTGGTCTTGCCTACAATGACTAATGGTTTAAGCCCATTCTCTTTAGATGCCAAATAACCATCAATTGCCATTACTATATTATTTTCGGGTTCTAGTCTCGCCACCAGTAAGTAATAATTGTTTTGCTCCAAACCAAATTCCTTCAGGAACTCCGGATTATAATCATCGTGAATATCCGCTCCGTATGCCAAAAATTTGCTCTCCTTGCCATACTTCTCTTTGTAGTAGTCATGGATACCCATATTATCGGCTATCAAGTAATGGCTATGCTTTACCGTCATCCGTTCTTCCCAAAAAACAAACTTTTGCACCCATTTATTAAACTTCGTGCGCTTATATTCCAGACCGTCCATATTTGTTGTGAATACCGGATGCTTGATATTCTTCACATCAAACCAGATATATGCAGGTACGATACTTGTGTATCCGGCTTCATAGATAACATCAAACTTTTCCCGTTTCAATGCATCACGCAGTGAGGCGAAATCATAGAAAAAACTTCCTACGGAACTTCCCATCCATGTTTCAGGACTGTAGATATGTTTGATACGGACCCCTTTATAAGTGTTTTCCTTGTAAGGATGAAAATGAGGAGAATAGACGGTCACTTCATGACCTCTTTTTACCAAACCCACAGAAATGTATTCGGCAAATTGTTCGAAGCCTCCGTAGTTATTAGGGATACCACGGGTGCTGATAAAGGCGATTTTCATTAGAAAATTAAGTGTATGAAGTTTAGCCCAACTACAGAAAGTAGCTGGGATATCAAGAAAAAAATATTATATTAATGAAATACAGCTACTGCTGTCTAAAACGAGCAAAGACTGAAATTATTTCTTTCGACTCTCCTGATATTTTTAAAGAGTTACATTTGAGAACCAACTTTCATCAGCCCATCACTCCTGTTTTAAGCTTATGTTCCAAAAACGAATACACATATTTATGAACTTTGATAAGAATCCAAAACATCGGTAAAACTCAGCGTATGCATAATGTCGTAATATTCATCAATCATTCCTATTCCTCCGTATCGTTTGATGTATTGGTAGGCTTGTAGTATACTCAGACCATTCATTTCTGCAAAACGACTGACAAGTGCCATCAGGTATTCCGCTTTGTCTCTTAATATCATTCTTCATATCAACTCTACACTTTAATCACAAAAATGATACTTTTCTAATTATCTGTATTACATTGTTCGGTTCTTTTCCAATCATAATGAGGATTTAACTTTTCAGAAGAAGCTTATGAAGCCTTACTTAACAACAATTCTTTCTATACCATCAATCATTCTTACATAAGAATAATTCTGTGATAAAAGTATTGCATTCCGACTTAATGAACCATAAATTGCATTATCTGTCAATATGCTGACTATCCTCATTTTAATCTCCTCTAATTGCTGTACATCTATCTTATAGCCATTGACACCATCGTCTACCAAGTCTACAACTCCTCCAACTGTTGGCACAATGACAGGAAGACCGGCTGTCATTGCTTCAAGAACAGTCATGCCAAATGTTTCTACAACCAATTCTTTATTGGACAAATTCAAGACCAACGAAGCACGTTTGTAAAAAGGTAGAACATCCTTTTGTCTATCCCATATCATTAAATTCGATGGAATCTCTATTTTGTAATCTTTTAGGAATGAATTGATAGCATTCCAAGAATCATTTATTACGAGTTCAAAATAGAACTGAGGCAATGACACAGCCAAACTAATAAACTCCAATGTCCCTTTATACAATTTCAACGAAGATAACATGAGAACTCGTTTCTCCTTTTTCTCCTTCCCTCTAAATTTCATGCATTCTTTCTCAAAAGCAGAAGGAAGACTATTAGGAATTGTCCTTATACCAGTCTTCCTTTGCAAAAATTGACGCTGATAATCCGAAACACAAATAATCTCATCAGCAAGTTTTTGCATGAACCATGCCAAAAGTATGTAAAACCGACTTTTTACTGTCGCATTCTCATGATAATGATATACAATTCTCTTTCCAGACAGTTTAGCGGCAACAGCTGCTCCTACCGGCATGATGGTATTCAAATAGAACACAATATCTTTTTGGAACAGATAACGAAAGGAGAAACAAAAAATATAACATTGTACAAACAGAAACTGCAAAGCATTCCACAACCTGTTTCTAGAGAAATGATAATGGTATTGATAAAAAGTAACATTTTCTTTTTCCTGCAAACAATTCAAAGCACCATTTCCTTTAGAAGTAATCATATCAATAGAATAACCTTTAGACAGCAAACCTGATAATACCATTTCCAAAACTTTAGGACTTCCGCTGTAATCGTTTAATACGTGAAAACAGGCTATTTTCATAAGTTTTATTATCTTATCGATTATACTTAGCCAATCGTGCTATCCGCAAGTTCGTTAATAATGCTACGTAAATGATAATATACTTCAGTTTACAACTGCATAAAATGGAAATCATCCAATACTTTTTCTTGAAAAACATTTTTCTTGAAAAGTTTCTATCAGTCGCATTTAAATAGTACCATTGGTCATAAAAAGCCTTACTTAAACAAGCTACAGATTTGTAGACTATAATGGACTTTTGATGGCTTATAATAGCAATCTTATCAAAAAGACCCTCAGCCACCTTAATTACATCCAGCACCTTTTTCACAGAAGGCCTAGACTGAGTTATAGACCCTTCACGCATATAATAATAATATAACGACCGGTCCAAATAAAGACATCTTTCACAATATACATATACTATAGGAGTGAAAAGCCAATCTTCAAAACAAATACCCTCAACAAAATACAGATTATTTTTCTTTAAAAATGAGTGCTTATATATATAGAATGGCACTCCAGTAAACGGATATATAAATCCTCGATTATACAATTTCATTCCATTTAGAATTTCGCCATCATTTATATTTCTTTTTACCTCCTGCTCTCTATAACCATTATCTGTCGCATAATAAGTATTGAATGCCATCATATCTATATTATTCTTTTCAAACAAGCAACATATAGTTCTTAAACAATTATCTTCAATCCAATCATCACTATCTATAAACCATACAAGTTCCCCTCTTGCTTTTTTTAGCCCGGCATTCCTTGCAGAACTTAAACCGCCATTCGGTTTATCTATTAGCACAATATGCTGATATTTATTAGTGTATTCTTTCAATATACTCAAACTATCATCACATGAACCATCATTAACCACTATTATTTCGTACTCTCTATCATTGAGATCCTGTCGCAAACAACTTTCCAAACAACGGGATAGATATTTTTCTACATTATATACAGGAATAATCAAACTTACTGAGACCATACATCACTATTTTTATCATTTTCCGTTTCAAAGACTATCACAAATAGAAATGAAATAACAACATAAAGTTAGAACACACAATACTATAAAATCCGTTGCTAAAAAATTGTTTATAGGAGAAAATTCAAAAAAGACTTTAAATACTTGTCCATAAATATACATAACAACTTATTTTGGATATGGCTTGATAACTTTGCTAAAAACGCTTCATCAATTGTTCGCTTTCGTCCACCTCCTGTCACTTACATATACCAGCCCGAACCATAATATAGGAAATACGTTTCTTAATCTTTCTCCACAAACTTCGGTGAGGGGTAATCCAAGAGGCTGAGTAGTGGTGAATAGAAACTGTGTCAGATGTGATATTCAATTCTCCAGTAAAATAATTCTTAGGACAAAAGTATTCTGTTGGATATATGTAAATATCATCAATCATCATTATACCGCCATCAACATACCTAAATTCTTTTTTGCTCAGAATTGAACTTATTATGGTAACCACAGTGTCGGTAATTACCCCTGACCATGTGGTAAAATGATGAGATTCATAATAATCCAATACCTCCTTATATATAGGAAGGTGGGCTGGTGCCCCAATTCCAATGCCTGGGTTAACATCCGATACAATCATGTTCACTCTTGATGATAGATTTTTCTCCATCCCCATAAAAGCCCCTCTATCAATAATTACTTCCATATTCCTCACTATTTCTACATCTGTATCAAAGTATAGACCTCCATAGTTGTATATTACCCAAAAACGTACATAGTCGCTGACGAAAGCATATTTCTTTAATTTGTATGCTTCTCTTGTATAAGAAATTGCGTTGACATCAAAGTTATCTTCATTCCATTCCTTTATCTCGTAGCATGGAAGGTATTTCCTCCATGAAGCTAAACACATTTGCGCTGATGTTGGCATAGGATTATGTCCAAACCAACAATAATGAATTGTTTTAGGTATCATAAAATTCTACTATATTATCTATAAAATAGAGTATGTTTTAATTTCCGTTTTAGCGTCGCTTTGTAGATAATTAATAATTTAAAATAGTATTCAGCTCCTGTTTTACAATTGCAAATACGAGCCTCTTCATAAAATTGGCTTATCATGTTACTTGAGGACACCCCCCTCCTATCATAAATAGCAACATATACGGGTGTCTTTACAAATTTCCATCCTGAATCATAGACCTTTTTAATCATGTCATAATCAGCTGCTAACTTATAACTCACATCAAATTTATATTGTTTTGCAACATTTATTCGCATAAAAATCGACTGATGACATATCCCCATACCTTTAAGTTTTTTGTTTACATCGAAGAACGGAGTCATTGAAAATTCCTTTATTGTACCGTTATCACTTGAATAAACATTGCCAAAGACCACTCCAACTTCCTTGTCATAATCTTTACAAAATATTTTTGAACATACATCAATATCAGCAAAAGTATCACCCGCATTCATAAAAATAATCCAATCACCTGTTGCCTTTTCAATACCTTTATTCATAGCGTCAAATATACCATTATCAAGTTCTGAGTATATCTTAGTGTTGAAATTAGCCAATAATCGCGCTATCTTTATAGTATCATCTACGCTGTTTCCATCGATTATTAAGTATTCCATATCTTGATAGGTTTGCGTAAGCACCGATTTCATAGTTTTGCCAATAGACTCTTGGCAGTTATAAGTTACGGTAATAACAGAAATTTTATTCATTATCAATTTGTAGTATGTACACGAAGATTAAATAATATATTGTCAAAAAAGATGTTTCGGAAATTGTAGTGCTACTTAGTCCCACAACAAATTCTAGACAGAATGCTATAAATGTTCCAAAAATCAAAGTGGAAGCATACCTGTGCTTATAAAAAAATCTTCCTATATACACTAGAACATTGAAATACAAGAATATTCCAATAAGGCCCAAACGCGTAAGCAAATTTCCATAAGCAATATCCGGCGTAATTAATTGCTGAGTACGTTGCCACTCATTGCTCCACAAACCAATTTTAAAGCTATATTTTGCTAATTCTGCATTAGATGGAGAACGATACAAACCGAGCCCTACCAACAATTCTAGCATGCGTTCTTGCATATAAATCCACCGTTCAAATACCCAAGCAAATCTATATGACAACGTGGCTGACTCACTTGTAGTTTGGTAATCACCTATATCCCCTGCCACTATTAGGTTAATGTCTTCATCGAAACCACGGCTAGTTATGAAAGGTAATATAAATGGGAATATTACCAAAATCATCACAAAAACCACAAGTATACGGATTTTTTTTTTAGAATGTCGTTTCTTATCTGCAACAAATAACAATGCCAAAATAATACTTGCTAAACTAATGCTAATATAAGTTCGCCCCAATGTGGCTAAGCAAGCTAAAGAAAATACAGCTCTACAAACATTTTTATTAAATATGAAAATCTTTTCTGTCAATGGTATAAAGCTTAATACTAAAAATAAAATAAGAAAAGGTGGGCTATTGTAAAATCTGTATAACCCGGATGTTTCTAAGACTCCGCCACTAAGCATATAAGGCATCATTTTCACACCTGTAAATGCCTGTATTATATAAAGCACAGACATTATAAAGATCAGCGTTGAAATCATTCTTAACAGACTTATTACGTCCTCTTTATTGATTTTAGAGAAAACATATATACCGCAGACAAAGGTCATTCCATATAATGCAGAAAATATATCAGTAAGAGTAATATGATAATAGAAAGAGGAAATAGCACATGACACCAATAAAAACGCTATATAATATCGTATTTTTTTCTTTAATGCAGATGGAATATTACCAAGATTCGGTTTATCAAGCAATATGGCTATAACCATATACATAAAACCTAACTTTAATGGATATTCACCTATCACATCTAGAATTAGCAATCCATACCCTCCTCCATATCCGGAGAGAAACCCTATGAATATAAATAAAGACCATATTTTCTGCTTATTTAAAAGAAGAATAATAGCTATTACTAAAATTATGTATCCTAACATATTTATTCTTTTATTCTAAATTCAAAAGTTGCTCTACTCGTTTTATGAACTTTGCAAGATTTCCTTCCAAAAGTTTTCTGGCAGGCATATCTTTTATTACTACACTGCCTGCCACATTTATGCACTTTGCCCCAATTGCAACTCTTTTACAGATAGTGCATCTTATACCAAGGGAAGTTTATAACATAGGTAAACCTTCTACATAAAATAACCTATTATTTATAATCATCTTTGTTTCTTTACAATCTTAAATATTTCAGCCATTATTTTTTCTCCCCATATATCCCAATTAAATTTGTCTTCAAATAACTTTCTTGATCCTAATGATAAATAATCCATCTGTCCGAATTTAATGCATTCATATATTTTTTTTGCAAAATTCTCTTCGTTGTTTGATAAAGGGAACACATATCCATTAACTCCGTCAATTACATAAGAAGGAACTCCACCTGTGTTATATGAAAATATAGGAAGACCGTATGCAGCAGCTTCGCAATTTACAATGCCATGAAACTCAGCTTTCGTAGGAAATATAAATAAATCGGCATTTTCATATTGCTTATAGAATTTAATCCGTTGATCTTCTTTATTTTTATCAAGCATACCAACATATACGACATTTTTATCTTCCAAGATATAATCATCCGGCTTACCCCCTACAATTGTTAAAGTTGCATTAAGATAATATGTAGATCTGAGCAGCAACAATGTCTTATATGCAACGTCAATACCTTTTCGTTTGGCATCAATACCTATGAACAACATATTTAAAGATTTATCTATACTAAAATGCTTGACTTTATAGTTTACTTCATTATTTAAAAGATTAGCGCCGGTTTCCACAATAGATACTTTTCCTTTTACGTCAAAATCTACCCGATACTTTACCAACTCATCCATAATCCATTGACTCGGAGAAAAGATTTTAGTCAGGTTATTTAATGCCTTGTTTTCAACGTTAATACCTTGTAGCCGTGACAGACTCGGCACTTTAAAATAATAGTAATTTAATGCAGATTGAAAAATGGCATCTATTCTTACAAATATAGGTTTTGCAGTTTTCAAAAAAGCAATGTTCAGCGTGTCTGTTGAGAAAACAAAATCATAATCAATATCTGAAATTTTTCTCTCTATATCCTTTGCCATCATTCTTGAAAGTAAGACATTTCGCCCACACGGATTATACCTCAACCCAATCATGAGTTTATAATATAATCTCAATGGCAGTGTAACGAGTTTATTAGTCCATCCCTTAATCTCCGGTTTTATCCATATTACATCATCACAACGTTTTTTTAATTGCTGGTATATGCTGTATGGAACGCCACTTCTAACAATACGGTCGTTTGGATCTTGTTCACATACTAATATAGCTTTCATACAACTTATATTTAATTGTATTCGTTTCTATACACCTTGCCCATATCATCCAATGCCATTTGTGTCCATTCACTAAAAAGACAAGATGTGGGAGTTAGAGTCATTTCTCCAAATAAGATTTTTTCTCCAGTATCATACAAATCCACACGCATCAAATCAAATCCATTTGAGAGCTTTTTGGCAATTTCAATCATCTTATCCAAATTAGTGGGTTTTGTTATATCTTCATAATGCCCATCTTTCCTATATTCTTTGACTGGCTTCCAATCTAAAGTATAGGGTGTATATGTTGGTTCACCTTTTTCTCTACTACCACATGCTAAAATACAATATGGCCTACCATGAAAACACATGAACTTGTAATCAATGGGGAAACCACCGTGATTATCTTGTATAAATTCCTCACAAACTAATTTATGTGGTATTTTATCATAATGATGTTCTGACAAACTGTAGTGCTCTACAGCCATCCAATTATTTAAAGTTTTTATGGCTTCGTCGATATTTAAAGTCTTCTTATCCGTACAAATTAAATTCATCTTTGAACCAAAATTCACTTTCAATGCAAATTGGTTTGGAAGTACTGAAAAATTTATCTCTTCCGTTCTATCCCACACCCCTAACAAATTTATCAGATAAGACCTTCCTATTCGTTCTTCAACAAATTTTCGTACTTCATATTTATCAGCAAGATAGTAATATCTATCAAAATAGCCTGACAAGTACTTGGAAATCCATATTTCAGCAAGATCTTTAGGATGTTCAAAGTCAAGTTTTTTATGACGTTCACACTTGTATTGAAAGGCATAATAACCTTTAATATCGTTTTTAGATAGAAGATATTTCACATATCTACCGCTAAGTTTTTTTTCCATTATGTGCAGATAATGATTTAATTTAGTTTGCTTTATCTCCATTTTAGTGATTATTAATTTTATGTTCCAATTCAAAAGAAATTCTGTCCTTGTGTGACTCACAAAGAATCGTATTTCTTATGCCAAGATACCAATTATCATCTATTCCTATGTGAAAAAAATTTCAGCAAACTATTTATCAACCTATTGAATAATCCTCGATAGACCGGTGTCAGTCCATTTATGAATGGATGCTTCAAATAAAAATCATACAAATAGTCTGCAAGTTTTTTATCATCAGTCAAAACATCATTAAGTTTTTGAATTTGCTCATCAAAATCTGCCCTGTCATTTATAAAACGAACTGTCGCTTGTTCTCGGCATTGCTCTATCGGATAAGTTTCAAACGATATCTTTTCACTCTCTATATTTAAAACCATGATAAAACCATAGCATAGAACCATGTAATTGGCCTATCTAATCCCTCGCCAAAACAATAGTTTCCTAAACCATAGAATATAGGCTTACTTTTATAAATTTCATACTCACAGAAACAATGCTGATGGTGATTTAACACCATGTCTGCTCCAGCATCAATAAAGAAACGATATGTCTTCTTCATTCTGATACTAGGCTGTTGGCAATACTCATGACCTCCGTGTACAATAATGAAAACATAATCAGCATTTTGTTTAACCTCTTTAATGTCATAATATTGCTTTATCGGATTGAGAGGATTGCAGCCACCCCTGTTTTCTGTCGCTATCGTAAATTCATTTTCACATACGTTTATAAAGGCAAGTTTATTATTATCGACCGTAATATACAATGTTTCTGAAGCTTTAGCTATACAATCACCTCCCCCTACATGTAAAAATCCATATTGGTTGATTGCTTCAAATGAGTTTTAAATAGCATTGCTGACATAATCTCTAAAATGGTTATTTGCCAAACATAGAAGACTAAAACCACACCATTTTAAAGCATCCAATGCCTCTTCTCCACTTTTGAGATTAGGTCCTGATTTTCTTATGGGTAAATCATCCACAGTAGCTATTGTTGTTTCAAAATTAACCAGACTTAAATCAACACTGGAAACAAGATGCTTAACTTCGCCCAATACATACGAGAAATCTTTATCTAAAAACTTTTCTTGTAACCTTAACCTAGAACAGAAATCCCCTGCAAATAATATTTTCATTGCTTTATCTTATAATAATATTCACGTATTTTTAACAAAACAAATATTCGTTCATTGATAGTTAGACCGACATAGAATATCGATAAACTTGATGATATAATGCATGAAACCGTAACTATCAAAAGCCTCGTCAGAGATTCGTTCATTATATTCATCTCTAAAAGAGGTATAGGGAAACTTAAAACTATGATGATGAATGCTCTGACAAATACCTCCTTTGCAAACACTCTTCCTGAAAGTCCAATTAAAGAATAACATAAGCGCAACCTTATTATGAGAAATAGTGAATAGGCTATAAAGTCTACTACATATCCCCAATAGACAGGCATTCCTAATTTATAAAGGAAATAGACAACAGGTAGAACAGCAAATCCTACCATGCCAATAGTTAATTGATATTGTTTAATATCGCCTGTTGAAAGAATAGCAGTAATAGTAGCCTTTCCAAACACTCTGACTATATTATTTATTAAAATTAGCCGTAAAAAAAGAACTGCTAATGGTGGAACATCTTTAAGCCACAGTACAAGTATCTGTTCCGATTCCAAAAGCAAAGGAAAGGAAATAACAAAAAGCAAGTAAAAGGAATAACGTGTTCCCCTAATGACAAGGCTATGCATATAACCTAATTCATTGGCAGCATAGGATTTAGTAATCTGCGGATTTATAGCTATAGTGAAATTATTAACAAAATTTTCTAGAACTGCATTTAATTGCATTGCTATACCACTTGCAGCATTTACTATAACTCCAAAAAACATATTCATTAAAACATTTATACCTTGCTCCATAAACATAGAGGAGGCTGCTCCAAAAAAGTTCCATCCTGAAAATTTTACCATTTCTATTAAGCATCTTCTGTCAAAAACAAGGTGATAAGTACATTCTTTGAAGTGTTTTTTAGTATATACACCATAAATAAACCTTAAACAGAGTGTTACTAAGAACATTAATATGGCATAAACGATAAGAACATCATAAGGAGTAATAAAAACAAGAAAAACAATGACTAACTTCAGTGCAACTTCTAAGATTGAAATATACGCAAATGCTGACATCTTCTCGTGAGCAACAATTGCCGAATTATAAGGAACAGATATTAAATTAACACAGAATGAGAGCACAGATAACTGATATACCCACATCGCTGCTACTTCTCTTCCTATAGGTATTTCCAACTTATTATAAAAAAACCATAAACCTATCGTTTCGGCAAGAACAATGGTCAGAAATGAAAATATCAATTGAATGTTTACAGAAGTTGAAAACACCTTCTTTAATTCCAGTCCATTATTCTTTCCCAAAGAATAGGCAAGGAAACGACTAATTGCTGCTGATAACTGCCCGGAAATGAGGCTGAACATAGCAACAAAGCCACCAACCAAATTGTATATACCATAGTTTTCAAAGCCTAATGCATTAAGTATAACTCGACTAGTAAAGAGTCCTATAAATAGAAGTACCATCATTCTAGCAAAGAGAATGATAGTGTTCTTTGCTATACGCTTATTATTGTTTTGAGCAGAATTATCCATTAAATTACGAGGGGTTCTATTAAATAATACTCACGAAGGTTAGGTGGTATAAGGTAAGTAAAGTATAAGTTTAGAACCACAAAGACTTAATCACGTCTAAATATACCTTCCGCATATGTTTTATCTTTTACATTATCAAGACAGACATTATAATAGTTGGAATTGATGACATCACATAATCTCTTGAATATTCCGATATCATTTACAACCGACCATGATTGCCTTCCTTCATTTGGACTGAAATTGCCAGATTATAACAATCATAGTATCCCGCCCTGTGAAGCCCCAAATGCCTAGACCTTTCTTCAAAAATTCAAGTAGCTTCAATAGTAACATAAGTAGGTTGAGAATTTAAGGTTAATACTAAATTTTAAGCATATCCTTTATATAAGGCATCTCATTCCCCCTTCGTGAAATAAGCCTTATCCTTTATATTTTGAATCTCCATACATTATATATATGACACTTGTAAGATATGTATCTTTCACCTATAGCATTACTAATCTTACGCCTCACACATTAGTAATCTTTCGCCCCACACGTTAGTAACGTATTACATAAAAGTTCCTATACCACTTATAAAACAACAAATTCCTTTTATGCCTTTCACCAGAAATAACTGATAAACAAATTATTACAAATTACGAAGAAGGAAACTTCACCTCAGGTGAGAGGAAAAAAACTTTGATCTTTTCCTGAAAGAACTTGAACTTTCCGAAAAAGAACTTGGCGTTTTTGAAAAACGTCCTACTCTTCTCACATATAAATACTGAAGTCAGCCCCCAAAAAGTAAGTCAAGTTCGTGGAGCAAGTAACTTAACTTAGTTGAACAAGTAAGTTAAGTTACTTTGCCATTTAAGTCAACTTACTTTTTACTGCAATACGGATCTCACCGCCACTTCATGCCATTTATAGTAATCCCTTGTTGCTAATAGATTATCAGACAGAACTTTATGGTGAATCCCTTCACGGGAAACTATGTGTTTGCTAAAATAAGCCTCAGCCTCATCAACGGAAATGGAAGCCATCACTACATAGTCCGGAAGACCGGGAACCCTAAACAAGGATATCTCACTGCTCGGAAAAAGACCGTTTAGCCGACAGGCAGAACGCTCGAAAGCGACCCAATATGTACCTATATTATATAGGTGGATAAACTTACCATTATTCTTTTCCCTTGCGAGGATTTCAACATGGTGATTTTGGATCAGCTGTTGAAGACGGATGCCGGAAGGAACAGATTCTGTTCTATTCATTATTATATAAGGTGAATGTATTCAGATACTTCACTTTGTTCAGCATGACAAAGGCTATTAAATCACTTCTATCAAATCCGGTGAAAGAGTTGCCATGGCCATGGCGATAACCCCTTGCAAACTAATAACCACACGACGGTCACGGGCACCTTTTACCTTTACAAAGACTCCCTCATAACCTTCAAAATCGCCACCGATGATGCGGACTTTCGTACCTTTACGAAGATTCACTTCATCCGGACTAAAGAAGATGAGATGTTCATCGTAAGTTCCTGCCACAGCTATGAACTGCCTCATCTGCTCATCAGGTACAATAATTTTCTGTCCGTTGCGGATGTCAATCATATACTGAAGATAAGGCAATTTGAACTTTATTTTCTGAAGTTCGGACTGGACGGCATGGACAAATATCAAATCACTGATGACAGGAACCAACTCACGCCTCTTGTGTCCGTTCTTTATCCTAACTTCATAGCGCATAGGAATGAAATTACTGACTCCTCGTTGATCCAGCATTTCCTTGATTTGCATCCCCCGACGGTACGTGGCACGCATGGCAAACCATCGCATTTTTTCACTTGAAAGCATAGTTATGGAGCTTTGAAGTACAGGTATTATCCTATATTTCAATCACTTACGAGTAACATCGTAAAATACAAAGGGAATCGGCCCCTTGTGATTTAGTTGACCGATGAAGCTATATTCAATAGATAGGAGATTTGGAATCCGCACTATCAACAGATGCAGTTTGTCGGGTCAACCGATGACCTTCCGCAGATTCCCGAACCGGATGGTTCTTATGTATGAGATAAAAAACTTGCGATACCTATATATAAAAAAAGCGCGGGAATCTGTACCTGTTACTCGTCCCACTCTTCAAGGCTCTCGCATTGCCCCATCGTCTGAACGAGCAACGCAGAAGCCCACGCCGATATGTATAACGACCTGAATACACCTTTGACAAACAAAGATGCAACAAGGGTATAAACATACCTCGCAGACATCCACTATTGCTTTGTTTTTGACGATGGTTAGAATTTGCGAGATTCTGAAGAGTCAAGAACAAAACGTCAAGTAAACGTCTTTTCTATATATGTATATTTTCCACTTCCCATTACTTCCTTTCGGAAGCACTGACATGGAAAACGTGGCAAAGGTAGGAATTTATCAGTAGAGTAGAAAATTATTTCCTGTTTTTTTAAGTTCTTGCAATCATCTATTTTCTCTCTTTCCTTATATGAAGAAACAAAAAAAACGCAATAGGCTTCAACGGACATCGTAGCCTATTACATTGAACATCACAGCCTATTGCATCGGGCATCACAGCCTATTGCATGAAACCCTGTTATGATTACTTACTCATAGCTGGTTTGGAACAGGGGGGGAACCAGATTATTAATAAAAAACGTTGGCGGAATTAAACAGTAGCTGTCATTGCGTAGCCACTGTTTAATTCCGCCAACGGATAAAACCTTAGGAATATTTCTCTTTCAACCTCTCCAGACTCATCCCCGTAAAATAGTCCTCTATAAACTCCCACCGCTGCTCATCATCTAACTTCGTATTCCCAAAAAACAAGCGGAACAGTTCTATCTGCTCTTGGAAGATCTTCTCATTATTCTCCAGCACCATATTCTTATAAGCTCCCGAAGCAGCCTCTTTCTCAAGTACCACGGCATTATGGATACGAACCACCACAGAAGGCACGCCACCCTCTACCGTAAAGTCCACCACATTGAGCATGGAGAGAAGATTGAGTAACATATTCAAATCAGAGAACGGAGTGACATAGAATAATAACCGGTCACCCTTATTTCCTACAATTCGCTGCGCGCACAACTTCTGATAACGGGAAAGCAACAAATCAAATCCACGCGTAACGGTAAACATCAATTTATCCTCATCCTTCTTCTTGGCACTGGTAATGTAGCTGACACTTCTGCCCTCTTCCACCCTGGACTCCAATAGCGAAGAAATAAAACGCTTCGCCGAAGGTACATCCATATCGTATGCTGCAAAGATACTGCGCAAATCATCTTCTTCAAACTTGCCCTTATTTCCATACAGGCTCACAGTCAGCAAATCTTTTAAACTCTTTAGCAGGCTTGCCAACTTATCACAAATAGTTTCCGCACTCTCTTTTAACAAAACCTCGTGTTTACCGACTGCTGCCGCACGCACTCCTTCAAATAATTTGCCATTATACAAGTCGCGTTTAAACTCCCGATACCCCACTTCCGAGAAACATTGTTCCCACAGCGCTTCAAAGCAAACTTTGTAAACCCCTTCCGTATCTGCTACCGGAGTCATATACTGCTTGTATTTATTACGAAAAGCAGCATCACCCGTCTTTTCCTGCACATAGCCATCCGTAAACAATGTCTGAGAATTGATCTCAATGGGACATCCGCCATGACGGGTATTCAAATCTTCTTCAATCCACAACAGGGCTGTCTTTATAACCTGCTCCAAATCTGATTCATACTCCAATTTATTCTTTTTCCGGGGCAACTTGATAGCAAACTCAAAGTCGGACAAAGAAATCTGCATTTCATTGCTACGGCCTTTCATCAAATAAATCTCCCATACCTTCTTCAATATCATTCCCAACTGATCCTGAGAAATAGCCCCCGCAGAATGCAGGCGGTTCATATAATAAAAATCGCGTTCATTAAAGTCCGTAACCGCTACTCCGGTGATATTCTTATCGCGGGCCGCACGGCCAATTTCCTGAATATAATCAACAAAAGTACTGGATGGCGCCACATGATACACACGGTCAATATCGCTAATATCGACTCCCATGCCGAAAGCCTTTGTAGCCACAATGATCTTTTTCTCACCTTCTTTGAACCCTTGTATAATCTCCGCTTTTTGCTCTTTATCCTTCTTGCCATAATAAGAAGCTACCCAATGCCAATTGGCAGGCTGCACCCAAGTTTTCAATTTCAAATCAATTCCTCCGGCAAAAGGATAATAAATAATCGTCTTATGCCCTTTCAGGAAATCTTCCACACGGGCGGCAACCACACGCTGTTTTGCCTTGTCATATGTTTCACCTTCCTCTATAGCCATTGCAGCAATGTCAAAAACGATATTTGCACGCTTCACCGTACCCACATAGAGCGCACACGGAGCGATATGCAGGGAACGTATCGTATCGAATATCATATCATTTCCCCCCTCCGGATTCCACACAGCCGTAGCCGTCAAAGCGAAAACAGGGAAAACATAGCCCAACGTGTTCTTCAGGTTTTCCAGATAACGCCCTAGGAACCAGTAATCCACACGAAATTCCTTCCCCCATGTAGTCACCGTGTGAGCCTCATCCACTACCACCAGCCCGATGCGGCGATCGCCCACAAAATGGCTGATGTCATAGGCCAACAATAATTCCGGAGACAAGTAGAATATATCCACCTCTCCTTCGCGCACCCGGCGATATACCTCATTCTTCTGTTCGGGCGAAAGATCGGACGAAGCGTATGCCACGCGGTCATAACCCAGCTCCTGCAAGGTTTCAACCTGGTCTACAATCAAGGCTTTCAGAGGGGAAATTACAATGGTAAGCAAGCGGTATTCATTGCCCAGATAAATGGCGGGAAGTTGGAATAACAATGATTTTCCGGCTCCGGTAGGGGCAGTCAAAAGCAAGTTATGGGCAGACGGATCTCCCTTGATCCCTTTCTCGGCTTCTACGATTACTTCTTCAATTAACTGTCCCTGAGACAGTTGAATCTTTTCTTTTCCTTTGAATAAGTCATTAAAGACCTCCAAATTACGAAACTCCTGATACCCGTACACCTTATTTAAAAGGACCTTCACCGCTTCACGGCATTTTTCCGGCAACAATCTTGTTGCAATCTGTGATTCTATCATACAAAATGAACTCTATGAGTTATGGCTATGCCAATCTCGAAAACTAAATGCGACACAAATATAAATAAAAAAGCGAGAAGAATGAAGTTTCCTTCGTCCTTCTCGCTTCCTTTTGAGCCTCTTGTCGGATTCGAACCAACGACCCCGAGATTACAAATCACGTGCTCTGGCCAACTGAGCTAAAGAGGCGGGTGGGTAAGCTTACTATATCGCGCCGCTACAACCAACTACCTTTGCTGCGATCAAGCCCTGGAGGATTCATCGGGAGCTGGCCGTATAGGACTTACCCATTTTTGTTTTGCGAGTGCAAAGGTAGACATATTTTTCAGAACGGCAATACTTCTGCCTACTTTTTTTTCATTTTAGCAGAAAAAATACATTTTTCACCCCTAATTATAGGGCGTATTCCCACAAAAGAAGTACTTTTGTGCACTTATTAATAAAGAATGACGAATAATAAACCTACTTTGCAGGAATGCGCAATGCGCTATGGAACCAGCATGGGTCTCTTGTGGGCCTTTAAATTCATGCTCTTCCCAATAGGATTGAGAATACCTTTCCTACAATTACTTTTTATGGTCCTTACTTTAGGAGTGCCCGTATTGGGCTATATATTTGCCAAGAAATTCAGAGACAGGTATTGCGATGGAGCCGTAACTTTTTCACGTGCATTCCTATTCACTACCTTTATGTATATGTTTGCCTCCATCTTTGTAGCGGTGGCGCATTACATATATTTCCGCTACATAGATGGCGGATTCGTAATCGAAACTTATCAGGCCATGTGGAGCCAGATTAAAGAAACGGCATCTGCCGAACTAATGCCGGCATTAAAGCAATACGACGAAGCCCTCAACCTGATTGCAGGACTTACCCCGCTGGAACTGACGTTTCAAATGATTACCAATAATATATTCTTTGGCATGCTGATGGCTATTCCCACAGCATTGTTAGTGATGCGTAAAAAGAAAAATCAATAAAAATGGATATATCTGTAGTTATTCCCTTGTACAACGAAGAAGAATCCCTGCCGGAACTGTTTGCATGGATTCAGCGTGTAATGGATGCCAACCGCTTTAGTTACGAAGTAATATTTGTAAATGATGGCAGTACCGACCGTTCATGGGAAGTAATAGAGAAATTGCGTTCCGAATCGGACAACGTAAAGGGTATTAAATTCCGCCGGAATTATGGAAAGTCCCCCGCCCTGTATTGCGGATTTGAGAAAGCACAAGGCGATGTGGTTATCACCATGGATGCCGATTTGCAGGACAGCCCGGACGAAATACCCGAACTATACAGAATGATTACAGAAGAAGGTTATGACTTGGTTTCGGGATACAAGCAGAAACGATACGATCCGTTGTCAAAGACTCTCCCCACCAAACTGTTCAATGCCACAGCACGCGCCGTTTCGGGTATCAAGAACCTGCACGACTTTAACTGCGGATTGAAGGCCTACCGCCGTGATGTAGTAAAGAACATCGAAGTTTATGGTGAAATGCATCGCTATATCCCTTACTTGGCAAAGAATGCAGGCTTCCCCAAGATAGCTGAGAAAGTAGTCCAGCACCAGGCACGAAAATTCGGAAAGACCAAATTCGGAGGCCTGAACCGTTTCTTCAACGGCTATTTGGATTTGATTACCCTGTGGTTCCTGTCCAAATTCGGAATCAAGCCGATGCACATGTTCGGGTTCTTAGGTTCGCTGATGTTTATCTTCGGTTTCATTTCCATCGTCATCATTGGCGTTCATAAACTGTATGCGCTGTCACACGGTCTACCTTATATATTAATAACAGATTCTCCTTACTTCTACCTAGCGCTCACCCTGATGATACTGGGTACGCAGTTGTTCCTGGCAGGATTCATCGGAGAACTGATAGCCCGCAACGCTCCTGAACGTAATAACTATAAAATAGAGAAAGAGTTTTAAGATGAAGAAACTACCAGTCATAATCCTGTTGTTCCTGATTGCCTCAAGTGCATTGATGCAAAGTTGCGGGGAAACCGATTGTCCGCTTACCACTTCCTCCTTTGCCCATTTCGACTTTTTGGACGGAGCAACGCATTCATCAGTCAAGTTTACGGAACCAGTTACCGTTACAGGATTCATCATTGCCGATGTCATTGTACGCGATACGCTGGAAGACGGAAGCATAAAGGAAACTGTGGTGAAAGATTCACTCCTGAATGATACTATCTATAATAAAGCCGAAAGCAGCATGAGCCTGCCCCTGAGCTATACGGCAAAAACCACTTATGTAATGCATTACACGGAAAAGATGCGTGATACCATCGAGATTACCCATCAGAACATCCCATACCTGAGCAACATAGAATGTGGCACAATGATGTTTTATAAAGTGGAAAGTATAAGATACACCACCAACCACCTGGATTCAATATCGACAGTAAACCCGGATATCAATAATGAAGAAACAAAGAATTTCAACATATATTACACTGTTAGCGCTACTGAGTAGTATGCTGTTGTACTGCCCCACCTTGGCAGCACAAGAGAAGAAGACAGTAAAACAGGAAGAACAGGAACAAGTTCCCTTATATCAGGGCACCACCATTGGTGTGGATATCTATGGCCTGGGAAGCAAAGTATTCGGCGGAGATATAACCAGTACGGAAGTCAGCGTAGAAGTAAACCTGAAAAACCGATATGTGCCGGTTGCCGAAATAGGATACGGCACCACCGACACCACCGATGATGGAACCAATATACATTATAAAGCATCAGCCCCCTATTTTCGCATAGGTATGAACTATAATTTCTTCTTTAAGAAACCCTACCTACCCGGTTTCCTGTATGGAGGCATCCGCTATGGTTTCACCTCTTTTTCTTATGATGTAGATGCTCCGCCTATGCAAGACCCGGTATGGGGAAACACGGAAATACCTTTCAGTTACGAAGGAGTGAAAACCAGTGTAAGCTGGGCGGAACTACTGGCAGGAATCAAAGTAAATGTATATAGGAATTTCTACATGGGATGGTCACTGCGCTATCGCATACGCATGAACGTGAAAAAGGCGGAACATACCGAACCTTGGTATATCCCCGGTTTCGGAAAAAATAATTCGACAAACCTGGGAGTTACATACAGTTTAATATATAAATTACCGTTTTAACTAATGACTAATTTAGAGATATGGCTACTTGCCGTCAGCCTTGCTATGGATTGTTTCACTGTATCCATAACGAGTGGAATTATCATGCGTCGCATTTGCTGGCGCACTTTTTTTGTTATGGCCTTCTTTTTTGGACTGTTTCAAGCTGTCATGCCGATTATCGGATGGTTTGCCGCCAGCCGTTTCAGTCATCTGATAGAGGATTATGACCACTGGATAGCTTTCGGCTTACTGGCTTTTCTGGGAGGACGCATGGTTAAGGCAAGTTTCAGCAATGAAGACAAATGCTGTTTTGACCCTACCAACCTGAAAGTAGTACTGACCTTGGCTGTGGCCACCAGCATTGATGCACTGGCAATAGGCATCTCATTTGCTTTTGTAGGAATGAAATCCTTTGCTTCCATTCTTTCCCCTATCGCCATCATCGGTTTTACTTCTTTCATCATCTCACTGCTGGGAAGTTGGGTCGGTGTATTCTTCGGCAAGCGCTTCAATCTGCGTATGGAGCTATGGGGAGGTTTGGTACTGATTGCCATCGGTGTTAAAATACTGATAGAACATTTGTTTCTCAATTAAAACATAGAGCTATGAACAAGAAAAAATTAATGTGGCAGTTGCCATTTCTAACCATTCTGATTATAGGCACAGTTATTATCCTGAAAAAGCAACCACCTTTCCATACAGACCAAGGATTTGTTTTCGGCACGGTCTACAAAATCACTTACCAGTCCGAAGCCAATCTAAAGAATGAGATAGAAGCCGAGTTGCAGAAAGTGGATAATTCCCTCTCGCCCTTCAATCCCAACTCGGTGATTACACACGTCAATCATGGCGACGAAGTGGAATTGGATAGTTTCTTTGTACACGTATTCCATTTAGCGCAAAAAGTATCCGAGGAAACCAATGGAGCTTTCGATATTACCGTTGCCCCACTGGTCAATGCCTGGGGATTCGGATTTAAAAAGTCAATCGCGGTAGATTCATTGACAGTAGACAGCTTGCGTCAAATCATCGGTTACCACAATGTTGCCTTAGAAAACAACAAAATCATTAAGAAAGATCCTCGCATCATGTTGGATTGCAGCGCCATTGCCAAAGGCTTCGGAGTAGATGCGGTTGCTCATCTGCTGGAAAACAAAGGAATAAAGAATTACATGGTCGATATAGGCGGAGAAGTGGTCGTAAGAGGCAAGAATCCGAAAATGAATGCCTGGCAGATTGGTATCAATAAACCGATAGATGATTCTTTATCGGTGAATCAGGAGTTGCAGACTATTCTTGCCATCAGTGATGTGGGAATGGCTACCTCCGGCAATTATCGCAATTTTTATTATAAAGGAGGAAAGAAATATGCACATACCATTGATCCGCGTACCGGTTATCCGGTTCAGCATAGCATTCTGTCATCCACCGTTATTGCAAAAGATTGCGCCAGTGCCGATGCCTATGCTACAGCTTTTATGGTGATAGGGTTGGATTCTGCCAAGGCTTTTTGTGAAGCGCATCCCGAATTGGATGCTTACTTTATTTGTTCCGGCGAAGGAGATCAGTACGAGACCTATTTCACGGAAGGGATGAAGAAATTTATCATAAAGAAATAAGTGGTGGAGGGTGTGTCAAAACTCCGAAGCAACTATCAAATGGACACTGGTAGGGGCAGGGTTTGCCTGCCCGAATACGCAAGGCAAACCATTTTCGGGCGGGCAAACCCCACACGTGTCCACTAAAAACCGTTAACAATCTCTGTAACTCGCTATCCACAAAG
>CABMPB010000006.1 GCA_902388365.1 uncultured Bacteroides sp. | reverse complement strand
TGTAGCTTTTTGTCCGTTTGCTGACCATTTCTGTCCAGCACGTTCAGCGGAGAGAGAGGGATTCAAACCCCCGGAACCTTTCAGTTCAACGGTTTTCAAGACCGCCGCAATCGATCACTCTGCCATCTCTCCAAAACTTCTTTTCAGAAGTGCTTTCCTTTGAAAGCGGTGCAAAGGTACGACTTTATTTTAAATATGCAATACTTTTCAGTGAAAAAATTAAAGGTTTTACTATCTTTGCATTCTGAACAGAACGAAAAGATATGAAACCGAAGTGCTTTTTTCTGCTGCTACTCCTTTGGATTCCCTTTTGTGTAAAGGCACAAAAGAGACCACCCATACTTGAAAAACAGTTGGAAATCATTCGGAAAGAGCCCGATAACGGGGATGCACTGAAGTTCCTTTGCCAGTACTACCTAAACAAAGGAGATTATTCCAAAACAATAACCTACGCAGAAATAATGAAGAATGTGGCAGACAAAACAAAGAATCCGCTACTTCAACTCTATTCATATATTTATCAGGGACAGGCGCAAATGATGAGTGGCAGGGAGAAAATAGCCAAAAAGAATCTGAACCTCTCTCTGGAACTGGCAACCCAACTGAATAACGATTCCGCCCTCTGCTCCGTATACGGAAGCATGGGACTGTATTCCGCCAACATTGAAACCGACTACTACCGTGCCATACGATGGCTATACAAAGGTATCCAACTGGCGCAACAAAATAATTTCCAACAGCAATATGCGTTGCTACTAGGCAACCTGGCAGGTATTTATTATCTGAAGAAAGATACTGCCGGCATTAAATACGCCCTGGAATGCTATGAACTGGGCCACAGTATGCGCAATCCATACATTATTTATTCCGGTGCCGTGAGCTCCGCCTATATGTATTTCCTGATGAAACAGAATGAAGAAGCCATGAAATATATCCATGAAGCCGAAACACTGATGCTGGAAAATGATTTCTACGACCAGGCACATACATACAATCTCTTCGGAAACATACTATATGATATAGGTGAATATCCGCAAGCCATAGAATACTTCAAGAAAGCGATGAAAGACAAGCAGGCGGCACAGACTTCTTCTATTGTCTACGCCCACCTGGGATATGCACGCGTACTGATGCAGCAAAAGAAATATGAGGAAGCCATACTGTTATTAAAACAAGGTATAGCCATCTCATACGCCCGCGCCAACGCCATACATCGCAATGAACTCTATGAAAGTCTATCCACCTGCTACGAACAGATGCATCAATACCACGATGCGCTGAACTATTATAAGGTATTCCGTCTGGAAAACGACAGCCTTTTCAATAAAGACAAGGAAAGGGACTTGAGCGAAATGCGCTTTAAATATGATTCCGAGCGACAGGAAAATCTGATTAAACAAAGCAAACTGGACGTGATGCAAAAAGAACAGCGCATCCAGCAACAGACGTTTATACTCATTATTATATTTATAGTATTGGGATTACTCTATTATCTCTACCGCCGCAAAAACAAGCTCTACCTGAGCATTGTAAAGCAAAACCAGGAAGCGATTAAGAGAGAAACGGAACTAAACCGCCGCATTAAGGAACTGGAGACTAACGAGCCCTCCCCTTCTACCCCGGAAAAATATGCCGCGTCTTCACTGACCGACGAGAAAAGCCTGGAACTTTTCCGAACACTGGAACGCACTATGAGAGAAGAAAAGATTTACAAAGATAATTTTATCACCAAAGATAAAGTAGCGGAGTTACTTGGAACAAACCGCACTTATCTGTCGCGCATCATCAACGAACAGGCAAAGTTATCATTCACCCATTACGTGAACCGCTTCCGCATAGAGGAAGCCATACGCCTCCTGTCCGACCCAGCCAACGATACTCCACTGAAAGCCATATCCGCCGATCTGGGTTTCAACTCTATTTCCACCTTTTATAATCTTTTCCAGTCGGCAGTGGGAATGACTCCATCTCAATACCGGAACAAAGTTTTGCAACTTCAAAAAGAGCAATAAGCCATCAAACATCCCGGTTTTTTATTTCAAAAACGGAAATTGCCGATATTTATATAGGTATAGGCAAGCATTTCCGGGATATTATCCCTTTCTTTGCATTACGAATATTAATCCAAATAAAATACACGTAATGAAAAAGAAGTTTTTTGTAAGCTGCCTCTTTATTCTGATGGCACTGATTCCGGCGATTGCCCAGATTCAGGACCCGGTACAATTTAAAGCCGAGTTAAAAACGATTTCCGACACGGAAGCGCAAATTGTATTCACAGGTAAAATAGATGCCGGATGGCATGTTTACTCTACCGATCTTCCTTCGGGCGGTCCTATCTCTGCAACCTTCAATGCAGAAAAGATAGAGGGCGCAGAATTAGTAGGAAAGCTGACTCCTCAAGGTAAAGAAATTGAAAACTTCGACAAGGTGTTCGAGATGAAATTACGTTACTTCGAGCACACTGCCACTTTCATTCAGAAATTAAAAATAACAGGCGCTACTTATAGAGTAGAAGGTTACATGGAATTTGGTGCATGTAACGATGAAAACTGTCTGCCTCCTACCGAAGTACCTTTCTCTTTCTCAGGAAAAGGAGTTGCAAAAGCTGCTGCGAAGACAGAAACAGCAGAACCGGAAAAGGTAGAAGCTACAGAAACCACCGCCACAGAGACTGTTGCAACCGAAACGCCTGCTGCCACAGACAGTGCTGCAACTGCCGCATTGGCGGGCAATGACACATCTGTACAAGATTATTGGACACCCGTTATTCAGGAGCTGAATGCTTATGGTGAAACCACTTCACAGCAAGACCGTTCATGGGTTTATATCTTCTTTGCCGGATTCATCGGTGGATTGCTGGCTTTGTTCACTCCTTGCGTATGGCCCATCATTCCTATGACAGTAAGTTTCTTCCTGAAACGTAGCAAAGATAAGAAAAAAGGTATCCGCGATGCATGGACATACGGTGCTTCCATTGTGGTGATCTATGTATTATTAGGCCTTGCCATTACCTTAATATTCGGTGCCAGTGCCTTGAATGCACTTTCTACCAATGCTGTCTTCAATATACTTTTCTGCCTGATGCTGATTGTGTTTGCCGCTTCATTCTTCGGAGCGTTCGAACTGACATTGCCAGCCAAGTGGAGTAGCGCAGTAGACAGCAAAGCGGAACAGACCAGCGGTTTGCTGAGCATCTTCCTGATGGCATTCACATTGTCATTGGTTTCTTTCTCATGTACAGGTCCTATCATCGGCTTCTTGCTGGTAGAAGTTTCCACTACAGGCAGCGTGGTTGCACCCGCTATCGGAATGTTAGGTTTCGCCATTGCATTGGCATTGCCGTTCACTTTGTTTGCCATGTTCCCGTCTTGGTTGAAGTCTATGCCTAAATCCGGCGGATGGATGAACGTAATCAAAGTTGTATTGGGCTTCCTGGAACTCGCATTTGCTTTGAAGTTCTTATCAGTAGCCGATTTGGCTTACGGATGGGGAATCCTAGATCGTGAAACATTCCTGGCTTTGTGGATCGTTATCTTTACTCTGCTGGGCTTCTACCTGTTGGGCAAGATCAAGTTCCCGCACGATGATGATGACGACAAAGTAAGTGTATCCCGCTTCTTCATGGCTCTTATTTCACTGGCATTTGCCGTTTACATGGTTCCGGGCTTATGGGGTGCTCCTTTGAAGGCTGTCAGCGCATTTGCTCCTCCTATGAATACTCAGGATTTCAATTTATATAATAATGAGGTTCATGCTAAGTTTGATGATTATGATGCCGGTATGGAATATGCAAAACGCAATGGTAAGCCGGTTATGCTAGACTTCACCGGTTACGGATGCGTAAACTGCCGTAAGATGGAGGCTGCCGTATGGACAGATCCTAAAGTGAGCAACATAATGACGAATGATTATGTATTGATTACATTGTTCGTAGATAATAAGACTCCGCTGCCCGAACACATTAAAGTGATGGAGAATGGCAAGGAACGTACATTGCGTACCGTAGGTGATAAGTGGAGTTACTTGCAGCGTTCTAAATTCGGTGCCAATGCACAGCCGTTCTATGTATTGATAGATAATGAAGGAAAGCCATTGAACAAGTCATATTCTTATGATGAGGATATTGATAAGTATGTAGACTTCCTGCAAACCGGATTACAGAATTATAAGAAATAACCGGGCCACACGCCGGGCGGAGTTTCCATTCGGATGGAATATTTTCCATATTGATGGTTCCCCATTTACTGTAGGGGCGGATTGAATCCGCCCGAATACATACACCTTTCAGAATGTTATCGGGCAGATTCAATCTGCCCCTACAGTGAATGAAAAACAATAACGGCTCCATAAAACAAGATCTTTAATAAAATGAACATACTATGATTGCCAAACCAGAAAGAGAGCAAATCATTGCCCTTATAAACCGCGAAGTGGTTCCTGCCATTGGATGCACAGAACCCATCGCCGTAGCTCTTTGCGTAGCCAAAGCAACAGAAACACTAGGTAAAAGACCTGAAAGAATAAAGGCCCGCCTCAGTGCCAATATTCTGAAAAATGCCATGGGAGTAGGTATTCCCGGAACAGGAATGATCGGCCTCCCCATCGCCATCTCATTAGGTGCACTGATCGGAAAGTCCGAATACCAACTGGAAGTACTGAAAGACAGTACCCCCGAAGCAGTAGAAGAAGGCAAGAAGCTGATCGAATCCCAAGCCATCTGCATCAAGCTAAAAGAAAATATAGAAGAAAAGCTATACATCGAAATCAGTTGTGAAGCAGGTACAGACCAAGCCACTGCCATCATTGCAGGCGGACACACCAACTTTGTTTATGTAGCCCGCAATGAAGAAGTGTTACTGAACAAACAAGCCACCGCCACATCCGATGAAGAAACACAGGAACCGGAACTGAACTTGCGCAAAGTTTATGAGTTCGCTACAACTACCCCACTGGACGAACTTCGTTTTATTCTTGAAACCAAACGTCTGAATAAAGCCGCTGCCGAGCGTTCTTTCCAAGGAAACTACGGTCACCAACTAGGTAAAATTCTGAAAAGCAGCAAGAGCGAAGAACAACTGTTGGGAAGCAACACATTCAGCCATATCCTGTCTTATACTTCCGCCGCTTGTGATGCCCGCATGGCAGGAGCCATGATTCCGGTCATGAGCAATTCCGGCAGTGGCAACCAAGGCATCACCGCCACATTGCCGGTAGTGGTATATGCAGAAGACAATAATGTAACGGAAGAACAACTGATCCGCGCACTGACACTGAGCCACTTAACCGTTATTTATATCAAGCAGAGTTTGGGACGCCTTTCTGCCTTGTGCGGATGTGTAGTAGCCGCCACAGGTTCCAGTTGCGGCATCACTTATCTGATGGGAGGAAGTTACGAGCAAATCACTTTTGCTGTGCAGAACATGATTGCCAACCTCACCGGCATGATTTGTGACGGAGCCAAACCCAGTTGTGCATTAAAACTAAGCAGCGGTGTTTCTACCGCCCTGTTCTCGGCTATCCTGGCAATGGAACATAAATGCGTATCATCCGTAGAAGGTATCATTGACGATGATGTAGACCGCAGCATCCGCAATTTAACCAGAATCGGTTCACAAGGCATGAACGAAACCGACAAACTGGTATTGGACATTATGACACATAAGCAATGTGATTAAAGATAGAGAGTAAGAGAGTTCAAAAACGAATCAGGCACGGATTGCATTACGCACCGTGCCTGATTTTATTTTAGTCAACCAACATTTCTTTGTATTGGGTATGCCTTGTGAAAAACATCTTTGCATACGCACAGGTAGGCCGTATTTTAAGATTCTTTTCTTTGGCATAGTCTATGGCGGCTTCCGTCAAAGACTGAGCTATCCCTTGTCCCTCTAATTGTGGAGGTACCACCGTATGAAGAATATCCAGAATTCCGTTTTTCTCCTCGTATTGCAGATAGGCGATTTGTCCCGATTCGAATACCTCGAAACGATCCACTTTCTCGTCATGTATAACTGTATGTTCCATATTATCGTTCTTTTTAATATATTACTTATACTATGAAACAACGGCAGAATGGAATTTATTTTTAGCCACCGGCAAAAATTACGACTGTTCTTCCTCTATCACTCCTCCCCGCTCCTGGTACACCGAAGGCAACACACCAAATTCTTCCTTGAAATATTTACTGAAATACTTAGGATTATTAAAACCTACCTGAAAAGCGACTTCGGATATGTTCTGCCGCTTTTCAAGGAGCAAACGGGCAGCGCGCTTCAGGCGAATCACGCGGATAAACTCAATGGGAGTCTTACCCGTAATAGCCGACAACTTCTTATACAGATTAACGCGGCTCATCCCCAAATGGCGGCTCAATTCCTCCACGGAGAAGTCACTACGCGATACATTATCTTCCACATACTTCATGGCTTGATCTATAAATCTTTCATCTGCCGTAACAGCAGTAGCCTCAGCATCCACCATTCCATATTCATCGACTTTTCTACCGCCTATCAAATCTCTGGCAGATGAAGCCGTAGAAAGCATATTCTTACGGAATCCCAACATACCGGTCATTTCGGGAAGATCTTCGGGTGGCACAACGTGAGTCACTATCCGGTCATTCTCCTCTGTCAACTGGATAATCATAGCCCGTTGAGGTGCAATATCTAAAACCGTGTCTATGTCCTCAATCAAGTTTACTTCATCTGCTCCTGTTTCTTCCGCCACTCTTGTCTCCTGCTCACTTATTTCTTCCGGCTCTTCTATCTGATCCACTTTTCCCACTTCTTCCACCGCTTTCTCTTCCTTCACTTCCTCTTTCATTATTTTCACTTCGCTTTCTTCTCCTTGATCCATCTTGTCCTCATTCTCAACCATCGAACGAAGCATCAACACCCCATTCACCTCTATCAAATCCACGTGTCCCGCTTCCTCTTCTTCCTCCTTAGTCAAAACCTTCTCTTCAATAACCTCAGAAGAGGAAGGAGATTGACTTTTCGGTTTCCGGTCGAGCTGATTACGCACGCTGCGCTTCATGAAATGACGCATCAATATCAAGGCAATAACCAATAAAGCCGCATAGATGGCATATGCCCACATAGACAACCAGAAAGGAGGCTGAACGATGATTTTCAAAGAAGCCTCTTCGTCACCACTATATCCATCTCCGTTTATGGCCTTCACCTTCAGCGTATAAGTTCCGGGAGACAGATTAGTATAAGTAACCTTTCCTTCCGTTGTAGTCAACCAGTCGTCACTGAATCCTTCCAGTTTATAAGCATACTTTATTTTCTCCGGAAGAATATAATTATCAGAAGCAAACTGTACACTGAATATATTCTGCTCATAACCCAGTTCAATCTTGCCTACCCGGTTCAATGCCTTATCCAGAATAATCCTGTCGCCATACTTCTTCCCCACTTTTACCTCTTCATTAAACAGATAAAGCTGAGTGAACAAGACCTTGGAAAGCAGTTTGTTATATTTGATTTCATCCGGCTGGAAACAGTTAATGCCATACAAGCCTCCCATCAGAATTTCTCCGGAAGATAACTTCTTGATAGAAGACACATTAAATTCACAATTCTGCAATCCGTCTTTATCATCAAATACATAACAACGGAAACTATAACGCCCGTTCTTGTCATCTATTGCAGGTATAATATTGGTTACACCATTTGCGGTGGTCACCCAGATATGCTGATTCCCGTCTTCCACGATACCCGATATGATGGAACTGGACAGTCCTTGTTCCTTATGTAGTACACTAAGTTCATCGGTCTTGGGATTATAAACATTCAGTCCTTCACGCGTACCTATCCATATCAATCCCCGGCTGTCCTCGTATATCTGAGTTATATTTTGATTAGAAAAATGCTCTTTACCCGATTTGGTTCCCGTCATATTGGTAATCTTCTTTGTTCCAAGATCCAACACAGACAGCCCTTCGGCAGTTCCTATCCATAACTGATTATCTTTTCCGATGCAAAGCGAAGATATATGATCGGATGCCAAACCTTCCGAGCTTGCACTATAGGCAGTAAACAAACCGGTTCCGGGATTCAGGCTCTGCACACCCCTGTCCGGAGTTCCAATCCAGATAATCCCGTCCCTACTTTCTGCCAAAGCACACACATCATTATGAATCAATGAGTTATTCTGTCCCTGTTTATTCTTATATGGGGTAAACCGCCCGTTATCATAGCACACCAGACCTTCGCCCGACGTACCGATCCACAATTTACCATCGCGGGCTTTCAGCAGGGAAAGAATCGCGTCCGCCTCCCAGTCACCGCTATTGGCAAAAGCAGCCCTTTCGCCCATAGTGGCATCCCAATAAATCAGTTTGCCGTCACCGGTTCCCAGCCACACATAGCTATTCTTGTCTTCTGCCATGCAGGTGATATCCCCCACATGCTCTATACCAAATTTAAAGGCACTCTCATTATAATAAGAAATACCTTTTCTATCCGTACCTACCCACATTATTTCGTTGGCATCTTCATACAGGGCCATTATCGCATTATTTTGCAAGCTGCGTTCATCATCCGTCTTGTGACGCAACTGCCTCACTTCACCCGTTTGCTTGTCCAGAATATCAATTCCTTCCTGCTCTTTTCCAATCCAAATGCACCCTTCCTTGTCTTGCGCCACGGCACGCACTACATTATGAGGCTGGCGTTTGATCAGATTGTATAAATGAGACTGCCACTTCTTCTGCTCCGGGTTATACACCCACAGCCCCAATGGACTATACACCCAAATATCATCATCTTTATCCACAAACAAAGCAAAGTTTCCGGTTTTCCCCGCCCCCACTTCTTTTACTATATCCTGCTGCTGCCACTTAATCTTATTTGTATTCTCGTCCAGGCAAATCAAAGTACCGTTATCATAAGCCAGCAGAACACCGTCCTTACACTCCACTATATCCGTAATTCTGCCTTGGGGCAACTGCTGTGCCTCAAATAAAAGCGGATATAACAACTGGGACTCAGGGATATAGAGAAAGCATCCTTTATCGGCCACATAGAACCACATATTCTTATTATGATCTATATATACCAATGCCGGATTTCCATCAATCCCCACTTCCCACAGCCAACCGCGCACATCGCGATTGAATGTTTCGGTTTCCGGATTATAGATAGCATAACCGCTACCCGTCAATATCCATAAATTTCCTTTATTATCCTCTTGCAGGCTTTTAATATAATTATTCGGCAAAGAAGTCTGGTCTGTTTCGGAACTGCGGAATATAGTTATCCGGTTTCCGTCATACCTATCCAGTCCGGAGGCAGTGGCAAACCACACAAACCCTTCGGAATCTTTATAGATATCCAGTACCTGATTATTGGAAAGACCATCTTTAACCTCCAGATGTTTAAACATGAATTCATTCGCATTTATCCCGCATGAAAGGCATAGCAGCGTGATGATCAAAATTATTTTCCCCATTCCCATAGATTTTTAAAGGCTATTTATTTTATTCCAGTGCAAATGAAGCAAAAAGCTTGATAATAGCCAAGTTAAACCTTCTTTTTTTATCATTTGATACCCATAAAATGTTTCATTCCGTCTGTTTTCCTTCACTTCTCCCTCCTATTCTTTTTGCCCTCGGAGCAATTATAACCGCTTCCAACATTTGAGCATACATATTATTTTCCTATTTTTGCACATGAAATGAGGGCACTGACTGATACACAATACATACGGCAACTGGTCTCGGAAGGAGAACATTGCCACCAGGATTTTAAATTCGAGATTTCGGACGCACGGAAGATAGCTCGCAGCCTTTCTGCATTTGCCAATACAGAAGGCGGAAGACTGTTGGTAGGAGTAAAAGACAACGGGAAGATAGCCGGTATCCGTTCCGAAGAAGAAATATATATGATAGAAGCGGCAGCAACCATGTATTGCCGCCCGCAGGTGGAACTGGAAACCCGAACCTATGTGGTAGAAGGAAAAACGGTATTGGAAATACGCATCAGCGAAATGGAATCCAAACCTGTCTATGCTTTGGACGAAGCCAACAAGCCTTGGGCCTATATCCGCATTAAAGACGAAAATATCCTTGCCACCCCCGTACACCTGAAAGTATGGCAACATAGCAAAAAAGAGGAAGGAGTGCTGGTAGAATTTACCGAAAGGGAACAGCGTTTGCTGGATGTATTGAAAGAAAAGGAAGAAATCTCATTGAACCAGTGTTGCAGACTTTGCAACCTGAACCGTAAGACAGTAAGTGAACTATTAGCCGACTTTATCCGTTTTGATTTAGTAGAACCCGTCTTTAGCGGGCATAAATTTTACTTTAAAATTAAATAAGGAATAAGAATGGATACATTGAGCCAATTAATTGGTAGCGTTAATGATGTGCTTTGGACTTACATTCTGATCATCATGTTATTGGGATGTGCTTTTTGGTTTACTTATAAAACGAAGTTCGTACAATTTCGCATGATAGGCGAAATGGTGCGATTGCTGGGCGACTCCACCGGAAAAATAAAAGGACGGGAACATCACATTTCTTCTTTTCAGGCATTTGCCGTGTCTATAGCCAGCCGCGTGGGAACGGGAAACCTGGCGGGAGTAGCAACCGCCATTACCCTGGGCGGACCGGGAGCCGTTTTCTGGATGTGGGTTATTGCTTTGTTCGGTGCCAGCAGTGCTTTTGTAGAGTCCACCCTTGCCCAATTATATAAAGTACACGGACACAAATCCTTTGTAGGCGGTCCGGCATACTATATGAAAAAGGGATTGAAACAACCTTGGATGGGTGTGTTATTTGCTTTCCTGCTTATTTTCACGTTTGGTTTCGCCTTCAATTCCGTGCAAAGCAATACCATTTGTGCAGCTTTTGAGGAGGCCTTTCAGGTTTCACCCGCACTAATGGGTGGCATCTTGACTGTGCTCACGTTACTTATCATCTTCGGAGGCATTCAGCGCATAGCCAAAGTGAGCAGCATTATTGTTCCTATCATGGCATTGGGATACATATTTCTCGCCCTTTTCATCGTTATTTTGAATGTGAAGCAGTTGCCCGGAGTGATTGAATTGATCGTTGCAAATGCTTTCGGTTGGGAACAGGCCTTGGGCGGAGGTGTAGGCATGGCACTGATGCAGGGCATTAAGCGCGGATTGTTCAGCAATGAAGCCGGTATGGGTTCTGCGCCCAATGTGGCGGCAACTGCCGATGTTACCCACCCCGTAAAGCAAGGACTGATTCAGGCATTGGGCGTTTTTACCGATACCCTTATTATATGCACCTGTACCGCATTCATCATTCTTTTCAGCGGATTGGCATCTACGGGAGAGGCGAATGGAATCAAACTTACGCAAATGGCCTTGAATAATGAAATAGGCAATATCGGAACGATATATGTGGCGGTTGCCATTCTGTTCTTTGCTTACAGCAGCATTCTGGGGAATTATTATTATGGCGAGGCCAATGTGCGCTACATCACTCGCCGCCGGTGGCCTATTCTTGTTTACAGAGTGTTGGTAGGTGGTATGGTGATGTTCGGAGCCCTTGCCAGTCTGGATCTGGCGTGGAGTCTGGCAGATATGGCAATGGGATTCATGACTATCTGCAACCTGATAGCCATCGCACTCTTAGGGAAATACGCGTTCCGGTTGCTGGATGATTACCGGATGCAGAGGCGCAAGGGCATCAAAGATCCGGTATTTACCAAGGATAAGATGAAGGATATTGAGGGAGAGTTGGAATGCTGGTAACAGAATGGTTACAAGATAAGGAGTTTCAACAAGTTTCAAAAGGTTGGAACTTTAGTTCCATAAGGATGAAACTTTAGTTGCAACGGCATGAAACTCTAGTTCCAACAGGGTGAAACTTTTTTTTCGCCCTGTCGAAACTACGAATACATATAGTCAAAAGGGAAGGATCATCCGGTCATATGCTACGCATTGATTATTAAAGTTATAATATTTATAAGAATCTCACAGCTATTCTTTTAGCAGAAAAGCATAATTAGTGGTGGTAGTAGATGTTTTTACCCCCTTTAAAATTCTACTACCACCACATATCCAATCCCTTTACCAGTCGGCATTCCCGAACAAACAGTGGTAGTAGTGGTAGTAGAAAATTAAAACTCTGTTGTAGACTTGAGTTCAAGTTATAAATGCGACAGTTGTTGGGATTAGCTGTTTAGAAAGATTATTTTAAGAGGAAGAACACGAAAAACCGTTCCGTATTTCTTCCCCTTTTGGAAAAAAGTTCTATCTTGCTCCCTCAATCTCCTACCAAATCAGTCGCAAAGATGAAACAGTTTACCTTGGAGCAAAGATACGCATTAGAAGCGTATTTGCAAGCCGGAATGAAGAAAGATTTAATAGCTGAAAAGCTTGGTGTTCACCGTAGCAGTGTCTACCGTGAGATTTGTCGCAATAAATTTAATCCGGACGACAAATATGACGGCGAATACGCCGATTATCTTTTTCAAAAGCGTAAAAAGGACCGTGTCCATTCCCCTAAATTTACAAAGGAAGTGGAGTCACGTGCAAGAGAAATGCTGGTTGGCTTAGATTGCAGCCCTGAACAGATAACAGGCCGGTGCAGACTGCTGGGGCTTGACATGGTTTCCCATGAAAGGCTTTATCAATGGATATGGGATGACAAGCGCCATGGTGGAAGGCTTTATCTCCACCTGCGACGGCAAGGAAGGAAGCATGGCAAACGCGGCTCCAAGAAAAAGAGTAGGATCCCCAACCGGAAAGACATCTCTGAACGTCCCAAGATAGTGGATTCGCGTAAAAGATGGGGGACTTTGAGATAGACACTGTCGTTGGAAAGGGGCGGGAAGGAGTTATACTTACCATTAATGAAAGGAGTACAGGTGAACTGTGGACCTGGAAACTGCTCACTAAGGAGGCAAAGTATGTAACAGCTGCTACTGTCATGCTGCTGAAGCCATACAAAGGAAAGATCCATACCATGACTTCGGATAATGGGACTGAGTTCTCCGACCATGAGGAAATAGAAAAGGAATTGGGAATTGATTTTTACTTTGCCAAACCATACCATTCCTGGGAAAGAGGATCAAACGAGAACCTGAATGGACTGTTAAGACAATATATACCAAAAGGAATATCATTGGACCGGGTAAGCTATCATTACCTGGAAAGGGTAACCGAAAAGTTAAACAATAGACCCAGAAAAAGATTAGGCTTCATGACACCATTAGAAGCCAAATCTTTTAAATCACTGAAGCAAATGAAAAGAATTCTCAAATGTTAAAGACTAGGAGATGTCGCATTTGAAACTTGAATTCGGCTTTTGCTTGGGTGAAACATACTTTCTATCGGAATGTTCCGGAAGGGTTAGTTTCCGCTCTCCGGGTGGTCAAGTTTCCCCGGTGTGGCCAATATAGAACTAATATCCTCTTCAAAAGTGTTGAACAAGATGTCCAAACTCTTCAGTTGATCTATTTTCTCGTCTTCGCTGAGGAAAGCATATTTAATGCTGTTATAGACAATATCCTTGATTTCTTTGTACGAAAACCCGTAGCGCAATACTGCGAGGGTATATTGCTCGGTGAGCGATGTGCGGAGGATGCCGGGGTCATCGGTAGAGATAATCAGGGGAACGCCTGCCTTATGATAGAGCATGATGGGGTGGTCGCTACCCTTCACGCCGAGGATGAACTCGTTGCTGGTCAGGTTGATTTCTACCGGAATACCTTGTTGCATTCTTTTTATGATGTAGTCCCGGTCTTCCTCGAAAGGCAAATCCACACCGTGACCGATGCGGCAAGCATTAGCACATCTTATAGCGCGGCCTATATGGTATGTCAGGTGTTCGGGACGCACCAGCCCCAAAGTCAATTCTCCGGCGTGGAGCGAGATGTTGAAAGAGGGAGATTTTTCATTGAACATGGCGAACATTTTCATGTGCAACCGGTAATACATCATTGACTTTTCCCCATTCTCCGCAGCTACTATGTTGCATCCTGTCAACAACTTGCCGTTGTCTTCCTTACATGCCTTGAACACTACATATAGTTGTGCAAACACTTTAAGTGGTTCTCCGCCACGCGAAGCATATCCCTGATAACGGCACAATACTTTTTTTGTATCACACTCCAGATGATTGCCGAATTCATTGCTTTTATCTTCCAGTTCCGTCACAAAAGCAAGATATTTTTCCACAGAATTCTTTGCTTCATCATTCCTCTCGAATAACGAATAAATACTCCTAAGTTGGTCAGCCATGCCATCATAATCATCTTTCTTCACGCATTCTTTCAGCGCTTGGTCGTAGGCAGCGTAGTTATCGTTGCCCAGGAAGCAGTCTGCCGGGACGGAGGGAGAGCATCCCAGCACTTCCAGATATTGCACATTCTCGCGCACGGCACGCACTTTGAGTTCGTGCATCAGATAGGCAAGGTTGTCAATATCTGTGGTGAGCGCCGAGAGCAGACCGAAGGTGCCGAAGAAGTATTCGTCGGGGCCGAGGGGATAGCGGGTGGGCTGGAAGTTGCGGATGCTCCATTTGTCGATAAGCGCCATGCGCTTGTTGTGCAGGTCGTCCATGTCCGGAGAGAGGCGTATGGTTTCGATGTCTGCCGGTGCCGACTTGTAGAGTCTGCCCGTTTCCAAGTTGACGTACATTCTCTTTTTCGCAGCCAGCTCGAAGTAGGTTTCGGCATAGGCCGAGCCGGTGAGGTGGTTGTGTATATCCCCGCCTTTGGGCATGGCGGCGAAGAACTGTCGCAGGGCGGCAGGGTTGTTTTTGATATTCTCGAAATAGGCGGCTGCGGACGGTTCATATTGTCCGTGCCCGGGTTCATACTTTATCGCATTCATGATAATTCGTTTTTAATGGTTACTTATTCTGTATCTTCTCTCGTTCCGCCCCTTGCATTTTCCTCCTTTCTCTGACGGGGACGGGAATGAATCATTGGATATATTGCTATCATTTCCGCGTATTCTTGCACCTTAAACGGAGCTTTCATTACCGGATAACTACCCTACAGACGGTATCCCCAACCCATACAATATACATTCTCTTTAGTGGCAGCTTCGACAAAGACTTCTTATCGCGCCTAAAATGCAAGAACAGGACGTATAAGATAATCGCCCTCAGTCTTATACCCAAAATCACTATATGTAAAAATACTAACAAAAAACACAGTAACTGCTCTATCTTCCTGATTCGCATTTGTAGACTCTACACTCGTCCATGTTCTAACGTTATCGGTGAAAGTTGTTCCACCAGCCTTTGATATAGAATTAATCACTACTTCATTATTTTCTAGATCTCCAAAGTTAAAATCCCTCCTAGAAGGGAAATACCAACCGCTACTACTTGATGGAGCAGGGTTATTTTTATTATATTCCGCAATGACATCGCAGGGTAAAACACGCAATTTTTTATTCTTACTTACGTTGGAATTATAATCCCCCGCATTATACTTCATCAAAGCACATGTATTGGAATAACCGCATTTTCTAGTTGATACTCTCAAATTTACTATACCTTTATAAGGATTGCCGTCCGCCGAAATCCAATTATCCTGTATAGATTCATACGCTTCACTCCATTTACTGCTACCGGAATTATTCAAGGCTATTACCAAACCATGCGTACAGTCGGGATGATCTTCTTTTAACAAGGGATCATCATTATAGGCATCGCTGCCTGAGTAACAGACAACACCGATGCAAGCAGCTTTCTGGTCACTGGTCAATTCTACATCTTTATTTAGCAACTTCCCATCATTCAAATAGAAATCACCTATTTGGATAGAAATTTTCAAAATGCGGGTAGCCACCTGTTTACTGCCGTCGTTACCTATCAGTGTCACTTCCAGTACGGCATCCGGTCCAGCAACGTCAGGAGAGGTCACATTCACAGCGGCATCCTTGTTATAGACACCATTTGTAAAAGTAGGCTTCTCCACTTTTACAGTCCAGAGATTATCCTTAGAGGCGCTTCGCGCTTGGATATCAGTGTTCGTGCCTCCCTCACTGCTGATGATCTGTGCCATAATGCCGGTATAATCTTCCTCCTTAAAGTCATCCGGCAGGGAGAGAGGAATTCTAGTATTTACACTAACCCGAACCCAATAGCCCTCATTCCCGGGATCCGTGCCAATCTTGAAAGGCTTGTAGACAGGGATGGTGAAAGTGGGATTGTTTGTATCGTCATTGTCACCGTCTGCCAAGGTAAAGATGACGTAATCTGAAGTAATCTCAGGCTTTTTGGCAAAGAAAGCATCGCCTGTATCGCCTTTCTCGCCTTTATCACCGGTAGCCTTTATTTCTGTAGATGTCCAGTTTAAGCCGCCGTCGGTGGAAATTTCCCACTTGTTGGTAACAGAATTGATACGGACTTGTGGAGCTATAGCATCAGTACCCTTTTCACCTTGCTCACCTTTATCGCCTTGTTCACCCTTATCACCCTTGTCACCTTTCTCGCCGGAAACGCGTAACTTGTTACCAGTCTCATCCGTCAGCCACTCGCCATTCAGAGTCCAGTAATACACGCCATTGTCTGGCTTTACACCAATAACAGGAGTAGTACCGGCATCGCCTTTATCACCTTTGTTACCGGCATCGCCTTTGTCACCTTTGTCACCGTGCTTGATAACAACCGCCCCACTCTTTACAAAATTGATAACATAACCTGAGCCATCGGCAAGCTCGGTTACATCTGTCACATAGTCCTTATCTTCAAGAGCCTTTATCATACTCTGCAAACCGGAGATGTTCTCATTGATCTCCTTTTGCCATGCCTCGAGGGAAGATACACGATCAGCAAGTTCAGCCTGATCACGTCGTATTTCATCTAAATCATCGTTGTTACAACTGCCAAGCGTCACAATAAACACTAAAAGCAGCAAGCCGGTAATCTTTCTCATAATAATTATATCTATTTTAATTAATAAATTCCATTTAGCAAAAGCCCTCTATATCTTTCCGGGAAAGTTGTTCGTCAAAGTCAGCATCCATACTATCCAGCGATTTTTTAAGCTCCCGTGTCTCATACCATAGTTTTACTCCATAAAGAACAGCACACATTATAATGACTCCTACAGCAATCAGGAAAACAGCAATAACATTCGAGTTGATAAACTCGGAAACTGTTTCCACAATACCGGATAAAAAAATAGTTGCTTCCATCATCGTTCGCTTTAAAAAGTTATTCTAAAGTTAGGGGAAGGGTATGAAAAGACTGTGTCATTATGCAAAATGACACAAGATTCCAGCAAATAGAAAGAGGAATGAGAGAAAAAACAACGATTATGATTGGAATTCCACTAGTTCCTATTTTTACGGAACTGGGTAGGCGTAATGCCGGTACGAGCCTTGAAGGCACGGTAGAAAGTCTCGCGGCTGTTGAATCCGGAATCAGTGGCAACAGCATCGGTAGTCAGGTGGTCGTTGGCAGGATCGGATAGCAGGCGGATAGCTTCGCGTATGCGATAATCATTAATAAAAGCAGCAAAGTTTTTCTGCTGGGTAGAGTTTATTGCTTTCGATATGGCATTGCGGCTCACTCCCATCCTTGCGGCTAAGAGTTCTGAATTTAATTCGGGATCACAATAAATTTTCTCTTCCTCCACCAGCCTGCCTATCGTTTCCATCAAGGCAAGATCATCCGTCTCGGCTTCATTGGCTTTGGGCGGAAGCACTATCTCCATGCGGTTAGCCCATTCCTGGGTGCGCAACACCAGTTGATGGTAAGCCATACGCTTCTTCCTATATAAATAAAGGATGAAAAGCAATGTACCGGCAAGCACGATCAAGGCAGCAACACTAAGCTGTATGATAATCTTTTGATGGAAAAGTTGCTGCTTACGCAGTGCCTTCTCCGTTTCAAACAATTCCTGCTCTGCCCGCAAAATAACCAAGGCATTATGCTTGTCTTCATATTTGCGATTGGCAATAAAAATGGAATCCAGATAGCTACGGGCTTTATCCCCTTCTCCCCAACGGGTATAATATTGATTCTCTAGGGTATAATAATGACTTACTTCTTTGTCATCCTCTACTTTTTTTAGCAATATCCGGGCACTATCCAGCATGCAACGGGCAGATGCTTTCTCTCCTTTCTCCAAGTAACATTCCACCATGTCCAATGCTATCTTTGCAGGAAGGGAAGACTGCTTTTCTAGCTGCAAAGAAGGCAAACAAAGTTTGAAGACACGCAATGAAATGTCATATTTCCCCCTTTTCATCGCATTTTCTGCCAATCCGGTAAGGGCAACCATGTCATAAAGAGGACGCATCTTTACCTGGTCGGGGCTGTTCCACATAGAGAGGAAATAGAAATCGGACTGCTTGAGGTCACCCATGGAAGCATAATACCGGGCAAGGCTCCAACGTGCCCGGAGGTTTGCCCGGTCTGCCATATGGCGAGAGCCGTCTTCGCGCAAAGAGGCTTTCAGGTAAGGAATGGAACGCTCATAGTCACGGAAGGAATGATAAGCATTACCTACCATAAAATAGGTGGCTTTGCGATCGGCAAACTGTTCATCGGTTAATTGGTCCAGCCGGTCTGCCGTAATCCGGGCAAACCGGAAGGCACGGGCATAGTAACCGTTAAGATAAGAAACATTGAAGATAAAACGAAGAAGATAGACTTCATCCCGGATATTCCCACGGGAAGCCTCTTTCTGGGCCAACCGGTACATATCGTCCATCACAGAATGGAAGTTATCTTCATCTTCCGGATTCAGTTCTACAAACAAAGGAAGAAATTCGGATTCAAAAGTCACATCCGGGTTGCCATAGCGACGGGCAATGCGATGTAATTTTCGGACTTCACCATCCGCCTGCTCTTTCGGCATATAAGTAACCACATCGTAATAATAATAGTATAATTCATCTTCCACTGCCTTGTATCCGCGGGTTGCCAAATAGTGAAACAGTGTATCGGTATTGAAATAACGGGTTTCCTTATATTCTTCCACATAAATACTATCGGATGGATACACCCTGATGCGGGTCATGGAATGCATGGGGGCATGATAGGAACGAAGTTGCACTGTATCCAAGAAAGCAGATAAATCCGTCTCCTCTCCTGTAGCAGGAAGAAACATGAAACAAAAAAATAAAATAAATATGTGTCGTAGATTCCTCATAGCCTTCATTAACCGACCAAAGATAGCAATAAAAATCAAAACTAAAAGATTTTAATAAAAATGTTTCGTTTTTTATCTCTATCTTTGCAACCGGAAAACAAAACAAATAGAAAGCAATGAGTATATTTTCAAAATTATTAGGTAAGAAACAGGCGGAAGGGGAAGAAACAACCCGTGTAGGCGGTATGGAAGACTTCATGACGCTGATTCGCGTATATTACCAATCGGTAATGGCAAGCAATATCGGTATCACTAATATCAACTTTCTGCCCGATATGGCAGTATTCAAACGCACGCTGAAAATCCCTACCCAGAATAATAAATTGGGCATTGCCGAAAAGTCACGTTGCAAGAAGATGCTGGTAGAACTGTATGGTTTGAGCGATGAGTTCTTTAAAGAAATAGATAATTCCATCAAGAAGAATTGCAAGAATGTGAATGATGTAAAGACTTACCTGTTCATGTTCCAAGGGTTCAGCAACGACCTGATGATGGTAATAGGTAACTTGATGCAATGGAAGTTCCGTATGCCCAGCGTGATGAAAAAAATGCTTCGCAATATGACGGAAAAGACTATCCATGACATCATGACCAAGCCGGATTTCAAGGACGAAAGTGTTTACAAGACTTGTATCGCGCTCCGCAAATACCAACATACACTGGCTTATTCGGAAAGTTGGATGACAGAATATGTATATAATATTGTGTTGTTGGCCAAAAAAGAACCGAAACCGAAAGAATAAGTATAACCTAATTATCCCCCATTACAGAAAGCATAGCGCAGCCTCCCCCTTACCAAGGGGGATTTAAGGGGGATGTTCCCTTTTCCAACCCCATTCATGGAACAAACCATAAACATAGAAGAACATCCACTGGAACCTTTCCTGCCGGCCAATGCCAAACTGCTGATGCTGGGCAGTTTCCCTCCACAGAAAAAACGGTGGAGCATGGATTTCTTTTACCCTAACCTGCAAAATGATATGTGGCGCATCTTCGGAGTTATTTTCTTTCAGGACAAGGAGCACTTCCTTATCCCCGATAAGAAAGTATTTGATAAAGACCGCATTATCGAGTTTCTGAATAAAAAAGGAATCGCACTTTACGACACAGCGACTTCTATCCGCCGCCTGCAAGACAATGCTTCCGATAAATTTCTGGAAGTAGTGGAGCCGACAGACATCCGCCTGTTACTGAAACAAATACCCGTATGCAAAGCCATCGTAACCACGGGACAGAAAGCAACAGACACCATCCGCGAGCAAGTGGAAGTAAAAGAACCCGTAGTGGGAACCAGTGAGCCTTTTGAATTTGAAGACAGGGAGATGAGACTATACAGAATGCCTTCATCGAGCCGTGCCTATCCGCTGGCTTTAGAAAAAAAAGCAGCAGCTTATAGGGTCATGTTCAATGAATTAGGTCTGTTGGACGAATAAAGGCTATTATTTTTTTCATAAATAGATTTGTGTATTCCAAATATTACACTACCTTTGCAGCCGCAAACACGGGAGTAGCTCAGTTGGTAGAGCACCGGTCTCCAAAACCGGGTGTCGGGAGTTCGAGCCTCTCCTCCCGTGCAAAAGAAAAACCATTCATAGCCTAGGCATTGAATGGTTTTTCTTTTTATCCTGATTCTTATTTCAAGGTATCTGCAAGAGTTTATGGGTTTGCAAGCTCAATCTCCATTCGGGATGCTGCAAAATATAGTCAATTACTTCCTCCGTATTGGCACAGGAACAGGGTTGCAGGAAGTAATGACCGGCAAGTAAATCAAGATAACCGGAAACATCCTGCCCCACATATACTACTTTCACTTCATCTATGCGGTTCAATTTCACTGATGCTCCCTCTTTTGGAGAGCAGGTTACCCAATCTATGTTTTCCGGCAATACGCAAGTGCCGTTTGTCTCAATACATACATATTTTCCTTCATAGTGCAAGGCATCAACCAGCTTGTCGTCAATCCATAACCCGGGCTCACCTCCTGTCAGGATAACCATAGATGCGGGATATTTTGCAACTGCCTCTACTATTTCTTCATCACTCATCAATGTTCCTTCCTCATGCTGCGTATCACAAAAAGAACATTTCAGATTACAGCCCGAAAAGCGCACAAAGATGGCAGGCATTCCGGTATGAAACCCCTCCCCCTGCAAACTATAAAAAATTTCATTAATCTTTCTCATAGATCACCGTATTTCCTTCCGATTCACGAACTTCCACCTTAAAACAAGCAGGAACCTGATGGCATACCCAACAGGCTATATTCTCCGCCGTAGGATTAAAAGGAACAACCTCATTCAAATTCTGATGATCCAACTTTCCCATCACAGCCTCTTTGATATGAGTAAAATCTACCACCATACCATCTTCATTCAAGACCTCGGAACGGCAATAAACGGTAATAATCCAGTTGTGACCGTGCAAATTCTCACATTTACTCCTATAAGACAGCTTCAGGCTATGGGAAGCTGAAATCTCCATTCTTTTAATTACTGTATACATAGCATTTAGTTATATTTAGAAAGAACTTACACCTGATGTCACCTCGGTGTTACGGCTGCAAAGATACACCATAAAAAAAGAATAATATAAAAAGGATAGCGCATTTTTTCGTTTTTTGATCTATATTTGCACCCATGAAAATCTTATATACCGTTGTAGGAACGATATCACTCATACTAGGCATTATCGGAATTTTTCTGCCCTTATTGCCTACCACTCCTTTTTTATTATTAACAGCAGCTATGTATTTCCGCAGTTCGCCCCGGTTATACAACTGGCTTATTCAGCAAAAGTATCTAGGGACTTATATCCTTAATTTCCGCGAAAACAAGGCCATCCCGCTTCATGCCAAGATTGTTTCCGTATCATTGATATGGATTTCTCTCAGCTATTGCGCCATCTGCGTAGTTCCCTATATATGGGCAAGGATTATATTTCTGCTGATAGCCGTCGGCACCACCTGGCACATACTATCCTATAAAACATTGAGGAAATAAGCAGAAAGTATCCTTTATAGTAAAAAGATCATAATGCGATGGCAGCAGGAAAAGCGGCTCAACCAGACGTTAAAAAAGTTTTTTAAACGATAAATGATAAATTCATGGCTAAATATTTTCGTATTTGCAAGCAATACTTTATATTTGTGTACAATTTTGGTATAAAATGACTGAAGAGGACAAAAAGCTATTAAGCACTTTCGAAGCAAGACTGCGGCATTTTATGTATTTACATGATGAATTGAAACATGAAAATGCTAAGTTAAAGCTACTTCTCGCTGAAAAAGATGAAGAAATCAAGCGAGTGGAGAATAGCCGGAAAGAACTGGAAGTAATGTATACCAACTTAAAAATGGCTCGGACAATCAGTATCCATGACAAGGACATCAGCGATACTAAACAACGATTGTCAAAGCTTGTGCGTGAAGTCGACAAATGCATCGCTTTATTAAACGAATAAATAAAGGAGTTGGAACAATAAAACGATAGTGTTATGGACGATATGATGAAGATACATCTACTGATTGACAACGAAAGATACCCGTTGACCATTCGTCGCGAAGATGAACAGTTATATAGGGACGCTGCCAAGCAGATTGACAATAAACTAAACAAATACCGTGGTTATTACCCTGATTTCAGCCCCGCAAGGCATTGGGCAATGGCTGCACTTGAATTAGCTTTTGAAAATATTTCTATGAAAGACAGGAATGATACTGCACCTTATCAGGAAAAATTGGAGGAGCTGACAAAAGAGATTGAGACATATATCAGTAACAGAGAGTAATAGTTTAGAATTAATAAGGATATTCACGCACAACTATACTGTTAAGAGAAGAGTTCTTGACGGGTAGTATGTGCGTTTTTTATTTATATATAAATTAATAACAATGATAACAACAGTAATAATAGCGGTTGTGTGTTTCGCTGTAGGTGGAGGACTGTCATACATGCTTTTCAGATATGGACTGAAATCGAAGTATGACATCATCATCAAGGAAGCACAAACAGAAGCGGAAGTTATAAAGAAGAACAAGCTGCTGGAAGTGAAAGAAAAGTTCTTGAACAAGAAGGCTGATCTGGAAAAAGAAGTAGCCCTTAGGAATCAAAAGATACAGCAGGCTGAAAACAAGCTGAAACAGCGCGAATTGATGTTGAACCAAAAGCAAGAGGAAATTCAGCGCAAGCGTACAGAAGCAGAAGCTATCAAGGAAAACCTGGAAGCTCAGATTGTAATTGTAGACAAAAAGAAAGAAGAACTGGATAAACTGCAAATGCAGGAACGCGAAAAACTGGAAGTATTGTCCGGTCTTTCTGCAGAAGAAGCAAAGGAGCGTTTGGTAGAATCTTTGAAGGAAGAAGCCAAGACACAGGCTGCGTCTTATATCAATGACATAATGGACGATGCCAAGCTGACTGCCAACAAGGAAGCAAAACGTATCGTTATCCAGTCTATCCAACGAGTGGCAACAGAAACGGCTATTGAAAACTCGGTAACTGTATTCCATATTGAATCGGATGAAATCAAAGGCCGCATTATCGGTCGTGAAGGCCGTAATATCCGTGCCTTGGAAGCAGCAACCGGTGTGGAAATCGTTGTAGATGATACTCCCGAAGCTATCGTGCTTTCGGCATTCGACCCGGTTCGCCGCGAGATTGCCCGCTTGGCACTGCACCAGTTGGTGACTGATGGACGTATCCACCCGGCACGCATCGAAGAAGTAGTAGCCAAAGTGCGCAAACAGGTAGAGGAAGAAATCATTGAAACCGGTAAACGTACCACCATAGACCTTGGTATCCACGGTCTGCATCCTGAATTGATCCGTATCATCGGTAAGATGAAATATCGTTCTTCATATGGTCAGAACCTGTTGCAACATGCCCGCGAAACAGCCAACCTTTGTGCTGTGATGGCATCAGAACTGGGATTGAACCCGAAGAAAGCAAAACGTGCCGGATTGCTGCATGACATCGGTAAAGTGCCTGATGAAGAACCGGAATTGCCACACGCATTGCTAGGTATGAAGATAGCAGAGAAATACAAGGAGAAACCGGATATTTGCAACGCTATCGGCGCCCACCACGATGAAACGGAAATGACCAGCTTGCTGGCTCCTATCGTTCAGGTATGTGATGCTATCTCCGGCGCACGTCCGGGAGCACGCCGCGAAATTGTGGAGGCATACATCAAGCGTTTGAATGACTTGGAACAGTTGGCAATGGCTTATCCGGGAGTAACGAAGACTTATGCTATCCAGGCCGGTCGCGAACTGCGTGTTATCGTAGGTGCCGACAAGATTGACGACAAGCAGACTGAAAACCTGTCAGGTGAAATTGCGAAGAAGATTCAAGATGAGATGACTTACCCGGGACAGGTGAAGATTACAGTGATCCGCGAAACACGTGCGGTAAGCTTCGCCAAATAAAAATAAGAATAAGAGAATTTGCTATAATCCCCCTTTCTTCTCCGGAAGAAAGGGGGATTTTTAATGATGATACACAATGTTGTTATCCGCCCCTACGATGGATGAAAACGCTATACCGGTTTCTTCCTTGACAAAAGGAAAAGGGTGTCATAGCTTTCGCAAGTTATGACACCCATACAAAATTAATCTAACTTAAACCTTAGAAAAAACCTATGTCATGTATGATCCTAATTACTTCAATTCAAAAGGAACTTTCGATCTAATATCTGTAGCCGAAGCAGCTACAACAGCCTCAAACTTACCCGGTTCTGCCACCCATTCATGACGAGCATCATCGTAGAAACTCAAAGCATCTTTTCCGATGGTGAAAGTCACTTCTTTAGTTTCTCCCGGAGCCAACCTTACTTTGCTGAATCCCTTCAGTTCTTTCACCGGACGGGGCAGGGATGATTTCAAGTCACTGATATAGAGCTGCACCACTTCAGCACCTTCACGGTTTCCCGTGTTGGTTACAGGTACCGTGACAGTCAGCGTTTCGTCTGCACCCATCACTTTCTTATCCGCCACTGCCTTGCCATACGCAAAGGTAGTATAACTCAATCCGTGTCCGAAAGCGAATGTAGGCTTTGTCTTTTCCTTGTCGGCCCAGCGATACCCCACATAGATGCTTTCCTTATATTCTTCATCAATAATCTGATTGCCTTCACGCCATGTTCCGGGATATGTGTTGAGCTTGTGCGCACCCACATCCTGCAAGGAAGCAGGCCATGTAAACGGCAGTTTGCCCGACGGATTTGCATCGCCCACCAAGACAGAAGCAATCGCCTCACCTGCCTCGGAACCAATGAACCATCCCTGAACGATGGCGGGAACCTTTGCCGTCCAAGGCATTGCCACCGCATTACCCGAGATATTCACATAAACAACATTCTTGTTTGCCGCCGCCAATGCGGTGATCAGCTTGTCCTGATTGTAGGGCAACTCATACTCTTTTCGGTCGTGGCCTTCACAGTCCTGATAATCACTCTTGTTCAAACCGCCGAAGATAACTACGTAATCGGCATTCTTGGCTGCATCTACAGCATCGGCTATGAGTTGTTCTTCCGTACGGTTCTCATCAAGGTTGACTCTTAACTTCACACCATTATACTCGCTGGTCTTGTCGCCAACATAGCCGCGCTGATAATCCACCTTTATATTTGTACCTGCAAGACGGGCACGTAAACCTTCCAGCGGAGAAATCTCCTTCTGCACTTTGAGTGAAGAAGAACCGCCGCCCACAGTCATGGGCTTGATAGCATTCTCGCCGACAACGAGGATACACTTAGCATTCTGCAAGTCTATCGGCAACACGTTGTTCTTGTTCTGCAACAAGACGATACCTTCTTCGGCAATCTTCTTTGCAGCTGCATAGTGAGGTTCCGAACAGATAAAACCAACAGGACGCTGCTTATTCATCGTCGTGCGATAGTAAAGACGGAGCACACGGCGTACTTTATCGTCGAGTTCCTTTGTGGTGTATTTGCCTTCCTTTATACCTTTTATATAAGGATTGGCAAGGTAATAGTTATCGTAAGCGTTGCTAGCACCCATCGTCAAGCCGTTAGTCCATGAACCAAATTCCATGTCAAGGCCATTCTTCACAGCCTGGTCTGTATCGTGGGTACCGCCCCAGTCGGAAATAACAACCCCGTCAAATTTCCAGTCTCTTTTCAGAATATCATTCAGAAGCCACTGGTTATGGCAGTTATGCTGATCCTTATAGAGATTGTAAGCACCCATGATGGCCCAAGAGCCGGCTTCTTCGATGGCCGCCTTGAAAGCGGGAAGGTAAATCTCGTGCAATGCACGGTCGTCAACAATTACATTCACCTGATGGCGGTATTCCTCATCATTATTCAACGCATAATGCTTGACACAGGCAGAAACGCCTTTTGATTGCAACCCTTTCACATAAGGTACCACCATGCGTGAAGCCAAATAAGGGTCTTCACCCATGTACTCAAAATTACGTCCGTTCAGCGGAGTACGGTAGATATTCACACCGGGACCAAGAATCATGTCCTTTCCACGATACAAAGCTTCCTCGCCAAGGCTCTCTCCGTAAACAAGAGACATATCAGGATTCCATGATGCCGCCAGGCAAGTAAGTGCCGGGAATGCCACGCAAGAGTCATTGGTCTGGCCGGCTTGCTCCCACTCATCCCAAAGTACATCGGGGCGGACACCGTGAGGACCGTCATCCGTCCAAAAATCGGGGAATCCCAAACGGGGAACTCCGGCTGAGGAGAACTTACTTTGGGCATGAATCACCCTAACCTTTTCTTCAAGCGTCATACGCGACAAAGCGTCTTCGATGCGCTGCTCTACCGGCTTTGTCTCATCCAAATAAACCGGCACAGTCTGCGCTTGGGCAGCAAAACCTGCCGCAGCCAGCAAAGATGCAAATAAAAATTTCTTCATGATATTACTCTTACTATTTATTTTTGTTCACTAACCTGCAAGCCCAGTGAACGGATATATCCCACCTGCGGTACACAATTTTCACATTTACTATTCTCGATGAATCCCAGCATCGCCTTTTTCACCACTTCCTGATTGGGACGTGCATCACGTATCTCCTTATAACTGCCACGCGGCGCTTCAGAAAATGCGACTACCAAATTCCAGGCATCCGGAGCCTTGATACCCATAAAAGAGGAACCATCCAGCTTCTTATACGGCCAAAAAGTATATCCGATATTGTTTTCCTCCATCGTCTTGCAGAAAGCTGCCTGCCATTCATCCGTGTTATGGCCTATTTCACCCATATACATCGGCAGGTTCACACTGTCGCGGAAGTTGATAATCTCCTGAATGGCTTCCTTGGTAGGTTCACCTCCATAGCGATGGCAGGTATACATCAGTTTATCATCATATTTAGAATCCTTGAAGGGCTTGAAATTACCGTTCCATTGGGAACCTCCAATCAGCACAATATGGTTATTATCCACTTCACGAATGGCTTTCACGGCCTGTTTGTGAACCGCTTCCAATTTGCCGTTCAGTTCTTCCATGTTCTCAAAGTAAGGAGCAATCGGCTCATTGATAAGCTCATAACCCAGGATTACCGGTTCATTCTTATAATAATCGGCAATTTTGCGCCAAATGTCACAGAACAACTGCTGGCTGGCTTCACTTTCAAACAGCCAAGGATAACCATAACTGTCATCAATATTGTCACCCGTCTGTCCGCCCGGAGCATCGTGCATGTCCAATATGAGATACAGATGATTGTCACGGCACCAGTTCACTACACTGTCCACACGGGCAAAACCGTCCTGATTAACCGTCAGCCCCATATAATCTTCATCTGTAAAGAGCTTATAGTGGAAAGGAAGGCGGATGGTATTCGCTCCTGTAGAAGCAATAAATTCCACATCCTTCCGGGTGATATAGTTATCTTTAAACTGTTTCCAAAACTCCGTTACAAAGTCCGGACCTACCGCCTCGCAAAACATTTCATTGATGAAACGTCCCGAATTGGTCTTTTGGAAACCAAACATATACCCTTCGGGATTCAACCAGTTTCCCAGATTAGTACCTTTAATAAAGAGTTTGCTGCCATCCGGCTGTATCAAGTCCTGTCCGGATACACGTACAAAAGATTCGGGAGCAGGCACAGCATCCTCCGTCTGTGCCTGTTTTTGCTGACATGAAGCCAGCGCCCCTGCGAACAACAATGCGTAAATTATATTTTTCATACCTATTAAATCAATTAATTTATTACTTCAAAATCAGCTGAAAGTCCCTCATCGCTATTGGTTCCTAACCATAGCTTAAATTCTCCCGGCTCCACTACCTTCTTCATATCCACGTTCCAAAAAGCCAGTTCACTGACGGGCAGCGAGAAAGTAACCGTTTTCGTTTCTCCCGGCTGCAAAGTCACACGCTGGAAACCTTTCAATTCTTTTACGGGACGGGTTACAGAAGCCACTTTATCCTGCACATAGAGCTGCACCACCTCGGTTCCTGCATATTTCCCGGTATTCGTTACATCTACACTGGCAATCAATACACCATCGGCTTTCAACTTATCGGCAGACAAACCTAACTTATCATAACCAAAAGTAGTATAAGACAGTCCATAACCGAAGGGGAACAAAGGACCGAATCCTGCATCCATATAGAAAGAGGTGCAACCCAATGAAGTCTGTCCGGCTTCCAACGGGATATCATCAATCAGTGTTTCATTGCCGCTGGGAGCACGGCCTGTATGGTTGTGTGCATAATAGATAGGTGATTGTCCTACCATCTTCGGGAAAGTAACCGGAGTCTTTCCACTAGGAACGACCTTACCAAACAGAATATCCGCCAGCGCCGGACCACCCATCGTCCCCGGATGGAAGGAATAAAGGACAGCAGAAGATGCTTCCACTTCCTTGCCAATAGTCAACGGACGGCCTGCCATTACAATAGTCACCACCGGTTTTCCGGTAGCAGCCAGTGCCTCAATCAGTGCAGGCTGTGCACCACGCAAATTCAAATCTGCCAAAGAATGCGCCTCGCCCGAAAGAATAGCTTCTTCACCTACAAAAGCCAATACCACATCTGCACGACGTGCCGCAGCAACCGCCTTTGCTATGCCTGCGGTATTCTTGTCACGGCTATAAGCCAGTCCCGGTTCATAAACCACCTGCACCTTGTCGCCATACATCTCCTGTAAAGCTTTCAAAGGAGTCTGTGTATGATCCTTTTCGCCATCGAACACCCATGTACCCAACTGATCATGAGGAGCATCCGCCAACGGTCCTACCACAGCAACGGTACGCACTTTGTCTGTCAACGGCAATACTTCATCCGCATTCTTCAATAAGATGGCAGACTGTTCTGCCGCTTCTTTTGCCTTCGCCAAATGTTCATCCGCATATTTCACCGACTGGTCTGTCACCACATATGGATTATCAAACAAGCCTAAACGAAACTTCAAGCGCAGGATGTTGCGCACTGCATCATCTATAGTTTTCTCTGAGACCTTTCCTTCTTTCACCAATGCCTCCAGGTTCTCAATAAAAGAACCGCTAACCATCTCCATATCCACTCCGGCATTTACTGCCTTTTGAGCCGCTTCCTTGGCATCCTTGCAGAAACCGTGGGCAATCATCTCTGTAGCCGAAGCCCAGTCTGTCACCACCATACCGTCATAGTTCCATTCACCGCGAAGCACCTTCTTCAAGATAAAAGCATTACCCGTAGAGGGCACTCCGTCATTATCATTAAAAGAAGTCATAAACGTAGCGCATCCGGCTTTGGCTGCCGCCTCAAAAGGAGGAAGATACACATTGCGGAGCAAGCGCTCAGGAATAAACGTAGAATTATAGTCCTTGCCGGCCTCGGAAGCTCCATAGCCCACAAAGTGCTTGGCACAGGCCGCGATTGATGTAGGGTCACTCAATGAATCCCCTTGGAAACCGCGTATCATTGCCGTCCCCATCACTGCATTCAGGTAAGGGTCTTCACCGCAACTTTCCGCCATACGTCCCCACCGGGCATCACGAGAAACGTCAATCATGGGCGCAAACGTCCAGCGGATGCCGTCCGCCGAAGCCTCAATAGCAGCCACACGCGCTCCCGCCTCCACTATTTCGGGATTGAAGGTCGCCGCCTGTCCCAATGGAATAGGGAAAATAGTCTTATATCCGTGAATGACATCGCGGGACATTAGAATGGGAATGCCCAAACGCGATGTCTTCACAGCTATTTCTTGTGCCTTATTTACTAACTCGGGATCAGTAAGGTTCAGCAACGAACCTACTTTCCCTTCCTTTATCAACTCTGCCATTTCATCAATGCTTCCGTTGGGACTCAATTGATTCATCTGGCCTATCTTTTCCTGCAGGGTCATCTTGCCCAGCAGTTGCACTACCTTGTATTCTGTTGCGTCATCCTTTGCTCCTTGCTGTGTACAGGCAAGGAAAGGAATCATGAACAGACAGGCAGAAAATAGTTTAAAATGTTTCATGGTATTTTATTGCTTAAATGTTTTGTGGAACGGTGCTTTATTTCTTTTGGAATACACGTACATAGTCTATTCCGTAAGTTGCCGGAAGAGAAGATTCGTCAATGCCTTGGGCACCTCCCCAATCCCCTCCCCAAGCTAAATTAAGCTTAAGATAAAAAGGAGCATTAAAAGGCCACGTATCCTTATTGTTTTTCTTATCATTATCAAAAGAAAATAATAATTTACCGTCCACATACGTATGGATAAAATCTTCCGTCCATTCCAAAGCGTAAACATGGAATTCATCTTGTGCGCCAGATACCAGTATTTCTTTTGTTTTCTGAGTACCCAAAGTATGATTGTATGACTTACAATGCACAGAAGAAGATACATAGTCAGGATGGTATCCCACTTCCTCCATAATATCAATCTCACCATCATCCGGCCATGCACTATAGTTTTTAGGCATCATCCAGAAAGCAGGCCAAGTACCTTTTCCTTTCGGCAGTTTCAAACGAGCCTCAAAGTAACCGTATTTCCAGCTTTCCACCGTATTCATACGGATGGAATACACAGTTCCGTTTATTTTCTTTGCCGTAATATTGAGTATGCCATCCTTTACAACAGCCAATTGTTCATTGCCCTGATAGCATTTCACATAGTTCTGCAATTCATTGTTTCCCCAGCCATTACCACCGGTTTCATACCACCAACTGGCGGCATCGGGTTCTTTACCTTCATTAAATTCATCATGCCAAACCAACTTATAACCATCCGGTATCCTAATATCAGGATCAACCGGTTCTTCAGGCTTGGCGGCCTGCTTCACCGGGATACTAACGCGTGTTGTACCGGACTTAACGACCACCTTTCCCTCACGTTCTACAGACAAGGGATTAGCGGCGACAGTGACAAAGGCATTCCCGGCATAATCAATTAAAGGATCAACAGGATTCTTGCCACAGGTTACCCAACTATTATCATCACTGTACAAAGTCCATTCACCATCACAAGTGACATAAAGCGGAGTATGCCCTCCTTCATATCCTACAGATATTTCCATAGGAGAACAAACAATATTTACATCTGCCTGAGGTTCTTCATCACTACTGCTACTGCAAGCCCAAAGTCCGCAAACACAGAATAAGGTCAATAAATTCATAAGTCTCATTATATTCCGATTAATGGAGGAAAAGGACTGTGCAGAAGGTCTTGTCGCAAGGACCCTTCAAGCACAGTCCTACAAATTAGTAGATTAGTCTTTATGCTTCTGCAAGATAATATCCTTGATTACCACATCTGTACCTGCCGGATTACCACCAAAATCAAGTACCAACGAAATGGCATGCATGGCCTCGGGAGCTTTCATTTTAGCCTGCCAAAAAGCAATATCACTATCGGCTGTCAAATCAACATTTTCAGCAAAGAAGAAATTCTGATCATGCTTCACTTCATTGCCGTCAGCATCTGTTTCATTCGTTTGTACCAACTTTACAGTCACGCCCTTGATATCCTGTGAAGCATTGAATACAATGCGGAAATCATATTCTGTTTCTGTATCAGCCGTAAGGTCTGTATTAAATGTAACCTGACACTGCCACTGGTCTGTTGTTGCAGTAGGCAGGCTTACAGAATAGGCAGAACCATCAATAGTAAGTTTAGGGTCTGCAATCTGTGCCCAATCCGGAGCATAATAAAATGTATTGGTAAAAGCAGCCTTACTCCACAGATTTTCTTCACTATCCACGGCAACCCATGTAGGTTCCGGAGTACTCGGAAGATCAGGAACCACCGTACCGTCATCATCCGCATGATCTTTGAAGACAATATTCTCTACTATGATCTCCGTATTCTCTGCATTTCCACCAAAGTCAAGCACTAATTTTAAATTAGCAATATCAAGACCTTCCATGTCGCTTTTCCAGAAGCAGAGAGGTTCACCGGCTTGCAGTGCAATCGTTTCCGCACAATAAAAGACATCATCATCCGTGCTATCGACCAACTTCACCATTACATGCGGATGGGCGGTAGATGAAGTGAAAATAGCAGAGAAATCATAATGCTTGTCAGCCGAAGTAGAAATATCGGTTGCCAAAAGCATTTGTGCCTGCCATGTATCTGTTGTTGCCGAAGGCAAAGACACTGTATAGGCATCTCCGTCAAACGAATAAGAAGGAGCAGCTATTTCACTCCACCCCGGAGCATACCAGAAGGTAGGAGCAGCAACGGTAGCCTTCTTCCAAAGGTTAAAACTACTGTCATATACGAATCCGCCGAAGCCATTCATCTGAGTCTTGTCTATATGAAAGGTCTTCATAACAGAACCGTCACTCACACCATTGGCATTGCCGAACTTCACTTCTACGGTATAGTCTCCGGCTTTGCGATAGAATTTTGTAAAATTATGACTGGCCGAATAACTCTTGCCGTCAATAATCCATACCGGATATACGCCCTGCGCTCCGGTAAATTCAAAATGGGCATAATTGGTTGTCTGGTCCACCCAAACATTAACTGCATTTTCATAACCGGCCACAAGTGGTATGCCGGCCGGATCTATTGTCTGAAAATCATCGGGTGAGCATGAAGCGGTACCCATTAACATAGCACCCGTCAGCATCAGCCCACTTATATATCGAACTATCTTTTTCATATACATTCGTTGTTACAAGATTAATAATTGTTTTGTGTCAAAGTTCCCTGAGCCTTGTCTATTTCACTTTGTGGAATAGGCAGGTATTTCTTACTTGCACTCCAAGTATTGGTGCGGTAACCATATTCATCGGGAACAAGTACGGTAGATGCCTTGCCTGAGCGAATCAAGTCCCAATAACGCTTGCCTTCACCTACAAACTCCAGATGGCGTTCTTCAAGAATATTGTCAATGGTAGCCTCCAGTTCTGTAGTCAAACCGGCACGCTTACGCACCATATTCAGATAAGTTTTAGCCTCTGCCGAAGACCCACCGGTGGTAACCAGCAGTTCGGCTGCATTCAGCAGTACTTCGGAATAACGATAGATACGCCAATTATAGCTATAGTTCAACTCACCACTGGCTTTTTGCCCGTCATTGCCACCATCACGTGCAACATACTTCTCTAAGAAGAAGCCGGTATCCTGATAACGTCTTGCATACTCCACACCTACAGCCCCTGCATTCCAGCAAGTAGCATCACGACGAGCATCATCGGCAGAATAGCGATCATACGTTTCCTTACGTAACGGACAGAATCCCCAGCCACCACTCTTGTGACCGTCTGCACCGTCGGGCCAGTTATTCGGGCTGATCAAAGTAGGCAATGCCGTGCCACCTGCTGCCAATGGAGCACCCCAGTCGCGCACTGCATTTTCTGACTTATAGTTAATTTCATAGATGGACTCAGAAATCCATTCACCTTCTTCTATAAATATTTTGGTATAATCAGGAGCCAAACTATAGAGTCCGCTTCCTATAATTTCCTTCATATAACCCAAAGCAGTAGGATAACGGCTGCTATCATTCTGATACATCACAACCTCGGCATAGAGCATATAAGCCATAGCCTTCGTCACACGTCCGTAATTTGCAGCCTTCTCTTGCATAGGCAGCACATTCATGGCCAACGCGTCTTCCAAATCCGTTACCATGTTTTCATACAACGCATCAGCGCTGATTTGTTCAGCCAAATAGGGATAAGTCAGGTTTACTGAAAAATAAGGGACATTCCCCCAGAACTTCCACAACCAGTTATAATAGAACGCCCGCAGCACAAGCACCTGTGCCTGCATATATTTTATGTCGTCGGCCGAAGCGTCAGTCAAATTAGGGATATACTCCAGCACATCATTGCAACGCTTTACTCCACTGTAGGCATCGGTCCATAATCCGGCAATCACTTTAAGAGGAGTCGCTTCAAAGTTCATCATCAGATGCCAGTTCTGGTTATCATTCTTATTGGCACCGCCTACCCAGAAATCATCGGCCATAATATCACTCATCAGCGTATAAGGATTGTATTCGCCCATTGCCCAGTCTGTCCAGTGCAAAGGGTCATAAGCTGCAACCACAGCTTCTTCCACATGTTCTTTTGTAGAAAAATACTCACCGGCAGGCTCCTGTGTAGGAGACTGTACTTCAAGGAAAGAGTCGGAACATCCTGCAAACATGAAAGCAGATGCCAACAAACTAATTGCTATATATTTCTTTTTCATAATAGAATCCGTTTCAAATAATTAAAAAGCAAGATTAAAACCAACAGTCCATGTACGGGCCTGAGGATAAACACCATAGTCGATACCCAATGAAGTACCTCCCGAAGAAATTTCAGGATCGAAACCGTGGTATTTAGTGAAAGTCAACAAATTCTCGGCAGCTACGTAAACGCGGAGAGAAGAAACAAACACCTTCCGGGTCAATGATTTAGGAAGAGTATAGCCTAATTGGATATTCTTCAGGCGCAGATAGCTTCCATCGTAAACCAAAAGATCGGAAGACTGCCAGTTATAACCATCACCTTGTACATAGCGCGGAATGCGGTTGGAAGTCCCCTCGCCTGTCCAGCGGTTAAGCATCCATGACGGAAGATTGGAAGAAATAGCATCAATACGGCGGGTAGCGTCGTAAATGTCATTGCCGATAGTACCTTGCCACATCATGCTCAGATCAAAATCCTTCCAAGCCACGTTTATATTGAAACCATAAGTCCAGTCGGGCATGCCTTTACCAATATCAGTACGGTCGTCTTCTGTAATAGCGCCATCTTTATCCACGTCTACATAACGCACGTCTCCGGGAACAAGTGCTGTGCCATACTTACCATTATAAGCATCGGCCTCAGCCTGATTCTGCAAAACGCCGTCAGTCTTGTAACCATAGAAATAAGGGAACGGCTTGCCATTCTGAGCACGGCTGATGGTACCTGTACCCTGGAATCCGTCCAAGTTTGCCCATCCGGCTTCATTTCCATATTCTATCAACTCATTCTTTAAATAAGAAAGGTTACCTCCAACCCGGAAGTTCCAGTCACTGACCTTAAACTTATAAGCAGCCTCCAGTTCCAAACCTGAGTTTTTCATTGAACCGACATTACCCATCGGAATGGCTTCACCTACATAGGCAGGCAGTGACATAGTCATCAACATGCCGTTGGTCTTCTTCACATAATAGTCTGCCGAGAAAGTCAGGGCATTATTAAAGAAGCCGAAGTCAATACCTCCATCATATTGTTCAGATTCTTCCCATTTCAAGTCAGGATTGGCTAATTGTGAAGGTTTCACACCAATCACTACGTTTTCACCATTGCCGAAGATAGCGTTATTGCCCGAAGAAGTCAAGGCGATGTATTGGAAGTTACCGATATTTTCATTACCATTCTTACCCCAAGAGAAACGAATCTTGGTATTAGTGAGCCATTCGGGACGCGCTTTCATAAAGTTTTCGTTAGTCAAATTCCAACCGGCAGAAAACGAGGGGAAAGTAGCATAGTGATTATTCGAGCCGAAGCGGCTTGAACCATCACGACGGATAGTAAACTGGAACATATAGCGCTCATCATAGTTGTAACTGAGACGGGCAAACATAGAAGCCAAAGTAGCTTTTACAGTAGGAGCACCGGTAGAATTACGATCTCCATTTTCAGACAAACCGGTACTGGCATCAATATACGGGCGGTTGTAGTTCGTGATATGGTTACGTGAACCGGTAAGAAAAGAGCCGCTTGTTTTTTTAGCAGATTGTCCCAGGATGACAGAGAATGAATGCTTGTCTATTGTCTTGTCATACATCAGGACATTCTCCAGCTGCCATACGGTTCCGTCACGTTTTTCGGAATAAGCGCTTGAGAAAGTCTGGCTTTGTCCGTTACGCAAATAATAAATAGGAGTATATCCATCTTTCCCCCAGAAAGCAAGGTCTACACCATAGGAAGTCTTGAATTTCAGATTGTCCCACAACTGCAATTCTGCAGAAAAGTTAGCCACAAACTTATGGCTCCAATTCTTGTCACCCGGCAACAGCAAATTAGCAATAGGATTGTTCATTTCCTGATAGTTACCAAAAGCAACAGGCACCATCAACAACTTGCCGTTGGGGCCGTATTGTTTCACATAGTCGGCTTGTCCGGACAAATAATCCAACTGAGCTTTTTCCTGTTCCCCGTCCACATAAGGTGACAGCATAGGAGACATGGACAAGGCGCTGCCTAGCGGAGAGCCCCATGTAGAATTGGCCTCAATACCTTTGCTCTTGATACGGGCGTAAGACAAATTAGAAGTTATTTTCAGGTTGTTCAACCAGTTACGGTTCTTGCTTTCATCAAAAACAACATATTGGTTATTGCTTCTCAAGGTCAGACGCTCATAGTTGGAACGATCGAAATTACCGCCTACAATACCATCCTGCGTATAGTACCCCAATGAAAGCAGATAAGAAACTTTCTCACTTGCACCGCTCACACTTACCTGATGGCTCATCACAGGAGCGTTGTCATTGAAAACTTCTTTTTGCCAATTTGTACCAACGCCATAAGAAGCCGGATCGGCATAAGTCGGGGCAAGCCCTGCATTGATAGCACCTTCATTCATCATAGTAGCATATTCGGTAGCATTCAGCACATCGCGTTTTTTCCATGCGCTTTGCCAGCCATAGGAGAAATCATAAGTAACCTTCGTCCTGCCTTCTTTACCACTTTTGGTAGTAACCAGAATAACACCATTGGCGGCACGCGCACCATACACAGCACCCGAAGCAGCATCCTTTAATACTTCAATAGACTGAATGTCGTTGGGATTCAGATAGTCCAGCCCGCCTTCAATCGGCATACCATCCACAATATAAAGCGGATCGGAGTTATTGATAGTACCTACACCACGCACACGAATCTGTGCGGCAGCACCCGGCTGACCGGAAGCAGAAGTAACGGTTACACCAGAAGCCAAACCTTTCAATGCGTTATCTACACGCACCGGAGAACTAGCAGACAAATCATCGGCAGAAACCTTAGCAATGGAAGCTGTTACCACGCTCTTTTTCTGAACACCATAACCTACCACTACTACTTCATCCAATGTTTTGGTATCCTCTTTCAATATTACATTTAGCGGAGAAGAGGACGCTTTCAAAGTTTGGGGAAGATAACCGACAAAAGTAATTTCGATGGATGCATCGCTTTCCACATTAGGCAACTCAAAGTTACCGTCGAAATCGGTAATCGTACCATTAGTAGTACCTTTTACTAATACACTTGCACCGATAACAGGTTCACCGGTTGCATCTTTCACATTTCCTTTCACGGTAAGTTGTTGGGCAAACATACCGATAGAAAAGAAAAACAGCAAGCACCATACAGATAGAGTATATCTGACTGCTTGTGCTTGATTAGAATTGTTTTTCATACATTAAAAATATTAAAGTTAACACTCAATTTCTTTTCTGACCTTCGTCTGTGCAAAGATAAACCGAGTTAGTATATCCTGTATAAACAAGTAAAGGACAAAAGTAAACTATCATTTTATATATACCACTAATTATCAATCTTTTATCATCTCTTTTTTTCAAGAAGAAGTAAACTTCCAGTAAGCTAAGAGGAAGCCCTTTTATCATTAAATACTGTTCCGAACAACTCTATTTTAAGATAAAAAAGAATTCTTGGGAGCATGGATCTCTATTTAATAGAAAGTTCAAGGAATAAAAAGTATTATATCGACAACCCAAAGAGAATCACGCGATGTGCACAAGAATCATAATTGCACTCTAAATTCCTTCAAAAGCTTCATTTGCCAATAACTAGCTATATATCAACATATTATCATGAACAAATATTTTGTGATTCCTTCATAAATGATTCATTTTCCAACTCCTGCCTATTCATCATTTTGTTTAATAATATACAAGACTCATTCCTTCGGCTTTGAATCTCTGTATAAATCAAAGGTAGTATAAAAAAGCGCCATACAAGCATTCACAGCGTATTTTAAAGGAAAAGCGATTGAGTAAAAAGCCTGGTAGAAGATTCTTTTTTGTCCGATCAATGTTAGATTCTCATCCATTCGCAAATATCGTTTCACTATAGTGATGAGAATTCATCACTATAGTGAAGAAAAATGATCACTTTAGTGATGAATTCTCCTCAATAAAGTGAAATGATAATAACGAATGGACAAAAATAAGTCATCAAAAGGGTATTGAAGTAAATCCAGGGAGTGCATTGGGGAATACGTCATCACCTGAAATGCTTACGCATGAGCCAACGCACTGCATTATATATCAGATAATTCTGAGTAGGATCTACAAAAATGCGCTGCCCATGCCCCATATTCATATAAACCATATTATAATCCATATTGGTCCATACCACCGGAAAATCGCCATCGGTCACCGTGTCTTTAAAGCCAATGGGATAATTCTCGGGCGATAAAGTAACCAGTACCTTTATATTACTACGTTCACGGGGACTGGGCTTCCATTGATACCACTCATTCATAGGTGAAATAAAGGAGGCAGGCATCGCCTTGGTTACCGGATGAACGGCATCGTCCACAACTAATTTGGCAGACTGGGGCGGCCAGTTGTTACGATGAAAGACGGCGCCGCCCAGAAAATCAACAAACCAAGGCCATTGGGTGCTTGCATCATTGTAGGCAGCAGCATGGAAACCTAACCAGGCTCCTCCATTTTCCATATAATGCCGGAAAGCCGTCCGCTGTTCTTCGCTACGTCCGGGATTATCATTCAGCGAAATGACCAAATGATAAGAACGCAACTTCTCTTCGTTGAAATCGGACAGATTGCTCGTAGTATCAACCACCATCCCATCGCCTATAGTCATGTCTTTGAAAAATTTCACACCATCATGGGCAAACTCCCGATGAGCTTCTTCCACTTCCTTGGTAAAATGCACCAGCACACGATAACGGGGAAACCAATTGCCCGGCCCTGATGCCCAAAGGATGGCATTGCCAAACATCGTGGTGAAATCCTTGTTCTTCAATAAATCGGCATGATGCCCCATCAGGAAATAAACATTGCGTGCTTTTACTCTAGGATTTGTCCACACGGCAGGATGGTCTCCCATCTTCACCTGCGTATCCGGTTCATAGGTAGATTCGTCTACGTGTGCAAGCACTTGCACACGGGAGCGCGGATTCTTATCAAAAGTGTACCATTCATCATGGGTTACGGTAAACGAAGGGTTGACACCTTTCATTACCGGATGCCCGCTACGTTCTACCACTACTTTGCCGGATGCCGTAGAAGCTATATAGTTCTGAAATTTAATTCCTCCCATATAGTCAGAGAACCAATTCCATAGAGGGAATCCGTCAAAATCACCCAACAGGGTGGCATGATGGAATCCCACCCAGCCGATGGTGCCGTCAAAGATGGCCTGCTCAAAAGCTATTTTGGCCTTATCGGTCCAGTTATAAGGAGGATAATCCAACTGGATAAAGACTTTATAATGGGACAGAAAGGCCTGGTCTATCTGTTTCGTGTCGTTTATCTCTGTTAAAGTAAAATGATTCTTTTCAGAGAAGTCTTTCAGCCAAGTCAAAGCCGCATCTGTAAATCCTCCATGCTGCCCTCCCCTCTCGGTCAGGACCAATACCCTGAATTCAGGTTGAGCCGCATTGGTAGGAACTGATATAAATATCAGAATAAGGCATAAAATAACTCCATATACTTTTTTCATCTTTTCATTGATTTACAATCATTCATTATCCAAGGCTTCTTTACGCATCAGCGCTTCCAGATAGTAATAGTCCGCATAAGACAGAGGCACATCAATCTCGCTTCCTGCCGGCAAGTGACCCGTGGAATGCAGCAACAAGAAACCGTATGCCTTACCCGGCTCTGCCTGATAATACCTGTTCAGACTATCCACTATTTTATCGGCCGTCGCTCTGTAATGCTTGCCCTTTTCGGGAGTAACATACGTAGACAGTTCATACAAGCCCGAAGCGATGAGAGCAGCAGCCGAAGCATCCCTCAGAACACCGGCTACAGGCGTTGAAGTCTTCAATCCATCCACTTCCGGCGCTTTCATATCCCAATAGGGCACAAAGTCTTCGGGCATATTGGGCAGATTCAGGAAGAAATCGGCAATGCCTTCGGACTGCTTCAGATAAGCAGGGTCTTTGGTGAAACGATAGCACATGGCATAGCCATACAGTCCCCAACCTTGTCCGCGGCTCCAGAAAGAATCATCAGAATAACCCTGATGGGTACACTTCATGCGCACTTCGCCTGTCTCGGAGTCATAATCTACTACATGATAGGAGGAATAATCGGGACGAAAATGATTCTTCATGGTGGTATTGGCATGGTTCACGGCTACTTTCCAAAAGAGGGAATCACCTGTCAGTTGGGTAGCACGGAACAGCATTTCCAAGTTCATCATATTGTCTATAATGACGGGGAATTTCCATATGTCACTGTTATGATCCCATGAACGGATACTCTTTACCTTGTCACTGTAACGGGTAATCAGGGTACGGGCACTTTGCAGTACTACATCCAGATAAGAGCGCTCGCCGGTCAGTTCGTATGCCTTGCCGAAACTGTCATTCATCATGAAGCCTAAGTCGTGCGTACCTTTATGCCACTTGGATTCCTCAATGGGCCAAGTGAAGCTGATGGCTTGCCGACGCCAGTAATCATCATGTGTATAGGCATATACCTGCCACAAGCTGCCCGGGAAGAAACCGGAACACCAGTCATGCGGATGCACCATTGCCAGGCTGCCATCCTTATTGATGCTGCGCGGACTGACGCGGTGTTTGCAAAGGTTTTCCCCTTCTTTCTTTGCCTTATCGGCACACTGAATGGCATAGTCCAATTGCTTGCAAGCAAAGGCAAAAGCGTTGTCCACTTCCGTAGGCTGCATATAAAGCAGATTGAAGCGGTCACTCCGGTTAATGACCCTATGTGCCCTGTATAATCTCAGATAATCCTTACGCGAAGGATCCAGCAAGGTAGCCGTGCGGTAAAGGTCTTTGCAAAACTCCTGCTGCTTATAGTCCCATTCCCCTATTTGCTGATAGGGCCACTCACTTACCTCTTTCCCTACATACTGTGCCAGGAAATCCATTGCTTTATAGAAACTTCTTCCATCTGCCGAAGTGGCATTGTCTATACGGATATTCACTTTCTGTGCCATCAGGAAGATGTCAATGAGGTGGGTCAGATTATATTGTGAATAGCCGAAAGCCAGCGTGCGGACCAATTCATGCGGTTGCTTGCCATCCGGCTCTATCTGAGTGAAGATACGCTTTTCGGGAAGAGCGTTTATCACTTCTTTTGCTACTTTCTGGTTTCCGGTATAGAGTGCCAGGGCAATAATTTGTGCATCGTATGCCGTACTATGATTATTTTTCTGGTTGCCTTCTTCTTTCCCTTGCGGACTGGTCAGAATCCAATCCAGTAATTGGGTAAACCAGCGTTTCAACTGTTTGGAATCTTGGGAAGTGAAGGCTTTGGATGATTCCAGCAATGCCACAGCATCCAGCATCTCCACAAAAGAATAGCTGTCCAGTACCCCGTAACAGCGTCCTTTGTTGCCATACAGTCCCGGTATCATCTGTGCATATTCCATATTAGGATTCATGCGCGTATCTTTATTGAAAAACCACACCCGTATCAGCTCCGTAGCTTTCTGCGCATATTTCTCATCGCCACTGAAATACCATGCCAATGAAAGGGTGGTTATCCGGTTGGCGGTATCTCCCAAGCGGTTCCTGTCCAACGTGTTCAATTCGGGATTTGATATTCCATCACGGTTGATATACGGCAGTCCGTCCGGCTTGCTGGGGTCCGGCCAAAAATAACGCGCTTGGCTCATATAGTCATGCTTATCTCCACTTCCGGGCGTCTTTTCCTTCATCATAACAGAGAGTGGCTCTGCATCCAGCAGTTTATCACCCTCCTTTTTCAGTTCCTGATAAGCAGTAGCATAAAACGGTTCATTTAAAGATTGCTTTACATTTGCCAGATGGGTTGCATTCCAAATGGATTGTGCGCATAAACTGCCCGAAAAGCAGAAGCACGCGGCAAGTAATGAATAAGTTATTTTTTTCATGGTATATTGTTAATGTTTTATTTTTCAAAGTTACAACTTTCTCAGTTTAATGCCGGAAAGGAAACACTTTCCTTGCAAGGGTTTCAAGTCTATTTCCAGAAAATCCTGCTTATTCTGTATCAGATAACGTTTTCTCACAGCTTGGAAATATCCGTTATCCCGATAGGGAGCAAAGTCTGTTTCCACCAGTTCGCCATTCATGCAAATATCAAAATGGTTTCCTATCCCGGCAGAAGCCTGGTTTTCCTTACCAAGCAGATAAGCGGCAGAGGTAGCAGGACGATAGATATCGGCAAAAAGTAATTCCACCTCATACATTCCTTGCGGGACATCGAAACGGTAGCTTTCCAGTTCCTCACGCATAGTCTGGTAAAGCGGTCCGTCCGCCGTCTGATGGATTTCAGTCTGCGTACTCTGCTCCTTTCCACCGATGTATCCCCAACTTCCCTCCACGTATGGCCGGTCGGGTATCCAGGTCAACTGACTTTCATCGGAAGTAAAGAAACAGTCACTACCTACATTGACAGCCAATTCCAATGTATTCAGATTTTGATTATTCAATCTTGCAGGAATAGGGGTAAAATGTACACGCACCCCATCCTCTACTTTTTGTCCCCGATGCAGGCCTAATGCTGACAGATAGGGAGTTTTCCCTATAAACGGCACATCAAAAACGGCCCGATAATTTTCCACTTTCTTCTTCCCTACCGACTTTCCATCTATAAAGAGCTCCACTTCGGGCAAATTGCTATAGACCTTTACAGGCAAGACAACAGGCGCATCGCCTTGCTGTACGCCACTCCGGTAATTCCAGTCACGACTGGCAATATGAAGTACCGGAATATCTTTCCTCCAGGCGGCCTGATAATAGAAGTACACATCTTTAGGAGTACGGTCTGCATAAACCAATCCTTTATTATTGATACGGGACATGGATTCGTCGCGCAAAGCGGACGAGAAATCAATAAAGTTCCAGTGCGTGCCGCCACATACATACGGCGTTTCTTCCAGTACAGGCAGATAATGTTCCAGGTAAAGTTGCTGGTATTCACTGCTGAAATCAAACGGGCGGGGTTTCAAAGAATGCAGCCTCCGGTCCGAACCTGCCCCGTATTCGCTGACAATGACCGGATGGCCGGGATAGTCCCGTTGCTGTTCCTCCAGATAGCGTTCAAATCCTGTCAAGTCACCTCCATACCAGCCTTGATACAGATTCCATCCTACGATATCGGTTATTTGCCCCAATCCTGTTTCATTATATACATTGCTACCATGAAAGGCCATGGTACTGACCCGGGTAGTATCTTCTTCTTTCAATGTTTTTTCCAATCGCTTAGCCAGTGCCAAGGTACGTTCCAAAACCGGTTTTATTTCGGTTTCCGTCTTATAACGCCGCTGGGTGACGAGCAGAATCTCATTCATGTATCCCCAAGCTATGATAGAAGGATGATTGTAATGCTGACGGATCATCTCGCGCAAGTTCTGTTCACAAGCATCCCCATATCCAGGTGTATCGGGCACAATGTCGATAATGGGAATTTCCTCCCATGCCAGCATACCCAGCTTGTCGCACATCTCCAGCAAAGCATCATCTTGCGGATAATGGGAAACACGGATAAAGTTTGCTCCCATTTCTTTCATCAGCAGAAAGTCACGGCGGTGCATCTCATCAGTCAGCGCCACCCCGATGGGCTTCTGATCCTGATGGCGGCAGATGCCACGCAATTTATAAGGTTTCCCGTTTAGGAAAAAACCTTCCTTGCCATCAAAGTGAAACCAACGGAAGGCGGTGTAATGCTCGCTACAATCCAGTACAATCTTTGTCTTTCTGTCACGCAAGACAGTTTTCACCTTATATAAATAAGGAGTTTCCGGAGTCCACAACCGGGGATTCAAGATGGGAGAAGTTTCCTGAGTGAAAGTATAAGTCTCTCCCCCCTTAATCTGCACGGGCTGTTTCTGCGTTTGAAGCAATTTCCCATCGGGTTGATAAATATGCTGTTCCAGTTCAAGCGATGCTTTTTCATGCCCGTCATTCTTTATCTCTCCGCTAATGTGCAAGGTGGCCCGTTCTTCGGATACTTGCGGAGTAGTAATGAAGATTCCATCGGAACCATAGTTGGTCAGGTTGAAGTGCTGCCGGGGCACGGCAATCAACCATACATCCCGATACATGCCTCCGAAAAAAGTAAAGTCGCCGGAAACAGGAGGGATATCTTCACACGAGTTATCAGCACAGACCATAATCTCGTTTATCTTGTCAAAACGGCAGAAGGGAGTTATATCCAGTGTAAAGGCTGTATAGCCTCCTTTATGTTCTCCCACTTCCTGACCATTCACAAATATTCCGGCATATTTGCTCACTCCATCAAACTTCAAGAACAACTGTTTCCCCTCCCAGTGTTTGGGCAACAACAGTTGCCTCTTGTAATATCCCAGACCTTTATAATAATCCTTTCTGATATAGGCATCTGTATTCCAAGTATGGGGAACAGCAATCTGTTCTGTCTGCCGGAAGTCTTTCTGAAAGCTGAACAGCCATCCGTCATTCAATGTTCTACTTTCGCGTTGCGCATGACCCACAAACAGGGAAAAGGAAAAAACAAATAATAAAAGGATACGCATAATCATTATTCTTTTAATTATCAAATAAAGGAGGGAACCACCCATATACCTTTTTTATTCCGATATCGGCAGCCCCTCCTTTTAAAAACAACCATTCACCCGACCAACCTATTTAAACTCTAAAGGATAACGATAAGCTTGCGTAAAAGTAGCAACCGTGTACTGGTCTGTCTTATTATTGATGCGGCTGTCCTGGCTGCTCATACCTGTTTCGGGGCTGGTGCTGACAGGTACTCCGTTTTCATTGCCCAAACAGAGATCAATATAAATGGTGCGAGTTTCCTCTACTACATTTCCCAGCGGTTTAATGTAAATTGCTTTGGTCGCCTTCTTTGCCTGTGGAAAAACAATTTCATAAATGCCAGCCTCAAGGGGTTGTACTTTATTTCCGTTTTCATCCACCACTTCAAAGTCTACACCCTCCTTGGCTATGCCTTCCGTTATACCCAGGCTCTTGATGAAATACTTCACGTGTGCATCATAGTCGCGCACTCGTTCACTATAAAAATGAACAGGCAGTTTGATGATGCCGGTTTCACCCTTTTGAATGGTTACTTTGGAATTGTTGTTCCACTCCAAGTCAATAAAAGTCCAGGTATCATCCATTTTCAAATATCCGGCATAATAGAAATGTTCGTATTCCGGCTTTCCGTCAGGATAATCATCGTCACGGCAAGAGGTCAGCAGTATGCTTGCCAATGCCATTAGTAATATACATATTCTTATTTTCTTCATAACACTATTATTCTTTTTGTTATTCCCAGTTGGGGTTTTGTTTCACATTCCCATTGCTCAATGAAATTTCATTCAATGGCACCGGGTATAAATAATCTCTTTGCGGATTGAAAGTACGGAACTTCGCTTCTTCCATTACCAGGCGTTTATCAGCATCCAGCGGAAGAGTCGATTCTATTTCCGGATTCCATTCATCCATCTCTTTTTCATTGCCATTGGCATCCAGATAAGTTGCCTTAGACAAGGTAAAACGGGCGCCCATTATGGCTTTGGGAAGGACTGTTTCAGCCGTTTTCCAACGAATCAAATCGTCATATCGGAAACCTTCTCCGGCCAGTTCTACTGAACGTTCACGACGAATTTCCCCACGCATATCCAGTCCGTTTGCTGTGACAAAGGCATTAGTCAACTTCACCTCGAATCCGGCACGATGGCGGATGACATTAATAGTCTTTTCCAAATCATCGTCACTGATGGATCCGTTCAGTTCATATTTGGCTTCGGCGTAATTGAGCAACACTTCGGCATAGCGTATCAACATCTTGTCGATGACAGCACCGCCATTAGAATCCCAGTCCGTCTGGCTATATCCTTTTTTAAAGTTATAAGCCGTGCGGCCAAAAGCATACGCTTGGAAGATACCTTTATATGCCGGTTCGCCTACCTTATATACTGTCATTCCCAAACGCGGGTCACGGTTTTCCAATACTTCATTGAAACTTTGTTCGTCTTTGCTTACCAACGGAGACTTGCCATAGGGAAGCCCGTCGGCACACAGATACATATCTATCAGGTTGCGTGTAGGTGCATATGTATTTTCCAACTGACGTGAATTGTTATGTGTCTGGATATTGGCACCGTCACTGGTTTTGCCATATACTTTAATCCATACGCCTTCCTTATTACCGGCTCCTTGCCCATCTTCCAAAAACAATTTATAGTAATCCGGATAGAGTGAATATCCTTGAGCCATGCAAGCCTCGGAAGCTATAACCGCTATTTGCAAATGTTTATTAGCATCACCATAATTGTGGAATTTGCAACGGGTTCCTTCATACAGACCGATACGGGCTTTCAACGCTTGAGCTGATCCGCTGGTAGCTCGTCCATAATCTTTAGCTGTCAATTTAGCGCGTGAAGGTAGCCATTGGATGGCAAAATCCAAATCATCATAGATTTGTGTCAATACATCCTCGCGTGAATCGCGTCCTTTCAACAGGTCGGGATCGGTTATCTCCTTGAAAGCCTTGGTTATCAAAGGTACCTCACCATATGTTTTCAAGAGTTTGAAGTAATAATAGGCACGGAAGAAACGTGCTTCTGCAAAATAGCGGTTCTTCACTTCTTCCGTCAGATTCATATCCGCAGCTTTCTCCAAAATGATATTGGCCATCTGGATGCGGATATAAGGCTGAGACCAGTCATTGCTTGTATTGGGAACGGTGCGATGGCCATTGCTCACGTCATTTGAGCCTGTCCAAATGTCGTCCGCACGATTGTCATACCAATAACGATTGTCGTTGTCTTTTTGATCTTTATTACCTGAGCTCTGATTTTTGTTGAAGGCCAGTAGAGAATAGAGTTCGTTACAAGCCCCTTTCAAGTCACTTTCTGTTTGCCAGAAGTTGGTATCAGCCATATCCGTTTCAGGAAATCTGTCCAAATCACAGCTGCCGAAAGCGAACACTGAACCCAAACACAAAATACTTATTATCTTTTTCATTTGTATATCTGTTTTAGAAGGTTAAGTTTACACCAAAAGTTACGGTGCGGAAAAATGGATACATCTGTGAACCTACATCGTTAGGAGATTCCGGGTCAAGTACTTTCAATACGCTGGAATGTTCCCACAGGTCATCACCGGATACATAGACTCTGAGACGTTCTACATACTTTTTATTGATGGGAACCACATAGCCCAACTGTACATTTTTCAGGCGGATATAACTGGCATCCTGCACCCATTTATCAGAGACTTTATAGTTAAAGTCATTGCCTTGATAGAGACGCGGCCAGAAAGCATCGGGATTTTCGGGAGTCCAATAATCCTGATGGATAGACCATGGCAAGTTATAAGTATTCAGCATCGGTGCCAGTGTTTCTGTTTTAATCAGGAAGCTGCGTTTTCCTACTCCCTGAAAGAATACAGAAAGGTCAAACCCTTTCCAGCTTGCTCCGAGAGTGATACCGTAGACATAGCGTGGACTGGTATTGCCCAAACAAACCAAGTCGCCCGGATCATCCGGTGTACCACCTCCGGCACTGATTTTCTTGCTTCCGTCCAAATCCAGGTATTTCACATCTCCGGCTTGCACTTTGGCATGGTTGAACTGTTCCACACCGTATGCTTCATATTCTTCACGACTAGTAAAATAGCCATCGGTCTTATATCCCCAAATCGTATTCAAAGGATAACCTTCAAGGGTCTTCACAGTACCTTCCCAAATGGACTGGGAGCCTTCATATCTGACTAATTTATTTTGGTCATCGGCAATATTGAAACCGGCCCAATATTCCACATCACCTATTTTGTCACGCCATTTCAAGTCCAGTTCCCATCCCCAGGTTTTCAACTCACCTACATTGGTCTGAGGAACGCCGATACCCAAGATATTAGGTTGAGGAAGTCTGGATATCATGTCTTTATTACGTTTTTCGTAATAGTCGGCAGTTATGTTCAAGCGGTTATTCAATAAAGCTACGTCCAGACCGATATCGAATGTTTCGATGATTTCCCATGACTTCTTTTGGGAAGCCAACTCGTTTTGCCAGAAATATTGGTTCTTTTCATTATTGAATGCCAACGAGTTACCATGGCTGATTAAAGCGATATAATCATACAGTCCCAATGAGGCTCCATTACCCAACTGTCCCCATGATGCACGGAGTTTCAGGTTATTGACCGTTGCCTTCAGTTTCTCGAAGAAAGGTTCTTCACTGACACGCCATCCTGCAGAAAAGGAGGGGAAAGTCTTCCAGCGGTTTCCCGGTGCCAGACGCGAACTTCCATCCAGACGGATATTGGCCTCAAACAGGTAACGTTCTTTATAGTTATAGTTCAGACGACCAAAATAAGACATCATCGCCCAAGTCTCAATTTTGTCGGATAAATTACCTGTGCCGGATTCCAATGGATAATTAAAACTGAAGAAATCATTTTTCAACATCGAGTTCTGTGTACCCGAGAACTCATCTTTACGATATTCTTCAAACTGGCTACCTGCCAAGATCCTAAAGTTATGCCCGCCGTCCAGATTCAAGTCATAAGTGGCTGTAGCTTCAAAGGTATTATGATAGGCACGGTTCTTAGTCTTAGTTAGCGAGTTGGGATCATTCACTTTATTGCGAACCGTGTTATCGGTAATACCATACCATTTCAGCAAACGCTTCTCGGCATAATAAGAGTAATAGTCTTGCTTGCGCGCTGCAGAGAGATTTACAGTCAATCCCTTCACCCAATCATGAAAGCTCATTTCTATTTTGCCATTAAAGGCTTCGTAATCCTTCTTCGTAATACCTGCATTCTTCATAATATCAATGGGGTTGATCTGCAAGTCGCCATTATAAATGCTGCTACTGATATTTTCTTCGGGCATATAGAGAGGCTGACGGGTACGGATGCGGTACAATTTGTCAAGAATGCCGCCGGTACCATAAGCATTTTCCTCAATGAATGAACCATTATAGCTGGAACGCAAGGACATGGAAACATATTTGTTCAGTTCTGCATTGACGTTGAAACGCAGATTATAGCGTTCATTACCATCAGGGCCATATTTCATGATACCATTACGCTTGTAGTATCCGGCTGATACCAGATAATTCAATGATTTGCTACCTCCGCTGATAGATACTGAATGGTTCTGCATACTGCTCGACTTCTTAGTACCTTCCTTAATATAGTTGCAGTTATCATAGAAATCCCAACGGTCTACATTCACCCCTGTATTGGGACGCTCATTGAAGTTCGGATTTTCAAGCCATTCCTGTTGTTCTTCCGAATATTCCTTCTTTCCGCTAGCATTGAAACGAGCAATATCATTGATTATCTGTTCTTCCCATGAATTGAGGCGTTCAGGCATGTTTCCAGGAACTGCAATGGCATAGTAACCATTATAATTCACTCTGGTCTTTCCTTCCTGCCCTTTCTTTGTTGTCACCAATACAACACCGGCTGCCGCACGCGCACCATAGATAGAAGCTGCTGCCGCATCTTTCAGAATAGAAATGTTCTCAATGTCACTGGGATTCAACAGGGTCAAATCTCCTTCTACGCCATCTATCAGGACTAAAGTAGAAGTGGAATTTACTGACGAAGCTCCACGCACCTGCATGTTGAAACCTTCATCTCCCGGTTTACCACTGCTTCGGGTAATGGTTACACCGGGCATTTCACCCATCATGGCTCCCATCACATTGGCTGCCGGACGGGCGGCAATCTTGTCACCTTCCATTTGCGAAATAGCACCGGTCACATTCACTTTCTTCTGAGTACCATACCCCACAACTACTACTTCCTGCAAAGTCTGCGAGTCTTCTTTCAGTTTAATGGTACCTGAAGCCTGTGCCGCTTTCAATTCCTGTGTTACATAGCCCACATACGAAAAAACGATGACGGCATTCGATTGTACTTTCAGAGCATAATTACCATCCAAATCTGAAATGATGCCATTAGGACTACCTTTCTCTTGAATGGAAACTCCGATCAGAGGTTCATTAGATACTGCATCCAGGATCTGCCCCCGAATCTCCATTGGGTTTTGGGCGCTGGCGCCCACATCTGCCAGTAATAAGATGAAGCACGCCAAAAGCCAACGCATCACCTTTCTGGAAACTAGATTCTTTTCATTTTCCATAATCTATTAGATTTTGTTTATAATAAGTTGGTCACGAAGGACGGGGACAAAAATATGAGTTTCAACAAAGGAATTTCTTTTATTCACTACAACAAAAACTCACGATGAGACATTCTACACTTCATCATTACTTTCTCATCAAATTCATAAACAATTAAATAACAGCATATTACAGATTAAAAAGCATATCATTTCCTTCATTTACATTTTATTGATTTGATGTAGTGCTTTAAGAGAAAATATCGTATCTTTGAAGCGCAATTATAAGTCATGCAACTATGAGAACACACATTTCCATCCTATTACTCGTCCTTGGCTTCTGTCTGCCGGTGCAGGCTAATTGGCAAAGGAACATCACTAACTACTCTCGTAGTACCTATCAGTCCGGAAACCAAAACTGGATGATTATGCAGCATACCAACGGATGGATGTACTTTGCCAACAATAAAGGACTTTTGGAATTTGACGGTGTAACCTGGAACACTTATTCCATGAATGAAAGTAAGACGCGTGCCCTCTGTATTGGTGCTGACAGTTGCATTTACATCGGTGGAATGGGGCAATTTGGATATTTTAATGCCAACAAACTGGGAGGTTTGGATTATCACTGCCTCTCGGACAGTCTTCCTCAAGATATGAAAATTGATGTAATATGGAATATCCATGCAGCAGGAAACAGGGTTTATTTCCAATCGGACTGGGATATATATTATAAGGAGGGGAACCGTATCGAAAAGATTCATGCGCCCAGTGCCATCAAACGCTCTGCACTGATCAACGGGAAATTATACATCGCAGATGAAAGAGGGCTATCCATTATCAACGGCAATAATTTTCAGACCTTGCCCAATACCCAAGCAATAGTTCCATACAAAATAGCAGAACTCCTGCCTTTTGAAAATAAAGTTCTGATAGTAACCCGCCACAACGGCCTGTTTCTGTATGATGGACATTCATTACAGCCTTACTCGACTGCGGCGGATAACTTTATATCCCGCAACCACCTATTCTGTGCAGCCATAAAAGGCAATACCCTCGTATTAGGTTCTATCCAGGACGGTGCATTGCTGGTCCACCTGAAAGAAGACCGGATAGAGAAAATATCGACCAACAACGGATTACAAAATAAAACCATTCTGAGTGCTGCCTTCGATACAGACAACAACCTATGGCTGGGACTAGACAATGGAATAGATTATATACAACTCAACTCCCCCATTTTCCCCCTATACGGCAACAAGCCCGTTATCGGCTCAGGTTATACATCCTGTGTGTACAATGGTAAACTTTATTTGGGCACCAATCAAGGCCTATACCGTTCCGACCTCACAACGACTCCCGATGTAGACATCTGTATAGAACGAATAGAAGAAGTGGGAGGACAAGTTTGGGGTCTTAATGTACATGACGGGAAATTATTCTGTTCTTCGGATGCAGGTATCTTCATTTTGTCGGTCAATGGCACTGAACACCTACAAGGCATTAGAGGCGTATGGTCTATCATTTCACTGAACCATCCCGATTTACTGATAGCAGGTACATATAGTGGACTCTATCTATTGAAAAAGGAAAATGGGAAATGGAAACTTTCCCATCATTTGGAAGGATATACTTTCTCCTGCAAAAACCTCTTTGTAGAAAGCAGCAACATCATTTGGGCATCCAACAAAGGAGACGGAGTGTATCGACTGACTTTATCAGACGACCTTTCGCAAATTATCAAAACCAAGAACTATAACAATGACAGTATTCCCAAACGCAAAGGCTTGTCCTTTTCCACCATCAACAATGAAATAATCATGGCAACCTGCCACGGGCTTTTTAAATATAACCATATAAAAGATGAACTGGAACCTTTCGAGGCGCTTGAAAATAAATTGATGGGAAAAACTCACTATCAGCTTTTACGGCAATCTACCGATGGGGCTATTTGGTATGCCGTTAACGGAACACTTTACCTGGCTTGCCAAGATATGATTAATGAGAAGGAATGCCATCAAAACAATTCATTCCTGCACAACTCGTTGATTGACGGTTTTGAACATATCAATCTGTTAGACTCAAAACATCTCATTGTAGGTACAGAGGAAGGTTTCTCACTACTGGTAGAGCCACACAAAGCCATGCTGTCCTATCCACTGAATTTACAAATCCGAAAAGTATTTTTTACCGGAAGGCGTGATTCACTAATGTATGGATGCAGTTATCTGCATGACGATACCCCTCTTATCATACCTTATTCGCAAAATTGCATCCGTATAGTGTGCAGTGCAAACAACTTCTCCAGTCCGGACAATAATCTTTATTCCTACCGTTTGAAAGGAGAAAAAGGAAGCGAATGGAGCGAATATAGCGAAAGCAACAGCAAAGAATATACTGACTTGCGCGAAGGAAACTATACCTTCCAGGTACGGTTGATGAGCCATGCCGGAACAGAGCCCGCTATTGCTTCATTCACCTTCCGGGTACTTCCTCCGTGGTATCGTTCCTGGTGGATGTATCTAGCCTACATTGCACTAGCCGGTAGCTTGTTATTCTATTTATACAAGCGTATTGATACCAAACAAAAGGCTATCATCCTGAAGCAACAACAGGAAATAGAACAGAAAGAAGAGGCATTCAAGAAAGAAAGCCAACTGAAAGACCAAAAAATAGTATCACTGGAAGAAGAAAACCTGCAAGCTGAACTGAACCATAAAACAGAAGAATTAGTGCGCACCACCCTGAACATAGTACGCAAAAATGAAATATTACAGGAAATAAAGAAAGAAGCACTCAGCATCTCAAAAGCCATTAAGGACGAAAATCTGGTAAATATCCGGCGCAGCACCTTACGACTGATCAGTAATATTGATAACAACTTGGAACACGATGATGATATACTAATCTTTGAAAGTGCTTTTGACTCGGTGCATCGAGATTTCTTTAAATGCCTGGACCAAAGATTCCCTTCTTTGAACAAAAAGGAAAAGATGATGTGCGCCTATATAAAAATGAATTTGATGTCAAAAGAAATAGCTCCTCTACTTAATATATCACTGCGCGGCGTAGAAATAGCCCGCTACCGGTTGCGGAAGAAACTGGATCTGGAAGAAGGTATCAACCTGGCAGATTTCTTACAGAAGTTATCAGATAAGTAACAGGTGTAACCGGGAACAACTCCCTGTTACTCAAGCAGCAAGAAACGGCATAGACTTCAATACGCTCTTATTTCTGCATCTTTCCCAAAGACCTCACCGTATCAGCAAATTCCTCCTTCGGAATAATAGCTTTATTACGTGTTTTCAACCGATTATTATAAACGGTCTGCGCCGAACAATGCAAGAACTCGGCAATCTTCACACTATCATTTATTCCCAGACGCACCAAGGCATAGATTCGTAATTCAGTATTCAGCAACTCCCCTTCTTTCAATATGATCTGTTCTTCGGGCTGCAACAGAGCATTGAAGTCACTCACAAAATCGGGGTAAACATGCAGAAAGATGGCATCAAAGTTATGATAAAATTCTTTCAGCTCATTCTGTGCCATAGTGGGGCTATCCGTCAATGCCTTTATATCATCGAATTGCTTTGCTTTAATCTTCCGGTTTATGTTCTTACGAAATTCATCCAGTTTACTGATATAAGTGGAACAGATAGCAAATACATAACCGATATACTCCTCTTTTACATAATTGGATTCCCGCAACTGACTGTTCGCTTCCTTTAACTGCTCATTCAAGAATTGCAATTGATCATTTACTTCCGCCAACCTTGCATGTGCCTGCGAGAGTTCATCAACATGCTTATTCAGCAAGTGATTCACCTCATTCAACTGGGTACGGGATTTGGAGATATGTTTCATCTGCCTGTATATATAAAGAATAGCAACAAGCAACACCACAGAAAGTATGCTTACCACAATCAAAAACAGATGCAAACGGGCTTCCTGCTTCCGGTTGCGCTCCTGATATGCCTGATGAATGGCATCTTGCACCTCCGAAATGCCGATTACACGGACACGGTTACGATAAAGCTGTGCATTCTGAAGACAATAATTAATATAGGTATAGGCACGGTCAATATCTCCCAGTTCAAACAAAGCCTTAGAAAGTTCTTCCAAAGAAGCAATGTCTTTATTGGCTGTGCGCACATCGGCTATGGCCGAAAAAATCATATACTTGAGATAATCATGCTGCTGTCCGCTATCCCGATAGAGGCATGCCAAGATATAGGCATTCATGGCATCCCGACGAGTTTCCAAGTGCGAAGCGGTGACTTCCTCCAACAATTCTTTCTTTACAAGCTCTGTTTCGTCAGTCCCCAGAAACTTCCATCCTTTATACCATAAGTAGAAAGGATCTTGAGGAGTTACGGTTGCATAAATAGAATCCTTGTACGCCTTTTCTTTCTGAGAATATCCTTCGCGGAGGTTGCTCATGTTATCATCCCCCGAATATTGTCCGAAATGAGAGTAAAGGTACATCATCTGCCCGTAGTATTCCACTTTCTGTTCGGGAGATAACAATTGTTCCGATACACCTTGCAGTTCATCCAGCGCCTCTTTCAGCAATCCGGTGGCTGCCAACAAGAACGATTTCTTGATTTCCCACTCCGCATACCATTCCTTTTTATTGAGTTCACGGGCAATGTTCAGATTTTGGTCTACATAGATCATGGCAGAATCTGCATTGTACACAAAATATTCATCATAGAACATTTTATTCAGCCAATAACGCTCCTCCAATGTGCGAACACTCTTTCCTTGCTTGCGAAGTTGGTCTATCTTTGCTTCCTTGGCAGCAACGAAAACATCTTTCTGTGCAACCAATGAATCCAGTTTTGATAAAAGTGATTCTATTTCGGCACTATAAGGCACCGCTGATAAAGAGGTGGAAGTGAGTAAAAATAAAAAAGCAAACAGATATCTCATAGTATTCCTTTATTGTAAAGCTATGCAAATATAAGCCAATCATTTGGAATAGGAGACATTTTTGCGAATAAAAGAGAGACAAGACACCGAGAAAACTTTTAAGGGTTTAACCCGTTGGCGGAATTAATCCAGATTGCCGTCGCGCAGCCTCCCCCTTATAAACTACTCTTTCTACACATCTCTATTAACATTTTCAGTAACGCTTTCATCCACCGTAGGGGCAGATTGAATCTGCCCGAAAACGATTTACTTTATGCATTCGGGCGGATTCAATCCGCCCCTACGGGATATGTTAACGAGATGTGTAGAAAGAGTAGCTATAAAAGGGGCAAGGGGGAGGCTGCGCGATGGCAGCTTGAATTATTTCCGCCAACGGGTAGCCAATGGGCAGCCAACAGGTAGAATCTATTCTTTCGAGACAGCCCCCTCCTCAAAGACCTTCTTTGCACAAACATAACCTTCTTCATATAGATCGGTCAGCTTCTTTATGTCCGTTTCTATCCGGTCCACCTCCAGCGGTTTAAAGGGACGGATCACAGTGATCTTGCCTTCATCTTCCAGGCGTTCTACCAGTTCAAGCTGCTCATTATAAGCGCGAAGACGCTTACTGAGAGCCACACGCATACGGGGATAACTTTTATATATGAACTTAGGGATCTTAATATCTTTCCCTTTTTCACGGTAACCGCGGTTACGGGTAAGCACCACCACATTTTTCTCATACCCTTGCTCAATGGCACGCATCACGGGGATAGAGTCTACAATTCCTCCATCCAACATCGGCTCGCCATCCACATAGGCAATGGGACAAACATAGGGCAAGCTGCTCGATGCCTTTGCTATGGCAATAATGCGCTGCGGATCATGCTTTTCCTCCAAATAACACGCCCTCCCTGTGAGGCAACTGGTAGTTACCATCTCAAAACGGGCGGGATTCTTCGCGTAAGCCTCGTAATCATAAGGAAGGATCTCCTTGGGAAAATGCTCATAAAGCAATTCCTGGTCAAGAATACTATGCTTGCTCCATAGATGCTTGATACCGATATAGTGGTATTTATCCAATAAATCGATGTTGCTAAACTTGGCACGACCACGCTGGCGGGACATGTACGAGAGTCCGTTACATGCTCCGGCTGATACCCCCACTCCGTAGGAGAACCAGATGCCATTATCCATCATATAGTCAAGCACACCACAGGTAAACACACCGCGCATGCCTCCTCCCTCTAACACTAATCCTGTTTTTTCGTCTATTTTCATCATTTTAGTTAAGGAACAATCAATTTATAGGCAAAGTTCTGCACAAAGTTATCTTTTTCATCGTATATTTACGCATATTTTAAAATTTAAATTGTTACATTTGCAAAACAGTTCAATAAATATTCAATTAAAACAGAGTTAACCATGTTTGATTCCGCAACCTATCAGAAACGTCGTCAGGCACTTAGAAGTAAAGTGCAGAGTGGTATTATCCTTATTTTAGGAAACAATGAAGCGCCGGCAAACTATCCGGATAACACATATAAGTTTCGTCAAGACAGCTCCTTCCTTTATTTCTTCGGTCATTCGCACCCCGGATATGCAGGTGTGATGGACATTGAAGCAGGAGAAGACTATTTCTTCGGAAATGATGTGGATATGGACGATATTATCTGGATGGGACCTCAACCCAGCGTGAAAGACTTGGCTGCCCAGGTGGGCATTCAAAAGAGTTTTCCGTTTGCACAACTGAAAGAAGTAGTAGGAAAAGCGATTGCGCAAGGCAGAAAAGTACATTTCCTCCCTCCCTATCGCTTCGATAATATGATCTTATTGGAAGATTTAACCGGAATCCGTGCTTCCATCGTCAAGAAGTATGCTTCTGTGGAACTGATAAAGGCTGTAGTAGACCTCCGTTCTGTAAAAGAAGCTTGTGAAATAGAAGAAATAGACCTGGCTTGCAACATTGGTTACGAAATGCATACCGCAGCCATGCGCTTGTGCAAACCGGGAGTAAAAGAGCAATATATCGCCGGAGTATTGGATGGTATTGCATCTTCTTACGGAAGCATGACCTCATTTGCCACCATCCTGACCCAGCACGGAGAAACATTGCACAACCACGACCACAGCCATATATTGGAAGTAGGTCGCATGATGCTGACCGATGCCGGTGCCGAAAGAGTAACCAACTATTGCTCGGACCATACCCGCACGGTTCCCGTAGGCGGAAAATTCGAAGGTCGCCAAAAAGACGTATATAATATAGTATTGGCTTGCCACGACAAAGCATTGGAAATCACCCGTCCGGGCATTACCTATATGTCCGTTCACCAGGAAGTGTGCAAAGTATTGGCACAAGGTTTGAAAGATCTGGGCTTGATGAAAGGCAATGTGGATGAAGCCGTTGCAGCCGGAGCACACGCATTGTTCCTCCCCCACGGATTGGGACATATGATGGGACTGGATGTACACGATATGGAAGACTTGGGACAAATCTATGTGGGATATGACGATGAACTCCGTCCTTCTTCACAGTTCGGACTGGCCTCTTTGCGTATGGGACGCCGCTTGCAAGAGGGTTTCGTGATTACCGACGAACCGGGTTGCTACTTTATCCCCGCCCTGATAGACCAATGGAAAGCGGAGAAGACCCACGCAGAATTCCTGAACTTCGATGCTATCGAAAAGTTTAAGGACTTTGGCGGTATCCGTTTGGAGGACGATATTCTGATTACTCCGGAAGGCTCACGCTTTACAGGTGAGAAGCGTATTCCTATCACGATAGAAGAGGTAGAAGCAATTATGAATGAATAACTTAACATTTAACACGATAAAGGAATGAAAAAGATTTTAACCGTTGCAGCTCTCAGCTTATGCTGTTTAAGTATTGCTGCGCAAGAAAGCGACAAAAAAGAAGAAGGATTCGTATTCACCACAGTGAAAGAGGCTCCTATCACTTCAGTAAAGAACCAGAACCGTTCCAGTACTTGCTGGGCATTTTCTTCTCTGGGTTTCCTGGAATCAGAATTATTGCGTCAGGGCAAAGGCGAGTTCGACCTGTCTGAAATGTTTGTTGTGCACAAAACAATGGAAGACCGTGCCGTGAACTATGTACGCCTGCACGGAAGTAGTTCTTTTGCTCCGGGCGGAAGCTTCTATGATATTGTTTACTGCTACAGAAATTATGGTATGGTTCCTCAGGAAGCAATGCCGGGTATCATGTACGGAGACTCTCTCCCTGTTCACAATGAACTAGACGCTGTTGCCGGTGCTTATGTAAATGCCATCGCTAAAGGTCGTTTCAGCAAGTTATCTCCGGTTTGGAAGAATGGTTTGATTGGAATTTATGATGCTTATCTGGGACAATGCCCCACAGAATTTACTTATAAAGGCAAGAGCTATACTCCGCGTACATTTGCTGACAATGCACTGGGCCTGAACATGGACGACTATGTTTCACTGACCTCATACACTCATCATCCTTTCTATACCCAGTTCCCTATCGAAATTGAAGATAACTGGCGTTTGGGCAACTCATACAACTTGCCGTTGAATGAATTTATGGCAGTAATGGAGAATGCCGTAAACAACGGATACACTTTCGCATGGGGTTCCGATGTAAGTGAAGAAGGATTTACCCGTGACGGTATTGCCGTAGTGCCGGATGCTGAAAAAGGTGCAGAACTGGCAGGTTCCGATATGGCACACTGGTTGGGCATGAGCGCAGCAGACAAACGCAAAGAACTGACCAACAAGCCGATGCCTGAAAAGGAAATCACTCAGGAAATGCGTCAAGAAGCATATGACAACTGGCAAACCACAGACGACCACGGCATGTTGATCTACGGTCTTGCTAAAGATCAGACCGGAAAAGAATATTTCATGGTAAAGAACTCATGGGGAACCAAGAGCAAGTATAAGGGTACATGGTATGCTTCCAAAGCATTTGTTGCCTACAAAACCATGAATATCCTGGTACATAAGAATGCTATTCCTAAAGAAATTGCTAAAAAATTAGGAATTAAGTAATTCACTACTATACAGCACTTTACCGCTAATTCTATAAAATATATATAGAATTAGCGGTTTTTTTATTTGTTTTTTCCTAACTTTACGGATTGATTGGGTAAGTATAACCGCAGGGTTACAAAAGCCCATCTCCGAGAGCAGAAAAAAGAAAAAACAATATATAAAATGAATCACAAATGGAATTATCAACCTCCAAGCCAAGAACAGACAGAAGCAGCTAAAGCATTAGCTAAGGAGACAGGAGTCAGTCCTATTCTCTGCAAACTGTTGCTGGAAAGAGGGATAACCTCAGCAGCAGAGGCTAAAAGATTTTTCCGTCCCCAGCTTAACGAGCTACACGATCCATTCCTGATGAAGGATATGAGCATTGCCGTAGAACGTCTGAACCAAGCTATGGGCAGGAAAGAACGTATCATGGTTTATGGAGATTATGATGTGGACGGCACAACGGCCGTAGCATTGGTGTATAAGTTTCTCCAGCAGTTCTATTCGAACATTGATTACTATATTCCCGACCGCTATAATGAGGGTTACGGAGTATCAGTAAAAGGAGTGAATTATGCCCATGAAACGGGTGTAAAACTAATTATCGTGCTGGATTGCGGCATCAAGGCTGTGGATGAAATAGCTTATGCCAAAGAAAAAGGCATTGATTTCATCATCTGTGACCACCATGTGCCCGATGATGTGCTTCCCCCGGCTGTAGCCATTCTGAATGCCAAACGTCCGGATGCCACGTATCCCTATGAACATCTTTCGGGATGCGGTGTAGGATTCAAGTTCATGCAGGCTTTTGCATTGAATAATGGTATCGAATTTCATCAGCTTACTCCTCTGTTGGATTTGGTTGCTGTCAGTGTGGCTTCGGACATTGTTCCTATCATGGGAGAAAACCGCGTGCTGACTTATCATGGATTGAAACAACTGAACTCCAATCCCAGTGTAGGTCTGAAAGCGATTATTGATATATGTGGATTATCTGATAAAGAAATCACCGTAGGTGACATTGTGTTCAAGATAGGTCCGCGCATCAATGCTTCGGGACGCATACAGAATGGTAAAGAGGCTGTGGAGTTACTGATAGAAAAGGATTTCTCGGCAGCACTGGAAAAAGCCAATCAAATTAATCAATACAATGAAACCCGTAAGGATCTGGACAAGACCATGACCGAAGAAGCCAATCAGATAGTGGACAATCTGGAAGGTTTGGTAGACCGCCGGTCTATCGTTATTTATAATGAGGCTTGGCATAAAGGGGTTATTGGTATTGTGGCTTCACGCTTGACTGAAATTTATTATCGTCCCGCGGTGGTATTGACACGTACGGATAATTTGGCAACCGGTTCAGCACGTTCCGTATCGGGTTTTGATGTTTACAAAGCGATAGAGCACTGCCGCGATTTATTGGAAAACTTCGGAGGACATACCTATGCTGCCGGACTTTCCATGAAGGTGGAAAATGTGGATGAATTTACCCGCCGCTTCGAGAAGTATGTAACGGAACATATCTTGCCGGAGCAAACCAGTGCCGTGATAGATATTGATGCGGAAATAGATTTCCGGGATATTACTCCGAAGTTCCATGCTGATTTAAAGAAATTCAATCCTTTCGGTCCGGATAACCACAAGCCTATATTCTGTACTCACAATGTATATGATTATGGTACAAGTAAAGTGGTAGGTCGCGATCAGGAACATATCAAACTGGAGCTGGTAGATAATAAATCGAACAATGTAATGAATGGCATTGCTTTCGGACAAAGTTCGCAGGCGCGCTACATCAAGACGAAACGTTCATTCGATATCTGTTACACCATCGAGGAGAATACGCATAAACGTGGTGAGGTGCAGTTGCAGATTGAAGATATAAAGCCGAGTGAGGAATAAATATAAAGACTTACCCTATAGGGCTGTGACAAAGTAATAAACCGTAGGGGCGGATTGAATCCGCCCGGATACATAAAGCCAATTGTTTTCGGGCGGATTCAATCCGCCCCTACGGCAAAATGATTCCTGCAATGCTCCTATGATGAAAATAATTCCTCTTCTATGACCTATAAAGAAATTCTAAAGCAATACTGGGGATATGATGACTTTCGCGGCATACAGAAAGAAATCATTGAAAGCATCGGCAATAGACAGGATACCTTAGGACTGATGCCCACAGGCGGCGGTAAATCCATTACCTTCCAAGTACCGGCACTGGCACAACCGGGACTATGCCTGGTCATCACCCCCCTTATAGCATTGATGAAAGACCAGGTACGCAATTTGCGTGACCGGGGAATAAAGGCTTTAGCCGTATACTCCGGAATGACACGTGAAGAAATACTAGTAGCCCTGGAGAACTGTATTTTTGGCGATTACAAATTTCTTTATATCTCCCCCGAAAGACTGGATACCGAAATATTCCGCACCAAATTGCGGAGCATGAAAGTAAGCATGATAACGGTAGACGAATCCCATTGCATCTCACAATGGGGATATGACTTCCGCCCTGCCTACCTGAAGATCTCAGAAATTCGGGAACTCCTTCCCGGCGTACCCGTACTGGCACTGACCGCCACCGCCACCCCCGAAGTAGTAAAAGACATCCAAATAAAACTGGGATTCAAAGAAGGCAGCCAAGTCTTCCGCATGAGTTTTGAAAGAAAGAACCTTGCCTATATCGTCCGCCCAACGGAAAATAAACAGGAAGAACTTCTGCATATACTGAATAGCGTATCCGGCTGTGCCATCGTCTACACCCGAAACCGTAAACGCACGCGCGAAGTTGCTGAATTACTGATGAGTAAAGGCATCACCGCCACCTTCTATCATGCCGGACTGAATAACGATGTCAAAGACCAGCGCCAAAAGAGCTGGATTACCGGCGAGAGCCGCGTCATGGTGGCAACAAATGCATTCGGCATGGGTATCGACAAACCGGATGTACGCATCGTTGTCCATATAGATATGCCCGATTCTCCCGAAGCCTATTTTCAGGAAGCAGGCAGGGCAGGGCGCGACGGACAAAAAGCCTACGCCGTCCTGCTATACGCCAAAAGCGACAAAACGAATCTGAATAAACGCATCACTGACACCTTTCCAGATAAAGAGTATATCCGAAAAGTATATGAAGACATAAACTACTACTTCCAAATGGCCATGGGAGACGGACAAGGTTGCACTTTTGCTTTTAATCTGGACGAGTTCTGCCGCAACTTCAAGCATTTCCCCGTACAGGTAGATAGCGCTTTGAAAATATTAACCCGTGCCGGATACCTGGAATATACGGATGAACAAGATAATGCCTCCCGCATTCTTTTCACCATGCGCAGGGATGAACTATACAAACTGCACGAAAATGACGCTGAAACGGAGAAACTGATTAATGTAATTCTACGTTCCTATACCGGACTCTTTACCGATTATGCCTACATCAACGAAGATTCTTTAGTAGTACGCACCGGATTGACACGCCAACGGATTTATGAAATTCTGCTGATGTTGACCCGCCGGCACGTTTTGCATTACATTCCCCGGAAAAAGACACCTTATATTATATACACCCGCGAAAGACAGGAAAAGAACCGTATAGCCATCACCCGGGAAATATACGAAGACCGCAAGGAAAGCTATACCACCCGAATCAAGGCAATGATAGAATATGCCACTGCCGATGACAAATGCCGCAGCCGTATGTTGCTCCGCTACTTCGGTGAGAAGAACGAGCATAACTGCAGGCAATGTGATGTCTGCCTCAGCAAACACCGTTCGGGAATGAAATTGGGTGAATTTCAGGAACTGGAAGAACAAATCCGGCAATTACTGAAAGATTCCCCCATGCCCGCAGCAGAATTGCTGAAACAACTAAACGGCGACCGCGAAAAGGCGGAAAAGGTACTCTCGTACCTCTTGTCTGAAGAAATAATGCAGCTAAATGATGGAATACTTTCTATATAGAAAGGTATAATATAGTCCACACACAAACTGCATCATACTTCAACATTAGAAATGGAGTTTGAAACCTCCCATTCCCGTGAATCCCGGCATTTTATAACCACGATTAATAGTGTAGTCGGTATCTGTAATATTATCTAATGTAGCAAACAATTCCAAAGCATGAATTACTTTATAGGTAAGTTTTATATTAAGTAATGTATAGCTTTGATGCTCCATATCATCAAAGACATACAGGCCACCTACGCCTTTCAGTTCCGCATCTACTTTAAACTTTGGCAATGCCTGCCAGCCTATACCCAGGAAATACTGGTTCTTTGGCGCTGCCGTCAGATTGTTTAAGGATGTGTACAGATAACTATAAGTAGCCCTCAAGGTCAGTTTGTCCAACGGCTGACTGTTAGCAGTCACTTCTATACCTTTATTGATAAAGCTGCCTGTATTCACATTCTTTCCGTTCATAGTCTGAATAAGGTTGTCTCCCTTACTGTAATAACCGGTCACATCCATACCGAAATAACGGGAAAAGGTCTTGCCCACCGTCACTTCATAGTTCATCATACGTTCCGGATCAAGATCGGGATTGGCAGGACCGTAAAGATACATCTCGCGGAAAGACGGATTGCGGTAACCTTTTGCCAAAGATCCCTTCACCATCCACCCCTCTGCCGGATGGATAACAAAACCTCCTTGTGGAATCCACTGTGTGCTGAACCGGTCGCTGTTTGCCATACGGAGTCCGGCATTCAGGATCAATGCTCCCTCAAACAGGTCTTGAGAAAGGGTGATGTAAGGAGAATACTCCGTAATGCTTTTGCGCCCTATGGTCTGCATCTGCGCGGCTGTGCTTCCATCTCCATGAGCATGTCCTCCGGACATTGGAATCTTACCGGTATAAGTGTCAAAGTCGAATCCCAAAGTAGCCGCCGCATCTTTCCAAGGACGGAAATTCTGATAGGCAAGGATGCCGAAACGATCGTCCAGACTATGAAAATGGTTGGGGTCGTCAATGTAGTGGTTGCCATAGCTGTAGTACACCCGCACACTTCCATTTGTGCTACCATAATAGTTATTCAGCGACAAGGATGCTTCGCCACGAGTAATATTTTGATGATAAATATCGGTAGATTCCGGATTAGATAGCTGAGGATAGACAGGATCATTACCGATAAAGTTCATCAGCGAATAATCCGCCCGGGCTTTCCATGAATCACTAAAATCATAGCCCAACTTTGCATACAGGCTTCCCTGTTTAAAGTCAAAGTTATCTTCCAATCCGTCTGTACGGTCATAACCGAGTGACACGAGCGAGGAGAATTTTCCGAAACGAGTCGTGTTGACTAGTGAAGACCGCCATGTATTATAAGAACCGTATTGCGAAGTGAGTGTGGTATGCACCCCTTCCCTTTCCGCACTTTTGGTAATGACATTGATAACTCCACCCATAGCATTGGAACCATAGAGTACAGACCCCGGTCCGCGAAGGACTTCCACCCGATCCACATATTCCGTTCCATAAAAGTCAGCCACATGATGGGAATAGATACCGGCAAATTGAGGTTGCCCATCCACCATCATCAACACTGCATTGGTAGGGGAACCTCCGATACCACGTATCTTGATGCCGCCCGAACCTCCGTTACTCACACCGAACCCGAAGATATTGCGCTCGGAAACAAACAGGCTCGGCACTTGGACAGAGATGGCAGAAAGTAATTGTGACTGTCCAGTTGCTTCCAGTTGGGGACTGCTAATAGTAGAGACAGTATAAGGAAGCAGATTCCGTCCCGTAGCATTATTGCTGCCTGTCACCACCACCTCACCAATGCGGTAGACACGGGTAGAGTCTACCACCGTCTGGGCAGATGTGTGGACTGTAGCAAATAAGGCTGTGCAAAGAGTGATCCCTCCAGCTAATTGTTGCAAGTAGTGTCTGTTCTTTTTCATTTCAATTCTTTATCTTAGTGAGTTATTACATTCATAACCAATGCCCAACCGATATAAACCGGATAACTGACAATGATGCAAAAATACAATACTTTGCTGAAAAAAATGGTAGATAAATTACGGTTATCGTTATCATTATTACGGATAATGCTAAAACTTATCATAAAATAACTATCGGAAAGCTCCTAAATAGCGCCTGTTACAACAAGTTTAGACTCCTCTCACCCACCCCGTTTCCCAACAACATTCTTTGTGCATTTTTCTGCCTATTTCATTTTTATATCGTATCTTTGCCGCTGATTTATTAACCTTTTACCCCGACAAAACATGAAAAAAGTACATTTGGCAATTATTTGTCTCTTTGCTAGTTGCAGTATCTATGCACAAAACATAGACATTCAACCTGTGCCCCAACAAGTCTCAAATAAAGAAAAGCAAATCAGCCTGACTGAAACATACCAACTTTCAGGAGATACTGATGCAAATCCGTATGCCGTACAGGAATTAAAGAAACTGCTAGCCGGAAGGCAACCGGGAAATACCGGCGTGCACATCTACATCGGGGAAAAGGGAGATAAATCCATCCGAAAATTCAACCGCCTGATACCTGCCCATAAAGAAGGATATTACCTATCCATCAATGACAAAGAGATTGTATTGGCAGGAAATGATGAGCGAGGAACCTACTACGCCCTACAAACATTGAGGCAATTGCTCAACAATAACGAATTGCCGGTTATAGAAATAAAGGACTATCCGTCCATCCGCTACCGTGGTGTAGTAGAAGGTTTTTACGGCACTCCCTGGAGCCATGCCGCCCGTCTTCGCCAACTCCGGTTTTATGGCGAAAATAAAATGAACACCTATATTTATGGCCCTAAAGACGACCCTTATCACAGTTCTCCCAACTGGCGCCTGCCTTATCCCGAAAAAGAAGCTACACAACTGCAAGAACTGGTAAAGGTTGCAAAAGAAAATGAAGTAGATTTTGTATGGGCTATCCATCCGGGACAAGACATCAAATGGAATCAGGAAGACCGCGACTTATTACTCGCTAAATTTGAAAAGATGTATGCCCTCGGCGTACGCTCATTTGCCGTATTCTTTGATGATATTTCGGGCGAAGGTACCAATCCGACGAAACAGGCGGAGCTATTGAACTATATAGATGAGTATTTCGTAAAAGCCAAACCGGATGTAACCCCTCTTGTGATGTGTCCTACGGAGTACAATAAGAGCTGGTCAGACCCGGCAAAGGGATACCTTACCACATTAGGAGACAAACTGAATCCATCCATACAGATAATGTGGACAGGAGACCGCGTCATTTCCGACATAACCAAGGAGGGAATTGCCTGGATCAATGAACGCATAAAACGCCCTGCATACATTTGGTGGAACTTCCCCGTATCCGACTATGTACGAGATCATTTACTGATGGGACCCGTATATGGAAATGATACGCAGATAGCCGATCAAATGTCCGGTTTCGTCACCAATCCGATGGAGCACGCCGAAGCATCAAAGATTGCAATCTACGGAGTAGCCTCCTATGCATGGAACCCCGAAAAGTATGACAGTGACAAGACATGGAAAGATGCAATCAGAAACATTCTGCCGGGATGTGCCACCGAACTGGAATTCTTTGCAGCACATAACTCCGATTTGGGAGCAAACGGACATAAATACCGCCGTGAAGAATCTGTAGCTCTGCAACCTACAGCCAAAAACTTTATAGAGAGTTACGCAAAAGGCCAGCGCTACGATGAAAAAGATTTCACTCTTTTGCAAAAAACATTCAGCAGAATGATTGAATCCGGTGATATATTATCGGTTGATGAAGAAAACCGTCCGTTGATCATGGAAATAATGCCTTGGCTTTATCAATTCAAGCTATTGGGCGAAACCGGTAATGAAGTACTTGCCTTGGTGAAAGCCTACGAAAGCAATAACCAAGATTTATTCATGCGCAAATATAAACATGTGAAAGCATTGCAACAGCAAATGTTCCACATAGACCAGACTTACAACCAAAACCCTTATCAACCGGGAGTAAAGACAGCCGGCAAGGTTATCAAACCATTGATTGACCAAACCTTTGCAACAGTTGTAGACCGCTATAACCAAAAGTATAACACACAACTGAATGCTGCCACCGACTATATGCCGCATAAACTAATCAGCGACATCAGTCAAATTAAGAATCTGCCTTTACAAATAAAGACGAATCGCATTCAGATTTCTCCTGCATTGGAAGTGATCAAATGGCCGGGTAAAGGCTCATTGACTGTTGAACTGGATCAAACGTACCCGGGACAAAGCATCCAGATAGACTTCGGCAAGCCGGAAGTGGCAAGCTGGGGAAACTTGGAAATATCAACAAACGGAACCGACTGGACAAAGGTAGACTTCAAGCAGGAAAAGAACCGCTTATCAGCAGATCTGCAAAAGAGGCCGATAAAAGCAGTCCGCTTTACCAATGTGCAGGATAAAGAACAAGAAATTTACCTGAGACAATTCACTATAACCGTAGACAAATAAAAACAAATAGATTTATGGGCTTATTTAAATCCTTATTCGGTGGAAACAGTAGCACCCCCGAAACCGAAAAAGAGAAAAATGATAAAAAGAATTTCGAGATCCTGAAATATGATGGCATACGGGCTCAACGAATGGGCAAGCTGCCATACGCCATCAAGTGCTTTGAGGAAGCCATCGCCATAAATGACGAACTGGAAACACTAGGTATGCTGGTTACCGCTTATACCCAGGCAAACCGTTTGGACGATGCACGCATCACACTGGACCGCATGGCCGTAAAAGATCCGGAACAAGTCAACACATTCCTGTCACTGGCCGGAATCTGCTATATGCAGGAAGATTATGAAAGCATGAATGATGCCTGCCAAAAAGCATTAGCGCTAGATACCAAGGACCCGCTGGCTTTCTATCTGGCAGCCAAAGCAGCCATTGGAATGAAAGATGAAATTACCGCCATCGCCATGCTGACCAAAGCGATTGTCCTGAAAGAAGATTACGCCGAAGCATATCAACTACGCGCTGAAGTGCTTTGGGGAATGAAACAGGCCAAAGACGCTGCCGAGGATATACAGAAACTATTGGAACTGAATCCGGATGATGAGCAAGCATTGCTATTGAAGGGAGAAATCCTGGCAGCTACAGGCGAACAGGAACAAGCGCAAGAATACTTTAACCAAGTATTATCCCTCAATCCGTTCAACGAAAAAGCCTATCTGTTACTGGGTGAACTGCATCTGTCCAATAAAGATCTGGATAAAGCCATCGAAGTATATGACGAGGCCATCGAAATCAATCCCGGTTTTGCCAAAGCGTATCATGAACGCGGACGTATCAAGCTATTGAAAGGCGACAAAGACGGCTCTGTGGAAGATATGAAAAAAGCAATAGAACTTGCTCCGGACAGCGAAGCGAACATCAGCGGCCAATATAATAATTATGAGAATATGACAAAGAATGTTCCGTTCTGATAGCGGAACATTCTAACTTGTTTTATTGTTTATTTTATATACAAGATAAACAATAAGACACATGAGCATCAAAGAACAATACTGGAAATATTCCCTCATTACCATCATACTGGGACTAGGGCTTATTCTATTCCTAAAAATGTCTCCTTTCATGGGAGGCATCTTGGGCGCCTGCACTATTTATATTATGGTAAGAGGTCAAATGATATACCTCACCGAAAAGAAGCACTTCAATAAAAGCATAACGGCCATTCTGCTTTTAATAGAGTCCATCATGTGTTTCTTAGTACCTCTGTCATTAGCAGTGTGGCTACTAATCAACAAATTACAGACGGTTAACGTGGATACCGCAGGATTTATCCATACAGTAACAGACCTTGCCTCTTGGCTCCGGATCAAGACCGGATATGACTTACTAAGTACAGAAAATATTTCTTCCATAGCCTCCATCTTGCCCAGCATCGGACAATTCCTGATGGGCAGTATCAGCAGTTTTGCCATCAATGCTTTTGTACTTGTATTCGTACTTTACTTTATGTTGATAGGTGGCACAAAGATGGAACAATATGTTTATGAAATACTTCCATTCAGCCGTGAAAATAAAAAGGATGTACTGAATGAAATCAATATGATTGTGAGGAGTAATGCAATAGGCATTCCCTTACTGGCAGTTATACAGGGAGCCATAGCTACACTGGGATACTATCTGTTTGATGTTCCCAGTGCCCTGCTATTCGGTTTCCTCACCTGTTTTGCCACCGTTATTCCCATTGTGGGAACAGCATTGGTATGGTTCCCATTGGCAGCATACCTAGCCTTGTCGGGAGACTGGACTCATGCCATCGGATTATTGCTCTATTGCGGATTGATAGTTACAAACATTGATAACCTGATCCGGTTTATCCTCCAAAAGAAGATGGCTGATACGCATCCGCTTATCACCATCTTCGGAGTAGTGATCGGCCTGTCATTGTTCGGCTTTATGGGCGTGATATTCGGGCCGTTATTGCTATCAATCTTTATATTGTGCGTAAATATCTTTAAGACTCAGTACTTAAAATAATATCTGAATTAATTTGGATTTCCAACTATTTTTAAGAACTTTGTAATCAAGTATGGTAATATTTGCCACGCTGATATGTGTAACCCGTTAAACAATAAACAAGAAAAGGAATAAAAGAATAAATAGATAAACATATACGGACGTTAAGACAATTATTTTGATTAGGTAAATCTGGTAAATTTATTTAAAGGTCAAAAATAATAAGTCTAAGTAACGTTCACACCCGTAAGGGCGTGAACTGCTTTTACTTATTTTGACCTAAAGGTTTACCAGAGCCTTCCTAATCGAATAAGAAAAAAGTAGGTTGCGCTCTTTTTTTATGCCCTTATGCCAATACTAACATTAAAAACATATAAACATGAGAAAATCACTTTATTATTCATTGCTACTATGTCTTATGACAAGCTGCAATAATTACAACAAAAGCGAAGTTAACACAGAGCTTATTCCTGTAGCAAGCGGAACGAAATTCGGATATGTAGACACACAAGGACAATACCAAATCAATCCACAATTTGAAGGCGCTTGTTTTTTCCACGAAGGATTAGGCCTGGCAGGTTCTACTAACAAAATTGGATTTATCGACACAAAAGGTAATTTTGTCATCAATCCCATGTATAGTCAGGCTACTACCTTTTCAGAAGGTCTTGCCTGGGTTGTCAAAAAAGAAGGTGCTCCAACTGCCATAAATAGAAACGGAGAAGAACAATTTACCATAAAAGAGGCAGAGATGGCTTATAACTATTCAGAAGGACTGGCAAGATACAGAATATCCAATTCGTATGGTCAAACATTTTATGGATTTGTTGACAGAAAGGGAAGTATTGTTATACCTGCAACCGAATATACTGATGCCGGAGATTTTAAAGAAGGATTAGCTCCGGTTCAAAATTTTAACGGAGACTACGGATATATCAATAAGGATGGAGAATTAGTTATTAACTATCAATTTGGAAAAGCAAAATCTTTTATTGACGGACGTGCTATTGTTGCAAACGAAAATAATGTTTATGGCGTAATTAATAAGAAAGGGAAATACATTATCAACCCACAATTCGACTACATGAGAGCAGACAAGGACAGCTATATCGTCAGAACCCAAGGCAGCAGGTTGCTAGGATGGTGCGACACCAAAGGAAAAATCATCATTAACCCACAGTTCGACAATGTCTCCACTTTCGGAGATAATGATTTGGCACCTGTCATAATAGATTCCAAGGGCGGATACATTAATAAAAAAGGACAGTTTATAATAAATCCACAATTCGATGACTGTTGGATATTTTGGGATGATTATGCCATTGTAAAAAGCAATGGAAAATATGGTTTCATCAATAAAGAAGGAAAGTATATCGTAAATCCGCAATTTGATGATATATGTATCATGGAAATAAGCTCTGTCACTTCCGATTATTTCAATGTCGAAGCCATCACTTCTGCCATAAGCAAGCTGATCAGTAAAAATAAATTAGATGAAAAGATCGATTTCAACACCTCTCTTTCCAATATCATCCAAGAGTATTCTTTAGATAAAAGTACATTTAAGAAACACCATAATTTTGAAGATATCAAAAAGATTGACGCTTCTCAAGATGCTACCATATCCCTGTCAATAGGTGGAAATTTCTATGAAAAAGTATCTGACGGATGGTGGGGATATAATGATGTTTTAGCTCCCAATGCCTTACCAACGAAATTTCAAATAATTATCAAGTTAAAAGATAAAGGATATGGAAAAGAAGAAAAAGTCATGATGGAGATTCTAAAAAGTTTTGAGGCAAAAGGACAAAATATCAAAGAATTAGACTATGGAACATTCCACATGGCGTTTTCTACTGAAAGAAACAAAGTCATAATAACCATTACGTCTACAGATTCTTTTGCTGCATTCTTTGGGAATAGCACTACCGGCAATATGAATATCCCAACAGATCAGTTTATTGCCGAGGCTCCAGAAACAGTTTCCATAGAAGACCAATTCAGGCTCACGTACACCATAGGAAGTCAGAACACGCAAGATTTCAAAGGTCCAAGTATCACCAATTTTGATGTTTTAGTAGGACCAACGCGATCACAAGCAAGTAGTACTACAATTTTAAATGGAAAAACGACAACCAAAAAGAGTATTACTTTTACCTATATCCTTATGGCACACAATGCCGGAACTTTTACTATTCCGGAAGCCACCATAAAAGCTGACGGTAAATCATACACCTCAAATTCTGTAACTATAAACGTAACCAACATATAATTTCTAACCATATGAAAACATTCTTATTTTTATTACTGTTCTTGTGCAGCCATACCTTAATTATCGCACAAAATGATTATGACACCCAAAGAGGTGTTGAACTCTATAATCAGAAGAATTATTCTGCAGCAATACCCTATTTCCAACGAGCCGCAAAGTCCGGCAGTCTTACCGCATTAGACTATTTAGGTTGTATGTATGCCAATGGGCAAGGAATAAAACAAGATGCGGCAATCGCCCTAAATCTCTTAAAAAAGGGGGTAGATAAAAACTATCCACCTTGCATTTATGATATGGGTAAAATGTATGAATTTGGCATCGGAGTAAAAAAAGACCTAACCAAAGCATACTCATTCTATAAACAGGCGGCCGACTTAAATTATGCAGAGGCCGAATATGAGGTTTCTATACGAAAAAGAGGCGGCATAGGTACAGAGGAAAATCCTGTGGAAGCATTTCAATATGCAGAACGGGCAGCCAATCATGGCAGTCACTATGAACATTTAGGAGATCTTTATTACGATGGCTGTGGAACAAAACAAAGTGACGTAATGGCATTAATATGGTATAGTAAAGCTGATCACTATTATTCTGATAGGGCAAAACTAAGATCCGCTATCATTTTAGCACAAGGTTCCAACCTTTCAAGTCCTAACCCACTCCGAGCTTTACCCATTATAGAAGAATTAAAAAAAGAGAATAGCACAATAGAAGGTCTGGATGAATGGTATCAGAAAATACGCATTGCCGCCAAAGAACAAGAGGTCAGAGAAAATGCCATCACTGTTCCTTTATTTACTGAAAGAGTTCATCAATACATCCGAAACTACCCGGAGCCACACAGACCGGCTATTGAAAGTGCCGGAAGAGGAGAAATAGTCATTGCCTGTACCGTGACAGCTTCCGGTAGAATCAGCAATGCCCGAATCAAATATAGGGTTCTTGAACGGCTGGACAAAGTAGCGCTTGATCTGGTTAAGAATATGCCTCCCCTGACTCCGGGAACAAAGGGAGGAAAGAATGGAGACTTGAATGTAGAAATAGGAGTCAGCTTTTTCCCGACCAAAGTAAAAATAACTAAATGCTATCGTTAACCCTCAAAGAAAAAACACATGAAACAATCATCTAAATTTCTCAAAAACATAAAAACTTTTTGGGGCTATTTATTCATCTTAGCACTTTGCCTCAATTTCATGTCATGCACAAAGACAAGCAATGAATTTCTCACGCCAGACTTGGCATTATTTGCCCTGAAAGGTAAAGTAAAAGAATGCCAGACCAACTTCTATAAAGCAATAGAAAAGGATGGACAATATCTGAAAGGAGAAAAAGAAGATCAATATCGAAGCAAAAGCCTGAAATACTCCATTCTGGGAGAGCTAATATTCACTACTGATTATGATTCTCTAAACAATAAAAGTAATACAGTAAAACGAAACGCCAAAGGACGAATCACTGAAATATCCAATGAAAGTCCATGGATTGAAGAAGGCGGAACTTATACACAGGGAGAAGTGTGGGAATATGACAATTACGGGCGTCCTTGCCGTCATATACCCTATGATGATGTAGAAGCCGATTATGCCGATGACAGAATAGAATATGATAATGAAAACAATATCATCAGAATAGAAGACAAAGGCAGGTTTCCCAGCACAACCACCTATCAATATATCGAGTTTGATCAACATAATAATTGGATTAAACGTGTTTCAGCATGTTTAAATGAATTTGATCAAACAAAAAAGGTATATGAAGAAAGGAATATTACTTATTATTGACACCCTGAACAATATGAATATAAAACATTACAATAATTCTATTTTTCAAGCATCATGTTCTTTCCTTATATTTATTGCCTGTTTTCTGCCATGGATGGATTTGAAATCGGGAAGCTATCACTTTTTTACAGTTTCCCTCTTTCAGGCTATTGCACAAATAAATGAGGTAATCGGATATATGCCCGAACTATCAATCTATTATAGTATGAAGGATTACACCTTCATACTATATCTCATTCCTGTTTTGAGTTTCATAAATATGTTTCTTTCACTTATCCACAAACTCCCTGTATTCTCATTTTATGCAAATATTCTGCCTACCGGAATAACTTATGCATTACTCTATTACTCCATACAGAATAACACTTATTGCTTTGAGTACACAGGCATTGGATTTATTATAACCTTGATTATAGGAACTATTTCTATTTTTTCTGTATGGACACACATTGGCAATCATTATTACAGGTATCACAAATATGCCTTTTTCACTTTTCTATGGAGTATATTATCAATCATTTTTCTAATACTGCAAAATAAAATTATATGGAAAATGTTAGCCGACATCGAATATGAAAAAGATCCTAATTCATATTTGCCTATAGTATTATATATACAATACGGGATTAGCTTTTTCTCTTATATAGGCATTCTACACTTTCCATTTCTAATGTATGGATGGATAGTAGCATTAATCTCCAAAATACCACAGGATAAACCTGCCAGCATAAGAGTAAATCTCCAAAAGAAGAATAGTATTAAAAAGGAAGAAAATACTGTTTTCTGCTCTAGTTGCGGAAAAGAAATAACTATATCAATCAACTTTTGTCCTCATTGTGGATACTGTTTAAGTGAAGTTTACCATAAAAGACAAGAAATAGTAGCATCTGAAGAAAAGCCGAAAGAACATGACGAAAAAAACGATTTAAGATTTGCTCCGCCACAATACAGGAAAGAATAGGTTTCTGCAAACTGAAATACTACCCTAGGTAATTGCCTTACTACTGCATAATAGTTTATCAATTACCTAGGGGTAAATCATTCATTACCCTATAGTAATTTATAAGCCTCAGCCAGTTGTTTCATTGCCTTTTCAATGATGCAACGCGGACTGGCTACATTCAGACGCATGAATCCTGTTCCCTCTTTGCCGAACATCGCTCCGTCATTCAGTGCCAAATGTGCTTTGTCCACAAAGAAATCATTCAAAGCCTCCTGACTCAACCCCAATTCACGGCAATCCAACCACACCAGATATGAAGCCTCGGGACGGATAGCTTTGATTTTGGGAGCATGAACTTTGAGGAATTCATCTACATAATCAATGTTCCCTTGTATATACGCCAAACATTGATCCAGCCATTCTGTTCCATGACTATAAGCCGCCTCAACAGACAGGAAAGCAAATACATGCCCCATATCCAGCTCGCCAGCATCCATATAGGTGCGGAACTGCTGCCGCAATTCTTCATTAAAAATAATAGCATGGGAAGCTGACAAACCCGGCATATTGAATGCCTTGCTGGGAGACATAAAAGTAACGGAATTCATCTTTGCCTTCTCACTGATGGTAGCAAAAGGACGATGCTTATGAGGAGGCAAAGTGAGGTCGGCATGAATCTCGTCAGAGAAAACAAGCACCTTTTCATCATAGCAGATTTCTGCCACTGTGCGTAGTTCTTCTTCTGTCCAAACCACCCCGCCGGGATTGTGAGGATTGCACAAGATAAAGAGCTTGCAACCTTTTATCTGTTCACGGAAAGCATCCAAGTCCATGCGATACATTCCATTCTCCCATTTCAACGGATTGGTAACCAGTGTACGTTCATTGCGGGTAGTCACCCACGCAAAAGGATGATAGACAGGCGGCTGAATCATTACTTTATCCCCCTTCTGCGTAAAGCAGTTCATAGCCATGCCTATGCCCGGAACAATACCGGGAACATAATTTATCATTTCCTTAGTAATTGTCAAATCATAACGCTGCTTCACCCAGTTAATAATGGCATTGTAGTAGCTATCCGGTTTTCCGGTATAGCCCAAAATTCCATTTTCACAGCGTTTGCGAATAGCATCCGTTACAAAAGGGGCTGTGGCAAAGTCCATATCCGCCACCCACAAAGGAATCAGATCCGCACGTCCCCATATCTCTTTTAAGCCCTCTACTTTTTCGGCAGCCGTACCGCTGCGGTCTATTACTTTATCAAAATCGTATTTCATTGTTTTTATTTTTAGGAATTGTCGCCCAAATATAGGAAAATTCTACATTGGGCGACACTAATTCCCTTACTTTTTCAAGGCTTCTATCACCTGAGGCATCATCGTCCATATAAAGTTTTCCTCCTGTGCCGTATAGAGGTTGCCATCCACAACTGATTTCTCATCGGTAGCCGTTCCTTTGCTGATAGCCGCTTTTGCCAACGGATGCACTGCCAATCTCTTGCCTGCCGTAGCTCCCGCAAAGTCGAACATCATACCTGCCGCACAATGGCCGATCATGATTTTTCCTTTCTCTCCAAATGCTTTCAATACCGACATCAAATCCATATTATAAGGCTTATCCGCATTCTGTGAGAAAACGGGAATAGCATCACCGCAAGAGAATACCACAGCATCAAACTCATCTTCGTGTCCTATCAGATTGGCAATCACATCATCTGCCACCAACTTGATACCCGAGTTTGTTTTAATTTCCTTTGTTTCTGCCACTGCATATACCCTATAAGATATACCATTTTCAAAAAACGCTTCCAAGTACTGGAACAAACCGAATCCGTTTACCGGATTTACTGCTAAAACAGCTACTTTCTTTGCCATAATCTTAGTTTATTAAATGAAACAATCAATTTCTCTAGTAAAACAATAGTTATCTTTAGTAAGTTTATTACTTTTGTAACGCAAATATAGTCAGCTTGTTCCGCAAAAGCAAGAAGGCACATGAATATCAATAGGTTACACAGAAGTAACCATTGTTGAACATCAACGAAATACAGAAGATTAAAAAATGCAAAACTTTCATCCTACCGGTAATTGTCCTGTACGAAATGTACTGTGCAGGCTTGGTGATAAGTGGTCTATGCTAGTCCTTATCACACTGAATGCTAACGGAACCATGCGGTTCAACGATATTCATAAAACGATAGCCGATGTATCACAACGGATGCTGACCGTAACCCTGCGCACATTGGAAGCTGACGGACTGGTGAATCGGAAAGTATACGCCGAAGTTCCGCCACGGGTGGAATATGAACTGACAGAGAGAGGAAAAAGCTTGATACCACATATTGAAGGCTTGGTAAACTGGGCTTTGCAACAGATGCCCGGCATTATGGAAAGCAGGAATGCCATGTCGGCTTCGTAAAAGAAATGTAATATGAACAATAAATTGACGATAATAAACCACTTAAAAGAGTAATCCAAAAATATTTTTGAAAAAAAACTTCTTATTTATTTGTTTTTGCCGGAAAAGTATTACTTTTGCAGCGTATTCAATAACAAAAAGAACAAAATGAAAGCATTATACAATACATACTTCTTTTTCTTTTATTACTTTTACTTTAGCAACAAAGTGAAGCGGGAGTTTGTATGTGTACGTTAAACGACGAATAAAACAATATGATAATAACAACGAATCCCGCTTCTAGGCAGAAGCGGGATTTTTTTATAATACAATAGCAAATGAAAAAGATAGCAATACAAGGTGTACCGGGCTCATATCATGACATTGCCGCCCACAAATTCTTCCCGGGTGAAGAAATTGAACTAATCTGCTGTTCTACTTTCGAAGAAATCTTCCGGAACATGAAGCAGGATAGCAATGTAATTGGTATGCTCGCCATCGAGAACACCATTGCAGGCAGCCTGCTGCACAACTACGAGTTGCTGCGCGAAAGCGGAATGACCATTGTGGGTGAACACAAACTACGCATCAAGCACAGTTTTATGTGCCTGCCCGATGACGACTGGGATACACTGACCGAAGTCAACTCCCACCCTGTCGCCTTGGCACAGTGCCGCGAATTCTTGATGCAGCACCCGCGACTGAAAATCGTAGAGGCCGAAGATACAGCAGGAAGTGCAGAAGCCATCAAACGGGAGAACCTGAAAGGACACGCCGCTATCTGTTCCAAATATGCCGCCGACCTGTATGGAATGAAAGTACTGGAAGAAGGCATAGAAACGAACAAACATAATTTCACCCGCTTCCTTGTAGTGTCCGACCCGTGGAAAGCCGATGACCTGCGCGACCGTTCCAAAACGAACAAAGCCACCATCGTCTTCTCCCTCCCACACAGCGAAGGAAGCCTGTCGCAAGTACTCTCTATCTTTTCTTTCTATAAAATCAGTCTCACCAAGATTCAATCGTTGCCTATCATCGGACGCGAATGGGAATACCTGTTTTACGTGGACGTTATTTTCAACGATTATCTGAGATACAAACAGTCTATAGACGCTGTAACCCCGTTAACAAAAGAACTTAAAATATTAGGAGAATATGCAGAAGGAACATCAACCATATAACATTCAGCCGGCAGACCGCCTAGCGAATGTTAGCGAATACTACTTCAGCCGCAAACTGAAAGAAGTGGCACAAATGAATGCCGAAGGTAAGAATGTAATTAGTCTGGGTATCGGAAGTCCGGATCTGCCGCCTTCGGAAGAAACCGTCAATGTATTGTGCGAACAGGCAAAACGCCCTGATGTTCATGGATACCAACCCACCGTAGGCATACCCGAACTGCGCAAGGCAATGGCAGACTGGTACAAACGCTGGTATAATGTAGACCTTGATCCGGCAACAGAAATCCAGCCGTTGATCGGTTCCAAGGAAGGCATCCTGCATGTAACGCTTGCATTGGTCAATCCGGGTGAGCAAGTGCTGGTTCCCAATCCGGGCTACCCCACTTACACCTCTTTAAACAAGATACTGGGCAGCGAAATAGTGAACTACAACTTGCGCGAGGACAACAACTGGCAACCCGATTTCGAAGAATTGGAAAAGATGGATCTGAGCCGCGTAAAGATAATGTGGACTAACTATCCCAATATGCCGACCGGAGCAAATGCTACAATGGAATTGTATGAAAAGCTGGTGGACTTTGCACGCCGTCACAACATTGTGATTGTAAACGATAACCCATACAGTTTCATTTTGAACAAAAAACCACTGAGCATTCTCAATGTACCGGGCGCAAAGGAATGTTGCATCGAGTTCAACTCTATGAGCAAGAGTCACAATATGCCGGGATGGCGTATCGGAATGTTGGCTACCAATGCTCAATTTGTGCAATGGATCTTGAAGATAAAGAGCAATATTGACTCAGGAACTTTCCGCCCCATGCAACTGGCAGCCGCACAGGCTTACCAAAACAGCGTGGAATGGCACGAAGAAGCAAACTTCAATGTATATAGCCGCCGCCGCCAATTGGCAGAAGAAATAATGAGTATCTTAGGATGTACTTTCGACCACCACCAGGTGGGTATGTTCCTTTGGGGACGCATTCCCGACTCTTACAATGATGTAGAAGAATTAACCGAGAAAGTATTGCACCAAGCACGGGTATTTATCACTCCGGGATTCATTTTTGGAAGCAACGGAAAGCGTTATATCCGCATCTCGCTCTGTGCCAAGGAAGACAAACTGGCAGAGGCGCTGGAAAGAATTAAAAAGATAATGTAATAAAACAAAATAGATTATGGAATTAGATTTAAAACCCATTGAACTGGCGGGAATCGAAAAGAAACGCCCCATGGTAATTGCCGGCCCCTGTAGTGCCGAAACCGAAGAACAAGTAATGGAAACAGCTACTATGCTGGCAAACAAAGGCGTGAAGATTTTCCGCGCCGGCATTTGGAAACCCCGTACCAAACCGGGTGGTTTCGAAGGTATCGGTGTAGAAGGTCTGGCATGGCTGAAACGTGTAAAACAGGAAACAGGAATGTATGTCTCTACCGAAGTAGCTACTGCCAAACACGTTTATGAATGCTTGAAAGCAGGCATCGACATACTTTGGATAGGCGCACGTACCACTGCAAACCCATTTGCCGTACAGGAAATTGCCGATGCACTGAAAGGTGTGGATATACCTATATTAATAAAGAATCCGGTAAACCCTGATCTTGAATTATGGATCGGCGCATTCGAACGCATCAACAACGCAGGATTGAAGCAGCTGGGCGCCATCCACCGCGGTTTCTCATCTTACGATAAAAAGATTTACCGCAATCTTCCGCAATGGCATATTCCTATCGAACTGCGCCGCCGTTTGCCTGACCTGCCTATTTTCTGCGATCCCAGCCATATCGGTGGAAAACGCGAACTGGTAGCTCCGCTTTGCCAACAGGCTATGGACTTAGGTTTCGACGGACTGATTGTAGAATCACACTGCAACCCGGATTGTGCATGGAGCGATGCTTCACAGCAAGTAACTCCTGATGTTTTGGACTATATATTGAACCTGCTGGTTATCCGTAAAGAAACACAGACTACTGAAAACTTGGGTAATCTGCGTAACCAAATTGATGAATGCGATAATCAAATCATCGAAGTTCTGGCAAAACGTATGCGTGTTTGCCGCGAAATCGGTACGTTCAAGAAAGAACATGATATGACCATTCTTCAGACGGGCCGATATAATGAAATCCTGGACAAACGCGGTGCACAAGGTGCATTGTGCGGAATGGACGCTGAGTTTATAAAGAAAGTGTTTGAAGCTATTCACGAAGAAAGTGTGAGGCAACAAATGGAAGTAATCAATAAATGATTTTAGTGGTTAATGGTTAGTGATTAGTGGTTAATAGCTGCGCTATCATACCGCAGGTATTAATCACTAACCACTTATCACTAACCACTTATCACTAACCACTAAAAAAGATGAGAATATTAATCTTAGGAGCCGGAAAAATGGGCTCCTTCTTTACCGATGTATTAAGTTTCCAGCACGAAACTGCCGTATTTGATGTAGATCCCAAACGCCTGCGCTTTGTCTACAACACCTACCGCTACACCACTTTGGAAGAAATCGAAGCTTTCAAACCCGAATTGGTTATTAATGCGGCAACCGTGAAATATACCTTGGATGCTTTCCGCCAGGTGTTGCCCGCACTCCCTAAGGACTGTATCATCAGCGATATTGCTTCGGTAAAGACCGGACTGAAAGAGTTCTACGACCAATGCGGTTTCCGCTACGTGTCTACTCACCCCATGTTCGGCCCCACATTTGCCAACCTTGACAAACTGAGCACCGAAAATGCCATCATCATCAGCGAAGGCGACCATTTGGGAAAGATCTTCTTCAAAGACCTCTACCAGAACCTCGGCCTGAATATCTTTGAATATACTTTCGATGAACACGATGAAACCGTGGCATATTCCTTGTCTATCCCGTTTGTTTCCACTTTCGTTTTTGCGGCAGTGATGAAACATCAGGATGCTCCCGGTACTACTTTCAAGCGACACATGAAGATTGCCAAAGGAGTACTGAGTGAAGACGACTATCTGTTGCAGGAAATATTATTCAATCCCCGCACCCCGGCACAGGTAGAAGGTATCCGTACAGAACTGAATGAACTGTTGGATATCATTAACAACAAAGATGCTGCGGGGATGCGTGCCTATCTTAGCAAGATTCGAGAAAAGATTAAGTAAGGAAGAACAGGTTCAAAAGATCTATGTTCCATGATCTTCGCTATCTGGTCATAAAAGAAATGGGAGTGTTTTTGACACTCCCATTTCATTATATCTCATTAAAGATTATACCATATCAATAAACCATCCTTATCAGCATCCGGCATAACACGTCACCTCCTATTATCCCGATAAGTGCCACGATCCATAGCTGTCCCTGCTTCAAGTTGCAAGATACTTTCAAAGCATTGAACATCCACACCAGTGTAGCCACCAAAAATGGGAGTCCGCACAAAGAAAGGATAATAGCCGCCACCATACCCGGCTGTGCCAACAATTCTTGCGGCGGCATATTGGGATTCAGGTGTAACAGGGTTTTCATAGGCGGCAATATATTAATCAAATTCATTCCAATCAAAGGGATCTGAGCAAATAGAACTGTACCAAACACATCTACTATACGAATCCGCGAACGCGATAGAACAATGCCACCCAAGTAGAATATCAATGCAGGAACCAGCCACACAATCAGGTGCTCGGCCAAGTAACACCACCAAGCCGGATTAGGAGCCGGACCAAAATGCAACAACCCATGATAATGATAGCCCGATGCCCAACTGAGCAAAGTAGAAGCGACCAGCCCCAAAACTCCCCAAAACAAAGCCGGCATTCCCGCAATCCAAATAAACGGATTCACACATCTTTCCACAATTTCCTTCTCTTTCATACATCTATTCTTGTTAGTTTCTCAATTAAATCGTCCAGCACATTCCTTACGGTGGGATAACTCACCCCCATATTTTTTGCCATGTCTTTCAAACTGCCACTCGTTTTCACAAAGTCCAGTATAAAGCGTTGCTCTTTCTCGGACAACTGTGCCAGCAAAGGCAACTCAAAACTGCCGCACACCTCCGTTTCGCATTGTTCGCAAAACATTCTCCCCACCTTCAGCGGAGCATCACAGGAGGGGCATTGCAAAGGCAAACGTTTTTTTATTTCACCCATTTCACTCTATGTTTTTACAACAATTTTGTTTCATTACTATGATTCCTCAAAGATAATCTTTTGTTTGAATAAAACAAAGATAAGATAAATAAAATTCATTCATACATTAACTTTATTCATTTACAATAGAACAAAATGCAAACCAGCGACCTGTATCCTCTTAATCATTCAGCCTTAACATATATATAAAAGAATTGTCATTCCGAATCAGATGGAGGTCTGATTTAGAATGACAATCATATATTGACGTTCAAAAGAACGCTCTTTTCAATACTTAATTATTTTCAACCGGCTGTGACTTGAATGCAAGAAGGGCCAAGAATACAAACGGAAGCAACAAGATACCGATAGCATATCCCGGAGTTCCCTGACCATACTTAGCAGCCAAATCTTTGTATGCCAAATAAGCAAGATAAATGTTGTAAATAGGAATAAAGAACAACCAGAATTTATAAGGTTCCCACTTAATAATGCGTAAAAGCACAATTAAATTGTAGAACGGAATAATTGCTGCCCAACCTTTCTGACCGAAGGTTTCATAGATTTTCCATAAACTAGCTATCGTGATTACAGCCACGATTAATTGAATAATTGATCCCATAGTAATTTCTCTTTTTTAATTAATAATTCTGTTTATATTTCATGTTTCTACATAAAATCCACTCAATAATAAAATAGTGCTTCAACGTTAATGGGACAAATGTAAGAACTTTAATTAGAAAAGAGAACATATTTTGCATAAAATTAATTTTCCAAATGCATTTTCGTCGGAATCGATGGTCTTTATAGCTGTAAATGAAATAGTTTTTTAAGGAGATTTTTATCATTTCCCTTTTCTTATTCAATCTAACGGAGTATCTTTGCAACGTTTTGTTCCGCGATACCTCCCAATGGTGCGAGGTGCCGGATGAAAAGGGAATCAGGTGCAAGTCCTGAACAGTCCCGCTGCTGTAAGCTCCATCTACCCTAACAGATAGGTTTACTTATCACTCACGCCACTGCCTGTATATATAATAAGGTGGGAAGGCAAGTAAACAGGAGTAAGTCAGAAGACCTGCAAAACGCAAAGCCATTCCCCTTCGCTTTCGAGGAAAGAGCGTAGGAAGATGCACAAAACTGTAATTCATTACTAACGTTTTTATTAGATGAGAAAGAATAACCAGGCTTGCAAGCTTTGGATTTGTTTGCTATGTAGCTTTATTCTGCTGCCGCTAGGGACTTATGCGCAGGAGAAGGGGGATACTATTGCGGGAAAGGTGCATGAAATAGAAAATGTCACCGTCACAGGGAAAAGAGCACCGGTCAAAATAACCACAAGCAGCCCTGTACAACTGATTAGCAAAGAAGACATAAAGAATTTAGGATTTCAGAATATGGCAGACGCCATACGGCGTTTTGCCGGAACTAATGTACGCGATTACGGAGGAATTGGCGGTCTAAAAACAGTTTCAGTACGAAATTTAGGAGCTGCGCATACAGCAGTGAGCTATGACGGAGTAGCAGTAAGTAATTGTCAAGCAGGGCAGATTGATATAGGACGCTTTTCGCTCGACAATGTATCCAGCCTTTCGCTTGCCATCGGACAGGATGAAAATCTGCTGCAACCTGCCCGTTTATATGCTTCGGCAGGTGTGCTCAATATTGAGACGGAAAAACCTGTCTTCGAAGACGGCAAACATTCTCTCTCGCAGATACAAGTTCGCGGAGGATCATTTGGATACATTGCACCTTCTGTCCGCAGATGGCAGAAACTGGGAGAACGAACCAACCTATCGGCAGACGCATCATTTACAAGAGCCGATGGTAACTATCCCTTTACACTGGTAAACGGGAAATATGTTACCAAAGAGAAAAGAAACAACTCGGACATTAATACTTGGCAAGGAGAAGCAAACTTATTCCATACCTTCCATGATGATAGCCGATTAGATATAAAAGCTTATTACTTTTATTCCGAGCGGGGACTTCCCGGATCAGTTACCCTTTACAATCCTAAAGCAGAGGAGCGTTTGTGGGACGAGAACGTATTTGCCCAAACCCGTTATAAGAAACAAATTTCAGACAAATGGACCTTACAGGCACAAGCCAAGTTCAACCATTCATGGAACAAATATGAGGACACCGATGTGAAATATGAAAACGGAAAGCAAACAGATATCAACCGGCAAGATGAATATTATTTATCGGCAACCTTGCTGTATCATCCTGCTAAAGGACTGGATATATCATTAGCACAAGATGGTTTTATCAATACGCTCCATACCAACATTAATGATAGCCCCAACCCTGTGCGCTATTCTTCACTCACAGCTCTTAATGCGCGTTACCAATGGGGACGTGTGAAAATATTAGGAACATTGGTAGGCACTTTTATCACCGAAGAAGTAAAGGCAGGCAATACCCCCGATGACAGAAAACACTTGTCTCCCACTCTCTCAGTCTCCATACAGCCTTGGAAAGAGGAACAACTCTATGTGCGTGCCATGTATAAAAATACTTTTCGCGTACCTACATTCAATGATCTTTACTACCTGCACATAGGCAATACAGCATTACGCCCCGAAAAAGCGCGTGAATATAATATAGGTATCGCTTGGAATGGAAAACCTTTTGCATTTACCGACTTTCTGTCTATCACCCTCGATGGATATTATAATGAGGTAGACGACAAAATAGTTGCTTTCCCCAGCACCTATGTATGGAAAATGCTGAACTATGGAAAGGTACACATCACAGGTATAGATGCAACAATGGCTACTTCCATTTCTGTAACCTCCAACATTAGTGTGGGACTTTCCGGAAACTATTCCTGGCAAAAAGCAATAGACTTGACCAACCCCAATGCCAAGAATTATAAAGACCAGTTGCCCTATACCCCAAAACATAGCGGCAATGCCTCAGCGACTATTGAAACTCCATGGGTTAATTTAGGATATAGCCTGACGGGAGTAGGTGAACGATATTATATGGCACAAAATATTCCGGTCAACAGAATAGACGGGTATATAGAACACTCTGCTACCTTGTGGAGAGAATTTAAGTGGAGTAAAAACAGCTTTCGCTTACAAGCCGAAGTGATAAACTTCACCGATAAACAATATGATGTAATAAAATACTATCCCATGCCAGGACGCTCTTTTCGCGCAACAGGAACATTGAGATTTTAATACTATAAATATCTAACTTAAAATAATTGAATATGAAATTAAGAAGTTTATTTTTCGGTGCACTATGTATGTTAATGCTGGGTGCTTCATTCACCTCATGTAGTGACGATGATGATGACAACAAAAGGAACGATGAAGGTTCTAAGGTAGAACTTTCACAAAATCGTGTATTTATTTTAAATGAAGGTTCATATCAAAAGAACAATGCTGCTATTACCTTTTATGATCCTGATGGAAAAGCTAGCGTTATTGATGACATCTTCTTCAAACAGAATAATGCAAAACTTGGGGATACGGGACAGAACATGATTAAATACAACGACAACATCTATGTAGCGATGTACGGTTCCAAATATATCTGCCGACTGAATGAAGCGTGCGTAGAACAAGCCCGCTACAGTTTTACTGACGAGCAAGGACAACCTCGCTATATGGCAGCAGATGACGGAAAGCTCTATGTTACATTAAGTAGCGGTAATGTAGCCCGTTTAGATGCTACCACATTAAATTTTGAAAAGATGGTAGCCGTAGGCAACAATCCGGAATATATTATTGAAGAAGATGGCAAATTATATATATTAAACTCCGGCTATGGATATGACAACCGTTTATCCATCATTGATACCAAGGCTTTTGACGAAGCAGAAAATGTAGAAGTATTCCCGAATCCTCAACAGATATTAGAGGCTGGAGATAAGATTTTCATCCAAGGTTATGGTGCTCCTTATCCTGACTATACTTATCCGGTTGCTATTTATGATAAAACCAATAAGACATACAAGGAAATCGGTAAAGGAACATTAATGGCAGCGTATAATGATATCGTATATGTTATTTATTCGGAAACAGATTTCAACGCTAATACCTCCAACCATACTTTATATTCTTACAATGCAAAAACAAACGAAAAGAAAGAGGTTTCTTTCTTACAAATGCCGGACGGACTTAAAACCAGTATCATTCACATGTTGAGTATCAATCCTGAGAATGGAGATTTCTATGTTGGTACAACAGATTATACAACCAACGGAGATGTTTATCGCTTTAAAAAGGATGGTACTTATATCGGAAAATTCGAATGTGGTGTGTCTCCTAAAGCTGCCGTATATATTGATTAATGAATAGAACATTTTCTATCTTCATTCATATATTAAATTTCAGCCTTGCTTCTCTCCGTCTTTAGTGGAAGAAACAAGGCTTTTTTCACCTCCCACACTATATATAGTTTATAGTGGTTCACCCTATTCACCTCCTCCGAAAACCCTTTACCCGTCGACTTTTACAGGTGAAGGGCACCCCAAAATCAGCCATTCACCCCATTCACCTGTAAACAGGCAAACAAATTCAGCACCAATCATTTTAAAATACCTATTTCTATAAAAATTTGCTGTTTCACAATCTCTGAAAACATAGGTCACATTTCCTGTTTTCTTTGTTCTATTTTCGTATTTTCTATATTCCCTAATCTCGTTTTACGATTATCAGACGACCGTCTTACCTATATCAGACGAGCGTTCTATAATGGTCAGACGAGCGTCTGATAATCATAAGACGGTAATGATGACTGTACAAAAGACAGAATATAAGCGGAATAAAGGATAAAATCAACAGCGATAAAAGGTGATTTTAGATAGATATCTTTATCCACAGAAACTTCACCAAAACAGACATGATAGAAAATAGAGTCCCGAAAAAACAAAGGTGAAGAGTGGGTGAAGGTGAATTTGGAGGTGCCATTCACCCCAAATCCGCCTGTTAATAGGGGTTACAGAGAGAGGTGAATAGGGTGAACCCCTGTTTATATATATTATAGTGGGAGAGAAATCAATAATCTCATAAAGGTTTCTTCATTTTTTTGCCGTACATTTGTAAGACCAGTTGTGAATAATACCAAGAGGATGAACAGTAAAGAATTAGAGATCATTATAAAATGTGGAGAAACCAGTACGGTACAGTTCAAAGAACGATTCTCCAATCAAGACAGTATTGCTGCCGAAATGGTAGCTATGTCTAATGCCCGTGGAGGAATGATCCTGTTCGGCATAAAAGATAAAACAGGAGAAATTACCGGATTATCATACCAAGAAATACAGCAAACTAACTCTATGTTGGCTAATGTTGCCACTAATTTATTGCGCCCGGTTATTTATATTCAAACCGAAACCGTTGTTATAGAGGAACATTCTATTCTTGTCGCTCATATAGCTGAAGGAGATAATAAACCCTATAAGGATTTAAACGGAGTCATTTGGACTAAGCAAGGTGCAGACAAGCGCAAAGTAATGGAAAACAGTGAAATCATGCGATTGTTTCAATGTTCCGGAATGCTTTATGCCGACGAGCAACCTATTCCATTCACTTCCGAAAAAGACATTAACGGATATGCACTAGATAATTTTATCCGTAAAGAATATGGTCGGGAGAGAGATTCATTCGGCATTCCAGACATTGAGCTTTTGCACAATCTCAATATTATGAAAGAAAGCAAGATGACTTTAGCAGGATTATTGTTCTTTGGCAAAAATCCTCAGCAATACCGTCCAACCTTTGTCATAAAAGCAGTTTCTTTTTTTGGTAATGATATAGGAGGCATCAACTATCGGGATAGCAAAGATATTATCGGTACACTGCCCGAACTATTTGAAAAGGGAATGTCTTTCTTAAAAGCAAATCTTCATAATATTCAAGCAGGACAAGGATTTAATTCTATCGGGAAACTGGAAGTTTCAGAAATTGCATTGGAAGAAATCTTACAGAATGCTCTTGTCCACCGCGATTATACCCGAAACGCACCAATAAGGTTACTTATTTTTGATAATCGCATAGAGATTATCAGTCCGGGGTGCCTTCCCGACGGGCTTACTGTGGAAAGTATCAAACTAGGGAGTGCCGTAGTACGCAACCCGTTCATAGCCAACTTCTGTGCTAAAACGATGCCTTATCGCGGTCTTGGTTCAGGAATTATACGTGCGCTTCAAGAAGAACCCAATCTAAGATTTATTAACGAACCCGAAGGAATGCAGTTCATTTCAGTTATAGATAGAGTGATTGATGAGGGAATAAAACAGAATGAGGGTGTAAATGAGGGAATAAATGAGGGAATAAATGAGGGAATAAATGAGGGAATAAATGAAATTGAATCTCTTATTCTTCAACTATTAGAAAAAGCACCGGGAATGAAAGGGTATGAGATTGCGGAACAGATTCAAAAAGGTGCTGCAACAACAGAACGTTATATCAAATCGTTAAAAGAAAAAGGATTAATAGAATATAAAGGTGCCCGCAAAACAGGCGGTTATTATAAAAAATAACATGAAACAATTAGCAACATTCATCTTTTTACTTCTGCTTCTCTCCGCCTGCGGTGGAGGAAGCAAGCATTCTTCTATCTCAACCACAGGAAAGAAGATCACCTTGCATTACGCAGAGAATCTGTCATTGACGGATGAAGGAGATTACACCATCGCCCGCCTGCGGAATCCATGGGATACAACAAAAATATTACATACCTATATATTAGTAGATAAAGACAAATCCCTGCCCGCCGACTTGCCGGAAGGGACACTGGTCCGTACTCCTCTAAGTAAAGCTATAGTTTACTCATCCGTGCATTGCAGTTTGCTGGAACAACTCGGTGCCTTAGGTAGCATCGGGGGCATATGCGATTTGCAATATATCAAACTGCCGGAAATACAGGAAGGTTGCCGCAACGGAAAGATTACAGACGTGGGAAATGGTATGAATCCCGATATAGAAAAGATTATCGACCTGCATCCGGATGCCATCATGCTTTCCCCTTTTGAGAATAGCGGTGGATACGGACGTGTGGAAAAGTTGAATATCCCCATTATAGAATGCGCCGACTACATGGAAACCTCTGCACTGGGACGTGCCGAATGGATGCGTTTCTATGGACTCTTATTTGGCAGGGCGCAGGAAGGAGATAGTTTGTTTGCCGAAATAGAACAGAACTATAATGATTTGAAGGCAATGGTCGCTCCTATTTCATCTGCCCCCAGCGTAATCAGTGAACTGAAAAACGGATCTGCTTGGTACGTTCCCGGAGGAAAAAGTACCTCGGCACGGATTTATGCAGATGCAGGTGCAAACTATGTTTTTGCAGCAGATGAACATAGTGGTTCCGTGCCTCTTGCTTTCGAGACGGTATTTGACAAGGGCCAGAATGCGGATTATTGGTTGATAAAGTACAATCAGGCTACCGATAAAACTTATGGGGAATTGAAACAGGACTATGCTCCTTACGCCGGATTCCGCGCTTTCAAGGAACGGAATATTTATGGATGCAATACCAACAAAGTGCTTTTCTACGAAGATTCTCCCTTTCATCCGGACTGGTTATTAAAAGATTTGATAAAAATATTCCATCCTAACTTGTTGGAAGGGTATGAATTGAAATATTTCACTAAATTAGCGGACTGATAGCTGATAACGTACACCGTATGGGCGGATTGAATCCGCCCATTTAATAGTGTAGCCGTATGCATTCGGGCGGATTCAATCCGCCCATACGGTGTATGTTATCAGTTATGCCTTAATATATGAAGAATAAAGGAACAAAATACAGTATTATACTAGCGCTTCTTATCATCGCATTGATAGGAGCTAATCTATTATTCGGCTCGGTAAATATCCCTGCCGAAGCGGTATGGAATACCCTCCTGGGCAACGAAGTGGAGAAAGCCAGTTGGAGCTTTATCATTTGGGAATCCCGTCTGCCACAGGCTATCACTGCCTTACTTTGCGGAATGGCACTAGCGTCATCCGGACTGATGCTGCAAACCACTTTCAATAATCCATTGGCAGATCCTTCTATTCTAGGTATCAGTTCGGGAGCCAGTCTGGGAGTGGCCCTGGTGATGCTGGCAGGTGCCGGAACGATTTCTGCGGGCGTGTTTTCTCTATCCGGTTTCCTATCGGTCATTATCGGTGCATTTATCGGTTCTATGATCGTGATGGGAATTATCCTTTTCTTCTCAACCCTTATCAAAAACAATATCATGCTGCTCATTATCGGCATCATGATAGGATATATCACTTCTTCCGCCATCTCGCTACTCAATTTCTTTGCAACGGCCGAAGGAGTGCACTCTTACATGATTTGGGGAATGGGAAACTTTGGAGGAGTATCTTTACAACAACTGCCCTTCTTCTCGCTGTTTACTGCCGCAGGATTACTGATAACCATCCTCTTGATAAAGCCACTGAACGCCCTGCTGCTGGGAACCCGATATGCAGAGAACTTAGGAGTTAACATTCGGCGGACAAGGAATCTGTTACTGATTGCTACCGGTTTATTGACAGCTATCACTACAGCCTTCTGCGGCCCCATCTCATTTATCGGATTGGCAGTGCCCCACATTGCCCGCCTGATGCTGGGAACTTCCAATCATAATTCCCTGCTTCCCGTCACCATGCTGACGGGAGGAGCCATTGCCTTGCTTTGCAACTTTATATGCATATTGCCGGGCGAAGCAGGCATCATTCCGCTTAATGCGGTTACTCCTGTGCTTGGGGCACCTATTATTATCTATGTCATTGTAAACCAACGTAAAATACAATATTTCAACTGATGGAAAAGAAGGCTGTCATTACTGCAACGGATTTATGTATCGGTTATCGAACGAATAAAGGAGAAAAGAAAGTGCATGAACATCTTTCTTTCCGGCTCTATCCGGGAGAATTGACCAGTCTGCTGGGAGCAAATGGAGCCGGGAAATCAACGTTGCTCCGCACCTTGGCGGCTTCACAACCTTCCCTGGCAGGAGATTTGCAGTTGTTGGGACATCCTTTACACACTTATTCCGAGAGAGAACGGTCACGTACCATCGGCGTTGTACTGACGGACAAGACACAGGCAGGAGGACTAACCGTCTATGAACTAGTGGCATTGGGACGCCAGCCACATACAGGTTTCTTCGGGCGGTTGAACCCCAAAGACCGCGCTATCATTAAAGAAGCATTGGAAGCCGTAGGAATAGATCACAAAGCACAGAGCTATACCGCAGAATTATCTGACGGAGAGCGGCAGAAAGTAATGATAGCCAAAGCATTGGTACAGGAATGCCCGTTGATTATTCTGGACGAGCCAACTGCTTTTCTGGATGTAGTAAGCCGCATAGAAATCATGACTTTGCTGCACCATCTGGCTGTGGAACAAAACAAAGCCATCCTGCTGTCTACCCACGACATAGAACAAGCCTTGGTCCTGTCAGACAAGCTTTGGTTACTTTCGAAAGAAAAAGGATTGCAATGCGGAGTGACGGAAGATATGATCCTGAATCATCGGATGGATACTTTATTCTCACGCAGTGACATACAGTTTGATTATGACCACGGCGTCTATTACCCGAAAGTAAACGGAAAGCAGGAGATTATAGTCGAAGCTGCCAATGAGACTTTATTGCATTGGACGATCAATGCCTTGAACCGCCATGGCTATACTTGCCTGTCGGCAGAAGCCAAAAATCAGTCGCTCCCCCACCTGCAAACTATATCTCCCAATGAATTGGTACTAACTAAAAAAGGAGAAGCACAAACGTACTCCTCCTTTGACAGCTTGCTGTCACAATTAATTTAGTTCATCATTCAGTGCTGCACGCATCTCCTTTATATCTCTTTTTATGCGCCGACGGATACGAAGACCGATTATTACTTCACTTCTTGTTCTTTATATATTCATCCATCATCTCTTGCAAATCATCCTTGACCAAAGACCAATATTTGCCACGGAAACAATCTATTCCTTCAATAGACTCTTTAACGGAGTCCATCTTCTGAAATCCTTTTATTATATCTGCTTCTGACACAGCCCATTCATTCCTTTTGACAGCCCAACAGATCATTTCTCCTAGAGAATATTTTTCGCTCAATTCATGTATATCCCAAAAGTCTTTTTGCCTTGGAACATCTTGAGTAATGGCACCCATCTTCATTGCAGCTATTTCCCTGATATCGGCAAATCTTATATTATCTACTACTTTTATAGGAAATATAAATTTCTCGGTATAAAAGAAATCCACTTTGACCTTTTCAGTCGCAGAGTTACCTATATACAAGGAATACCCCATTGCCGGGGTATCAAGAGAATCCAGTTTCTCCACATAAGCAAAATTTTCTTTCAGGAAAACCTTCATGCTCTGAATGTCCATCATTCCATAGTCCATACTCGTAAACAAATCTATATCTATAGACCTGCGATGACCGAGCTGAAGACTAAGACAAGTCCCACCTATCAAAACAAAATCATCAAAAACAGGACTGGCTGTAATCCGTTGCAAGATCTCTACCAACAAAGGAGAGACTGTCTCAAAATGTAATTTCATGCAATATATTTTTGATAATTATTTTGTCTGGCAACACTATTCCAAGTGCTTTTGATTTGTGACAAGAGTTGCCTGACAGTCTCCTTACCATAGAAACGTATTATTTCTTCTATTTCCTGTTCGTTACCATATTCAAATGTCCGTTGGATAACCCATTCCTTATTCCGAATCCAGTTGATCTTTTCCATACGAGTGTCCCAGAACAATCCTTTGCTCAATTTGGTCAAATCAGGATGATTCTTCCGTTCCTGCTCCATGATATAATTATAGATTTCATGGTTCGTCTGTATAAGGATGAAAAAGCCGTCGATATCTATATCCAAAGCTTTCTCCAAGGCTATCGAAGCTTTGATAGTAAACTTGCGTTGTCCTTTTATATACGCTGAAATCCGCGAAGGATATTCATTTGACAAGGATGCCAATGTCTTTTGGGACATATTCTTCTTTTTCAGAAGTACCTCCAGAACTTTTCCGGCAGGAACTTCATGCATGGACAAATATTTTTCATACATTGAGTTCATGGATATTCTATTTGGAATATCACAAAGATAATTCCTTTTTTATAGTTACCGATATCGGTAACTGTATTATTTTAATTTTTTAATCAAAAAAGAAAGGATATATTCCTTAGCAAAAGAAGAAACACAAACGTACTCCTCTTTTGAGGAATTATTACTTCAGCTAAAGTAACGTCCCTAGCTCTATATTCTACAAAACCGGAGAGGGGCGAGTAACTTTTAGTGTCAGAAAATCATCCATAGATCTAATTAGTTCTATCTTAAAGCCCTTCCATACTTTTGTATCAACTATTTCCTCATCGCCATCATCAGTATCATACATAAAAGTAACAATATCCTCATCGCTTCCATCAGACAACTTCAACAAATGGCAGACAGTGCATCCGGCATAGCTTCCGTCGGGATTAACGTTATTGCCACTATAACCGGAATCATAAGTTATGGTAAGTCCTCCTATGGCGACCCCCTTCTTAGACTTTGAATCAAAAGTAAATGTATCGCCCAACTGTAATGTGTCAATCAATAAATCTATTCCATCCTCACAAACATCAAGACTAAAAAGATGGCTTCCGATTCCTTTAGGGAAATTACTTTTAAATTGATCATTATTCTCCTCATAATAACATAAAAATGTCTGGTAGCTATCCGTTCTGTCCTGGATTTTCATTTCCAGTTGTACATGAGCAGATTGGGTAGTCCACGGTCTTGATTGGATATATAAATTAACCGGTTCTATCATCAGACCATCTATTTGGATTGTAGGATTATGGACATATCCTTCCTTTAAAGGTAATCTCATATTGCCTTGTGCATTCATATTGCCTGCTACAAGAAGTAACAGAAATAATACAGATATTTTTAGAATATATTTCTCTGAAAAGTCAAAAAGCTCCTTGTACCACATCTTTATAAATTACTTTTAGACAGATCGTATTTTGCAAATATAAAGAACATAAAAGAGATGCAGAAATAATTCCTTCTTTTCCAGCCTAAAATTATATAAAAAGGTATTATCTTTATACGCAATCAAGCCCACAAGTTATATCCAAAACAAATAGAACAATGAAGAATGATCATAAACCAATAATAGCGATTACCGGAGCGGCCGGCAACCTAGGAAGCGTACTTGCGCAAAGCATGATTAATAATGATATAACCTTAAATTTGCTATGGCATAAGAAAGAGATCTGTTCTTCGTTGCTTTCCAAACAAAACGTACAAACCTTCCAAGTAGATCTGGCAGATAAAAAGACACTCAAAGCAGCTCTAGCCGGAGTTGATACAGTTGTACATTTCGCAGGTGTGCTCTTTCAAGGAAAACCGGAAAGCTTTTTGCCTAAGACAAATACCCGTTATTTTGCAAACTTATTAGACTCCGCACTTGAAGCAGGTGTAAGGCGCATTGTACTCATCAGTTTTCCCCATGTGGAAGGTGAGACTTCACCAACGAATCCAGCCAAAGGAAGACTGGATGGCAAGCCTGTTTCCGTCCATGCAACCACGCGCCTTGAAGAAGAAAAATTATTAATGGCACAAGCCGGATTGGAAAAAATCATATTACGATGCGGCATGATTTACGGGCGTGGCATTTTAATGATTGACGCTGCACGCTGGTTTTCCCGCCATTATCTTCTAGGAATATGGCGTAAGCCTAATTTTGTCCATCTTATTTCAACAGATGATTTTTCAGAAGCCACAAAAGCTGCAATCTATAACTCTAAAGCAACTGGCATTTATCACATAGGTGACGACGGAATACAAACCTTAGCCGAATTTCTAGACGAAGCGACCCAACATTGGCATACTTGCCGCCCGTGGCGCATGCCACTGTGGATGATACGGACCGCTGCATGGATTTTTGAACATATATCTCTTATTACAGGCTGTAAAGCCCCATTGACACAGGATTTTATTACTATAGGGCAGATGTCTTATTATGGAGATACAAGCCGGATGAAGAAAGAATTGCTTCCTAATCTGAAATATCCAACTTTCCGGGAAGGTATTGATACACTATAAAGTAGTGAAATGAAGAATCTGCATACCATAAGTGAATGTATACAGATTCTTAATAATAATCAGAATAACAACATGATAAGATAATTAATTTAGTTCATCATTCAGTGCTGCACGCATCTCCTTTATATCTCTTTTTATGCGCCGACGGATACGAAGACCGATCAATAATCCGACCACCAATCCGCACCATGCGCCATAGAAAGCATACATTTCATGAAGCCTGTATAGTTCCACCATGAAGCATATCAATAAAGGAACAGCCAAAGATATTCCGATCAGTGTTCCGGTTTTCTGATATTTCTCTAATTTGTAGGTCGAGATTAAAGCCTCCTTCACTGTCATTTGCTTATAATCCATACGTAATAGTTTCCGCCAGATAAAACTTTTGTGGATTGCCATTACCAGGAAGAAAATAACAAACATATATAGACACCAGTCTCCAAGTCCTTCCATATTATGCTGTGTTAACATAAAGCATGACGGGGCCAGCAAACATATAGCAGTCATCATTTGGTACTCCCGTGTCAACCGTTGCAATGCAGAGGTAGCCCGCTTCTGTGTAATCATATTCACCACTTTATCGTTTTCCGATTCCAGTTTTTCCATCCGTTCATCCATTTCTTTCCATCCTTTTTTTAATTCTTCCAGTTCCATTGTTACTCCTTTCTACTGATTTGCTAATCCGTTTAATTTTTCTTTAATCCGCTTCAGCTTTGAAGCAATATTATTGCGCGACAATCCGGTGATTTCGGCAATCTCCTCATAGGAGCGTTCATCCAGCCATAACAGAATGATGGCTTTCTCCAAACGATTGAGCTGACTGATAAGGCGGTACATCTCACGCAGATGTACCGTTTTCTCATCATCCTCATCGGTCATTAGCCCGAACAGGCTTTCCAACGGCATAGTGTCCGTAATTTTACTGTGTTTGCGATGGAATGAGATGCAAGTATTCAGGCTTACCCGATAAATCCACGATGAAATCTTCGCCTCTCCTTTGAAGCTCGAGAAACCTTGCCACAGGTTGATCAAAACCTCTTGATGCAAGTCTTTCAAATGTTCATCATCTGTGGCATAGAGATAACAGACCTTATAAATCAGTCTCTTATACTCTTTTATCAGAGCCAGAAATGCTTGTTCATTCTCTTTTTCTACTTTCATATCTCCTTTTTTTCTACATAAGACGCAGCCTTTTCCGAATAGTTGCAAAGGTAAATGAATTTTTAATTCAAATCCTTTCTAAAATATTTCGAAACGAGTCATACACCGACAAGAAGGCAATAAGAAAGGAATATTCTTGAAATGTTCTTTTTAAGAATATCCCTGATTAGAATAGAATGTTTTTTATAGTTTAGTTACTTTACCCATAAACAGGACAGTTCCTGTACTCTTTTCCTTTATCATAAATGCAAAAGGCCGGTTCATATGGAAATCAACAGAATCAGAAGGACCGATGGATGAAGTCATTCCCCCTACTACAGTCACCGCAGCTGCTTCCGTACCCTCTTCATCCACTTTTATGTAAGTATGCTGCTCTAGCAGTCCTATAAACAAGTCAGCGGAAGACATGGCCGATAAATCAGCTTTATCGGCATTAAAGGCATCTATCATTCCCATTGCCTCCATATCCTTAATCAAGTCTTTTTTATATTTCAGTTCAAAGCGGGGAAACTTTACGTTCAAATGATATGGATTCATCATTTTATTCCACACCGTCCAATTATTGTAGGTCAAGCCACTTAAGCTTTCATCCAAGGTTTTCCCCTCTGCGGGTAGCAGTACGACCATACTGAACGCCTCATTACCATAAGGAAATTCAGCAATAGAGAAAAATTCATTAGTTGTAAAGCCGAATGTTTCTGTCTGATTCATCATTTGTACTTTAACCAAGCTACCATCTTCATTCGTGAAATCCTCGGGACGAGTATTGGATTTATCAAATTTGTCCACCCAGATACCTTTAAAATAAAGGGCGTTCAACAAATAGAAACGAGCGTTATCAGGTATCTCATCTATTACTTTATCAATGCAATTATTCGTTTTCTCGGCACACCACGCATTAATCACATCCGGTGCATTTGGTGATTCAAAATCCAGATTCTGCACTTGGGCATCGTACATCTTCTTGTTTACTTCTATAAATGAATCATAGACCTTAAAGCCTTGCTTAATCCAAATGGAATTGGCTATTCCCAGTTTAGTTGTATTATCCAAATCAAGTAATGCAGTAGTCAGTTTCTGATAATAAGCATTCATTTCATCCAGAGAAGAAGAGCTAAAACCCAAAGTCTTTTGCATTTCTGCCAAAGTATTATTTCCGGCTCCATTGGTAACCATTCCTAAAGCGAGCGAAGCACTCAATGGCGATACCATCCAATTCGCTTGTTCCTGTTCCGTATCATTCACTTGTTTAAAGAAGTGGAAAGCAAAATCCGTACTTTCATCCGTAAACTTTTCCTCAGATCGGGAAAGAGGAATGTCCTTACGCGGTTTAGGTTCCACAGAAGAACCACCTTCATCATTCTGGCAAGCGGCAAATATGCCCAACAGCGCCAAAGCAAATAATGTTTTCTTTATCATAGCATTCGCATTTTAAGTAAACCTTTTATTATATAATCCCAAAAACATTAAAAGACTGCATCATTTCACCTACTTTTTAATCAAAAAAGAAAGGATATATTCCTTAGCAACAGGAACATACCCTTTTAAATTTTATCTCTACTTCTAAATGCCTTATTCTTTCATCAAATAAGCCTTGAAGCTCTCAAAGTCTTTCGACATAGGAATACTTTGCTTCGTTCCTTTCATAAACTCTTGCAATTTGGCAGGTATTTCTACTTTATTGCCGATAATACCTTCCACAGTATCCAGGAATTTAGCCGGATGGGCTGTTTCCAGGAAGATACCCGTTTCGCATGGGTACAAGTCCTCGGATAAAGCACGATAACCACATGCCCCGTGAGGATCGAGCAAGTAACCTGTTTCCTGATACACCTCTTTCACTGTTTCACGAATCTGTTCATCCGTATAAGTTGCACCCGAAATTTCAGCAGAAATAGCGGCATGGCTATTATCGTATAAAGCTAATACGCGGGCAAAGTTACTGGGATCGCCCACATCCATGGCATTGGCAATGGTAGCAATGGAAGGACGGGGATTGTATTTCCCTGTCTGCAAGTATTGATAGAAAATATCATTGCGATTATTGGCAGCGATGAAACGCTTGATAGGCAATCCCATACGTTTACCGAATAATCCGGCAGTGATATTACCAAAGTTTCCACTGGGGACGCATACCACCAAACTATCAGCCTTACCGGCTTTCTTTAACTGAGCGTATGCATAGAAGTAATAGAATGCCTGCGGCAAGAAACGGGCTACATTAATGGAGTTTGCCGAAGTCAGTTTCATATGAACATTGAGATCTGCATCCATAAATGCATTCTTTACCAATGCCTGGCAATCGTCAAAAGTACCATCCACTTCCAAAGCAGTGATATTCTGTCCCAATGTGGTAAACTGTTTTTCCTGTATTTCACTTACCTTTCCTTTCGGATAAAGCACATAGACATGAATGCCTTCCACACCCAGAAAACCATTGGCTACAGCACTACCGGTATCGCCCGAAGTAGCAACCAGGACATTCACCTGCTTCTGCCCTTCTTTCCGTATGAAGTAACCCAGCAGACGTGCCATGAAGCGTCCGCCCACATCCTTAAATGCCAGCGTAGGGCCATGAAACAGTTCCAAAGAATAGATATTGCCTTTCACCTGTACGGCAGGCACATCAAAATTCAAGGTATCATAAACAATCTGTTTCAAGGTATCCGCAGGAACATCTTCACCAAAGAAAGCATCGGCTACACGATAAGCAATTTCCTGAAATGACAGATTCTCGATCGTATCATAAAACTCTTGCGGCAATGGTTTGATAGCATAGGGCATATACAATCCTTTGTCGGAAGCCAGTCCCTTTACTACGGCTTCTTCCAGGGAAGCATCAGGGGCTTGATGGTTGGTGCTGTAATATTTCATAATATCGACTATTTTAATCTTCGTGCAGCGCGTGGGCTGCCATAAATTCATTCATAAACTCATCTTCCTTCATCACTCCGTAACTACCTTCCACGCACGCCACTTCGTCAAAAGTCTGCACGCTATCCGGTTCTATGCCGGGATAATAGATAAGGAATGGAACGGGTTCATCCGTATGTGTACGCAACTCACAAGGAGTGGGATGATCGGGCAAGATTGCAATAGAAACCGGTTCTTCCCAGTTCTTTACAGCCTCATAAATAGGGCCCACTACACGTTTATCCAAATTCTCTATTGTGAACTGCTTCAATTTGAAATCGCCTTCGTGACCAGCCTCATCGCTAGCCTCGATATGCAGATATACAAAATCATCTGTTTTCAATGCTTCCAAAGCAGCAGCTACTTTATTCTCATAATTTGTATTATACAGTCCGGTAGCTCCCTCTACAGTGATGCGTCGCAATCCGGCATAGTGACCGATACCATTGATCAGGTCCACGGCCGAAATCACAGCACCTGTCCCTAATGCAGGATATTTCTCGGAAAGCGGTTCCATCTGCGGACGGTAACCCGGGCTCCACGGCCAGATGCTATTAGCAGGATCTTTGCCTTCGGCAATACGTTTCTTATTGATAGGGTGATCTGCCAGTAACTTTTGAGATTCCAGTATAAGGCGTGTCAATATAGCTGTAGTTCCTAATGCGTGGGAAATTTCATTCTTTGGCAATAAACGGCGGAACTTCTTTCCCGGAACATCATGGGGAGGAGTGCATGCCACATGTTTATCTCCATCCTTTATAACCAGCAAATGGCGATATTGTACCCCCGTATAAAAATGTACGCGTTCCGATCCCAAGTTTTCTTCCAGATACTTTATCAAAATATCAGCTTCTTCGGTAGTAATATGTCCTGCCGAGTGATTCTTAATGCGTTGATCCTCATCAATGCAAATCAGGTTGCAGCGCATCGCCATATCGCCCGGTTGCAATTCCACACCGATACTTGCCGCTTCCAGCGGACCGCGGCCTTCGTAGACCTTCGGAAGGTTATACCCCAGCACGGACATATTCGCCACTTCGCTGCCCGGATGGAATCCGGGGGCAACGGTGATCAATCTTCCGGTACGTCCCATACTGGCCAATTTGTCCATGTTTGGTGTACTAGAGTATTGCAGCAGTGTTTTGTTTCCTAATGATTTGGCAGGCCAATCGGCCATGCCATCGCCCAAAATAATAATGTGTTTCATAAATTTAAATATTTGCGATACTCATGATATCGGCAAATACTCCGGCAGCAGTTACGCTGGCACCGGCACCGTATCCTTGTATCATCATTGGATATTCTTTATATCGTTCAGTCGTAAGCAGAATGATATTATTGCTACCTTCCAATCCGTAGAACGGATGTTTACTGTCTACTTCCTGTAGAGACACGCTGCCCTTTCCGTTTTCCAGTTTGGCAACAAAGCGCCAGCGTTTGTTTTCATTTTCCAGTTTTTGGCGGCGGGCTTCAAAGTCGGCATCCAATGATGGAACTTTCTTCCAGAAGTCTTCCAACGGACCTTCAAAGAAATCATTCGGTACAAAGAGATGTTTTTCCACATCTTCCTGTTCCAGTTTATATCCGGCTTCACGAGCCAGGATAACCAGTTTGCGGATTACGTCCTTACCACTCAGGTCAATGCGCGGATCGGGTTCGGAATAACGTTCTTCCTGCGCCATCTTGATGGTTTTGCTGAAAGGTATATCGGCACTGATCTTATTGAAAATATAATTCAATGTACCACTTAGCACGGCTTCTATCTTCAATATCTTGTCACCGCTGTTTATCAGGTCATTGATGGTATTGATAATGGGAAGTCCCGCACCTACATTCGTTTCGAACAGGAATTTCACTCCACGGCGACGGGCTATTTGTTTCAGTTCGCTATAAGTGGCATATTCGGAAGAAGCGGCAACCTTGTTGGCGGCTACCACTGAAATATTATTCAGCAAGAAGTCCTTGTACAGGGATGCTACCTCGTCACTGGCTGTACAGTCCACAAATACGGAATTAAATATGTTCATGCCGATAATCTCGTCATGAAGCACTTGGGTAGAAGAAGGCATTCCTTTTTCAGCCAATTCTTCCTTATAGTTTGACAGGTCGATTCCTGCACGGGTAAACAGGGCATGGTGTCCGTCGGCTATACCTACCACTTTCAGTTTCAACCCGCGTTCCTGCATCAATTTCTGTTGCTGGCAACGGATTTGCTCAATCAAGCTGCCGCCTACCGTACCTGTGCCACAGATAAAGAGGTTCAGCACCTGATATTCCGACAGGAAGAATGAGTCATGAATCACATTCAAAGACTTGCGCAGTGATTTGGATTCTACAACAAAAGAAATATTGGTTTCCGAAGCACCTTGTGCACAGGCAATGACACTGATACCATTACGTCCCAGCGTACCAAACAGCTTACCGGCAATACCCGGCGTATGTTTCATATTCTCACCTACAATAGCGATAGTAGCCAAGTTCATTTCAGCAGCCACCGGACTGATTTCCCCCATCTCTATTTCTTTAGAGAACTCCTCATTCAGCACTTCACAAGCCAATGCCGCATCTTGATTGCGTACACCGATAGAAGTACTGTTCTCGGAAGAAGCCTGAGAAACCATGAACACGCTGATACCATTCTGCGCCAATGCCTTAAAGATGCGGAAATTCACACCGATAACACCTACCATACCCAAACCGGTAACAGTAATCAGGCTGGTATCATTGATAGACGAAATACCTTTAATCGCCTTAGAGCCGGAATTAACTTCCTGCTTGATAACGGTTCCTTCACCGTCAGGATTGAAGGTGTTCTTAATCAGAATAGGAATATTCTTATGGCAAACCGGATAGATAGTAGGCGGATAAACTACTTTTGCACCAAAGTTACAAAGCTCCATTGCTTCTACATAACTCAGTTCATTGATAGTGTAAGCAGTGCTGATTACACGCGGGTCGGCAGTCATAAATCCATCTACATCCGTCCATATTTCCAGGCAGTCCGCATTTAGGGCAGCAGCTATGATGGAAGCGGTATAGTCCGAACCTCCACGTCCCAAGTTGGTTACTTCGCCGCTGTTTTTATCCGTAGAGATAAAGCCGGGAACCAATGCCACCTCCGGAAACTCCTGGAAAGTTTCTTTTACCAGACGGGTAGTCAGTTCGGAGTCAAGAATATGTTTGGCATGTTTCTTTTCAGTCTTGATAAAGTTGCGTGAGTCATACCACACAGCCCCTTTTATAAGTGTGGCTACGATAATGGACGACAAGCGTTCACCATAACTTACGATAGTAGCCGAAGTCTTGGAAGACATATCTTTAATAAGGTAGATACCCTGGAAAATATCTTTCAGTTCGTTCAGCAATTCATTCACCTTATCCAGCAATACGGTGCGTTCATTGCAAGCGGGGATCACGGTGTACACCATTTCAATGTGGCGGTTTACAATTTCGCGATACTCTTTTTCGTATGCGGCATCGCCATTGGCTGCCATTTGCGAAGTATTGATCAACTTGTCAGTGATACCGCCCAGGGCTGATACAACTACGATTACAGGCTCGTTTACTGCCTCTACTATCTGTTTGACGCTTAAAATGCTGTTCACGGAACCTACGGATGTTCCGCCGAATTTCATTACCTTCATGCAATTATCTATTTTATACAACAATCCAATGTTGCATCAGTTTACAATTAGAAAAATAAAAATTAAAAGATTGTTTTTGCTTACGTCCATAAGCGTGTATCACGTAGAAACACATATACTATCCTTAACCCCGAGGGGTCATTGTTGTGGATGTGGACATGGTAGTCATCATGTGCCCCATCCCTAATGTAGTAGTTGTATGGAGATAGTATATTGTCATTTTATAGTTGTTCTTCTTCATTTATTGTTTGAACGGTGCAAATATAACAACTATTTCCTACAATCTATCACAAATTCCCTTTTTTTTATCTCAAAATATAAGATTTTGGTTGAGCAAGGCGAGAATAAGACAATAAAAAAGGAGAGATGGAAACAGTACTCCCGTGGAAATATCCGAGTACTTGGACACTTCCACGGGAGCTGCACTTAACCCTATATTAAGAACCTCCATCAGAAATTATAAGCAAGACCGATGCCCAGTATCTCTTTAAACTGGACTTTTGCTCCTCGCTTGGCTCCATCATCTTCAAATGTCTTCACATCATTATCATATTTCAATGTAGTATTGATGGTAGCAGACAGGAATTTATTGATTTTCATACTGATCAGCATATCCCAGTTCACATCAACATTGCCAAACTGGCTGCTGTAAGGAGTAAAGAAGTCGGCCGTAGTTATCATGCTCACATTCTCCATCAAGGGCATTTCCGCTCTCGCCTTTAGGAACGCACCACATTCTATCTTAAAGCGGTCTCCCGGATCTACGCCAAATGCTCCCAAATCAGAAAGATAATCATCTTCCACGAAAGTCATCTTGGCAGACACAGGTGAAAGAAAGATGGAATAGTTACTCTTGGGACGATATTCCATACCTAAAGCAACATTGGAATAGGCAGGCGCAAAAAAGTTAGAGATATAATGAGTCTTGTCCGGATAATTATATCCTTTAGCAAACTGAGTGTTCAAATCCCCCATCAAAGTATAATACCATACATTATTGGTGGAATACCCTAATTGAGTAGAAAGCCCTATTTTATCAGTACTCTTTCTCATTCCCTGAGATTTAGTCTTCGACAGGCCGTAATCAAGCACCAGATTGGTCACCCACAGCCAGTTTCCACTTTTATGTGTCAACGACCCATTCAAATAAGCATTTCCGGCAACTGCATTCTCACCGCCGGCCGACCAGTTTGCCATAGCTGTCTGTGACAGATTTAAGCCGGTTACTCCATTCAATACCCATGCCCCTTCTTTATATCCTTTATCGTCGGTCTGAGCGTATATGCCTGTTGCCAAGATGGCAAATAATATCATCAAAGATGTTCGTTTCATATTATTATTCATTTTAGTTATCTATATAAAAAGACGTCTTGATAAATAAACAGAATCCAATTCGCATTTGTTCAGATATATTTTCACTTCATTCACAGGTAACCGTAATCAAAGTATAAACAATACTTTTTTATCCTGCCTCCGTTGGTATGCGGAACTATTTCCTTACCTTTGTACAATCTCAGCAAAAAGCTGTGCTATTAAGAAATTATCCTGAAAGAATATGGCAAAGGAAAAGACCGTATATGTATGTACTAACTGTGGACAGGATTCACCCAAATGGGTGGGAAAATGTCCGTCGTGCGGTGCATGGAACACGTATGTAGAGGAGGTTGTACGCAAAGAGCCTGCCAATAAAAGACCGATTTCCGGCCTGGAACCCGTAAAAAGCAAACCTGTTACACTGAATGATATTACCGGAGGCGATGAACCGCGCATTGATATGCAGGATGAAGAATTGAACCGTGTACTGGGTGGCGGACTGGTGCCGGGATCTTTAGTACTGCTGGGCGGTGAGCCGGGCATCGGTAAATCCACATTGGTATTACAAACCGTATTACATCTGCCCGAGAAGAAGGTGCTCTATGTATCGGGAGAAGAAAGTGCCCGCCAACTCAAGTTGCGTGCCGACCGTATTCCACATAACTCATCGGATTGCATGATTGTATGTGAAACTTCACTGGAACAGATTTATGTACATATAAAGAACACGCAGCCCGATCTGATTATTATAGACTCTATACAAACCATCTCCACAGAAACGATTGATTCTTCTCCCGGCAGTTTGGTACAGGTGCGCGAGTGCTCTGCCTCTATCTTGAAATTTGCCAAAGAAACAAATACTCCGGTTATCCTGATCGGACATATCAACAAGGAAGGAAGCATTGCCGGACCTAAAGTACTGGAACATATTGTAGATACTGTTTTGCAGTTTGAGGGCGACCAGCATTATATGTACCGCATTCTGCGCAGCATCAAGAACCGCTTCGGAAGTACTGCCGAACTGGGTATCTACGAGATGAGACAGAATGGTTTACGACAAGTGAGCAACCCATCCGAATTATTGTTGAGCCAAGATCATGAGGGAATGAGTGGCGTGGCTATCGCTTCTGCCATTGAGGGAGTTCGCCCGTTCCTTATTGAGACACAGGCACTGGTCAGTTCAGCCGTATATGGAAATCCGCAACGCTCCGCTACCGGTTTCGATCTGCGACGGATGAATATGTTGCTTGCCGTACTCGAAAAACGCGTAGGGTTCAAATTGGCGCAAAAGGATGTGTTCCTGAACATAGCCGGCGGATTGAAAGTAAACGATCCGGCTATCGATTTATCCGTTATCAGCGCAATATTATCCAGTAACATGGATACGGAGATAGAGCGTGATACCTGCATGGCAGGTGAAGTGGGATTGAGTGGTGAGATCCGTCCGGTGAACCGGATAGAACAACGAATCGGTGAAGCAGAGAAACTGGGATTCAAACGTATCCTTATCCCGAAACATAACCTTCAGGGGATGGATACTTCGAAACTGAAAATAGAAATATTACCTGTAAGAAAGGTAGAGGAAGCATTCCGTGCCTTATTCGGATAAACCAATAGTATGATACAAGAATTTCAAATAAGAGTTCTGCCCGAACAGGCAGTCAATGAACAGTCCCTTAAACAATTCATAGGACGGGATAAAGGATTGGATATACGCACTATCAACTCGCTTCGCATATTGAAAAGAAGCATTGATGCCCGCCAACGTACCATTTATGTAAATCTGACAGTACGTCTGTATATTAATGAAGTGCCGCATGACGAAGAATTTACCCGCGCTATATATAATAAGGTGGACGGAAAACCACAAGTAATTGTTGTAGGTGCAGGTCCCGGAGGGCTTTTTGCAGCCTTGCGACTGATAGAACTCGGACTGCGCCCCATTGTAGTGGAACGAGGCAAGAATGTGCGCGACAGAAAAACAGATATTGCCCGCATCAGCCGCGAACATAAAATAGATCCTGAAAGCAATTATAGTTTCGGAGAAGGCGGTGCAGGCGCTTATTCGGACGGAAAACTATACACCCGGAGCAAGAAACGGGGAAATGTGGATAAGATTCTGAATGTATTTTGCCAACATGGAGCCAGCACTTCCATCTTGGTAGATGCCCATCCGCATATAGGCACGGATAAACTGCCGCGCATGATCGAAAATATGCGGAATACCATCATAGAATGTGGCGGTGAAGTCTATTTTGAAACGCGAATGGACTCATTGGTAATAGAAAAAGAAAAGATAGTAGGCATAGAAACAAATACGGGAAAGACCTTCAGAGGACCGGTAATTCTTGCTACGGGCCACTCTGCAAGGGATGTATATCGCTGGCTGCATAACAATGGTGTACAGATAGAGGCTAAGGGCATTGCAGTAGGTGTCCGCCTGGAACATCCCTCCATACTGATAGACCAAATACAATATCATAATAAAAACGGACGTGGCAAGTATCTTCCTGCTGCTGAATATAGTTTTGTGACACAAGCAGACGGGCGTGGTGTTTATAGTTTCTGTATGTGTCCGGGAGGCTTTGTCGTTCCTGCCGCAAGCGGGCCCCATCAGATAGTAGTAAACGGAATGAGTCCCAGTAACCGTGGTTCCAAATGGAGCAATTCGGGAATGGTAGTCGAAATCCGTCCGGAAGATATTACGGATTCTTCCCTGCAAATAAATGGGGCAGAATATGGTGACTCCCCTCTTGCCATGATGCACTTTCAGGAAACATTGGAAGCTGCCTGCTGGCAACAGGGAAATATGCGGCAAACGGCGCCATCACAGCGAATGGTAGATTTTACCCGCAAGAAATTAAGTTATGACTTACCCGATAGTTCTTACAGCCCGGGGTTGGTATCTTCCCCACTCCATTTCTGGATGCCTCCGTTTATTAGTGACCGTTTGAGCAAAGGTTTCCAACAATTCGGAAAAAGCTGTCACGGTTTTCTCACCAATGAAGCGGTAATGATTGGGGTAGAGACACGTACTTCGGCCCCTGTCCGCATTGTACGTGATAATGAAACGCTGCAACATGTTACCATTAGCGGATTATTCCCATGCGGAGAAGGAGCAGGCTATGCCGGAGGAATTGTTTCGGCAGGAATTGATGGAGAAAGATGTGCTGAAGCAGTAGCGGCTTATCTCAAAATAGAGAACTAAAAATATTTTGCACAGCCTTCCTCTTTTTAGATAGATAAGAGGAGGCTGTTTTTCTAAAAGATATGTATCTTTGCAACAAAGAAAGATTATGCATCATCCCGAAATAGCCATAGTAGACCCTAACACCCTTACCTGCATAGGGTTACAAGCCATCTTGAAAGAAATCATTCCGATGGCTACTATCCGCGTATTTCATTCTTTCGGAGAATTGGTGGACGATACACCCGATATGTATGCCCACTATTTCATCTCTGCCCAAATTTATTTTGAGCGCACTTCCTTTTTCCTCCCCCGCAAGCCTAAAACGATAGTATTGGTAAACGGAGACAATCAGCCCCAACTATCAGGAGTACCCACTTTGGACATTTATCAGGATGAAAAGTCACTGATGAAAGACATTCTTCAACTGCATGAATACGGACATCAGGTAAGGATGCAAATGAAACATCTCGAAAGAAAGCCTGCACAAGAAGATAGAATGGGGCATGAGTTATCCGCCCGCGAAATAGAAGTCCTGATTTTGGTTACCAAAGGACTGATTAATAAAGAAATTGCCGATAAACTCAATATCAGCCTCACCACCGTAATCTCCCACCGCAAGAATATCACTGAGAAACTGGGCATTAAGTCCGTATCGGGTCTTACTGTCTATGCCGTGATGAACGGTTATATAGAAGCGGACAGAATATAAAAATCCTCATTTATTAGGATTGCATAACATTCCCGTTTGGCGTTACTTTGCAAAGCAAATAAAACCAAACTAAAAATATGAGAAAAAGAATCCTATTCGCTACCTCTTGCCTACTGGCTGCGACAGCCTTTGCAGAGGACATTAACACACTGCCCAAAGACACCACCAAAGTTATAGACATAGAGGAGGTAGTAGTTATTGCATCACCCAAGGAAACGGGGAAATTAAGAACACTCCCCACAGCCGTATCGCTGATTTCGCAAAAAGATATGCAGGCCAACCAAATTACGTCTTTAAAAGATGCAAGCGCCTTGGTGCCTAATTTCTTTATGCCCGATTATGGTTCACGAATTACTTCGGCTGTTTATATCCGGGGAATCGGATCACGTATCAATACCCCTGCCGTAGGGTTGTATGTAGACAATATTCCTTATATTGATAAATCGGCTTTTGATTTCAATTTCTTTGATATAGAACGTATTGATATCCTTCGCGGCCCGCAAGGAACTTTGTACGGACGAAATACAATGGGAGGATTGATAAAAGTACATACCCGTTCACCATTCTCTTATCAAGGGACAGATGTGAAACTGAGTTATGGAACTAAAAGCAATCATCGTAGCGCATCATTAACGCACTATCACCGTTGGAGTGACAGTTTCGCTTTCTCTGCCGGAGGATATTATGAAGGTTCGGACGGCTTCTTCCGCAATTCATATAATGGAAAGAAAGTAGATGATATGGAAGCAGGAGGCGGACGCATCCGCGCTATCTGGCTGCCCTCAGAGAACTTGAAACTGGACTTTACCGTAGGATATGATTACAGTGATGAAGGAGGGTATCCTTATTATTATACCGGAGTGATAAATGGAGAGGAAGACCATGCCGACCTGCTAAATAAAATAAGCTACAATAACGAAAGTACGTATCGCCGCGGATTATTGAACGCAGGATTGAACATCGAATACCAGGCACAGCATTTCATTTTGAGTGCCATCACCGGATTTCAGAATCTAAATGACCGTATGTTCCTGGATCAGGATTTCAGTCCGCTGGACACCTACACATTGGAACAGAAACAGCGCATCAATACGTTAACCGAAGAAATCACCTTAAAAAGCAAGCCGGGCAAGGCATGGCAATGGACTACCGGCGCTTTCGGTTTCTATCAAACCCTGCGTACCGAAAGTCCCGTAAACTTTGGCAAGGATGGAATGGCATTCCTGAATCAGACCATCAACAGCCATTTTCCGGATCTTTCCGCAATGGGGATGGATATGAGCATGACAATGACCGCTGAGGGACTCCATATCCCCAGCTACTTCAAGACTCCTACACTGAGTGGGGCATTATTCCATCAATCCACTCTTAGTTTAGGGAAATGGGAGCTCACCGCCGGACTTCGACTGGAATATGAACATATGCAGATGGATTATACAAGCGCCTGTGATAAGACTACTTTCGACTTTATGCTAAACAGCGGACGTATGCCTATCAAACTGGAAAACATGGAAGCCTCTTCCCAACTGACAGGAAAGTTAAAGAACGATTATACTCAATTACTGCCTAAGTTTGCCGTAAAATACAATATTGACTCCAAGAATACAGTTTATGCTTCGGTTTCTAAAGGGTATCGTTCAGGAGGATATAACCTGCAAATGTTCTCGGATCTGGCTCAGACAGGACTACAAAACTCCATGAAAAGCGAGATCAATCAAGGTGTAGGCGCCAAACTGGATGCTTTTGAACAAATGGGAATGCCCTCGTCCATTATTTCCATGATAAAGGAAATGATGACAAAATACCTTGGTCCCACTGAAACCGATGTACGCGCCACCACGGTGTATAAACCGGAATATAGCTGGAATTATGAAGTGGGCAGCCATCTCACACTGTTCAATGGAAAACTGCAAGCTGACCTGGCGGCGTTCTACATGGACACGCGCGACCAGCAAATAGCCAAATTTGTAAATAGCGGTATGGGACGTATCACCGTTAATGCAGGAAAGAGCGAAAGTTATGGTGCAGAAATGAGCCTACTTGCCTCTATCAGCAGAAATCTGAATATAAATGCCAGCTATGGATACACTCACTCTACGTTTAAGAAATATGATGTAGGTATGACTTCTTCTGATGAGGCCATTGATTACAGTGGGAATTACGTGCCCTTTGTACCTCGCCACACCATGAGCGCAGGAGCCGATTACAGCTTCTTCTTCAACAAAAACAGTTGGGCGCAAAGTCTTACTTTCGGTCTTAACTATAGTGCAGCCGGAAAGATTTACTGGACGGAAAAGAATGATGTTTCACAAAGTTTTTATGGCACGCTGAATGGGCGCGTATCCTTGCAAGCACAAGCGTTACAGATAGACATGTGGGGACGTAACCTGACTAATAAGGACTACACCACTTTCTACTTTGAAAGCATGAGCAGAGGGTTTGAACAGAAAAGCAAACCGATACAGTTTGGGGTGGATATTCGCTATCGCTTCTAATCGGTACGTACAAAAACAACAGATAAAGGGGAATTCCGAACCGGAGTTCCCTTTCTTAGAAAGTCAACAAAGGCCATTCTCTTTAGCACTTTGATTGATAATGTAATGATTCTCCAACTAAACCATTTCACAAAGTTCCTCCACTTGTTTTTCAAAGTTATCCCTCATTCTTGCCTTATTCTTCACCGCACTTCGGTGATTGTATATCGTTTGGGGAGAATAAAATAAGAGGGTTGCTATCTTGGAACTATCTTTAATCCCCATACGTATCAAAGCAAAAATGCGAAGTTCCGTAGTCAGTATTTCCCCTCGTTTAGGGATAATTTCTTCTCCTTCACGCAGCAAGCTATTAAATTCTGCAATAAAGTTGGGATATAGATTCAAGAATGCCGTATCGAAATTCACAAAGAATTCCTTGGCATCCGTATCGGACAATTTAGTTGCATTGACCAGCTTCAATAAATCATCCGTTTGCTTCGCCTTCACTTTACGCTTTACTAAATCCTGATACCGGTTCAGTTTATCTATATAAGCGGCACATAAATCCATGAACAAGCCTACGTATCCCTCCCTCGTATGGTTCGTATCCACCAGTGCTTTATTCAGATGCTGCAACTCCTGGTTCATATCCGCGAGTATCTTCCTGCGTTTATGGAGCTGGTGCATCTGCCTGTAGATATGAACCAAAGAGATAATCAACCCGATGGATAACAAGCTGATGCATATCAGCGACCATTGCAACCGCTCGCTCTTGATACGATTCTGTTCCTGGTAAGAGAGCACAATGGTCGGGAACTTCTTTGCAATTTCCAACATACGCAGGCGATTGTTATAAAACATGGCATCTTCCATGGAATAACCCAGGTATCGGTTGGCACGCTCCGCTTCCCCGCTTCTGTTTTTGAAGATATACAGTGCCAGCTCCTGCAAAGCCAAATTCTCCTTCAGCGGACATACTTGGTCGGAAATAGCTGCATGAATCAAATATTGCTCATACTCCTCCCAATTCCCGAGTTTGGAATAAGCCAATGCCATGCCGTAAGTTATCATCGCATACAGGCGGACATTCACGGGCACTCCCTCCAGCGCCTTTTTATAGCAATCTTCCGCCTCGGCATATTGCCGATGACGATAGAGGCTTTCCCCTTTCCAATAATGATACAGCGAAGATCCCTCCGGAAGCACCCGGATCAGTGAATCTTGATAAAGCATCTCCTTTTCATAATAACGGGGAGCATACACTTTATCATTGGAGTATTCCGCCCACATGCTGTAAGCCCATTCATAAGCCGTATAATATTCTATCCGTGCGGCATCATCCAGCGTCTGCGAATCTATCTGTTCCAGGTTTTGAATAGACTCACTGAAATAGCCAGAGGTAGAAAGAAGTATCGAACGGTGAATGCTACTCAGATTGTGGTAGGTGGGATTGGCAAGTTTCATAGCCATTTGTTCTTCCCTGTCAACATAGAGCATGGCCGAGTCGAAACGATATGTATAATATTCTTCGTAGATGGCATTGTACAATCGGAAACGTACATCATCATCCATTGATGGATAAAGCAACTGTTTCAAGCTGTCAATCCGTGCTTCCTTTTGGTGCGAATAGTAGCTGCGCTGTTTTAAAGCCGATTCCAAATCATTGGACAAGTCAACTTTATTTGCTGCGTAAAGCGGCAAAAGCACGAATAATAATAGTCCCAATAATAAGTAGTTTTTCATGGGTTGCAATTCATTAAAAGTAGGTAATTACAAAGTTATTAAAACTTTCCAGAAAACAGGTATGTCTACCTAGTTTTATCAAACACATTTCGATAATACACTCATTTACAACAACATACTATTCAAGTACTCCTCCTATCAATCTACCTGACAGCTACCTGCAGAAACAGTTCATTATTATACCTCCTAACTTTGCCCCCATTGAAGGTCAGAGATAAGTCTTTATTCGAAATCTTCATGTGAAAAATTAATTTTAAATCCATTTATATTATGAAAGTAAAGCTATTTTTCTATGTCATGCTGACTGCCTTGCCATTTGCATCATCTGCCACAGTAAATCATCCGGTGGAAGTAAAAGACACCATCAGTACAAAGAAATCAGAAGGAAGTGAACGCAATGTAATGCTGAATGCTTCAGATGCCAACAAGCCCCGCGAAATCCAGATCGGGCTTCCCAGCGAAGATGTGAATGTATATGAAAACGGGCTTCCCGCCGTTTATTCTTCTGCCGTGCATAAACTGGCTGCCCATTGGCGTAGTGATGCCAGCCTCGGCGAAGTAGGGCTGATGAACCCTTCCGAATCCGCTATTACCACCGGAAACATCGCTTACTCCGTGAACTCTTTCTCCAAACTGGGACAGAAAGAATTTAAAGGCGTACTGAATTACCACACCAACCACTTCGGCTGGCAAAATGTAGATATGAACGTATCCGGTGGTATCGGGGAACGTTGGTTATACACCGCCAGCATATACCAGAATTTTGACCCGGGCAGTTTTGCTCCCAAGTTCGAGAACTTCAGTGACCGCACCCAGCTCTATCATGCTGGACTGACCCGGCTGTTCAACAACAACCGGGGTAAATTCTCCGTCTTCTATAAATTCTCCAAGAGCGATGCGCTTGGCTCCATGATTAATGCCGCGCCTTTCATCTATGTAGGCGATGGTAGCGTGAAAGAGATTCCGGGCTTTAAGTTGGGCACTTCTTCGTATGCCCCCGAAGGCGGACGCTTCCAGTACATGGACGTGATGGACGGAAAGATGAAAAGCGGACGTTTCGGAGACTTTACCGGCAACAAGGCGCATGAGGTGGCCCTGCTGTTCGACTACACTTTCCGCAATCGTTTGAACTGGACCGTCAATGCCAAATATATGAATGCTCCCGAAGCCAACTACGTGGACTTTGGCGGCAGCAACATCAGCGAAGCCACTGCTGCAGACGGCCTTTTTGCCGACGGCTCATCGGATGCCTATACCGGACTGGTAGAGGGACGCCGGACTTGGCTGCACTTCGGGAAAGTACAGAATGCCTTACTTACCTCCGAACTGAAAAAGAAAGTCGGCAACCATGACTGGAGGCTGGGCCTGAACGAATGGTACTACCACCTGGATTATCATTCTTCTTCCTTCCAATGGACAGGAACCATCACCGAATATCCGCAGATACTGAACCGTCAGGAGACCGACGGAAGTACCAGCAAGTTCAGAGGTTTTAATGAACTGAGCCCCGAATACACCAAAGGATATGAAAACAAATTGGCCGCCTACTTCACGGACAACTGGCAGATAACCCCGAAGTTCAACGTCTATTACGGCGCCCGTTTGGAGTATTACCGCATGGCTGCCGACCAGATTCCTTTTGGACGTTATGATGGCTTCCACATCGGAGATACCCATGCTTATACCGATAATATTCCTGAAAAGATAGAACCCCATAAAGTCGTAAAAGACAAACTGAATTATGCAGCCACCGCACAATTCACTTATAAGATTACCCGTAACTTCGGCCTCACTGCCGATGGAACCGTGGCTACCCGCTTCCCTCGCATCAACGAATATGCAGGAACAGGACCTACCGAAGAACAATACAAACGCGTTACCATCCCTTTAATCCGTGGCGGATTGTTCTATAATAACGACTGGATAAACTTGACTTCGATGATAACTTATATCTCCAAGTCAAACAATATTGACCAGCAAAATGTAACCAAACCCGGTACAGCCCAGTCTAAGACAACCCTGTTGATTTACAACATCAAGACTTTGGGTTGGACTACCTCCGCTGAAATCAATCCGTTCAAAGGTTTCCATTTGCATGCTCTGTTTACATATCAGAAGCCGACTTACAACAATTATTTCATCAAATCTCCCTTTGAAGGAGTGGATGACCTGAATGCCAACGGTAACATCGTAAAGGAAATCCCGCAGATACTTGCCGAGATAGACCCCAGCTATAACATTACCCCCGATCTGCGCGTATGGCTCAGCTTCCGCTACTTCGGAAAGACGTATGCCAACTTGACCAATGCCCTCTACTTCAACGGGCGCTGGGAAACCTTCGGCGGAGTGAACTGGAAAGTGAACAAACATCTTTCCCTGGGAGCCACCGTAGTGAACTTCCTCAACCAAAAAGGTGCCAGCGGCACTATCAATGGTGCTGAACTGTTGAGCAAAGAAGAAGCCGGGAATTTCAAGGACCACTATATGAGTGGTAACTATCTACGCCCCTTCACCTTGGAATTTAGCGCAAGTCTTTCATTTTAAATCATATTACATTATTTTTATTATCAAATTTTCACACCATGAAAAAAGTATTTATAACATTACTTGCATGTGCATCTCTTATGTATGCTAATGCAGCGGACAATCAAACGATCCGCATTTCTACAGACAACACCGACCTGGTGCTTCAGGTTGCTGAAAATGGACGTTTGTATCAAACGTATCTGGGAGAGAAACTCCGGCATGAACAAGACCTGAAGAACTTCCGCTGGGACGTGCATGCCGGTTCGGACGGTAGCGTAACCAAACGCGGCTGGGAAGTGTATGCCGGTTCCGGTAACGAAGATTATTATGAACCGGCCCTTGGTATCACTCACAATGACGGTAACCCGTCTACCATGCTATACTACGTGTCTTCTTCTTCCCGTGAAGTGGAAGGCGGAACGGAAACCGTTATCAATCTGCGTGACAATCAATATCCGGTAGATGTAACGCTGCACTACATGGCCTATCCCAAGGAGAACGTCATTAAAACGTGGAGTGAGATAAAACATCAGGAGAAGATGCCTGTCACCCTCTTCAGTTATGCCTCTACCATGCTTTATTTCAAAAGCTCTAATTATTACCTGACCGAATTTAGCAGTGATTGGGCGAAAGAAGCACAAATGAGCAGCCAACAGTTGCAATTTGGAAAGAAAGTAATCGATACGAAATTGGGAAGCCGGGCTGCCATGCATACCCATCCATTTTTTGAAGTGGGGTTGGATCAACCGGTAAACGAACATCAAGGCGATGTACTGATGGGCACATTAGGTTGGACAGGTAATTTCCGTTTCACTTTCGAGGTAGACAATGTTGGTAACCTCCGTGTCATCCCTGCTATCAACCCTTATGCATCGAATTATGAACTGAAACCGAATGAGGTATTTATTACCCCTGAATTTATTTTCACCCTGAGTTATGACGGCACCGCACAAGGCAGTCGCAACCTCCACGAATGGGCACGAAACTATAGTCTGAAAGATGGTAAAGGCAGCCGACTCACTTTGCTGAACAACTGGGAAAACACGGGTTTCGATTTCAATCAGGAGATTCTTTCCGAGCTGATGAAAGAAGCCAAGCACTTGGGTGTAGACATGTTCTTGCTGGATGACGGTTGGTTTGGAAATAAATATCCCCGCAAAGACGACCATGCCGGCCTGGGCGATTGGGAAGTGACTCACGACAAACTGCCCGGCGGTATCCCTGCCTTAGTGAAAGCTGCCAAGGATGCCGGTGTGAAGTTCGGCATCTGGATAGAACCGGAGATGGTAAATCCTAAGAGCGCCCTTTTTGAGAAACATCCGGACTGGGCTATCTCTTTGCCCAATCGCGAGACATATTACTATCGTAATCAGTTAGTATTAGACCTCAGTAATCCCAAAGTGCAGGATTATGTATATGGTATCGTAGAAAACATTATGAAAGAAAACCCCGAGGTTGCCTTCTTTAAATGGGATTGCAACAGTCCCATTACCAATATTTATTCTGCTTATCTGAAAGACAAACAGGGACAATTATACATCGACCATGTTCGTGGCGTGTACAACGTGATGAAGCGTGTAAAGGAGAACTATCCCCATGTACCGATGATGCTTTGCTCCGGTGGTGGCGCACGTTGTGACTACGAGGCATTAAAGTATTTCACCGAATTCTGGTGCAGCGATAACACCGACCCGATAGAACGTATCTACATCCAGTGGGGCTTCTCCCAATTCTTCCCGGCAAAGGCGATGGATGCCCATGTCACCAGTTGGAACAAAGCTACTTCTGTAAAGTTCCGCACCGATGTAGCTTCCATGTGCAAGCTTGGTTTTGATATCGGTCTAAAGGAGCTTACTACTGATGAACTGACATACTGCCAGACAGCAGTAGCCAACTGGAAACGACTTCAGAATGTCATCATGGACGGTGACCAGTATCGTTTGGTTTCACCTTATGAAGGCAATCACATGGCTCTAAACTATGTAAGCAAAGATATGAGCAAAGCAGTTCTGTTTGCCTATGACATTCACCCGCGTTTCCAAGAGAAACTGATAACTGTAAAACTGCAAGGCTTGGATCCGGACAAGCAGTATAAGGTGAAGGAAATTAACCTAATGCCTTCTACAGACTCTAATTTAGATGCAAACGGAAAAGTTTATTCCGGAGACTATCTGATGAAGGTCGGACTGGATGTATTCGGTTTTTTACCAATACAAAGTCATGTTATTGAACTCACCGCTCAATAAAGGAAGCCTGTAATAACCACAGATCCTCTATTTTATCTTAGAAGTCTGAGCTTGTAAAAGCCCAGACTTCTCTCGCCCTCAACTAACATCTGGTAAATCAAGTACTTCTAATTTTCAAAAAGGTTTCATCACGGATTCCCTTTTATATTTACCCAGCCTGTTCTATAAGGATAAAACTATTCATTGATAGCACCACAATGAGGACAAACACCTTTCGTCTTCATCTTTGCCCCACAATTTCCACAACTAAATTTATAACGGGAAGTATGCCTGATGCGATTAAACGACCACACCGTATAGATCAGCAGACATGGATAACCGATGTAGTAATAAGTAGTAAACGTGAAAAACAAATACAGAAAGATGCCGCAGGACATCAACCCCAATAAATAAAAGAACGCCGCCTCAGTACGGGCTTGATGGAATAAATCATCCAAAGTAGCCAACCCTACCAAAACGATTGCCCATACATTAAACATGAAAAGGGAAAGGATAAAAGGCAAACTTAACGGATTGAGTGAAGGATTATAATAAAATTGCTCCCAAGTATCCGGCACAAAGTGCTGTATTCCGGCATAAAGGGTAGCCGCCGTAGACATTAGCCACAACAGAATAGTAGGAAATACGCTATCAATATCATTAAGCCAGACAAGTTGCAGTTTTTTCCGGCGTACTGCCCGGCAAATATATCCGATACCAAAAAGTGCCAGAATAATGAAGAAAGCCACCGTATGGGAATTACTAAAAAAATGAATGAACTGAGAAACCGAATCTACCGGAACCACTTTTTTCAAGAATTCCTTTTCGTGCACCCATCCCATTGTTTCCTGATCCCGCGCCACCTTTACCCATACAGAATCCACGCTATCTTCCGGCTGCACCATAAACTCGGCAACTACCAACCTCTCACCTTTATATACAGGCAATACATCTATCAGCGGCAACTGCTGAAGCATCAAAGAATCCGAAGTCACTTCAAAATTACTGTTTAGTGTATAGTGCCGTTCCATCAGATAATCAAGAGAATCCCGCGTCTTTGGGGACACCTCTGCTCCCGAAGTTACAGGGACAGGATATTGGCAGGCCATCAAAATAGAAAACAAAAAGAAGAAAGGCATCAGCAAAAGTAACTTCATCCCCTCTTGAGAGGGGGTAGGGGGTGTGTGAAGGGCATCCACAATCACCCTTAACACATTATCTCTATCCCTTATTACATCCTCATCTTCAAAACGAAGCACCCTTAAACCAATACTTCTTAAATACTCCTCCTTCCTTTCGTCTTTATCCATTGTCTCTTCCGACTGATGAGACAAGCCATCCAATTCTATTACCAAGCCAACCTCTTTGCAATAGAAATCCACTATATACTCCCCTATCGGTTTCTGGCGTACAAATCGATAGCCTTCCAAGCGCTTAGCTTTCAATTCTTCCCACAAGAACACTTCAGATTGGGTGCTGTGGGTGCGTAATTCGGCAGCTAGCTTCTTTAAGTTGGAGTTATAATGGATGATAGTCATTTTTAATATTGTTGATGTATTCTAACACACCCCCTACCCCCTCTCAAGAGGGGATGAAGATAGTTTCGACTTTTGTTAACTGGAGAATACTTTCATCTGACATTGCTTGCAATCAAATTCCAGGCGGAAGCGTTTACCATCCGAGCTTACCAAGTAATAGGGTTCCTTGAAAGGTGAACGTACCTTGTGATGCGTAGGACACCAACCCATGCTATAGCGCAGGCAATGCTTACAGAACATTAATGCAGCACCCTCTACCGGAGTTTCTTCGTAAGCCGGAGCAATGCGCTGCACTCCATGATTTTTATAGAAAGAGGCTGCATCATCATTCATTACATTGCCCAGATAAGTCAATTCACTCACGGGAAAAGCATGATGCGTTTCAGGGAGTCTATACAATTCCTGATGATAATTAATGCGACGAGCCTCCAATAATTTTTCTATTCCATTGCGACGCAACTCTGCCAACATAGAAGCAGGAATAAACCAGTTATCAGAGAATTCTATATTTATTCCGGACGCCTCAAAAGGGGTATTTCCTAATTTCCCTAGTTGAGTGCACAAGTTTTCCTTCTGCGGAGTACGCGCCAATTCTTTTTCCCGCTCCAATATCACGCTTATGCTGTTATCATCTTCATCAGTCAAAGTCAGCGTGAACCCGAAGTTATTCTCTGCCAAAGTGATAGCGATCGATATTTTTCGCTCGGCAGATTTGCGTGACATAAGACGCTCAAACTCCTGATCAAAATTGCGGTAAAGCACAGTACGAGGCTTGATGCGTGGCATTTCCTGAGGGAATAACTTATTATTCTCCACCCGGTTTACACGAAAGCCCTGCAACTTTCCGGTTTCATCCAGATAGCACACTCCATCACCATTATTAAATGACTTCACCCCTGCTACCGTGAGATAATTTCCACGGATTTCTTTCACCATCCCCATCTCCTCACCCAATGATTTTGGAGTATCAAAAGAAAACATCTCTTTATTTCTCTCATACAGGAAATAGTTAGTGGAACCCCTACTAAAGCTCTTATTCAGCTGCGGTTTAAATTCCAGTTTCACCATTCCCGATGAAGCACGGATATACTCTTTGCGGCGTTTGAATACAGCATCCAGTTTCTGACGATAATAAGCCGTCACATTCTTTACATAAGACACATCCTTCAAACGTCCTTCTATTTTAAGGGATGAAGCTCCTGCATCCAGCAGTTTCTCCAAGTCCTCGCTCTGATTCAAATCTTTCAATGACAGCAAATGCTTATTCTTCATGATCGGCTTACCATCCGCATCCACCATATCAAAGGCAAGGCGGCAGAACTGCGCACATTCCCCCCGGTTGGCACTGCGTCCGAAACAAGCCTGACTGACATAACACTGTCCACTGTAACTGACACACAAAGCACCATGTACAAATACCTCCAACGGCACTTCAGGGCACACTTGATGAATCTCCGATATTTCCATCAGAGAAAGTTCGCGTGCCAACACCACTTGACGGAATCCCGTCTCAGCCAAAAACTTTACTTTCTGCGGCGTACGATTGTCCATCTGCGTACTGGCATGAAGCGGAATAGGCGGCAAGTTTAGTTCCAGCAACCCCATATCCTGCACAATCAGGGCATCCACCCCGGCACGATAGAGATCCCAAATCATCTGCTCCGTCTCTTTCAACTCCTCATCCCGTAGGATCGTATTTACCGTCACATAAATACGGGCATTATACAAATGGGCATGTTGCACCAATGCAGTAATATCTTCTAAAGAATTACCGGCAGCGGCACGTGCCCCGAAGCGGGGAGCGCCGATATAAACGGCATCGGCACCGTGGTCTATCGCCGCGATGCCGCACTCCAAATTCTTGGCAGGAGCCAATAATTCTATTTTTCGTTGTTTAATCATCGTATCTCGTTAATATCAAACGGAGTTTCCTGATATACATAATAGTTCAACCAGTTGGAGAACAACAGATTGGCATGTCCGCGCCAACGCACCAGCGGAGCATTGTCGGGATTGTCATCTTTATAATAGTTCCGGGGAAGCTCGATGGGCAATCCTTTGTCCCTATCGCGTTTATACTCTGTGTCAAGAGTATAAGGCGAGTATTCGGAATGGCCGGTAATAAATATTTCTCGTCCATTGCGTGCCATAGCCATATACACTCCCGATTCATCAGATTCGGCTATCAGCATTAAGTCTTTCACTTTCAGGATGTCTTCGCGGCGCACTTCCGTATGACGGCTGTGGGGCACAAAGAATTCATCATCAAAGCCACGGAAAATAGGCAATCCTTGTACATTGATGTGATGACGAAAGATACCGAACATCTTCTTGTCCAACGGATACTTGGGCACATCATAGAAATGATAAAGCCCCGCCTGTGCTGCCCAACAAATGTAGAGCGTAGAAGTGACGTGCGTACGAGCCCAGTCGAAAATAGTCTTTATTTCTTCCCAGTAACCTACTTCCTCAAAATCCATCTGCTCTACGGGTGCACCGGTGATAATCATACCATCATACTTCTCGTCACGCATCAAGTCGAAATCACGATAGAAAGTCTTCATGTGTTCCACCGGAGTATTTTTCGATGTGTGGCTTTTCAGCTTCATAAATGATATTTCCAACTGTAACGGAGTGTTGGAAAGCAAACGCACCAAGTCTGTTTCTGTCGTTATCTTCAACGGCATCAGGTTCAATATCACTATTTTCAGCGGACGGATGTCCTGCGTACTGGCACGCGAATTGTCTATGACGAAGATATTCTCTTCTTTCAGCAATTCAATAGCAGGTAGCTTATCGGGTAAGTTTAATGGCATCTTCTTATCTATTTATTAGTTGCAGGTGCAAAAATAGCAATTTTTCGCCACACTTTTCTACTAAACGGTCATTTTTCCAATGTCCGTTCCACAAGCCTCTGATGTTTGTTACGAAGCATGAAAGTCTCTCTCTATTTATTGACATTTTGGAAGAGAGGACATAGTAACAAATAAGACACCGCGAAAAAAGTTTTTCGCGGTGTCTTATTTGTTTTTCAAAGGGTGAAAAAGAGTGTTTCAAAGGACGAAAAAAGAATTAGATCTTAGCCTGTTGGTATTCCCCTTCCTCTTTCGCATTCTGAACCGTTTCCAGCACGATGACAAAGGGACGAACTGCCTCATATGATACCGGTATAGCTACATTATACAATGAACTGTTCCGCTTGTTCTTTCCGGCATTTTGAATTTCCACCTCCTTGTTATCTTCCAGGAAACAGGCCTTTACGGGTTTAATACCTCCTTTGGGTATTTCGATTTTCAAAAGATTATTGATAGGTTTATTGAATACACACATATACAGTTTATTGCCTTTTTGTGTAAAGTATCCCCAATCTTGTTTCTGAATATCCGAATGGGAAGACCCATAGATCGCCTCTTTGTTTATCTTCATCCAGTCTCCTATTTCTTTAGCCAATTTCGTTTCTTCCGGACGGATAGTACCTTTGCCGTCAGGACCGAAGTTGAGTACAAAGTTTCCATTCATAGAAACAGCTTTCACCATCATTTCCAGCAAATCATAGGATGTTTTCACGTATCCTCTCCACTCTGAATGATACCCCCATTGATTTTCGGGGACAGTCATTACACAATCCCAATCACTACCATGCAAATCTTCCATAGAATTAGGCAAATCACGCTCCCAAGTTTGGTCGTAATCGTCAATTAAGTCTCCGTTAGAGTCATAATGACGTTTCCCATGTTCGTCGGCACGGAAACGGCTGCCAATAATAAGTCCCGGATGCATGGCTCTTAATTCCATTCCCAATGTATCTACCCATGCCGCTTCGTTCATCCAAGCTTTATCCCAACTGCCATCAAACCATAATCCCTTGATGGAAGGATAAGTAGTCAATAACTCGATGAGTTGGTTTCTGGTAAATTCCTTGAATGTTTCATACGAAATACTGTCTTGTTTAGTTTGGGGAGGCGCTGAACGATACCCTTTATGATTCCAGTCGATGATGGAAAAATAGAGATGCACATCAATGCCTTCTGCCGTGTAAGCATCTACGACCTGTTTCACTATATCTTCTTTATAGGGAGTATGGGCTATGGTATAGTCAGTATATTTACTTGGCCAAAGACAAAAGCCATCGTGATGTTTGGTTGTAAATATCATATAGTTAGCTCCCATCTGTTTGGCTTGTTTGGCCCATGCCTTTGCATCAAAGGCGGTAGGATTAAACTGTTTGTACAAATTATCATACGCATCTTTGGGCATTTCCTTCCATGAACGTATCCATTCTGCGGCTCCGGGATAACATTTGCCTTCCCAAAATCCACCGGGAATGGCATAGACTCCCCAATGTATAAATTGTCCCAAACCATGTTCGCGCCAGCGTTGCATATCTGCATCTGTGCGGTTACCTATCCGGTGGGCTCCGTGTTGTAAAGATATGGATGTACGCCTGGTCTGTCCCTGAGCCAACAGAGATATAGACAGGAGAAGCAGTAAAGTATAAAAGTTCTTTTTCATATTCTATTCATATTTTTAGCTGGTTAAAGACCTACATGTTCCTTTGTCTTTTCTTTCGGATCGGACAATTTCAGTCTGTTCTTATTTTCCGGCGAGTAGTTCCATCGGATTGTATCTTCAAGCATATTTCCTTGATTGCTGACTTTAGCTTCGATCGTATTTTCACCGTTGTTCAGTTTTACATTCTCAAAGATGTAGTGTACCGGAGTTTGACCTTTCTTAAATGTCTTTATTTCTACCCCATTTACAAATAATTGGGGAGTACCCACATTGCAATATACCGTTACGGGAGTCACCTCATTTTCGCGTTCAGTAGCTCTTCGTTGGGTAATGTAAAGTACAGGTTCCTTGCTCCAGTTGGCTTTGTACCAGTAGAAAGGATCTTTCTTTGTCTGCCTGTCAAATGTCACCAGACCTTTCATATTACGTGCTCTCACGCCTCCCTGCGCCGTAGCAGGCGTGGCAAAATCAAACGTATTCCAAATATAAGAAGCGATCAGGTAAGGGTGCTTGGAAATAACTCCCCACTGAATTTCATGGAATTTGGTTGAAAATGTTTCGGGATAAAATTGCGAGAAGTATCTTCCCACTTCTCCCACTACTTCTTCCTGCTGATGAATATTGGCTTCCGCCCCATATTCCGAAAAAATAACCCGATAGCCGGGGAAGTCTTTCTCCATGCCGGTCACCCATTTCTCAATATCACCTATCTTTCCTCCATACCAACCGAAGTAGTGGTTGATACCTTGCACATCTGCATTCAGGTTTGATTCCTGATTTACAGTAGAATATCCGTTTACAGAGGCTGTGAGACGATACGGATCTTCCGTTTTGGCAAGATCATTCAGTTCGGTAGTCAAAGCCACTGTGTAATTGTAAGGAGTATAAACCTCATTGTGTAATCCCCAAATATAAATGGACGGATGATTATAGTTTTGGCGGATCAATTCCGTTAATTGCTGCTTGGCATTATCGCCTTCCTGCGTACTTACACGATTGACAAAAGGAACTTCCGCCCAGATCATAAAGCCGATGCTATCGCACTTCGCATAGATATGTTCTGCCTGCTGGTAATGTGCAAAGCGAATAGTCGTCGCTCCCATTTCCTTGATGATTGCCAAATCGGTATCATGTTCTTTATCAGTCAGTGCACTTCCCAATTTCCACCAGTCCTGATGACGGCACACGCCATACATCGGTACTTTCTTTCCATTCAGATACATACCGTCGGCTGCCTTCAACTCATAATGTCTTAGCCCCAAAGGCTGGATTACTTCATCAATAACTTTTCCATCGGCTATCAGATTTACCACTACCTTATATAAATAAGGATCTTCCAGCCCTTGCCACAAATGGGGATTCTTAATGCTGAAACTTTGTTCGCAAATCTGTCTGCCTTGTGGTGAAACGATTACCGGGACTTGTTGCTGTGCTTTTATTTTACCATCTTGTTCATAAACAGTAGCAGAAACCAGAATCTTCTCAGCTTGCGCCTTTTTATTTTCCAATTTGACCTTAATGCTTATATCAGCCGATTTACGATTGACGTTCTTTTGGCTGATATAAATGCCGGGAGATGCGTAATCGGTGACAGCTATATTAACCGCTTCGGTTACAATCAACTCTACGGGACGATAAATTCCCCCATAGACTCCAAACAAAGTATTATTGATGGGGATAACATCCGGGCGCGGAGAATTATCCACTTTTACCAAAATTTCATTAGGTTCTCCATACTTCAACAGTTTGCTTATTTCAATAGCGAAAGCTGAATAAGCCCCTTTATGATTGCCGGCATATGTTTTGTTAACATATACTTCCGCCACAGATCCTACTCCCTGGAAGCGCAAAAAGATTCTCTTGCCCTTCAACTCTGCCGCCGGAGTATATTCTTTCTTGTAATAGGCTTCACCGGCATAGTAATTATTCATTTCATTCTGCATATCCGTAGCATTCCATGTGTGGGGAATGGTTACATCCTGCCATCTGGAATCAAAACCGCCAGAGAACAATAAAGGGTCTTTAGGGAAAGGTCCCTTTTTAAAGCTCCATCCTTCATTAAAGATGGTTTTCTCCCTAGCCTGCAAAGGATAAATGGAAAAGATAGAGAGACCTAATAATAAGGATAGAAACAGATACTTTTTGTTTTTCATAATATAGATAGATAATGATTATTCTGATAGTTTCATAATTTCCGTTCCTGCCATAAGAAACGCCCCGACACCATATACGGCTGTCATTTCTCGTGTCACCTTCTTGGGATCGGCTCCAATGGGTTGTACCCATCCTACTTTCCCATCTTCATCCACTATAGAAACTAAAGCTTTCCAAGCTTTTTGAACTATCGGCAAGTAAGATGCATCCAGCAAATGATGATTTAGTCCATAAGCCAGCCCATAAGTTATCAGTGCAGTAGAACTTGTTTCAGGTGACGGATAACTATCCGGATCAAGCAAACTGGCATGCCAAAAACCATCTTTATCCTGCAACCCACTCAGCCGGATAGCAAGTTCCACAAATAATTGTTCATAGAAAGGTTTTAATCCGGAATCACCAGGGAGCAGATCAAGTATGTTGGCAATGCCTGCCAATACCCAACCATTTCCACGTCCCCAAAAAACCTTCTGACCATTGGCTTCCAACTTATTAAAATAACTATCATCACGGAAGAATAAGCAGTTGCTTGAATCATATAGGTAACAATAAGTCCGCAAGAAATTGTCGTGCATAAACTCCAGATATCTTGAATCACCGGTTATTTTTGCCAGGTGGGCATATACCGGAGGTGCCATGAACAAAGCATCGCACCATGTCCAGCACTGTTTATTGGAATGAGTCATGCAGGTATCTGCCGGATGAGCCATAATCCAGTCTAGCCTTTCTTGTACGGCATGAATCATATTCTCTTTCTTATAATGATCATACATACCCAGATAAAATTGCCCAATAGCTAATTCGTCAGCATGATAATATTGATATTTCGGATAATCGGCAAAGTTTGCAGGGACAGACCATTTATTTTCTTCTCCGATTTTCATTAGCCAATCGAAATAAGTAGAAGATGAGTCTGCCATTTGTGCCCATTTCAACATACCGGCATAAAGTACAGCATTAGTCCAGGCATCTATACCATAGTCATGCAGATTTCCTTTTTCTTGATAAGTGAAGTTATTTATCTGCCACTTTGCAACCTGCGCCATGGTCTTCTGCATATCCGAAGAGAAGGCCTGACGTTCAGTTCCCCATAGCCCGACGGGCATCATCAGCAACAGTGTTAATGTCAGAATAGACAAGAATGCTTTCATTATATCATCTTTAAAAGTTTATGCAAAAGTCGATATTTGCCATTTTGCCGACTTACTCTAATTGCCATTTGTTTTATCCTATTCGTCAAAAAGCCTATTTTTTATGCTTTGCAGCAAAGGAAGTGGGCGTTTCACCAAATACTTTTTTAAATGAATTGGTGAAATAAGCTTGACTCTCTATACCGATCTGCATCATGACCTCCCGCATCGTCATATTTTCCTCAATGATCAGTTTCGCAGCTTTGCGCAGACGACAATTCAATACAAACTCCACCACTGATTTTCCTGTCAGGCTTTTCACTTTCGTATAAAGTTTGCTCCTACTCATGGATAATTCTGTAGCAATCTGGTTAATATCCATTTCAGACTGGTCCATATTAGCTTCGATAAAGGCTATAAATTGCTTCAGGAACTTATTATCTTGTTCATTGGAAGAAAGCTCGCTACTATCTGCATAATAATTTTTAGCATAATGCTCTTTCAATTGCTGCCGGTTCCTAAAGATATTCTGAATAGATAATTTCAGATAAGTCAAGTCAACCGGCTTCTCGAAATAAAGATCGGCTCCGGAATCCACACCCTCTATTTTACTTTCAAGACTGGTTTTGGCTGTCAACAAGATAACCGGAATGTGCGAAGTATTCATATCCTTTTTTACATCATTGCACAAAGAAACGCCATCTTTGTTGGGCATCATAATATCACTGATAATCAAATCGAAGTCTGTATCCGCCATTAGTTTTAATGCTTCAAGTCCATCATTTGCCTGCATTACCTGAAATTCATCAGACAAGGACTCAGCAATCAGCATTCTCAGGTCTTCGTTGTCTTCCGTAACCAATATTTTCTTTTTGTTGGAATGAAGCAACTCGCTTTCCATGTCTTTTATATCAACAGATGGTGTACTTTCTTCCGCCATCGGCTGCACTATTTTTTCTGCTACAGTTTCTTTTGGTTTTATAAAGTCGGTATCACTGAAAATACTACTGTCCAAAGGAAAACAAGCTACCATATCTGTACCTTTTTCTCTTTCACTATAAATAGAGATACTGCCTTTATGTAATAACACAAGACTCTTGACAAGGGCCAGACCAATACCTGTTCCTAAATGTGAATCCGTATTTACCGTACTTACTTTATAGAAACGTTCAAAGACACTACTAATGGATTCACGGGATACCCCCACTCCGGTATCACTGACAATAATGGAGAAAGTAGGGTTCACATCTTCACCTATCGTATAGTTATTTTTATACTGGGACGTGAAGCTATCCTTCCCCATTCTTGTTTCCAACAAAATTCGCCCTTGATTCGGCGTGTACTTAAAAGCATTATTCAGCAGATTCATAACAACCTTCTCCACAATATTCCTATCAACATAAATAGTACCGGGCAAGGCATTATCACATTTTATCTGAAAATCAATACTCCGTTGTCCTGCATAATCAATAAAATCGTTAGCTATTTCTTTCACAAGATCATTGATATCAAGTGGTTGCAGTTCCAGTTTCATCATACCGTTTTCTACTGTCCTGAAGTCCATCAATTCATTTACCAGATTCAACAGACGTTGTGCATTACCATTTAATATCCGGTAATAATATTCCTTCAACCCTTCGCGCCTCAATTTGTCCAAAGCCGCAATGATAAGAGAAAGCGGAGTCCTGAAGTCATGCGAAATATTAGTGAAGAAACGTAATTGCGCCTGATGAATTTGCTCCTTTTTATCTTTCTCTATATTTTCCAGATAAAGTTGCATTTTCAGTCTCTTCTTTTCAGAGTAATGACGATAAATAAGACATACGATTCCTATTAACATCAGTGCATAGAGAATGTATGCAGGCCAACTGAACCAAGGGGCAGTCTTTCTTATAATCTTTACCACCGTGGGGGTATCACTCCAAACACCATCATTATTGGCCGCATAAACTTCAAAATAATAAATGCCTGCCCGTACTTTGGAGTACATAGCCGTGCGACTCTGTGCATTCGTAGTAATCCAGTGATTATCATACCCTTTTAATCTATATTTAAATTGGTTCTTTTCGGGTATATGGTAATTATCGGAAGAGAACTGAAAGCCAAAATTCGTCTGATCATAGTCCAAAGTTATTTCATTGGACGAAGAACTGAGCGTGTAGTTGGGATGGGTTGATTTATGGTCAATGAAGAAATCTGAAATAATGGCTTTTGGTTTATAGTCATTATAAGAAATCTTTTTGGGATCAATAACGGTAAAACCATTAGTCCCACCAAAATAGATTAGTCCGTCCATCCCCTTCATAGAAGCAAGAGGATAATAAACCTGTCCCTGCGTATCTTCTTTTTTGTCGAACTTCATCAAATGATTACTGGCTATATTATAACAATACAGCCCATCATCCGTCCCCATCCATATATTTCCATCATCATAGCAAATACTATATATGGAATATATGTTTTGTTGTAATACATCTTTCAATGATATATAGTGCGAAGTGTTTGTATCAAATTTGACAAGTCCATTGCCAATGGTACCAATCCAGATATTACCGGAGTCATCCAAACAAAAAGTAAACAATCCCAGATAGGTGGAATCATTGGGAACCATTTTCTCTACAGCATGCGTATGTATATCCATGCGGTAAAGGGTTTCGTTACTGATAGCCCATAGTGTTTTCTCTCCTTGCCGCAAAATGTCGAATAAATAGACATTATTGTTTATACTGTCCAAATTGAAATGGGTAAAAGATTTAGTGCGGAAAGAGAAATAAGATATTTCCGCTTTATAGTGCTGATAAGCCAGCCATATGCCTGAATCTCCTTCAAGAATTGTTTTCCGGACACTGTTTACCAGTAAAGAGTGCGGATTACTTTGAACGTGTTTATAATTGGTGACTTTTTGCTGTCCGTTACTACGGCAATCCAGTCCCCCCATAAACGTAGAGATCCATAGATTATGTTCTGAATCCGTAATCAGCGATTTTATATTATTGGAAGTTATACTGTTCTCGCTGGTTAAATAAGTGAATGCTCCGGTAACTTTGTCCATCCGGTTGATGCCTCCGCCTTCCGTACCTATCCAGAGATAGTTTTTATCTTCAGCAAATGAACTGACCGGAGTATAATTCAATCCGCTATTTTGAGGATGATAAGTCTTGAATGCTGCATTTTCGTCTATATTCACATAACATAAAGTTCCTGAATAGGTTCCTATCCATACATTGCTTTGGCGATCTTCACTGATTTCCCAAATAGAATTATTGGGCAAGCTAAAAGGATTTGTTCTGGAATGCTTATAATGTGATAATTTTCCATCCGAAGGATCGAATATGTAAAGTCCATCAATAGTCCCAAACCAAATATATCCCTTTTTATCAATATAAAATGCTCGCAAAGAACTGTTATTATATTCCGGAAGTAATTCATAATGCCCTTCTATTTTAAAAGTAGACAAGTCTATTTTATATAGTCCGTATTTATTAACGAATAGCCACAATTTCCCCATATATGCCCGCGCGAAGCGAATGCTTCCATTAACATCCGGCAATGTGAAACAAAGCACAAATTCATTCTTTGCATAGTTGAAGCGATAGACTTTCTGATTGATAAATGTATATAAGTCTTTATTATAAGTACAAAAGGCTGTATTACAATAAGTAGGGGTTTTGCCATCATAATTGGGAGTATTCAATTCTCCTGTATTCGTGTTCAGTATGCTCCATTTATCTTTGTATCTTACCCATACATTATCTGATTTATCCACTTTTATATGTGTTACATTATCATGCAGTCTTTCAAACCTATCTGAAATGCGATCATAGCGAAACACTCCATTATTTGTATTCACATATAGATAACCTGACGAGTCGGATGCCATGTTATTAAAGATCCATCTCTTTGTAGGAGCCATCGAGGCAAAATAAGGATAATACTTTTTGTAATGATAGCCATCAAAACGATAGAGTTCGTAATCCATCATCGTCCAAATAAAGCCATCATTATCTTGTTCTATTGCCTTTATTCCATCATAGTAAAATCCACCGCTAGGCGACATCGTTCTGAATTTATAGTCTCCGGTAGCGAAAGAAGGGAATAGAATATAAAAAAGAGTCAGAAATAATAATAAGCATCTGCTTTTCATAATACTGCTATCAGGTTAAAAACTGGGGCTAAGTTAGAGAAAATATACTATAGAAAAAAGAAAAATGAAGGGAAATCCCTCTACAGAGACCTCCCTTCAATACTTAGAATGGTTTATCTGTTATAAATGAAAACCTGTAAATCTCCTACAGAAACATTTCCTGTTTCGGAATAATTCCAGTCTGTTTGTCCATCTCTCAAGTGTCCCTTGATGAATGTTATTCTGATATATCTGGCTTCTGTCGGAGCGACTTCAAACAGCTGATAGTCATCCACCTTCTTGGCTTCCGTCACCTGTTCTCCCAAATCCGTCCAGGAATCTCCTGCATCTTTCTTTGCTTCTACCTTAAATGTATGGCATTGTAAATGCGAATAATTCAAGCTACGATGTCTGTAACCCAATTGCCCGAACTTGATAACTTCTCCCAAATCAAGATCCAGATAGCACACGGGATCATAAATGGGGCGGGTCTGAATATCAGGACACCAAAAAGTAGAGTTCTTGTCATCAAACAGATTTTTTAAATCCCCTTCTTTTGTTCCGAGATTGGAAGAATAAGCCCATTTGTCTGAGAACGGGAAACCTACGTACATAGGAGCCTCAGCCGCAACTTTCACTCTACAAACAGCAGACTGTTTGCCTCTGTCATTAGCTGTTACTACAATATCAGTCGATTGTCCGGTTTCTCCTACAATAGTGATCAGACCATTACCATCTACAGTGGCCACTGTTTCGTCAGCAGATGCATAAGTAACACTCTTATCGGTAGCAGTACCCGGATTAACAGTTACGAATTGCGCCAAATTGAAAGTCTTTCCGCTCTCCATTTCTACATTTTGTCCGGCAGACTGGATCGTGATGCTTGAAACAAGCACAATATTACTAATGACTCTGATTGGATATCTAACGAATGTACCCGAACCATCGTCCACCCTCACGATAATAGTATCCGTACCCAGCGGAGAAGGGATGTCACCTGTAGCAGGTGTTGTCAATTTAGGAGTGATCAAACCATCGGCACTCAGCTCAATAGCACCGGTAGGTTCACCTGCAAAGTGATAGCTGATGGCATTTTCTCTGGCACTTTCGGGCATGATGAACGGCTTCAACTGCAAAGGTTGCCCCTCCGTCACAATGACACCGAAGATGTCACTTTCCAGATTTGTAGCATTTTCAACTGTGATGTTCACTGCCTTGCCTGAATCATCATCGCTGCAACCTGCAAACAGTGCCCCGAATGAAAGCATTCCTGCTAATAAGTATATATTCTTTTTCATAATCTTACGCTATATTTATCGGTTATCTATTAATGTCTTTCCAACCCGGATTCTGTTTCAACAGCGGATTCAGAAGCATCTCATTCAAAGGTATCGGATAATAGTAACGCTTATCGTCCCAAGGGCGCACACCTTTGATAACAGTAGTAGATGTAGGCCAAGGGATAATGAAACCTTCGCCATCTACAATCACTTGATTCCCCACTTCACCTATAGGAACAGTAACCTTGAACGGATAATCCTTGTATGTCTCATCGTTACGGTTTTTGCTGTACAGCTCGATCTTTTCCTGAGTCATCTTCATGCCTCTTACAGGAACCGTAAATAACTTGCCGGCCTTCCATCTCATCAAGTCCTCGTAACGCATACCTTCCATCATGGTTTCCACGCGACGCTCACGTCTGATTTCACGGATAATGGGCGATACGGAGTAATCCAGTTTCTCTGCATAAATAGCATCCAAACGTGGGTCAGCCGGAATATTGGACAAAGTCAATCTGGCGTTAGGGTATTTCGCAAAGTCATACCCTGCTCTTTCGCGTAAAGCATTAATAGTAATATCCAAATCAGCATTAGTTATTTCATTCAGTTCGGCTCTGGCTTCTGCATAGATCAGCAGCAATTCTCCATAACGGAACATGTGAGCTGTCTGTACACCATTAGGGTTAGCTTCCCACTCTGAATAATCGGGCATCCAGTGCTTGATGAAACGGTAACCGGTCACTGTAGAATTGTAATGCTTCATCGGAGAACCACCACCGGTATCGTAAATAATCATCGGATAAATCACTCCTGTTTCTTCCAAACCGTATGTATTATCATCCATATCAAAAATAGAAGCGTATTCACCCGGTTTACAAACCGTTTGTCTCAAACGGGGATCACGGTTATCCAGTTCTTCCCACATACCGTCATACCCCTTGAACAAAGGATTAACAGTGTAATTACCATCGGTACCTCCAATATAGATAGGACGTCCGTCTTCACACAAATAATCTTCAATCATGCACAAAGGAGCTCCCATGCAGTAGCGTGTGTGGTTGTTCATTCCCCAGTAACGCGGATTGTCATGTCCCAGTTTAACACCATCATACACACGTGCCAGAATCGTTTCTTCATTACCTTCCGCTTCAGGGCTCCCTTTCTGTATGAACAGGCGCCAATAACCATCTCCTGCAGCATTTTTAAAAAGACGATACCTGTTTTTATCAATGATCTTCTTGGCAGCATCACGGCTCATCTGTAAGAGTTCATTCGCTGTAGACTGCAAATTCAATTCAGTGTGATATTTCCGGAAAGTCCCTTCAAACAGACAGAAACGTGACTTCAGGAACAAAGCCATATCTTGATTAATATGTCCACAAGAGTTATCATTATCTTCCAGATTCTCAACAGCAAAATCAAAACATTTCAGAATATTTTCAACCAATTCAGTACGCGGCATACGCTCACCATACATTTCGGGAGAAGCCGTATCCAGTTCTTTGTCCAACCAAGGCACTTCGCCCAAAGCCACTAGTTTGATATAATAGTCCCACGCCTTGAAGAAATAAGCCTGGGCGGCATATCCTTTCAGCGTTTCCGGATCACCAACTTCTCCATAATGATTCAGGAAATAATTCACTTTACGAAGCTTCATCCATTGCCAGGGTGAATCCATGTTTTTGGAAGCTGAATTCGGAGTATCGTATGTACCACCCAGCTTACTATCAATACCTCCTGCGTAAACCGTATTATCGCTGAACGCATCTCCGAAAATGATCTGGCTACCGGCCTTCACTGCCAAAAAGCCTTTATCGTGTGAAGTATTATTAGTTCCGCCAATACCATGTCCATATACATAGTATCTGTATATACCGTCTAAGTATAGCTGCAAATCGGCCTCTTTTGTAAAGAATGTACCGTCAGCCATTTTATCTATCGGATCCCGTTGCATGAAGTCATCATTACAAGACGACAAGGCTGCCACCAAGGTCACGAGTAAAGTTATAATTGAATTTTTTTTCATAATCTATTGATTTAAAGAATTAAAAACCGACTTGAACACCTACGCTGAATGTCCGTTTGGGAGGATATGCGTCAGACAGATAGTCCGCATCATAATACTTGGGTACATCTGAGATGGTAAACAAGTTATAAGCAGCTATATTCAGTCTCAGCTTCTCCAATCCGACTTTACCGATCAATGATTTCGGGAAACTATAGCCCAGAATCACCTGTTTCAGCTTAATATAGGAAGCATCCAGCAGGTAGCCCGTCTGAGCGTAACTACCCACACCTGAACCATACATCGGGAATTTGGCATCTGTTCTCTCCGGAGTCCATGACTGATTGTATGTCTCCCATGAACCGGCTCCATTACCCCAATAACTGGAAGTAGAAGCCAACCAATAGTCTCTCTTTCCCACTCCCTGGAACATCATATCCAAGTCAAATCCTTTGTACTGGAAGTTAGCAGTAATGTTGTAGCGGTAGCGTGGCGAATTATTACCAATGATCTTTCTGTCACCCGGATCATCTACCGTATTCAAGCCACTGGTAATCACACCATCATTATCCAAATCTTTATACCACACGTAGCCCGGATAGGGTTGTCCGCCTTTAAAGTAAGCTCCATGATACAATGGCTTTCCATTAGCACCTACACCGTCAAAGTCACCTTCCTGAAGAATGCCACCGGTTACGTATCCCCAAATATCTCCTACGGTATATCCTTTGTACAAACTACCGTCACCAAGCTTGTTGGTTGGATTGGAAGGATAGCTTACTACTTTTGCCTTATCGTCTGAAAGTGCAACACCCAGACTATAGCTGAATCCGTTAGCCAGTCTGTCCGACCATTTTGCCTGAAGTTCAAATCCGGTTGTCTTCAATATACCGGCATTCTCATAAGGCAGATCGTTGTCACCAATTAATGCCGGATAATCTTTTCCACCCGGAATCAAGATGTCAGTTACTTTTCTTTCAAAGATATCGGCACTGAACGTCAAGCGATTACCCAAGAAAGTAAAATCAAAACCCAGGTTCTTGGTCGTTGATTTTTCCCAAGTCAGATTAGGATTCACCAACGAAGGAGTAGAGATACCTGTAGGATAACGTGTTCCATCAAACAAGAAATATCCCTCTACCAAGTTGAAAACAGACTGGTACGGATATTTGGAATCTGGCTGGCTACCCAAGCGTCCCCAAGAGGCTCTGATCTTGAAATTGTCCAACCATGATTTAGACCAATCCATGAATTTTTCATCCGAAACTCTCCATCCCAAAGATATAGTGGGGAAGAACTGGAAACGTGAATCATTCGGGAACTTTGAACTACCGTCATAACGGGCATCCATCTCAATCAAATATTTACCCATGTAATTATACATGATACGGCCGAACAAGGCGCGTGCCGCAACTTCAGAGTGAGAGTTAGAAGAAGTATTAGCCGTTACATCTTCCACCAGACTAGGATTCAGGATATACGGGTCCAGCATTTTCTTCAATGTGAGAGAAGAGCCGGCATAACTTTCTTCTTCCTGATTAATACCTATCAATGCAGAAATACTGTGTTTCTCTTTAAAAGTCTGGTTATAGTCAGCATACACATTAATAGAATATTTATCCGTTGAAGTACGTTCTATATAACCATCATTGTCTGTTGCCCAGCGGTATTCAAGTGCAGTCCATGAATTATTGACACGACCTTGCTTGGGGTGCGTCTTCTCTCTTTGATAAGTAGTAGGAGTAACAGAGATGTCTGCCTTTATTTTCAAAATCTTAGGCAGAATAATAAATTCCGGACTGATAGAAAGAATGGTCTTGCGTCTGGAAGTGATATTGCGTCCGCCAGCGTACAAGTAGCTTACCGGATTTTCTGTGACATAGTTTGGCATTGGATCGTCCGGTCCTGTCAATACCGGTTGATAAATATAGTTCTCCGGATAATAAGATTTAGCATACTGCCAAAGATTAGAGCCGTCCGTCTGCTGGGTAGGTCCTTCATAATCGAACACATTATATGAGGCCTTCGCAGCTACCGTGAACCAACTGGTCACTTTAGCGTTCACACTCAGCAAGGCGTTGTATCTTTTCAACTTGTCGGTTTTAATTTCATACATACCTTTCTGATCCTGCATGCCCAAAGAAATGTAATAACTGATTTTATCACCACCACCGCTGATAGAAAGATTGTGTTTCTGAGTCGGGGTCCAGTCTTTCACCAGTTCTTCATAAGGTCTTGTATTGCCCACCCACTGAATGGCACTACCTTCCATAAAGTAAGGCTTGTTATTCACGGGGTCTTTGATGTAGGCCATCATACCGTTCATCATATCCTTGTCGTGCTGAGTATATTCGGCAATTTCACCGGTCCACAATCTTTTGTCTGCTCCAGCCTTATAAATATGATAGGAATCCAAAATATCAGGCAATTCATAAGGTTGATCGAAAGCCAGATTATAAGAATATTCGATTTTTGATTTTTGCTGGTAAGTTCCCCCCTTGGTCGTTACCAAGATTACACCGAAAGTAGCTCTTGTACCATAAATAGCGGCAGCAGAAGCATCTTTCAGGAACGACATATTGTCAATATCGTTTGGGTTCAACTGGTTCAAGTCTTCAGCGGTGATCTCTACGCCGTCCAGCAAAATCAATGGAGAACCGGAAACAACATCGAATTTATTCTTATCGTCATTGGATGTACCCCTCTGACGAAATGTGGTTGCACCACGAATATTCAAATTAGGTACTTTGTTGGGGTCACCACCGGCAATGCTGACATTCAAACCGGGAACCATACCTTGCAGTGCCTGTCCTATATTGGCAACAGGTCTGTCTTGCAAAGTTTCTGCTCCTACGGAAGCTACAGCAGCCGTCAAATTTCCTTTCTTTTGTGACTGGAAACCGATAACCACCACTTCATCCATCAATTCCGAGTCTTCAGCCAAAGTTACATTAATGGTTTTCTGATTACCTACGGTTACTTCCTTCGTGGCATATCCCACAAATGAGAAGACCAGCACAGTCTTACTGCCCGCAACAGAGATGTCATACCTTCCATCAAAGTCCGTAATTGTTCCATTAGTAGTTCCTTTCACTACCACCGACACTCCAATCATGGGTTCCTTGTTAGCATCCTGCACAATACCTGTAATGTGCATGTCTTGTTCAATCTTCATCGCAGCATCCGGAACAGCCTGTATTTCCTGATGCGTTCCTGCGAATAAGAAAAGAAAGCATAGAAAACACATCAAGGCCTGATGGGCATCCCTGCATTGACTTTTAACTAATCGTTTTGCATTTTTCATAATTTACATTGTCTTAAATTAAAATTAACGCCGCAAACGTAAGAACAAAGGAATTAACCATTTTACTATTTTAGGCTTTTCTTTTACTCAAATTCAGCAAACAAACACAAACAATTATCAATCAACCAATTAACAACAATAAATAGATGAGAAATCCCAGCGTTATTTAGGAATAAATATGGTGTGAATACTCTTTTTCCTTTTTCAAATTCCCTACGATGAATAATCAAGAACCTGTTTTAAGCCTTGTCCCTTCCCTCCCAATTTTTAAAATTATTCAAATTTGCCCTTTTTACATAAGAAAGATAAAAAACTAGTACGCATAATTTAAAAGGATTGCTTATCTTTGACCACAAAACAGAAAAGATTCTTATTACTTATATAAGACATAATAATACCTTGGGACTTTCCTTTAATCGTTTCAAAGGATGATATACAAAAAAACTAAGGACTCCTTATTATAATAAGGATGACACTAAATAATTTGATTATTAACTCTAACTTTAAATTCGAAAAGTATGAAAACTTTTAAATCATTGGTGTTGGGCATGTGCATGGCTACTGCATTATGCACATGTTTAACACAAACTACTACTGCGCAAACAACAAGTACAGGAGGACAATGGAAATGGGAGAAAGGAACTATCGTAGTTGAAAGCCCCGAGCGTCCGGCCGGACAGAAAAGTGTATTGGGACTTACCACTCCCAAAATGGAAGTAGTCCGTGTAGGATTCGTAGGACTGGGAATGCGCGGCCCCGGAGCCGTAGAACGCTTCACCCATATTCCCGGCACACAGATCATAGCTCTTTGTGACTACGAACAGGCACGTGCCGAGAAATGCCAGGATATTCTGAAAAAAGCCTCTATGCCCAAAGCTGCCATCTACTCCGGCGAAAAGGGATTTGAAGAACTCTGTAAACGCGAGGACATAGATTTGGTCTACATTGCCGCAGACTGGTTGCACCATTTCCCCGCAGCAAAATGCGCTTTGGAGAATGGCAAGAACGTAGCTATCGAAGTACCATCGGCTATGAACCTGCAAGAATGCTGGGATTTGATTAATCTGAGTGAAAAGACACGCAAGCATTGCATGATTTTGGAAAACTGCTGCTATGACTGGTTCGAAATGAACACCTTGAATATGGCACAACAGGGCGTATTCGGTGAAGTGATCCGCGCACAGGGAGCCTATATCCATAATCTGAGCCCGTTCTGGGATCATTACTGGAAGAATGGAAAAGACGACAAACTGGGATGGCGTTTGGATTACAACATGAAGCATCGTGGTGACGTTTATGCTACTCATGGCCTGGGCCCTGTAGCACAAGCATTGAACATTCACCGTGGCGACCGCATGACCACTTTGGTAGCGATGGATACCAAGTCTGTAGTCGGTAAAGAATTGGTTGAAAAAAGAACAGGCGAAGACTGCAAAGAGTTCCGCAATGGTGACCACACTACCACTTTACTGCGCACAGCTAATGGCAAAGTTATCGAAATTCAGCATAACGTAATGACTCCACAACCTTACAACCGTTTGTACCAACTGACCGGAAGTAAAGGTTTTGCCAATAAATATCCGGTTGAAGGATATGCTTTGGATGCAGCACAGTTGAGCGCCTCAGGTGTACAACCCAAAGTAGATGATCTGAATTCACATGGCTTCCTTCCCAAAGCAGAAATGGAAGCTCTTGTTAGCAAATACCAGCACCCGATATTGAAGAAATATGGTGAAATGGCAAAAGAAGTAGGCGGGCACGGTGGTATGGACTTTATCATGGATAGCCGCTTGGTATATTGCCTGCAAAACGGATTGCCTTTGGATATGGATGTATATGATTTGGCAGAATGGTGCTGCCTGGCAGAACTGGGATCACTGTCTATGGACAATGGTTGTGCTGCCGTAGCATTCCCCGATTTCACACGCGGCGAATGGAATGTAGAAAAAGGCTACAAACACGCCTATGCCACTCCTGAAGAAGAACAGGTTAGCATGGAAAAAGCAAAAGCTTTCACCGCAAAACTGAAGGAACAGGGAGCAAAAGAATGGGCAAAGGAAGCTAAAAAAGCAGCCAAGAAAAAGAAATAAAACCTTTTCATAAGAGAAGGTGTCCGATTTCAGTGACACGATCATATAATATTGCCATTCTGAACAAAATATTGTTCAGAATGGCAATATTCGTTTTGACCAGACACGACTATACAATGAAAGGACATTCACCTAAAATATCTGCATTTTTTTTGATTTGTATTTTAATTATTCACTTAAAATTTATATTTTTACAAGCGTTATCCCCATTGTAGCACAATAAACCTTGACCTCTATCATGACCACCGAAGAACAACAGGAGTTAAAGAGAGAAAATGAGCGTCTAAAAGAAGAATTAAGCGCACTAAAAAAGAAAACTGAATTACTAACCATTATTCAGCCTCGCAACAGCCTGTCACAGTTCCTAATAGATAAGATGGATGCTATCATCTTTATTAAAGATATCACAAATGATTTCCGATACTATATGGTGAATGAAAATTTCTGCACCCTACAGCATCTCTCCCATCACAAAATCATAGGAAAGAACGATTACGAAATATTTTCTTTCGACTCTGCAAATAAGTTCCGGCAAGATGACAAAATAGCCATATCCAAAGGAGGAGAATATACTTTTCAAGAAGAAATATGCATCCCGGGACAGGAAAAAGTCATTTTACAGACCACAAAGTCCTACGTTACCACCTCGGAAGGGAACAAGCTATTGGTCTGCATCAGCTATGACATCACCAAAGCCGTAGAAAAAGAGAAGAAACTGGAAAAGGCCATCAAAGACGAAAAAGACGCGCATCAAATGATGAGAGCCATCTTCCACGAACTCCCTTCAGCTATTCTGATCAAAGATATAGAAGATGATTACCGCTTTTATATCATCAACAAGAAATTTGAGCAAATGTGCAATCTGCCTAAAGAACAATTGATAGGCAAGACAGACTACGAAGTTTTTCCGAAAGACGAAGCAGACCAATACCGGAAAGATGATATGGAAGCTTCGACCTACACGGAAGACGCCCCCATGCTGATTCACGAAATAGTTACCTCTCCCGATCGGGACGTTAACACCCACTTGCAAACCATTAAATTCTCCTCCACCTTCAAAGGAAAAAAGTTACTGGTCTGTGTAGGGGTTGATGTCACCCTGCAACACCAAATGATGGATCAACTGAAAGAGGCTTTAGATAAAGCCCAACAGGCTGATAACATAAAGTCGCAGTTCATCGCTAATATGAGCCATGAAATCAGAACACCACTCAATTCTATTGTTGGCTTTTCACAACTCATAGCTGATGCTCAAAGCCAGGAAGAACGGGAAGAATATAGTCGTATCATATCGCTCAACAAAGATCTACTGCTCGCCTTGATCGAAGATGTGCTCAACCTTTCCGAACTGGATTCCGGTAAAATGGTCTTCAACGATACTCTGTTCAATTTTTCTGAAATGTTTAGCGAACTTAGTACAGTAATGAAAGAGAAAGTAAACAAACCCGGTATAAAGTTTATCAGCGAAAACCCACTCCGGGAATTGCTTGTCAAGGCAGACCAGGAACGATTGACCCAAATAGTAACCAACCTGATAACCAATGCCGTAAAGTTCACCCAGCAAGGATATATCAAAATGGGATATGCCTGCAAGGACAACGGACTGGAAATTTATGTAGAAGATACAGGCATGGGTATTGAGGAAAAGAACTTATCGCAAATATTCATACGTTTCAAGAAATTGAACGCTTTTATGCAAGGCACAGGATTAGGACTACCTATCTGTAAATCCATCACTGAACAAATGGGAGGTAGAATTTGGGTAGAATCCGAATACGGGAAGGGTTCCACTTTCCATGTGTGGCTCCCCTGTTTGAGTGATATGGTTCTTTAGAATAATAGAAGATGCCAACATGGTGATTCAAGAAATATTTTCTGCTATCATTTTGCCGTAAGGGCGAGATTTGCTCGCCCCAACCAATGGTCACAACTTTAGAAGTAAAAAACAATTCACCTTATATATTTCCCAACTCCTGCATCATCGCCGACCGTCTTTTATACAAAGCTCTAAAATCATTCACTAATCTCTCCACCACCGTATTACCTCCCTCCAACTTTTTCAAGTTACGCAAATATTCTGCCAGTCTTTTATAATGTTCTCGTCCCATCTTCTCCTCGGCATAGGTCCGCATCCTCGCCTCCAAAGCAGCAAAGACTTGTGATGTATAAGGTTTCTGCAAATGAGCAGCATACCGTATCACTAAGGGTAAATCCAATCTTTCTGAAGTCAACAGACAACACAATGCCTTATCATCCTTCTCCGCCACATAAATTTCAGCTTCATTACTTTCATCAAAAGAATCATAGAAAGAGGTTTCCCGCATCAATTTCTGTAAAAAAGCCTTCCACTCTGCCTTATCAACCCATGATTTCAGTTTACGATAATATATTCCATCCCCTCCTGTTTCAATAAACAAGTCACGGCAATAAGCAATAGCTTGAGAAATATCCCCTTTACTCTCATTAATGCCTAGAGCCAGTTTTCGCCACTCCAAAGCATAGTCGTCTGTTGTCCAGTTTTTTTCTGAATCAGTTTCAATAAGAGAAATTCCATCAGCGACTTGTTTCAACACTTCTTCGTTCCGATCTTGCTTATGCAACATATCAATCAAACGGTTTCTAACTCCCAGTGAATTGGAATAGTTCTGCAATAATTGCTCTACAGCTTCCTCATCACCATAAAATTCCAATACCTCAGCCTTCCGCAGCACAGGCTGGGAACATCTTCCCTCTTCCTCTCCTTCTCGAATAGCTTTATCGCATAAAGCCAAAGCTTCTTCTTTACTCAACGCATATAGACTTACTTGATGAGTCAACTCTTCCATGTCCAGCAAGCAATAATCACCCAAAGCAGACAATTCATTCAGTGCACGTAGTTCCTGCCATATTTCTTCTTTCAAATGCCCTTCCACTTCGGGAGATTGGACTATTTTCAAAAGTAATTCTTTGGATTCCTCACAGGGAAAAGACATTTCTCCCCTCTCATCATAATACTCATACCTATCTTCTTCATAATGTTCGCCCACAGAACGAATTATCTGAAGTGCCAAAGAAGCAGCATCCCCCCATACCTTCTGATTAAAGAATAGTTCTGCCTTTGCCTGTAAACGTTCCAAGCCGGATGTTACAGATGAAAAATCAATGATTTCTTCTCCATGATAACAGGTATAGATGTATGAATCAGGAAAACAGCTCTCTACCTCATGCAAGTGATTGGTATTTAATGCCTGCGGATTTCCCATTGCCGATGCAAACCGATGCAACAAGGCTTGCTTAAAATCGGTATGTTCGGACGCATATTCCAGAACAAACGGCTCTAATTGGCCCGGTTCTATCGTTTTCAATGCTTGTCGGACATCTCCATCTATTTCTATTTGAACACTTTCCGCCTCCATCTTTTCGATATAGGGGTTAACCTTTTTACATTGTATTCGTATGGCAAACAACACAGCTACAACATGCTTACAAATATTTCCACCATCATAAGGACAATCACAATACCAGTCTGTCACTTCCTCATCCTCTATGGTGATTTCCACTTCATATTCATCCGTTCCGCTGACAGTGGCAGTCCATTGGGCATCATTCTTTGTGAGATCATGAACTCTCCCTGCATGACAATACTCTATTCCACGCTGAAGGATGATGGCGGGTATGTAGTTTTCAAAATTGGTCAGTGTCATTTCGTTTATACAGTTTGTTGAGTTTATACTTTGACTCTATCTTCTTAAGCCTTGCATCCGACTGATTCATGTCTCATTCTCCTTTCAGCTTTTTTATCTCCTTATCAAAGTCTGATATGTATTCTATATCCTGACGTTTGCGGAAGATATCATATTCTCGTTCCGCTTTTAATTTAGCTTCAAGTGCGGAAATACTTCCTAGTCCTTCGAGTATAGGACGACCAGCCACAGTAAGAAAACCATTCAAAATATTGCCCCAATCGGACATAGTCGTTGGAATCTCCTGCTCAGCACGGTCTTCCGCCAAATCGAGGTAGGCAGAGACCAATCGGTTGAGAGCTTTGATATGCTTTTGGTCGAGATAATTCTTAGCTATTGATACATCCGATTTTAAGATTTTCCCATCGGGTGCATGCTTCCACGTAGTCAGTCCCATATGAGGCTTATCAGCATCGGCTGTATGAAAGATAATCTCGGCAGCAGTCTGTCCGCTGATGGCCCAATGCAACTTATTTTGCACCGATGCAAAGAATTGTTTCGTTTCCGGCGCATCTTTATCATAGTCAATGGCAAGTGCATATATATCCGTTATCTTTTGATAAAAGCGTCTTTCACTGGCACGGATTTCACGAATGTCCTCCAGCAGTTCTTTGAAATAGTCGTGACCGAACTGTGGACCTTTCTTCAATCGTTCCTTGTCAAGCACATAGCCCTTGGTGATAAATTCATTGAGCATCCGGGTTGCCCAAATTCTGAACTGGGTGGCTTGACGGCTGTTCACACGATAGCCTACGGCTATAATAGCGTCGAGATGATAAAAATCCAAATTTCTTGCCACCTCCCGATTCCCCTCTTTTTGAACTATCCGGATTTTCCGGATAGTTGCCTCTCGTTGCAATTCACCCTCAGCATAAAGGTTACCTAAATGTTCATTCACTGTCCGTACATCCACACCGAACAGTTCAGCCATACGCTTCTGAGTCAACCAGAATGTACCGTCTTCATATTGCACTTGAATACTTATGTTCCCACTTTCCGTGGTATATAATATAATGTGGCTTTCCATATTATTCTCTTATTTTTTGCTACTCAACATTGAATACTTTACGAAAGATGCTTTGCTTTAGCTCGTCACAACCAGCAACGATTTCATTATAACATAGAATGCCATCTATATTCTTAAATATTTGTTCATCGTTCATAAGAGTATACGCTATTATGATAACAAAGTTAACCAAAAGAGTCCATCTGCACAAGGGAAATTACATATTACATCTCAAAAAGAAAAAGGTATTCCTACTTTATTTTTTTTCTCAGCCAGATTAATAGGTTTTCTCCATATGATTAAGTACTTTTGTACGGCAAACTAGAACGTACCGCCATAGCAGAACGTACGTTCCACTATAGCAGGACGTACATCCCACTATAATAGGATATACGTTCCATTATAGCTGAACGTAGTAGTCTACCATATAAAAGACCTTAGCCATAGGCAAAGGACAGCTTAGTATTCCCTTTAAAACCCATTAATGATGGCAACAAAATATGATTTCAAAATAAGTCCCGACGTAAAAGGGACAGCAGAACAAACCACATTATATCCCAAAATCGTGGTAAAAGGTACTAAGGACCTGGAAGATATAGCAAATGATATTGCAAGACGCTCCGGTTTTAAGGCAGGCATTGTTATAGGTCTGTTCAGTGACTTGGAGAACATACTGACAGACTATCTGGCAGACGGGTATAATGTGAAACTGGGAGAAATTGGAACCTTGTCGGCAACATTGACCAGCCGGAAAGTAACAGACAAGAAGGAAATACGTTCCGCTTCGGTGCACTTTGACAGTGTAAAGTTTAAGCCTGCACGCTCTTTTGTCAAAGATGTGCAAAGAAAAGGAGAAAGGGAGCTAGAGCGCGTAGATCCCCTTTACGGATTTAGGAACTCTTCCCAAAAGTACACTCCGGAAGAACGCTTTACGCTGTTGACAGAATACTTAAAGAAACACGGGTTTATTACCCGACAGGAATATTCCGAGCTGACCGGGCTGTTGAAAACCAAGGCTGCCAATGAACTGCGCCAATGGTACAACGAGAAAAAGATAGAAAGAGATGGCAGGGCGCCACACATTATATATAAGGCTATTGTGGAGGAAGGTGCTTTGTCTTGAAGTGGAGCTACTGCAATTTAGTGGGGGAGCTTGGGCTGTCGCCCTCTTTCGAAGCTACGCTTTTCGGAGTAGAAGGTAACTTCATCCCCTCTTGAGAGAGGATGAGAATACTTTCGACTATGATTCGTCTTATATTGAGTTCCGTATCATTTACAAATCATTCTTATAGATATTAGCCATCACCTTTTGATACTGGTTCTCTATCTGCATATATGCCTGAAGATTCTTGTAAATACCTTCTGTCTCCACAAAATATTCTATCAATGAAATCTGCCCTTCGGTCAATGCTTGTTTCAGCAAATCGAGGGAACGATACATCAAAGGGACATCATACGCATTCATGGCATCCTTTAGTTGCTGCATTTCATTGAATAATGACATAAGGCTGGCTTCTACCTGGTCTTTGGCACTTTCCTGCATCAACTGCGCACTGATTGCTTGGGCTTTTGCAATCCTTACCTTCTTGCGGTTTTCAAACAAAGGCAAAGAACCGCCTACCACAAAACCATTTTGTGAAGCCACATCATCCGTATTACGACGAAAACCGACTTCCAGTTTCGGCAACCATCCCTGGCGGTTTACTGATACCTGTTTCTCGGCGGCACGGGTACTGGCTGCGGCGGCTTGCAGGTCGAGATCGGAAGCAATGACTGCATCACGCATCATGTTGTAGTCATTGATTTCCTGCACGCTGGGATATGTATTTTCTGAAAATTCCAAAGGCATATTGCCATTCATAGCAAGCAGAGATTGCAGGGCAGTGCGGTGAGCAGCTATGTTTTGCGCCACTTCAGTCTGCACGTTCATGCGTTCCATCTTTATTTTGTTTACTTCCAAAATGTTGGCATCGCCTGTGGTGAGGCGCTTTTCGTAGAGCGCTTGCAGTTCATCTGCATTCTTCTTTCGGATGTCCATCAGGGTCTTTTCCTGGTTCAGCAGGATCAGGTCTAAGCAGAGATTTTTGGCATTCAGAAGAATGTTGCGGCGGGCGGCTTGTTGCTGTTTGTCTACGGCTTCATTCTGCAAGGTTGCTTGGCGATTACGAGTGATGTATTGAGTGGGAAAGTCGAAGCCTTGCGAAGCTACGAATTCCGTTCCGTGACCGCCTTCGGCGGCATTACTATAGAATGAGCTGTAACTCACCGTAGGATCGGGCAAGTTGTTGGTGGTACGGTTTTCCATCTTGGTGGCGTCGGCAGAATGTTTTTGGGCTTGAAGCTCTTTATTATTCTGCTCAATGCTTTTCAAGATATGGTCTATGCTCTGGGCTTGCACCAGCAAGGGGGAGCAAAGGGCTAATATGAATAATGTTCGTTTCATGTTTATTCTATTATTTATAAAATTTAAATCAGTCGGAAGTATTCATCTTCCCCTCTAGAGAGGGGACCGAGGGGTGTGTGAATGGCATAAACCGATGCATTCGTGTATGTATTCTAACACACCCCTACCCCTCTCAAGAGGGGATGAAGTTACCTTCGACTATTATAAAGAAACTGATAAAGTTATTTTCTATTATTGAAAGAAACTATATAGAGCAGCTTTCAATTATTGATTATCGGCAGAGAAATGAATTATTTCTTTTTCCTATTCATCAGTTCATAAACAATCGGAATGATGAAAGCGTTCAAGAAGGTCGAAGTCAACAGACCACCTAAGATTACTTTCGCCATCGGACTTTGTATCTCATTACCCGGCAAGTCTCCACGGAATGCCAAGGGGATCAGCGCCAAAGCAGAGGACAGTGCAGTCATCAGGATAGGATTGAGACGGTCTAACGAACCATGCAAAATACTTTCTTTCAACTCCATGCCACCTGCACGCAAGTCATTGTAGTGGCTGATCAGCAACATACCGTTACGGGTAGCGATACCAAATAACGAGATAAAACCGATGATGGCAGGAATACTGACCTCACCCGTTGTAATGACCAACGCAAACACACCACCAATCAACGCCAACGGCAAGTTCAGCAAAATAACTCCACTCTGGCTGGCACTGCGGAACTGGGTGTAAAGCAGCAGGAAGATCACCACAATACTCATAAATGAAGTCAGCATCAGCGTGCGACTGGCTGCCTGTTCACTCTCAAACTGGCCGCCATACTCCACGTGATAGCCTTCGGGCAACTTGATTTGTGTATCAATCCGTTGCTGTATGTCATTCACCACACTACGCAGGTCACGACCACTGGTATTGGCAGAGATCACGATTTTACGTTTCACATTCTCGCGGCTGATAGTATTGGGCCCCATTGCAGACACCACATCAGCCACATAGTTTACGGGAATCTTCTGCCCGTCTCCGGTATCAATCATCAGGTTGCGGACTTTCTCCATTTCATCGCGCACTTCGTCTTTGGTACGGACTATGAGGTTGAATGCCTTACCCTCTTCATATACCTGTGAGACTATTTCACCCGCCATGTTCACAGACACAAACTCGGCAAACTCCGGCAAAGAGATTCCGAACTTGGCAAGCATTTCGCGCTTGGGAATAATCTTGAGTTGCGGGCGCTCTATCTGTTGTTCCACATTCAGGTCGGCAATGCCTTCTACACTGCTGATGGCATCTTTTATCTGATTGCCGATAGCAAACATCTTGTTCAGGTCATTACCAAACAGCTTGATAGCAATGTTGGCTTTTGTACCCGAAAGCATGGCATCAATACGGTGACTGATGGGCTGGCCTATTTCTATATTCGCTCCGGTAATAGTGGAGAGCTTGGCGCGTACATCGGCCACCAACTCCTGACGAGAACGGTCTTTCAATTCAAACGGAGCCTCTATCTCGCTCACATTTACACCCAAGGCATGTTCGTCCAGTTCGGCACGTCCCGTCTTGCGGGCTACGGTCTGTATTTCGGGGATAGACATCAACAGTTCTTCTGCACGGTGTCCCATCTTGTCCGATTCTGCCAATGAAATACCCGGCAATGAGCTGATATTGATGGTAAACGAACCTTCGTTGAAGGAAGGCAGGAAGCTGCGTCCCAATGTAAAGAACGTGATGAGCGCCGCAATGAATAAAGCTCCCGTAAAGCCCAATACCACAGGCTTATGGTCTAAAGCCCACGTCAGCGCATTGCGATAATGCTTCTTCATCCATACAGCGATGAATGCTTCTTTAGGTAATTCCTTACCTTTATTATTACCCAACAGGTAGCTGCACAATACCGGAGTCAAAGTCAAAGCCACCACCGTGGAAGCAAACAACGCCACGATAAAGGCAATGCCCAGCGGTACCAGCATACGTCCTTCCATTCCTGTAAGGAAGAATAGAGGCACGAAGCTGACTACAATAATCAATGTGGAGTTCAAAATAGGCATACGCACTTCTTTTGAAGCATTGAATACCACTTCGATAACGCTCTTTCGTTCTCCTTCGGGCAATAAACGGTTCTCCCGAAGGTGTTTCCATACGTTTTCCACATCCACAATGGCATCATCTACCAGCGAACCGATGGCAATTGCCATACCTCCTAAACTCATGGTATTGATAGTCAAACCCATATAGTGCAGTGTCAGGATAGAAACGATAAGAGACAGAGGCAGGGTAACCAATGAAATAACCGTGGTACGCACATTTGCCAGGAACAGGAAGAGGACAATAACTACAAAGATAGCACCTTCGTACAAGGAGTCTTTCACGTTTCCGATGGAACTTTCGATAAAGCGGCTCTGGCGGAAAATATCTGTTGACACGTGTACATCAGAGGGAAGATTCTTTTGCAAGTCTTTCAATGCCGCTTCCAGTTGTTCCGTCAGTTCTATGGTTCCGGTTTTGGGTTGCTTGGTTACAGTCATCAGTACGGCGGGTTTTCCTCTTTCCGAAGCAGTACCCAGCTTAGGTTCCTGTGAACCTATTTGCACATCTGCTATATCTTCCAAAGTAATGGGAACATTGTCTACTGTCTTAATAACCGAGCGAGCCAACTGTGCTACATCATGGCTGGAAAGTACGCCACGAACAATGTATTCATTTCCATATTCATAAATCACTCCGCCATTGGCATTCTGGTTCATGTTACGGGTGACGTTCATCACTTCCGCCAAAGTGACGTTGTAATGTTTCATCCGGGCAGGATCAAGTAATACCTGGTATTCCTTAATATCTCCACCCAATACCGCTACCTGTGCCACGCCGCCTGTGGAAAGCAGACGGGGACGAATAGTCCAATCTGCCAGTGTGCGAAGATCGAGCATGGAAGTGGTATCCGAAGTCAAACCGATAATGAGCAGTTCACCCAAAATAGAAGATTGAGGGCCCATGGTAGGTTTGCCCACATTGCCGGGCAGTTCCTCGCTGACCAATGATAACTTTTCACTTACAATCTGACGAGCCAAGTAAATATCGGTATTCCAATCAAATTCTACCCAAACCACAGAGAATCCGTTGGTAGAGGAAGAACGCACGCGGCGCACATTGGTTGCACCGTTCACGGCTGTTTCTACGGGGAAGGTTACCAGTTGTTCCACTTCCTCGGCAGCCATGCCGTTGGCTTCGGTCATAATCACTACGGTAGGTGCGTTCAAATCGGGGAATACATCGACTTCCGTGTGGAAGGCTGTGTATGTACCGCCGATGAGCAGCAGAACCGATGCTACCAGAACCAGTATGCGGTTGTGGAGCGAAAAATGTATTATCTTATTTAGCATAAATCATTTCTTTTTTTATATCTGATAAATCAAAAGTAACTTCATCCCCTCTTGAGAGGGGGTAGGGGGTGTGTGAATAGTATCAACAAAAGTTTTCAAGGATGTATTCTAACACACCCCTACCCCTCTCAAGAGGGGATGAAAATACTTTTGACTAATCACATCCCATAGAAACTTCTCACAAATTTATCCTATTACTAAATTAGTGTTCATGACTATGAGCTGGAATCGCATTGCTAGCCGAAGCCAGTTTCACTTGATAAGCTCCCTTTGTTACTACCCTGTCACCGGCTTTCAGGCCTGTGAGTATCTGAACATCCTTTCCATTGCCGGCTCCCAAAGTGACTTCCTGCTTTTTGTATCCTTCTTCATCCAGTTGCAGATAAATAAAGTACAAGCCTTGTTCCTCGGTCAGTGCTGCGACCGGCAAAGAAAGTACATCGGGCATTTCATTCGATAATAAATAGACTTCTACATAAGATCCGGGAATTACATCGCCACGGTTATCAAATTCAAAAGTGACAGGTACATAGAAAGAAGCGCCGCCGGATACTTTGCCATAGGAGAGCAGACGGCCTTTCAAATCCTCTAGCTCATACACCTTATTATCATAGGGAGTTTTGAAATTAGCAGACTGGATGCTGTGCAGGTAACCGTAATATTTCTCGGAAACATCTGCCCGAAGGAATAAGCGGCGGTTCTGAGTGATACTTACCAAAGGTTGTCCTACAGAAACATAGTCCCCTTCCTGTACCAGACAGTTCTTAATGTATCCGCCCAAAGGAGCAGTGACCGAAACCCCGGTCTTGGTCTGATTCTTTGAGATTGCTTCATAGGCCAAGCGGGCATTCTCATAATTTTCTTTGATGGTATTGAACTCTTTCTGTGATACAATTTGGTTTTCTACCAATTTGGCAGCGCGTTCATACTCTTTCTTTGTGGTTTCATAAGCAATGCGGGCACGTTTCACCGGGTCGCCATCCGGCATATTATCAGCCGATATATTCAGGATGGGCGCACCTTTGCTAATGCTCATACCGTCCGTAACCGGATGACGGAAAGAAACGACTCCGGCGACATTGGCTACCACTACGCTTTCATCGCCTTGCGCAGCCTGTACTTGTCCGCTGGTGGTTATCACTTGGCGGAATGATTTCGGTTGAATGATTTCTGATTCTACTCCGGCAGCTTTTGCCTTTTCAGGAGTCAGGATGATTTCATCGGAATGTCCGGCCGAAGCCTCTGCCCCATGGTTATGCCCTTCATGTCCTTCCTGATCGTGGTCGTGATCTTCACTTTCATGATTATGTCCTTCATGATCATGATCGTGAGCCGCTTCCGTTCCATGGTCATGCCCTTCGTGGTCATGTCCCGATTTGCTGTTGCAAGAGCCTAACAGGAATAACCCCAAGACTCCCATAAAGATAGTTTTCTTCATGATGATATAAATATTCTTACTTACTTTGTTTAATATGAATTTAGAGATAAAAGAAATGCAACAAAGTTGCGATAGAAAAGTTGATTCCTATCTGTTAAGCAAGAACATAAGGAGGTGCGCGCAAGCCCTTTACGTGAGGCAGGCACGTAGAATGAAGTCGTTCTAAATAGTAACTATAAGGTAATGTGTTGTGTTCATACAACCGTAACGTGAGGTCCAGCACATCCGTTACCGTATAAAGCAGCGAACAAAAGGAATAATCGGGAGAAATAGTATCCTGCGCCTTATCCGGAGTAACACTTTTGAACTTAGTGACGCACCCGGCATTGCAAGTATGATTTGCATCCGAAGAACTTTTCTGGTGATGATGGTGTGCAGAGCACTGACAGTCGCATACGGTCACATCATGCTGCAGGCAAAGGATTTCCCGATGATGATGATGCGGCAAGACGGATGCCGTCAACATAATAATGCTGATCAACATCAATACCCATGCTATGTGTCTTCTCCGTTTCATCGGGGACAAAAGTAGTAGTTTATAATTTAACTTCCAAAAAGAAAACGTGGTAAATGCCAAATAATCAGCAATTACCACGTTTTTATTATAATCTATGCCTTTATCTTACCAGATAGAAACACGTTTTTCGGGAGCGATATAGAGTGAATCGCCTTCAGTAATGCCAAATGCATCATACCATTCCTGAATATGAGGCAAAGCACCGTTCACACGCCATTGTGCCAATGAATGCACATCCATACGAGTCAGCATACGAATCATTTCTTCACGTGTATTGGCAGCCCATACATTAGAATAAGCCAGGAAGAAACGTTGTTCGGGAGTAAATCCGTCTACCACTGGCAGCGGAGCATCTTTTGTAGCAGCCTTGAATGCCTGATAAGATACTTTCAAGCCTCCGTGGTCGGCTATATTTTCACCCAATGTAATTTCACCATTGGCGTGCAAGCCCGGCAATACTTCGATATTATTAAAGAAGTCAACCATCACCTGTGCACGTTCCTTGAAGTTTTCGGCATCAGTTGCAGTCCACCAGTCATTCAGGTTACCTTCCTTGTCGTACTGACGGCCTTGATCGTCGAATCCGTGAGTCATTTCGTGACCGATTACCACTCCGATAGCTCCGTAATTGAATGCATCATCCGCATTCATATCAAAGAAAGGAGGCTGGAGGATACCTGCCGGGAAACAGATTTCATTGGTAGTAGGGTTATAATAAGCATTAACAGTTTGCGGAGTCATAAGCCATTCATCCTTGTCTACCGGTTTGCCGATGCGGCTCAGCTCGTCAGCTAATTGCCACTGACTGGCACGTACCATATTCTCCCAATAAGAATCGTTCTTGATTTCCAGAGTAGAATAGTCTTTCCATTTATCAGGATAACCTACCTTTACGGTAAAGGCATTCAGTTTTTCAATCGCTTTCTGCTTAGTGCTGTCACCCATCCATTCCAGATTGGTGATGCGTTCACCCAAGGCGGTTTGCAAGTTCTTTACCAAATGCTGCATACGTTCTTTGGCTGCTGCGGGGAAGTATTTCTGAACATACATCTGTCCTACTGCTTCACCCAATACGTTGTCTATATTGCTGATGGCACGTTTCCAACGGGGACGGTCTTCTTTGGCTCCGGACATTACCTTGCCGCTGAAATTAAATGCTTCAGCACGGAAGTCGTCGCTCAAATAGCTTGCTGCATTGCTGATTAAACGGGATTGCAGGTAAGCAATCTGTTTTTCTACAGGCATTGTTTTAATCAGCTTGTTCACTTCCTGCAAAGGAGCAATCTGTCCTACTATTAATTCATTCACACCTTTAACGCCAATGGCATTCAAGTAAGTATCCCAATCCATATCGGGGGTCAGTTTCTTGAACTCGTCCAGAGTCATCTTATGGTAATTAGCTTCCGGATCACGCAATTCGGCTTTGCTGGATGATGCTTTGGCAATAGCTGTTTCTATTTCCAATATATCCTGCATCTTCTTCGTTGCAGTAGCCTCATCGTCGCCCACCAACTGGAACATCTTGACAATGTGTTTCTTATATTCTTCACGAATCTTCTGCGTAGCCGAGTCGGTAGCCAAGTAATATTCCCTTTCACCCAAAGCGATACCGCCCTGACCTATCTGGAAGATATTCATAGAACTGTTCTTTTCATCAGCTCCTACACCAAAGCCAAAATAACTGCCTACACCTTCATTGATCATCTCAGCCATCATAGGCATCACATCTGCCGAAGATTTCATGGTTGCTATCTTCTGCAACATAGGAAGAATAGGAGCAGCGCCATCTTTATTCAGTTTCACACTGTCCATGGCAATGTTATACAAATCTCCGATTTTCTGGTCCACACTGCCCGGAGTGTGTTCCTTCACAGCAAGTTCCGTAATCAACTCTTTCAACTGCTTATTGTTATTTTCAGCCAATTCGTTGAAAGAACCATATTGTGAATATTCGTCCGTTAGAGGGTGATTTTTCATCCATCCTCCACATGCATACTGATAGAAATCAGTGCCACGAATGGCTGTAGTGTCAAGGTTGGCCAAATCAATACCTGAAGTCAAAGCGGCTTCCTTCTTGCTGTTACATCCTGCCAGCAATGCCAGTGAGAATGCAGCTAATGGTAAATAATGTCTTGCTTTCATTTGTTTACTTATAAATATAGTTATTTATTTTTGTCCCTCTTCCAGTTCCATAGAGACTGCTTCCCATTCTTCTACGACCTGGTCTAATTCTTTTTTCAATTTCTGGTGCTGCTCGTACAAAGCCATATCCGAAGCTCCTTCGGGAGTTGCCATTTGGGCTTCCACCTCTCCTATCTGTGCCTCCAGCTTCTCTATTTTCTGTTCACAGTCCGCCACTTGTTTCTCCAGTTTACGAAGTTTCTTGTTCAGTTCCTTTTGCGCTTCGTATGACAGTTTGTTTTCGCTTACCGTTTCGAGCTCTTCCTTTTTGGTTGCCGATGCTGTGGGAGATGTTGAGAGTTGCAGTTCATTCAGGTTCTCTATTTTCTTCTTTTGCAGGAAGTCATAGATGCCTCCGATGTGTTCTCTTACTATTCCACCGCCAAATTCGTAGACTTTGGTTACCAGTCCGTCCAGGAATTCACGGTCATGTGATACTACGATCACCGTTCCGTCAAACTCTTTGATTGCTTCTTTCAAAACATCTTTTGAACGCATATCCAGGTGGTTGGTAGGTTCGTCCAAAATCAAGAAGTTCACCGGTTCCAGCAACAGCTTTATCATGGCGAGGCGGCTGCGTTCCCCTCCCGAAAGGACTTTTACTTTCTTGTCGGATGCCTCACCGCCAAACATGAATGCGCCCAGTATATCACGTATTTTCAATCGGATATCCCCTTTTGCCACATAGTCTATGGTATCAAATACGGTAAGGTTCTCATCCAGCATTTGTGTCTGGTTCTGTGCAAAGTATCCTATTTGTACGTTGTGCCCGATGGTCAGTTTCCCTTCGTATGGGATTTCGTCCATGATACATTTTACCAAAGTAGACTTACCTTCACCGTTCTTTCCTACAAAGGCTACCTTCTCACCACGATTAATGGTCAGTGTCACATCATGGAATACCACATGGTTACCATATGCTTTCTTCACCCCATCACAAATCACCGGATAGTTGCCGGAACGCATGGCGGGCGGGAATTTCAGTCGCAAAGCAGAATTATCTTCATCATCTATTTCAATGGGAACAATCTTTTCCAGTTGCTTGATGCGGCTTTGCACCTGTACGGACTTGGTGGCTTTGTAACGGAAGCGTTCTATAAATTCTTCCGTATCCTGAATTTGCTTCTGCTGGTTTTCGTAAGCGCGGAGTTGCTGTTCACGACGTTCTTTGCGCAAGACTACAAATTCATCATAGGCTACTTTATAATCATAGATGTGTCCGCAGGATATTTCAATGGTGCGATTGGTTACATTATTTATAAAGGCGCGGTCGTGACTCACCAAGACGACTGCTCCGGCACTTACTTTCAAGAAGTTTTCCAGCCATTGGATACTTTCAATATCCAAGTGGTTGGTAGGTTCGTCCAGCAACAAGACATCGGGACGGCGCAGCAACAGTTTGGCTAGTTCGATACGCATACGCCAGCCTCCACTAAATTCGGAAGTGGGACGGTTAAAATCTTCCCGGCAGAATCCCAATCCTATCAAAGTGCGTTCTATTTCCGCTTTATAGTTAGTGCCACCCATCATCAGGTAGCGTTCATTGTCATGCGTAAACTTTTCAATCAGTTTATGGTAACCCTCGGAATCATAATCCGTGCGGTCTGCCAATTCCTGATTCATCTTCTCCAAGCTGGCTTGTAATTCGAAGATATGCTCAAACGCCATCTCAGCTTCCTCCATCACGGTATGCACATCGCTCAGAATCATTACCTGGGGCAGATAGCCGATGGATACATCACGCGGTACGGATACCGTTCCCGAAGTTGGCGCTTGCAGCCCTGCCAATATTTTTAGCATAGTAGATTTACCGGCGCCGTTCTTCCCGACCAGCGCAATACGATCTCTCTTATTGATAACATATGATACATCCTCAAAGAGAGGTGTTACTCCAAATTCTACTTTTAAATTGTCTACTGAAACCATTCGTTTTTTATCCTTTTGCTAAAGTGGCAGCAAAGATACGGTTTTATATGCAAAAAAGATGAAAAACAGATGAATAAAATTACCAAGAGATACGCAGCCCCACAGGAATGGAGAATGTAACAGGATGCTCCTTCCGGATAGTCTTTATGTTACTTCCGTCAGGAATATAGTAATGAACAGAAGGTTCGGCATAAATACCGACCGAAGAAGAGAAGTTATATTGCAATCCCACCCCTCCATTAACAGAGAATTGCCAGGGTACTCCCAAAGACCGATGTCCCATTGGCATAGAAATACTGTCCGTCACATGATATGTATTCAATGTCCCTTTCAAGGGAATATCCACTTGTGCACCCACTGTAGAATAGAAAGAGATATTCTTATAATCCGCCAAACGATAAGAAACTTTGAGTGGAATGCCGATGTAGTGCAGTTTCTGCATTTCCTCAATAGCAAATTGATTTCCGGTAGTAAAAGTCGACTTTAAGTAAGTATATTGCAATCCGGTTTCCAAACTCCAACGGTCATTTATCTTTTTATTCATAGATAATCCGAGAGTTATAGGAGCGTAGTGACACTGGTGTTCTACAATGTCCCCGTTATTATTTCCCGCCACTTCCATCAGGGCGAGTGAATCTGCTGACAACCCCGCCTCACTGCGGGCATTCAAATAAGCATAATATTCTTCCCAAGTATTCACCTGTTGGGGGAAGTCCGAAGCAACCCCCTCTGCCTGAGGAGTTGCAATCCATTTATACAGATTCCGGGCTAATTGTGAACCGACAGAACCGAGTAACATAAATTTCCATTTGGAATGTCCGGAGGCGGAAGGACGACTAAACACAGGGAAGGGGACTTCTGCCACAAGTGATTGCATAGAAGATGAAGGATTTACTGTATCCTTCCTTTCGACAGAAACTGGTATCTCCGCTATCTGTGAATCTCGCAGTAATGATAATCTTGCCGCAACTTCAGGACAGCCTATTTCTTCAGAAGGCATGGCGGGCGCAGAAGGGGTTGCAGGAGTCAATGCCTGCACAGGCTCCGAAGGCACACTCTGTTCAGAAGGGAAAATAGATTGCCTCCCCGGCACACTTTGCACCTTCTTTTCTATCGTTTTGCTGTGCCTGAACAAATATCCATAAAAAACAGGAATCAGAACTCCGATAAACAGGATAATGGACATTCGGTAATCAGCAATCATTTTCTTCAATAAACTTTTTGCCCGCGATAACTGGGAAGAAGAAGAATGAGGAGCAATATCCAATAAAGCAGCTATTTCTTTATGGGAAAGACCTTCCAGAACCGATAGTCTGAAAATATTTCCATAACCTTTCGGCAGACGATCTATCATAGAAAGCAAAGTGCTATAAGGAATAAAATCCGGTGAAAGAAAGTCCTCTTCTTCCGGCAATTCATCATCCGAGAGTTCAGACAGCCGTACCGTGGTAACAAGATTGTTTTGATTGATATACCTCAATGCTATGTTTTTTATAATTCTCCCCATCCAGAATTCCAACTTTTCGGGGTCACGCAGCGAATGAATGGAAGTGAAGATGACAATAAAACCATCATGAAGCAAATCCTCTGCAATTTCCCGACTCGATGTATAGTGAAGACATATTCTCATCATTTTTTGAGAATATGTCTTATAAAGCAAGCCCAAAGCTCGTTCATCTCCACTTTTACACAAAGCCACCAGTTCTCTAATCTCCATATCTGTTACCTATACTTAGATAAAGATAAGCAATCGGCAAAAAGACTGCATGGAAGGATTGTTTTTTAACATAAGATCTAAAAAGGATAAAAGAAAGAGGCAGATCACTAAATAAATGTTAGAAAACATACTTTTTCAGTTGTTTTATTTGCGAATTTAATTAGAGTTCGTACCTTTGCATTGTGTTTTTCATAGTATTAGATTTAAGGTTAACAAAGGTTGGAGTACAGCGGTGCTCCTTTTTTTATGCCTGTATTATTAGAAAAGTTATATCTAACAGACACATTCAAGCTGATTATCAGGCGGTTCACTAAAATTTCTCAAATACGGATATTCATTTTTAAAACACTGCCGGCAATGAAAGTAATTGATACATTAATGTACGCGCCATGCGTTCCTGTCCTGTAGTATTAGGATGTAGACGATCAAAGCTTGAATCATGGAAATAAATGAGCTGTTCCTCTATCATAGGATTCATTCCGGTTACCGAATTAAAATCTATCACAGGAACTCCCCACAGATTACCTGCTTCTTTTATGGCCTGTACATAGACATCTATGTATTCTCCGCAACTATTCTGATAGCTTTCATCCGGCTGCACATTCTTTTCACCAAAATCGGCCAAAGAGCGATGTAATGGAGTCAGCAATACAATCTGTTTATCGGGGAAGAGTTTCTTGAGTTTGTCCATTCCTATATTAATACGCCCTTTATAGGTATCATTCGTCATAATGAAAGTACGCCTCTTGCGAGTTACTAACTTCTTAACTTCACCACGCGCTGCCATCACTTGTTCTTCTTTCTCGGTAAACCATTCTCCTATAGGCACTCCATTATTAAAATCGTTTGTTCCCATCAAGACAATAATGGCATCAACTTCTGTTCCATGTTCTTCTTTCAATTTCTCTGCCTGTCGGGGTACATCATTCCACTGCCTGCCACTTACGCCATATACATAAGGAGTGATGCCCAGCCATTCTTTCAGGAAATCCCAATATTTTTTTATCTCATTTCCATAGCAGTTAGGATCAGTGATGGAATCTCCTATATATCCCACTTTTTTCCCTTGCCACGGATGCTGGATATAACCTTGATTATTAGCACAAGACGTTGATGCAACAGAAGATGATTGCTGTCCATAGAGCAAGAAAGGACATAACAATAAGAATGCACACAGTATTATTTGCTTGTTTTTCATATGATTCGATATTGATTGTTATTAGATTTTAGCCGATACAAATATAAACATTTCCTCCTAAAAGAACAGAAAGAAGAAACATTTTTAAATGATAATAGAAAAAACAGGGGCATATAAAAATAGAAAGAAGAAGGATTCTACACTGATATATAATTGTTCTATGCAGAATCCTTTATATAATACCAACAAGGAAGGCTCTTTCTTAATTAAGCAGACTTACATAAATTGTATAACTATGTCCAGCTTCAAATCTTTTATTAAATGTCACTGGGGGATAGACTACAGCTTTGTGATCAACTTGAGTAAGACTTAGTGTATGTGATTCTATAGCTGTTGGAATAAAATACTCAAAATCTGAAGAAACGACCTTTGTTCCCGTTTCATAACCATGCATTAGGGTTCCTACTGGTTCAACGCCAGGTGTCATCGTTCCCAAAACGATATTTACAGCAGCATCCCGACGTGCACTCTCATCATCCATCATCGCAATGAAATGCGTAAATTTTTTACGACCGGTCATTATCGTTTTTATTCTTGTGAACATATGTTTAAAGACTATTGAACCTAAAGAAGTTATATTCGTATCAGGAGTTATATCTATAGATTCAACCCGCAAAACATCTTCTCTAAAGCTGACTGCACTATTGGCCTCATCAAACTTTGTAATAGGATCATTCACTACTAGGGAAGTAGTCGGAGGTGTGGTCGTATTATAAGAATAAAATACAACTCTTACGTTACGATCATCAGGGACTTGACATATCAGCTTACCACTATATATCACCAAATTCTGTACACTATGAACTCTATTGGTAGTTGTATTATATACAATGGCTAATACAGCTACTCCATTAGCCATTGTTTCTTTTGCACGGGAATTTTCGAATTTGTTTCCTTCAATAATGGCTTCTATTTTCATTCCATCACCTAGGTTCTGATAAATAGTATCCGCCTCTTCCATAAAAGCCCGAGACTGTTCATCTGAGTTATCCTCAAAACCTACACCAACATTAAAAGTCAGCATACGATTTCCTGATGATGACGCTTCCTTCAAATCATCTTTGCTACATGATGACAAGAAAGGGCCTACAAGTAATAAACTTCCTACCAATAAGTTAAATAAATTTCGTCTTTCCATTTTATTTTCTTCTAATGAATTTGTTAATTAACGCACCAATTTTGTCAATAGCGGCTATTATAATCCAATGACAATATCATCATTTATATCCTCTTCAATCCACTCATGCTGTACGCTTCCAGTATTAGTTATTAAATAGGATCCGGCAATAGCCTGTTCCAAAATCACTTGTTGCTTCTTTATTACAGGAGCTTCATAACTTCCTTTTTCCATTTTTTTCTCGTTCATAATTGCCATTACATATTCTTTAATTACTCATTGCGTGTTATCACCGCACGACTCAAGCGGGGGTCGTCATAAAACATATTATCCACTCCACCTTTATGCTCTATACGAAGTTGAGAGGCAGGAATACCATATTCATTCACAAGGCAATCATAAACAGCTTGTGCACGCTCCCGACTCAAACGATTGTTGACAGCATCCGTTCCAGTTCCGGCATCGGCATAGCCTGTAATGGTATAAATTGCATTTGGATCTGTAGTTTTGATAACTTTAGCCAAGAACCCGAGATTCACACGGCTTTCACGACTCAGTTCACTCTTGCCCATACCAAATGTCACCAAATTAGGTGCAGCCACTTCCATCTTACGAACAATGGTTTCAGCCTCAGATTTATTACCTGCTGCAATAGCTTGCTGAAGACGGGCATTCTCCGCGCTCATTGCAGCCATCTTTTCACGCAGTTCGTTCAAAGCATTGTTATCATACATCACAACCGTACGGTTACGATTCCAATTACGTTTGGGAAATTTATAAGTTATCCCTACGGTAGCAGATAAAAGTCCTTCTTCTTTACGACCACCTACTTCACCATCAAAACGATCATTTACCATCACGCCACGAACATCTACATTGAGGTCAAATGCAGAAGAAATACGGAAAGAATTCAAAATACCCAAATTGGCACTCACCTCATTAGAACTAGGATCTTCCCAAGTTCTCATCCAACCCAATCCTATATAGGGACTACAATTCCAAAAACGATTCTCATTGTAACCGCAAAACAAATTGGAAAGATTAAACATGACATCACCATGAAGATTAAAGAAGTCAAACTTCTGTTCTGTCAGCCAATACCCTGTTTGAGGCTTACCACTGATAGGTTTACCATTAGAATGCGGACCACCTTGAGTAGCACCTTTAATAGAGAGTCCACTATACATCACTCGAACACCAACATCCGGCGTGAACCATTTGCCCACTGCTATATCCAAAGCAGGGGAAAGACGATCACCGAAAGACATCTGTCTATCGTGATCGCCAAAATACATTTGAGCTCCACCACCCAAACTTATGAACCAATTATCCTGAAACCGGTTCGTTTCTACCTTGTGCTTGCTATTGCCTCCTTCATTGTTTCCAAAACCAGAAGACTGCGCATATGCACCACAAACGACTATCATAAATAGTGTTGCACAAAAAAACGTTTTCTTCATTTTTTCTTTTCATTTTTTAAATTAGAACATACTTGCTTTCTTACGAAATAGTTGTAATTAGCAAATTTACCTATATATATTTTTTCTCTTTTATTGCATAAATAATTCTATATCCTCTTTCTAAAACATTCAAAAAAGGATTCCTAATCTTCACAGATAAGGATCCTTTTTTGAATAGAAAGTCTTTTGTACATACAGTCTGATTGAATAAATCAATAATCCACTAAGGCTCCATAATCTTCACAGACAAACAGCCAAATATACTGTAAAATAGAAATATTTCCTCCATCTCTTTGGGATCAGAGATTTACATGGAAGAACTGAGAAAACATATCTATGTACAAAGAGGAAATTTCAACTAATACGTACTATGATAAAGTTATGTTTTTGAAATAATCACAAAAAATAAAATAAATCAATAAAGTAAGAATGATATAAATAGACTATTTTTATCATAAAAAAGCAAAAGATATTAGACATTGGCATTATGATTAACGCACACTGGAACAAGCATGATAATAAACAACTAATTATCAAATTAATGGCTTTATTATAAGATTAATAAAAAGATTGGTATAGATAGCCATAAAAAATTATCCCGGTGTGAAAGTTACTCTTTCACACCGGGATATCTTTTTTTAGCGGTGTCAAGTCAATGACTACATAGTACGTTATTTACTCCCCTCCACCATCTATTGTTTTAATTGTACCATCTGCATTATATTCTAATTCCACCACTTTCAAACTACGGAGCCATGTCAATCCATTAGAGGGAACACAATCATGATGGAACAAATACCATTTACCTTTATACTCCACAATGGCATGGTGAGTAGTCCATCCCACTACCGGAGTAAGAATCACTCCTTGATAAGTGAACGGACCGTAAGGACTATTACCGATGGCGTAACACAAACGGTGCGTATCTCCGGTAGAATAAGAAAAATAATACTTTCCATTATATTTATGCATCCAGGAAGCCTCAAAGAAACGACGACTGTTATCCCCTGCTGTCAATGGTTTGCCATTTTCATCTAAAATAACCAGTGCACGGGGGGCTTCAGCAAATTCCAGCATATCCTCACTTAGCCTTACTACGCGTGAAGGAATAGTTGGTTCATCATCAGCAGGGAAAGCAGCACTTTCCAATGCTTTGTTGTCCCTATAGCGTTGTAACTGGCCACCCCATAAACCACCGAAATACATATAATAATTGCCATCACCATCATCAAGTATAGCAGGGTCAATACTATAACTGCCTTTTATCGGGTCCGGTTGCGGAATGAAAGGACCTTCGGGCTTGTCACTGACAGCAACTCCGATGCGAAAAATATCATTTTGGTCTTTCAGTGAGAAATATAAATAGTATCTGCCGTCTTTAAAAGCAACATCGCTATCCCACAACTGACGCCCTGCCCAAGGAATATCCTCTACGGCAAGTATCACCCCATGATCTTTTATCTCACCATTTATCACATCATCTGTAGAAAAAACATGGTAATCTTTCATATTAAAATGATCACCGTTATCATTCTCAGGAACACCACTTTCCCAGTCGTGGGAAGGATAAATGTAAAGTCTGCCATTAAAGACATGCACGGCAGGATCTGCCATATAATCTCCGGGCACTAAATATCTTACTTCTTTTTTCATGGTTTTATTTCTTTTCAATTAGTTCTTTTACAAATGGTTTTGCCTCATAGTTACGATCAAACAGCAACGGATAATCCTTACGACCTCTAACAGGAAAACCGTTCTTCCATGAATCGCCGTCCGAAACGCCCCATGCAGTAACGCGACTGACTACATCCGAATGTTTCACGAACAAATCATAGAACATCCGCATACGAGCGTTCCACGCCTGCGATACAGAATCGGGAAGGGCATCCGTATATGGATTCAGAGCTTTTTTGAATGCAACCGTATCAGCGACATTAGCTCCCATATGGGCAGTAGGCAGGGCACTCATATCCCATTCAGTAATCAGCACTTTTGCCCCGGTAGAAGCAAAAGCCACCATGCTTGCCTCAAATTCATTCATATCAGGATGATCCATTCCCATATGCCCCTGCATACCGATGGCATCGACCCGAAGCCCTCTCTCTTTCATGCTATTCACCAGTTTCACCACCGTCTCACGCTTGCCTTTCTGATCCATAGAATAATCGTTATAGTAAAGTTCCGCATCAGGATCAGCTTCGTGTGCATACTGGAAAGCCAAAGGAATAAATTCTTCTCCCAGAATCTCATAGAATTTGCTCTTTCTCCAGGAGCCATCTTCCAAAATGGCTTCATTCACTACATCCCAACCTTTGATACGCCCTTTATATCTGCTTACAACGGTAGTAATATGGTCTTTCATTCGCTGCTTCAACACTTCGGCAGAAACTTGCTTTCCTTTTTCATCCACACAAAACCAAGCGGGAAGCTGTGAATGCCATATCAGGCAATGACCGGTAACAACCAACCCGTTTTCTTCACCGAACTTCACAAACTCATCTGCTTTGCTAAAATCATAGCGGTTCTCCTCGGGATGGATTTCTTCACACTTCATACAATTTTCCGCCACTATCGCGTTGAAATGCTGCTTCACTATCTTCACAGAATTCGTATCACGCCCCGATGACTGATTTACATTCAAAGCCGTTCCGATCAAAAACTTATCTCCAACAGCATCTTTCAAAGATGGTTCCGATACCACGGCTGTCGATTTACCACTGTTGCATGCCGCTAAAGCGGCAACCATCAACATCCCTAATGTAATGTGTCTTACTTTCATTGAATTATGAGTATATAATTAATAATCTGATTTACTTCTGCGTTCAGTCAGTTCAGCTTGCATCTTCTCATTATATTTCTTGGTAATGGGATAGAAATAAAGAGTAATGACGCCTACAAAGAATGTAGCAGCCGGAATCAGGCTGGAAGATAACAGAATGCCATGAATAGCCGAATCGCTTTGGTTGACACCGGCACCGGATATGTAACCAAACCCAGATAAAAGGAATCCCAAAATAGCACTACCGATTCCCAAACCCGCCTTTAATGCAAAGACAACTCCTGCAAAAACAAAACCTGTAGCACGACGATAGTTAATGTATTCCGAATAATCTGCCACATCAGCAATCATTGCCCAAAGCAATGGAACCGTAGGAGCATAAGCCAAACTCTTTAAGAAATTGAGCAGAAACATCGTTTCCACATCCTTTTTACCGGGGAAATAGAACATAGCAGTAAATAAGGCAGTCAATGCCAGGCATACCACAAATACATTCTTCTTTCCATAACGATTGGCAAGGAAACCGGAGAGGAAAATCACACCAAAGAACTGTACCAAAGCCCCCAGCATATTAAATACTCCGAAGCCAACCTCATATGCCGAATCCGGACTACTAACTACCAATCCGAATGCATTCAGAATAGTATATCCGATGCCATCCCCCACTTCTGTTGCCACCAGACCTATTTTATCCAAAAAAGCATAGAGCGCGGCAGAATCTACATAATTCTCAAAATAATAATTCATGGCACTTCCCCACATAGCCAGTGTAGTAAAGATGAACAAGGTAAGGATAAACATGGCACGCCATGGAATGTTACTGAATACATCTTTTATATCTTTCTTTGTATCCGTTTTCTGATTGGCAGGAGGAGTAATACGCTCCTTTGCCGAAAAGAAAGTAATCACCAAGAACACAAAGCCGACACATGCAAACAGCCCTACTGTACACAACCAGCCATGCCCTTTATCACCTCCATCCGAAAATTTATTAACCAATGGCAAGGTAAGCCCCTGCACCACAAACTGAGCAATAGTAGCCGCCACAAAGCGAACGGAAGTGATACTGGTCCGTTCCTTAATGTCACTGGACATTACACCACCCAAGGAGGCATAAGGAGTATTGTTGAATGAATACAAGGTCATTAGCAGCGTATAAGAGATAGTAGCATAGAGTGCCACCATTCCTTTATCTTCTATACCCGGATTATAAAACGCCAATACATAAAACACCATAAACGGCAACGCTGTCCAAAGCACCCAGGGACGATATTTTCCCCAACGCGTTTTAGTACGGTCGGACAATATGCCGACTGTAGGATCCACAAAAGCATCTACAACACGGGCTACTAACATCACCGTACCCGCTATGGCTCCTTCCAGTCCGAAAACATCAGTATAAAACTTCGTCTGATAAATCATCATCATCTGGAAAACCAGATTGGCGGAACAATCGCCTAGACTATAACCGATTTTCTCGGCCATTGACACCTTTTGATTGAGTGTATTCATAGTATTTTATTTTTTTATTATAGTCATTTATTTCAAAAACCGTTTTCTTTAAAAAAACAGGCTGCTTCTTCTTTACTCTATTCAAAAGGGAAAAGAAAAAGCAGTTCTGTTTTCATCTAACCTAATCTAACCTAACTTTAATTATGAAAACAACCTATATTGCCCATTTCTTGATACCTAATTCAAAACACCTCTTTTATCATCTTCTGACATTTGCAAATTTATGGAACACCAATGAAAATCTGATTATTTTATGTTTCACATCATTGCGCCCCCGTCTCATTCTTCGGCTATTATGATACAAATATCTTTCTTCATGTTACATTTATGCCGTTGAGCAGGAAAAGGGCCCATTCCATCGTTATTCTCTCTCATTTCAATGCAGGATATTCTATGCTTTAATCGGAAGTTATTTCTATGGGCCGGAAGGACGAAACATATATTTGCAATCTCCGCCAAGACTGTTAACAAGTATCGGGATAATTCTAAAGCATGTTATAAAACAGGGTATTAGCACTCAAAAGCTTGCTATTCTCCGAAATGTCCGTATCTTTGCAATGTGTTTTTCATAGTATTAGATTTAAGGTTAACAAAAGATTGGCTGTCTGGGATAGATAGCCTTTTTTTATGCACTTACCTCAGGTATTCCCCCCTCTACATATTAAATCCTATATATACAAAAAAAGCAAGGACACTCTCTTCACAGAGAATGTCCCCACATAGATAATCTTTAAAAGAGAGAATCTTAATTATCTGCAATATCCCACCATACTCTTTGCCAACGGTCGTCTGAACCGTTTAAGTAGGTATCGATTGCTTCGTTAGAGTTTTCTACATTATATTGTTTGTCGGTGTCAGAGTAGCTCATACGGTAAGGATAAACCGTAATGCCTTCTGCAGTCTGTCCTGCTCCAATGGGCAGAATAGGAATATTATAACGACGCCAGTCAGACCAGGATTCAATACCATCGGTCATGAAACCGGCCAAGAAGCGTTGCATCACAATCTGCTTCAATGCTTCGTCTTTATTATCAGAGAGTGCTACAGATGCAATGTATTCGTCTACACCGCTAACGGCAGTATGATATGTACCCTGAAAATCGAATGAGGAACGGATACCGGCTTCATACAATGCTTTCGGATCAGCATCAATCCAGCCCAGTACAGCCGCTTCTGCCTCAACCAGCAAGGTACGCGCTGTTGTAATAAGTCCATAAGTTGCCTGTGGAGCACAATAAGAATCCGCTACACTACAACAACCTTCTGAAGCTGCCGACACTGCCGCATTTGATTCCAGTCCAAAAGGAACACCTTTATAAGCATTGAAATCAGTCGGATCACCTGCCACTAAACCTTTATATCCATTCAGTGTAAAGTATGAGAACATGCGCGGATCCTTATATTCTTTTAATGCGTCCACAATAACCTTATTAGGTACAAAGTTTAGTCCGGCACCGGCATACTCCTTATTTCCGACATAATACATCCAAGAATAGGCGCTACTATTTGAGTCGAATGTATAATGGAAACCGTCTGCAACTTCGGTCATACCACCATCACTATAAGCTTTGGCAAAACGTGTCCGTCCATTGGTCGGGTCAACATCTGCCATCTTGATAGCCATCATCATACGAAGTGAGGCATTAAACTTTTTCCATTTACCCATATCACCATTATATATGATATCCGCAGAGCTAAGCGAAGTAGATTCATCAAATCGAGTATAAGCATCCTGCAATTCTGCATCCAATGCAGCATAAATAGATTCCTGAGAATCAAACTTAGGTTCCCAAATATCTTCACTTTCACCCTTGAAAGCGTCAGAATAAGGAATCGGACCTAAAATATCGGTCAATGTCATATATAAAAAAGCGCGAAGAGTTTTGGCGGCGGCTATCTGATTGGTATTCGAACCAAAAGATTGTACGCTTACAGCACCACGAGTCGCTTCATCTTCATTCAATTCTATGATGGTATTCAAGTTCTTGATATAGTAACGATACAGATTGGTAGTAGAATAGTTTACCGTTGTCTGTAACGGACCATACTGGTTATTTTTTGATTCCGACAAATAGCCCGTCCATTCTTGAATCCAAGGATCATAAGTGGAACTGGTCATTGTAAAGTATCTCACATATCTAGCCGAAAAAGTGAATAGCATTGATGTATAAGCTTCACTAGGCTTGTTGGGATTGACATTCAAGTCATCAAAATCACCCATATCACATCCTGCAAAAACAGTAGTGAAGGCTAATGCAGCCATAATTGATTTAATATATTTCATAAAATAATCTCCTAAATTTAATGGGTTAGAAACCTAATTTAACTGTCAGACCGAAAGAGCGTGTAGAGGCAGCCTGTCCACCTTCAATCCAGTTTGTTCCGGACTCAGAGGGATCTACATTGGGACATGCCGAATAGATCAACCAAGGATTGGTTGCTACAAAGGAAACACTGGCACTGCTCAATCCTATTTTAGCTTTTGCCAACAATGAAGTCGGAACAGTATAGCTTAAGGACACTTCGCGCATCTTTAAATAACTGCGGTCATATACCCAATTATCATTGTCATAGTTCGCCAGATAATGATAATACTGATATGCATTCATATAGCATTCCACTTTTTCTCCGGTCTTAGCATCCACACCTGTTACAAATACACCACCACCTTTACTTATAGGTTCACGCTCATTGACTCCATTCTTGTTTTTGACTGCTGTCTTGGCACTGGTACCCGAAGCTGTTGACCACATATTCGTCCAAGAAACCATCTGCCCGCCAATCATATAGTCAAAGCTTGCATTCAAACGGAAGTTTTTATATCGGAAACTGGTAGAGAAACCACCGGTCCAGTCAGGTTGGAAGTTACCGGCTTCTTTTTCTACATTCGCTTCTACTGCGGGGCTATAACCGCCTCCCCAGTTGGCACTTGTTGTAGGATTCAACAACAACTCTCCGTTTTCATTATACTGCCAGCGCGCCATAGTAGTAATAACACCGATGGGTTTGCCTACCTGCGCTTTCAAATACCAGTTATAATAGAATCGATTTCCTTCAATCATATATGAATCAATCGTTTCATTCAGTCTAACCAACTTATTGGTATTCTTTGAAATATTTGCATCAATATCCCATTGGAAATCTTTTGTTCTGACAGGAGTACCACCCAGACTGATTTCAACACCTTTGTTACGTACCAAACCTGCATTCAACTGACGTGAAGAATAACCGGACTGGGGCGCAACCGTCACATTCAAAATTTGGTTCTTCGTATCACGTTGATAGAAGTTGAAATCACCCCAGAAACGATTTTCAAACATACGGAATTCTGTACCAACTTCATAAGTTGTTGAAATGGTCGGTTTAATATTCGGATTCAACTGAGTTGGTGACCCGTAAATTGAAGTCAGTGAGTTATATTTGTAGTTGGTATTATCTGTATCTGTTACATTATAATCCTGCAAAGTTTTATAAACAGACAATGTAGAACCTACTTGCGCCAAAGAAGCTCTCAACTTCCAATAGTTCAGCCAAGGTGCATTTTTCAAGAACTGATTCAGCATGACACTGGCAGAAAGTCCACCATACAAATAACTATTGTTGCTGACAGGCAGTCTTGAATCCCAGTCATTACGCAATGATCCATCCAAAAAGTAAGTATCATCAAAACCTAGAGTTACATTAGCAAAAAGACTCCGGGTTTTATAATGCTGTTCTTCATTAGTAGCATTTACATAACCATTGGAGGCATTCAAGTTGAAATAATCATTGATAATTAAACCGCTTGTAGTGTTGGCTTTCAATGTTCCATAATTATAATTACGTTCCTCAATAAAGGCAGCAGCATCTACTGACAAACGATCATCAATGAAACGATCCCCCCAAGTCAGACGTCCCTGAATCGTCAGGTCGCGAACATGATATTGTTCCTCCTCGTAACGTGACAAGAAATTAATAGAGCCATCACTTCTTTTTATCTCCGAATTATAATTCTTCATATTACCCATTACACGTACACCACCTTTAATATTGAAAGGCAACAATATTTCCGCATCACCGGTAAATACGTTCCACTGTTCGGTAACATAATTATTATTTTTATCGAATACAGCATACGGGTTATCATGGAAATTAGCACCCAAATCTGAAGGAGATATGATATTCCATGTACGCCAGCTTCCATCCGGACGTTCATAATCTTTATAATCCTTCAGGTTCACACTAGTCTGTCCCCATTGCAGATATTCGTGCATTATGTTACGAGCTGCGCCATAACCTTCTTCTGCTCCATTCTGATTTCGGCGATATGTGTATTTATAATCCAATGAAACATTCATCCAGTCAACCGGTTTGAAAGTAGTCTTCACCGATAAAAAACGGCGAACAGCTTCTGAATTCTGCTGAATACCATCGCGTTGGCTATTTGTAAACGAAATGCGTGAAGAGTAATCCTTGCCGGACTTTGAAAAGGATACATTGGTAGTATTGGACACGCCTGTTCTAAACAAGTCAGCCAAGTCAAGACCATGCACATAAGGAGAAGCCACACCATATTTAGGACTAGTAGGATCCCAATACAAAGCAGATGCCATTTTTACATTTGCATCATAACGTGCTCCCCAGCTTTCATCAGAACCGTAATCGTAAGCATAAGAACCGTCCGCATTCTTCATTTGTCCATAAATACCATATAAGAATTCCGGGCTCATCGTATCATATTGGCTTCCATATTGTGCATCCATACGTTCTCCTTCAAAACCATAGCTACCGCCACCATAAGATTTCTGCATATCAAAGTGGTTATAGTATTTCTCCCATTGCAAGGTATGGCTTACTTCAATATGTCCTTTGCCTTCTTTTGCACCTTTTGAAGTAATGATAACAGCGCCATTACCACCTTGAGATCCATACAAAGCTGTTGCAGCGGCACCTTTTAATACATTGATGGATTCCACATCGTCCATATTAATACTGTTCTTGTTGGTGATAGATCCATCTACCACATAAATAGGTTCACTTCCTTCAGGAGAAGTAAAGTCTGTAGTACCACGAAGAACGATAGTTCCCGAATCAAATGTAGCACCGGAAGCTCCGAAGAAACGGGCACCGGCTATTTTACCTGCCATAGCGTTACCCAAGTCTGTCTGGCGTGCAACTGTCAGCTTCTCACCAGCCACTTTTTGGGTAGAGTATCCCAAAGACTTTTCCTTTCGAGTCAATCCTTGAGCAGTAACAACGACTTCATCCAACACCTCTGCATCCGATTGAAGTACAACACTCATATTTCCCGGTTTAATTGCCACCTCTTGCGTTTTCAAGCCTACGTAAGAGACAACCAAGAATTTAGCAGATGAAGGTACATTCGATATTTCAAAATCACCATTTATACCTGTGATCGTACCCAATGTAGTACCCTTAACCAAAACCGATGCACCAATAATCGGTTCTCCGTCTTCCGCCGAAGTGACAACACCTGCCACTTTGACCGTTTGCGCTGATGCCATGCCAATCCACAAAAACATTGCAGTCAACAACATTAACACTCGTTCTTTCATAAATCTCTCTTTTTTTAATTAAACATTAACTAAGCTACTTTAAAACAGTCACTCTTTATAATTGTACAAAGATACAATTGCTAACATTACGAAACAATAACACTAATAATGGTTACACTTTGACATTCTTTCTGATTTTAAAAGTACAAAAAGAAATCTTGCTTATTTATTATATTTTCCGAAAAAGAAATAGAAATTTATTTCATTATAAGAAACAAGTGCGTCTTTTGTAAATTAAAAGAGGAGATGTTGTTTACATCAATAAACAGTAGTTAATAATTTAACAAATATCATTTTGATAAAAAGTAATTTAGAGAGAGACCAAAAAGCAACTTTACAAAAGCAAAAAGAAAAGGGTACAACTTCTAAAAGCTGCACCCTTCACATATATAAGAAGAAAAAGATTATTCTTCCGTATAGCGTTCTATGGTCTGTTCACGGTCGGGACCTACTGATATAATCTTAATCGGAGTTTCCAGTTGTTCCTCCAAGAAAGTAATATAAGCATTGAATTCTTCCGGGAATTCATCTTCGCTAGTCATTTTGGTCATATCAGTCTTCCATCCGGGAAGTTCTACATAGATCGGTTCTACTCCCTCAGTAATATCATAAGGGAAATAGTCTATTTCTTCACCATTCACTTTATAAGCCACACAGGCTTTGATGGTTTCAAAACCATCCAGCACATCACTCTTCATCATAATCAGTTGAGTGACACCGTTCACCATGATAGAATATTTCAGAGCTACCAAGTCAATCCAACCACAACGACGTTCACGACCGGTTACTGCACCATACTCATGCCCCAGGTCGCGGATCTTCTTGCCTGTTTCATCAAACAATTCTGTAGGGAACGGACCTGAACCCACACGGGTACAATATGCCTTCATGATACCATATACATTACCTATTTTATTAGGACCGATACCTAAACCGGTACAAGCACCTGCACAAACGGTATTTGAAGAAGTCACAAAAGGATAAGAACCAAAATCAACATCAAGCATAGTACCCTGGGCACCTTCACACAGTACGCTCTTACCGGCCTTCAACAGATTATTGATTTCATGTTCACTGTCTACCAAATGGAATTGTTTCAGATATTCAATACCTTCCAACCATTGTTTTTCCAATTCGGTTATATCATATTCATAATTCAAACTCTTCAGAATCTGCTCATGACGCGCTTTTGCCTTTGAATATACTTCATCAAAGTTATGAAGAATATCACCTACACGTACACCGTTACGGCTGATCTTATCCGTATAAGTGGGACCGATACCTTTACCGGTAGTTCCTACTTTGGCATCCCCTTTGGCAGCTTCGTAAGCAGCATCCAGAATACGGTGGGTCGGTAAAATTAAATGAGCTTTCTTCGAAATATGCAAACGTTCTTTTAAAGGGTGACCGCTGGCTTCCAAAGCTTCCGCTTCTGCTTTGAACAAAGCCGGATCAAGCACAACACCATTACCGATGATGTTCACCTTATCTCCCTGAAATATTCCGGAAGGAATAGAACGGAGTACATACTTCTGACCTTCGAATTCCAATGTGTGTCCCGCATTCGGACCTCCCTGAAAACGAGCTACCACATCATAACGGGGAGTCAAAACATCGACAACCTTTCCTTTGCCTTCATCGCCCCATTGCAAACCTAACAAGACATCTACTTTCATCTTTCTGTGTTTTTATATTATTTATCCTTTTTCTTTCTGCGTTTTGCCCAAGTACATTTGCTGCATACTCCATATATATATAAGGAGTAATGCGAAGCATGAAATTTCTTCAGCTTCGTATCGGCAATGGCCTGCTTCAGATTCTCATCCTGAAACTCGGTCACCTTGCCGCATTCCGTACATATCATGTGATGATGGGTCTCATTATTGTACGCACGCTCGTACTGGGAAGAATTGCCGAACTGATGTTTGATAACCAACTTTGCATCGATAAATAAAATAATGGTATTATAAAGAGTAGCCCTGCTTACGCGGAATTTCCCTTCATTTGCCATATAATTATAGAGGCTATCAATGTCAAAGTGACCTTTGATGGAATAGATAGTATCGAGTATAGCATAGCGTTCAGGTGTCTTTCGATGCCCGTTAACCTGCAGATATTCTGTCAGGATCTGCTTTACCTTGTCTTTCACATTCTCTTCCATCACAGATTTCAGTTGCGCCGTCAAAGTTAAACCTTTTTATGATAACATGAAAGTTTAAAGCCAATATTCTGTTTCTAATTTTATCTCTCCCACCAAAGAAGCGACTCCCGGCTTGTCCGATTTTGCCAATGGAGCCAATAAACGGTTCACTTTCTTACCGTTCTCCTTGCTTTGCGTGGCAAACTTCTTCAAGGCAGTGGCAGCAGCCTTCCGGGGCAACAATGCTTCACTTTGCAGGGTAACCATCGCCTGGTCCAGAAATTCTGCTTCGGAACGTTCATTGAGGCGGCTGCCATTCATTAACAACCGTGCCATCAGCATAAAGCCGCATAATTGAAAAAACTCACGGTCATCCGCCATCCATTCAAAAGCTTTCTCCGAGGCATATGGCAAATGCTGGAACAAATTCATGCAAGTCAACTCCGCTATTTCCGGATAATGCATATCCTCCACCCAAATATCGGCAATCTCCGGATAGAACGTTTCTACCGGCTGCAACATTCCTGCCAAAATCTTACACTCACGGATATTTTCTTTCCACAAAGATTGAGCTACCTCATGATTTTTTTCATAATGTGCGGCAATCTCTTTGAGGCGCGGAAGTTCAATGCCGAAGTTCAATTTATAGTCCAATCCCTTCTCGCGCATACTTTGGGATGCAACTCCATTCATATACAGACGGAACTGCCCTTTAATGTCTTTTATTGTTTCGTGTACGTCCATACTTTTTTTTATTCGTTTCTATAAGGAAGATTAGCATATTTCTTGCTGTAACGCAGCATTTGTTCGGCATAGCCTTCATCATAAGATACTTTTACATCTGTAATAGTGCCATTTTCATCTGTTACTGCCTCATATACAGGATTTATAAAACCTTTATACGGAGCCAAATGTAGCTTTTCATATCGCGCCAAAACTTCGGAGTGCAGTACCGGATCAATCTTCACCGCATATTTTTCGACCAACTTACGGGCTGTTTCATAATCTCCTTCACTCTTGATCCGCTGTATCTCAGCCAGAAGCTGTCCGAAAAGATCACGCAATTTTTTATAATCATTGATCTTCACATAAGTCTTTCCATCTTTCTTGACCAGCTCTACCACCTTTTCTGCTGCGCCATTTTCAAAAGCCCATTTGGCTATTAACTGGCGGTTACGCATATGTGCTTCTTCTACGGAATTTCCCAATTCAATGCGTACCAACTGAGTCATCAATCCGTTCATCATATAAGTATAATATTCTGCTTTATAAGCATCTTCATTCGGAGTCAATCCCAGTTCCACCATCTTTGCATCCGGCAGATAATATAAACCGAACAAATCGGCCCGGGCTTCTTCTATAGTAGAACCATAGGCTTTCAAAGCGTCCTGATCTACCCCCGGCAGCAATTGTCCCGAACCATGCCCCAAGCATTCGTGCAAGTCCGTATGAAGATCACCGGTTAAATCTGCATACTTATCTATCAATTCCTTTTCCTCAGCACTGTACACAAATTCATCTGTAAATCCATTGCCATGCGCCGCTTTATTATAAGCGTCCGTCAAATTACCTATGGTTACGGACTTCGAACCATGCACACTACGAATCCAATTTGAATTAGGCAAATTAATGCCGATAGCCGTAGCAGGATATAAATCACCACCCAGCATAGCTGCCGTTATCACTTTGGCAGATACGCCTTTCACTTCTTTTTTCTTGAAGCGCTTGTCCACCGGAGAATGATCCTCAAACCATTGCGCATGAGTACTGATTGTTTCTGTACGCTTGGTTGCTTCCAAGTCTTTAAAATTCACAATAGATTCCCAACTGGCTTTCATGCCCAAAGGATCTCCATAACTTTCTGTAAATCCGTTGACAAAATCAACACGTGAATTCAAGTCCTTCACCCACAAGATGGCATATTCATCAAAAGTCTTCAAATCCCCGTCTTTGTAAAATTGGATAAGCTTTTCAATCACTGCTTTTTGTTGCTCATTCTCTGATACTCCGGCAGCTTTACCCAACCAATAGAGAATTTTATCGATGGCTTCTCCATATAACCCTCCTGACTTCCAGACCTTTTCCTGCACCTTGCCATCTTCCTTTACCAAGCGGCTGTTCATGCCGAACATCACCGGCATGGTATCATCAGGACTTTTCATGGCATTATAGAAGTCTTCCGCTTCTTTCTGGGTAACCCCCTCATAATAATTGGCAGCCGAAGTTAAAACCAAATCTTCCCCATCAGCCTGGTTGACACGCTTAGGCATTACTTCGGGATCAAAGATAATCGGAAAAACTTCTTCACAAAGCATATCCACTGTCTCTCCTTCAGCCAAAGGTAATTTTGATGGATCAACACTCTGCAATGCCGCCTTGAAAAATTCCGGAGAAAATCCCGGCACAAACTTATCGGAAGCATAATGATGATGGATGCCATTAGAAAACCATACCCGTTTCAGATAAATCTCCATATGGATAAAGTTTGCATCCGCACGGTCACCTTGATAATCCGTATATACTACTTCCAGCATCCTACGAATAACCAAATTATATTTACCGTTCTGATCAAACAGAATATCGCGGCCTTCCAAAGCAGCCTGCGACAAATAATAAATAAGCTCTTTCTGCTTTAAAGTCAGATTTTCAAATTCGTGTACTTTATAGCGAAGTAATTGTAAATCTGCAAATTGCTCTACTGTATAATCAAATGTATCCACTTCTGTCATATTTTTCTTTGTTTCATTACATTCAGCTAACACCATTCTTCTTAATCAATGTTCTTCATAGATAAACAATTCATGAATTGAAACAAAAAAAGGAAAACTATTGTTTTCCTTTTCCAAATTATAATATAGTAAATCTACTCTATTATTTTTTTGATTCCATATGTTTCTTGCGATAGCCGTTAGGAGTTTCGCCTACATTCTTATAGAATGCAGCATAGAAAGACTGGCGGTTAGCAAAACCAACCATTGCACTGATCTCTTCTACGTTTTTATCCTGATAACGTTTATCAACTAAAAGATGCAAAGCATCTTTAATGCGGTACTCATTCAGCAAACAAGAATAGTTCATACCAAAACGAGAATTTACTACTGCTGACAAATAACGAGTATTTGTTTTCAACTCTTTTGCCAAGTCTTTTGCCGAATAATTAGGATCTTTGTACTTTTTCTGAACAACTACAATGTTCAAGATTTTATCATACAATTCATCTGCAAGTTCTGCTCTAATCAATGATCTATAAGCAGCTTTTTTGTCTTTTTTCTCTCTCAGGTTGTACGGTCTCTTCTTTGGAGCCTCTTCCTGGGTTTCTGATTGTTTTTCCACGTCGCTCATCAGTTAATTTTTCTTTGTTTGGTTAGTTATATAAATGCAAACATATAATTTTGTACAAATGTGGGGATTCTTTTTTTTATATGCAACTTTTTTTGCCTAATTCTTTTCTTAAATAATCACAACCCTTCATTTTTTATTTTTCAAAAAAGTTTATTTGTCCCTTTTACAATAAGCAATTCACCAAAATTTACTTATATTGAAACGACCGGATTCGCCTCCTAAAGCATTTCTTTTTATGATTAATTCGGGAAAGGCATAAAGCAAATCTAAAGATTTTACTACCTTTGTATCACATATACTTTTTAAAATAATAAACAGACATGTTCCAAACCCTAAAAAACTACTTTGGATACGATAGTTTCCGTCCTTTACAACAAGATATAATTCAAAACATATTAGCTAAAAAGGACACTTTGGTACTAATGCCCACAGGAGGAGGAAAATCCATTTGCTACCAGCTTCCGGCTCTGTTAATGGAAGGTACGGCTATTGTTGTATCTCCTCTCATTTCCCTAATGAAAGACCAGGTAGAAAGTTTACAGGCAAACGGTATAGCCGCCCGTGCACTCAACAGCAGCAACAATGAAACTGAAAATATAAATTTACGCCGCGAATGTCTACAAGGAAAAGTCAAATTACTCTACATATCACCGGAACGCTTGCTCATAGAAGCAAACTTCCTGTTGAAGGATATCCAAATTTCCCTATTTGCTATTGATGAAGCCCATTGCATCTCACAATGGGGGCATGACTTCCGACCGGAATATACACAATTAAAGGTTCTTCGTGATCAGTTCCCCAAAGTGCCTATTGTAGCACTTACAGCTACAGCCGATAAAATTACCCGCAAAGACATCGTTCAGCAACTGGCACTGAAAGACCCTAAAATCTTCATATCCTCTTTTGACCGTCCCAACCTGAGCCTGGAAGTAAAAAGAGGGTATCAGCAAAAAGACAAGACACGTAGCATTCTGGAATTTATTGCCCGCCATAAAAATGAATGTGGCATTATCTATTGCATGAGCCGCAGCAAGACTGAAAGTGTAGCCGAGATGCTGAAAAAACAGGGCATCAGCACAACCATCTATCATGCCGGACTAAGTAGTGAAAGACGGGACAGGGCACAAAATGATTTTATCAATGATCGCGTGCAGGTGGTATGCGCCACCATCGCTTTCGGCATGGGAATTGATAAATCGAATGTGCGTTGGGTAATCCATTATAATCTCCCCAAAAGTATTGAAAGCTTTTACCAAGAAATAGGACGTGCCGGACGTGATGGGATGGAAAGTGACACGCTTCTTTTTTATTCACTGGGAGACTTGGTTATGCTTTCCAAATTCGCAACAGAAAGCAACCAACAGGAAATAAACCTGGAGAAGCTGCACCGCATGCAACAGTATGCCGAAGCGGACATCTGCCGAAGACGTATCCTATTGAATTATTTTGGTGAAATAATGGACCACGATTGCGGCAACTGTGATGTATGCCGCAATCCTCCCCAACGTTTTGACGGAACTATTATTGTACAAAAGGCTTTGAGTGCCATTGCCCGTACCAATCAACAAATAGGTACGCATATGCTGATTGATATTCTGAAAGGAGCCGCTACACAGGAATTGATTGAAAAAGGCTATGACAAGCTGAAAACCTATGCTGCCGGAAGGGATATTCCCGGCCGGGATTGGCAAGACTACTTGCTACAGATGCTAAACCTAGGTTATTTTGAAATAGCTTATAATGAAAACAATCATTTAAAGATTACGGAAAGCGGACAAAAAGTATTATTCGGCAAGGAGCCTGCAATGCTGGTAGTTATCAAACGGGAAGAATTTGTACCTGCCAAAGAAAAGCGCAAAAAGAAAGTCAAGGAAGCAGCACTATTTCCCACTCCTGTTACTTTTGGTGAGGAGAACAAAGACTTATTTGAGGAATTACGTCTATTAAGAAAAAGACTGGCAGACCAACAGGCTATTCCTGCTTATATCGTTTTATCTGACAAGACGTTGCATCTCATAGCAACTCAACAACCTACTACTATAGAAGCATTTGGAAATATCAGTGGTATAGGTGAATATAAGAAAGAGAAGTATGGAAAAGAGTTCGTAGAATTGATAAAGAAGATGCAGAAATAGATAAGAGTTGTTATGATGGGATGGTTTTGAATTCATCCACCGTAGGGGCGGATTGAATCCGCCCAAATAATGCATCCACAGATACACCATTCGGATGTTATCGGGCAGATTCAATCTGCCCCTACGGTGGACGGTAATGCTATTCATGTCCATCCCGCAATGAATTCATCCTTATACCTTTACTTACTAGCCTTCAACTTATCCTGCAACTCCGGTCGAGGCACTCCCAACTCTATTGCTTTCTCAAAAGCCACATAAGCCTCTCTTTTCTTCTTCTGACTCAAATAGATCTCCCCGCACATTATATAAATTTCCGCATCATTCGGATCTATTTTCGCTGCTTCCTCCAAATCCAGCAAAGCCAAATCGGGTGTATTCATCTCCACCTCCAAAGTCGCCCGCGCTTTCAAATACGAAATATCCCTGGGATTATCAGATACCAATCGGTTAAAGTCCTCCAGTGCCTCCCGATACTTCAATTCTTTCTGATTCAGCAAAGCTCTTCCCAATCGTGCCGTATTATTTCCCGGCTCCTCCTGCAATAAGGTATTATAATCTATCCTCGCCCCCTTATAATCACGACGCTGCATATAGATATAAGCGCGATACAGTAACGCTTCCTTATTCGTTTTATCTATATCTATCACATTGCAATAATCCACATAAGCCTTATTGAACAAATTCTTTTCCAGATAAAGCGAAGCGCGGTTCAGCAAAGTAACCACAGAATAAGGAGTGATATTTAGCGATAACGAATAAGAATCTATCGCATCATCTATTTTCCCCATTCTTCTCTGAACAGTTCCCAAATTGGTAAATAGCAATGCATTACGCATATTGGCAGGATCCATTTTCAACGCCTGCTTAAATAAACTTTCCGATTGTTTCAAACTATCCTTTCGTGCCGCATCCAGTGCACGTGTTATAAGTTCGTCATAGGTCTGTGCCTGCAACTGGTAGCATACGCACAACAAAATAAGATAACATAGTATCCGTTTCATCCGTTTTTCTCTACTGATTGATATTGGTTGCAAAGGTAGGCGAAACTTTAACGGTATTCCTTTAGTTTAATTAAAAAAAGCATAAGGTAAGTTTCGCCTTTCAAAGCGGATTCCGTATATTTGGCACACAATTTTAGAAATAAACAAAACATGAAAGTAGAAAAAGCCATATTTGCCGCCGGATGTTTTTGGGGCGTGCAGCATCAGTTTGAACGTGTACCGGGAGTACAGAATACAACAGTAGGTTATACCGGTGGACCGGAAGAAAACCCTACTTATACACAAGTCAAAGCCCATATGACGCATCATATAGAAGCTATTCTGGTAGATTATGATGCAGATATGGTTTCGTACACCGACCTTTGCAAACTATTCTTTGAAATACATGATCCTGCACAGACGGACGGCATTGGTCCAGACTTAGGCCCTCAGTATCGAAGTGTCATTTTCTATCTGGATGAAAAACAGAAACAGGAAGCTGAAGCAGTGATAGAATTACTCCGTTCCAAAGGACATAGGGTAAACACAAAATTGCGTCCTGCCGAAAAGTTTTGGGAAGGGGAAGAATATCACCAACGCTATTATGAAAAAACAGGTGGGGAACCGTATTGCCACATACGGGTAAAGAAATTTTAAAATAAATAAGAAACTGAATATCTTATAAAAGCAAGAGGTATATCCACCGTAGGGGCGGGGTTTGCCCGCCCGAAAACAGCTTACTTAATGTTTCCGGGCAGGCAAACCCTGCCCCTACAGCAGATAACCTCCACAGCCATTTCATCTTATGCCTTCTTAATATAATCTACCACCCAGGCACCCACTTCTTTCGTTCCATATTTAGCACCGCCTTCCACTTGAATTTCAGGAGTGCGCACATTTTCATCCAAAGAAGCATCTACAGCCTTACGAATCAAAGCCCCTTCTTCTTTCAGGTCAAAATACTCAAACAGCATAGCCACAGATAAAATCTGAGCCAACGGATTAGCAATATTCAAACCTTTTGCCTGCGGCCATGAACCATGAATCGGTTCAAACACCGGAGTACTTTCACCTGTAGAAGCGGAAGGAAGCAAGCCCATAGAACCGCTGATTACAGAACCTTCATCCGTCAAAATATCACCAAAGGTATTCTCTGTTACCATCACATCAAAGAAACAAGGCTCTTGAATCATCTTCATGGCAGCATTATCCACAAACATATAGTCAGTAGTCACTTCCGGATACTGAGGAGCCATTTCCTGTGCAATCTGTCTCCACAAGCGAGAAGATGCCAGCACATTTGCCTTATCCACCACAGTAAGGTGTTTGCGACGCTTCATAGCATATTCAAAACCAACTTTCAAAATACGTTCTATTTCGGGACGAGTGTACATATTGGTATCGTATGCCTTATCATTATCCTGGTATTTTTCACCGAAATACATACCTCCGGTCAACTCACGGATACAGATAAAATCAGCGTTCTCTACCAATTCGGCACGCAACGGAGATTTATGCACCAGGCATTTGAAAGTCTGCACCGGACGGATATTGGCAAACAAACCCAGCTTTTTACGCATAGCCAGCAATCCTTGTTCGGGACGCACTTTGGCTGTCGGATCATTATCAAACTTAGGATCACCTACGGCCGAGAACAATACTGCATCTGCATTCTTACAAGCCTGATAAGTTGCTTCCGGAAACGGATCACCTACTTTATCAATCGCATCTGCACCACAGATAGCATATTCATAACTTACTTTATGCCCAAACTTCTCGCAAACTGCGTTCATTACATCAACGCCCTGTACTGAGATTTCCGGTCCGATACCGTCACCGGCTAAAACTGCAATTTTAAAATCCATTTTATTTAGTGATTAATGGTTAGTGATCAGTGATTAATAGTTGGCGGTTAACGAAGCATGACAGTGCAACTCATTAACCACTAACCATTAATCACTAACCATTATTATTAGTATTCATTTTCTATTATATTCAGCATCTTCATCGTAGCCTTGATAGCAGCCTCCGTCTGGTCGGCATCCAACCCACGGGTACGGAAAACCTTATCTTCAAAACTCCAAGTGATAACCGTCTGCACAAATGCATCGGTACGTCCTCCGGGAGGGATACTTACCGCATAGTTAGTCAACATTGGGAACTTACGTCCCAGCGTCACCTTATAAATCTTGCGCAAAGCACGTACAAAAGCATCATACTGACCGTCACCGCTTGAATTTTCTTCAAATTCCTTCCCGTTAATTTCTATTTTCACGGTTGCCATCGGTTTCAATCCGTGTGCCAGTGTCACAATGTAACTTTTCAATCTCACTCTTTCATTTACTACGCCATGTTTCAAGACATCAGAAACAATGTAAGGCAAATCTTCCTGAGTCACCAGTTCTTTCTTGTCACCCAGTTCGATGATGCGTTCCGTCACTTTACGCATGGATTCTTCATCCAGGTCGAGTCCCAAGTCTTCCAGATTCTTACGGATATTTGCCTTGCCGCTGGTCTTGCCGAGAGCATACTCACGCTTACGTCCGAAACGTTCCGGCAGCAAATCGTTGCAATAAAGATTGTTCTTGTTATCACCGTCGGCATGGACACCCGCCACCTGTGTAAAGACATTCTCGCCCACAATCGGCTTATTGGCAGGAATCACTATTCCCGAATAAGATTCCACCACACGGCTCACATCATTCAAGCGGCTTTCATCTATATTGGTCACCGCATTAAAATGATCTTTCAAAATAGCCTGCACACTGGCAAGCGGCGCATTTCCGGCACGCTCTCCCAATCCATTGATAGTAGTGTGAAGTCCTTTTACACCACTCAGCACAGCAGCAAGTACATTGCTCACAGCCAAGTCATAGTCATTATGCGCATGGAAATCAAAATGCGTATCGGGATAATGCTTCTTCATTTTCCGCATGAACTCAATCACCTGCAAAGGATTCAAGATGCCCAACGTATCGGGTAGCATATACCGCTTAATACTGGTACCATTCAGACCGTCCATTAACTGAAACACGTATTCGGGGGAATCCTTCATGCCGTTACTCCAGTCTTCCAGATAGATATTGACAGCTATATCCAGCTCATCGGCATAATGCACTACATTTATAATATCTTCGATATGTTCCTCAGGACTTTTCTTCAACTGCTGTGTGCAATGTTTCAGCGAACCTTTACACAACAGGTTTATCACCCTGCATCCTGTACGTTGTATCCAGTCTAAAGAAGTATGGCCATCTACAAAACCGAGAACTTCCACCTTGTGGAGCAAGTTCCGGCGGGCGGCCCAGTCACATATCATTTTAACAGCTTCAAACTCGCCGTCCGATACACGGGCCGAGGCAACCTCTACCCTGTCTACATTTAAATCTTCCAATAACAGTCGGGCAATCATCAATTTTTCATGGGGCACAAAAGATACTCCGCTGGTTTGTTCACCGTCGCGGAGTGTTGTGTCCATGATTTCTATCTTGACGCTTTTTCCCATGCTTCTATCTTGTCTTTGTTAGTCAACAAAAAGTCGATATCATCCAACCCATTCATCAGGCAATGCTTCTTGTAACCGTTTATCTCAAAATGTTCGCTTTTGCCTGTAGCCTTGTTGGTGATAGTCTGCTCGGGCAGATTCACTTCCACTTCCATTTTGGGATCGGCAGAGATCGAATCAAACAGTTCTTTCAGGAAACCTTCACTCACCACTACCGGCAGGACGAAGTTATTCAATTCATTATTCTTATGAATATCGGCAAAGAAGCTGGATACCACGACACGGAAACCATATCCGGCGATAGCCCAAGCGGCATGTTCGCGGCTGGAACCCGAACCGAAGTTCTTTCCGGCAACCAATATCTGTCCGCTATAAGTAGGATTGTTCAGCACAAAATCTTTATTCAAGGAACCATTCGGATTGTAACGCCAGTCGCGGAACAAATTATCTCCGAAGAACTTTTCTTCGCGGGTAGTTGCCTTCAGGAAACGGGCAGGGATGATCTGGTCTGTATCCACATTCTCCAATGGGAGGGGCACACAAGTGCTTGTTATTATATTGAATTTCTGTTTCATTGTTCTATCATTTTACATTAACTCTCTGGGATCTGTAATCACACCGGTCACTGCTGCCGCTGCCGCTACCAGCGGACTGGCAAGCAAAGTACGTGCACCCGGTCCCTGACGACCTTCAAAATTACGGTTGCTGGTAGATACCGAATACTTTCCGGCAGGAATCTTATCGTCATTCATTGCCAGACAAGCCGAACAACCCGGCTGGCGGATAGCAAAGCCTGCTTCTTCCAATACCTTATCCAGTCCTTCCTCGCGAATCTGTGCATCTACCATCCATGAGCCCGGAACCAACCATGCAATGACATGATCTGCTTTCTTCTTACCCTTCACCAAAGAAGCAAAGGCACGGAAGTCTTCAATACGTCCATTGGTACAAGCACCTAGAAATACATAGTCTATTTTCTTTCCCAGGAGAGATTCACCCGACTGGAAGCCCATATAATCCAATGATTTCTTGAAAGACGCACTACCGTCACCAGCAGGAATATGTTCTGTAATTCCCATACCCATACCCGGATTGGTTCCGTAAGTAATCATCGGTTGGATATCGGCTGCATTATAATGCACCTCTTTATCAAATACGGCATCTTCATCACTCTTCAGTGTCTTCCAGTGAGCTACTGCCTTGTCCCAATCGGCACCCTGCGGAGCATGTTCCCTACCTTTAATATATTCAAAAGTAACCTCGTCCGGAGCAACCATACCACCACGGGCTCCCATTTCGATACTCAGGTTACACAAAGTCAGACGACCTTCCATAGACAGGCTGCGAACAGCCGAACCTGCATATTCTACAAAATATCCGGTAGCGCCACTGGTTGTCATTTTCGACATCATATACAGGGCCATATCTTTTGCAGTCACCCCTTTGCCCAGTTCACCGTCAATAGTGATACGCATGGTTTTGGGACGGGATTGTAAAATACATTGTGAAGCCAATACCATTTCCACTTCGCTGGTACCGATACCGAAAGCCACAGCTCCCATCGCACCGTGAGTAGAAGTGTGCGAGTCACCGCAAACAATGGTCATGCCCGGCAAAGTCAATCCTCTTTCGGGACCTACCACATGAATAATGCCGTTACGCTTATCCAGCATACCGAAATGCGTCAAACCGAAGTCGGCAGCATTCTTTGCCAATGTATCCACCTGAGTTTTGGAAATAGGATCTTCAATCGGTTTATCCTGATCGTGTGTCGGAGTATTGTGATCCGGCATACAGTAAACATGATCCGGACGGAAAACTTTTACTCCACGTTCACGCAATCCTGAGAAAGCCTGCGGACTGGTTACTTCATGACAATAAAGTCTGTCAATGTAAAGCTGGGTGGGTCCGTCCTCTACCTTCTGTACCACATGGGCATCCCAAATCTTATCAAATAATGTGTTAGCCATTTTTGTATTACGTATTTTTATCTTTTAAACTTGTTGATACAATCAATATATGCTTCTACGGATGCGGCGATAATATCGGTGTTGGCTCCGAAGCCATAATACATCTGTCCGTCATACTCCACCTGCATGTGTACTTTACCCATATCGTCACTACCTTTGCTGATAGCCTGAATAGTAAATTCTTTCAGTACCATGTGGCGGTCGATGATTTTCTTCAAAGCGGAGATCGCTGCGTCTACCGGACCGTTTCCGCTTGCGGCAGCTTCAAAATGTTCGCCTGCAATATTCAGTCCCAGGCTGGCTACCGAACGCACACCCACTCCGCTGGTCACTTGCAGATAATCCAGTTTGATATGGTTGTTGACGCTTCTGTCGGCACCCGCCAATACCAGAATATCATCATCTGTAATATCTTTCTTCTTATCGGCCAGTTTCAAGAAATCCTCATATACTTTATCCAACTTATCCTGTTCCAGTTCCACGCCCAAAACATGAAGACGGTGTTTCAAAGCGGCACGTCCACTACGGGCAGTCAATACGATGGCATTATCGTCAATACCCACATCCTTCGGATCAATGATTTCATAAGTCTGTACATTCTTCAACACACCATCCTGATGGATACCTGATGAATGTGCAAAAGCGTTACGGCCTACGATTGCCTTATTAGGCTGAACCGGCATATTCATCAAGCTGGAAACCATGCGGCTGGTCGGGTAAATCTTCTGGGTATTGATATTGGTCTCTATGTCAATATCATTATGGCATTTAATAATCATGGCAACTTCTTCCAATGAAGTGTTACCGGCACGCTCGCCGATACCGTTAATGGTAACTTCCACCTGGCGGGCACCATTCAATACGCCGCTGATCGTGTTGGCTGTTGCCATACCCAGGTCATTATGACAGTGGGTAGAGATGATGGCTCTGTCTATTCCATCCACATGTTCCATCAGATATTTGATTTTGTCACCATATTCTGCGGGCATACAGTAACCTGTAGTATCGGGAATATTCACTACCGTAGCACCCGCTTTAATCACAGCTTCCACTACACGAGCCAAATATTCATTGTCGGTACGGCCGGCATCTTCTGCATAAAACTCCACATCATCCACATAGCGGCGTGCATATTTCACGGCGGCTACTGCACGTTCTATGATTTCTTCACGAGTAGAGTTAAATTTATATTTGATATGAGAATCTGATGTTCCGATACCTGTATGGATACGTTTGTGCTTCGCAAATTTCAGGGCATCGGCAGCTACATCAATATCTTTCTCCACAGCACGGGTCAGCGCACAGATAGTAGGCCAAGTCACAGCCTTTGATATTTCAATCACTGAATTGAAGTCGCCCGGACTTGAAATAGGGAATCCGGCTTCAATCACATCTACTCCTAATGCTTCCAACTGTTTTGCCACTTGAATCTTTTCTACTGTGTTCAACTGACATCCCGGAACCTGTTCACCATCACGAAGGGTGGTATCAAAAATAAATAATCTGTCGCTCATAAGTTACAATTTTATATTTTACTATTATTATATTCATAAAAAAAGCCTTTCACACAAGGAAGTGAGAAAGGCTTTCGTATATCATCATTCATACATACTTTTATGCACAACACTCACTTCCCGCTGACTTTGCCAGTAGAATAATAATGCCGCATAGCAAAATATGTATAAATCCTTGGTTCATTGTTTATCTCTTATTTTGTTTAAAACGATGCAAAGGTAGGGATTATTTTTTAAACACAAAATAAAATGAAAGTTTTTTCAAGCTATAAACTACGATTTTTTATTTTATTGGAGTAAGCAGTAACAGTTTATTGTAGCATTCCGCCCGCCAACGTCCACATATCCCACCGTAGGGGCGGATTGAATCCGCCCGATGACATATACGAAAACATTCCGAAT
>CABMPB010000005.1 GCA_902388365.1 uncultured Bacteroides sp. | reverse complement strand
GAACACCTATATTTAAAACAATTTCAGAAGGATAAGAATACCTACCTTTTATTTAGTAGGATTCCTTAGCCTGACGGCTATGGGATTCAATCCGCCCCTACGGTGCACGGTAATCCTTTAAAATCATTCAAAGCCGTCCCCTCACAAGCGGACACCCGCCCTGCTCCTACCACGTATAATTCAAACCAAAACTAAGCAATTCCTGCAACTGGAAATAACTCTTATTATCATCCGTCAACTTCACGCCGTCATCATAACGCGCATGCACGAACAACTTGGTAGACAAATAGCGGTTCAACACGAAATTGAACGTATTTTCCCAGCTGGCAATCACCGTATCATAAGTAGTAAAGTACTCTAATTTAGACTCCCACACTATGCTGGGAATAATCTTCCAATTCAAGTTGCCGGTAAACTTGGAACCGAACAGATTCGCCGTCTTATGCCCTGCATCTACATTGAAAGCTCCCGGATCAAGAATCTTATCACTATTAATATACATAAAGGTATAAGCCAACGGAGAACCCAACAAAGACAAGGAGTAATTCTTCTTGTTCTGCTTAAAGTCCATACCGAGGGTCAAATCAAACTGGGCCGGAGACAGGAAATTAGAAATCATATCATTCGTATTCGTCTTATAGTTTGCAAAGAACTGGGTCTTGAACTCCCCTGCCAACGTATAATACCAATTCTTGAACGCCTTTACACCCAGCTTGCTGTTCAGACGGAACAGGTCGGCATTCGTCTTATACTTATGCACCGTGTCTGAGGGAGCCGTTACGAATCCCAATTTTATTTCCAGCTTATTTTCAAATTCCAAGCGTTGGCGGTCGTCAAAGTTAGCCTCCAGCACCAAACCGGACAATAGGGCATTCGTACTTTCACCACCCTTATACCAGTTATCGGATATATAATGTTGTGTGAATTGCAAATAGCCATTCCCCTTGTGAGTCCAGAAATTGGGACGCATCACCACCAGCTCCTTCTCCGTTTCCAAGCTTCCTACCGGGGCTTCGGGTTGAAGGAAACTCTTAATCCTCTCCTTTCTAGGCTTTTTCACGATCTGATTGTCTTCCAAGGGTTTCAAATCTGCCATATAGAGCTCATTGTTCACCAAGCGCTCCGGATGTTGCAAATAATAATTTCTCAGAATATTATTCGACCAACGGTCTGCCGCCGCCAATGTCTCAAGATCGGGCAAACGGTAAATAGTAGAAGATACGGAATCTCGCTTGCCCATGTATAACGAATCGGTAGCCGTCAGGGTACGCGCGTCGGGAGTCCACGTCAAGTCAAATGCCTGCTTTATAGGAGCTTCGTAATAAGTAGGCGGAACAAACAATTTATAGAAAGCCGGGTTAGGACGCACACGCCTGGGCCCGGGAGAACTTAAATCATCCCACATCCTGAAATAGGCAAAATATGCCGCACTCAGATTTGATAACGAATCAGAAAAGGCCTTCACAACCCCATTCTCTTTTGCCTTAGTGACTTTCTGTGCCGGTGCTCCCAAGCAGAGCAGGGACAACATTATAGTAAAACAGATACCTTTTTTCATCATATACATAATAGTTTTGTGCAAAAGTACACTTAATTTTCTTTTTCCCCAAAAAACTGTTTCCTTTATATAATAACATGGAATGATAATTTAGGTTTAGGCAAATGATTTTTTAAAGCATATCCAGCGATATTGAAAAAGATTTTGTAATTTTGCAACTTTGATAAATATTTCGATTGACGATTGAGAAAATAACATTTAAAAATATTAAGTAGTGGGAGAAACTAAGTATATCTTCGTAACCGGTGGTGTTGCCTCCTCTTTAGGTAAAGGCATTATTTCATCATCAATAGGTAAATTGCTGCAAGCCAGAGGCTATAATGTAACTATTCAGAAGTTTGACCCGTATATCAATATCGATCCGGGAACTTTGAACCCTTATGAACACGGCGAATGCTATGTAACCGTAGACGGACATGAAGCCGACCTGGACCTGGGGCATTATGAACGCTTCCTGGGCATCCAAACAACCAAAGCCAATAACATTACGACAGGACGCATCTACAAAAGCGTAATAGACAAAGAACGCCGTGGCGACTATCTGGGAAAGACCATTCAGGTAATTCCCCACATCACGGACGAGATAAAACGCAACGTAAAATTATTGGGAAGCAAAAATAAATTCGATTTCGTCATTACCGAAATCGGCGGTACGGTGGGCGACATCGAATCATTGCCTTACCTGGAAAGCATCCGCCAGTTAAAATGGGAAATGGGACGCAACGCCTTGTGTGTACACCTTACTTATGTACCTTTCCTGGCGGCGGCAGGCGAATTGAAGACCAAACCCACCCAGCACTCTGTCAAGGAGTTGCAATCCGTAGGTATCCAGCCGGACATCCTGGTGCTTCGTGCCGAACACGAGTTGAGCGCCAACCTGAGAAAGAAAGTGGCACTATTCTGCAATGTAGATGAAAACGCGGTAGTGCAATCCATAGATATGCCGACCATTTATGAAGTGCCTTTGCGTATGCAACAACAGGGCTTGGACGTAACCATTTTGCAAAAGATGGGCTTGCCCGTAGGCGAAACTCCTACCTTGGGCCCGTGGAGAGATTTCCTGGATCGCCGCCACAAGGCTACCGAAAAGGTGAAAATAGGTTTGGTAGGCAAATATGATTTGCAGGATGCTTACAAATCAATCCTCGAATCATTGTCACAAGCGGCTACTTACAATGACCGTAAAGCTGATATCCACTTCATCAATAGCGAGAAACTGACCGATGAAAACGTGGAGGAGCAAATAAAAGATATGGACGGCATCATCATCTGTCCGGGATTCGGACAACGCGGCATAGAAGGAAAATTTGTAGCCATCAAGTATGCACGTACCCATAACGTACCTACTTTCGGTATCTGCCTGGGTATGCAATGCATGGCTATCGAATTTGCCCGCAACGTATTGGGCTATGCCGATGCCAATAGCCGCGAAATGGACGAAAAGACTCCGCACAATGTAATAGACATTATGGAGGAACAGAAAGCCATCACCAATATGGGCGGCACTATGCGTCTGGGTGCATATGAGTGCGTTCTTGACCAGAACTCTAAGACTTTCGAGGCTTACAAGAGCGAGCATATACAGGAACGCCATCGCCATCGTTACGAATTTAATAACGATTACAAGCAGGAATTTGAAAAGGCAGGTATGAAATGCGTAGGTATCAATCCGGAATCGGACTTGGTGGAAATCGTAGAAATACCTACATTGAAATGGTACATCGGTACTCAGTTCCATCCGGAATATAGCAGTACGGTGCTGAAACCACACCCCTTGTTCCTGTCATTTATCAAAGCAGCGATAGACAAATAATAAAAAACGAGAACGATTATTATAAATAAGGTAAACAAGAAAAAATGGACAAAAACACTTTAGTGGGATTCGCCCTGATTGGTGCAGTTGTGATAGGCTTCAGCATCTACAACCGTCCCAACCAGGAAGAAATGGCACGTGCCAAGCACTACCAGGATTCCATTCAGGCTATAGCCCAAAAAGAAGCCGAAAGGCAGGCTATGAACGCCGCCACGGCACAGAGCCCGGCTGCATCGACTTTGCACCTGGACTCTACCTCCATGTTTTATGGCGCGAGCCAAGGCACGGAGCAACTGACGACACTGGAAAACAAGGTAGTGAAACTTACTTTCACCAACAAGGGAGGACGCGTGTGCGCCGCCACTCTGAAAGATTACAACGGACAGGATGGCAAACCCTTGATGCTATTTGATGAAAAAGACTCGGGAATGAATTTCGCCTTCGAAGGAAAGAACGAAAACATTCTGACCGAAGATATGTATTTCCAACCTACCAACGTAACCGATAGCACGGTGACCATGCGCCTGGCTACAAGTAACGGGGGACATCTGGACTTCAACTACAAGTTGTTGCCCGATGCCTATATGGTGAACTTCTCCATCCAGGCAAACGGCATGCAGAACTTTTTCCCGCCCGCACTGAACACGGTCAATATCAATTGGCATCAACGTGCCCGCCAGTTGGAAAAAGGTTTCAGCTTTGAACAACGATACACGTCGCTCACCTACAAGCCTGTGGGCAAAAGCTCCGACTACCTGAGCGAAATGAAGGATGCGAAGGAAGATGTGGACAAGCGCCTGGACTGGGTTGCATTCAAGAATCAATTCTTCTCATGCGTATTTATCGCCGATCAGGACTTTGACAAGGCATCCCTCACCTCCACCCCCCAGCAGGAAGGAAGCGGATACATGAAGAACTATACGGCAGACATGACTACGTTCTTCGATCCCACGGGAAAACAACCTACCGAGATGCAATTCTATTTCGGTCCCAACCACTTCAAGACTCTGCTGGGTAGCAATGACTTGAGCCTTTCCCAGAAGGATTTGGAATTGGAAGACTTGGTTTACCTGGGATGGCCTATCATCCGTTGGATTAACCGTTGGTTCACCATCAATCTGTTCGACTGGTTATCCGGTTGGGGACTGAGCATGGGCGTGGTGCTTTTGTTGATGACTATTATTGTGAAGGTGCTGGTTTATCCGGCTACTTACAAATCATATATGTCCTCTGCCAAGATGCGTGTATTGAAGCCCTATATCAACGAAATAAACGAGAAATATCCCAAGAAGGAGGATGCATTGAAGAAGCAACAGGAGACGATGGCGCTCTATAGCAAGTATGGCGTAAGCCCTATGGGGGGATGTCTGCCCATGCTGATACAGATGCCGGTGTTCATGGCGTTGTTCTTCTTTGTGCCTAATGCTATCGAGATGCGCCAACAGAGTTTCTTGTGGGCGCCGGATATGTCTACTTATGATGATATTCTGCATTGGAGTACTTCTATTCCTTTGCTGGGCAATCACCTGAGTATATTCTGCTTGTTGTTCAGTATCACCAATATCCTGAATACCATGTACACCATGAAGCAACAGGATATGGGCCAGCAACAGATGCCGGGTATGAAGCTGATGATGTATATCATGCCTGTGATGTTCATCTTTATCTTTAACGGTTACTCTGCCGGTTTGAACTATTACTACTTTATTTCCGGTCTGATTGGTATTCTGACTATGGTAATCTTGCGCAAGACGACGGATGAAAAGAAACTTCTTGCCATGCTGGAAGCTAGAAAGGAAAAGAAGAAACAAAAACCGGGCAAGGCCGGAGGTGGCGGTTTGATGTCTAAGCTGGAGGCTCTCCAGAAAGAACAGGAACGCTTGCAACAGGAAAGAATGAATAAAGGAAAGAGATAAACGAGCCACGCGCTCGGCAAGATTTTGATATTTTTAGGCGCGGATTTCACGGATAACACGGATTCTTATTAATTTTAATCCGTGCGGTCCGCGTAATCCGCGCTTATTTATTGATTTATAACGGGATGGGAATGAATAGCATTGCCATCCACCGTAGGGGCAGATTGAATCTGCCCGATAACATCCGAATGGTGTATTTGTGGATGCATTCGGGCGGATTCAATCCGCCCCTACGGTGGAGGTTTACCATAAACTATTGATTCATAACCATCCCGAAATGAACCCAAACAATCCATAGCAATTAAACATTATACCTAGTAATATTATACATTATGAAGAAAACAAATTTAGCTCTTATGGCAGCAGCACTTATGCTAGCTTCTTCCTGTGCCGAAGTGAAGCAGGAAGGACAGGGCTACGAGCCCATCATCGGTAAGCAGGAAATTACCATCAAAGACGGCCGCCTCACCCCCGAAACCCTATGGGCAATGGGAAGAATAGGAAGCCTCAGTGTATCACCCGATGGCAAAAAGATTGCCTACACCGTAGCCTATTATAGTGTTCCGGAAAACAAAAGCCACCGCGTAATCTACGTAATGGATGCCGATGGCAATAACAACACCCTGCTCACCCAGACCGCATGGAACGAAGGCGAACCCCAATGGATTAAAGACGGAAGCAAAATAGCATTCCTCTCCAACGAAAGCGGAGGTAGCCAGATATGGGAAATGAACGCCGACGGCACAGAACGCCGCATCATCTCCGACTTTAAAGGGGACATAGAAGGCTTCTCTTTCTCACCCGACGGCAAGAAAATCCTTTTCATCTCGCAAGTAAAATACGGACAACGCACCGTAGACCTCTACCCCGACCTGCCCAAAGCAAGCGGCATCATCGTAAACGACCTGATGTACAAACATTGGGACGAATGGGTGGAAACAACTCCTCACCCTTTCCTTGCCGACTTTGACGGAAAGATGATGGGTGCGGCTACCGACATTATGGAAGGCCAACCGTTTGAAGCCCCCATGAAACCTTTCGGCGGCATTGAGCAACTGGCATGGAGTAGCGATTCCAAACAAATAGCATACACCAGCCGCAAGAAACAGGGCTTGGCTTATGCCATTTCTACCGACTCGGACATCTACCTTTATGATATAGATAGCAAAAGCACCACCAACCTGTGCAAACAAGAGGGTGACGCCGATCAGAACAAAGGTTACGACATCAACCCCAAATTCTCGCCCGACGGCAAGTACATCGCTTGGCAAAGCATGGAACGCGACGGATACGAAAGTGACCGCAACCGCCTTTGCGTAATGGACCTGGCAAGCAAAAAGAAAACCTATGTTACCGAAACATTCCAATCGGGCGTAGATGATTATTGCTGGAACAATGATTCCCAAAGCCTGTACTTTGTAGGCGTATGGCACGGCACAAGCATGGTTTATGCCACCAACCTGAACGGTGAGGTAAAGAAACTGACCGATGGCATGTATGACTACGGATCAGTAGCCATGCTGGGCGACAAAGTGGTAACCAAACGCCATTCCATCAGCGCCGCCGATGAAATCTACTCATTGAATCCATCAGACGGACAGATTGCACAAATCTCTCACGAGAATGATGCCATCTTTAAACAACTGAACCTGGGTAAAGTAGAAGAAAGATGGACGAAGACCACCGATGGCAAGGAAATGCTTTCGTGGGTGATCTATCCTACCAACTTTGATCCGAACAAGAAATATCCCACCTTGTTGTTCTGCGAAGGCGGCCCTCAAAGCCCCGTCAGCCAGTTCTGGAGCTATCGTTGGAATTTCCAGATTATGGCGGCTAATGATTATATCATTATCGCCCCCAACCGCCGCGGCTTGCCCGGCTTCGGCATGGAATGGCTGGAACAGATCAGTGGCGACTATGGAGGCCAGTGCATGAAAGATTATTTGTCGGCCATTGACGATATTTCTAAAGAACCGTATGTAGATACCGATCGCCTGGGATGTGTAGGCGCCAGCTTCGGCGGATTCTCGGTATATTGGTTGGCAGGTCATCACAACAAGCGCTTCAAGGCATTCATTGCCCACGATGGTATCTTCAACATGGAACAACAATATCTGGAAACAGAAGAAATGTGGTTTGCCAACTGGGATATGGGCGGCGCTTATTGGGAAAAGGATAATGCAACGGCACAACGCACCTTTGCCAACTCTCCCCATCGCTTCGTAGATAAATGGGATACTCCTATTCTCTGCATTCATGGCGAAAAGGATTATCGCATTCTGGCTTCGCAAGGTATGTCAGCTTTCAATGCCGCCGTGCTTCGGGGTGTTCCGGCTGAGTTATTGCTCTATCCGGACGAGAATCACTGGGTGTTGAAGCCGCAAAATGGGGTGTTATGGCAGAGAACTTTCTTCAATTGGCTAGATAAATGGCTAAAATAGTGTCGAAATTACCGTAAAGTTCGCCGATATTGGAAATAGATAGTGCAAGTTCCAAATTTTGTGTTACCTTTGCAATGTCAAACAAAAAATGAACATTAAGTGATATTTGTTAAGCTACCTTTTATTAGGTGAAGTGAACAATAGCTTGTGAAAGTAGTTGTTTGCAGTGTTAGTATATAAATAACTTTTTATTCCCCGTGCCTTGTAAGCGTACAAGGCTGGATGATTACAAAATAATAAAGTGATTATTTTTCAATGATGCCGGCTTGTGATAAGTCAGCATCATTTTTTTTATGTGATGGGGGGGCGTTTACATATCTCTATTAACATAAATCTAATGTAATCACTCCTCCCCATAGGTGTTAACCTTAAGGTTGTATAGCGCAGCCTCCCCCTTTTTGAAGGGGGATTTAAGGGGGATGTTCTCTCTGCTACGGTACAGTACCATAGTAAGGTTACGTAATATTTCCAAGAGAACATCCCCCTTGCCCCCTTCAAAAGGGGGAGGCTGCGCCGTGAAAGCATTAAGTTAACGCTTATGCCCTACCCCTCTTAAGAGGAGATAAGGTTACTTTCGACTATGATTATCTTATATCGAACTCACATTATAATATGACACCGCGAAAAAACAATATGACACCGCGATATTTATTTTTCGCGGTGTCATATTATCTTTTTCGCGGTGCGTTATTATACGCCGGAAAATACTTATTTCTTCAACATCAACCCTTTGAACGCCGTAGGATAAGGAGTTTCAAACTCCATCAACTCCCCCGTTACCGGATGATAGAAGCACAACTTAAACGCATGAAGCGCCAAGCGTCCCAAGGGATCGCACTCGCTACCATAACGCTGGTCACCTATAACCGGATGCCCCAAATCGGACATGTGTACACGAATCTGATTCTTGCGTCCCGTCTCCAAGTCCAACTCCACCAAAGAGTAACCATTGGCACGCTTAATCGTCTTATAATGGGTTACGGCAAATTTTCCCTCTCCATCATCTACGGGACTGGAGCTGACGTATAGTTTACGGTCGGTCAACCAAGACTCAATCGTTCCATAATCCTTCTCCATATCGCCCTGTACGATGGATACATAGCGGCGGTCGGTCACAATGTCCTGCCAATTATCGCGCAATGTATTTTGAGTCTTTTCATCCTTGGCATACATCATCAATCCCGAAGTTTCACGATCCAAGCGGTGAACCACAAATACACGGTTGCCGCGATGGGAACGCTTTACATACTCATTCAAGATATGCTGGGCGGTACGCTCCTTCTGGCGCTCGGTGCTGACGGAGAGCAAGCCCTCTTTCTTCTCTACCACCAAGATATAAGAATCTTCATAAACCAGTTTCAGCATGGGATGCTTGAACTCGCGGTTATTCTTCGCCTTGCTCATCTGCACCTTCATGCCCGGTTTCAGTTCAAAGTTATATTGGGTGGTTATCGTGTTGTCCACCAATATCACCCGGTTGGCAAGCAAGGTCTTTACCTTGTTGCGGCTGATGCCTGCCATTTTCTGCATCAGGAAATCCATCAGCTCTGCCGGTTCGCTTACATTATATATAGTGTACTTGGCGGCGGCTCTTGCCACCGGTCTGCCTGTACTATTCTTTCTGTTTCTTGACATAATTATCTTTTTTCAAGTAAAACCACATTCTCTACGTGATGCGTATGCGGGAACATATCCACCGGTTGCACCGCCATTACCTTGTATTTGGCATCCAGCAAGGAAAGGTCGCGCGCCTGGGTTGCCGGGTTGCAACTGACGTAAACAATCCGTTGGGGCTCGGCAAACAAAATGGTGTTGATCACATCATCGTGCATACCTGCACGGGGAGGATCGGTGATGATAACATCGGGACGCCCGTGTTGGTTGATAAATTCCTGCGTTAAAATATCCTTCATATCGCCGGCATAGAACAGGGTGTTGCCAATGCCGTTGATCTCTGAGTTTACTTTTGCATCTTCTATCGCCTCGGGCACGTATTCTATGCCGATCACTTTCTTTGCCTGGCGCGATACGAAGTTGGCTATGGTGCCTGTACCCGTGTAGAGGTCGTACACCAGTTCGTTGCCGGTAAGTCCGGCAAAGTTGCGGGCTACTTTATAGAGGTTGTATGCCTGTTCGGAGTTGGTCTGATAGAATGACTTCGCCCCTATCTTGAAGCGTAAGCCTTCCATTTCTTCAAAAATGTGGTCATTGCCTTTGAATACCATTACGTCCAAGTCGTTGATGGTGTCATTGCATTTGTTATTGACTACATATAATAAGGAGGTGATTTGCGGGAATTCCCCGGCAACGAAGGCCAGAAGTTGCTTCATCAGCTCCATTTCACTATCTTCTACAATCTTGCATTGCAACAATACCATCAGTTCGCCCGTGCTGGAGGTGCGGATCATCAGGTTGCGAAGCATTCCTTCCTGGGAACGGAGGTTGAAGAAAGAGTAATTGTGCCGGTAGGCATAATCGCGGACGGCATTACGGATCTGATTGCTGATGTCATCCTGCAACCAGCATTTTTCTATCGCCAGTACTTTGTCAAAAGCTCCGGGGATGTGGAAACCTACGGCATTCATCTGGTCGTATTTCACATCCTGCTTCACTTCTTCCTCGGTGAGCCAGCGTTTGTTGGAAAACGTAAACTCCAGTTTGTTGCGATAGAACTCTGTCTTTTCCGATCCTAAAATGGGAGAGATCTCCGGCAGTTCTATCTTTCCGATGCGGGTAAGGTTGTCCGTCACCTGTTTCTGCTTGTATTTTATTTGCTCCGCATAGGGCAGGCATTGCCACTTGCAACCGCCGCACACGCCATAATGCTGGCAAAAAGGCACGGCTCTGACGGGAGAATATTCATGGAATTTCACCGCTACCGCTTCTGCATAATGGTTTTTCTTGCGTTTCACTTGCAGGTCTACTACATCGCCGGGCACTACATAAGGCACAAATACTACCAGGTCATTTACTTTCGCCAAAGCTTTTCCTTCGGCAGCTACATCTGTTATGGTTATCTTCTCTAAGAGAGGAAGTTCTTTCTTCTTTCTAGCCACTTTTCTGAATAAGTTAATTTGGGAGCAAATTTAAGCATTTTCCACGAATATCTCCTTATAAAATGAAAGATATTAAAATTGCAAAGTAGAAATTGCAATTTGCACAAAAAATATTCAGAAAATCGTTTGGAGATAAACAAAATATGCATAGTTTTGCGTTTACAATTCTTAGCGAGTTAACTTTAAATAGATTATTATGGATAAAAAAAGAGTTTACACCTTCGGTAATGGGAAAGCTGAAGGTAAAGCAGATATGAGAAATCTGCTTGGTGGAAAAGGCGCTAACCTAGCTGAAATGAATCTAATTGGTGTTCCTGTGCCTCCGGGTTTCACAATCACCACAGAAGTTTGTAGCGAATATTATGAGTTAGGCAAAGATAAAGTTGTAGAACTACTGAAAGCCGATGTTGAGAAGGCAATTGCCAACATCGAAAATCTGATGAATTCTAAGTTTGGAGATGTAGAGAACCCGTTATTGGTTTCTGTACGTTCCGGTGCCCGCGCTTCCATGCCGGGTATGATGGATACCATCCTGAACTTGGGTTTGAATGACGAAGTAGTAGAAGGATTGACCCGCAAGACCGGTCGTCCCCGCTTTGCATGGGACTCTTACCGCCGCTTTGTACAAATGTATGGCGACGTGGTTTTGGGCATGAAGCCGGTGAACAAGGAAGACATTGACCCGTTCGAGGAAATCATCGAAAAGGTGAAAGAAGAAAAGGGCGTGAAACTGGACAATGAACTGGAAGTGGAAGACCTGAAGGAATTGGTAAAACGATTCAAGGCTGCCGTAAAGGAACAGACCGGACAAGATTTCCCCACCTGTGCATACGAACAACTTTGGGGTGCCATCTGCGCCGTATTCCGTAGCTGGATGAATGAACGCGCCATCCTTTACCGCAAGATGGAAGGTATCCCTGCCGAATGGGGAACTGCCGTGAGCGTACAGGCGATGGTATTTGGTAACATGGGTGACACTTCGGCCACAGGCGTTTGCTTCTCTCGCGATGCCGGTAACGGTGAAGACCTGTTCAATGGTGAATACTTGATCAATGCTCAGGGTGAAGACGTTGTAGCCGGTATCCGTACTCCGCAACAGATCACCAAGATCGGTTCTCAGCGCTGGGCAGAACGCGCAGGTATCTCCGAAGAAGAACGTGCTTCCAAATATCCTTCTATGGAAGAAGCGATGCCGGAAATCTACAAAGAACTGGATGCATTGCAGACCAAGCTGGAAAACCACTACCGCGATATGCAGGATATGGAATTTACGGTTCAGGAAGGCAAATTGTGGTTCTTGCAGACCCGTAACGGAAAGCGCACCGGTGCCGCTATGGTGAAGATTGCCATGGACTTGTTGCGCCAGGGAATGATTGATGAAAAGACGGCGTTGGAACGTTGCGAGCCCAATAAACTGGACGAACTCCTCCACCCTGTATTCGATAAGAAGGCTTTGAAAGAAGCTAAAGTCCTGACTCGCGGTTTGCCCGCATCTCCGGGTGCCGCTACCGGTCAGATTGTATTCTTTGCCGATGATGCTTCCAAGTGGGCTGCTGATGGCCACAAGGTTGTTATGGTTCGCATCGAGACTTCTCCGGAAGACTTGGCAGGTATGGCGGTAGCACAGGGTATCCTGACCGCACGTGGCGGTATGACCTCTCATGCTGCCGTTGTAGCTCGTGGTATGGGTAAGTGCTGCGTATCCGGTGCAGGTGCTATCAATGTGGACTATAAAGCCCGCACGGTAGAAATCGAAGGTGTGAAACTGAAAGAAGGTGATTTCATCTCTCTGAACGGTACTACCGGTGAGGTTTATCAAGGAAAAGTAGAAACAAGAGCTGCCGAAGTATCTGGCGACTTTGCCGACCTGATGGCTCTTTGTAGCAAATATACCAAGTTGCTGGTTCGCACCAATGCAGATACTCCGCATGATGCAGAAGTAGCCCGTGCTTTTGGCGCGGCAGGTATCGGTCTTTGCCGCACGGAACATATGTTCTTTGATGCAGAAAAGATTGTTGCCATGCGTGAAATGATCCTGGCTCCGGACGTAGAAGGACGTAAGAAAGCATTGTCTAAATTACTCCCCTATCAGAAGGCTGACTTCAAGGGTATCTTTAAGGCAATGGACGGATGTCCAGTGAATGTTCGTCTGCTCGATCCTCCTTTGCATGAATTTGTTCCCCACGATGCAAAAGGCCAGGAAGAAATGGCAAAGGCAATGGGCGTAACCGTACAGGAAATAAAGAAACGTGTAGAAAACTTGTGCGAACACAATCCGATGTTGGGTCACCGTGGTTGCCGCTTGGGTAACACTTATCCGGAAATCACCGAAATGCAGACTCGTGCCATCCTTGGCGCCGCCATCGAATTGAAGAAAGAAGGTTACGATCCGCATCCCGAAATCATGGTTCCGTTGACAGGTATCCTTTATGAGTTTGAAGCTCAGGAAAAGGTAATCCGCGATGCTGCTGCTGCTTTGTTCGAGGAAGAAGGCATGGAAATTCCGTTCAAGGTAGGTACAATGATTGAAATTCCGCGTGCTGCGTTGACGGCCAACCGCATTGCCAGCCGTGCAGAATATTTCTCATTCGGTACCAATGACTTGACTCAGATGACCTTCGGTTACTCTCGTGATGATATTGCTTCATTCTTGCCAGTATATCTGGAAAAGAAGATCTTGAAGGTAGACCCGTTCCAAGTACTCGACCAGAATGGTGTAGGCCAGCTGATAGAGATGGCCGTAGACAAAGGCCGCTCGGTACGTCCCGACTTGAAGTGCGGTATTTGTGGTGAACATGGTGGCGAACCATCTTCTGTGAAGTTCTGCCACAAAGTAGGCTTGAATTATGTATCTTGCTCTCCGTTCCGTGTGCCTATCGCTAGATTGGCGGCGGCTCAGGCAGCGGTAGAAGATGTGAAATAATTGATCTATCCATATTAATAAAGGTAGGGGGTGCTTCATAATTAAGCATCTCCTACCTTATTTTTATGCCATTTTATTTCATTAAGAAAAACATAGTTTATACATTTGCCGTTGACCAAGCAAAATCTACATAACATGAAAAACAAAAGCCTTTTAGTATTATTATTGGCCTTGGGCTGTTGCCATGTACAGGCACAAAAGAGTAAAAAGAGCCCGTTGCCCGAAGCACTTATCCAGTTGAATCAAAAAGTAGATTCACTCTCCATTCTTGAAACCAAGAAACGTCCTTTAATCGGCATCACTACCGAAATCGGCCCAAAGAAAATTGCGGTTAATGCCGTCTATGCACAATCCGTCATCCTAGCCGGAGGCACTCCCTATCTGATCCCCGTTACGGATAACGTGGAAACGTTGCAACAGATTGTTTCCCGATTGGACGGCATTGTGTTTACAGGCGGAGAAGACATTCAGCCGGCATATTATGGAGATACTCCCCATGAAAACTTGGAAGAAGTCAGCCCCCAGCGGGATACATTTGACTTGATGGTCATGAAAATGGCAACAGACCGCAATATTCCGATACTTGGCATTTGTCGCGGCCTGCAACTCATGAATATCTATTTTGGCGGAACGCTCTATCAAGACTTGCCTACACAACATCCTTCGGACATACATCACCGGCAGAAAGAGCCGGGAACCATCCCTACCCACTCCGCATCCATTGTAAAAGGCAGTAAACTGGCAGAGATTATGCAACAGGATGAATTGCAAGTAAATACTTTCCATCACCAGGCAATAAAGCAACCTGCTCCGGGTTTCAAGATAACCGCCTGGTCGCCCGATAGTGTAGTGGAAGCCATCGAAGCCTATCCCGTACGCCCCATCATAGGCGTTCAGTTCCACCCGGAGATATTTACCGCCGCCGGAGACCCAACCATGCGTAAACTATTCAAATTCTTGATCAATAAAGCCGATACCTTTAAACTAGCCAAAGAGATTCATAGCCGCATCCTTTCCGTGGATACCCATACCGATACCCCCCTTGGGTTCAAAAACGGTTATAGCGTAGGACTGAGGAAAGACAACATGGTAAGCATACAAAAGATGGAAGAAGGAAAACTGGATGCCCAATTCCTGGCAGCATTCATCTGGCAAGGAAAACGGGACGAAGCATCTTCACAAAAAGCGGTAGAGAGAACCACCCAACTCATTCAATCCATCTATGACGAAGTAGAAAAGTATAAAGATTATTGCGGCATAGCCGTCACGGGAGAAGACTTGATTCGCCTGAAGGGTGAAGGAAAGAAAGCATTCTTCATCGGGATAGAGAATGGATATGCCATTGGCAAAGATTTGAAGAATATTGAGAAATATAAGAAGATGGGTGTCAATTACATTACTCTGTGTCACTCTTATGATAATGATATTTGCAACTCCTCCACTCATACGGAAGACGCAACGAAGGGGCTTACCAAATTCGGTCGTGAGGTGGTAAAGGAGATGAACCGCCTGGGCATTATGGTAGATGTTTCCCATGCCAGCGAAGGTACATTCTGGGATGTGATAAAGGAGAGCAAGCAACCTATCATTGCCTCACATTCATCGGCACGCGCCTTGTGCAATCATGACCGAAACCTTACCGATGAGCAACTCCGGGCTTTGGCAAAGAATGGTGGCGTGGCACAGCTATGCCTTCTTGATGCCTATATCAATGAAGATCGAAAAGCCGCTACCGTATGTGATGCCGCCGACCATCTGGATCACATGATAAAAGTAGCCGGTATAGACCATGTAGGCATAGGCACGGACTTTGACGGCGGTGGCGGATTGCAGGGATGCAATGGTGACAATGACCTAATTAACCTGAGCATCAAGATGATAGAAAAAGGATATACGGAAGAAGATTTGAGAAAGATTTGGGGAGGTAATCTATTAAGAGTAATGAAGCAGGTGCAGGAGGCGCCGCTAGTTGCTTCTCCTAAACACCGATAATATTCACCAATATAAAGAGGCTCTGATAACACAAACAAATAATTATCAGAGCCTCTTCTATATCAAGCTATCTCCACACTTTATTCAGCCACTTTCTCCATCTCTATTTCATAAGAAACGGCATCATACTTGTTTATCTTTCCTGTTCCCAAATCAATTATAAATCCGGGCCAGAACAAAAGATTCCATAAGCTTACAGGATTAAAACTAGACTCAACCAACAATGGTGTGGGAGCATAACCTTCTTTCTTAGCAAGCAAATATTTATCTCCCAGTTTCTTTTTTATCTGCAAGGTAATCGTATTATCCTTTTTAATTTCCCCTAATTTTACGTTAGTGGAAGCATCAAAGATCTTCGTACCATTTTCACCAATAAATGTAACGGGCTGTCTAGTTTGGGTAAATAAGGTGCTGCATGAAGAAAGACATACGCAACCTAATAATAAAAGAATAGTTTGTTTCATATTTCGTTTTTTAGGGTTTGTGTGCCGCAAATGTAGACTATATGCCTATCGCATCCAAACTTTAAGAACAGTATTTTCAATATAGCAGAAAGAAATAGTAATTCCCCTACCCCCTATAGGAAAATTCCCCCAAACGAATAGGAGTATTCATTTTATTGTATCATTTCCCCCCTCTATCTTTGTGACATAAAGATAAAACGAACCTAAAAAATAAACGGATATGAAAACGAAACTAATGAAATACTTTGGAATAGTCGCTCTACTGACTATTATGACCAGCCTTACTTCTTGCGAAGTTTCCTTTGGCAGTTGGTATGACGATGATGATTATAGTGAATACTACTATAGAACAACCCGGGAACTATGTAGCCGCACCTGGCGGGACAGCTGGACACAGGACGGAAAATACTACACACAGTTACTGGACTTTTACGAAGACAGAACAGGCACAGACATAATGCGGGTAGAACACCGAAACGGCTATGTAACCGAGGATAGGTATGAATTTAAATGGAAATGGGATAACAGTTCACAAACCTGTATCCGTATGTCTTACGGCTCTTATGGCACTTCTTATTTTGAAGATGTCTGGATGGGAAGTAATACATTACGAGGTATATTGGATGATGTGGACGTGAAGTTTACAGGAATCAGGTAAAAAGGTAAAGAAGGAGGTGTGTCAAAACGATAGCAAATTCTAGTTTTGACACACGCCTTCTTTTATTCTAATATTACCGAAGACAAATTACTCATTCTTAATACTATTCACCGGATTCTCATTGGCAATCCTCCATGACTTCAAGATAACACTGCCGAAGATAAATGTCAGCACTGCCACTCCTACCCCTACATAAAGCATCGGAGAAATAGATAATGCATCCCGAAACTGCGCCTGCCATATCTTTCCGGTATTCCATGACAACAACACTCCTAGCACTACAGCCGGAACAGCAATATATGTAATATCTTGTGACAATAACCGCAAAATAGTATGCGTTTCCGCACCATTGATCTTACGAATCGCAATCTCCTTACTTCTGCGGCGTACTTCATCATTCGTATATCCCACCAGTCCCATCAATGTTATGGCAAGAATAGCGATACAAGCCCAAATAGTGGAATCACGGAAAATACGGGTAGAATTGAATATACTCTCCAAATAGTTACTATAAGAGTGGAAGAATATCTCATTCTGAGGATAAAGATGCTTCATTTCCGTATTCAGACGTTGCAAATTATCCTCTACAGGCTCTTTCAGGCGCACATGCATACATCCGGTTTCCGTTTCATCAACCTCATACTTTATTTCAAAAGGCGGCATTTCCGCCACATCCAAGAAATAATAGCCTTCAATGACTCCCGACACCGTGCCGTGCTCCGGAACTACCTCGCCCACTCCATTACTACTCCACCCCATCTTCTTTACAAATGCATCATTCACCAAGATCTGTCCGGGAGCAGTGGGCATATGCCCGTCTTTCAAGTGAAGCCCGATGAAAGAAAAGAAATCCTTACTGAACCAATTCATGCGCGGACTGAACAGATAATTGCCGCTGGCATCCTTAACCGGTTGCGGAGAACGGCTTTCGGTCATAACCATCCCGGAAGCGGCAGCATCCTCCACATAAGGCAGATTGCGCAAATTGCTGACGGCATTTTCCGTATTGCCAAAGGAATGGTAAGTAAAGGCAATATGCTTCATGTCATAACCCAAATCTTTAGTCAGCAAATATTGGTACTGGGTAAATACGACGCACATAATGCCCACCAGGAATGCCGCCCCACCAAACTGGAAAAACAATAACGGATACTTCCACCGCTTTTTGCCCTCCGTATAGCGTTTGAACACCTGCGTCACAGGAATAGACGAGAACATAAGCCCCGGCAAAAAACCTCCTATTATAAAGAGGAATAGCACAACCGACACCGGCGCCCACAAGTTTTGAAGAGAAAACAATCCCCCCAAGGAAGTCTGGGTCAACTCCTCTATCTTTTCGCTGAAATTAAGAATGATAAAAGTAATCAGCAATAAAGAGATTCCTATAATAAAAGCAGTCTCCCACAGAAACATCCCGAAAATGCTTCCTGTACCTGCCCCGTTGCACTTGTGTATGCCCACCGCTTTTGCACGTTGGGATAGCGAAGAAAGAGAAATCAGCACATAGTTGAGCGTAGCAGTGAGCAGCAAGGCAAATCCCAACAAGATCATAATCCGTATCATCCTTGCCACATTGGCATTCTCCAGATGGGAACCCAGCAAGGGGGCTAGTGAAACCTCTATGCCTGATATTTTCATTTCTCCATAGTGGTCTTTAGGGAAATACTTGCTTTCAATGATAGAATTGATTTTCCCATTGATTATGCTCACATCTTCCTTATGTTTCAAGCGTACAAAGGCACGATAGTTTCCACCGCTTGCCCAGGAAAAAGTCCTGGGATTCCCGGAACGTGCCATGACACCCATTGAAACAATACCGGCAGTGCGTTGAAGCGATGTATTCTCGGGAATATCGGCAAAGACACCTTTCACCGTCAGAGAATAATCTTTCCCCCATAAGGGATATGTCAATCTCTTTCCCCGCGGGTCCTCGCTACCGAATATTTCGCGGGCAAAGGATTGAGATAGGAAAACAGCCTCCGGTGTGCCCAGATCTTGCGCATTTCCCTGTAACAGTTGCAGTCCCATTGTCTGGAGGTAGAGTGAATCTGCTATCACAAAGCTACCTTTGTGCTTCCTGCTTCCATGCATCACCACAGAGGGTGCAAAGTCAGAGAAAGTAGTCTGGCTCTCTACCAGTTCCGGAAAATGATGAGCGATAGTTGCGGCAGTGGGATAGATGACATAAGGTTCGGAATTTCCCGCCCCTTTGTCACTTACCCATGCCGTATTGACCAGAAACAGCCGGTCTGCATCTTTATAAAAATTATCATAGCTCAGTTCAAAAGCTACTCTTGCAAATAGGATGATCGAAATGAATAATCCCAAAGTTAGAGAAACGATTTTGATTACACTCGAATCTTTTCCTCTGATAATGGTTTGTAAAGCATAATATAGTTGTTTCATGGTCTTAAGGTTTTATATTTATTCGCTCTTAATGCTATTCACCGGATTCTCATTGGCGATGCGCCATGCTTTAATGATGACACAAGCCACAATAACCACCATCACAGCCAATGCCATGCCGATGAACAATAACGGATTCAGATTAATCTGCTCGGCAAACTGTTCCAGCCAAGCCTTTCCCGTGAAATAAGAGATGCCTGTACCTATCAATATGGAGGGAATGGATACATACAAGATGTCCCTCGCCAGCAGGCGGAGGATAGCGGATGCTTCCGCCCCATTCACCTTACGGATGGCGATTTCCTTTGAACGGCGCTGAGTCTCATCGTTTACGTAACCTATCAATCCCATAATGACAATGAGCAGAATGAAGCTGGAAGTAATCAGGACAGAATTGCGGAAACGATACACGTCCTTATACATATCTTCCACCATACTGTCCACACTGCGGAATACCAATGCCACATTGGGGAAAGACTTCAGCATAAACTCATTCAGGCGTTTCAAGTTCTCATCATAGGGTTCTTTCAGGCGCACATTAATGTTATGATTACAGGCATCCTTACCTATCAGCACAATGGGTTGCTGGGGAGCATAGAAACTCTGGTTACGCACATCGCGGAACACACCTACAATAGTACCTCCCTTCAGTTCATCAAACGGCTTGCCCACAGCTCCATCCGTCCATTTCTTCAGGCGGACTATTTCTTCGTTCACCAGCAGGTCGTTTTCGTGGGTCATTGGTTTTCCTTCTATAATGGTCATTCCCATCACTTCGGGATAGTTATAATCCACATGGTTCATGTTAAGAATACCAATGCGTTTGCCGTCACTGCCCAGCAAGCCCTGTGTCCAATACTGCCCCAGTACGCTGTGGCTGGCAGCAGCTACGGATTCCACCATCGGCTGGCGGCGAATCTCGTCGCGCAGGTTGGGCACAATTTCAGGATCAAGCCAGCTCTCCGCTTCGGTCAGCCCGGCGGTGCGGATACCCATATCCCGGTTCATCAGGTGGCTGTATTGCATCAAGGTGACCAGCAGCAGCCCCAATACGAAGGATACCCCCGTAAACTGGACAAACAACAGGGAGCGTTTCCACCCCTTCTTGCCATCGGTATAGCGGCGGAATACCTGAGTGACGGGAATGCGTGAAAAGATACGTCCCGGCAGCACGCCTGCCAATATGAACAAGATGGCAATAGTGAGCAGCGGCACCCACAGCGTTCCCCATGTAAAGAGGGAAGATAGCTTGACAGAGAATAAATCCTCTATCAAATCCTGCGAATTGATAATGATAAACAGACTGACTATAACCGACACCAGCACGATGATACCCGTTTCCAGCATAAACATGCCAAAGATATTGCCATTGCTGGCACCGCTGCATTTGTGCACGCCCACCCCTTTGGCACGGCGTCCCAGGGTAGCAATGACAATAAGCATATAGTTCATTATAGCCACAAAGAAGATGGAAAAGCCCAGGAACCCGTAGAGCACAAGACGTTTCTGAGTTTCCTTAGAAACCTGGTGTTTCTCGGCCAAAGGAATGACACTGAGTTCCAGTTTCCATCCGTTGTGCTCGGTGGGGGTATATTTCTCCACCATTCGCTGGATGTTATCGTTTACAATGTCCATGTCTGATACTTTCCGTGTGCGGAATACAGCATAGAAAATATCATTACCGCGCCATCCGGCTCCGTCTTTATAACCACCATTGTGATGGATACTCGCTACAAAATCGGCATGAAACATGGTGTTCTCGGACATATCTTGATAGACGCCGCGCACCACCAGTTCGGTTTTCTTTTCCAGCATCAGCACCTTTCCTATAGGGTCGGCATCGCCGAATATATCGCGGGCAAACTTCCGGGAAACAAACACACAGTTGGAGTTTATCATGTCCTTGGGATCTCCTTTTAATACCGGAATGCCCAGTGTCCTGAAGAAACAAGTATCTACCAACAGGCAGTTCTCGTCCTTCACCTTTTTGTCTTCATAATAGTAGTTGGCATTTGCCGAATAAGCATTTATGCACGTAGCGCTCTCTATCTGTTCGGGCATGTTCTCTGCCATAGCTGCCGCCATGGGGTCCATCACAGAGTAATCATAATCCCCATCGCCATCATCGGCCAGCGTTTCTCCTGTTTCTATATTATGATAGTATCCGCGAGCTATGCCCAAGTGTTCGGCCTCCGGATAGCATTTTTCATAGCTTAATTCAAATGCAATCTGCGAGAACAGCAGAATGCCGATAGTAAGGCCCAGTGAAAGCGAAATAACCTTCGTCACATTGCTTCCACGGCCGTGCAGTATCGTTTGAATGGCGTAATAAAGTTGTTTCATTGCAGTTTGTCAGTATATCTATTTTTTATTGTTCTTTTATATTTGCCACCACGCTACCGTCAAACAAGTGGATAATGCGGTGTGCAAAGCCTGCGTCGTGCTGAGAGTGGGTTACCATTACAATGCTGGTTCCTTCCTTATTCAGTTCGGTAAGCAGATTCATTACTTCGGCACCGTTCTTTGAGTCCAGGTTACCGGTAGGCTCATCGGCCAGGATCAGTTTGGGGTTGGTAACGACTGCACGGGCTATGGCCACACGCTGTTGCTGACCGCCGGATAGCTGCTGCGGGAAGTGCTTGGCACGGTGGCTCAGGTTCATGCGTTTCAATATTTCCAGCACACGTTCCTTGCGTTCGCTGGCCTTGATGCCCAGGTAGGTCAATGGCAATTCCACATTCTCAAATACATTCAGTTCGTCTATCAGGTTAAAGCTCTGGAATACGAAGCCTATTACTCCTTTGCGCAGGCGGGTACGTTCCTTTTCTTTCAGGTTTGCCACTTCGTTGCCTATCAGTTTATAACTGCCCTCGGTGGGATTATCCAGCAGTCCCAAGATGTTCAATAAGGTAGATTTTCCGCAACCGGAAGGTCCCATGATGGCTACAAATTCACCTTCTTTTACTTCTACATTCACGTGGTTCAATGCAATGGTTTCTACCTCTGAGGTGCGGAATACTTTGCTTAAATTTTCAATCTGAATCATAATTATTAGTTTTTAAATTGTTTATTCTGATTTAATACTGTTCACGGGATTCTCACAAGCAATGCGCCACGACTTCACCACTACGCACCCCACCACCAGCAACACCGTGAGCAATGCCACAGCTATATACATCAGCAGGTTCAGGGAAATCTGCTCGGCAAACTGCTCCAACCATTGCCGCCCTATGAAGTAAGAGGCTATTACGCCTATCACAGAGGCAGGCAACACCATACCGAATGCATCGCGGGACAGCAAGCGGAGCACATCGGCAGCCACCGCCCCATTCACCTTGCGGATGGCAATTTCCTTGCTGCGGCGGCGCACTTCATCATTGGTATATCCTATCAGTCCCATCAGCGTTACAAACAAGATGGTGATGCTGGATAGCAGAATGGCGTCGCGAAAACGGCGTGCCGCCTGATACTGGCTGACAATGGCCTTCGGCAAAGAACGGAAGATTACATCCTTAGTGGGATAAATCTCTTTCATCTTTTCATTCAGAGCTTTCAGGTTATCATCAAACGGCTCTTTCAGTCGCACATGCCACACGTTTTGGGGACGCCTTTCCCCCAGCAACAATACCGGCGATATGCCTTGATAAAAACTGCTGATGGGATAATCCTTTACCACGCCAACGATGATATACGGAGCGTCTTCCATCGCCCTGCGCCCTACCGCCTCTTGCGGATTCCATTTCATACGCCTTGCATAGTCTTCGTTTATAATGATCTGCTTTTCGCCATCAAAGTTCTTTCCCGCTACAAATTCCATATGCATCATTTGCGGATAGTCCAGATCGGTGTAGCAAAAACGGCCTGTAAACAAGGTCTGCCCGTTGGCACCATGAATGGGGCCTCCGCTATAGTTGCTCAGAATGCTGTATGAACTGGTGGCAATCTCCTCTATCATAGGCAGGTTGCGAAGATTATCGCGGAAATTCTCTACATCCGTACTATCGTTATTCATGGGCGAATAGTCGGCAGTGGCTACATTTACGGGGTCGTATCCCAAGGATTGACCCAGTACATGATGGTATTGCAGCAACACCACGCACAGCAATCCGAAAATGAACGAAGTGCCTGCAAACTGCACAAACAGCAACGGACGTTTCCAACCCCGTTTGCCCTCGGTGTAGCGGCGGAATACCTGTGTCACCGGAATGCGGCTGAACAGCCATCCCGGCAATACACCGGCTATAAGGAACAGGAACAAGGCGGCCAGTGCAGGCACCCACAGCGTTCCCCATGTAAACAGTGAACCCAGCGAAGCGCTCACCAAATCTTCTATCGCATCACTGAAATTGAGGAATAAGAAAGCGATCAGCAACAGGGACAGAATGATGATAAAAGCAGTCTCCCACATAAACATGGAGAAGATGGTGCCTCCTGATGCCCCGTTACACTTGTGCACGCCTATCGCCTTGGCGCGGCGGGACAGTGAGGATACGGAAATCAACACATAGTTCAGGGAAACGATAAAAAGAATAGCCAGTGCCAGCGTAGACATGATGAGCACCATACGTTCCACCTCATTCTGACCCGAATAGAAACCTTTCAAGGGAGTAATGTAAAAGTTATAGCTGGTGCCATTGTCCCTGGGCGGCACGTGCACATCTACTATTTTGCTCTTTACATAGGGATTGATGCGGTCTATGCTGCCTTCGGGGCGCAGACGGACGTAGCCCATATAGCTGTCTCCATGATCCCAAGCGGGTTCAAACCACCGATGGGCGGGACCTGTGGGGATGGAGATGATTACTTCATGTTTCAAGGTGGCGTTCTCCGGTATGTCGGCATAGATACCTCTTATTATAAAGGGTACTTCACGATTGTACATCAATGTTTTTCCTATGGGGTTTTCGTTGCCGAATACTTGTTTGGCAAAGTTCGCAGCCAGAAAGATAACGTCGGGATTGGCCAACTCCTGCGGGTCGCCGGTCAGTACGTCTATGCCCATGGTGCGAAAGAAATCGGAGTCTGCCATAATGCATCCGGGGGTGAAGCGCACATTTCCGTTGAAAAATGCTTTTCCGTTCCAGTCCATTACCAGCGTGGCGCTTTCTATTTCTTTAGGGAAGGTTTCGGCAAATGCCTGCGGATATTTTCCCATGATGACAGGGAAAGAGTTAGTGGTGCCGTTGATGGTAAATTCCTCGTGCATGATGCACAGGCGGTCGGCATCCTTATAGAATTTATCAAAGCTGAGTTCAAAGGCTACGCGGGCAAAGAGCAGGATGGCTGCTCCCAGTCCCATTGCCAGGGAAACTATTTTTATCAGATTCGCTCCTTTCCCTCTTATCAGGTTTTGGAGTACGTAGTAAAGTTGCTTTATCATTATTTTATATTGCTATATGGTTTATATTTTTTGTTTTAAGAGAGAAGTCCCCGTTTCACAACGTAAACTTCTCATTAAGTGTATAAGAAACTTGAGTTTCTTAATTCGTTCTCGGTAATAGAAATGCCAAAAGCGTGCCAAACTGATAATTCTTTGATTTACAACAATATATAAATAAGGCATTCCCACCTGTGTGTCTAATAATTAGACAACGATGTATGATTATTAGACACCATCCGCCATCCATTAATGTGCCGTTGCAAATGTTAATGCCATTTCCCCTCCCCCTGTTGTTTCCCTTATTTTATTATCTTTGCCCCAACACTTTACAAACGCATATTTGCACCTATAAACAAAATAATTAAAATGAATCAACCTATTACCATGAATGGCACCCACAATCACGTGGTATGGCTGGATGTAGTCCGCCTGGTCGCCATGTTCACCGTAGTTTGCTGCCACTGTGCAGATCCTTTCAATTTCTATCCGGGCGAACCTCCCGCCAATATAGAAGACATCAAATTTTGGGGAGCCGCCTATGGCGCTTTTCTCCGTCCCTGTGTCCCTCTGTTCGTCATGATAACGGGTGCATTGCTGTTGCCTGTCCGCGGAGATACCTCTACATTCTATAAGAAAAGAATAAGCCGTGTCTTTTGGCCGTTCCTCATATGGAGCATTCTTTATAACCTGTTCCCGTGGATCACAGGCGTGCTGGGACTGTCGCCGGATGTGATTCTGGACTTCTTCCCTTATAGCGGTGAGGAAGCCACCCGCCAATCCCTCGGCGTATCTATGGGATATATAGCAGAAATTCCTCTCAACTTCTCGTTGCTGGATGTGCATATGTGGTATATCTACCTGCTCATCGGGCTGTATCTCTACCTGCCCATTTTCTCGGCATGGGTGGAGAAGGCTTCCGAAAGGGGCAAACGCTGGTTCTTGGTGGCGTGGGGAGTGACTACGCTGTTGCCCTATTACTTTGAATATGTATCGCCTTACATCTGGGGAAGTTGTTCGTGGAATTCTTTCCATATGCTTTATTACTTTGCCGGGTTCAACGGATATTTATTGTTGGGGCATTACCTCCGCAATCACGACTGGTCGCTGGGCAAGATTCTGGCAATCGGCATTCCCATGTTCGTGGTGGGGTATGCGGTTACTTTCTTCGGTTTCCGCCACATCACTTCCCTGCCGCAATATAGCGATGAGATGCTGGAACTGTTCTTTACCTATAATTCGCTGAATGTGGTGATGATGACCATTCCTTTCTTCTTGCTGGCAAAGAAAGTAAAGGTTCGCTCGGAACGTGTGCAGCGTGCATTGGCAAATCTTACGGTGTGTGGTTTTGGAATTTATATGGTGCATTATTTCTTTACCGGTCCTGGAGTGGTGGTGATGCGTGCCATCGGGGTGCCTTTGTACTTGCAGATTCCTGCGGCGGCGGTAGTTGCCTTTGCGGTGTCGTGGGGGTTGGTGTTGCTCATCAGGAAGGTGAGTGGGAAGAAGGCGAAGTATATTGTGGGATAATGAAAATGAAAATCATTTACCGTAGGGGCGGGGTTTGCCCGCCCAATAACATTCCGAATGGTGTATTCGTGTATGCATTCGGGCGGGCAAACCCCGCCCCTACGGTGAACTAAAAAACAAAAAGCTATGAGCAAACAAGGAACTATAATCGTAGTAGACGATAACAAAGGCGTACTATCAGCCGTCACCCTACTGCTGAAAAACCATTTTGAGCGTATCATCGCCCTCCCCTCGCCCATCACCCTGCCTGCTGCCTTGCGCGAAGAATCCCCGCAAGTAATCCTGCTGGACATGAATTTCAGCAGCGGACTGAACACCGGTAACGAAGGCCTGTACTGGCTGCACGAAATAAAGAAAATCAGCCCCTCCCTACCCGTGGTGCTATTCACCGCCTATGCGGATATAGACCTCGCCGTACGCGGCATCAAGGAAGGAGCCACAGACTTCATCGTCAAGCCTTGGGACAACGCCCGACTGATAGAAACCCTGCTCTCCGCCTGCCGCAAGGAACCGAAAAGCAAGAAGAAATCAGATTCCCCCTCCTCCGTTTCCTCCATGTACTGGGGAGAAAGCAATGCCATGAAGCAACTGCGCACCCTGATAGAAAAAGTGGCGCAGACCGATGCCAACATCCTGATAACCGGAGAAAACGGTACAGGAAAAGAAATGCTGGCACGCGAAATCCATGCCCTCTCCGCACGCCACAAACGGGATATGGTGGCAGTAGATATGGGCGCCCTCACCGAGTCCTTGTTTGAAAGCGAACTGTTCGGCCACGTCAAAGGCTCATTTACCGACGCCCATGCCGACCGGGCAGGCAAATTTGAAGCCGCCCACGAAGGGACACTCTTTCTGGACGAAATAGGAAACCTGCCCTACCACCTGCAATCCAAGTTGCTCACCGCCATCCAAAGCCGCAGCATAGTGCGCGTAGGCAGCAACGTACCCATTCCGGTGAATATCCGCCTGATCTGTGCCACCAACTGTAACCTGGAAGAGATGGTAACCGCCGGCAAATTCCGCGAAGACCTGCTTTATCGCATCAACACCATCCACATCGAGATCCCTCCCCTGCGCAATCGGAAAGAAGATATCATCCCCTTGGCACAGCGTTTCATAGAACGCTTCTGCAAGCAATATGATAAAGGAAAGATCACCCTCTCCCCCGCCGCTTCCCAAAAACTGGATGCGCACCCTTGGTATGGGAATATCCGCGAACTGGAACATGCCATAGAGAAAGCCGTTATTATTAATGAAGACGGGATATTGAGTGAGGAACATTTCAATTTCCCCCGTAAGTCGGTAGCTCCTGCGGCAGAATCCGCCGTGTCTACACTGGAAGAGATGGAGTTGCAAATGATACGGAAAGCGATGGATAAATGCAACGGGAATCTTTCGGCTGTAGCCGCACAGTTGGGTATTACGCGACAGACGTTGTATAATAAGATGAAGAAATTCGGGCTATGAAACACTTTATCCTCCGCCTCCTCGCCACCACGGCCCTTGCCATTGCCTGCCTCCTGCTGGTTCAGCGCCACAACTGGCTATGGCTCTGCATCGCCGTGCCTGCCTTTATAGCATCCATCTGGTGGTTTTACCATCTCTACACCTACAACACCCGCAAGGTAGCCTTCCTGCTGGATGCCATCGAGAACGATGACCCCGCCGTCCGCTTCTACGAACACATTTCGGGAGACGACGGCTCGCAAGTAAACTCCATGCTGAACCGCATAGCCCGCATCCTGTACAACGTGAAACAGGAAACCGCACAGCGCGAAAAATACTATGAACTGATTCTGGACTTCGTGGAAACAGGCATCATAGTGCTGAACAGTAAAGGCGCCGTGTACCAAAAGAACAAGGAAGCCATGCACCTCATCGGTTTGGAAATCCTGACACACGTCAAGCAACTCTCCCGCATCTCGGACGAGCTGATGAATGCCTTGGAGAAATCCGTCCCCGGCGACAAATTGCAGGTGCAGTTCAACACCGAGCGCGGCACCGTGCATCTCTCCCTCCGTGTGTCGGGCATCAAGATTCAGGAAGAAGAGCTGCGCATCATCGCCCTGAGCGACATCAACCGCGAACTGGATGAACGCGAAATAGACTCGTGGATTCGCCTCACCCGCGTGCTCACTCACGAGATAATGAACTCCCTCACCCCGGTCACCTCCCTCAGCGAAACGCTGCTTGCCCTGCCCGGAGCCGAGAACGAGGAGATGAAGCAAGGGCTGGAAACCATCCACACCACCGGCAAGGGCTTGATAAATTTCGTCATGTCCTATCGCCGGCTGACGCGCCTGCCTTCCCCCGAACCGTCCCTGTTCTACGTCCTCCCCTTCCTGGAGCGAATGATAAAACTGGCACAGCACCAGCATCCGTGCCCCAACATTACCATCTCCATTCTCCATGCCCCGGAGGATCTCATCGTCTTTGCCGACGAAAACCTGATAGCCCAGGTGGTGACCAACTTGCTGAAAAATGCCATCCAAGCCATCGGCTCCACCCCCCACGGATGCATCACCCTGAAAGCCTATTGTGACGAACAGGAAAGTATCCGCATCGAGATAGGCAACAACGGCCCTGCCATCCCTCCCGATGCCGCCGAACAGATCTTTGTGCCTTTCTTCACCACCAAGGATGAGGGCAGCGGAATAGGATTGAGCCTGAGCAAACAGATTATGAGGTTGAGCGGGGGGACGCTGACTTTATTGCCTTATAAGGAGGAGGGGCAGGATACTACTTTTGTGTTGGTATTTAATTAATGTAGAGATTGTATTCTTGTTCGGCGTTGAAGCAAGAATTAGATAAATAGAAAGCTTTAATGCTTGTTTTTATGTGTCCTTTTGGGAAAGTCAATCTTCTAATGATGGATAAATGTCAATAAAAAACTGCTCTATTGATTGAATAAGGGTTGGTGTTTCTTTTAATTTATTTTTATTGATAAGGATATAGGCGCTTTTATCAAGGTATCAAATAATCATACACCGGTATCCGTGTTTCCAGCAACTCCTTCTTAGTCATTCTATGCAATTTGAATTTCTTTTTCTTAGGCGTTGCAGAAACAGTCTCGGTCTTGTTTCCGGCTCTTGTACTATCCGTTTTGATTGGTTTATCTGTTCCCATATCATTTCTCTTTTTGCAAAGATAGTGCTTTTCATGGAATCTATTGCAATAAATTCTTCCTTATTTTGGGGGGCAACGGGGAAAATATTTAAATCCCCCGTTGTCGGACTTTAGAATATGAATATGCTTTCTCTATGAAAAGAGAAGGTCAACACTCAAAATTGCTATCATTTTACTGTTTTCGGGCGAGTTTGGAACTCGCCCCTACAGTGAACAGTATTCCTTTTCGGCGTTGAAGCAGGGACAGGCTTTGTGAATGCTTGCACTCAGTTGGTAATGCCCTTTGATGGATGCTTTCGGGAATTGCTGTTTCAGTTCCATGAGAAGATTTAGTAAGGCTGTTTTTTGGAAAGTGGTTCGGGTGTCTGAGGGAGTTCCTTCCTCATTCAGTCCGCCTTCATAGCAGATGCCGAGGCTGTGCAAGTTGAAACCATAAGCATGCGCCCCGATCTGTTCTATGGGGCGGGTGTGATGTACCACTCCATCGCGGGTGATGTAGAAATGATAACCGGTTCCTTTATAGCCTAATGACTTGTGGCATTCCTCCAACTGTGCAGGAGTGAAAGGGATGTTGCAACGCGTGGCGCTGCAATGGATTACGATGAGTTTGATTTCTCGCGGAAGGTAGTCTTCCGCGAGTAGTTCTTGATTCTTCATTCTGTTCTTTCTGTTTTTTTAGTTAGTTGATGCAGGAAGTGATTCCCACTACACTAGCAATGGACGTAGCCACTGCGATTATTACTTTGAGGATCAATCCCCAGGTAGATTTGCTTGTACTCATTTTGTTTATTAAGTTATTAAGGTTGATGATTTACCGTAGGGGCAGACCCATGTGTCTGCCCGATAACAGTTCACTTTATGCATTACTCCCAAGGTCGTGACCGCTGGTTCGGGCGGACACATGGGTCCGCCCCTACGGGTTAAACAAATTATCAAAGGGGGGAATACTAAATATGACACCGCGAAAAAAGTTTTTCGCGGTGTCATATCATTTTTTCGCGGTGTCAAATTCCTCACTCCTCCTTCAAATCCAACTCCCCCTGCTTGGGACAAAGTTTCTCCGCCAGCCAGTCCGTATTATCCCATTCGGGCAGCGGCAACGCGGGCCCCTCGCCTTCCTTAGGCTCCTCGCCCTGCATGGGCACAAATCGCCCGTTGAAGTCATTGTAACGGAAATAAGCCTCACCCGTATCACCCAAATGGTTCCAGCGAACCTTGTCCACATGGATCACCGTCTGCCGCGTGCGCTTGTTGCGCTCCACAATCATGCCGAAATCGGACTTGTTGTAGAAAGCCGCAGAACCGGCAATGTCATACAGCGTGGGAACGGGGAACAAGCCCGTATTGGGGTCGCGACGCATCTTGGTGGGGTGCGCCACGATGATGAGCAGGATGTTGTGCCGCATGGCAAACTGGTTCAGCTTGTCGAACAGCCGGTTGATGTACTGCGTCTCCGTCTCACCGTGCAGGAAGGCGTGTTCCAGGCAGTTGAAAGGGTCGATTACCGCACAGTGGATGCCGTTGCGGCGCACCAGCGAGGCGATGCGGTTCAGGATGGTATCCACCGAGAAATCATGACGCGGAAGGATGGAGTGCACACGCTTGGAAAGGAAGTCGATGGCACGCTCCAGCGCCTCACGTTTCAGCACTTTCTTGTCAAAGCGCTTGCCCGTGAGCTTCATGATGATCTTGCGCAGGTGGAAGGCTATGGGACGGTTCTCGGGGCTGAAAATGGCAACGCGCCAGTCATGCCGAAGCATGTAGCGAACGATCATCTCGTCCACAAACTCGCTCTTGCCGCTGCCCGGAGTGCCGGTGAGAACCAGTGTGCGGTTGGTTTCCACGCGCGTCACGCGGTCCAGGTTCTCCAGGCCGGTGTCTATGCCTTCGGGCATGCCGTTCTCAAACAGGTCCAGCAACTCGCGGCGCAGGTCGCCGGCGGTGAAGACGCCCTCTATGGGGAGTTCTTCGGCTTGCTCGATGGCGATACGCAGGCTCTCGATGCCGTAACGCTTCAGGTGCTCGTTGGCATCCTTGCACTCCGGGCCCCAGGTGACCACGCGGCACAGGTCGGCGCCCAGGCGGCGGATCAGCTCGTTGCGCAGTTCCACGCCGCGGGGGTCGGTGTCCAGGGCGAGGATGATACGCTTTTTCTGTTCAAAGTGGGACTCCACGAAGCGGTCCAGCCAGGTGAGGGACTTGCCGCCTGCGCCGTTGGGCACGGAGATCACTTCCACGTAGCCCGCAGCCATCAGGGACATGGCGTCCGGTTCGCCTTCGGTGATGTAGCATATTTCCGTTCCTAGAATGGAGTCTATGTTCCACGGGATGAGTTCGGCGTTTGCCACCATCTTGAAGTTCTTGGCGCCGTCGCGGTACTTGGTGTTCACCAATTTTCCCTGCTCAAAGTAGGGGAAGCAGATGCAGCGTTCCTTGGCGCGCGTCTGGGGCATCCACTCCATGCACTCGCTTATCTTCATGGCGGTGAGCACGAAAAGGGGGATGCAGCGTTCCTCGATGAGGTAGCGGGTGATGGCCTCGCTCAGTTCGGCGGGGCGGTCCTCGGGCACGTAGACGGGGCGGAAGTACACGGGAGGTTCCTGCGGAAGGCGGGTGCTGAGGGGAAGGTTGCCGTAGTCTTCCGAACCTTTCCAGCAGGCGTGGTAGCCGCAATGGAAACAGTGGGCGTACTTTTCGCGCATGTCCACCTGCATGGACTTGTCGCCATGGTGCGTGCGGGTGGTGTCACAGTGGAGACAGGCGGTGCGGAATTTCTGCTTGCCGCCCGAAAGGGATTGCATGTGGTGTGCGAAGGATTCGCGGTCTTGTTTGTTCATAAAGAATTTAGTTTTTAGTTTTCCCTGAAAGGGAATAGATGTCAGAATATGTTTTTATAGCGTTGAGCTTCATAGTCGAAGGTATCTTCATCCCCTCTTGAGAGGGGTAAGGGGTGTGTTAGATAACACCCACAAATACATTTACTTATGCATTTCACACACCCCCTACCCCCTCTCAAGAGGGGATGAAGTTACTTCCGACTGATGCCGTTGCCCGGTGGGACTACCCCCACTCCCCGGTATCCTCATTCCACAGGCAGCGGTCATTGGGACGCATGGGCGCATGGGCAGGGATGGGGATGCCGTTGTAGGAACGGTTGCCATCCTTGTCGCGTTGCTCGTAGGGGCTGTGGGCGGGGGCGGATTGGTTTGACTTGTCCAAGGCAGCGACCAGCTTTTTGCGCGTGTTGCTGTTGGTGACGAAGTTATACATATACTGCTTGGCATCATCCAGGCCCATGATGGAAGATTCCTTCCCCAGGCAGCGAATATGATCTTTGAAGAAAGCTGAAATGCGGGGGAATTCTTCAATAAAACGTGTGCCCAGCATGGAATTCATGGCGGACACTTCCATCCAGACCGTTTCCCCTGCCAGCAGGTCTATGTAGCTCTCCCAACCCAAATAGGGCTGCAACGTCTTTGTATCTTTCAAAAAAACATCATCGACAATAGTAACGGCAGTAGCATCATCAGCAGCAGTAGCAGAAACCGTCTTGCGCGTAGCATCATTATCTACTACTGATAATGATGCTTTCTCTTCTTTACTTACTTTACTTACTCTACTCTTCTTTACTGCTACGGAATCGGTGTTCCGATCGGTGCACCCATCGGAACACACATCGGCAGACGAAGGGCAGGCAGTTGATACCTTATTAGTTTTCAACACTTTAGCATTGTTTCCTTTTTGTGACGCTTCCGATCTTTTTTTGCGTCTGTCATCCAGCACACCCATGCGGATTTGCAGCCCCGGAGAATAGAAAAAATCGCCATCAATCACGAATAAATCATAGAGGTGAATCACGTCTTTTATATCTTCTTCCCGGCACTTGAATTTGTAGGAAAGGGACTTGACTAGGCGCAAGTCGCAACGGTAACCTTCTTGCTGGCGCAGGTACTCTATCAGTGCCCAATAGGTGCCATAACCCGCCATGCCGCGTTCGTCTACCAACAGAGTGAGACGGGAATTGTTACTCGCTGATGCGTCGTGCGGAAAATACTGATCATTTGTCATCTTGTTATTTTTTATTTAAAAAATTAATACCTAAGATTTGTTTCTTTTTCGATGATGCAAAGTTAGTGACAGTGTTTTACATACAAAAACACGCTTTGAACGGTAATATTAGAGGTAACTGCCTATGTAACAGTAAATAATAAGTAGATTCATCGTTCAAATGGAAAATGACTTTAACATTTGTTAGGGAAGCGAACAGGTGAATGAATGTGTAGAATTGAGTGAGAGTACGTTAGAATATTTCTCTTCGATGACAACATAATATATTTTCAATAGCGCTGATTATCTTGCATTTAGTTTCTTCTGTTTCTTCGCCAAAGTAATAGATGTAATGAATAATCTCGTTCAGTTGGTTTACGTGCGAGTCCATTGTTTCTCCACGCCACAGTGCTATTCCGCTGTTCATTGTCTTGATAATGACGATTAATATGGGAAGGATTATGGTTTCTATATCGTCTGTTTCCGTTATCTGAATCTTTTCGTGCTCCATAATGATGGTCAGTCCGGAACGGACGGAACGCATGTGGTTCATGGCCCGGTTGTATCTTCTCTTTTCGTTCACGCCTTCGGGTTTCAGGGTGAGTGGCGGATGAGCGAAAAGCATTTGGCTGTTGTGATAGTTCAGTTTGCCTATCAGTTTTTTGTAGAGGGGCGGAATCAGTTCCGCCGCTTTTTCCAGAAAAGCGACTGCCTCCAGGGGCAATTCTTCTTTTTGCACACATAGTTTTTTTAGTTTGTTTACTTCCTCCTCAAATGAGGTTGAGAGGTTTACCTTTTTTTTAGCCATGGGTTTTCTTCGTTTTTTTAATAGTTATATTAATTATTATACAGAATAAGTGCCCTGCATCCTGTTGGGGAGGCAGAGCACTTTTTACTCCAAAACTCATGTTTTTCATGGCATATATTCACCGTAGGGGCGGAATATTTTCCGCCCAAACCAGCGCGCAGCTTCCCCCTTTTGAAGGGGGATTTAAGGGGGATGTTCTCTTTGGTATAATGGTGTGCCCTACTACAGAAAACAATCATTCCAAAGAGAACATCCCCCTTGCCCCCTTCAAAGGGGGAGGCTGGCGCAATGACACCGGGCGGAAAATATTCTGCCCCTACGGTGGATGATAGCGGCAGCCGACGGGGCAAAAGCAAAGCCCCCGTGGATACCTCCAAGTGTTTGGAAGATGCCACGGGAGCTCCCGGCAGGGGGTGCAAAGCACCCGGATCTCTACTCTCGCTACACCAGCGGCTGGCTAGACGAGACCGGGAAATGCGCTATTACTGCACAGGTACCAGTTTAGGCAGATTATCTCCCGAACTATTCCTGTACTCGAACTTACAAGGATAGCCACCCCTATTATTCCATTCGGCAATCGCCGCATTCATCTCTTCGATGATTAACTGTGAATTCAGGTCCCCATACGACATGCTGGTTTCCGAAAGCCCCCCGGTAGCATATGGATCACCGTTTCCCAGTGTCAAGCCGGATGTAGTACTGTTAAAATGAGATGCACTAATTGTCCTGGTGCTTTTGTTAGCTGTACCCGAGATAGCAGCTTTTCCACCCAATGCAGCTATAGTTCCTTCGCTTAAGCAGGCAATCATTTTTGCCGTGCCAGTAACATAGGCAGCAATACCAGCGGCATAGTTATTATTACCTCCGTCTATATCAGCATGATTTACACAAGCTATAAAATCGGCGTCAGTGCCATTGCCCAGGATTCCGCCTACTTTTCCGTTTCCGCTTATCGTGCCATAATTTTCACAACCAATGAAAGTAGTTTTTCCACGAGAGTCGAGAGAGCCTACTAATCCACCAGCCATCCCGGTATTTGCATTTACAGGAATCTTATTCACGCAGCGGACTATGTAACACGTGCCATAAGCCTGCGCTGCAATGGAGCCAGCCTTCTGATTTGCCGTTATACTTCCTGACTCTATTGTAAGATTCTTGATTGTCGAATCCATAATATAGCCAAACAAGCCCATCCTATTCTCGCTTGGTCGATTGATTGTGAGATTCTTAATTTTAAATACTACACCGTCAAAAACGCCCTTGAAATAGTATTCAATATTTCCTATCGGTGTCCATGTAACCCCGTCCAAATCAATGTCTGCCGAAAGTGTTATACTTGCGTTAATGAAACTGTCGCCGACTTTCAAGTCATCAGGAAGAGTGGTGTCCCTGTTCACCAGTTTGGCTAACTCGATGAGTTCATCCTTGGTGCCTATGGTATAGGACTTATTGATTGCTGTGCGATACCATATATAGTTTGCCGGAAGCTTGCTCACGGTCACTGTGCAAGTGGCTGTCTTGTTTCCATCGGTACTGGTAAAGGTAATGGTAGCAGTTCCTTCGGCTACGCCGGTCACTACGCCTGTGGTGCTGACAGTAGCTTTGGTCTCGTCACTGCTTTTCCATGTTCCGGTTTGGATGGTGGCTTTTTCGGGAGTAAAGACGGGTTTCAGTGTTGTTGTAGTACCAATGGAAACGGTGGCGGTTGCCGAAGCGAATGATACTCCTGTTACAGCAACATTGCTCACGGTTACTGTGCAGATAGCGGTCTTGTTTCCATCGGTAGTGGTTGCAGTGATGGTGGCTGTTCCGGCTTTTACACCTACTACTTCGCCGCTGGTAGCGTCTACTTTGGCAATGGCTTCATCGCTACTGCTCCATGTTACAGTTTTAGTTGATGCATTATCCGGCAAAACAGTTGCAGTAAGTGTTTCGCTGCCTCCTACTTCAAGGGCAAGTGCAGGTTTGTCTAATGTTACACCGGTTACAGCTATCTGATCCGTGTAAGTGATAATGATAACAGTGGTATGCTCGATGTTCTGTTTGTCTATAATGGAAAGGGTGAGGATCGCTTTATCGCCTATCTCTACACCGCTGGATGGGATGATTGTTACTGTTCCCGGAGTTATCGTTCCGTCTTTATCCGTTGTGGGCTCGTTCAGTTTTACTTTCCATGGTTCCGCGGTGGTGGGATCTGTCACTGCGCGGGTGGCGATGTCTGTGTCTGTACCCTGCTTACTCTTAATCTCTGCCGTTATTGCCTTGTAGTCGTCTGCTACTGCGGGCAATGTTAATTCGGTAGTTTTACCGCCGGCATCCTTTTCGGTGGGTGTGATGATCATTTCATCTTCCACATCCTTAATGCCGATGGTTACATCCAGTGCACGCATCAGTCTGATTTCCGTTCCGTCGGTAAGGGTGAATATCACATAGTCGTCGTTGTCGGTGTTTATGCCGCCTTCCTTAAAGATGGAATCTCCCTGGTCGCCCTTTGAACCAGTGGAGCCGGTTGCTCCTGTTGCACCTGTTGCCCCCTTTTCGCCTGTGGCGGGTACTTTGTTGCCTTTTTCATCCAGCAACCATTTGCCATCTACTTTCCAGCAGAGTTTGCCATCGCTGGTTTCCACGCTGATAACGGGAGTGTGTCCGGCTTCTCCGGCCTGTCCAGCCGCATTGATTTTCTTTCCTTCGGCATCGGTCATCCACACGGGGTCGGCTTCGCCTGTGGTTACGGTCCAGTAATACTGTCCATCGGTGTCCTGCTTCACGCTGATGATGGGGGTAATGCCGTCCGTTCCGTTCTCACCGTCTTTTCCGTTCAAGATGGTGATGGGTTTCGATTTGGCAAAGGTGATGGTGTAGCCCACTTCCTTGGCTCCTTCCATGATGGGGGTTACACCCGTCACGTAGTCATTTTCTTGCAAGGCCGATACCAGTCCTTGCAGGGCGCTGATCTGCGTGTTGGCGGTGCTGCACCAGCTTTCCAGTTTTTCTACTCGCGATTTCAGGTCGCTGATGTCGTTTTTCAGTGCGGTGTCGTCATAGTCGTCTCCGCAACCGAACATAGCCAATGCTACCACCAGTAGCAAGGCGTAATGCTTGAATTGTTTCATTTGTTTTTTGATTTTTTTTGTTAAACATATATGTTAGTTGGAATCTATTCCCGGATGTTACTAAAGGTTTATATTTTTCAATGATGCATCTACACTCCTTTCAAGGGGTAGACACAAGGTTTATACAGGTATAAAAACATGGATAATTTCCTGTTTAGACGAAATGTATTTTCCATAGAGTCATCAGTTAAATGTCAGTAATTATAAATAGTTCTTCAAAATCATTCCCCGGAGCGTTTATAGGGCGTTACTTACCAAGTAACACACAAACCCCTGCCGTGCATGGCGGAAAAGCGTTTCTAAATGCACCGTTTCAGTTCCCAAATTCGCCTTGGCTGATGGGATACGTACAAAAAAAGAGTAGTCCGTTTTTATAATGTAAAGATGGATGCCATACCCGTGTGCCTTGCAGCGCCTGGATTCCGGTTCAATATGTAGATTGGAGGTAATCTGTGTCTTTCTACGTAAAAAATTAAGGTTTTCTAATAAATAAATTCTATTTTATTTGTGTATTTGTGAAAAAAAGCTCACTTTTGCGAATCGGTTTGTGCGTTACTTGGTAAGTAATTTCCAGCCTTCCACCTGTCTTTTCACTATTTCTGCAATCATGTCTTCATTTACTTTATCCACTTCTTCATCCGAGAAAGGTTTCAGGTAGTTCTCCGTCACGCGGATGGAGGAATGTCCCAATGCCTTTGAGATGATGCCGATAGGTACGCCCTTGTGGTAAGCAATGGTGGCCCATGAATGGCGCGCGGTGTATGAGCTGAGCTTCCCCCCCGGAGGCAGCAACAGCACGGCGAGGCTTGCCAGTGCCTTGTTGAACCGGCTGAGGACGCATTGGTAATAGTGGTAAACGTCGTCATCGTCGTTGCTGCTTGTCGTTTCTTGCGGATCTGCCGGAGCGTTATTCTCCGGCTCGTCCTCCTGTTCATTTCCCTGTTTCTTCTGCGACCTGTTTTCAAGTATGGGAAACAGGTAGATGGAATCGGGGTCTGTGCTGCGACAGGCTTCCAGCAGTTTCACGGCTTCCCGGGGCACTTGTATGCGCATCTGCTTCCCCGTCTTGTGGCGGCAGTAGGTAAGGATATAGTTTCCCCGGGCATCACATTGCAGGTCTTTCTTTTGCAGGTGGCACAGGTCTATGAAGGGCATGCCGCGCAGCAGGAACAGCAAGGAGAAATAGGCAAGCGCCCGGTGGCGGGACACGGGCAGCGTGTTGCTGTGCACGGTGCTCATCACCCGGTTTATGTCTTCCTCCGTCAGTGCACGTTTGGTGAGCGACTGCACCCGGGTGTGCACGTCCCTAAACAGCAGGGGGTCGTGCCCGGGGTGTCCTGCAGGCAGAATGCGGCGGTAGACCGCCCGCAAGGTGCGCATGTAGGTGGAGACGGTGTTCCATGCCAGCGAGTGGTGGCGCAGGTGCTCTTCATACTGCTTCAGCCGTCCGGGGGTGAATACTTCCGTCAGGGTGAGAGGGAGGTCTTTTTCCTTGGCAAAGGCCACATAAGAGTGCAGGGTGGCGGTGTAGGTGTGCACCGCCGGGCGTTTCTTTTCCTGTTTCAGCAGCAGGATGACGGATGCCATCAGCTCTGCCAGGTTCATGGACCGGGCGCAGACGGGATCTGTTTCTTTGGGGTTTAATTTTTCTGTATCCATAGGGTTTCGTTTTTTAATCATTCCGCTTTTGCGGGTCTCCTTGCCACAACAGGGGCAGGGAGGTTTTGTTTATGGATACAAATGTAACGAGCATTGAAAAATACCTGTGATATTTGAAAATTCGCAGGATACATTTGCAAGTTCATGCATTAATTTGTTTCTTTGTATATTGCTATCTGAAAAAGAAATTGCTGACCGGGACATATATTTGAGAAAATGAATGATATAAAAAACAAAGTTATTTACATAGACTATTGCATCAATGCCTTTGCCGATAAATATGATTTATCGCCCAAACAGGCATATGCCTATTTATATCGTTTTAAAGGTTTGGATTTTCTAGATGAATGTTATGAAGCCGAGCATCAGCTATCTATTCGTGATGCCGTAGCGGACTTGACAGAGGTTTGCAAAAATAATGGAGGAAAATTAAAATGATTTTATATCATGGCTCAAATATGGATTTCGGTGATATAGACATGCAAAAGTGCCAACCAAACAAAGATTTTGGTTGCGGTTTTTACTTGACCAATATTGAGCAACAAGCAAAGGAAATGGCTGCAAGAAGAACCAAAATAGTAAAAAAAGGAACTCCCACGGTACTTGCATTCTATTTTGACGAAAACAAACTATCCGACAAGGAATTATCCGTTAAAATATTTGATTCCCCAACTGAAGAATGGGCCTTATTCATCCTAGCCAACAGAAATCATGAGGGGCGTATCAATAAACACCGGTATGATATAGTAATCGGTCCCGTTGCTGATGACGGTGTGGCATTTCAGTTAGAACGATATGAACAAAAAATGATTGACTTGCCTACACTCGTCAAAGAAGTAACGTATAGAAAACTGAATAAACAGTATTTCTTTGGAACAACCAAAGCAATCTCTTATTTGAAGAAGATATGAAAAAAGAAAATCGTTTTTTAATCCAATCTACTGTTCAAAAGCTCGTAATGCTTTTAGTACGTGATTATAAAATGTCCATCATAGATGCTTTTAGTACGGTCTATAATTCAGAACTATATGAGCGATTGAATGATCTGGACACAGGACTTTATTACCAAAGCCCTTTATATGTATATCATTACCTGCAAAATGAATTGAAAACAGGGAGGCTGGCATAACACCGCTTTACATAAATCCCTCCCACCCTATATCACACAGAGCAGAAGGGACATAAAATCGCATCTCCGCTATATTATTTCAATTTCAAGACACTTCTTTCCGCCGCAATGTCAGCACCTCCGGGAGTTGCCTTACGGGTGCAATAATCGAACTCGGCAGATTTGTCACCACTGAATGATTTCCATTTCAGTTTCAGCTTCACCGTCTTGCCTTCCGTATCGGGCAGTGCATTTAGATTGAACGCCACCAGTCCGTCATCGGTTCTGCCATATACATCGCCAAAGGCATTGTGGCGGAACTCTACTTCATAAGGATTGGCAGGGTCTTGGCTCATCAGCAGGTTCACAAAGTGTGCCTTGCTACGGTCTCCCCAATAGGTACGGAAACGGAGGGTCAAGTAACCATCTTCGGCTATCGTTACCCAGTCGTTAATAATCTCTACGGGGTCTGTGCCATATACTTCATCGTTCTTTTCGCCCAGATCTCCGGCGATGGGCTTTGTAAGGATACTGTCTATCCAGTTGATGTGCACAGCCTTGTCATAGTCTCCACTGGACTGGTTCACTTCATCATAGTTCATCAATGCCCTTACTTCCTTTTCTCCATAAGGGGAGGATTTGACATTGACAGGCAGCAACGTGGTTTTCTCATCCAGTTGCAGGTAAAATGAATTATCGGCCGTAGGCTTTACCGTAACCAGCGCATTGGGCCATGCCTTGCCATAGTAATAGTTATCATCATCATCCAGACATGACTGGAATACCATGGAACCGGCAAACAACACGATAGCAGATGCTAATAATTTATTAAAACTCAGAAAACTTTTCATAGGGTTTCTCTCTTTATTAGTTAATCATTCTAGTTTATAAGTCCTTTTGTAGTGAAAATGGAGGAAGGGCAGGAATACTGCATGGGAGGGTGTTAATAAAATATAAGCAACGTATATAGTCATAAAGAAACTTATTTTGAACAATATTTATCGCCAATACATTAATAAATAAAGAAGAAAATGAGTAATTTCGGAGCATTCATTCATCAATCTTAATATATAGGTGAACAATGAAAAAATATCAATTAATGACAATCATCATCTGCTATATTGCCGTATTGCTGGTTATAGCGGTGTTTCTGAACAATGGCGACGGGGTCTTTTCCCAGTTCTTTGAGAACAGCAACCTCTACATACGCAGTTGGCGCAATGCCTACGCCCCTACTTTTCACCAGAGTTATGACAACTTTTTATTGGTCTTCCCCCTGCTACTGCTGCTGGGACTGAAACTGGGCGGAGTGAGAGGCAGTTTCGGCTGGAAAAGGCTGCTGACCTTCATCGTGCTGTCACTGCTACTGACCCAGTTGGCAGTAAACGTACTGAAACTGACCACCGGAGTGCTGCGCCCGGATGAATCCAATTACTTTTCTTTCCCTTCAGGGCATACGGCAACCGCATTTATGGCAGCCACATTGCTCTATAAAGAGTATGGTTTTAAAGGATATTGGGTGGGACTTGTAGCATATGCCGCCGCCATAGTAACCGGATTTACACGAATACTGAACAACCGGCACTGGCTATTTGATGTCATTATAGGCGCCGCACTGGGCATCTTGCTGACAGACTTGGCGTATCGGTTGGTACAACTTATCTTTAAAGAAAGAGGGTGGATACGCAAAGAATAACACCTCTCAAATAAAAATATTAATAACACTACAAACCCTTTTATGCATATCACTAAACGAATATTATTCCTGGGAATGCTTGCAGCATTCGCCACAGCAGAAGCAAAGGTGACACTGCCCGCACTGTTCAGTGACAACATGGTATTACAACAAAAATCAGATGTCGCCCTGCACGGCCGTTCATCGGCAAAGAAAGACGTGACAATCACCGTGGGATGGAACAAACATATCTATACAGCTCCCACCGACGCGCAAGGGAATTGGAAAATAGAAATCCCCACTCCCTCTGCCGGAGGTCCATACGAAATAGCCCTGTCGGACGGGGAAGAACAGGTATTGAAGAATATCATGATCGGAGAAATATGGCTCTACGCAGGAGAGGTAAACACAGAGATGCCCATAGAGGGGGCTTCACAATCTTCCATCCGGTTGTTTCAGGTGAAAAAGGAAATTTCATTGGTTCCCAAAGAAGATTTAGACCCGGCACAGGGGGAATGGCAAGAATGCAGTACGGAGGTTGTGGCAGGATTTCCCACAGAGGGTTATTTCTTTGCCAGCCAGTTGCAGAAAACATTGAAAGTTCCCATAGGAGTGATAGATTGTACCTGGGCGGGTACACCGGCAGAGGCATGGAGCAGTTATAATGCACTGGAAAGTCTGGCAGATTACGGACAGGAAGCAGAGATGCTGGAATCCTTGGGATTCGACCCCGAAAAGATAGAAGCGGAATATGCCCGGAAAAGGGAGGAATGGTATCAAGCCCTGTATGAACATGACATGGGATGGTGCGACGACCATCAGGTATGGGCGAAACCCGATTACTCGGACGAGAACTGGAAAGAGATGGAACTCCCGGGATATTGGGAAGATAAAGGAATGAAAGACTTTGACGGCGTGGTGTGGTTCAGAAAGACCGTGGATATTCCCCGCACCTGGGTCCGCAAAGCCATAACGGTGGAACTGGGACCGATAGCCGACGAAGATATAGTGTATTACAACGGAGTGGAAATAGGACGAACCGGCGGAACCGATACGCCCAGACGCTACACAGTTCCCTATAAACTGGTGAAGCGCGGAAAAGCCGTATTGACCGTCCGTGTAACCGACTATGAAGGAAAAGGCGGCATCTGCGGAAAAGCGGAGCAAATGAAGATGAGTATAAAAGGAAAAGAGCCTGTGTCACTGGCTGGTAACTGGAAATACCTGGCGGGACTGTCCCTGACCGGAATACCGCCCGTGCCCGCATCGCCCGGAACGAACCCCGCTTATCCCACAGGACTGTTCAATGCCATGATACATCCGCTTACCCGTTTCCCCATCCGGGGAGTCGTTTGGAACCAAGGGGAAAGTAACAAGGAAAGCCCGGACGAATATACAGATTTATTTATGTCACTGATAACAGACTGGCGTGATAAATGGCAAAAGCCGGATATGCCTTTCCTCTTTGTGCAACTGCCCAATGACCCGAAACAGAAAGATACACAGGTGGATACAGACCGGGCAGCCATGCGCGAAGCACAGGCACAGGCACTCTACCTGAATAATACGGGAATGGTGGTAACAACCGATATAGACCATAGCCGTGAATCCGGTCTACAAAGCAAACTGGAAGTGGGGCTCCGCCTGTCACAACAGGCATTGAGGCAAGCATACGGCAAGAAAAAGATGCCGCAATATCCGATGTACCAAGCTCATAGCATTGAAGGAAACACAATACGCATCAGTTTTGAAAATGTCGGAAAAGGATTCCTGCACCCCGACCCCATCCGGGGATTCCTGATAGCGGGCACCGACCACGTTTTTTATCCGGCCACGGTGTCGGTAAAGAAAAAAGAAGTAATTGTGCAATCGCCCGAAGTGCCTCATCCTATAGCCGTGCGCTATAACTGGGCGGATACTCCGGACGGGACATTATTCGGCGCATCAGGTTTGCCGGTAGTTTCCTTCCGCACAGACAAATGGTAATTATCAGCAGCAATAGGTATCGCCCGTTAAAAAATTCCTATATTTGCATTCTCATTTATAATCAGAACTAAAAAAGATAAGGTTATGGGAATGACAATAGGAATAGATGTAGGCGGAAGCACGACCAAGATTATCGGCGTGGACAAAGAAGGTATCAAGCACCCTATGATTGTAAGGGCGGAAGACCCCGTTACGTCTTTATTCGGCGCATTCGGCAAATATATATATGATAACGGCATTAACCTGAGTGACATTGAGCGAGTGATGCTGACGGGAGTAGGCAGCGCCTACGTGAACCAACCGCTATACGGACTACCCACCCATCACACGGATGAATTTCGGGCAAACGGACTGGGAGCGCACTATGGTTCGCAACTGAAAGACATCATTGTGGTGAGCATGGGAACAGGAACTTCCTTTGTAAAAGTGGAGGGAGAAAAGATAGAACATATAGGCGGCATAGGAATAGGCGGGGGAACCATACAGGGATTGTCCCGCTTGTTGCTAAAGACGCATGACATTCACCAGGTGGTGGAGATGGCACAGAAAGGAGTTATTGAGAATATTGATTTGCAGATTAAGGATATTTGTAATTCTCCCCTGCCGGGATTGCCGCTGGATGCTACAGCGTCTACCTTTGGAAAGGCAAGCGCCAATGCTTCCATGGAGGATGTGGCGGCGGGAATTATCCATATGGTACTGCAATCCATCGGTCAGTCGGTGATACTGGCTGCGCTGAACAGCCACATTAAGGACTTTGTATTGATTGGTAATCTGGCTAAGTTGCCGCAATGCAAGGAGATTTTTCCGATAATGGAGGAAATGTATCAATGCCATTTCCATATACCGGAATATGCGGAATTCAGAACGGCGCTCGGGGCGGCACTACTAAACTTTGCACGATGAAATACGGAGTAACAAAGAATACATTACTGATTACGGCAGGCACCATTTGGTTGATAGCCGGAGTGAATATTCTGCGCATCGGCGTGGAGTGCTGGATGAATGATTCTAAATATTGGTTGTTCAAGGTTTGCGAAGCCACGCTGGTGTTTCTTCTGTTTTTCGGAGTTATTTTTCATAAGCTATACCGCAAGCATACCCGCCGCATTTCGCAAAAGAAATCACAGAATTGCCCCTTCTCTTTCTTTGATGTAAAGGGGTGGATTATAATGGTATTTATGATTACGATAGGCGTATTGGCACGTACACTGCATTTGTTGCCGGAGGCTTTCATTGCTGTGTTCTATACAGGGTTGTCGCTGGCTCTGATCGGTACAGGGATTCGGTTTATCAGGTATTGGTGGAGGAATAGGCACTTTCTTCGGTAAGGAGAAGCTTCGGCCTTCATTTGCAGTAATGTTGTCATCTACCGTAGGGGCAGATTGAATCTGCCCGGTGACAATTTGCTTTGTGCATTCGGGCGGATTCAATCCGCCCCTACGGTAGATGACAACATTACTGCAAACTATTGCAACACCCAGCAACAAGCATCCGTCAGCACCTTCTTTCCATCACGGGCCACCACCTCAATATCATTATCTCCCCGGCTCAACTCTACTCCCTTAAACACACACATATTCAGTGCATCCGGTTTCATCTTGCCTATCTGCTTTCCATTTACTTTCAATGTCACTTCTGTGCAATTCGAGAAGATTTCAATATCAGTAACAGGCTTTACGCGCTTCACATTGCGATGGCCTGCAATATAAACCATCGGATCGGGATTCCAGTTCGCTTTATAAAAATAGAATGCATCTTTCTTTACTTTGCGGTCATGGGTTACCAAACCTTTGTCATTGATTCCCGGTCTATCCCCCTCCGTGCGGTGTGCAGCGCCAAAATCAAACATATTCCATACAAAGCTGCCCCATACATAAGGACGTTCACTGATAATTTTCCAATTCTGAATGTGATACTCTGTCTGCCAGTTTTCGGGATGCCACCAGCTACCCGGCTCAGTCTGTATCAATGAATCTTGCTGATGGTAAATACTGGCTCCCGCGCCATATTCACTAATTGCGATTTTCAATTCAGGATGACTCTTGTGCGTGGCATCCAGCCAAGTGGCAAGTGTGGCGGGCGTAGCCCCATACCATCCGTCGTAACGGTTCCAAGCAATATTATCGGTAATGAAGTTCAATGCCCCACCCTGGTTACTTGCCGAAGTTGTGGGACGTGTGGGGTCTTCCTGATGCGCCATTACATTCAATTCCTTGATATATTCCACCGGATTGTCGCCATATTCCTTCAGCTCATTAAAAAGTCCCCAAAAACAAATGCTGGGATGATTGTAATGCTGGCGGATCATTTCTTTCAGTTGCTCCTTGCCGTTCTCGCGGAAGGATGGCTGGTCTACAAAACCTTTATCGGCATATCCACCCGGACCTACAAACGGGATTTCCGCCCAGGTAACAATACCGTTCTTGTCCATCAAATCATACATGTAGGTAGCCTGCGGATAGTGAGCCAAACGGATGGCATTCACTCCCATCTCGCGCATTATGCGTGTATCCTCCTCGTGGTGCATGGGGCGGAGGGCATTGCCCACCTCGGCACGTTCCTGATGGCGGCATACGCCATGCAGCGGCAAATGCTTTCCATTCAGGAAGAAACCCTTATCGGCATCAGTCGTGTAATAACGCAGTCCCAATGGTTGTTCCACTTTATCCAGTTCCTTACCGTCTTTGGACAAGGTAACCACAGCCTGATACATGAACGGATCTTGAGTGCCATTCCACAAATGGGGATTGCTTAAAGTGAACTCCATATTTTCGGGCTGTACGGTGGTGCGGGGAGCAATGGTTACTTCCTTTTCTGATTCATAAACGGTCTTTGCACCTTCATTTATTTGTAGTTTGAGGATAGCCTTTTGGGGTTGTTCAGTCTTATTGGACAGGTTGATACGTGCACAAATGTCTGCTTGCTTGTCTGTAACTTGTTTCTGCATCAGATAAATACCGGGAGAGGCATAATCCAATGGAGAGATGCAAATATCCTCGGTGAGCAGCAAGTGTACATCCCGATAGATGCCGCCATAGAAATTGAAATCGCCCACCAATGGCATTACATCCAGTTGCTCGCCATTATTGACACGCACCAGGATGGAATTATTCTTTCCATAGTTCACTTTATCAGTTATCTCAAAGATAAATGCACCATATCCGCCGCGATGTTCGCCTATCTGTTTGCCATTTACAAAGACATTACTTACGCTGTTTGCTCCTTCAAAACGCAGGAACAGGCGTTTTCCTTTCCATTCGGGACGGATGAAAATATTCTTTGTGTAATTACCGATGCCACGCTTATAATCTATCTTGCCGCTCAATGCATCTTGTGCATTCCATGTGTGGGGCAAGTCCACCCGGCGTGCCGAGCTATGGTTTACCTGATGAGAGAAACGGAAGTTCCAATCCTGATTGATAAGTATGTTTTCTCTTTGGGCAAGCCCCTGCATACTAAAGGCAGCAGCCAATAGGACGGAGAAAGTGAATCTGAGGTTTTTCATAATTGTTCTTTATATTCTTGATGTGTAATGATCTTGATTTAAGTTGTCATCGCAAAGATAAAGAAAAAAAGAAAAACATATGGATATCTCAAAAAGTAATTTTAAATATCACTTTACGATCATTAAGCACAGGTGGGTGTGTCAAAACAAAAATTGGTTATCATTTTGCCGTAGGGGCATATTGATAGTTGTTTTAGAGTCTTGACACATCCCCCTACAGAAAATATTTACAGATATGGGTAGAAAGTGTATCACTTAATCCAAAGTAATCTCTTGCTCATTTGTATAAACCACAGTCATTTCTCCACCCGCACCTTTATCGTCTTGCTGCAAATCCTTAGTTTGTATGCGGCTTACATAAAACTCCGCCTCCCCAGCTTTTGCAGTGGAAGGGAATTTAATCTCTACACCTATACTCCCTGCCTCAGTTGCCTGAAAGGTGTATTCCTGAGCATCAGTCTTAATACGCACTTCTACCATCTCCCCCTCTCCTACAGCTTTGCCCATCCATACAAAGAATGTTCCGGACTGTAAACTGATAGCATCCAATCCCACTATTTCCGGGAAAGCATACTCATCCGGAGTAACCGTATTGGTATAGACTTCTCCCTGCCGGCGGGTAAGCGTAAACGTCACCTCTTTCTCGCCGGAAAAAGTAGAAGTATAGAGGTAGGGTTCGTCTGTAGAGAAAGACGGTTGCTGATTATTAAACATTACAGAGGAAGGAGCAGACAGACTGATATATGCCCCCTCTGCATTACTCTTTAGGAAATTGGCAGATACATCGGTTTGCTTTTTTGTATCGTTGTACTCCACTTTTAGGTTTTGATATACAGGGACAGAGCTACTGACCGTAGGTAAACCGAGATTACCATTATTATCACTATCATCATCACTGCACGACAGCAAAGTGACGGCAGTAAACACAAAAACAAATAATTTCTTCATTGCTTCCAGGGTTTAGTAAGTTTCCCCCACTAAACGCCCTTCTGCATTTATTTGTTCAAGACAGATAGCCTATGCCCTTATTCTGTTATCCTTATTTCACGACACGTATCGGTAATTTCAAGAATCCTTCAGCTGCCGAACGTGCACGACCTTGTCCTTTCTTGGGTCCCGGAATCAATGGGCTATATGCCAAGACGTGACGAACACGATTATATTGATCCTGGGTGAACTGATCAGAGTAACTAACAGAATAATCCATTATATTATAAGAGATAAAGCTATTATTCTCACAGTTATTGCGTTTTACTAAAGTCTCGAATAATTTATCATTTGGTATATGTCCAATCGCATACGCATAATAATTATCATATTCCTCTTTATTATAACTTGGCGTATCCTCACAATAGTCAGTATCTTCACATCCCCCGTCTTCACTCTCGGAAAATACATGATGCAGCCCCAAATAATGTCCCAGCTCATGCGCCAATGTTACGGTTACGTCAGCAGGATTATATTTCTTGGAGTCCGATTGTTGGTAAATAAAAAAACTATTAATAGAGACACAATACGGGAATGATAAGTTCTTAAGTTCCAAATAAGGCTCATCAACTTCATTAAGCCCTTTCAAGGAATTAGAGCCTGTAGTAGTAAAAGGCAAATGTGAAATTCCCAATGTTGTTGTCTTCGTTTCAAGATCTTCTTTGAAATTGTAAATCATCACATTAATATATTGATTGGGATCCCATAAATATTTTACATACCCTTTTCCGCCGTTTGTTTCATCGTCTTTCATAAACAAATCACAGTCAATAGGATAACTATCCGGCCACAGAATATATTCCACACCCGGAATATCCAGTTTCTTTCCTTCCGGATTGGTCGTTGCAAGTGTAAATGTCAGATTCATATCCACACTTTTACTTTTATCCTGATAGAGCTTATTGACTATGCCAAGTATCTCGGACAAGCGTTCTGCATCGACATATTGCAGATCATCACTCTTATCTTTGTACATAACATGGAAAATAACAGGCAGATCATAATGATATGCCTCAGCAGAAATATCAGCAGGAGCCTGACTAAACCGGATACTTTTACTGTTGCTGCCGGAAGAAATTTTCACCTCCCCCGTTCTTGTGGAAGTTTCCAGATTGGCATCAACGGTTATAGTAAGTATCTGGTCGCCGGAACCGGACTCCGGAGCAACTTTACACCAATTTGGCTTAGAAGATACAGCCCATGCCCCAGCACACCTGACCTCTACTTCCAGCTTTTCACCATCACCCTTAATCACATTGGAAGATGATTCAGATATTCCTATGATGTCTAAATCTGCATCCTTATCCTCGCAACCGACGAACATAAATGTTAATATAGACAACAACAATAAGTATTTCACTCTCATAAAGCAAATTATTTTTAGTTGAAACAAAGATAGTGTTTTAAAATGGAAAAGAGAGAGATATGAATACTATTTTAAACAAGGAGGGACCAGGTTAACTCTTTTCATAAAATCTTCAGAAGAAGCCATCGCCGCCAAATGAATACCTCATCACGAACTAACAATATAAAACTGCTTTAAGTTGCTATTTTTGCTGAAGTGGAGAAAAAGAAAAAGCTCTGAAATCCTTGAATTTCAGAGCTTTGCTTTAAGTTGCTATTTGCTTTCGCGGTGCGTACGGGACTAACGGATTTTTCACTTGCTTTTGATATTCAATAAATTATAAAACTTATTTCCAAAAAGCACCCGATTTTGCACCTATATAGCTTCTATGTTTTTCCGATAGGAATTTGCCTCGTTCCAACATTGCAAAAATAATCATTTATTATAATATAGCGAAATATTAAACATGGAAACGTACTTCTTACTATTTAACATTCAACTAATCACAGATAAAATAAATACATTTAGATTCAAAAAAGAAAAGAATTAGCGTTTTTAATTTAGATTTAGAGATCTTATTCCAAAAATTAAGAATCCAATCTTATTTCCTTTTTGCTAACGACCTTCTATTTTGATTCTAACTACTAACCTTGCTTTCTTGAATGACTTTTCCCATAGTTTTATCTTTTAGCTCTGATAGCCATCACTCTGATGTGATAGTATTTATTAATAACATATAACACTTAACGTTACATGCCTAGGGTAGCTGAATTTCATATCGCCAAATACGAGCTACTCCATCGGAATTGTCTGTTATATATTGTTGACAATATGGATAAATCAAACTCATGTTTTTATGAAATCCAAGTTCCCATAAGAAATACAAAGCCATACCAAGCGCATGGGGCTTCGTAGATAAAGGTGCAAGGTAGATATTTGTAATAGGCTCCCGTTTGTTCTGCTTTTCAATGTACTCACTTATGGTTTGTGCTGTAACAAATGGATCATATGCAGGTGTGTATATATTCGAGTCCATATCTTTAAAACACTCTGTGCCTATAGCTCCTTCAGCCTCGTGTGCTCTTAATATATTTTCCTGAAACATACCAGGGCTAATGGCAGGAAACCCAAACAACAATACTTTCTTCTTGCACCCTTTCTTTTTGGTTGCTACATCAACAATACGACTATGGTCGTAACCTGCTGCTATAATAAGCAAATCATTATTATCCTTTGAAGTATGAATACCGGACATGCCATACATCTGTTTCACTTCATAAAATAAATCTGAAAATTGAGTATTTTCAGCACATCTATATTGAGTCGGCTCAGTATACAATATGTCGAAATAATTGATTTTATACATAGCCATACAGCGCATTAAAAATATCAAATAAGGAATCCTGAAACCTGTTGCATCCACACAAACCGATTTACCCGATAATTGTAATATACGTAGTTTCTCGGCAATTGGAGTATAATCTTCATTCGCTTTGACAAACGTAACATCCTTTCCTGCCAAATACAAATCCCGGCCTTCTTCTTCCGTTGCAAACCATACCTTTTGACTTGCTTGAATATTGTCTGCAGGCTCTTGTACTCTCTGTGAGTTTACATAACTAGATATAAAAATATCATACGGAGGCAAGGTTTGAATTTCATCAACTCTCTGATAACTATGTTTATATAAATAAGTATAATTCATTAAAATAAATTGAATAATAATTGTGATTGCTCTTTTTTACCACCAAATGGAAAGTTATAGCCTCTTAGTTTATTGGCAACAAACTTTTCATATTCATCCTTCTTCTCTATATTGAAAAAAAGCTCCGCATCAGCAACAGAGAAATTGATAGCTCCTCTTTTACTTAAAGCAAGTTCATATTTAGGAAAAAAGATGGTATTCAGACGATATACGTGTGTCTTGTTATCAGAGTTTATTTGCCTTCTTTCATCTGTTTGCACTATATACGAATAGCTTAACAGCAATTCAAAAACATCTCTAGCTTTTGAAGATAATTCACTAGCATTCAAAGTAAATATATTGATACTACACTGAGGAGGCAAGTCTGAAAATCTCACAGATCTTAGATAATCGCCTATCCTCATCACTGCGTCAGTAGCTCTTGCCTGAGTTACTGACGGTATACGGTTTTCCTCAAAGAACCAATCATACGTACTTTCTATGCCGATTCGCTGTGATTTGACTGACAGTTTTCTCCCCTCCTCAAAAGGTATTTTACCCGTATTGAAATACTGATTATTAAATGCCGCCTTTAACAAACATAAAATAGTACGTGGCGTACCACAAGACAAATCAATCAACTTCTCTAATCCGTTATATGGAATATCTACACGACCTTCACGCGCAAGGTTATCAATCAAATCCTGTTTAAATTTGTCTAATTTTGTAGCGTGGAGAGTATCTTTGCATTTGCCCTCTGAATAAGCATATGCTGAACGGCTGATTTCACGAGATGCTTCTATAAAGAGTTCAGCAGAGCTGTCCTTATTTTCTTTGATAGCACTATACATAAGCATAACACTTGTACGCTCAACCAAAATATTATTTGGGTAAGCGATGTTCTCTAAAATGGAAGCAATGTTCTCTTCACTTAGAGGAAGTTTCTTCAAATCTCCCTTCAACTTATTCATATACGATCGACTTTGTTTGTCCTTTTTTGCTGCTACCATTTCAAGAATCTCAGTATTACTCTGTTCAGCAAACAAATCTTTCAACCTAAAATCTCGGGGAAGAGAAATACCACTATTTCTGAGGCGATTCTCTAAAATTTTTGTTACATATTCAGGATAATATTTATAATTCCTCAAAAACTCATCCAAAATAACCCCCTCAAACTCGGAGCCATCATGGTTTTCTTCCACACCTCGCAAAGTTTTCAAAGTTCTTATTCCATAAGGTCGTGTTCCTACTCTAAATGTACATGCAACTGGTTTTTCTCTTATCAAAGTCTGAATAAGCTGTTGCTGATTAGCAGAAAAATTTTCCAATTCATCAATTAGATAAAGAATATATTTATTTTTAAAGAATGATATTTTTTTCTTAAGCAGTGCTGGAATATCATACGTCAATTTTGCCGTATTTAGTAGGATTTCTATTTGTGGGCATTCTTGTCCCATAAACATAAAATTCTGTACCTGATAATCCACATCTCGTTGTAAATCTAAAAGGTAGCTATTCAATTCCTCAAATGTGTCTATGCCATCTTTGGGCTTAAGAAACATTCCTAGTATATCATGTACTATCTCTGTTTCATTAACGTCTTCCAATAATCCACTTTTCAAAAGGTCAATTAATACATTTACAAGACGTTCGCCTACCCATAGCTCCCAAAAGTAAGAATGTAGAATAGACCACAGTTCAGCACTAACGCCTTTACCACTAAATTTATCAGAATTAAAACCACTACATCGAATATAGATACCAATAAACTTCTCTCTTGCAAGGCCCTCTTGCATCGATGCAGATTGGGCCATGCAACGAATCTTCTGCAATTCATAAGAGAAATATTTCATCACATGGGTTTTACCGCTTCCCTTGCTGCCTACAATTATCATAGGCATTAGTGTATCAGGTTTGATTAGCCCTTCAAATCCTTGGTTTTCATTTCCAAGATCTACCCAATATTTATATATTTCAGCATCGGTATAATCGACAGCTTTAGTTATATCAAAAGGATTGTTCACCATAACTTAATAAACCTTATTATAACGTTTGAAAATAGGATTCCAAAAACCTTCAATCTCGTCAAACCATATGATTGGAAGAGTATTATCAGGAGTATTATGATGCATACTTATGAGCAACTGACAATCACCAAAGCCTAAAGCGTGAGCTTTTGCTATGTCATCCTGTTCAAGTGGAGAGTAACCACACGATTGAGAATATGCACGTATCAAATTGTAACCATATCTGTAAGCCACATCTCGAGCAATAGCCTTATCATGATGAGCATCGTTAAAGAATCTTGATTTATCACTAAAACATTTATAAGACTCGTCAAGTTCAACAACTGCTTGCGCATAGTCATAGAGCTTACTATTCCTGACTACTTCAACTCCCTGCGAAAGTCCGAATAACATCAAATATGAAATATGCGCATTAGGCTTTAGTTTTCTGATATCATCTACGCATCTTCTCACATTTGTATCTGTAGTAGCTTGAGAACCAGATCCACAAAGATCATCTATAAAAACAAATCGAGTGGCAGTATTAAAATCACTGCGTAAAGTTATAGACCCATCAGAGTGTCGCTTTATTACATCATCGGTATTTACGAATAAACTCTTAGGTATTTTGTTTTCTTGACGAAAGTAGTATAACAAATGAACCCCACTCTCAGAGGGGTTACCCACACCTAAAAATCGAGTACAATGTAACACCTTTTTGAATTCACTTTCAATGAGGTATTCGTCAAGAGTATTACCATTATCCTTTCTTATTTTCTCAATTACTGGATACCTATAGAGGTCACGATATAGTGCCTTCAACAAATTACGTATATTAGAAGAGCTAAAATACATCAATCTTGATAATAGATACAATGCATACTCACGATCTTGATCTGTTTTGAAGTTGGTAAGCCACTTATCTATCTTTGGCCGGAGTGCCCTATGCTCCCATAAAGTAGAATTTAGGACTTCAATTTGTTTATCGTAATCTTGATTATTCATACTTTTACTTTTGTTTCTTAAACACCAATACCCATTCACAAGAAATGGTGTTGGCAGTCTTATTGCGTTTGGTCATTAATCCATATGATTTGATGTCATCAATCAGTTTGAACTGAAGTTTCATACCTTTTGATTCAAGGTAAGTGGTAAAATAATCCTGTGTGTCGAATGGACGGTTACAAACCGTATTATTGCCAATCACTATAACCATATAGCCATTCTTCTTAAGAACTCTTATACTCTCATCCAGCGCAAGCTTCATTTCGTTAAGATAATTCCCCACTATATAGGCTCGTTCTTTCTTGCCTTCTGCATAGAGCGATTCAAGAACCGCATCGGCAGCTACTATGCCTGTTTGTATATGCTGATCTATTTCTAATTTACGGTAATCTTCACGACCAATGTTCCTATTGTTCAACATACGAATATCTTCTGGCAGTTTTTTTCCCAACCAATAAAGATTAAGCCACGAAGAGCGAATGTATTTTTGAGCTCCAGCATATGGAGGTGATGTCAAAATCAAATCCACACTTTCGTTTGCTCTCACTTTGCAACCACCATATGTTTCAGTAATTCTTCTAGCATCATTGGAAACGATTTCCGTTACAACTCCTATTTCTTTAATAGGACGTAGCGATTCTATACGCCGAATATTTAATTTGCAAATATCTGCAAACTTATCATACACATCAATACATTGCAATGTCTGCAACTTAAACTCAACTGCTTTTTTACGCTCTGGATTCTTGGTGAAGCGTTCCGGATTCAACCTTACCGGGACGGAGATACTTGGATCTGCAAAACTTACTTTCTTAATCAGATTCGAAAAACAGAGCTGGAAAAACCTGCGTTGCTCACGAGATTTAATTTTATCTATCGACTCTTCGAGACGTGTAAGTTGCGTGATGGTGCTTGATGAAAACCAGCGTTGTATAGATTCCGTATTTCCTATTGCTTCAGCCTTGCTTCTTTGTGTTCTAACCAAAACAGAGGACAATGTTCGTTGTAGCTTTTCTGATGGTATGTGTGTAGTCTTTACCTGTGCTATCAAAACTGCCAGTGGGTTAGCATCCGCACCTATTGCTGATCTGCCCGATATGTTAGCTTCGAGCATTACCGTACCAGTTCCACAGAAAGGATCAAGTACTAATCCGTCTGCTGGACAGAAGTAATTTGACTGTAGAAAGAAATATGGTATGTTACTCAGAAGTTTGGCAGGGTATGAATGAATCAGGTGTGAGTAACGCTCACCATTATTCAGTTCAGGGACTAAACACCGAAAGTTGATTTGAATAGGCTTTCCTGTGTTCAAATATTCTTCGCTAAAATAATGGCACATTTTATAAATGTCAATTTTCATATTCAAAGCTTGTCTGAATTATATCCAATTTGTCCTTAGTTATATAAAAGACGTCCTTGTTCCCTTCATTATAAACATCTTCAGCAATGCCATCATTCATATCAAAGAAAAGATAACCATTCAAGCCATTGGCAAAGGCACTTACACTCTTTAACCAATTATTAGGTCTTCTTTTTTTTAACACCAATTTTAAATTATATATAGTACATTCTATTATCAGGGTCTCTAATTTCATTTTTTAATGATGGCTACTATATTATCAATAAAATTCATCGTCTACTAGTTTACAAAAATACAATTATTTATTGAAAAAACAGCCTAAATTCATAGTTTTGTGCATATTTTAACGTGAGTTCGATCTAAAATCAGGAAATTGTAAGTTGCCTGTCATTGACAAAGTTAAGATTAATGGCGGATTTCTTTTCAAAGAGACAAAATGTGGCTATAGCCGACAATGAATTTGCCATAAAATTATTGAAAGGACGGTGTCGTAAATATTCAATCTATGCAATATTTTTCAGTTCATAATTGACAGTTTCAATTAACACTCTTTTTCTGAGTAGAATCTTATCAGCTATACTCATTAGGGAATTCTTTATATTGTTCTTTATTTTAGTAACAAACTGCATGTCGTTAAGAAAGAGGTTCTTGAAGAGTGCCTGCCCGATATATCCCTTGCCTGCGCAAAGTTTCCCTTTGATATTGTCTAGAAACTTTCCTTGCTTCAACGATTTCCGACCATCTACACATATAGGAATAGACATGAAATTAAAAAAAATACCTTTGCCATTGATTCTCAACTACATTTTTAAATCCGAAGGACCATCCCATAGAACATTTTCCACGCTCGGCAAAACTTTCAAAAGTCTTGTGAATCAGAATCTTTTGGCTGCAACAGACACGCAGAAAAGTCGGGTATACAAAACTAATCCCGGTACATATACCCAACAACACCTTTTTAATAAAGATAATCAGAGGCAGCAGGACTTCCTTTTTCTAATTCCACGAAATGATTATTAGGATACACGTTTGGGGGAACAAGTGCTTAAGATGCTGCGGACATATTCCGTGTAATAATGCTTAAAACAGAAGTCCTGGGCTGAAATAAGATTAGAATAACCATAATTTCCGTATCACTCATGCGGTTGGGGTTGTCGCGGTGCTTGCGAAATTTATCCTCTATCATGTTTCCTGTTGGGCTGCAAATTCTTTGCTAAAGTCATATACCATACAATAAATCTCCGTAACTTTGTTTTATGTGAACATAGTCGAAACCGTTTAAATGTTATAATTTAGCACTATGCTTTTGGTATTTTTGTTGTCACGTTTACAATATTAATATTATATATTTATAGTTATACCGACTCACGTTATTTACTAAAAACATATATCCTGAAAGATTTATCCCAAGTAAAACATTCGATAATCATCTCCTCGAACAAACTGTGGATTTCCAAGCATATGCCTATGGTTGATGTGCTAAAAGAATTGTTTACAATTTAGAATAGAAACAATTGTATTAAGAGATTGTTCTGGAAAAGAGGCCCCTTCAAAAGCATCAGGAGCAAAATCATGGTCAATATCTCTCTGTCTATTCAAGTTATCATCATCGGTAAGTTCTTGGTATGGTGTAGCAACGTCAATTACTTTAGTTGCAATACGGAAGAAGATTATGTCATACGAATTTCAGATACCTTGATTGCAGAAAATATTATTGAAATATTATACGATTAAATCATGTAAGATACTAAATATCTGTTTTCAATGGAAGTATACCTACTTCTATGACATATATCATCTTGTGATTACCAACTATGATATACTGAAGAAGTAGAGAATCAAAAAAGTACCTCTTTCCCTTAATTTCATTTATGACTTCTTTCGTTTCAAAATAAGGGATTCTTTTAAAATATGACATTAATCTTAAACTTGGTAAGTTTTATTAAGATTAGAAATATGCACGTGGCTTATTTAGTAGTTTTCTGATGATAATCATCGAATAATGTTTGATTATCAAGATTGTACAATGAATACACATATCACAAACAGGAATTGAACCATATCATGATCTCATAATAAATAAACATATGATTATCAACTATTTATATAACATATATAAAAGAGAATCCCCGGTTCGATTCCTGGTGGAAATCATATATCGCGCATGTCTATGTAAGCATCTGATAATCATAGTATTACATGGATAAACACTAAAACCTACCAGAGTCCCACGTAAATAGTGCAAAATTCATAAAATCACCCCAATCTGCACTTTTCCCAATAAAACAGTTATGTCTTATCCATGTCCATATTGGAAAGCAAAAATAATGGACATGAACATAAATTAGTTTACACATGAGACATAATTTTTCCATCAGTTTTTATTTGAAACGCAGTACACCCAGAAAAAGCGGTGAATACCCAGTAATGCTCCGTATTACCATTAATAAAGAAGTGGCAGATACCAGTTTGAAAACACTCATATTACCGGAGTATTGGGATAAACAAAAGAAACGAGTCATAAAAACGGCTCCAGATGCACATAATATCAATGCATATCTAGATAATGTTAACACGACTCTACATTATTATTACAAGCAAGAACTGCTGAATGCCAGGCATATTACCGCCAATCTGTTAAAACAACGCTTCCTCCTGATAGGTGTTGCTCCTCCATCCCTTTTGGAACTTTTCATGAAGCAATTGGAAGACGCCCGCAAATTGGTATCGGCAAATAAAATCAGTACATCCCATTACAATAAGCACCAGCTCGTTTACCGACGTCTCAATGAATTTTGCAAGAAAAGCGGAATTAGCGACATGGCATTGGATCAATTTAACCGGCAAACCATATATGAACTAGAAATCTTCTTTAGAACAGATTGCAACTTATCGGTTAACTCTACCGCCAAAATGCTGGAATTCATCCGCAAAGGAATATTATGGGCATATCAATGCGGATTAATACTCATAAATCCATTCGCCACCTATCGGATAAAAAAAGAAGATACACAAGTCCAATTTCTGAACAAGCAGGAAATATCAAGGATAATAAAAAAGCAATTGGACATCCCCAGACTGGACTTTGTCCGTGATTCATTTATTTTCAGCTGCTTCACAGGCATATCTTATGCCGACATGTGCAAATTAACAAAAGACCAGATTGTATCCGATTCTGTAAAAGGGAATGGATATATTTATCTTTATCGGACCAAAACAAACCATCCGGCATTCATTCCGATCCTTCCCCAATCTCAGAAGATTCTTGATAAGTACATTAATCAAACTCCGTCCGGCAAAATCTTTCATATGCTCTCCAATCAGAAGACCAATGCTTATCTGAAAGAGCTTGCAGACATTTGCGGTATAAAAAAGAAACTGACCTATCATGTCGCGAGACACTCATTTGCAGTTACAGTCTGTCTGGAAAACGGAATTCCCATAGAAACTTTGTCTAAAATATTGGGACATACCAATCTAAGGGTTACACAATCGTATGCAAGAATCACATATGCAAAAGTTATGAATGATATGCAGGTACTGAAAAATCGGCTCGAATATTAAATCCCATTAGCCACCCCGGTGGCTTCCCTGACATCTGATGACACTTGATGATATCTGATGTCAGGGGCTTGGTATTTACCTACAAGCATTATTACTTTTGTTCTGAACAAAAAAATATAGTTTATGGAAATCGTGAGCATTGAAGCCGGGACATTTAAAGAAATGGTAGCCGTATGGCATTCTCTAAAAGGCAAACTGGAAGAACTACAAGACATTTATCTGAAAAAAGAACCGGATGAATGGCTGGACGGTAAGGAAGTCTGTAAGATACTTAGCATATCTTCCCGCTCCTTGCAACATTTAAGGAACAATGGTACGCTGTCCTTTACCAGGATAGACAAAAAGATCTTTTATCGCAAACAGGATGTCATGTCATTATTAAGAACCGTACAAAAGAAAAAATAAGCCATGGGAGAAATCATTATCCGGACAAATAAGGAAGTCCTCCAGTATTTCGATGAAATGAAGAGGGCATCAACACTTGTTGACTTCATAAAATCAAATTATGCCCCTTCCTTGAACGGGGAACGCTACATGACGGATACGGAACTTGCAGAAATACTCAAATTGAGCAAGCGCACTTTACTGGAATACCGGAACAGTGGGAAGATTCCCTATTATCAAATCGGAGGGAAAATACTCTATCGGGAAAGCGACATCGAGAGACTGCTTTCCGAGAACCATAAGGATGCGTTCAGATGACATTCAAACCTTGTTTGTGCACTATTAAAACTGCATATTACTGAAAAAGGCCGCATTCAATCCCTATGGAATGCGACCTTCTTCTTTTCTATTTGAAAATTAGTTTCGCAACTCCCTGCATATCCTCCATTATATTGTGGTCCAGTACCCTGGCATAATGTTGGGTCATACGCGTAGAAGAATGCCCCAGCATCTTTGATACGTTCTGCAACGCCACGTTATTGGCCAATGTAATGGTAGTCCCGAAAGTATGCCTGGCCACATGGACTGTCAAGCGTTTGTTAATCCGGCACAATACGGCAATCTCTTTCAAGTACTCATTCATTTTCTGATTGGAGGGCACTGGCAGACAGGGGCCGTCCGGGTTATCGGGATTCCACCCTTTGTACTTTTCAAGAATGGCTACCGCCGGGGCAAGCAGAGGCACATTGCTTGTACACGTTTCCTTGGCAGCCGTTATTTTAACCCTGGATTTGTGTATCCACAACTGCCCCTCGTTGTCGCGGCACAAGTGTACAGGTAATAAAGTGGTTACATCAATGTATGACATGCCGGTCAGGCAGCAGAAGAGGAAGAAATCCTTTACATGCTCCAGACGGGTAGTTGAAAAATCCTTTGAGATAATACGCTGCAATTCCTCCAATGTCAAGAAAGTCGGGCAAGTTTCCTCCTTTCGGAACAGCCTCTTACGTTTGCCGACAAACGGATCGAATGTCAGCCACCCATTATCCCTGGCTATTCCTATTATCTTTCTGAAACAGCTCATATATTTGGTGAGCGTATTTTGGGATAATTTTCTGACTATCCGTAAATGCATCTCGAAAGCGTCAATGAATTCACCGTTCAGTTCATTAAAAACAATGTCCTCTTTCTTATAAAATTCATTGATTACACTTTCCAGAGATTCGTAACAGTTCCCGTAGCGGGAAAGGGTGGATTTCTGATATTCTCTGCCGATTAATGCAGTCCAGTCTTCCATACATTTCTTCATCGTACCCAAAACCGTACGGCGTTCCTCTTTGGAGAACAGTTTAATCAGGAGATGTTTGGGAGTTATCAAAGCCTCCTGGCATACCAGTTCTTTATGTATCCGGTACAAGCGGACTGTTAATGACTCAATATAACTGTTCAACTCCACCGATGCGCGGTCTTTTCCTTTGCTGCAACCCTTTTGATTATTCCACAGTCTGACCGGTACTGAACGCTGGATACGGATTTCATCCTGCTGCCCACTGATTGTCACACGAAGAAAAATCGGTGCTTCACCATTTTTCAATAACTTGCTCTTACGAATGAAGAACAAAACTTTCATCGAATCCTGTTTCATATCACACTTCCTTTTACATTGTAAAATTAATGAATAGGGAACAGGTAAATCCTACGCAAAAACATGAGAATCAATGAAATATCATACAATTCAGGGGCTTTTCCTTGCAACCCTAAAAAGGACCCTGAATTTGCACCTGACATACTTCGCATAAGTGCGATATCCTGCCAGATAAAAACAATAAAAAAAGCTCTAATTCTGTTGAGAATCAGAGCTTTTCCTAATTTTGCTTTCTAAAGAAGCGGTGCGTACGGGACTCGAACCCGTGACCCCATGCGTGACAGGCATGTATTCTAACCAACTGAACTAACGCACCAATGACTCAAAAAAACATAATGAATAAAGAAGCGGTGCGTACGGGACTCGAACCCGTGACCCCATGCGTGACAGGCATGTATTCTAACCAACTGAACTAACGCACCAATGACTCAAAAAAACATAATGAATAAAGAAGCGGTGCGTACGGGACTCGAACCCGTGACCCCATGCGTGACAGGCATGTATTCTAACCAACTGAACTAACGCACCAATATTTCAAATTGTCTTTCTTTAAACGCTTTCTCTCTCGATTGCGGGTGCAAAGGTACGCATTATTTTTAAATCTGCAAGCATTTTGGCAAAAACCCTACAAAAATATTTTCTTCCCTCTCTCCTCTCCTCCCTCACCCAATTACGATATTGTTATTATTTTGATCTTTTCTACAAACTTCTTGTTATAAAATTTAGCTTATTGGCAATAATTCGCTATTTTTGCGCACTCAATAGATTAAAATCGAAAATTAGGGAAAAAGATGAATACAACTGCAAAATTATTGTTGCACTGCCCCGATCAACCGGGTATTTTGGCAGAAGTAACAAACTTTATTACGATTAACAGAGGCAATATTGTCTACCTGGACCAGTATGTGGACCATGTGGAAAATATATTTTTTATGCGTATAGAATGGGAAATAAAGGATTTCTTTATTCCCAAAGATAAAATAGAAGACTACTTCGAAACACTGTATGCACAGAAATATGAAATGAAATTCCGCCTCTACTTCTCGGACGTAAAACCGAAAATGGCTATTTTCGTATCCAAGATGTCACATTGCCTGTTTGATATGCTGGCACGCTATACTGCCGGAGAGTGGAATGTGGAAATACCTCTTATTATAAGTAACCATCCCGACCTGCAACACGTAGCAGAGCGTTTCGGCATTCCTTTCTATCTCTTCCCCATTACCAAAGAGAATAAAATGGAACAAGAGCAAGCAGAACTGGAACTGCTGGCAAAACACCATATCAACTTTATCGTATTGGCACGCTATATGCAAGTTATCTCCGAACAGATGATTGAAGCATATCCTAACCGTATCATCAATATCCACCACTCATTCTTGCCTGCATTCGTGGGAGCAAAACCTTATCATGCAGCATTTGAACGAGGTGTGAAAATCATTGGCGCAACCAGCCACTATGTAACCACCGAACTGGATGCCGGACCTATCATCGAACAAGATGTGGTACGCATCACCCACAAGGATACCGTTCAGGAACTGGTAAGTAAGGGTAAAGATTTGGAAAAAATAGTCCTTTCACGCGCCGTACAGAAACATATTGACCGAAAAGTATTGGCTTATAAAAATAAAACCGTTATCTTTAGCTGATGAAAATTGCTGTCGTAAAATATAATGCAGGAAATATCTACTCAGTAAACTATGCTTTAAAGCGTCTTGGAGTAGAAGCAACCATCACTTCCGATAAGGAAATATTAATGAGTGCTGACAAAGTGATCTTCCCCGGAGTGGGCGAAGCAGAAACTACTATGAATCATCTCCGGCAACACGGACTGGATGAAGTTATCAAAAACCTGAAGCAGCCTGTACTGGGCATCTGCCTTGGTATGCAACTGATGTGCCGCCATTCCGAAGAAGGGAATGTGGACTGTCTGGGCATTTTCGACACAGACGTAAAGCTGTTCAAGCCATCGCGCCACGAGGACAAGGTGCCCCATATGGGATGGAATACCCTGACCCACGTGAGAAGCGATCTGTTCAAAGGTTTCACCAAGGAAGAATTTGTGTACTTTGTACATAGTTTCTATGTACCTTTGAATGAGTTTACGGCGGCACAAACAGAATATATCCTCCCCTACAGCTCGGCATTGCATAAAGATAATTTCTATGCAACGCAGTTCCACCCCGAAAAGAGTGGAGCCGTGGGTGAACGAATCTTGAAAAACTTTTTAGAATTGTGAACCGTTACATGATAATATAATAAGGTGTAATAAGAATCTGAATTATGATAGAGTTAATTCCTGCCATTGATATTATTGATGGAAAATGCGTCCGCCTTTCCCAAGGGGACTATAATACACAGAAGGTATATAACGAGAACCCGGTAGAGGTTGCCAAAGAATTTGAAGCACATGGCATCCATCGCCTGCATGTTGTCGATCTGGATGGAGCCGCTTCGCATCATGTAGTAAATTATCGGGTATTGGAACAAATAGCCTGTCGCACTTCCCTGGTGATCGACTTCGGAGGAGGTATCAAGACAGATGAAGACCTGGTTATCGCTTTTGACAACGGTGCACAAATGGTAACATTGGGCAGCGTAGCCGTAAAGAATCCCGGACTTTTCAAGAAATGGCTGGGCCAATATGGAAATGAAAAAATCATCTTGGGAGCCGATGTAAAGGACAATAAAATATCTGTAAACGGCTGGAAAGAGGAAAGCCGTCAGGAATTAATGCCTTTCCTGAAAGAATATACCAAAGAAGGAATCTTCAAAGTATTGTGCACAGACATCAGTCGTGACGGTATGCTGCAAGGTCCCTCCACTGATTTGTACAAAGAAATATTGGCACAATTCCCGGATATGCACCTCATAGCCAGTGGAGGCGTAAGCTGCATTCGAGATATTATTGACCTGGAAATAGCCGGAATCCCGGCCGTTGTATTCGGCAAAGCGCTATACGAAGGCAAAATCACCTTGAAGGAATTAAATCGCTTTATGTAAGAATGTAAGTATGTTAGCAAAAAGAATCATCCCCTGCCTGGACATCAAGGACGGACAGACCGTAAAGGGAACCAACTTTGTAAACCTGCGCCAAGCAGGCGATCCTGTAGAATTGGGCCGTGCCTATAGCGAGCAGGGAGCAGACGAATTGGTTTACCTGGATATTACCGCCAGTCACGAAGGCCGCAAGACATTTACTGACTTGGTAAAACGGGTAGCTGCCAATATCAGCATTCCGTTTACCGTGGGCGGCGGCATCAACGAATTAAGTGATGTAGACCGCTTACTGAGTGCGGGTGCAGACAAAGTTTCCATTAATTCATCAGCCATTCGCAACCCCAATTTGGTAGACGAGATAGCCAAGCATTTCGGCTCACAGGTTTGCGTAGTTGCTATTGATGCCAAGCAAACGGAAGAAGGCTGGAAATGCTACCTGAACGGTGGACGCATAGAAACAGACAAGTACCTATTTGACTGGGCAAAAGAGGTAAACAGCCGTGGTGCCGGAGAAATCCTGTTCACCAGCATGAACCATGACGGAGTAAAGACCGGCTATGCCAACGAAGCCCTCGCTACCCTTGCCGATTCGCTGACCATTCCGGTAATCGCGTCCGGTGGTGCCGGTTGCATGGAGCATTTCCGCGATACTTTTGTGAAAGGAAAAGCAGATGCCGCACTAGCTGCCAGCGTTTTTCACTTCGGAGAAATTAAAATTCCCGAATTAAAACAGTATCTTTGCCAGCAAGGAATTAATGTGAGATTATAGCAATGCGCAGCCCTCCCCCTTCTGAAGGGGGATTTAAGGGAGATGTTCTCCGGAGAGTTGTGCAATGTTACATCATAATAAAAGAAAAACAACATAAAAAAATAGAAGAAAATGGATTTGGATTTTGAAAAAATGAACGGGTTAATCCCTGCTATCATACAAGACAACAGCACAAACAAAGTGCTGATGCTGGGCTTTATGAACGAAGAAGCTTACCAAAAAACCGTAGAAACGAATAAAGTAACCTTCTTCAGCCGCACCAAAAACCGTTTGTGGACCAAAGGAGAAGAAAGTGGAAACTTTTTAAATGTAGTTTCTATCAAAGAAGACTGCGACAAAGACACCTTATTAATTAAGGTAAACCCTGTAGGCCCCGTATGCCACACCGGAACCGATACTTGTTGGGGAGAAGAAAACAAAGAAGACATTATGTTCCTCAAAGAACTGCAAGACTTCATTGACCGCCGCCACGCAGAAATGCCCGAAGGTTCATACACCACCAGCCTGTTCCAGTCCGGCGTAAACAAAATGGCGCAGAAAGTAGGCGAAGAAGCCGTAGAAACAGTAATCGAAGCATGCAACGGCACTGATGAACGCTTGATTTATGAAGGAGCCGACCTGATTTATCACATGATTGTGCTGCTCACTTCAAAAGGCTACCGCCTGGAAGACCTTGCCCGTGAATTGAAAGAACGTCACAGCGCTTCGTGGAAAAAACACTAAACTATGGACGAACCACTCATTCGATATAAAAACGTAAACATCAACCAGCAAGAGTTGGGAGTACTGGAAGATGTGAATCTGGAACTGAACAAAGGGGAATTCGTTTACCTCATTGGAAAAGTAGGTTCCGGAAAAACATCTTTGCTGAAAACCATCTACGGAGAACTGGACATCCAGTCGGGGGAAGCCGAAGTGTTGGGCTATAACATGGCCAACATCAAGCGGAAACACATCCCCGAACTGCGCCGCCGTTTGGGAATCGTATTCCAAGATTTCCAGTTATTGACGGATCGCACCGTGCATGCCAACCTCAGCTTTGTGTTACGCGCTACCGGATGGACAAACAAAGCAACCATCAAGGCACGGATCGAAGAAGTACTAGACCAGGTAGGTATGACCGGCAAAGGATACAAAATGCCCAACGAACTATCCGGCGGAGAGCAGCAACGCATCGTCATTGCCCGCGCTATCCTGAACAGACCGGACATCATCCTTGCCGACGAACCCACCGGAAACCTGGACGTGGAAACCGGACGAAAGATTGTGGAACTCCTGAAATCCATCTGTGCCACAGGCTCGGCCATCATGATGACCACGCACAATCTGAACTTGCTTTCCGAATATCCCGGAGTTGTGTATCGTTTTGAAAACCATCAGATAAAGGAGGTTACCAACGAGTACAACCGGATAGAAAGAAGCCAAAACGAACCGGAAAAAGAAGAAAAACCGGCAAGTGCAACCGAAGAAACTATAGAATCAACAGATGAATGATAAATATAATCGCTAAAATGCTGATATTTGCAGTCTTATTTGTATATTTGCACGCTTAATTATCTAATAAGAACAATTAAAATACGAAACGAAAGATGAAAGTTTTAAAGTTTGGAGGTACTTCTGTCGGTTCTGCACAAAGAATGAAAGAAGTAGCCAAATTAATTACCGACGGTGAAAAGAAGATTGTTGTGCTTTCAGCTATGTCTGGAACAACAAACACGTTGGTTGAAATTTCGGATTATCTGTACAAGAAAAATCCCGAAGGTGCGAATGAAATCATTAACAGACTGGAGGCTAAGTATAAACAGCACGTTAATGAACTTTATTCTACTGACGAGTATAAACAGAAAACACAGGAATTTATAAAAGCGCAGTTCGATTATATTCGTTCTTATACTAAAGATATTTTCACGCTGTTCGAAGAAAAAGTAATCTTGGCACAGGGCGAGTTGATCTCTACCAACATGGTTACCAATTACTTGCAGGAACAAGGCGTGAATGCAGTATTGCTGCCCGCATTGGAATATATGCGTACAGACAAGAATGCAGAGCCCGATCCCGTATATATTAAGGAGAAACTGGCTGCACAACTGGAAATACATCCGGATGCTGAAATATACATCACTCAAGGATTTATCTGCCGCAATGCATACGGTGAAATTGATAACCTGCAACGTGGTGGCAGCGACTACACCGCTTCATTGATCGGTGCTGCCGTAAATGCTTCCGAAATCCAGATATGGACAGACATCGACGGTATGCATGACAATGACCCGCGCATTGTAGACAAGACATCACCCGTGCGCCATCTGCACTTTGAAGAAGCTGCCGAGTTGGCTTACTTCGGTGCCAAGATTCTGCACCCCACTTGTGTGCAACCTGCCAAATATGCCAATATCCCTGTTCGTCTGCTCAACACCATGGAACCTACCGCTTCGGGTACATTGATTTCTAACGATACGGAAAAAGGCAAAATCAAAGCTGTTGCTGCAAAAGACAATATCACTGCCATCAAGATTAAATCAAGCCGCATGTTGCTGGCTCACGGTTTCTTGCGCAAGGTATTCGAGATCTTTGAAAGCTATCAGACTTCTATCGATATGATCTGTACTTCAGAGGTTGGTGTTTCCGTATCTATTGATAACACCAAGCACCTGAACGAGATCTTGGACGACCTGAAGAAATACGGAACAGTAACGGTAGACCATGATATGTGCATCATCTGCGTGGTGGGTGACTTGGAATGGGAGAACGTAGGTTTCGAAGCAAAAGCACTGGATGCGATGCGCGACATACCGGTACGAATGATCTCATTCGGCGGTAGTAACTACAACATCTCCTTCCTGATTCGTGAAGCAGATAAGAAGAAAGCCCTACAGTCATTAAGCGATCATTTATTCAACAATAAATAAAATACATTTTTTTGAGAAACGCTTTCATCCTAAAACAATGAAAGCGTTTTTCGTCACATATAACTAAAAGGAAATACAATATGAAAGGAACATTCCCCGTAAACAAGTTCAGAGAGTTGGAAACTCCCTTCTACTATTACGATGTCAATGTACTGCGCGAAACCTTGTCGTGCATAAATAAGGAAGCAGGCAAATACAACAATTTCTGCGTGCATTATGCCGTGAAGGCCAATGCCAACCATAAAGTCCTGACCATTATTCGCGAAAGCGGCTTGGGAGCCGACTGCGTAAGCGGCGGAGAAATCAGCGCAGCTATCAAAGCCGGATTCCCGGCAAACAAAATAGTATATGCAGGTGTGGGTAAGACAGACCGGGAAATCAACCTGGGGCTGGATTATGATATTTTCTGCTTCAACGTAGAATCCGTGCCCGAACTGGAAGTTATCAACGAACTGGCCGCCGCCAAAGGCAAAGTTGCCCGCGTAGCTTTCCGTATCAACCCCAATGTAGGCGCACATACCCATGCCAATATCACTACCGGACTGGCTGAAAACAAATTCGGCATCAGCATGGAAGATATGAATAAGGTGATTGATATGGCAGAAACTTTGCCCCATGTGAAGTTTGTAGGCCTGCATTTCCACATCGGTTCACAAATTCTGGATATGGGCGACTTCGTAGCATTGTGCAACCGTGTAAACGAATTGCAGGAAAAGCTATATGCCCGTCAGATTATCGTAGAACATATCAATGTAGGCGGCGGACTGGGCATAGACTACTCACACCCCAATCGCCAGCCCATTCCCAACTTTGCAGAATACTTCGCCACTTACCACAAGCACTTGAAGCTGCGTCCTCAACAGACATTGCACTTTGAATTGGGACGTGCAGTAGTAGGACAATGCGGCAGCCTCATCAGTAAAGTAATCTATGTGAAACAGGGAACAAACAAGCAGTTCGCTATCCTCGATGCAGGTATGACCGATTTAATCCGCCCTGCTCTGTATCAGGCATATCATAAGATTGAAAACATTACTTCGGAAGAACCCGTAGAAACATACGATGTAGTAGGTCCTATCTGCGAATCATCAGATGTATTCGGCAAAGCCATTGATTTGAACAAGGCACACCGCGGTGACCTGTTCGCCCTCCGTTCCGCAGGAGCGTATGGTGAAATCATGGCATCGGCTTATAATTGCCGCACGTTGCCACAGGGATATACTTCGGAAGAACTGGTATAAGCCCTATAAATAAAAAGGATAGCGCCGCTTTTCAAGAAACGGCGCTATTTTTTATTTACTTCCCGGAATAAAGTCCTCTTTAATAAATTCATCATACACACGGCGTGGATGGTCTGCTTTCGAAAATCCGGTATCTCCAAAATTCTGTTCACGGAATTTTTTCAACTTCAGATTATCTTCAGCATACTCTCGCAAAGTCTTTTGCTTCCCTCCCAGTATGGAGCTATCCAGCACTTCGCATTCCAATAAATTTTCTTTTGGAGTAATCATCGGAAGAAGCCTCTGTTCCAGCAAACCACGATAGGCTCCCACATATTCACACCAGCATTCATCTTTTACTTTATAAATGCGGTAAGTATACTTGGACAATGCGGTCTTTATAAAAATCTCATTATCCTTCACTTCGGCCACGGCTTCTAAGTTGTAAGTTAAGTCCTTAATTTTGATAGTTTTCTTTCCTGACTCATCTTCCTTGATTTCCGTAGCCCAAAAATCGGAATTCATAAGTTGGTCAAGTATATTGACCAAACCTTCTTTAATCTCAAATTGTATTCTCATAATGTTTGCCCGTTGGTCAGGACTTTTTATAAAGTTCAGTTAACTACTCTAAATATAGCAATTATACCGGAACATTGTTCCCCAATACGGCAATTTAACATTAAATTATAATTAAAATGCCGTATCTGAATAAAAGAAGAATTTTTATCCTGCCACAATTCAATTATTTACTGTATTTTTGTAGCAGTTTTAATACAGACATACATGGAACTATTTACAATCTTGCCGGCAGCGTCCGGAGCTCTATTCATCACGCAGGCCATTTATTACCTGGGGGTGTATAACAAGATACATACACATTGCAAAAAAGTAAAATCCACCATAAATACAGATAACCCTCCCCTATCCGTTATTATTGTTGCCAAAGATGCCGCTAATGAATTGCAGGAAAACCTCCCGCTTATTTTGGAGCAGGATTATCCCGAATTTGAAGTAATCGTCATTTACGACCGCGCGGCAGATGATTGTGACGATGCATTGAAATTACTGGAGGACAAGTATCCCAATCTTTATCACACATTCATTCCGGACAGCGCACGCTACATCAGTCATAAGAAACTGGGGATCACCATGGGGATCAAAGCAAGCCGCCATGACTGGTTGGTATTTACCGAATCCAATTGCCGCCCTCAAAGCAACCAATGGCTGAAACAGATGGCACGTAACTTTACGCCCACCACGGAAATCGTATTGGGATATAGCAATTATGAAAAGACATCGGGGTGGTTCAACAAGAAAATTATATTTGACACCTTGCTGAACTCCATGCGTTATCTGGGCATGGCTATATCCGGTCATCCGTATATGGGGACAGGACGCAACCTTGCTTATAGAAAATCGTTATATTATAAGCAGAAGGGATTTTCCTCCCACTTGAATCTGCAACGCGGAGAAGATGATCTCTTTATCAACGAAACTGCTAATGCACATAACACCCGTGTAGAAACCAGTGCGGAAAGTGTGATGAGAATATCAACGCCCAAATATAAAAGGATTTGTTGTGAGGAGAAAATCAGCTATATGGCTACCAGCCGTTACTTTAAGGGTGCGGCACGCTACTTGATGGGGTTCGAAACTTTCAGTCGACTGCTGTTTTATGCCGTCACTGTTGCTATCATTGTTCTCGGCATTCTGTTCCATCAATGGATTACTTTGGGCATTGGCGTTCTGCTATGGATACTACGTTTTGTGATGCAACTCGTGGTTTTCAGAAAAGCGTCCAAAGATTTGAATGAACGCAAATTCTATACGCTGCTTCCGGTATTTGATATTCTGCAACCCATGTGGAACTTCAAATTTAAAATGCAAAGAAGAATGAGGCGGAAGGATGAGTTCATGAGAAGATAAGTAAACATTTTATTCACCTATAAATAATACGAATATGATTAGATTAAATGTTTTTATTCAAGTAAACGAGAGTAATCGCAGTGCAGCCCTGGCTACAGCCAAAGAACTGGTAGCACAATCTGTAAAAGACAATGGCTGCATTGCCTATGATGTCTTTGAAAGCGCTACCCGCAAGGATGTCTTTATGATTTGTGAAACCTGGAAAGATGCCGAATCATTGTCGGCTCACGAAAAGGCAGAGCACTTTGTGACTTTGGTTCCTAAATTGCAGGAACTGGGAGCTATGAAGTTAGAAAAGTTCGAATTCTAATCAAGCTACAAACCGAGATGCAGCAAGCAAACGAAGATATGTAGCATTTATAAGAAGCAATGAAACACCTGGTTTCACACCGAGATAATATTTTTTCGCGGTGTGAAAAAGATTTTTCGCGGTGTGAAACCGGAGGTTTCTTCCTGTCCCGAGACACTAAGTACAAGATGAGGAAAGAGATACCATGAAAAACATTCCATGCAATTCTATCCTGATCGAAATACTAAAAACAAAATAATTTATGATGAACACTAAAACCTTTGTTTCCGCCGCACTAATCGGGCTATCCATTTGCGGATGCCAGCCCAAAGAAAAACAGGAACAACCCAACATTCTGTTTATTCTGGTAGACGATATGCAGGGAGACGCCATCGCAGCATTGGGAAATAAAGATGTATCCACCCCACATATAGACAGACTGATAACGGAAGGCGTAAACTTTAACCACACCTACACCAACGGCGCACTGTGTGGCGCATTATCTATGCCCAGCCGTGCCATGCTGATGACCGGAAGAGGAGTATTTGAAATACAAAGCGACGGACAAAAGATTCCCGAACAACAGACCACCTTCCCCGAAAACCTGCGTGCCCACGGATACCGCACCTTTGCAACAGGCAAATGGCACTCGGACTTCGCATCCTTCAATCGCTCCTTTGCCGAAGGTGAAAATATATTCTTCGGGGGAATGCACCCCTATGAGCAAAACGGGCATTGCTCGCCACGCCTGAATCATTATGATGCAACAGGGCAATACGGAAAAGAGGCAACCTTCACCGGCGATAAGTTTTCTTCCGAAATGTTTGCCGATGCCGCCGTTGATTTCCTGAAAAGCACCCCGCAGGATAAAACGCCTTTCCTGGCATTCGTTTCCTTCACCTCACCGCATGATCCGCGAAACCAATTGCCGGATTACGGAAAGAAATATACACCAAAGAACATCACCGTACCCGGAAACTTCCTTCCCCAACATCCGTTTGACAATGGGGAACTGGACATACGTGACGAACTGATCCTGCCTCCGCCACGCACCACCCAGCAGATACAAAACGAACTTGCCTCATACTATGGCATGGTAAGCGAAGTAGACACTCAGATAGGAAGAGTGCTTGAAGCATTGGACGCCACAGGAAAACGTGACAATACCATCATCGTATTTGCCTCGGACAACGGACTTGCCATGGGACAGAACGGACTATTGGGCAAACAGAGCCTATACGAACATAGCATAGCAGTGCCAATGGCGATCATCGATCCCCGCACCCAGAAGAAAGGCAGAAATTCAGAGGCGTTATGCTATTTATACGACATCTACCCCACCCTCTGTGAACTGACAGGAATAGAGATCCCCACATCCGTAACAGGACGCTCGCTGAAACCTATCCTGGAAGGAAAGACAGACAAGCATCGGGAAGACCTGTTCCTGTCCTACTCCAATCAGCAAAGAGCATTGGTAAAGGACGGATACAAATATATTATATATAATGTGGAAGGAAAGATCACCGAACAGCTGTTCAATCTTCAAAACGATCCCGGAGAAACCACCAACTTATGCGAACAGGAACCCGAAAGGGCAGCCACATACCACACCCTGCTGGGACAACGCATGAAAGAAAGCAACGATTTCTGCCAACTGGAAGATCCGCTTTGGTGGAGCGACGGGCATAAGATAACATGGGAAGAACTAATCAAACTTTATATATTCGAATGATGGAAAACAAACTGAAGTATGCATGGGCAGGCATTTTGCCATTACTGAGCATAGCAGATCCGGCGTCTGCCGCAGATCATTTAAAAGAACAGAACAAAGAACGCCCCAATATTCTTTTTATATTGAGTGACGACCACACCTCGCAAACATGGGGAATCTATGGAGGGATATTGGCAGACTATGCCCAAAATCAAAACATCCGCCGTCTGGCAAATGAAGGGGTAGTATTGGATAACTGCTTCTGTACCAATTCCATATCCTCACCCAGCCGTGCCAGCATCCTGACCGGACGATACAGTCACCGGAATGGAGTTTACACGCTGGAAGACTCGCTGGATACCTCATTGCCCACCATTGCCAAAGTGCTGCAAAAAGCCGGATACCACACGGGACTGGTAGGGAAATGGCATTTAAGGTCGCAACCGCAAGGCTTTGATTACTACTCCATTTTCCACGATCAAGGCGAATACCGAGACCCTACTTTCAAGAACAGCGACGATCCATGGCCGGGTGAGCGAAACTTTGGTGAACGAGTACATGGTTTCTCTACCGATATAGTAACGGCAAAGGCTATCCAATGGATGAAGGAGCAGGATAAAAGCCAGCCTTTCCTGATGTGTTGCCATTTCAAAGCTACCCATGAGCCGTATGATTTTCCGGAAAGAATGAGACACCTGTATGATGGGGTTACCTTTCCCGAACCCGAGAACTTTTTGGACTGGGGACCGGAAACAAACGGACGCACCTTTCAGGGACAACCGTTGGAGGATATGATTCGCCGTTGGCGCATAGCTTCCGAAGATCCCGACCAATGGTGGTGTCGCTATCCGGAACTGCCCTTCTCTACTGCTGGAATGAACAGGACTGCCGCCCGCAAAGCCGCTTATCAAAAGCTGATACGCGACTATCTGCGCTGCGGGGCTACCGTAGATGATAACATAGGTAAGCTGCTGAGTGCCTTGGACGAAATGGGAATAGCCGACAATACGATTGTGATTTATGTGGCAGATCAAGGTTATTTTCTGGGTGAGCATGGTTTCTTTGATAAACGTATGTTTTATGAAGAAGCTGCCCGGATGCCTTTCGTAATCCGTTATCCACGTGAACTTCCTGCGGGGAAGCGATTGGAGGATTTGATTTTGAATGTGGATTTTGCTTCTACATTAGCAGACTTTGCAGGAGTTGAGGCTCCCGAAGGGGAACAGGGGAAAAGTTTCCGCAACAATTTACAAGGAAAGACTCCGGCGGACTGGCGGAAAAGTATTTATTACCGTTACTGGACGCAGCATAAGATTCGTCCGGCGCATATCGGGGTAAGGACGGATCGTTACAAATTGATGTTCCTGTATGGTGATAAATTGAATATGACGGGAAGTGAGGACTATGTATCACAACCCTCCTGGGAGTTTTATGATCTGCAGAAAGATCCGAAAGAGAATCATAATGCTTATCAGGATAAGGAGTATGCAGAGATTATACGGAAGATGAAAAAGGAAATGCTCCGCTTGCGAGAAGAAACAGGAGATGTGGATGCAGGTTCTGAGCGTATGCAGGAGATTCTTCGGAAAGAAGGGTTGGGGAAATAGGCGTAGTCGGAGGTGATCTCATCCCCTCTTGAGACTACTTTTCTACACATTTCTGTTAAGATTAACTGTAACACTGTTATCCACCGTAGGGGCAGATTGAATCTGCCCGATGACATCGCGCAGCCGTGTATGCATTCGGGCGGATTCAATCCGCCCCTACAGTAGATGATAACCTGATATTTTAGTTTTATCCCACAGGTGAACGCCTTTACCTATGAATATTACAAGAAAAACAGTGATACTCCCACCACACTGATAGCAGCCCCTATAATTTCTTTAGCAGTCACCCGTTGCTTGAACAGCACATAGGCGGGCCAAAGAATAAATATCGGAGTCAGTGCCATCAAGGTAGAAGCTATTCCGGCTTCTGTATATCGCACAGCCATCAGCGACAGCGATACTCCAATGAAAGGCCCTGTCAATGTAGCCCCTATAGCAGCATTAACTCCTTTCCGATCCTTCATTGCCACTTTCATGGTACTAAATTCCTTTCTTACGGCCATAACCATCACAAACCCCGCCAGCCCGGCAATGGCACGGATAAAGGTGGAAGCAAACGGAAGCAGATCGGTCACGCTATCCATCCCCTCGGGAATAGCGGCAGCATAATAATTCATACCGACTTTACTCAGCACCAATCCTACACCTTGCCCCACTCCGGCGCCTATCCCAAACAGCACGCCTTTCAATGGAAGTTTCAGGCCTACTTTATGAGTAGTTCCCTTATTCAGTACGGACATTCCGATACCCGTCACAGTCACTATCATACCGGCTATTGCTTGCAGGGAAAGCCGTTCTCCTAAAATAAACCAACTGGAAATAGCAGCAGCAATAGGAGCCAACGTCATAAAGAGCTGCCCAAAACGGGAGCCTATCAGTATATAGGAATTAAACAAACAGTAATCTCCAAGCACGTAGCCCACCACACCGGACAAGATCAGCCACAGCCACGCTTTGCCATCGGCATACAGAGGAACAGGACTACCCGTAAATATCCACATTGTAGCGGATAACAACAACATGGACAGTAGCATTCTGAACACATTCAGTTGCAAAGCCCCCAGTCTTTTACTTGCCACTTCCGAACATAGCGCGGTAATAGTCCACGAGAATGCTACGGTCAGCGATATTATTTCACCCCAATATTGCATTTTGTCTGTTTTATAAAATGTTGCAAAGATACACTTTTTCTCTGTTTATGGAAGTAACGGATGTATAAATACAAGGATACTTCCAACCTTCTTGTTTTAGGGCAAAGAAAGTTGGAAGTATTAATGCAGAAAGGAATTTCTATTCAGAAAGAGTTAAACGGATATTCAGTGGATTACCTGGAAGTGCTTTTTGCCTTGTTAACCGCGAAAAACAACGGCGGGTGTTTTCCCAAACAACGGCGGGTATTTCCAAAAACAATGGCGGTTGTTTTTTCATTTTCCCCTTTCACACCAAACGGGATATAAATACTTGTATGCAATTATTCATTATAAAAGAATCCATTGAGTCTCATAGGCGTTAACTTTAAGATAATATAGCGCAGCCTCCCCCTTTTGAAGGGGGCAAGGGGGATGTTCTCTTGGAAACATTTTAGACACTCTCCATATTGTATTCTTTTATAAAAGCGTTGGGAAACCTTTCGGACGTTCCTTGACACTGATTACTAACCTGTAAAAAGGGTAACTTAACTTCATCGACCAAGTAAGTTAACTTAGTTGCCCTTTGAAGTTAAGTTAGTTGATCAAGTAAGTTAACTTACTTTTTTACTTAACACTGGAATACCTGCCGCTTTTACCAATTCTGCTATTACTAATCCGTTGACGGAATTAATCGGGGCTACGCGATGACAGCTTGAATAAGGAAAATTAATTCTGCCAATGGGTTAAGGATATATTTTCATTTATTGATTGCAAATTAGAAAGGATTGATTACCTTTGCTCATAGACTACCGCTTCAAAAGATTCTCAAATGAAGAAGATTTTAAATACAAATTCACAGAATACATCGGTAAGCGTATTAATGATTAATATGCAAGGCATCATGCTGACTGTATTGGATCAGGATTATTTCATCTCTTATGCTCGCATCCCATGGTTGAAGAATGCACGCATTTCGGATGTACTGAATGTAAAAATGTGTGGCCATTCAGCCATAGAGTGGGAAGCATTAGGAGTAGATTTGGAGATTGAAAGCTTAAAGCATCCAGAACGCTATTCTCTTATTATGAAATGTAATTCCTTAGATAATATTGAGTAAGAAGGTTCAGACTTCTATCTATTAGGAAAATATACTTGATATTACTAGATCACTTCAACACTTTGCTTTAAACATGAAACAATTGTATCCGAATAAAAGTGCACTCCTTCTACACTTTTATTCGGATATATAAGAATTTTAATAACTATTTTGACCAAGGTATATAATTAACAACTATCATTTATCCTTTACCGGTCTGATTGCCATTTTCAATATATTTGCATTCCAACTGCCATTATAGTAATAACTCTTTTCATTATAATAAAATACATAAGCAAAACGGCCATAAGCATCTCCATAAGATTCTCCAACCCAATAATAACCGCCATCAGTATCATAAATCTGAGTTTGACCTATCAGACCATCTTTGGGCATTCCATATCCTGTTGCCGGCAAAAAGATGCTATTTCCATTACTACCAGTAACTTTCATGCCTTTTATTCCATTTACTGTTGCTCTTGTCCACGAGCATTGCTTTACCAACTCTACCTGTTCACTCTGACTTGGCAACCTCCATGTACCGCCCCACATAGAGCGCACAATATCATATTGACTACTATAAATTTTATCCTCATCAGGCGCCACATAAGTAGGGACAGCACCACTGTTGGTCACATCTCCCCATAGATAAAGTCCACCAGGCTCTGAAGATGTTGTAGCCCCTAAATTAAAAGAAGCCCATTTTACGCTAAGCCCTAAGTTCACAGCCTTATAGGGTGAGGTTTCTCCTATTGGCAATACTATTTCTGTTCCATCTTTAAGGATTAAGGTAAGTTCATCTTCCGTTGCTTCTACCGATTCGAAGAAAGAATCACCACTTTCACCAGAAGCTTTTACAGGATAGCCGTTTTCATCAAGCAACTTAAAATAAGTATATCCGCCATCATAACTTATAATCCAATACTTGTCAGAGTCAACTTTTAATTGTGGAGTTATGGCATCTGTACCGGAAGCAGGAATCATATTGCCATACGCATCATAAAGCCATGTTGTTTCTCCATCAATAGTCTGAACCCAGTAATACTTATCATTGTAATACTGCACACTAATTACAGGAGCATCTTTTCCGTCTTTACCATCATGTATTTCCAACTTAGTTCCATCAGTGAAATAGAGAATGTATCCACCTTCAAGAGTAGTAACACTAGATAAATACACTTTTCCCTGAAGAGCGTTTACAATTGATTTGATTGAAGCAATATCATTGTTTAGAGATTCTAACCGATACTCAATATCAGCCACTCTGTCTTCCAATGAGTTTACTTCATTCCACAACTCACCATCGTCATACTTACATGCAGCCATGCCTATTGATAATAACATAGACAGCCCAATAAATTTTAATGTTTTCATTTCTGTTTAATTTTATAATTTTTAATCAGGAAGGCAACTAGTGATTCGCATAATTCTAATCTACTTTTCACTCTTCAATTATATTTTTAAATAAGCTCCACCCCGCAGATGTTTCATATAAGATTTTACTTCCTTGGGGAACATAAACTATTACGCTTTCAAAAAAGATATCTCCATTGAAGGAATCAGCTGTAGCCTTTGGCGGATTTTTTGCTTGACAATGAATTTCTTTCAAACGAGTATAATAAAAACATTGAGAATCAACGGCTATGACCTCCTTTGGAAGTATAATAGTTTCAAGATTTATACACCCACGAAAACACCCATTGTCAACTATTCTATTTTCGATATAAGGTTTAGGAGGAATGACAGTTTTAAGATTGACACAATCTTTGAAAGCATAAAAGCCATAAGCATTGTAACAACTATCAGGAAGAGCAACAGTTGTAAGTTTACTACATCCGGAAAATGCATTGTTAGGAATAGAATTACCTTCAGCCAACCTTGATAAATCAATATTTTTTAGACTATAGGCGCTAGCTAATGAATTAATAAAACCATAATCCTCTTTTCGTAAATACCCTGATAGCTTCATAACTTCAATTGAAGACAAATCTATATTTTTATCCAAGCAAGCTGTTCGTAAAAAGCTATTCTTTTCCATATTAAAGAATGGACGAATATCTGCTATAAGTGTATTATCCAGCATTTGTATCGGATTAGAAAATTGAGTAATTCTTATTGAATCTATTGGAATATCATCAACAGAAAAAACAAGTTCACCTGTTCTACTCAGTCTTGACATATTTTTATCAATAGTGTAAGAAATATAGCTCATCATACCATCTACACTTTTCTCGATACTGGTTATTTGAATCCAATCAGGTTTAGTAAGTTCAAATTCACTATTAGTCCATACCGAAATGGAATGAGGTTCATACTCAAGATATGGAACATCAAATGAATCTGCATAAATTTCAAGGAAAACTTCTCTATTTTGCTGAACAATGAGTGTATCTGCTACATTTGTCCCTCTGTTACAGAAGATTATTTGGGTCTCCCGATTCTGTTTCGTATCGTTATTCGCAATAGAGAAAACAAATCGGTGATTAACCAACCCCCTCGACCATGAAGTAATATTACTCAACCAAAATACATCAGGCATGACAACTTCAATATCTACATTAGCATTGACATTAATAGTAAATTCTCCTCCTTGATAGTCTATTTTCAACTTCTTTTCTGATAGCAATATAGCATCTTTCTGCACCTGTCGCATATGTAATGTATCACTGACATTCCTATTTTTCCTATCAAAAAACACAATTTCCGCCTCACGTCCATCATAAGTTTCATTCGGACTTACAGTATAATATAAGGTATGACTAGAAATAGAACGGACATTAGTAGCCATTATCCAATCCGCATCAGGCATCTTCACTTCAAAATCACAATTACTTTTTATCTCTACAGCAATAGTTTCTCCTTTATCGCTAACATTAATATTGCTTTCAGAAAGAAGAATAATTCCACCTCCTGTTTGATAAACTTTAATAACTTCGAAGAGTTCCCCACTCTGAATAATAATCTCTCCTTCTCTCTTTTCATATTCCTGGCTAGCCGCTATTTCAAAAGAAAGATCAGAACTTACCAATCCTCGCCCTACTGCTTCTTGAGTAATCCAATCTTTATATTCATCTGGAATGATCACCTCATAAGAAATATTCGCTTTCACTTCTACATTAATAGTTCCTCCTTCTTGACCGACTTCAAACCTGTCACTAGTCAGTGTCAATGCATCTTTCTGTTTTTGAGTAACCATTACTGTCTTCGACAATTCACCCACTTGAATCGTTATAACCACATTTCTATCGTCATAACCTTCATTGGCATCCACATGCACCTGTACCGAGATGTCGCCAGCCTGTCCACTCGTTTGAGACACAGTACACCAACGAGTACCATTTACGGTATTTGCAATACTAATCACCCAATCCTTGTTAGTGGAAAAACGAAGTGAGTTAGTTCCTTCATCGGAACTAAAATTCATGGCATCATTAAAGTAAATCTCACTTCCCGAATTAGGAGTGATTTCAGGAGCTACCTTTTCGTCAGAACATGCAAACATAATACATGATACCAACAACATCAAACATACATAAAAATGTTTCATAATATTATCTCTGTCTTCCTAGTTCCGAAAAGACTTCTAATTAAAAACGGAAACGTGGAACCACACGTACCATCATCCGTCCCGGAGGCCCTGAGAAAACCTTGAACTCAAATAATGGACAGTAGTCCCACGCTGGAATCCAGCGTAGGAAACATACTGTGCCATTCTAGAGTTCACTTGAAAATTTCTCAGGTTTCCCGGAACTAGAATCAGCACTTACGTTTCTTACAATATCTTCTTAATAAAACAGGATGCAAACTCTTTCGCACTCACTTCTGCAAAAGTATAAAAAATAAAGAGATTGCAAAACCTTTTTCAGACTTTTTCCATACACCTAATCTTATTCAATCATGCACATAACAAGAATCTACATCCGCTTAACTAAGCCCTCCCTTCCTAATGATTAAGCCTTTTCTTACAGCAACCTACTACAGCCGCCGTTAATGGGCTGTATAGCCCACTACAGCAGTCCGTACAGCCCACTATAGTGGGCCGTACGTTTCACTGACGGCGGCTATAGTAACCAACCATATAAAAGGACTTAGCTATAGGGGGAAAAAGCCTTAGTATAAGGGAAGAAAGGTATTAGATGCAAGTGTACGAAGGAAAGAAAGCAGAAAGGCAACTTTCTTTCTCATTCAAACCGAATGGACTTCGCCGGATGAATACGAGTCACCAAATACGAAGGCCCCACCAGCATCAACACCGCCACCAGCAATGTACAAACATTCAGCAACAGATAAATCCAAAGATTAAACTCTACGGGAACTCGATCTACATAATAAATAGCAGGATCTAATTTAAAGATATGAAATTGGGATTGCACAAAGCACAGTGCCAGTCCGATGATATTTCCCCATAACATTCCCTTGCCTATCAGGAACACAGAGAAACTCAGGAATATCTTGCGGATAGCCAGATTATCAGCTCCTAAGGCTTTCAGCACCCCAATCATATTGGTACGCTCCAAAATAATAATCAGCAAACCGGAGATCATGGTAAAACCTGCTACACCTGTCATCAGGAACAGGATTACCCATACATTCATATCCAACAAATCCAACCACGCAAAGATCTGAGGATGAGATTCTTCTACCGTCTGCGTATAATAAGTACCTCCATAGGTATCTACCTGAGCATCCACCTTCAGGCGGATTTTTTCTTTTACCGTTTCCAGCATACCATAATCATCCACTTCCAGTTCCACACCGCTTACCTGTCCTTCCTGCCAGCTATTGAGACGGTTCACCGTATGAAGATCCGTTATCAGAAACAAATCATCATAAGCAGAAAAGTTAGTTTGATAAATGCCGGCAACAGTCAGACGGCGGGCACGCACATTATTCTCTATATAATAGGTATAGATCTTATCACCCAACTTCAAATGAAGTTTGTCGGCAATGGTGCGGGATACAAGTACCTTATTACTGGAAACCGAATCGGAGAAAGCAGGAATCTCCCCTTCCTGCAAATGATTCTTCAGGAACTTCCAATCATATTCATGGGAAACGCCTTTCAGCACCATCCCCTGAAAACTATCATCCGTCATAATCATTCCCGGCTTGGTGGAATAACGCTGCACATGCTTCACTCCATCCATTGTTTTCAGCAGGCGCAGCAGGCTATCATTGGCTACAATAGGAACGGTCTGGTAAGATTGCTGGGAATCAAAGTTAGTTATCATAATGTCGGAACCCAGTCCCACCACCTTATCGCGCACCTCATGCTTGAAACCGATAACCACTGCTACCGATACAATCATTACGGCCAGCCCGATAGCTATGCCAAGCATAGCAATGCGGACGGCGGGTTTGGATACCTCTTTTCCACCCTCATTGCTATGATAGATACGTCTGGCAATAAAGAGTTTCCAATCCATATTAATCTTCTACCCTTCCGGGATATGCTTCCAATGCCTTGCGCAGTACAAACAACGCACGCACCAAATCTTCTTTCTTCAACACATAGGCGATACGCACTTCATTGCGACCTGCCCCCGGAGTGGTATAGAATCCGGCAGCCGGAGCCATCATTACGGTTTCACCTTCATAATTGAACTCGGACAAGCACCATGCACAGAACTTTTCACTATCATCCACCGGCAATTTTGCCACGGTATAAAATGCTCCCATCGGGATAGGCGAATAAACGCCCGGTATACGGTTCAGCCCGTCAATCAGGCACTTACGGCGTTCCACGTATTCATCATATGTTTCGCGTGTGTACTCTTCCGGAGCATCCAGTGAAGCCTCAGCGGCAATCTGACCAATCAAAGGAGGACTCAGACGCGCCTGGCAGAATTTCATCACGGCATTGCGCACTTCCTTGTTTTTAGTAATCAGTGCACCGATGCGGATACCACATTCGGAGTAACGCTTGGAAACGGAGTCTATCAGCACTACATTTTCCTCAATGCCTTCCAGATGGCAAGCAGATATATAAGGTGAACCGGTATAAATAAACTCGCGGTAAACTTCGTCCGAAAACAGGTAAAGATCATACTTCTTCACCATATCACGAATTTGGTTCATCTCGCGGCGGGTGTACAGATAACCGGTGGGGTTATTCGGATTGCAAATCAAGATTGCTTTCGTGCGCTCGTTTATCAACTCCTCGAACTTCTCCACTTTGGGCAGAGAGAAACCTTCCTCGATGGTGGTTGTCACCGTGCGGATCACAGCACCTGCCGAAATGGCAAAAGCCATATAGTTGGCATAAGCCGGTTCCGGCACAATGATTTCATCACCCGGATTCAGACAGCTAAGGAAAGCAAAAAGCACTGCTTCCGAACCTCCGGTGGTGATAATAATATCATCGGCAGTCAGGTTTATATCATATTTCTTATAATAGCCCACCAGTTTCTCGCGATAGCTGCGGTAGCCTTGGCTGGGACTGTATTCTAAAACGGTACGGTCGATATTACGAATCGCATCAAGGGCCGCTCGGGGAGTAGGCAGGTCTGGTTGACCGATATTCAAGTGATATACGTGAATTCCTTTCTGTTTAGCAGCATCTGCCAGCGGTGCCAGTTTACGAATTGGCGATGCAGGCATTTCATTTCCTCTGATGGATATTATTGGCATAATGTTATAAAAATTATTTAATCGAAGTGCAAAGATAGAGTTTACCAGCCAACCGAGCAAACAATTAATTAAGAATTTAAATCTTTGTTATCTTAATGCTCATTTTTTAGGGTTATTGAAAAAAAACACGTAAGTTTGTTCCTGTAAAACAAAGCAAAACAACATAATGAATCTATACCTGATTACATTCCAGTCCGAGCTGAACAAAATAGAGTCTGTATATGATTGCCATAAAGATTTATTTGTGGAGATCGAGAAGTTTTTTACGCTTCACCTCGTCCACTACTCAGAAGCGGAGAGCATCCCTGCCGATGCCTATCGAATGGCTTTTATAGCTTCGGGTGGAGTCGAAAAGATTGTCACACAGCACTTTGAGTTACTTCCCTACCCTATCCATCTTCTGACAGACGGACAACAAAACTCACTTGCCGCTTCCCTGGAGATTTCTACATGGATACGCAGCAAGGGAATGAAGGTACATATTATCCACGGCACCATTCCCAATATGGTGAAACAACTGATAGACCACCACAAGGCTTTCGCCGCACAGCGGGAATTGAAAGGCAAACGCATAGGGGTAGTAGGTTATTCCTCGCCTTGGCTGGTTGCCAGCAATGTAGATTATCTGCTTGCCAAACGCCGTTGGGGAATAGAATTCATTGATATTCCGATGGAAGAAGTTTACTGCCTGTTTTATCAGATTACAGATGATGACATAGGCTACGAGGCTTCCGTATTTGCCAATCGTGCGATAGCCTGCCGGGAGGGAACACCCGAAGATCTGCTGAGAGCAATGCGCCTCTATCGGGCAGTGAAAATCATTTGCGAGAAAAAGAAACTGGATGCCGTTACGCTCTCCTGTTTCTCACTGATAGAAAGACTGGCAACCACCGGATGCTTGGCCCTCTCTCTGCTGAACGATGATGGTATCCCCGCAGGATGCGAAGGCGATTTGCAGTCCATCTTCACCATGATGGTGGTAAAGACCTTGACAGGGCAGAGTGGATTTATGGCTAATCCGGCATTCGTCAACGACGATCAGAATGAAATCGTATTGGCACACTGTACCATCGGCACCAAGATGGCGGACCAATTTATCATACACAACCATTTCGAAACCGAAACGGGTATAGCTATACAGGGGATTCTGCATCCGGGAGGTGTCACCGTGATAAAATGCGCCGGAGAGTGTCTGGACGAATACTTTGTATCTACCGGACAACTGATAGAAAATACGAATTATATCAATGCATGCCGCACACAGGTGAGAATCAAATTGGATAAACCGGTGGATTACTTTATGCGTAATCCTCTAGGCAATCATCACATTATATTAATGGGAGACCATGAAAAGGTTATTAATGAATTTATGCTATTGAACAGTTGTAAACTAGTAGAATAAAAAGATGAAACTAACAGAGCCGATTACGGTCGGCACCAATAAAGAAGGTAGAAAAATTTATATTAAACGTCCTTGCAGCAAATTTGTATCCATCGCTTCTTATCGGGAAGCATTTATGGCTGAAGCCAGACAAGGAACAGAGTGTAGTCATCCCAACTTGTTGAGTTACATAGGCTTGCAAAAGGATGAGGAAGGTATGTTTATTGCTTTGGAATACGTTCCGGCACTGACATTGAACAAGGCATTACTGGATGCTGTCCTTCATATCAACAGCGGTTCGGAATCCAAACGGATAATGAACCAGTTGATGGATGTTGTGGGTTACCTTCATTCACGGAATATCTGCCATCTGAATATTCGTCCCGAAAATATCTATATAACCAAAAGTTCGCATGATGTGCGTCTTGCCAACCCGGGTAATACTTATGCGAACTGTACTCCTTCTTTCTTTATATATAAGGAACAATTCACTGCTCCGGAACTATTTGAAGAAAACAATGTTCCCACCCCGGCGTGTGATATTTACTCGCTGGGAAAGGTTATGGAATACCTTTACAGTTATTCGCACCTGAGTTATGGTATCCGCCGCATTATCGACAAGGCAACCCAAGCCGATCCTGCCAAACGATATGCCAGCATTAAAGAAATGCAGGAAGCATTCAATCGTTCCCGCCTCATAGACAGGGGCATACAAATAATGAAAGGAGCAGCGGTAATCTGTGTCATCACCCTTGCTTATTATGGACTGCGAGACGAGCCGGTTTCTTCCGAAACATTGCAGTTCATAGAAGACACCACGTTCCGAAACAGACAGGCGCAAATAGAATCGTCACAATCCGGAGAATCCAATATAGGTATGAGTTATAGTGTATTGCCCATTCCATCGGATACATTACGCCAATCGCCGACAGGCAACGATACTTTGAGTATTGATGCAGAAGAACACCAAAGATTAGCCGAACAAATATTTAAGAAAGAGTTCCGCAAACGGGCGGAAGCAATCATTACCGGTATGTACACACCTCAGCGAATGAACGTTACCGGGAATGTCTTTCAGAAACAAAACATGGACGGATTCAGTCAACTGAACAAAATTCAGAAAGAACTGGCCGAACAATTCAACATGGACCCTATCCTTACTACCCGGCTTTCATCCGAGATTATTTCGGAACTGACCACAGAAAGCATGAAGAAATTAAGGGAAATTGGGGACAAAGATTAAATAAATTGTATCTTTGTATCCAATTTAATATTCAATAAAACAATAAACTTTTATGATGCATACTTGGTTTGAATGTAAGATACGTTACGAAAAAGTCATGGAAAATGGCATGAACAAGAAAGTAACGGAACCCTATTTGGTTGATGCGCTGAGCTTTACAGAAGCAGAAGCCCGTATTATTGAAGAAATCACCCCGTATATCAGCGGTGAATTCACTGTGTCGGACATCAAACGCGCCAACTATAGCGAATTATTCCCCAGCGAGGAAGATGCAGCAGACCGTTGGTTTAAATGTAAGCTGTTCTTCATCACACTGGATGAGAAAAGCGGAGCTGAGAAAAAGACCTCTACCACCGTACTGGTACAGGCTTCTGATTTGCGCGACGCAGTAAAGAAGTTGGATGACGGCATGAAAGGCACTATGGCAGACTATGTGATTGCATCAGTAGCCGAAACTGCTATCATGGATGTTTATCCTTACGAAGCGGAACCGGATGTGAAACCGGAGTTTCCGGAAGCGGGAAAGACGGAATAATAGAATGTATAGTAGTCTAAAGTATCTTCATCCCCTCTCAAGAGGGGATGAAGTTACATTCTACTAATAATTTTGTAGAAGGGTAACTTCGAGAGGAAGAGCTCTACATATTATTTCGCAAACCATATACTAATATTAAAAGCAATAATGAGTACAATTCAAGCAAACTTAAAAGAAGTTCTTTCCGAACTACCCGCCGGTATCCGCTTGGTAGCCGTATCTAAATTCCATCCCAACGAGGCACTGGAAGCGGCTTATGCTGCCGGACAACGGATCTTCGGCGAGAGCCACGTGCAGGAAATGACTCAGAAATATGAAACGCTGCCCAAAGACATTGAATGGCATTTCATCGGCCACCTGCAAACCAATAAAGTGAAATATATGGCTCCCTATGTATCCATGATACACGCCATCGATTCATACAAACTATTGGCAGAAGTCAATAAACAAGCAGCAAAGGTAAACCGCATCATCCCCTGTCTATTGCAAATACACGTAGCGCAAGAGGAAACCAAATTCGGCTTCACCTTCGACGAATGTAGGGAATTGCTGGAAGCAGGCGAATGGAAAACCTTGAAAAACATCCATATAGCCGGCATCATGGGAATGGCAAGTAATGTGGACGATAACGAACAAATCAAAAGTGAATTTTGTTCTTTAAATAGGTTCTTTAAGGAAATAAAGCAAGCCTATTTTGCCGATTCAGAAGATTTCAAAGAAATATCTATGGGTATGTCACATGACTATCCGCTGGCAGTGGAAGCCGGAAGCACACTGGTCAGAGTGGGAAGTAAAATCTTTGGAGAACGAAACTATTAAAACTACTATTGAATATGACTCAATTAAAAACCATCTTTGCAGGACTGGCATTACGCAATCCTGTTATCATCAGCAGTTCCAGCCTAACTAATAGCGCTGAGAAGAACAAGAAGTTGGAACTGGCAGGCGCCGGAGCCATTGTTTTAAAATCAGTTTTTGAAGAGCAGATCATGATGGAAGCACACCACATGGCTACTTATGGTTCTCCCGAAGGAGACGATTACCTGAGTACCTATGTACGCTCTCATGCACTGAATGAGTATATTTCATTGATCAAAGATACCAAAAGTCTTTGCACCATTCCCGTCATTGCCAGCATCAACTGCTTCAGCAATTCTGAATGGACAGACTTTGCACGGACGGTAGAAGAAGCAGGTGCTGATGCCTTGGAAATCAACATCCTTTCTTTGCAGACAGAAAAAGACTATCAATGCGGCTCTTTTGAACAACGCCATATTGATATTGTCAGCAATATAAAGAAGCAGATTTCTATTCCCGTTATCGTAAAACTGGGTAGCAACCTGACTAACCCGATTGCATTAATCAACCAGCTTTATGCCAACGGAGCCAATGCCGTGGTACTGTTCAACCGTTTCTATCAGCCGGATATCAATATCGACACTATGACTTACTCAGCAGGTGACGTGTTCAGTTCTCCCGCCGATTTGTCAAACGGCTTGCGTTGGACAGCTATTGCTTCCGCACAAGTTCCACAGATGGATTATGCCATCTCTGGTGGTGTACATGATGGAAAAGCCATTGTAAAAGCCATTTTGGCAGGTGCTTCGGCCGTAGAACTTTGCAGTGCTGTCTATCAAAGAGGCAATCAGGTAATAGCAGAAATGACCCAAGAACTGACTCAATGGATGAACAGACAAGGATATAAGAACATCAGCGAGTTCAAAAGCTCTATGAATGCCCTATCCACCGGTGCCAGCAATCCGTTTGAACGTACACAGTTCATGAAGTATTTCAGCAGCAAAGAATAAAATACAGTGGTTAGTGATGAGTGGTTAGTGATTAATAGCTGCGCAGTGGCAAGGCTTCACGTCGCAGGTATTAATCACTAACCATTAACCACTAATCACTAATAAATTTCTCTTGTTTAGTTTGTCTGCTTCAAAGAAAGTCTTATATTTGCACATTTGATTAAAGATTGTGCAGAATATTAATATAAGAACAAATACCATGGAGCAGAGTTTTATAGCCTTCCTTGAAGACAGCATAAAGAAAAACTGGGACTTGGATGCCCTTACAGATTATAAAGGTGCCACATTGCAATATAAAGATGTAGCCCGCAAAATAGAGAAGCTACATATCATATTTGAATTAAGTGGCATTAAACAAGGAGACAAAATAGCTGTCTGTGGCCGTAACAGTTCGCATTGGGGAGTAACTTTTCTGGCCGCCCTTACCTACGGAGCAGTCATTGTCCCCATCCTTCACGAGTTTAAAGCGGATAATATCCATAATATAGTCAACCATTCCGAAGCACGCCTCTTATTGGTGGGCGACATGGTGTGGGAGAACTTGAATGAAAATGCCATGCCATTGCTGGAGGGCGTTATTCTGATGAATGACTATACCTTATTAGTATCCCGGAGCAACAAGCTGGACTATGCACGCGATCACCTGAATGAATTGTTCGGCAAGAAGTTCCCCCGAAATTTCCGTCGCGAGCACGTAAACTATCGTCGCGATATGCCGGAAGAACTGGCTGTTATTAATTATACTTCGGGTACTACCAGTTACTCCAAGGGAGTTATGATTCCCTATCGCGCCTTATGGTCTAACACCCAGTTTGCATACAATGCGTTGAAAATGGGACCGGGTGACAAATTGGTTTCCATGCTTCCTATGGCGCATATGTATGGATTGGCTTTTGAATTTATCTACGAATTTTGTGCCGGATGCCATATCTACTTCCTGACACGTACTCCCAGTCCAAAAATTATCTTCCAGGCTTTTGCCGAAGTAAAGCCTAATCTGGTAGTAGCTGTTCCGTTGATTATCGAAAAGATTATCAAGAAGAACGTATTGCCCAAACTGGAAACTCCTGCCATGAAGATCTTGCTGAAAGTACCTATCATTAATGATAAAATAAAGGCAACTGTCCGCGAACAGATGATTAATGCCTTTGGAGGCAACTTCTATGAAATCGTTGTAGGAGGAGCCGCTTTCAATCAAGAGATAGAACAGTTCCTGAAAAGCATAGACTTTCCTTACACTGTGGGTTATGGCATGACAGAATGCGCCCCCATCATTTGCTATGAAGACTGGAAAGAATTCAAGGCAGGCTCTTGTGGAAAGGCTGCTCCCCGCATGGAAGTCAAAATATTGAGCCCGGACCCGGAAAACATTGTAGGAGAAATAGTTTGCAAAGGACCTAATGTGATGCTGGGTTATTACAAGAACCCTGAAGCAACTGCCGAAGTGATAGACAAGGATGGATGGCTGCACACAGGAGACTTAGGTATTATGGATGCCGAAGGAAATATAACAATCAAGGGACGCAGCAAGAATATGCTGCTAGGCGCATCAGGACAAAATATCTATCCGGAAGAAATAGAGGACAAGTTGAACAATATGCCATTCGTTGCAGAAAGCATTATCATTCAGCAGGCAGATAGCCGGTTGGCTGCATTGGTTTATCCGGATTTTGACGAAGCATTTGCCCATGGAATGGATAATGATGCTATCGCACAGTCTATGGAAGAAAACCGTTTGAACCTGAATGCGGAACTTCCCGCCTACTCTCAAATTGCCCGCGTAAAGATCTATCCGGAAGAGTTTGAGAAGACTCCAAAGAAGAGTATTAAACGTTTCTTGTATCAAGAAGTAAAATAGTAGCCACTTTTTTACTACATTTGTAGCCAAGAAACTAAAAAAATGTATGAAAATTAATGTACGTATAGCAACAATACTCCTTCTGGGATATTGCGCAGGTGTTTCAACCCCTGCATTTGCTCAGAAAAAGAACAAACTGAAAAAGGGGCCTAATATTTCCCTGAATATTTCTGCGAAGAAAGATAGTGTAAAGACCACCTACTTAAACCTAGGTTTACTAACCAACATCTATCAACTGCAAGGAATAGGCATCAACGCTGTATCCAGTGTAGTACAAAATGATATGACCGGCTTCCAAGTATCCGGCCTTGCCAGCATCACCGGACGCCATGCTTCCGGTTTCCAGTTGGGAGGTATCGCCAATGTAGCCGGAGGAAATGCAAACGGTATCATGCTCAGCGGACTGATGAATGTGGCGGGAGGTAAAGCCAATGGTATTCAAATATCCGGATTGGGTAATATTGCAGGAAAGACATCGCGTGGTGTTGCCATCGGCGGACTGATGAACCTTGCCGGAAACCAGGCACAAGGCATACAGATTGCAGGATTGGCAAACATTGCAGGAAAATCCCAAAACGGCGTTGCCATCGGCGGTTTAATGAATGTTTCCGCCGAAAAGCTGAATGGTGCGCAAGTATCAGGTATCCTTAATATCAGCGGCGGCGAAGCCAAAGGAGCACAGGTTTCAGCCATAGGAAATGTAGGTGTCAAGGTAAATGGTATGCAGTTTTCTGCCATCAGCAACATTGCCGCCGGAGAGATCAAAGGTTTACAGCTCTGTGGAGCTGTGAATATTGCAGTAAAAACAGAGAATGCACTGCAATTTGCCGGTCTTACCAACGTATGCCAAGGTAAATTGCGTGGTGTACAGTTTGCACCCGGTAACTATGCCGGAGAAGTAAGTGGTGCACAGATCGGTTTGCTGAATATGTGCGGCGGTAAAGTAAAAGGTATACAGATTGGTATCATCAATCACAGTAAAGACACTACAGCCCATAAATTGGGACTAGTAAACATTACCCCAAAAACCCGTATCCAAATGTTGCTGTTTGCCGGAAATACCAGCAAACTGAATGCTGCCGTGCGTTTCAAGAACCGTTGGAGTTATACCATGCTGGGTGTGGGAACGCATTACCAGGACTTGAATGATAAATTCTCGGGATGCGTGTTCTATCGTGCCGGAGTCTACTATCCTATTGCTCCCAAACTGGAACTTAGTGGTGACTTAGGCTACTTCCATGTAGAAAACTTCGAGAATGAAGATGATGAAACCCCGGAACGTATGTATTCACTGCAAGCACGTGTTAATTTGGAATACAAGGTAAAATCCAAATTCAGCGTATTCGCATCGGGCGGTTATAGCATGACACGCTATTACGATAAAAATAAATTCTATGAAAAGAAACCTATTGTTGAAGTAGGTGTTATATTATTTTAAACAACAGATATACCGTAGGGGCGGATTGAATCCGCCCGATAATGAATTACTTTGTGCATTCGGGCGGATTCAATCCGCCCCTACGAGTAATACCTTATATATAAATCATTGACCTGATAACAATATGAAGCTACAACAAATAGCACTAACCTGCCTACTGGCACTAACTACCACCAGTGTTACAGCCCAGGTGCTTCATCGCCCCGACTCCATATATGCATTTACCGACCCGCGCCTGCAAAAAAAACATCCGTGGCGCGCAGCCGCCGAAACTTTCGGCATGAACGTCGGTGTATGGGCATTCGACCGATATGTGATGAATGAAGACTTTGCTAAGATCAGCATGCACACCATTCGCCGCAATATAAAAAACGGTTTCGTATGGGATAATGACCAATTCTCTACCAACCTGTTTGCCCATCCCTATCATGGAAATCTCTATTTCAATGCCGCCCGTAGCAATGGGCTTACTTTTTGGGAATCGGCTCCCTACGCTTTTGCAGGAAGCCTGATGTGGGAAATAGCTGCCGAAGTAGAGCCGCCTGCCATCAACGACCTGATGGCAACTACCATTGGCGGTATAGCCTTAGGAGAAATGACCCATCGTATGTCCTCACTGGTACTGGATGACTCCAAACGTGGTTTTTCCCGCTTCACCCGCGAATTTCTAGGAACACTGATCTGCCCCATGCGCGGACTGAACCGAATGATAACCGGCGAGATGTGGAAGGTGAAACGCTCTCATTATAAATATCATGATTACGACCGCATTCCCGTGCATTTCTCAATAGGAGTCGGAGATCGCTATCTGGCAGATGACAACTACCTGTTCAGAGGGGAACACAATCCCTATGTTGATTTCAGAGTACAATACGGAGATGCTTTCGACAAAGTAAATGACGGACCCTATGATTATTTCACGGCAAGACTTTCATTGGGACTTTCCCCCAACCAGCCCTTGATTAATCAAATCAACCTGATGGGTAAACTGTGGGGCGTACCGCTGAAAACCACCACCGGCATGGAAATGATGTTCGGTATCTTCCAGCATTTCAATTACTTTGATTCGGAAGAAGTGTTGGACGGTTCCGGACGTATTCCTTATAAAATATCGGAAGCAGCCAGCCTTGGACCGGGTATGATTTATAAGTTCCCTAAAATGAATAGCCTGGTCAACCTGGAACAACGTGTATTCCTGAGTGCTATCCTGCTGGGTGGAAGCCTTACGGACTATTACAACGTGATAGACCGAAATTACAATATGGGAAGCGGATACAGCATAAAAAACAATACTATTTTGGACTTTGGACATTACGGCTTGTTTGCACTGAATATGCAACTTTACCAGATTTTCAGTTGGAAAGGATATGAACACAAAGATTTGGAAACCGTAGATCCCCTCCATCTGAATGCGCAAGGAGATAAAGGAAATGTTATGCTAGCCGTAGTCAACCCAATTATAGAATTGAATCTGAGCTCTCACTTCAAAGCAAATATGGAAGTGTCTTATTACTATCGCCACACGCATTATTCCTACCATGACGATATAAAGTATAAGACATTCGAAACCCGCTTGGGGCTGATTTATCAGTTCTAAAGCATGGAAGAACGGACGCGACTCAAAGTTTCGGGCGTCATCTGCAATAATGAAGCGATGTACACAAGGGGTGCACGCTTCAATATTTCCGGATGCATACGGAATAGATTCGCGTAACGCTCATGTGCCGGTTCAAAACGAAGTGCATCCGCTTTCACCTGCGATTCTATCAATGAATGTTCTATGAATCCACGATAAAGCCGTTCTATATCCCTGTACTTTTCAGCCAGGTCTTCTACTTCAATGCGCGGAATTTCCCATACCACAGAGGATTCTAATGTTTCCACCATCAAACGTGTGGGTTCCTGCTTGAAATAACTCTCTATGCAAATAATCATTCCATTCTCATAGCCAATGTGTTCAGTCAGATCTTTATCATATTTATAATAAAACTGTCTGAGCATACCCTTCTCAATGAATAACATAGCCTTACACACCTCACCTGCTTGCAAAATAACCTCTCCTTTACGATATTTCTTACAAACTAATATCTCGGCTAATGCATGAACACTTTCCCTACTCAAAGGATGGTTAACTTCAGCTATCTTTCTAGCTATGTCTATACTGGTCGTCATGTGTTCCTTTATTAATCTATTTTTGGCAAAAATACAAAAAAAGGGCGAATGAACAGAGGAAAATGAAAAAATTAAGCCTATATTCTTCTGAATAGTAGTTTTTTTTATATACTTTTGAAACTTAATCGTAATTAAACGACCTTTATGAAACTACTAGTCACTTTAGCAATTTTGGGCATCACTATGAGCCAGAGCGCCATAGCCCAATCAAATTACACAAAAGATCCGGAAAGCTGCACCAGCATCATGGTAGGCAAGAAGGCAACCACCGACGGATCAGTAATAACCAGTCATACATGTGATAGCTGGTACCGAACCTGGGTAAACATGGTTCCGGCGGAAAGCTATGAAAGAGACACAGTGATGAACATCTATGATGGACGCATGCACACCGAGTTTGTGGCGGACCAGACTAACGTAAAGGTGAAAGGACAAATACCGCAAGTACGTAAGACTTATGCATTTATGGATACCTCCTACCCTTGCATGAATGAAAAACAACTGGGTATAGGTGAAACTACCGTAAGCGGACGCAGGGATTTGGAAAATCCTAAAGGAATGTTTATGATTGAAGAACTGGAACGTGTTGCCCTTCAACGCTGTACCACTGCCCGCGAAGCAATCCGCCTGATGGGAGAATTGGTAAAAGAATATGGCTATGGCGACAGCGGCGAATGCCTCACTATTGCCGATCCCAATGAAGTATGGCATTTCGAAGTATTCGGCGAAGGAAAAGATAAAATAGGTGGCGTATGGGCAGCAGTCCGCATTCCGGACGATCATGTAGGCGTATCTGCCAATATCTCACGCATCGGCACACTCAATTTGAAAGACAAAGACCACTATATGGCTTCGGATAACGTATTTGATGTTGCCAAGAAGCTGGGTTATTGGGATGGTAAAGAGCCATTCAAATTCTGGAAAGCCTATAGCGGAAAGAATTATTCCGGCCAGTTGAAATCATTCAGCACCCGCGAGCACTTCATTCTGAATGCATTGGCTCCGTCATTGAAGCTGGACTATGAAGCAGAAGAATTGCCCATCAGTGTAAAACCGGACAAGCAAGTATCTGTAACAGATGTCATGGCATTGCTTCGCCAGACCTATGAAGGAACAGACCTGGATATGACCAAGAATCTGAAAGTTACAGTAAAAGATAGAAAAACCGGAGAAGTGGACACCATTATCAGTCCGAAAGCTAACCCGTGGATGCGCGGCGATGAACTGAATATGTTGAACGGAATCCAAAAGGGAGTTGTAAAATCAGTACGTAATATTGCCGTTCCGCAATGTGCTTACTCTACAGTGATCCAGTTGCGCAGCTGGTTGCCCGATGCAGTGGGTGGCGTGGTATGGTTCTCTATGGACAACCCCGGACAGAGTCCGCGCGTACCTGTATTCTGTGGCGTTACCGACTTGCCTGCCATGTACAAGATTTGCGGAAATCACCGCTATCGCGACGATGCAGCCCTGTGGCATTACCGCCGCGCCAACAAACTGGCAGCAGTGAGATGGGGAGCTACACGCAAAGTTATGGAGAATAATATCCGCCATTTCGAGGAGAAAGGACAACGCGAACTACCGTTTGTAGAAGCACAATATCAGGAAATTCTGAACTCAAAAGGAGAAGAAGCCGCCCGTGCTTACCTGACAGGCTATACAGCAGACTTTATCGGCGCCACTATCCTCCGTTGGGACGAAATGGCCAACCAATACTGGATTGAATCTCGTTTTGGCTTTTAATTGTTAACCTTTAATATTAATAACAAACTTACTTATGAAGACAAAAACATTAACGCTAGCACTGCTATTATGTTGCGCATCAACCATGTATGCACAAGAGAGCGGTTACAAATTCACGACAGTCGCATCACAGAAAGCAACTCCTGTGAAGAATCAGGCTTCTACCGGTACTTGCTGGTGCTTTGCCACCACTTCGTTCATGGAATCCGAATTGCTCCGCATGGGCAAAGGGGAATATGATTTATCCGAAATGTTCATTGTACGTCAGAAATACATGAACCAATTGGACGATAATTACTATCGTGAAGGAAACGGAAACTTGGGTCAGGGAAGCCTTTCACACACATGGAAGAATGCTTTCAACCAAGTAGGTATTGTGCCCGAAGAAGCCTATCATGGTATCAATTATAACTCTGAAAAGCATAATCATGGCGAAATGGTGAGATACATCAATGCCCTGGGCAGCACAGCTGTGAAAATGAAACGTCGCAGTCCGGAATACTACAAGCTGATTGACAACCTGTTTGATACCTATTTAGGCAAACTTCCCGAAAAGTTTACTTATAAAGGTAAAGAATATACTCCAAAATCATTCGCCGAAAGTCTGGGACTGAACATGAACGACTATGTGGAGATAACCAGCTTCACTCATAAGCCTTATTACCAAAAGTTTGCTCCTGAAGTGCCCGATAACTGGGAACACGAACAAATGTACAACCTCCCGTTGGATGAAATGATGGAAGTAGCAGACTATGCCTTGAATCATGGATATACCGTATGTTGGGATGGCGACGTAAGCGAAAAAGGATTCTCTTTCAAGAACGGTGTAGCCATCAATCCCGTTGTAAAGAAGCCGGAAGACCTTTCAGGTTCCGACCGTGCACGTTTTGAAAAGATGGATGCAAAAGAACAAAGAGATATGCTGGCAGAAGCCTATAAGTTTGAAAAGCCATGTCCGGAAGTGAATGTAACTCCCGAAGTACGTCAGGAAGGTTATGAAGCATTCGTGACTACTGACGATCACTTGATGCACCTCACGGGTATCGCAAAAGACCAGAACGGTACCAAATACTATATTACCAAGAACTCTTGGGGTACAGAACGTAATAAATTTGGTGGTTATCTGAATATGTCCGAAAGCTATGTACGCGCCAAGACTATCTTCCTGATGGTACATAAAGATGCTATTCCGGCAGCTATCAGACAGAAATTAGGAATCTGATAAGATATAGAAAAAACAGACGTCTGTTTTCTAAAAATGGACGTCCGTTTTTTAAATTTGAACGTCCGTTTTGGAAAATCGGACGTCCATTTTTTTAATAAAAGGCCAATGATAACTATGACAAGAAAAGACTTATTTACACTCATCCTATGTTTGTTCTGCCTGGGAACCACGACCTATGCCCAGCATATCCCCACCCTGGAGGAAGCTGTATATGGAGGACTGATCCGGACAGAAGGAGGAAGTAACGTAAGCTGGATGAAAGACGGCGAGCGTTATTCTAAAATTGAAAAGAATGCCGATGGAGCCTATGAAGTCACTGCCTATAAAGCAAAAGACAATTCAAAGGAAGTACTCATTCCCGCCAATCTGCTTATTAATCCGCAGACCGGAAAGGCAATTCCTTTACGCGGCTTCACATTCAGCGATGACAATTCCCAAGTATTGATTTATACCAATACCCGCCGTGTATGGCGCTATGACACCCGTGGCGATTACTGGGTACTGAACCTGAAAGACGGTAAACTGCAACAACTTGGCAAAGGACTGCCCGAAGCCACTTTAATGTTTGCCAAGTTCTCTCCCGATGCCAGCCGTGTGGCTTATGTTTCAAAAAATAATATCTATGTAGAGAATCTGTCCGATGGTAAAATCAATCAGATTACCAAAGACGGTACCGATGAAATAGTAAACGGAACATTCGACTGGGTATATGAAGAAGAATTCAACTGCCGCGATGGTTTCCGTTGGAGTCCAGACGGACAATACATTGCCTATTGGCAAAGCGATACCAAAGGTACAGGATGGTTTGACATTATTAATAATGTGGACTCTATCTACCCCAAAATACAGCGTTTCCCCTACCCCAAGGCAGGAACGGCAAACTCTGCTGTAAAGGTGGGCTATATATCTGCTAATGGGGGTGTGACTACTTGGCTGAATATACCGGGAGATACCCGCAACAATTACATTCCCCGCATGGAATTTATTCCGGGTAGCAACGAACTGTTTATCCAGCAAATGAACCGTGCACAAAACACCAATAAGGTATGGATTGCCCAAATAGGCGAAAACAATCCTGTCAATATCTTCACCGATCAGGATGCCGCATGGCTGGAAACCAATGACAATGTGCGTTGGCTGAAAGGCAACAAGTATTTCACTTGGGAAAGCGAGCGCGACGGATGGCGTCATCTTTACCGCATCAGCCGTGATGGCAAAGAAATCAAGCCCATCACCAAAGGATCATTCGACTTTATTGAAGAAGTGGGTGCAGATATGGACAAAGGATTGGTGTACTTCATAGCTACTCCCGATAACTTTACCCAGCGTTATCTGTATCAGGCACGTCTTTTCGGTAACGGTGAAGTAAAGCGTCTTAGCCCTGTTGATCAAGAAGGACAGCACCGTTACAATATGTCCCCTTCTGGCAAATGGGCAGTTCACACATTTAGTAACTCGGAAACCCCGCCGGTTATCGACATGGTATCATTCCCGGCTCACAAAAGTGTACGTTTAATCACAGACAATGCCAAAGCCAAAGAACAGTACAAAGCACTGGGACTGCAACCGAAGGAATTTGTAAAAACCCGTTCTGGAGAACTGGAACTGGATGCCTGGATGATTAAACCTGCAAACTTTGATCCGAATAAAAAGTATCCTGTAATCATTGATGTATATGGAGAACCGGGTAGCGCCACCGTGCAGGATGTATGGAGTGGCGGCAGTATGTGGCACCAATATCTGGCTAATAAAGGATATATCATTGTAAGCATTGAAAACCGTGGAGCCAGAACTCCGCGCGGTCGCGAATGGCGTAAATGCATTTATGGAGAAGTAGGTACATTTGCCAGTGAAGACCAGGCACGGGGCATTCAGGACTTGGCACGCCAGTATTCTTATATTGATTTAGACCGCATCGGCATTACCGGATGGAGTGGCGGCGGTAGCCAGACATTGAACTGTATGTTCCGTTATCCTGATGTTTTCCACACAGGCATCGCTATTGCTTTTGTGGCGGACCAACGTTTATATGACACTATTTATCAGGAGCGATACATGAATACTCCGCAAAATAATCCGGAAGGTTATCGCAAAGGTTCTCCCATCTCGTATGCAGCAGGGCTGAAAGGCAATTTACTGTTGATTCATGGTACAGGAGACGATAATGTACATTACCAAAATTGTGAAATGCTGGTTAATGAATTAGTGCGTCACGGAAAGATATTCTCACAAATATCTTATCCGATGCGTTCACACGGTATTTATGAAGGCGAAGGAACCAGTCTCCATCTGCGTAAAACGATGGTGGATTATTGGTTGAAGAATCTACCCGCAGGAGGAAGATAAGATTTAAATAAGCTGAATTTTATTCAGCTTTGCTATATCGAGGCTGTGTCAAAACTAGAATTTGTTATCGTTTTGTTGTAGGGGCGGGGTTTGCCCGCCCGAAAATAGTTCACCTTGTGTATTCGGGCAGGCAAACCCTGCCCCTACCAGTGACCATTTGATAGCCAATTTTTGTTTTGACGCACCCTCGCAAATAAAATTAAAACACAGGACTAAATGAAGAGAATACAACTATTTTTTCTATTACTATTTTTATTGTCTATTATTCAACAAACCAAGGCACAATCTCCAACAAAAACAGAGTATGCCATAGAAATGGGAGCTACTTCGGGCCGGGGAACCAATGCACCGATGTGGCTGACTGCCAACAGGCAGGGCTTATCATCCATAAAAACAGAAAGTGGCTATCTGCGGGCAGGTATCTCGCACGCCATGCCACTAAACAAACATTTCAGCTTCAGCACAGGATTAGACTTGGCTACAGCCTATAACTTTACTTCCTCCTTCGTTGTACAACAAGCCTATGCAGATATCAGTTACCGATGGCTGAATTTGAGTGTAGGCAGCAAGGAACGTCTACCGGAATTCAAGAATCCCCAATTAAGTAGTGGAGGTATGGTGGAATCAAACAACGCACGCCCCGTTCCGCAAGTACGCCTGGAAGTACCCGATTATGTTACAATACCGGGCACTCACAACTGGTTGCATTTAAAAGGTCATGTGGCATACGGACGTTTCACCGATGACAGATGGCAGGAACATTTCACCTCAATAGGAAATAAATATGCCAAGGATGTGCTTTATCACAGTAAATCTCTCTTTGGCAAAGTGGGTAACAAAGAGCGTTTCCCCTTAGTCTTTGAAGGAGGTATCCAGATGGCTGCCCAGTTTGGTGGAGATCAATATATTTCCGGGCAAAAAGAACCTGTAATTGATATGCCTACCCGCTTTGTGGACTTTATGCGAGTATTGGTTCCAATGGCAGGAGACGATACAACTCCCGAAGGCGAGCAAGTAAATATCTACGGAAACCATGTAGGAAGTTGGAATTTTGCAGTAACAGCTTATCTGGACCAATGGAAGTTGAAAGTCTATTATGAACACTATTTCGACGATCATTCCCAAATGTTTTTTCAGTATGGCCGTTGGAAAGACGGGCATATTGGAATAGAAGTTACCTTCCCCAAGAATCGTTTTATTGATACTTTCGTATATGAAGGGCTGGGAACCAAAGATCAGACAGGCCCAATGTTGTACGACTCCTTTTGGGGAAAGTTTGAGGAACAAATCAGTGCCAAAGATAATTATTACAATCATTATCTTTATCAGGGATGGCAACATTGGGGAATGGGCATAGGTAATCCTTTATTGCCGGGACCTATCTATAATAAGAACGGACAAATTACGTTTGTCAGCAATCGTGTATTGGCACATCACATTGGATTCAGTGGTTCTCCCAGTCGGGATTTTAATTACCGGGTGTTACTCTCCTACTCCCGCCATTGGGGAACTTATGATAACCCGTTGAATGAGATAAAGAAACAATTTAATTCATTGGTAGAAGTGACTTATACTCCTCACTGCTGGAAAGGATGGAGTTTCACCCTATCCGCTGCCATGGACCGCGGAAATATGTTAGGGAATACTAGTGGAGGAATGTTGGTAATCCGTAAACAAGGAATCATCAGTCCGCATAATAAATGAAAGTTTTAATCGTCAAAGCTTAATCAGAATATGAAGCAAATAATAGTATTTATATTTCTTCTGCTGGGTATCAGCAGTTGTGACAAAGCCCCTATCAATGGAAAATTGGACGGACGGTGGCAACTTATGAACATAGAAAACTCAGATGGAAACACAAAAGAATGTTACCGGATTTATTATAGCATTCAACTGCATTTAGTTGAAATAAGCGACAAAGGAGGGAATGGTGGAACTTTTATCGGACGATTTTCGTATGAAAATGATGAAGTGACTATGAGTGAATTCCGCCGCCGTGGCAATGAAGAAGAATTAGCGACATTAAAAGAATTGGAACCTTTCGGACTCTATCTCCCTACTACCCATCTGAAAGTAGAGAAAGCGACAAGTGAGAAATTGATATTAAAATCTGAAAATGCACGGTTAATATTCAGAAAGTTCTAAAGTTATCACCACAGACTACACAGAATGAAATAAGGATCTATCCCGTAGGGGCGGAATATTTTCCGCCCGAAATCATCAACAAACCAGAGATATTGCCCATAATAGTCTATCCTTCAAATGCTATCGGGCGGAAAATATTCCGCCCCTACAAGAAAAGGATTGAATTTTTACAGGAAACAACCAGTATTAGTCTGTGGCGAAAATCTACTATCTTCTAGGTTGAATATCCAGTTTCACCGGTTTCAACATATTTTCCGGACTCAGAATGGTATCCAATTCTTCTTTATTCAAAATACCGTGTTCCAATACCAGTTCATAAACGCTTCTACCGGTTTCCAATGCTTCTTTCGCTATTTTTGTAGAATTTTTATAGCCAATAACCGGATTCAAAGCCGTTACTACACCGATACTATTGTGTACATTTGCCTTGCAATGTTCTGCATTTGCAGTAATGCCTTCCACACAGCGGGTACGTAATGTTTCAAAACCATTTATCATTAAGTCTATAGACTCAAAACAACACTGTGCCATTACAGGTTCCATAGCATTCAGCTCCATTTGTGCAGCTTCACCGGACATGGTTACACACAATTCATTACCAATTACCTTGTAGCAAATCTGATTCATCACTTCGGGAATTACCGGATTTACCTTGCCCGGCATAATAGAAGAACCCGGTTGCATAGCCGGCAAATTGAATTCTCCCAAGCCACAACGCGGTCCACTAGCCAACAGACGCAAGTCATTACATATCTTATTCAGCTTTACTGCCACTCTCTTCAAAGCAGAAGCATAACCCACCAGACAAGAAGTGTCGGAAGTGGCTCCTACCAAGTCTGCTGACAGTTTGAAATCAAAGCCGGTGATCTGGCTCAATGCTTCCACACATTTTTCTGCATAACCCGGTTCTGCACAGATACCTGTACCAATAGCCGTAGCACCCATATTTACAGTCAAGAAATCTTCGGCAGCTTCATTCAGGTGACGGATTTCATCTCTCAATATACTGGCAAAACCATTAAAAGTCTGTCCCAAAGTCATAGGAACGGCATCTTCCAACTGGGTACGCCCCATCTTGATAATATCTGCAAACTCCTCTCCTTTTTTGTGGAATGCCCCAATCAGAGATTCATAATAAGGTAGATAGCGAAGATGTGAATAATACATACCGATGTGAATAGCTGTAGGATAAGCATCATTGGTAGATTGTGAACAGTTCACATGGTCATTGGGAGAACAATATTGGTATTCACCACGCTTATGTCCCATTATTTCCAAGGCACGGTTAGCAATTACCTCATTGGCATTCATATTGGTAGAGGTTCCGGCACCGCCCTGTATCATATCAACAGGGAACTGATCGTGATGCTCACCATTCAGTATCTCCTGACAGGCCAATACGATTGCATCTTTTTGTTCTTTTGTCAGCAATCCCAATTCATAATTGGCCATTGCAGCAGCCATTTTGGTAATGGCAAGACCATTAATAAACAATGGATATTCATTAAGGTGGAATTTACTGATTGGAAAGTTTTCGATACCTCTAAGTGTCTGTACACCATACAATGCATTCCCCGGAATTTCACGGGCACCGATTAAATCACTTTCTATTCTAGTTTCTCCTGTTAATTTTGTTTCCATAATTAGGTTATTTTTAAGTTGATTATTTCCGTTTTGCATGGCAAAGGTATAAACTATCATTTTGATAGCAAAATATATTCAGATATAATTTCAAAATATTATCTTACCCCGACCTTTTGCAATAAACCAGCCAACAAATTGACATTATGAAAGTTCAAGAGATTAACAAAGTCTTATATCCTTTTGGGTTCCTTCAAAAAGGAAAGTATGAAAAACAGCATAAAAAAAGGCGTCTTCAAAAAGACGCCTTTCATGCTATTTCTTAACTTGATTATCGTTATTTCACCTTTATACTATCAAATCCTTCACCAAATACACCAATTACAGCACTTTGTGATACGAATGCATTGGGGTCAATATCCTTTATTAAGCGAAATATAGTGGTAGATTCACGCTTCTTGGCCAGTACGAACATCATTTTCACTCCGGCGCCTGTATAGCAACCTACGCCATCAATGAAGGTCACTCCACGATGAAGATCCTTATTAATGCGATGGCCAATCTCTTCATGCTTCTTTGAAATAATAAAGAACTGTACGGACTGGCGGGCACTATTCACTACTTGATCCAGCACAAAACTGGATATACACAAAACAACATATCCATATACTACTTTCTCCCAATCATGCAAAACCAAATAACTGGAGGAAATAATCACCAAATCGCATATCAAAATCACTCTACCCAGCGTAATATCACGATACTTATTTACGATAGCAGCTATAATATCTGTTCCTCCCGTACTTCCATTAGCCGAAAAAGCAACGCCGATGCCGCCTCCGCAGAAGAAGGCACCCAGCACGCAAGCCATAAAAGGTTGATCATGTATAAGTGAAGCACCCCCTGTTATATTTTGAATAATAGGCAGAATGGAGCTCAACACAAACACTGCATAGATGGTTTTCACACTGAACTTCCAGCCTAAGATAATCAAAGAAAGTATTAGTAACACACCGTTGATTGCTAAATAGGTATATTGCACCGGTATGTTGGTTGCCCAATATACGATAGAAGCAATACCGGGGACAGCTCCCGAAGGGAGATCATTAGGTAGCAAGAAGACATTCCACCCGATAGCATACATCAGCATACCTAGGGCAATCAACATATAGTCCCTTAGTTCTCTGATAATCCGCTGTTTACGCGTCGTAATAAAGACTGAATCCATGTGAGTTTTCCTTTATAATATCATTTTGTGCGCAAAAGTACAAAAAGAATGAATCACTTGGCTTTAAAAAGGTGACATTTTTTCAAGTATATTTGCAAAATGGATATTCATGCCTCATTTGCATATAAAAACAATCAAGAGACCTTTATGAAAAGGAGCTGATTTCTCTTGAGGGAGAAATTAAATTGTGGAAAACAGATAAAAATACAAGTCCTGCCAAGTCTGGGAGTCAGAGTTGGCAGGACTTGCAGAGATTTAATGGTTTCTTGCTACTTACTATTGGCCCTTAGGATGCAAATACCAGTCTTTATTTTCTCCCCCGAAAGATTTTCTCCAAGGTTCAAACTGTGGATAAAATTCTGTAATAGGCATTGACTCAGGTGGCCATTTAAACTCACTACCACTGATATGAATGGCAAAAGGCATATTATCTTTTGATATATAATACATTTCATTCCCTGCATTATCTTTCCTCAAGTCATTTTCTGTTCCACGCAATGTATCATCTGCTTTATTTGTAGGTTTATATCCTGGTAAATGAACTTCATGCGAAGGGGTATTTACAAAGATAAAAGGATTATAAGGAGGCAGAACCTTTTCATCATTCACGACACCACCATAGTTATATGTTATAACCACCTTCATAGGTTTATTTAAAACTGATTTTATATCAGAAAATAGAATAACAACCGGCTTGTCATATTCAGGATCAAAGCTCTCACTAATTATAGTCCCTTCTCTACTTATCATCACAGATGATATACTATTTTTAGCAACTTCATCCAACTGAAACCCAAACCCATTTGTAAATATAGCACCATTATTTACCGGAGTAAAAGTAATTGTAGTACGCAGCAACTTACCTTGATTCTTGCTATCAGTACCTATCACCATTGTACTTGAGTAATATATGACGACATCATTCATATCATAATCACCTTGTTTTGGCCAATTATCCTCAAAAGCCAATGATCCCTTAACCACATAAGATGTTTCATCTTTACCCACTTCATCTGGTATGGAAGGAGTCGGTTCGACAGAAGAAACAGTGGAAGCTGTAATAGCAAATTGCACATCATTAAAACGCATATCATTATTGTCTTCCATAGCCATAAAGAAATAATTATCAAGTTCCGGGTCACTCAATAAAACAGATCGTTGTTCATTATCCGTATTGTACTTGGGATTGGAATAACGAAAATATTGTTGACCCAAGTTTTCGTTTCCAAATCCCATTCCCAATAGAACCCACCCAATGTGAGTCCCTGCCGGGAACTCAGATTCATATTTTTTCGTATCTGGATTCCAATACTTCAACATGACTTGTGAGCCAACCAATTGCCCAAGAATGGACGCACTGCTGTATCGAGGAAATAATAATGTTTTTCTTATAGTATTTATATCTATCTCTTCCCCCTCTTTATATGTATAATAAGCTACCATATCTTGCCAGCCCGCACTAGACTTAAAATATGTTGCTATCAAATTTGTACTTTTAGTTATCACCATATCATTGGTACCTGTAGTACGCAAATTCTCAAATTTATCTAAGAGTTTCACTTGATAACGAGTTAAATCAGCAAGTGCATTACATCTCGCCAAAAAGGCAGTAGGAAGTTCTTGTTTTTCACTTTCAGGTAGCAAATAATTAGGTATTCCATCTTTATCCCACTCACCTAATGTCGCATATCCATCCGGATATGGAACACCATCCATCACAGCCCGTGAACGTACACCTGTCGCTAACTGTGCTTTATAATCATTATAATTAAAAACTAATCCTTCAGCACCCAATTCCAATTCAATGGGTGAAACAACTAAAACATTCTCACTTACCAACCATACCTTTCCCAAAGAACTAGGTAAAGTCACTTTAGAAGAAAACTTACCATTTTCATCTGTCACCCCAGCATAGATGGGATCAATACTCTTGAATTCCCAAGTATTACCAACTAATTCCAATGGATATTCATCATACAACGAAAATATTGTTTGTACCTTCATTCCATAATCAAGAATAATTTGATTGTTACGTGTAGTAGAAAAATCGAAGAAATCTTCTTTCTTTATTTCTTCCTTTTTATTCCCTTCTTCACCTTCCCCCGTGTATATATTATTTATATCACGTGCGCACGATGCGAGTAGAACCAATAAGCAGATGACCCAAAATTTTGTTTTCATAAGTAGCGTAAATGATTATTTAGCAGCAAAGATATAGATAAATAATTCAAAAGCAAGCAAATACACATAAAAAAACTGTCCCCCGACTCACGTCGGAGAACAGCCACAACACAAACACAAAATAAAACACGACAAAACTACTATGCAATTTTTTAGCCTGCTCTATGTTTTGAGTAACATAACTACCACCTGTCAGGTATTCGCATATCCAAGAGGGGTTTCAGGTTATTTGCATCTATAAAACGCCACACTAGCGTCCTTTGTTCATCGGTCTTTCAAAAAATATCTTAATTCTTATTGAATTCCTCTTTCTCTCAGCTTCAACTGCCAGTTCCAGGCTGAACGCAAAGTGTCTTCCAAATTGACTTCTGCCTTCCATCCCAATTCATTATTGGCAAAATCGGGATTAGCCCAAACTTTCTCAATATCACCGGCACGACGACCTACAATCTGATAATTCAGTTTCTCGCCTGTAGCCTTTTCAAAAGTTCTGATCAGTTCCAATACTGAAACACCATGACCTGTACCAATGTTGAATACTTCCACTTTATCCTTCTGCTTGTTGTTCAAGATACGATCCATAGCAATAACATGAGCTTTTGCCAAATCGACTACATATATATAGTCGCGGATGCAAGAACCGTCAGGAGTATCGTAATCATCACCAAATACACTTAGCTTTTCACGGATACCCATAGCTGTCTGAGTGACATAAGGCAACAAGTTCTGTGGAACGCCATTGGGCAATTCACCGATCAATGCCGTGGGATGTGCGCCAATCGGGTTGAAGTAACGCAACATGATAGCATGGATAGGAGAACCTGATGCAATAGTGTCACGGATTATTTCCTCATTAATCTGCTTGGTATTGCCATAAGGTGATTCAGCCTTCTTGATCGGAGCTTTCTCTGTGACAGGCAAGTTTTCCGGATCCGGCTGACCGTATACCGTACATGAGGATGAGAAGATAATACCTTCTACTCCATGCTTAGGCATCAATTCCAACAAATTAATCAATGAAACCAAGTTATTGCGATAATACAACAACGGTTTCTGTACCGATTCACCTACAGCCTTGCTGGCAGCAAAGTGAATGATACCTTTTATATTAGGATATTTAGTAAACAGCTTATCCATTCCTTCATAATCCAAGCAATCCAGCTTTTCAAATGCAGGACGAATTCCTGAAACCTTTTCAATATTATCTACTACATCGGCGCTTGAATTGGATAAATTATCCACAATCACTACGTCGTAACCGCTATTCTGCAACTCTACTACCGTGTGAGAACCTATGTAGCCGGTTCCTCCTGTTACTAAAATTCTTTCTTTCATAATACTTTATATTCTGTCGTTCTTTAATTAGGTTCAAAACAATTTGGAAGGATAAATCCCCTTTCGTATCATATCATTAATACGGAGAAGAACCTGTATCTTGTCATCGTGTGACACCAGTCCCATCCATTTGGCAGGTGTTTCAATCACCTTTACCCTAGCGCCTGAGGCTATGCGTTCATTCATAAATGCCGGAATGGAATAATGGGCTTTCATATCCATACCATTCTCGTCCAAGAACTTATCAAACGCTAATTGCATCTCTCCGAATATTTCCGGCGTAAAGCCCCACATATTCATTGAAACCAAGCTATTCTCATCCAGAGCAACCCATTTATGAAACTCATTAGGATACATAGGATTGCCACTGATACGTTCAACTCCTATCCGGTCTGTTACAGACAGCAGATATCCTTCTTCATTCACTTCACAAATACCACGGGTTACACCTCCACTTTCCGCCAAAACGTTTCTCAGTCTGTAACAAACATTGAAACTATGGTAGTCTGTTTCTTTCAGTGTTACCAAATTATTATATAATAATTCAAAGCTCTCTCTTTGGTAGAAGTTTACCGCATTTATCACACCGAATGGAGCATCAATCAACTTCTCCCCCATCAAAACGGCCCTTACAGAGCCATACAGTGCTTGGCGTTTCGGATTACGTTTTTCTTCCGGGATAGTCTCCACATCCTGATAAACATACTCCACATCTACCACATGTTCGTATTTGCCTGAAACCAGTTTTTTGAACTCCTGCTCAAAATGCCTGCTTATTACAAATACTATTTTATCAAATCCAACTCTTACGGCATCATATATGGAAAAATCTAATATAGTTTCGCCATTAGGACCTATTCCCTCAAGCTGTTTTAATCCACCATATTTATTCCCCATAGTGGCCGCGAGTACAATCAAGGTCATAGCCATTTAATCTCTCTATTAATTCTATTGCAAAAATAAGCATAAAAATTGAATTTACTAGTAACAAAAGTAGATTTCTTTATGCAAAAAAGTCCGAAGCAATGCTCCGGACTTCTGAATCAGGTTATTTTGAGGATGAATTATCCTACACCGAATAATACGCCCAAACCCTTGTCTACACCCGAGAATCCCATGAAGGCCATAGCCAACAGACCGGCAGTGACCAGCGCGATAGCCATTCCCTGCATTCCTTTAGGGATGTTTACCAGGCTCAACTGTTCGCGGATACCGGCAAACAGGATCAATGCCAAAGCAAAACCGATGGCTGTAGAGAATGCATAAACCACACCGGTCAGCAAATCAAAGTCTTTCTGGATAACCAGGATAGCCACACCCAGGATGCAACAGTTGGTAGTAATCAACGGAAGGAATACTCCCAATGCCTGATAGAGGGCGGGAGAAACTTTCTTCAAAATGATTTCAACCATCTGTACCAAAGATGCAATAACAAGGATAAATGCAATGGTCTGCAAGTATTCCAGCCCGAAAGCATCAAGTACGAACTTCTGAATAAGATAGGTTACGATAGTAGCGATAGTAAGCACGAATGCCACTGCTGCTCCCATACCCGTAGCCGTCTCTACTTTCTTGGACACGCCGAGGAACGGACAGATACCTAAGAACTGTGACAACACAATGTTGTTCACAAATATAGCGGTGATAAATATCAATATATATTCCATATCGTTCTTTATTTACGGGTTACGCTTTCTTTAATTTATTCACAATAGCAATGAGGTAGCCCAAAGCGATGAATGCACCCGGAGCCAACACAAAGATCAACATACCGTATTGTTCCGGCAGGATAGTCATATCGAATATCTTACCTGTGCCCAGGAATTCGCGTACACCACCCAGAATAGTCAGTGCAAGGGTAAAACCAAGTCCCATGCCCAGTCCGTCAAAGAATGACGATACCGGATTATTCTTGGCTGCAAAAGCCTCGGCACGTCCCAGCAATACACAGTTTACTACAATCAACGGGATAAACAAGCCCAGTGTAGCATATAGTGACGGAACATAAGCCTGCATAACCATCTGCAACAGAGTCACGAATGAGGCGATAACCACAATAAACGAAGGGATACGCACCATATCGGGAATCAGGTTCTTTATAGAAGATACCACTACATTTGAACAGATCAATACAAACATGGTTGCCAGCCCCATGCCCATACCGTTGATGGCAGAAGAGGTGGTTCCCAATGTAGGACACATACCCAAAAGGAGTGCGAATACAGGATTCTCTTTGACAATCCCGTTCATCAATACTTTAAAATTATTCATAGTCTGCTCCTTTCTTTAATTATTTGTTTCAACATTAGTGCTGTCGGCCGGTGCAGCTTCAGTAGCAGCTTCGGGTGCCTGTTGTTGGCTTGCACCGCTTGCTCCGTCTACATTCTGACCGCTATAGGCAGCATAAGCATTGTTCACAGCTTTCAAGAAAGCACGTGTAGTAATGGTAGAAGCTGTGATAGCGTCTATCTGACCACCGTCCTTGTTCACAACCAAAGCCTGTGCACCGGGATTCTTTCCGGTGATGTCCCCCTTACCGCCTTTCTTAAACCAATCGGCAGCTTTGGAACCCAATCCCGGAGTTTCGGCATGGCTCAACAAAGAGTAGTCGATAATGTTTCCGTCTTTATCGAAACCAACCAATACATTCAGTGCACCACCAAATCCGTTGGCAGAAGATTCTACGGCTGCACCGATAAATTCTCCGCCTTTGGTTGCCTTGTATATTTTATAAGTGGCGCCGTCCAGTTCTATTGTTTCGGGAGCTTCGGCAGGGTTATTGTCAAATCCCGGAACTACGATAGCAATTGCATCGCTCAATGCCTTGGCATTGGCCTGTGCAATGGGTTCGGCAGTCAGTTTGTTCACGTAGCCCAATAAAACTCCGGCTACCACGGTTACGCCTGTCAGGACAATAACCATGTTCTTCAAAGATGATTCTAACTTTTTCATTTCTTCACTACCTCCCCAAATCTTTTAGGTTTGCAATAAGTATTGATTAACGGAGTGAATGCGTTCATAATCAGAATAGCAAATGACATACCTTCGGGATAAGCACCGAAGTTACGGATTACCACTGTGAGGAAGCCGATAGCCACACCATAAATAATCATACCCTTATGAGTCATAGGCGAAGTAACATAGTCTGTTGCCATGAAAATAGCACCCAACATCATACCGCCACTCAGCAATACAGCCAAGGGAGAAGCATAGATAGGATTAGCCAAATGCATCAGTCCGGCAAATACGAAAACCGTACCCAGAATAGAAACCGGAACATGCCAGGTGATAATCTTCTTCCACAACATGAAAAGGAGACCCAATATCAGCGCAGCCGCACTGATTTCACCCAAACATCCTGCACCCATCTGGCAAGTATCGGGAATACCGATCAACATATTCAGGCTACTGGGCAATTCATTTAAGATAGATGCATCACCCGCCTTTATAGCCTGTTTCATGATAGCCAGCGGAGTAGCTCCGGTCTGGGCATCCAGATAGGAAGTCAACTGACCGGCTTGAGGCCAGCTTGTCATCTGTACAGGGAATGAGATAAGCAGGAATACACGTCCCACCAATGCGGGATTGAACGGATTGCATCCCAATCCGCCGAAAGTCATCTTACCGATGCCGATAGCTACCAAAGCACCGATAATAATAATCCAGATAGGAAGATTTGACGGCAGGTTGAATGCCAGCAATACGCCGGTTATCACAGCAGAGCCATCGCAAATGGTGCATTTATCCTGCTTCATAATGAACTTGGAAATAGCCCATTCAAAGAACACACACGCAGCTACCGAGGTAATCGTTACGATAGCAGCACCCAGTCCGAATGCAAATAATGACACCAGCAGTGCAGGTATCAGCGCGATAAGCACACCGTACATATTTTTCTGTACGCTGTCACCGCTATGGACATGGGGCGATAATGATACTATAAATTTATTAGCCATACTATTTTGTCGAATTATTTTTTAGCATTACGTGCACGGATAATACCGCCTACTGTACCCTTACCCAAACGGATATAGTCCAGCATCGGACGATGAGACGGGCAGGTGAACTGGCACGAACCGCACTCTATACACGACATTACATCTTCTTTCTCTACTCTCTCCCACTCTTTGTGAGCCGACAGGGTTGCCAGCAAGAAAGGTTCCAGTCCCATGGGGCAAGCACTGACGCACTTTGCACAACGAATACAGGGCTGGGCTTCTGCGCGTGCCGCTTCCTTATCGTTCATAATCAGCACCCCCGAGCTACCTTTACAGATAGGCACTTCGGTATTTACCACAGCTTTACCCATCATCGGACCGCCACCGATTACCTTTCCGGTATCTTCGGGCAGACCACCTGCCGCATCAATCAGCTGGCTCATCGGGGTACCCATACGGGTAAGGAAGTTAGAGGGGTTCTTTACAGACTTACCTGTCACGGTTACGATACGTTCAAACAAAGGTTTGTTCTTCTGAACGGCTTCATACACCGCAAATGCAGTACCTACATTCTGAACCACCGCACCTACATTGATAGGAATGGCAGGAGGAGCAGGAACCTGACGGGCGATAACGGCATCAATCAATTGCTTTTCACCTCCTTGCGGATATTTCACTTGCAAAGGAACAACCTCTATACCGGAGTATTGGGCAGCCTTTTCAGTCATCAATTTGATGGCATCGGGCTTATTGTTTTCTATGCCGATATAGGCTTTATCGACTTTTGCACCTTTCATCAGAATGCTAACGCCTACCAGGATCTCATCCGCTTTCTCCAACATCAACTGATGGTCGGCAGTAAGATAAGGTTCGCACTCTACGGCATTGATAATGACACATTCTGCCTTGCAGCCCGGAGGAGGAGACAGTTTCACATGAGTGGGGAAACATGCGCCACCCATACCTACTACGCCTGCATCTTTCACTTTAGCAACGATTTGCTCAGGAGTCAGCGTACACTCTTTTACTAATGTTGAACTGCGGTCAATTGATTCTTCCCATTCGTCGCCGTCTACGTCAATAAAGATGGCAGGCTTGCGGTAACCGCTTGCGTCGATTATGGCATCTACCTTGTTTACTTTACCGGATACAGACGAGAAGATGGCTGCTGAAACAAAGCCTCCCGCCTCAGCAATCTTCGTACCTACTTTCACTACATCGCCTTTCTTCACGATGGCAGTGGCAGGAGCACCGATGTGCTGTGACAAAGGGAACACCGCTTGCTTAGGAAGGGCAAGGGTTTCGATGGCTTTGCCTGCTGACAATTTATTTTCTGCTGGATGAACTCCACCAATTCTAAATGTCTTCACTGTTATATCTTTTTTTGTTTTTACTTACTTTGAATATGATTATGCTTCTGCTTTAGGAGCTTCTGTTGCTTTTGGAGCTTCAACCTTCGGAGCAGCCTCTGCTTTCGGAGCAACAGGTTTAGCAACGCCTTCACCGGCCGGAGCCTCTACCTTCGGCTTACGGGGCGGGAAATTGATTGCCTGAATAGCACCCTTCGGGCATTCCGGTTCACACTTGCGGCAAGATTTACACTTCACCGGGTCGATGTATGCCAGATTGTTTTCCAGTGTGATGGCTTCAAACGGACAAACCTTAACGCACTTGCCGCAACCTATACAGCTAGCCTTGCAAGCCTTGTTGGCGACAGCGCCTTTGTCTTTGTTTACACACATCACCACTACACGGCGGTTGTTCTTGCCCTTCGGACGGATTTCGATGATATTGCGCGGACAAGCCTTGCTACAAGCGCCACAAGCCGTACATTTTTCATCATCTACTTCCGGAAGGCCTGTTTCGGGATTCATGTGGATAGCGTCAAACTGACAAACCTCCACACAATCACCACAGCCCAGACAGCCAAATGTACAACCTGTCTCACCTCCCGAAGTGGCATGAGCAATGGCACAAGACTTGGCTCCGTCATACTGAGCAGTACGAGGACGATTTTCGCAACTGCCGTTACATCTTACCACTGCAACCTTCGGCTCGGCAGCAACGGCTTCCAATCCCAAAATGGCAGCAACCTGTTCCATAACGGGAGCACCGCCAACCGGACACAATTTACCCTCCAGCGAACCGGCATCGGCAGCCTTTACACAGGCACCTGCAAAACCAGCACAACCGGGATAACCACATCCACCGCAATTAGCCTGAGGAAGCACTTCGTTTACCTTGGCAATCCGCGGATCTTCATACACAGCAAACTTCTTGGAGGCGGCATACAAGATCACCGCGGCAATCAAGCCAATCGCTCCCAACGAAATTACTGCAACCAGAATTAAATCCATAAGTTTTAGTTAGTTATTTATTAATTATTTTTTTATTGGTTCAAGCGTAAATGAAAACTTCTTGCTCAACTTATTCCTGCATACATATATAATAAGGTAATAGGGAATCAAGGCTAACAAGGCAATCAAGGCCGATTTCAATTCATTGCCATCCGTAAGACGCATGGCTACGAATAAAGTAATCAACAATACCAGAAAAGGGACGCCAAAAGCCAACAATACGGCTTGCATCCCCATAGAAGTAGTTCCATAAAGCATCACCTCCTCACCCTTTTGGTAAGAAGATGCTTTTGTGTCATAAACATCAATCAGCTTTTCTTTGCTTTCAGATGCATTGCAGTGCCCTTTCACACTGCAAGCCGAGCAGGCAGAAGTTTGTATGATCCTCACTTGAATGTGAGAACCATCGATGTTTTCCACAATACCACGATGTTTGATTATATCGGTCATTTTTGCAAACTCTACATTACAAAACTGCGGCAAAAGTAATACTTTAATTGGATTCTATGAAGTATAAAATGATATTTTCACTATAAAAATCGATTTTTTAAGTGGAGAATTTAAATTTATAAGCAAGAAAGGGAGGAAAAATTCAATTTCCTCCCTTTCTTCTTGTAAAGTATATAATTTATTTCATTATCACATAGCCAGCATCCAATAGTTTTTGGCGAATAGATGCTATATGTTCCTCATTTCTGGTTTCCATAACGATACGCAGGGCACATCCGGTTACATCTGCACTCTCACTATTTCGCTCATGGCGCACAGATATTACATTTCCTCCCTGTTCGGCAATAATTTGGCTGACGCCCAGTAATTGTCCCGGTTTATCTACCAAGTCCAACGTCACCGCATAGGTTCGTCCCGATTTTGCCATACCACGATTGATGACACGGCTCAGGATAGTTACATCAATATTCCCTCCGGATACCACGCAAACGGTTTTCTTTCCTTTCACCGGAACTTTATTGAACATGGCGGCAGCAACGGATACCGCCCCTGCCCCTTCGGCAATGATCCGCTGGCGTTCTATCAAGGCAAGGATGGCGGCAGCTATTTCATCTTCGGTCACCGTCACAATACCGTCCACATACTGGTTCACCAAATCAAAAGTATTGGTTCCCGGCTCTTTTACCGCAATTCCATCGGCAAAGGTAGAGACACAACGGAGGCGCTCAATGCGCGAGTGAAGAATGGAATTTGCCATACTGGCAGCTCCCAAGGCTTGCACGCCATATACTTTGATGGAAGGTTTCAGGGACTTCAGTGCATAGGCTACTCCGGATACCAATCCTCCACCACCTATGGGAAGAATCACCACTTCCACATCGGGCATTTCTTCCAACAGTTCCAGTCCGATAGTTCCTTGTCCGGCTATCACATTTTCATCATCAAAGGGGTGGATAAACGTATATCCTTTTTCATCACGCAGTTGCAGTGCCTTTTGGTAGGCATCATCATAACAACCCGGCACCAGGCAAACGTCCGCACCATAGTGTCTGGTAGCTTCCACTTTGGAAATCGGTGCACCTTCGGGCAGGCAGATCAGTGACTTGATACCGCTTTTGGTTGCAGCCAATGCCACACCTTGCGCATGGTTTCCGGCAGAACAGGCGATCACACCTTTTGCCTTTTCCTCATCTGATAACTGGGAAATTTTGTAATAAGCTCCCCGCACCTTAAATGAACCTGTAAATTGCAGGTTTTCGGGTTTCAAATAAACTGCGCTCTCGGGATTTATCTGGGGAGCATAAATCAAGTCTGTGCGGCGAATGACCTCCTTTAGGACATGGGCTGCTTTGTATATTGCATCTAATTGTAGCATAATATAACACTCTTGTTTTTAAAAATCGGGTGCAAAGCTACAAATAATATTCTCACATTGTTCGCTGATCGCCAAAAAAAGAAGCAGAATATCAGCTCTTACGGTTTAACTCCTGTTACTGACTTTTGCTTACTTTCTGCCACTTCCACCAGATACACGCTGGCACAAATCAGAATAATCGCCCCACATTGTGTCCACGAGAAACGATCCTGTCCCAAAATCAATGATGTTATTGTAGCTACAATCAAGATGAGATAGCCATAGATAGCCACCAATGTTGTTTTGAGATATTTCAATCCGACGGGGAGTAACAAATAACTGATAGTCGTTGGAAATATAAGGACAAACAACAGTACCAGCATAGGCGTGGAAAAGAGTGATTCACTCAATACCGGTGCATCAAATCCGTAGATAGTATTCACAATAACTGCCATAACGGAAGCTCCCAGAAAAGTATATTTCAGCATGGTCATATCTCCCACTCCCTTCAACAAACGATTGCTAAAGACCAAATAGACAGCATAAATAATGGAACTTGCCAAGCATAAAAGATTTCCCACCGGAGCATTGGATGCCAAATCGTCACTGGGCTGGGTAGAGATGCAAAGGATAGCTCCTGCCAACCCCATTCCGATGCCAAGTATCTTCATCCAAGTAACTTTCTCTTTATAGAACAATACGGCAATGATGAATACCCATATCGGCTCCAAACTGACAAAAATAGAGCTGGAAACAGGAGTAGTTTTACTGATTCCCATCAAGTAGAAAAACATATAGCCATAGATTCCCAAAGCGCCTAAGGTAAAGAGTTGCCACTTTTGGCGAGTAGTAGAGTTTTCGGGTTTGCAAAATATATCAATCAACCAAAATGCTGCCGTACCAAATACCAATCGGATAGTAACACCCGTCACAGGAGCCATCCACAGAGGCAACAAATATTTCAACGCATTCATGTTAAAGCCTCCCAATGCCTTGGAGACTACCATACTGAGGTTTGCTTCGACTTGTTTATTCATACTTTTTCGGATTATATAGGCATATAAACCGAAAAAGAGGATTTTGGTTCAAAATACAAGAACTAGATTAGACACCGCGATATTATTTTTTCGCGGTGTCTTATTGAATTATCGCGGTGTCTAATGAGATATACCTCGGCGTCTAATCAATAGCGACAAATAACATTTTAATGTAGCCAGCAACGCTATTACCAGATTCAGCCAAAAAGCAAAAGTCTGCGAATGGGAATGGAACAGATTTTGGAAAGCATCCACTATGAACGGGCAAAGCAAGATGGCAACATAATTCATTGCCATTACAAATGCCAGTGCCAGTGTCACCTTGCGGGGCACTGCTATATCCGAAGTCTTATCATAGACCAGAGGCTGAATGATGCCGTAAGACAAACCATTCAGTATGCACCCCACGGCAATGAGCACTTCGGAACGGCTCAGTAGAATAATGCCCATGCCGCAGGCTATCAGCAGCAGGCAGATCACGTAAATATGCTGTCCCAGCATCTGCATTATGCGGTTCAGCACAAAGCCCGGCGCCATAATGGCAAGGAAAAATAAGGAGATCAAAATACCTGCCCTACCACTGGAAAGCCCGTATTCCTCCATCAGGAAAGGGAGGTTAAAGCTAATGATGATGACCAAATAGGTGGCAAGGCCATAGAAAGCCATGAGCTTTACCAAGGCTTTTATGTTGATGCCGCGTTTGCCTATTCCGGCAGAAGCATCGGCAGGTGGTTCATCCTTGGGATGGTAATTGGAAAGATCCTCTTTAAGGTAACGAGTCAAGAGGATGGATATAAAGGGGAATAAATAAACGATGAAAGGCAAATGCCAGTTTACTTCTGCCAGGTAGCCTGTCAGCGTGGTGGCAAGTACCAGAGTAACATTGGTAATGGCAGAACTGTAACCGAATTGCTGGGTGCGATAACTTCCCACAAAATAGCGGGAGATCAGACCTGTAGAAAGCGGTACAATCAAACCTGAGCCTACTCCCAGCATGGCGCTGATGGCAACCAGTTGCCACATTTTGTTGGAAAGCAGGTAGAGTATGCCGCTTGCTCCAAAGATAGTTAGTCCTATTTGGAGCAACAAGAGGTTATTTACTTTTTCCGTCAGCCTGCCCGATAACAGGATGAAGGGAATGATAAGGAGGGATGGCAAGGAGGATAGCATTTGAATTTCCAGGTCGGTGGCTTGCGGGAAGATTTTGTTTAAATCTCCCAAGATGGGGGAAACTGCCAATCCCGGCAATGCATTGAGTGCCGAAATGGAGAAAATGCCTATTAATGTAATAAGGGGGATAGTCCCCTGGCCTGTTTGTACTTTCATAATGGAATGGGGTTTAGGTTGTGATAGAAAACAAAAAGTGAAAGATTTGGTTCAGGAAAAGGGAGTGACTAGAAGTTGTACCAAACGGGAGCGGTGTGTTATACGCGAAGGGCTTGCGGACGGTATAAGGAGTATGAGAGTGAGAAGAAGTATAGGGAAGTAAAGTAGACATTGACATTCTGGATAAAGTGAAGAATCTAATTACACTATTTATAGGTGTATTACGGGTTCTTTACTTGAGTAACTTAAATTACCATCCATAGTCTAATGGTTTATTGTTTTCATATTAAGGAAGAAAATCTATTTCAAAAATCTTAATTAGATAATATTTATTATTTCAGATGGATTTTGAAATAGATACCACCTGAGAAGTATTTGCCATCATTCAATTCGGCAATGAGGTTGATATGATCTTTCCATAGCTGATAGTGTGCTCCTACATTCACTGTTCTTGCATCATACTCAGCCATCAGATTCAATCCGTTCAAAGCTTTTATTGCCAAATTATCTTTATCAGGAAGATCTAATTTAAAGTTTGCTCCTGCTGACGGTCGTTTATAATGAGGGAACCAACATGCCCGATAATCTACATAAGCCGCATGAATACCCAATGTTCCTACACCTTTGAAATCAAAGTGCTTGGTAGCCGCCAAGTAATACCGCGTAAAGTGATTGTTCTGCATCCCGTCTTCGTCGAATTTGATGGCACCACCTCCGTATGATTCATGCGAAGTAGGATCATCCAAACCAAGAACAATCTGAGGAGTCCAAGGTTTCCACCACCCTTCTTTCCACAATCGGATACGCCCATAAAATGCACGATCCTGATTGGTGTATTTTCCCCAAGACTGTTCCGGGAAATAAGTAGAGCCATGATCTGCATGATTAATGGTGCAGGTATATCCCACTTCAAGCCAAGGGAATATTGTTACATTCAGATAATAATTGAAGGTGTATTTTATCTCATTGGTGGTAAGATATTGCAATGGAACAAGATGCAGCACGTTTCCACCAAACATAAATGTTTTGTCTTTTTGCATCTCGGCAGTGGGTGCATGAAGTAGTCCTGTTGTGCCATATAGTGCCTGCGCCTGACCTCGTAGAGAGTTCATCGCAATAAAGCATACTAAAATTAATTGTATTTTTCTACCCATTTTTATTAGAATTCCATCTATCTTTGCTCCCATGAAATGGTTGCAAGCAATAGTCTTATTAGTATTGAATGGGATGGTCTGGTTGGTGTCTTTCGTTCTGCTCCTGCCCATTGTTTCCTTGCATAACTTATGGAAACTATGCAAAAGGATCTTTGTAAAGCCCCAATAACTGTTTTGCAAAATAATAGAAGAACTGAATATCATCCACAAAATAGCGTCTGAACAGTCGCTTTGGTTCTTTCAAGAAACGGTAAAACCATTCCATCGCTAAGGTTTGGAATATTCTAGGAGCACGCTTTACGTTACCGGCTTCGAAGTCAATGGTGGCGCCAAGAGCCATAAATATATCTATTTCAGGCATTTTATCTTTATGAGTAAAGATCCATTTCTCCTGTTTGGGACAACCTACACCTACTAACACAACATTAGCACCACTTTCATTTATCATTTTATAAATTTCCTCGTTCTCATTCTGTTTCTTCTCAAAGCCATAAGAAGGAGAGTAAGCTCCCACAACTATTTTTCGACCCACTTTTTGGTTAATATTCTCCATCGCCTTAGCAGCCACACCTTCCATACCTCCAAGTAGGAATATCCTGCAATCTCTATTATCCCTATGATACATATAAAACTTCGGAAAAAAACCACTTCCAGGTATGACTTCTTTCAATGAATGCTTCAACAGTTTAGAAAGCAAATAAAGAATCTTACTATCACAGACCACCCAATCCGCCTTACTATACAAATTATATAGTTCTTTGTTTTTCTGCAATTTCACCAAATGATCTATATTTGGAGTTACAAGTACACCTTGTTTCAAACTCCTCAACAATTCGAGAGAAGAAACATTATCAATGCCTACATTTAATATTTTGATTTTTTGCATAAGCTATTTTACTAATAGTATCTATGCTTATATCTTTTTACATAAATCCATAGCCATTCTCATAGCAATATCCATATTATAATATTCCCAATCCGCAAAACGTCCTGTAAAATAGAATCCTACAGGAAAAAGATCGGCTTTTAACCTTTTAATCATATCACGAGTATGAACATTCTGAATAGGGTAAGTATAAGGATTATACTTATGAGCCAAATATTTAGGATGAAGCGAAATACGGGAAAGATTATCTATAATATCTTCTTTAGATATTTCATCAGTAAATTCTACAGTAGCCGTTATACGTCCCTCTAGAACACAATTACCATTGTTTGATTTTGCAAAATTACCAGTACAAATAATGCGATGACTTTCATGCTGTTTGCTTGGCTGATAAATCCATGAATATGGATTCTTATCAATTTCGCAAAACACAGCTGTAGTACCATGATATTCCAATTTTACTATTTCGTCTTCATATTCCCGAATATCAAAGCCTTCAACTATTTTAACCATATCTTTAATATTCCCACAGAATATCACTTTATCAAAATATTCCTCTTCTATTAACCATTTATTATGAACATACTTAATATTTTTAATATCAGTATCATAACAAATATGAAGTTCTTCAGCCAACTTATCAGCAATATATTGAGAGCCATTCATATTTTCATACCAAAAAGTTGAATGAACAAATGACTTTTCCTTCACATGATTAATATTATTATAAATCATTTCTTCCACTGTTGGCATAGGCAATTTACCTTCCAACCATGAAAGTGGTACTTGTTTTAAATCACGCCTCCATACTTTTTCATTATAAGGCTGAAAATATATCTTATAAAGAGTATCTCCAAATCGTGACTTTAAAAACTCCTCAAAATTATGAGCCTTATCGCCCTCTTTTCTTACTATTTCAACAAGATCTTTAATAACCCTCTTTTGAATATCAGAGTTCAAAAGATATACGTGGTTTTCAATTGGATAAGGAATTTCGTCCCCCTCCTCCATAAAAATGGCTGAATTACGATCTGTTTTTGAGAATTCTTTATTACGATCAAATTTTGTCCAAAACCAGTCTAACACATCTGAATGTTTTGAATTAAAGACATGCCCACCACAAGTATGAAAAAGGCTTCCGTTAATACGACAACATTTAATAAGACCTCCAGGAGTCTTTTCTTTCTCAAAAACAGTAACATTATAACGGTCTTTAAGAAAATGAGCAGCACTCATACCAGACACACCTGCTCCTATAATCGCTATTTTTTGCATATTAATTTATTATTATCAAACAAAAAAATCACCAATCAATTTCATTTAAAATTACCTGCAACTCCTCTACTCTTTTTGATGTATAATGTTTTTGTAAATAATACGAGTAAAAAGTCATATCAGGCTCTTTTATTCTACATTTATCCATTTCTTTCTCAAACTTTTCATAAGTATTGACACTTTGACTAAATTTCTCCAGTTCATAATAATCAGTATCAGCATTAGTCTTATATCTTGCAATGATATTACACCCTGACGCTACCATTTCCAAGAAACGTGGTGTAACTTGTGAAAAGCCATTAGTACGCTTTTCTCCTCCATCAATCCCTGGAGTTGCATATAATGCTATTCTACTTTTTTTCATTGAGTCCAAATATTCATCTCTTGAAGCAAGTTCCTGTTTTGAAGGAATAAATATTATCAAATCCGGATGCGTCTTTTTATATTGATCCAAAAAATCTTTTAGTACAGGATTTTGTCTTCCTATTAATATGACATCATATTTTTTCTCATAACAAGTATTAGAAGTGATTTTATATCTATCGGATAAAGACAAAGCTAAATGTCTTATATTTAGTCGTGTATTTTTAGCCAGCAAATATTCATAAACTTCTTTACTAGAAACCAATATAAGTTTATGTTTCTTATACAACCAATTATACCACCATTGATTATTAGGATTCACATACCAATCAATAATCCAAGGAATCAAACAATTCAAATTTTTCCACAAATGAAACACATTAGCTTTCATTTCAAAAAATAAAACTGGCTTTCCTCCATTTTTAAACATCAACATAAAATGATAAACCAATGGAAGGAATTCATAATATCTGTTTTTAAAGATTGTTGGTTCATATATTAATTTACAATTTAAAAGTTCTTTTATCTCATCTTCCCATTCATATACCAAATCAAACCATGGTCTTTTTTCATATTTTCTGCTAGTAAGAATATCTATTTTTAAATCCATAATTAAAATATATTAAGTCCTACTTTCTTTTTATTCATTCCCTATAGTATATTGTACAATATTTCTATCTTGCCTATTTATAATTTAGATAACAAGGACAATACTAAGAAACCAACAAATCATCTTTCAATAATTTTATTCAATTTATCATACCATTCCTTAGAAATACGTTCTATTGAAAAAAAACGACTATGTCTATATGCAATCAAACTCATTTTCTGGCACAATATTCTATCATTCATCAGCCTTTCTAATGCATTAGCCATAACATTTGCATTAAACCCATCCTTATGAGAATAAGGTACAATGATACCATTTTCTCCATCTACCAATAAATCATATATTGCAGAATAACTACCTAACACAACAGGGATTACCCCAAAACTCATAGCTTCAGCCACAACTAGACCAAATCCTTCGTATTCAGAAGTTAGTATCAATATTGATGCTATTTCATAATAAGAACGAGGATACTGAAAGCCCTCAAATCGAACATTTTTAAGTTCAAGTTTCTGTACCATATGCTCAATATTGTCACGCTCAGGTCCATCGCCTACAATCCTTAATATCCAATCAGCATGTTTATGTTCCAATAATGACCATGTTTCAATAATACGTGATACTCTTTTTTGAGTGTAATCAAGACGTCCAACAAAAACAAGCTCCTTTTTTTTCCTCTCAAAATCATAATTATAATCCGATATATCTATAGTTACAGGATTGGTCTGTACAATTAGCCGATCTGCTTTTCTTATCCCAGTAAACTTCTTGAACCCTTCTACAAAACTCTGAGATAAAACCATATATCCATCGCTATTTCTATAAACATATCGCATACTAGCAGCTGTTATTTGCCTATACAACCAATATTTCATTTTTAATCCTAGATATACAACTATATTTCGGTTTTTCTCCATTGCTATCTCCACATCTTTTAACCGCCCATTAGTAGAAGGATCATTATGATATACTGCTATTATTTTTACAGGTATTCCTCTCGAAGCCTTTTTTAAGACATAAGCAGGAATAAAAGGAAGTCCCCATTGATTTATAACAATTTGAATTTTCTCATCAATAAGCACCGTTCTCAATGCATTAATATTACATTTGGACAAATTAAAACCAAACCCATATACAAGTTTCACATTTTCATTTAAACGCGACACAAGTGAAGTTTTTCCTTCAGAAAAAGTCCATATAACTACTTTATGCCCTTCCTCTTGAAATTTGTTTGCAAGCGTTGTTGTTACAACTTCCAGCCCTCCAACCTCAAAAGATTTCAACAAAAACAAGATGTTCATTTAAGCTTATTATTTATGAACAGCATTAATCAAAATAATGCTTCACTTTTAATATCAAAAAAAAGACTGTCATTTTAATACGATGAATGAAAGCTCTCGGTCTACTTACTCCATATTTAACAAGAATCTGGTAACGTTCTGTTAGTGAAGCTATATTGTCCGTACTGAGTCCTCCTAATGAAAAAACAGCAATCATATCAGAACATCGATTAGTTTTCATTCCAACAAAAAAGGCATGATTTATCAAATCATAATCTGCAAGTATCTTATATTTCAGATCGTATCCTCCCAGACGCTCTATAGCATCACGCTTCATTATAATAGCCTGATGACTTGCAGGTAATGAAAATGGCATTTCTTTCTCCCAAAAAGACGCTTCTTTATCTTTCGTACACTTACTCCTGTATTTCATTCTTATCCCACCATAAACTAAATCCACACCATCCGCATACTCCATTAAACTTTTTATACCATCCGGTAGCAACTCATCATCACTACCTAAATAATAAATCCATTCACCTTGTGCTTTCTGCCATCCTTTATTAAAAGCATCAAACACACCTTTATCCGGTTCTGAAAATACTCGAAAACGATTATCTTTATCTGCGAAATATTTTACTTTTTGTACCGTATCATCTTGAGACATACCATCTATTATAAGACATTCCCAATCCTGAAATGATTGCTTTTCAACACTACACAAAGCTTTCTCGATAGTAGGTCCTGCATTATAAGCAGCTATAATTATTGAAACCTTTGGATTCCTCATACCTTTTTTACTGAAGTATATGCAACGCCATAATTAGGCATATAATGGTTAAACAGAGCATAATAGACACAATAGAGAAAAACACTACTAGTCCAAAATTCATAACTAATACTGAGAAGAAGAAATATTAACGCAAACAATATCGTTCCTTTTTTATTGAATACCTTTATAATCAAAGCAGATGATTTAATCAACAAAGCATAGAAAAATAATCCCATGAATACTCCATACATACTAAATATCTGTATTACACCGTTGGCTAGCCACACCTCTTTACCATCAAACAATGCACTCATAGAAAATGCGTTTTCATTCACATTATACCCTAGCCAAAAATCATTTAAAAAGTTCTGTAATTCCAAATAAGCACCAGTTATTCTTTGCGGAGTAATTGACTCCACTCCCCTGTCAAACATCCACTGCATATCACGTATCTCTTGTTCATAATCCATAAGCGAAACTAATTTCCCCCCCATAAAAGACATTCCCCAGACAACAGGTATCAGCAAGCATCCAGCGATAATCATTGTCACCCTATATGCCGTAGATTTATTATACATATAATATAGCACAAGAGAGAAAGAGGCTATAATGCCTGTAGTGGAAAGTGTAGAAACCAATCCTGCCATTAGTATATAAAAAGAACGGTTTTTTCTCCATGAAAGAGACATATTATGAAGTGATAGGTTAAGAAACATAGCAAATACAAGAAAGCAAGAAAAACGTCCTGCCTCCCATGTAAATCCAATATTACGTTTAATCATTAACCCTTCCACTGTTTGATTGCCAATACCTACTACAAATATATTGGCACGCATAGTAGCCGCATTATCTACTACAGAAACAGAATCCATTACTTCTCCAATTAAAGATGGCATTATAACATACCCTCCCCATACAATTAATGAAAGTATACACAAATGAACTAATACCTTTTCTGCATAAATAAAAAACTCATACTGTTTAAATAAATTAAAAGCTATATAAGCTATGATAGTACTAATAAGAATACCAAAATAAATCGCTTGAACTCCACCATATTTTATACAGATAGCGCTATACCATAGCGCAAATATGCCTAAAATTATATATAATGGTTTCAAACATCCCTTTCTACAATACTTCTGATAATAAAAAACTATGATGATTAAATATACACAAGTCATAACCATATTATCAGGGGCTATTTTCAACAGTTCTGTAGTCTTCGCAGACCATAAAATCATCATAAGCATAAAAAAATACTTATAAGAATCAGTATGTTGCAATAGTGCTTTTATCAACGCATTATCCATTAAATAAATATTTATATCAATATTTTTCCTGATTCTTCACCTTGTTCCTAACCATCTTTACAATTTCTTTAAACGGCGTAGTTTTTAATCTTTTTATTTTGCTTTTTAAATTATGAATACGTTTCTCTAAATCATAAGGGAAAATAGCATCATATATTTCAAATGATGCGATATCCATATCTACCGCCAACCGTTCTATAATAAAATTATTAATATGGCGTCCTCTGATTAATCCTGCAGAACGGAATGTGTTAAGATGTTGTGTTCCATACAAATGGGGATGATAAACCATACAAAATGTACCGTATGTTTCAAATTCAGAAAAACAGTGGGTACTAGTAGAAAAGTCACAAGCTTGGATTATCTTTTCTACCCAATCTTTCCCTTTAACTTCTGAATGTTCAATGACAGACAACAATTCCAGCACAATATCCTTGTGGAACATCATGTGTTCGGCTATAAATGAATGAGAAACCACTTTCCCTAACCCGACCAGACGCTGAAGCGTTTCAAAATAGGGTTGATGGAATTCTTTTTTGCTAGTAAACAAAGGTTTTCCATTTTCAAAGAAACGCAAATGGGAAAGCGGTAAAGTATCCGAGTCCCATGTGAGATAATATTTTTTGCAATATGATGTAGAAGCAAACCCAAGTTTAAGCAACTGCTGGAAATACCATCCTACCCTATTTATATCCAAACAACCTGCTTCGATCATATACCGGTGTACACTATCATAACACAGTCCTGGTATCATTCTGTCTTCATCTATCAATACACATTTACCATCAATAGACTTCCCCAACTTTGAGAACAAAGTCTTTTTAGAAATAAGATAAATATTCTCACACTCCAACAAGTTAAGCCTAATATGTTTTATCACGCGTCCTACAAAATTCACATTCCTCTTATTTATAGGGATAACTATGTCGTAGCACTGAGCCTCATTCTGTTTAGCAGGATGTAGCATATTCATACAAAAAAATTAGCTTTAAATATTATAAATGACGATGCCATGTATCACGTTCCAAATAAAATCACGTTGATGTATTTTATCAATCATCAGTTCAATTCCTTTTTCGGCCAGTATCCTAATTTGTAAATCCAAGAGAATAAAGCAGACTTCATGCAGGCAATTCTAAACATCATGGCAGATGTATTGTAAATCACACCAGCCCCCCCCAATGCCATCGATATTCGCTGCGTATAGGGGGTATAAATACGTATAATTGTTGTTTTCGCGAATAGCCTTAGCGAGATTTACTTCAAAGATATTTTCCCTGTCAGTCCTGTTTTTAAATTCACGAATGAAATACTCCATAAAATCCGAACTACAAAAGAAAAATCTGCTATCACTGGCACGATACTTAAAGCGCATCCAACTACTTATAAAATGTTTATGCCCTTTCAAACAATTTACCAACGAAACGATATTTTTTAATATCAGTCGCCCTGTTCCTTTCACTATCACTTCACAGTCTTTCAAGAAAAAGGAATTCACATAGCAATATTCCAATATTTCCATTTCCTTATATCCTTTTCCTCGATCAGGCACTACCGGTTCACTTTTATAGGTAATAAATTCCACCCTGTCACGCCATACTTCACTAATATAGTCTGATAAATCCGTTCCACTGTTTTCACCGAACACAATTCGAAAATCCGTATTGCTCAAATACCAGCGAATGGCTTTCAGGTATTGCGCTTTCCTGCTTTCAATGTCTGCTATTACCAAATAATCCGTTGTATTAGGTACAACACAGCCTGTCAACAAGACTACTACCCTTACTTTTTCTCTATTCATTTTTATCACGTATTTGCTCATATATATGAAATAAGTCACTGACTATTGCAGCAGGAGAATGACGAAGTAATGCCCTTTTCCGTCCTTTTTCCCCTAAAGACATAGAAAGTTCCACATTTTCTAATAATAATTTCAGTTTAGCAGCTATCATATATATATCATGTGATGGTACTAATATGCCATCTTCCATATCAGTAATAAGGGAAGATACTCCACCCACATTAGTAGCAATAACAGGAATCCCCAACACCTGCGCTTCACACACTGTATTCGGACTGTTTTCTATATAGGACGGATGTACAAATACATCAGCAGACATAACCACGTCAACCAATTGTTTAGCATCAATAACTCCTCGCACAGATACATTGACTTCATTAAGTTTGATGTCTGTCAACCGGCTCATATAATCCAAATCATCAATACCATATACTTGCCATTCAAAATTATCTCCCCAAAATTTCTTTAATACCTCCGCAGTCTTTAATATCACATCTCCTCCTTTGTAGATAGCTGGAGAGATCACTGACACAATCACTTTATGAATATTATTGCGAGGTTGCCATATACGGCAAGAATTATATATACAGGGACGAAGCATTTCACTACAATAAAAATATGTAGCTTGAGGAGCCATAAGAGCTGCATTAGAACAATCCCAGCATGTACGTCCCATTAAATAACGACTATTTTGAAAAATTTCAAATTCACGTTTGATATATCGATTAAGGTTTATCTGAGAAATAAGCTTACGCGGATCATGGATAAAATATTTTATCCATGAAAGTCCAGCAGGAAGCCAAAATTCTTTACAGCATCCCAATATTCCCTGTAAATGGATGACGACTGGAATATTCGTCATTTTAGATACCATCCCATAAGATAACTCCGTACCAAATACATGAATGATATCAGGTTTAGATCTATCGACCACTTCTTTTATTCTTGCATATTCAGCCTTTTGCTTGCGATTATAACAGATAAATGGCTTTAACATCCTCTTTATACCGTAATAGACTACCCCATCTACATTGTCTTGCATATTGCAATGCCATGGAAAAGCCACCTCTATTACCACATCAGCACTAGAATTATTAATTAGTGCCTGTTGCAATGATGCCACCCATCCTCCTCCATTATAAGTGTTTTTATTAGCATATAATGATGTGCCACCTGTAAACCATAATATTTTCATATATGAAATCAAATTATAAGCCTTCAGCAAAATTTATCCCCATATTTATAAATCTCATAGACATATATTTCTGTTCATTTATTGTCCTATTGACTTCATGATAGCTAATTTTATTATCTGCAATTTGGGTACTATTATAGCGTTCCATTAGATTCAACAAATGACAAAAATCTTCCATTCGTGACGAACTATTTTGAGTTGAAAGGCTAAATGTATAAAATTCTTTATTAAAAATCACAGAAAAAGCTGTCGCATGGAACGAATTTGTAATGACCAAACAAGCATGTTCTATCAAATTTAGAAATTCACACGGACCAGCATTATTTATATTGTAGTCCACATAATGATATGTCCTAAAATCATTCAATGAAACTAATTTACACTTTAAATTTTGTGCTGCATTAATAGCTAATTGCTTAATTCTAGAATCTCCTATAAAGTCATATATTAAAATGTATTTATCATCTATAAAATGATAATGCTTAGAGTCATACAACACACATTTGCGCCATTCATCTGCAGAAAGAAGAAAAACAGGATCTAAAACTTGAACAGCATTTTCAATACCCATGTTTTTAAGGATATTCAAACCACTTGCCTCACGGACGGAAACAAAGTCTAACTTATGAATTCTATTTGAAATAATATTTTTATATTCATCAGGAACTGATGGAATACCAAAACTTGCAGCATAAGCTATTCTACGTATAGTTTTATCTCCAAAATCCAAATAAAAGGCAGATTCATGTCCATTAGGCATATCAGTATTCCAAATTTGGTCACTCCCAGCTATATACACATCTGCAAAAGGTGGCTCTTTCTTAAGAGCATCAGAAGTAGAATAAGACATATCTGTCAAGTGTAAAAACTGCTTTTCAAACTTATCAAAAGAGCCTTTTCTTCCATATGTCTTAAACATCCTTCTATTGAATCTAAGTCCATAGAAAAACTTCAAAACAGGAAATCTTTGTAATAATGAGAAATAGCGGAACCTAGAATTCACATAAAAGAAATTATATCTGCCATGAAAAGCATATGGCCAAAAATCAATAATTTCTACATGGTGACCTTTTTCTTCTAAATAATGCTGCAAAGCATAAGCTTGCAATGACGCACCATAATTATAAACTCTATGGCAAGTTATCGTTTTTATCTGCATAAATATTTTTTCATTCTCTTTAGAACATTTCCAACTATACTCATAGGATGCTTCAGCCTGTTAATATTACGCTTCCGCTTTTCATAAGAAAGCAATAATTGTAACACCTCTGTAAGTGGAACATTCTCATTTCTAAGTAAAGACATTATATGTAAAAAACAGGATGGACGTTTAGGACATTCTTTCATTTGGCCCTCAGCTACCACTTCAAAAGGATGTTCAATCAATTTGCAATTACATTCTTTTAATAAAGTATTTCCTTTAAAGGTAAAAGCAATTGCTGCACTCACACCTTCCTCATTATTCTGATAAGTCTTTCCCCACAAATCACCAATACGAATGTCAGCTGAAGAATTATTATACTTATATTTACACTTATCATAACATGCTTTTCCTAAACAAGCATCACCTAAGAATAAACAATAAAAAGAATCACCTTGAGAAAATCTAGAATTATAAATTCCTCTTTTTTCTTTATCAATTTCATTATAATAATCAAGTTTTTCTGCAATTTTTCCATATTGTCCCCCTTCGATAAACATTGCCCATGAATCATGCCATCCTGTTAATTTATTTCTCCAAGAAACATTGGTAATTTCACCCATTTCTTTCTCAATCTCTTTAATATACTTATCCCAAAGTAACATAGAAGGTACACCATGACAAAAAAAATCAACCAAAAGAAAATTGTCCTCTATTTTAAACCTTTGAATATATCTACGAAAAGAATCAATTTGACAAGGAGTACCTATCAATAAATATTTCCCTTTCCGATCAAGAGCCCGAAAACCATCTACTGTATAGCTTGGTATATATTTACTACCTATACTTGGCATTAGTTCTTCTATTGTAGCTGCAATATAATGTTCAGCCCGCTTTGAGGCAATATTGTAGTGTACCGCACAAACTCTATAACCTCGATTAATAAGGGTTCTTCCTAATTCAAATCCGACTCCACCACTTGAGCTTTTGCTACGTACTTCCGAATCATTGCTCCAAGCCGCATAACTCTTTTCGTTCCCCCACTTAACTAACGAAAGACCATCTTGAGAGTATGCACAAACATCACGACATAGTCCACAATCAGTACATCGACTAACATCTGTTATATACGGTTCATAAAATCCATCTTCATTCAGCCGTATTTCAATAATTTTTCTATTACATACTACAGCACAAACGCCACATCCATAACAGTCATTCAATGAAGATATGTTATTCATCTTCCAATCTTACTTTTAATCATTTGGTAAATATATTTCTTCTCATCTTTTCTTAATCCCCCCAAAAACACCATAGCAAGTGTAATCAATACCGATACTATTGTTACTATTCCTAAATTGAGCCAACCATCAAACTTCCCGTTTAACATATAGGGAATAGGGATAGATAGAACAGTCACCACAGAAACTGTACATATCACATCTTTTATATATTGCCAAGCTGGAAACCCTATAAGCCCTTTTAAATAGACTATACGTGTAAAATAAGTTATTGCATTGATAATTACCCGAATCACCCAAACTGACAGTGGAGACATACCCTCTTTTAATGCCCAATAGGACAAAGGAAAGTTAAGAGCAATAAGAACAGACATCAAAATCTGATGATTTCGAATTTTTCCTGTTGCTTGAACAGATAGCCATAGAGGGGCTGATATGGCATCCAGTAAAGAATAGATCAATATCAATCTGCAGAAATCAACAGTATATTGAGGTACTTCATCCAGCCAAATATCTAATATAAACTCCATGCAAAGCATGGCAGGTATAGAAATTACTAAAAGTAAATAGTAAGAGAATCGAGAGGAACGAAACACTAATAGCATAAACTCTTCTCGATTATCTGAAGCATAGAGTTTTATCAATTGTGGCGTAAATGCCATTTGAAAATTACTTACCAACTGATTAATTCCACTGATTAATTGGGTAGCCACACCTACTGCTGCATTTACACCCACTCCACAAAATATATTCAGAATAATATTATTTCCTTGGTTTCCTCCCATATTAGCAGCACTTCCCAATAAACTCCATCCTGAGAAGCTAAGCAGTTTCTTCATGATATCCTCATCCCAAATAGCCTGAAAACGTGATGAGATAAAATGGTGATTACAATATATCTTATAGCAGAAAGTAATAATGATGAAAACTATTGCACTTAATATCGACAACAATACTAGTTTATCTACATCATCCCAAGCCAATAATATGAAGACAATTCCCAATTTTAAAAAAGTTTCCAAAATGCTGAAATATGCATAGAAATTCATTCGTTCATTAGCTGTAATGATTGCATTATAGGGTATTCTAAAAAAAAATGCGATCAATCATCTCACCATCTTCACTAACTCTCCAAGTCCGCCTACCATGCAACTGTGTACCATAGTCACAGTCAGCTGCCACTTCACCGATATGTATAACCAAATCAGCAGATGCTAAAGATGTAATGCTGAACTCCTGTGCACCCAATAATGCATATTTTTCGCATATTGACCTTTATAGCCGCTGGTATGCTCACGACGGCAGCATCATGATTACCGCAGAACTTGTCAATTGCATTGATTTATTCTATATCCAATGCAATATGAGAACCTACATACACTATAATTCTACCGCAAGGAAGAACCGGATATTCAGTACATGTACGACCAATATAGTGAATCATTTTTGGCACTGGTAACTCTTTTACATCAAATCGTGACAGATCACGAACTTCAAGATTAATATGTACGGGACCTCCTCCATGCCGACGACATTCTGTAAGCGCCTTGTTCACGTCCATATTGCATTGCCACATTGCTTCTTTATCATCTACAAGTGGTATGTGAACACTCAATTTTACAATATCATTCAACTGCTGTGTACGATCTATTATCTGCTGAGTAAGATGCCCTAGCATCCTCTTGTTTTTAGCCGACGTGATTGCAATTACTGGAAGTTTACGATAAAAAGCTTCCGTCATAGCTGGAACATAATTACGAGATGCGGTTGCTCCTGTGCAGCTTAAAACTACAGGTTCTTTAGTTTCAGCAGCCAGTCCACACGCCATATAAGCCGCGCTACATTCATCTACACACGAGTACATTTCAAACCACGAGTCCTGCATCATACTAGCCACCAAAGCCAAATTTATAGTACCTGGCGATACAATCACTCTCTTAATTCCATATGCCTTAAGCAAAGTTAAAACCATTTGTATATTCTGCTCACGACTATAATACCACCCATTTTTTTGTATTTATCCATTATGTCCCTAATTTTTTATTATTCATTTTCTACAATGAAGTAAATCAGCATTAATATCTATCATTTATTTGAATGTAATATCCTCGATTTAGGAATACTTTTATTCTTCACCAAAAGAAGGACACGAAGTAATGGGACACAACCAAATGTAATCAAAAAAGTACATACTTTTGTTCCTATTCCTCGTGTATGCATAACAAAGAGAAATTTATAACGAAAACTAACATTAGAATAAAGTTTCAAATAAGAATTTTTATTTGCTTTGTCTATACTATTCAGTATGCACCAATACCTTATGAACAACAAACGATAAGCAATATCAGCATCAAAGCCCATTATTTTATTTGCTTCTATAAACTTGATCATATTATTGGTCCCATAAACAGAACCGTCCAATTCACGTTGAGACATAGCCCTTTTCGTTATAGAAGATAAATTATACTGCACATAATGGTAGTAAGCACTTGGAATATACACTACTTTATGTGCAGTAAAACACAAAGGAACCATCACACTATAATCTTCAGCCATATCATATCCCTCACTCCAGTTTATATTATTTTCAATATATAAAGAACGCCGAATTAATTTATTCCATAAGTTATTACATTTTCCTCGAATAACATTTCCAAGAAGGACTCTCTTAGACTCACTATAGCATGCACTCATATACGTATGCTTATCAATATGTTCATTCCAAAAATCCGCCATCACGATATCTGCATCCGTTTCCACAGCCTTGGAATACATTTTCTCCAACATATCATGCTCCACATAATCATCACTATCCACAAAAATTGTATAGTCTCCTATGGCATATTTCATTAATGTATTACGAGCGGCAGCCTGCCCACGATTCTTTTCATGTTCTACAATACTAACCATCATTCCATTTTCTTTCAAATGAGTACGGAGTAGTTTACGGATCATTTCCATACTACGGTCAGGAGTACAGTCATTCACAATAATAACTTCCACTCCTTCCTGCATAGTCTGATTCAAGACAGAAAGAATACAACGCTCCACATATTTCTCCACATTATAGACAGGTATCAAAACACTGACTTTAGGAGGCACTGAGTTTCTTGGCATTTTATTTACGTTTTATAATTTGGTATATTCGTTGAGTAAATGATTTAAAATCCTTACTCAGTAATTGAAAGCTACATAAACTTATCAATCCATAGAGAAGTAAAGTCTTGAACGAAACGAAAAGCCAATCAATGAAAGTACTGCATGACAGATCTATGTATTTAAGAAAAAACCGAGAAATGCACCACGATAAAATTATCAGGCAAACTATTTTACCGATTAAAAGCAAATAACCGAATACAGAAATCTTAAAACCATGACTATATAAAAAATAAGGTTTCCAACAACAAACAACCAGTAGTAAGCTAATCAACACCCCTGAAATAATACCGGGTAATCCATAATAATATCCTAACAATATAGATAATCCTAGATTCAATGACGCTTCAATAATCGGAGCATAAATATCTTGAAACAATCCATAAGCTGAAATAAAAGAATCATTCGTACGTGTCATTGAAACAAAAGCATACATAACCAACAACGTAAAAGAAGTAGAATCAAGCAGATAGCCATCGCCTATCCAAAGAGACATAAAAGAATGAGATAGATAGAATAGACAAAAACAAACAACAGAAGCGAACCAATAACGGCTGACAGTATATTCGCGAAAAAAAGAAAGAATCTTATCCAGATTCCCCTCTGCTATCAAATTACCTATGCCAGCATTCATACCGTTAAAGACATTAGTAATAAGCATGGATATGCTCACAACTAATAACATATAATTCCCATAAATGGCAACTACTGTCAATGAAAGAAAAGCATAAATAATCAATGGACTAGTCTGCCCCAACACATAAGTCGCAAATTTATGAAAGAACAGTTGTTTGGTTTTTTTTATTATCACAGAGTGTTTTCGAGATAACATTTTTCCTTTTGATAAGTCTGGATGAAGCCAAGGAAAACTCCGATGTATCGTTTTCTTTAAAAACAGGCAAGTGACAACAGACATCAACAATTCAATTACCAACCAATAAATATAGCCTTGATGAAAATAACCAATACCAACAATCTGCATCAATAGTTTCAATGCTCGAAAGCCTTGTACATTATAATTTATCTTATATTCCTGCTGGTCAGCACTTAACACGATCTGCTGATAATTAATAATATAACCCAACATGGCAGCCAATAACAGAACACCAAATGAACCGTATGCATACCACAACGGTAATTCCATCTTAGCGAATATCCATGGAAAGAAGCACATTAAAACAGCACCACCTGCTAAAACTATATAAGCAATACGCCTGTAAAGCCAACCTTGGACAGCAACTATCTCATTTATAATTTCATAATCCTTTTGAAACAGAGGAGCATATAATGTGTATGAAATAGCAGCACTTATACCCAGTTCTGCCAAATTAAGAAATCCAAGCAAGTTAGTTGCTGTTGTATTCAATCCTAAGACTTCTGCACCCAAGCAATCAATGAGAATCTTACGCGAAAAGAATCCAAGAATTAAGACGAGAATACTAAAAAATAAAGAAACACGAGCATTTTTGATACTCTGTACTGTACGATTCATTTCTGACATTAGCCAAAATACTTATCCTTACGCTGAAAGCAGTTGATTTTTCTGTATGACAATCACACCATTAAAGAACTTCAATTATTTGATTGTCAATATGAAATTTCGAGTATCAGACGAAAAAACAAACTATATTTATATATTAAATAAAAGTGATAACAATAGCCAAACAGTTGTTAGTACTCAATTTAGGGCATCTCCTAATTTATAGGCACTTTTGTAGTGACTATTTGTTTCATGTTAAAAATTGAAAGTCTGAATTAACTGTTAGCACGTACCAACCCTATATTCCAGGGTGTGGAAATTAACAAAATTCCTACGTCCATTAAAAATATTAAAAAAATCACCAAAATAGTCGCAAACTTCCCTTACAGCTTCACTGTACTGATTATACTATGATATACAACAGCCATTTCTACACCCTCGTCACTACCGAAGTGCAATAACTGTTGCGTTGTGTAATGGTTCTGGCTACGATGACCAACACAACAGGCTGCGATGGTCAACGCAATAGACTGCAACGAGTAATGAAGCCTATTGCATTTTTACGTAAACCTTTCCCCAAAAAGTAAGTTAAGTTCATTAGCCATTTAAGTGTACTTAGTTTGGCAAGTAAGTACACTTACTTTGCCAATGAAGTGCACTTACTTTTTATTGCAATATTATTAGAAAGGAACATAAAAGCTAAATAATCGGACTTACGCAATGGAAAATAAGGTGAATGAAAATTAATATGGTCAGATTAAGGTCTCCATACCTCAAAATAGGTAGCTTCCTGCTCTGTACGTTTCTTGAAATCCTCTTTCATCTTTTTAGCACCTTCCTTTTCCATATTTCCTTGAATATTAATATTATCCGTAGGCAATGATACACAAAATATTTAAATTTCTATCCTAGCATTCTTTTCTTAACTCACAACACCGTCCTCACCGCCTCCACATGCCACCTGCCATACTCCCTTGCCTGCAACCCAGAAACCGCCAGCACCTTATAATCTCCCTCGTCACAACGAACAATATGCCTACGAACATAAGCATCCACTTCCTCACAAGGCACAGAAACCATCACCACATACTCCGGACGGCCATCCACCTTAAAAAGAAATATCCCACACTTCGGAAAAATACGATTCAACTGACAAGCAGATTTCTCAAAAGCCACCCAATAAGTACCGGTATTATAAAGGTGAATAAACTTATCGTTGTTCTTCTCCCTATCAAGTATTTCTGCATGGTGATTCTGCACCAGCGCCATAAGGCGTATGCCGGATTGTTGTTTTAATGATTCAGCCATTGATCATAATCAGTTAAGCGGTTAATAAGTTGCTGTTTACTTTTCTTGGGTTTTTCTTCTTTCTTCCACGGATCAATCGCCTCATGCGCCCAATTATAATAGATACTGCTATCTGTACAACCATAAAGCGTAACAAGAGCAAGGGCACGAGACTGTTCAGCTTTGATAAGTGGAAGCATCCCCTGAACAGTACCTACCAAACGCTCAAATTCTTCTTTCATCCCTAATATAGTGTAAGCAGGAAGCAGGATGGCATAAAGTCGACAACGCATCACATCCGTATCCATTTGAAGACTGCCGTATTCTTTCAATGCTTTAGCAGCTAAAGCACGATCTGCTTCATTCACCCCCTCTGCACTATGATAGCGCTGAAGAGCCTTGTGCAGACCATCTAAAATGCGGTCATTGTCCAGACGGGTATATACGTGGCGATCTTCGGTATTGAGGGCAATAACCTCGTATTGTCCCGGAAGCACACGCAGCAATGGCACCCACATCCAGTTTTCCACGCACACCATTACATCCTTCCTACCACTGCCGGGCTGCACAACAACACTCGCCTCCGCCCCTTTAAACCTTCCTTCAGTAATGCGTATTCGATCACCTTTGCGCAAACACTCCGGCTCCGGCACATACACAGGAAGTGTATTGGAATAAGAACGGGCTACCCATTGCAAGTTCTTCATGGCTATATCAGAAAGATAGGGATAATATTCCCGTTTATTTTCCCTGATACGAGGCAGGAAACTAAGTAAGGGCAGTTGGCGCTTCAAGCTAAATATTTCATTCTCGGAAGCATGAATAAATACATAATTAAAAAGCAATGGTTGATGGGTGTTAACAAACTTACCATCTGTACGCTTTACCTCCTGATAAGAAGGGGCAAAGAACTCAAACAAAGGTTCATCAGCTCGGATACGGCGGTCCAATTCTTGTTGCAGTCCTCGTGCCGGACCTTTATGGCAAACCGGAAGTACCAGAACATACCAACGTACGGCATGACTATTTTTCAAAGCCTCTAACGCCTCATGAGATACCACGGAGCGTTTCGGCTTGTCAACTGAATTCAGCATCTTTTTAGGAAGTATACAATCAAGATTATCTTGCCGCTGAATACTTGGCGGCCATGTCAACACAGTTATCATAACTGACTGACAAACAATACTTTATAGAAACTTTTAATTGAGTTTCTGAGAATTTAGATATTTTGTTTACGCCATCCGAAAATGGCTTTTTGTCTCTTTTTATAGACATTATTTTCTATACTCAAAGCAGCAATTTCCTTCATTTGAAAGGGTATTGAGTGCTTTGAGGGTACAAATTTGCAAATTAAAAACGAATTACGCAATAAAAGCGCATAAAAAAGAGGAAAACTTGTTCTAAAAAGAACAATGATGATATTTTTGTCGATAAATGAAAGAAGATCAGAAAGGGGGAAGGAACATCCCAATTACTAGAAAAGCAGCGAAGGATCTGTAAACACGAAGTTTGTATATACAGATCCTTCACTTTGTTCAGGATGACAATGGCAGGATGACAATGACAATAGTTTGATGAAATAGAATAAACCTATAAGTTTAGAACGTCATCATCACCATAAACCGCACACCCCATTTATTAGCATCAGGATGATCCAGATAATTGAGACGGCGCACATAGTCAATATGCAGTATCTTGAAGATATTATGAATACCTACAGAACATTCCATATACGGTGTCTTCGAATCCATCACAAAACTAGTGGGACGCCCGTCACGAGTCGGGAACAGGAAAAGTTCTCCATCCCCCGGATGCTTCAACGGATTATTCTTGTCCGTCAAGTGGCCATACAGCATCTTGAAGCCGATAGCCTCACGCCATTTCAACTTCTTCAGCAACGGAATACGATTGAATATCTTACCATTTAAGTCCCATGAAACATCCAGCGAAGCATAGCGGTCATTCAGGAACTCCATGTTATTAATCAAGTTGAATGTTTCACGCTGGAGGATATAGGATAAGTTCGCTGCCGGCATAATGAGCAATGGGAACGGAACTTTATTCCATTGTGCCCCACCTTTCACAAACATATCAATCTTACCCCATGACGAGAACCAGAAACGTTTGTATAGTCCTACTTCCGTCAAGTTATAATTATAGTCCCCACCAAATACTCCCTTGAAACCGGTAGTATGCGATAAGGTGAACACCGGAGCATCAAAAGACACAGGGATACGGCGTTGCTTGGTATTAATAAAGGTTTCGCCCGGCGCATAACGGAATGCCAATGAAGCCTCCATAGTCTGAATTTCCGGAATCAATGTCTTTTGATCATCATTCGTGATATAAGCCAATCCGCCCGTCGGTTCATCCTTACTATGCTTCACTTCCACTGTGGTCTTCAAGCCATATTGCGTTTCATTCTCATACTTCAATGCAATATCGCGCACATATGACATTTGGTCTACCGTAGAAGTCTTGAAAGAAACAAAGACATTATCCTTATCCGTTTTCAAGAACTTATCCGTAGGCGACATTACATCATACTGATAAGTGAATGTAATTGAATTCTTGGGGAACTCACGCGGCAGATATTCCTTCTTGTTGAAAGAGTATTCCACTTCGCCCATGTATTTAGAACGATGATCCTTGAAACCATATGCATAATATCCTTTTAAGAACAAATGCGGATTCAGGTTCGCCGTGGTCTGCGCACTCATACGCAAACGGAAACCGTCTATATAGTTATTGGAAATCATGGTATTGACCGGACCTATATCCACCTTACTGGGATTATCCTTCGTTCCGGTTTCCACAAAGTTCTCAATAAATGCTTTCAGCACAAAGATGACATATTTAAAGCCGGGCATCTGTTCCAACCTCTTTACCAGCATATCCATCGAACTCTCCGTCTGGGTGAGCGGCACAGGCCGGTACTGATCCCAAAAATCATCCCCGCGCATCATGGCATCCGCCTCCTTTATTTCTGAGCCTTTCCGCTTGAACAGTTGTTGCGGAAGTTCGTCAAACGCATAATCGGAGTATCGGGTAGTCCTTCGTATCTGGAATCCCTGCATGATCTTCATCAAGGTCATCTCTACAATCATATCATCGGTTTTCAATACCCATTCACCATTAGGCAACTGCTCGAATTCCTGAATGATATCCATATTATCTACAAAGTTCACACCCGATTTCTTAGGCAGGTTCATGGTACATTTCTTCACTGTATAAGAAGAATCTGCCAAGACATACAAATGCCCCGTAAAACCGAAATCCTGCGAATTGTTGGGTACAAAGGTCAGGTGGAAGCACTTATCCTTGTCCACATAAGTGGTATCCATGATATAGAACTTATAGAAAGAAATGGCATCACTGGATGAAATAGGGCTGATAAAGGGATACTGTAATAAACGAATATCATCGTCATAGATATTCACATCCGTAAATACATCCTTCAATAGTGTGCCCAACATATCTCCGGTAGCAAATAACTCATTGACTCCCGAAGAACTCATACCTTTAATGATAGTCTTCTCGCTTTTAGGTTGCTTACGATAAATCTTCTGGGAAGCAGTTTCATCCACAGAAATAGGCAGAATAAATTTATCGGTTTCTTCGCAATGCTCTATCTGATCTTTCAAGAAAGGCATCTTTTTATACATACCTTTTTCCAGCATATCAGGAGTCACATCGTTCAGCGACATGGTTATCTTCTGATACTTATTATACTGATAGTAATCATTTTCCTCCAGTTTGTTGTTCTTTTTGTGAGCGATGACTTTCTTCATCATCTCCACTGCCGGATTGTTCTTGCGGGAGTATTTCTCTCTCTTGGGTTTTACCACCACTTCGTCCAGCATAATGTCGTCCGCCCTCATCTTTACATTCATGGTCTTGGTGACACCCGGAATTATGTTCACTACTTTGGTTACATACCCCACTGCCGAAAAAGTGAGTTTATTCCACCCTTTACGGGTTTCTACACTATAATGTCCGTCGTTATCCGTTATGCCTCCTACGCCCTTTCCCTCATAAAATACAGATAAGTAAGGTATCGGCTCATTCGTCAACGAATCAGTTACAACGCCTTGTATATTCTGAGCTGATACCGAAATGCAGCATCCTAACAACAAAAATAGTAGAAATGACTTGATATATTTTGTCTTCATTCTTTTTACCGCTATTCTTTTAATGAGTCTGCAAAGTTAAGCATTAACTTAAAAGGAAGTTGCTAATATAAGCTAATAATTACAGAAATCATACATATTGACCACTAAATAGGTGAAATATAACAAACATAGGATATTGGCAGACAGGCAGAGTAGAACATTGTCTATACTGAAAGAGTAATAAAAAAGGGGTCTTTTCACAAAGCCCCCTTTTTAAGTTTTCAATAGGTATTAGTTTTTTTTTAAGGTAAAAAGATTGTTTTCAGGATAACGATGCAAATATCGAGCCTTTTTTTAAACCTGCCAAATAAAAAACTATGCCATACAACATGTTTTTAGATATTTCTGTCTTTTTTGGCAAAGTAATCATCAAAATGCTCTTTATTCGCCTCATTATGTGTACAAAGATAGGAAAAGTTTAGATTGATACAACATTTTAATGAGTTTTTTCTTTTCCCAGAAAATGTTCATCCACTTTATCAGAGTGTTTCAGCACCTTTGCATCTATAAAGAAAACAATTTCTTCGGCTATGTTAGTTATGTGATCTCCAGCACGTTCCAGTTTGCGGATGACGGTTCCAAGCTCTAAACAAGTCTGGAAACTATCCGAATGTGTTTCTAAATATTTAGTTAGTACGGCAGGGGCTTCTGCATTGATTCCATCCAATAAATTGTCTTTGTTGAATACTTCCAATGCCAACTCCAGGTTTTCTTCGTTCAAGGCATTCTTTGTCATTTCGAGCATGTTGAGCACTTGCCTCAGCATTTCTTCAATACGCAAATCACGGAGCAGATCGCTATCCAGTGCCGTTTCTTCACTTCGCACGACAAAGCGGGCAATGCCTTCGGCAAAATCTCCCAAACGTTCCAAGTCACTATTTATCTTGAATATGGCAAGTACGAAACGCAGGTCTATGGCGACGGGGTTATATAGGGCGATGGTATCTTCTACATCGCTATCTATTTTCAACTCGAAAGCGTTTACTCTTTTCTCGCGAACTATTACTTGCCGGGCTTGGTCGCGACTAAAGGTTAGTACGGCCTCTCCTGCCCTGTCCAGTTGGTTGTACACCAATGTCCACATCTCGTTCACTTCTTTTTTCAGTGATACGAGTTCTGATTCTATAAATTTCACCATATTGTTTTTCTTTTCTTGTTTATTGAACTTATATAGGTACACTTCACTGTAGGGGCAGATTGAATCTGCCCGAAAACACAAAAGAACCGTTATCGGGCGGATTCAATCCGCCCCTACAGTGTATGTAGAATGAATCATCCGAAACGTCCCGTAATATAATTCTGAGTCGCCTCCTTACCCGGATTCGTAAAGATCTTCTTAGTAACATCATACTCCACCATATTCCCCATATAGAAGAAAGCCGTCTTGTCACTGACGCGGGCAGCTTGCTGCATATTATGAGTCACTATAACTATGGTATATTCCTTTTTCAATTCATGAATCAATTCCTCCACCTTTGCTGTAGAAATAGGATCGAGCGCAGAAGCCGGCTCATCCATCAATAGCACGGAAGGCGATACTGCCATGGCACGCGCTATGCATAACCGTTGCTGCTGCCCACCGGATAGAGCAAATGCAGATTCCTTCAATTTATTTTTCACTTCATCCCAAAGGGCAGCGCCTTTCAAGGTTTCTTCCACCCTGTGGCGAATAAATTCATTATCTTTCACTCCATTCACCCGGAGCCCATAAGCTACATTCTCAAAGATACTCTTGGGGAACGGGTTAGGGCGCTGAAACACCATACCTACCTGCTTGCGCAACTCATCTACCTGCACAGATTTATCATAGATATTCTTTCCATTAATCAGGATCTCTCCCTCCAGGCGCGAACCGGGAATCAAGTCATTCATGCGGTTGAACAAGCGAAGGAAAGTAGACTTTCCACAACCGGAAGGACCAATAAAAGCCACCACCGATTTTTCTTCAATCGCCATGCTAATATCTTTCAATGCCTGAAAATCTCCATAGAAGAAATTTACGTGCTTTGCATCTATCTTACTCATATATATTATAGATTAATTCGTTTTTACTTTGTCAGAAAAATACTTGCGAAGTGCATTTGCCAACAGATTGATAATTAAAATAATGGCAATCAGTACCAATGCCGTGCCATAAGCCAATGGTAATTGTGACTCCATATCCGTTCCACTGGTAGAAATCACATAAAGATGATAAGGCAATGCCATACATTGATCCAGAATGCTATGCGGAAGTTGCGGCAGGAAATAAGCGGCACAAGTGAACAGGATAGGCGCCGTTTCACCCGACACACGTCCCAAAGCCAAGATCAATCCCGTAATAATATTAGGCATACCCATCGGAAGAATGACATGCCATATGGTTTGTAGCTTGGTAGCCCCCAAAGCAAGACTTCCTTCACGATAACTATCGGGTATAGCCTTTAACGCTTCTTCGGTAGTTCGTATCACCAAAGGCACACATAGCAAACCTAATGTCAACGAACCTGCCAGGATGCTATCACCAAATCCCATATATTTCACAAAAAGCGCCATGCCGAATAAACCGAATACGATGGAAGGGATACCACTCAGGTTATTGGTCATTACCCGGATAAAGCGCACCAACTTTCCCTTTGGCGCATACTCGTTCATATAAATACCACTCATTACTCCTACCGGGAAGGCAAACAGCGCACTGCCTATCATCAGATAGAATGTACCGACGATAGCAGGCCAAATACCTCCACCCGTCATACCATCACTGGGGGCTGTTGTCAGAAACTCCCAACTGATGACTCCTATACCTTTATATATAATAAAGCCCAAAATGGCAAATAGAATGAGTACTATGCTATAACTTAATAGTTTGAAAAGCCCGAAGGCAAACCATTGAGAGCGTCTCTTGCGGGCTCCCTGGTTGTTTGGAAAAACTGTTTCTTTCATATATGTATGGTTTTGAATGAATTGTTTAAGGTAAACCTCCACCGTAGGGGCGGATTGAATCCGCCCGAATGCATCCACAGATACACCATTCGGATGTTATCGGGCAGATTCAATCTGCCCCTACGGTGGACGGCAATGCTATTCATTTTTCATCCCGCTTTACCTCCGATACCCGGACCCGTTTTTGATGAAATATATTCTACACTAAAATTGATAATCATTGTAATAAAGAACAGCACCACCCCCAACAGAAACAGAGCCTCATAATGCGCCCCTCCTGCGGGAGCCTCTCCCAATTCTGCCGCAATAGTTGCCGGAATGGTACGAAGCGGTTCCAAGATAGTAGTCGGAATCACAGCCGCATTTCCGGTCACCATCAGCACCGCCATTGTTTCACCTATCGCACGTCCTATTCCCAAAACAACTCCCGAAGTTATTCCGGAGATAGAAAACGGTACTACCACCTTATATATAGTCTGCCACCGGGTAGCCCCCAACGCAAGGCTCGCCTCACGCATGGCACGTGGACAATTCCGCATCGCATCTTCACTCACCGTAATAATAGTAGGCAGAGCCATTATAGCCAAAACGATACTACCCGCCAACCCCGTTTCACCGACAGGCAGATTAAAAACTTTCTGGATAAGAGGTACAATGACAATCAACCCGAAGAAGCCATACACCACCGAAGGAATGCCACTCAATAATTCAATAACCGGTTTCAGAAAACTACGTGTCCGCTGATCTGCCACCTCGGACATATACACCGCCACCGACAATCCAAACGGCAAAGCAAACAGAATAGCAAAAAAACTGACCCAAAGCGTACCCATAATTAACGGCAGGAAACCGAACTGAGCCGCCGGAGTAGCCGTAGGAAACCATTCTTTTCCCGCAAAGACCTCAGCAAAGGATACATTTTCATCTTTCAGCAAATGCCCCGGAAAATCTTTTTCAATGAACCTGGAAGGAACAAAGGCTATGATACCGGGATTATTCCTAACAATCTCTCCGATACACCAGGCTGCTTTCTCATACTCAGCTCCCAGTTCTTCTTCCGGGAAATAAGAAGTAATATCTTCCAGTCGAAACACCTTTATGTCTGCATCCGGCCCGCCTAGTACCTTCCAATTGGTTATTTCTTCATCAAATATATTTTTAATTTGTGCAGCACTCAGTTCCTGAACGGGATTCACCTTATTCACCGCCAAGACATAGCCTTCGTCTATCACCTTCTTATTAAAAAGCCCCAACGCTTCGGCAAACAGGAATACGACAATCAGCAAAATAGTGATACTTGTCATAAAGCCGCTACATGTCAGTATCCCCTCTACAATCTTTTCCCAAACTCGTTTCATACAATCTTAGTATTAATAATCAGTGCAAAAAAAGTCCATTTATATTAAGGTAGTATGAAAGAAGGTTGAAGTATTTGCTACATTTATATTACAAACGTATTACAACACCTTTCATTTACGTGTAACCGAATCGTAACATATAAGTAAAACGAATGACACACCAAAGTACTTTCTTTGCATACGAATTAATATAAAAACGATATGAATCACTTGAAAGCCATATTTCTCTTTGTTTTATTGGTTTGTAGTCTGAATATCACCGCACAGCGCATCAAAGGCAGCGACACTGTGCTCCCCCTCTCACAGGAAACAGCAGAAATCTTTATGAAGACCTACCCCCACCAACGTGTCACAGTGACAGGTGGAGGAACCGGAGTCGGAATATCAGCCCTGATGAATAATACAACCGATATTGCAATGGCTTCCCGCCCCATAAAATTCAGCGAAAAAATGAAGCTGAAAGCTGCCAAGCAGGAAGTGGAGGAAGTAATAATAGCCTATGATGCGCTTGCCGTAATCATAAATCCGTCCAATCCTGTCGATAAACTGACGCGCCAGCAATTGGAAAACATTTTCCGCGGTAAAATCACTAACTGGAAACAAGTGGGAGGCCCCGACAGGAAGATAATTGTCTACTCGCGCGAAACGTCTTCGGGTACATACGAGTTCTTTAAAGAAAGTACCTTGAAAAATAAGAATTATATGAGTAGCAGCCTATCTATGCCTGCAACCGGAGCCATTATCCAATCGGTAAGCCAAACCAAAGGAGCCATCGGATACGTGGGACTTGCCTACCTATGCGACCGGGTAAAACCTGTTGCCATTTCGTATGACGAAGGTAAACATTATGTATTGCCCAATATGGAAAACGGCAGAAAGAAACTTTACCCCGTAGTAAGACCGCTTTATTTCTACTATAATACAGAGAATAAAGAAAAAGTGACACCATTCATTGAGTATGTCCTATCAGAGCAAGGACAAAATATTATAAAAGAGGGTGGATATATTCCCGTGAAATAAAGGAAATCCCAAAAAGAATGTGTACTTTTGCGGCAAAAGTGTAAAATTGATATCACTATGACTGAAATGAACGCTACAGAAGCTACAGAGAAAAAAAGTCTGAACTTCATTGAACAGGCAGTTGAGAACGACCTGAAGGAAGGTAAAAACGGAGGAAAGGTGCAAACCCGCTTCCCGCCCGAGCCAAACGGCTACCTGCACATAGGTCACGCAAAAGCCATTTGCCTGGATTTTGGGATAGCTGCACGCTATGGTGGCGTATGTAACCTGCGTTTCGACGACACCAACCCAACCAAAGAAGATATGGAATACGTGGAAGCCATCAAGGAAGACATCCAATGGCTGGGATTCCAGTGGGGAAACGAATATTATGCATCCGATTACTTCCAGCAATTATGGGATTTCGCAGTAAATCTGATAAAGGAAGGAAAGGCTTATATAGACGAACAAAGTTCCGAACAGATTGCAGCACAGAAAGGTACCCCCACACAGCCGGGTACCGAGAGTCCTTATCGTAACCGTCCGGCAGAAGAAAGCCTGGAATTGTTCAACAAGATGAACAGCGGTGAAATAGAAGAAGGAAAAATGGTGCTCCGTGCCAAAATAGACATGGCAAGCCCCAATATGCACTTCCGTGACCCCATTATCTATCGTGTGGTAAAAACTCCGCACCACCGCACCGGTGAGACTTGGAAAGCATACCCCATGTATGACTTTGCACACGGACAGAGTGATTACTTCGAAGGAGTAACGCATTCATTGTGCACCTTGGAATTTGTACCTCACCGTCCTTTGTACGACGTATTTGTAGACTGGGTAAAAGAAGGCAAAGATCTGGACGACAACCGCCCCCATCAGTATGAGTTTAACAAACTAAACTTGAACTATACCCTGATGAGTAAACGCAACTTGTTGATTCTTGTAAAAGAACACTTGGTAAACGGTTGGGACGATCCCCGTATGCCGACTCTCTGCGGTTTCCGCCGTCGCGGTTACTCGCCGGAATCTATACGCAAGTTTATTGACAAAATAGGCTACACCACATATGATGCTTTAAATGATTTTGCATTGCTGGAAAGTGCTGTACGCGAAGACTTGAATACCCGCTCAACCCGTGTATCCGCCGTTATCAATCCGGTAAAACTGATTATTACCAACTATCCCGAAGGACAGGTGGAAGAAATGGAAGCTATCAACAATCCCGAAGACGAAACAGCAGGAACACATACCATTGAGTTCAGCCGCGAACTGTGGATAGAGCGCGACGACTTTATGGAAGATGCACCGAAGAAATATTTCCGTATGACTCCGGGACAGGAAGTACGTCTGAAAAACGCATACATTGTAAAATGCACCGGTTGCCAAAAAGACGAAAACGGCAATATCACCGAAGTATATTGCGAATACGATCCGGACAGTAAAACAGGTATGCCAGGTAGCAGCCGAAAGATAAAAGGTACCATCCATTGGTTAAGTTGCGCCCACTGCCTACCTGCCGAAGTACGCCTGTACGACCGTTTATGGAAAGTGGAAAACCCGCGCGATGAAATGTCTGCTATCCGCGAAGCCAAAAACTGTGACGCACTGGAAGCAATGAAAGAAATGATTAATCCGGACTCTTTAAATATCCTGACTAATTGCTACGTTGAAAAATATCTGGCAGATGCCAAGCCATTGGATTACCTCCAGTTCCAACGCATCGGCTATTTCAATGTAGACAAAGAATCAACCCCCGAACACCTGGTGTTCAACCGCACCGTATCCCTGAAAGATACCTGGAGCAAGATTAATAAATAACAAAACAAGCTTATGAGAAATGAAATGTCTTCTTATTTTGAAGACCCGGAATTTAAAGAATCATTAGCAAAATATGAGGGTATGGTGGAGAACCATACCCCCACTTATTTTGATGCTGATGAACTGACTGACATCGCCGAATATTACACCTCAAAAGGAAGACACAAAGATGCTGACAAAGTGATAGACTTTGCCCTCCAACTACACCCCAATGATACTGATGCCTTGATATTCCGGGCACGTTCACTGGCTTTGAAAGGAAAATTAAAAGAAGCCTACATGGTAGCAGACCTCATTGAAGACAGCACAGACCGGGAAGTAAAGTTCTTAAAATCAGACCTGTTAATGGAAGAAGGCCGTATGGAAGAGGCCAATGAAAACTTCAAGCAACTGGCTCTGGCTGAAGATAATGACCTGGATACGCTGATAGACATTATAATAGATTATATTGATGTCAATCAAGAAAAATATGCTGAAGAATGGCTTGTTTATCTGGCTAAATATTTCGACATGCAGAAACTTCCGGAGAAAAATCAGCGCTTCCGCGATTTATTGTGTGACTATTATACCACTTTCAACAAACCGGAACTGGCTATTCCCTTTTTGCGCATGACGTTGGATAAAAAGCCCTATTCCATCACACATTGGATTGAATTGGGTAAATGCTATCTGCAACAGGGTAATCATGAAGAAGCTCATGAGGCATTTGATTTTGCATTGGCCATTAATGACAAGGATGAAGATGCACTGGCCTTAAAAGCATTTACTTATAAACAATGCAGCAACCTGGAGGATGCCATTCATCTGTACAAAAAACTGGTGGAAGTAAGCGGTAACCAATTACGCCCGCTGCTGACACTCGCCAAGACTTATTTCGAAGCGCGAGACTATCAATCGGCGTTGAAACACATGCAGGAATTAATGGAAAGGAAATCCGAATTTAGCAAATATGAACAAGCCGAATTGCACGTCACCCTTGCCTTATGCTATGCCGGAGCAGGTAACCCGACAGGAGGCTATGAACATATCCGCATAGCTAAAGACTTGAACGGAACGGATGTTGAAAATTGTGTACACATAGGCCAGTTCTATTTGATGGATGAAGATCAGGAAGATGCTGCTGTCCGCGAATTTGATTATGCCCTGGAGCATGTGCCTGATGATGAACGATTCGACACACTAATCGTAATTGCATCAGTATGTTTTGATTTGCGCAAGTTAGAGCTCGCTGCAAAGTATTTTGAACAGATAAACAGTGAGTTCCCCAATGCATCCAAAGCGACTTATTTTTTTCTGGTTTATTGCTATTTTTATTTGCAACAGATAGCTCCCTGTATGCGTTATCTAGCAAAAATAAAAACAGAAGTTCCCGATATGTATGAAAGTCTTGGCTCTGATGACGGACTGATAACAGATAAACGATTCAATGAATTATTGTGTGAATTGAAGGAAAATATCAGTAATGGACAAATAGATTTAAGCAAGTATTTATAATCGTTGGCTAAATCTGTATTATTCATATTGGGGTGAAAATGAATAATATTGCCATCCACCGTAGGGGCAGATTGAATCTGCCCGATAACATCCGAATGGTGTATTTGTGGATGCATTCGGGCGGATTCAATCCGCCCCTACGGTGAATGGTTACCTTAAGCAAATTAATTCAAAACCGAACAAATAACAACATAATGAATAGAAATTTTAAAGATTACAGTCTATTAATTCTGAAAGGTATGGGAATGGGAGCGGCAGACGTCGTTCCCGGAGTCTCAGGAGGTACAATAGCCTTTATCGTAGGCATATATCAAGAATTGCTTGACTCCATCAAAAGTATCAACAAAAACAGTTTAAAATTACTCTTTACAGGTAAACTTCTAGAGTTTTGGAAAGCGATAAACGGTAGTTTCTTACTATCGATTGTCGGTGGTATCGGCATCAGTGTATTTTCTTTAGCGAAGATCATTACATGGCTGTTGGCTACCTATCCTATTTTAGTGTGGGCTTTCTTTTTCGGTCTGGTTTTGTCTTCTATCTATTTTGTATCAAAAGATGTAAAGCAATGGAACTGGAAAACTATACTCAGCTATATATTGGGTATTGTGGCCGCTTATTTCATCACTGTGACTACTCCGGCTGAAACTCCGGACAACTTATTCTTTGTCTTCATATGCGGAGCCATTGCTATCTGCGCCATGATTCTGCCGGGCATATCAGGAAGCTTTATTCTTGTACTTTTAGGCAAATATTTCTATATCATGGAAGCCGTCAAGACACTTAATATTCCGGTCATGTTAGTTTTTATGTGCGGAGCCGTTCTGGGAATCACCTCTTTCTCCAGACTTCTCTCTTTCAGCCTACGAAAATTCCATGATATTACTATTGCAGTATTAGCCGGATTTATGCTGGGCTCCCTCAACAAAGTATGGCCTTGGAAAGAAACTATAGAAACGTACATAGACAGTCATGGGGCAATCAAACCACTGATCGAAAAAAATATTCTTCCCAATCAATTCCTTTGGGAAGCAATCGGACTAATGCTTGTTGGGTTCTTCCTTGTTTATTTCCTCGAAAAGTTATCTATGAAAGGAAATAAGGCTTAAAAGCACAAAAGAAAAATCGATATGGAGAAAACCTTTTGCTATATAAAATTGTTATAATTACAAATACAAAATTTAATCAATGAAATTATGGCAAAAACAGCATTTAAAGGAGCACCGGTAACTCTAGCCGGTAAGTTTGTAGAAGTAGGAAGTGTAGCTCCCGAATTTACATTAGTAAAAGGCGATTTAAGTAACTATACATTAAAAGACGGTAAAGGCAAATATTTGATTTTGAATATCTTCCCGAGCCTTGATACCGGCGTTTGTGCTACATCAGTACGCAAGTTTAACCAACTTGCTGCTAACATGCTCAACACTGTCGTATTGGCTATCTCTAAAGATCTGCCGTTTGCACAAGGTCGTTTCTGCACCACCGAAGGTATCACAAATGTAGTTCCTTTGTCTGATTATCGCTATACTTCGGACTTTGCAGAAAAATATGGTGTACTGATGACGGACGGCCCATTGGCAGGATTACTGGCACGCTCCGTTGTAGTGATTAATCCGGAAGGAAAAGTAGTTTATACGGAATTAGTTCCTGAAATTACTCAAGAACCCAATTACGAAGCTGCACTGAAAGCCGTGAAATAAATTCAGAGTTCAAAAAGAACCGCTATATTTTCTGAAAGGTCTCCTGTATGTTTTATCAAACAAACAGGAGACCTTTTCGAAGATAACAGGAGAACTTCCTGAAGATGACGGGAGACCTTTCTTAAACAAACGGGAGAACTCCAGGTCTTAAAACTAAGACAAATACCATTGGTACATTCTGTGTACTCCTTCCTCTATATCTATCTTATGTTGCCAGCCTAATGCATGCAATTTGCTTACATCGGTCAGTTTACGCATGGTACCATCGGGTTTTGTAGCATCAAAAGTCAATTTACCTTGATAACCCACAGCATTTACTATCATACCCGCCAATTCACTGATCGTTATTTCCTTTCCTGTACCGATATTAATGTGGCAGTTACGAATGTCTTTAGCACCCGGTGTGTATGTATCTTTAAAATCTACATGCTCCATGATATAAATGCTGGCATCAGCCATTTCTTCGCTCCATAAGAACTCACGCAGCGGTTTGCCTGTACCCCATAAAGTCACTTCCTGCTCGGTAATGCCATACTTTTTCAGGACGGCAAGAATCTCTTCACGTGTACTTGTGCCGTTTACACCCTCTACCGGACGAAGATTCATATCCTTGCGCACAGCATCCCAATCTCCTTCATGCAAACATTTACCCAAATGAATCTTACGAATCATGGCAGGCAGTACATGACTGTTTTCCAAATGAAAATTATCATTCGGACCATAAAGATTGGTAGGCATTACAGCTATATAGTTCGTGCCATACTGCAAATTAAAGCTTTCACACATCTTCAACCCTGCAATCTTGGCAATGGCGTATGGTTCATTGGTGTATTCCAAAGGAGAAGTAAGCAAAGCATCTTCCCGCATCGGCTGCTGTGCGTCACGCGGATAAATACAGGTGCTACCCAAGAACAAAAGTTTCTTCACATGATGGCGAAAGCTCTCACCAATCACATTCTGTTGGATTTGCAGATTCTGATAAATGAAATCGGCACGGTAAAGGCTGTTTGCCATGATACCTCCCACATGGGCTGCTGCCAGTATCACATATTCGGGTTGTTCTTCATCAAAGAATTTCTTTACAGCCAGTCCATCCAGCAAGTCAAGTTCCTTATGGGAACGGCCTACTAAATTGGTATATCCCTTTTGCTGCAAATTATTCCATATAGCAGAGCCCACCAATCCACGGTGGCCTGCTACATATATCTTGGCTGCTTTCTCCATTATTCTTCTACTTGCGCCTTTAAGTACAGCTTCTTCACAAACTTCATATCATGTTTTACCATGATGCTTACCAGTTCAGGGAAAGAAGTCTTGCGCGGATTCCATCCCAGTAAGGTTCTGGCCTTGGTAGGATCACCCAACAACTGCTCTACTTCGGCAGGACGGAAATATTTCGGATCAACTGCCACCAACTCTCTGCCCGTAGCTACATCAATGCCTTTCTCATCTACACCCTTGCCTTCCCAACGAAGTTCGATACCCACTTCCCGGAATGCCAAAGTACAGAATTCGCGTACAGTATGGTATTCTCCGGTTGCAATTACAAAATCTTCGGGAGTATCGTGCTGAAGAATCAGCCACATACATTCTACATAGTCTTTGGCATATCCCCAATCGCGCAATGAATCCAGGTTACCTAAATACAGTCTGTCCTGAAAACCTTGTGCTATGCGGGCTGCCGCCAATGTTATTTTGCGGGTAACGAAGTTCTCACCACGGCGTTCACTCTCATGATTGAACAGAATGCCGTTTACAGCAAACATACCATAACTTTCGCGATAATTCTTGGTTATCCAAAAACCATATTGCTTGGCAACTCCATATGGGGAACGGGGATAGAAAGGAGTCGTTTCTTTCTGAGGAACTTCCTGCACCAATCCGAACAATTCGGAAGTAGATGCCTGGTAAATCTTTGTTTTCTTTTCCAATCCCAGAATGCGCACCGCTTCCAGCATACGCAATGTACCCACCGCATCGGCTTCCGCAGTATATTCAGGCACATCAAAGCTTACCTTTACGTGGCTCTGTGCGGCCAGGTTATAGATTTCATCGGGCTTTACAGCCTGAATAATACGTATCAATGAGCTACTGTCCGTCATATCGCCCCAATGCAGATTCACTAAACGTGTCTTTTGCATATCACGAACCCATTCGTCCAAATAAAGATGTTCGATACGACCTGTATTAAATGAAGAAGAACGGCGCAAAATGCCGTGAACTTCATATCCTTTTTCAATCAAAAACTCTGCCAGGAATGAACCGTCCTGACCTGTAATACCCGAAATTAAAGCTACTTTTTTCATTATCTATTATTATTCTCTCCTCTGGATAAAGAGGAAATTCTTATTCCGCTGAAAATTCCTTGATGCGCTGTTCTTCACTCAGCCTACAAATGAGTAAAGTATGATCTTTCTCTGCTATAATGTAACCATCAAGTCCCTGCACCACTACTTTCTTTTCTTGTGTAGTATGAATAACACAATTACGTGTTTCATACAACTTAATATTCTCCCCTATCTGAGTATTATTCTGCGCATCCTTAGGAAGATTTTCGTGCAACGAGCCCCATGTTCCCAAATCGCTCCATCCGAAGCTGGCAGGGAAAACAAAAATCTCATCCGCTTTCTCCATAATGGCATAGTCCACAGAAATGTTCTCACACAAAGGAAAATTCTGATTGATCATCTCCTGCTCCTTGTCTGTATAATAATAAGGAAGAAGACGCTCAAAAACCTTAGAAATTCCCGGTTGATAAACGCGCAGGGCATTCACTACGGTATTGACATTCCATACAAATATTCCTGCATTCCAAAAGAAATTATTCTTTTGAATATAACGCTGTGCTGTCTCTAAATTTGGTTTTTCCTTGAATGAATCTACACGATATATTTCCTTATTTGCAGTAGAAGATGCACTCAAATCAGCCTCTATGTAGCCATAGCCGGTTTCGGGACGGGTAGGCTTCATGCCCAAAGTAAGAATTGCGTCAGAATCAGCTGTAAATTTCATTGCAGAATTAACCACCCGCCGGAACTCTGCTATATCCATTACAATATGGTCACTGGGAGTCACCACCATATTAGCCTTAGGGTTACGTGCTTTGATTTTCCAGCTTACATAGGCAATACAAGGTGCTGTATTGCGACGGCAAGGTTCACGCAAAATATGATCCTCGGCAATATCCGGCAATTGTTGTTTTACTGTTTCCGCATACTTTTCAGATGTCACCACCCATATGTTTTCCGGAGGACAGATGCCCTGAAAACGATCGGCTGTTAACTGAATTAACGTACGACCGCAACCCAATACGTCTATAAATTGTTTAGGATAATCAGGAGTACTCATGGGCCAAAAGCGGCTTCCAACACCTCCGGCCATGATCACGAGGTGATTATTATTGATATTCATATGGTCATTTATTACGTTGTATGTCCGCAAAGATAAGTATTATTTTTTAAAAAAAGTATTGTATATTGATTTATATATCCTATATTTGCATACAAGTAACATTTTTTTTGTCATGAAGCAACCTACAACTGAAAACTCTGATATAATTAAACTAATAGCAATATTAGGAGATTTCTTTTTATTGAATCTGTCTATGGTACTTGTGTTTTTTATTCTTCAAGGAGTAAATTCACAGGCTATTGCCCATATCTCTATTAAGACCTATTTATTAACTTCTAACCTATGCTATATTCCTTGTATTTCTATATTCGGAGTCATACTGCATAATCGTATTGTACGCCCGGAGCAGATTGTCGGACGCCTTCTTGGCACTATTAGCTTACATATCGTTATATTCCTTACTGTATTGGCTATTATCAAAGTCGATAATTTCTCCCGCATTTATCTGTTAGCCTTTTATCTGTCATTCATACCTCTGGCTATTGGCTGGAGACTGACATTGCGCTTTATTGTGAAAATGTATCGCCGCAGTGGCAGAAACCTGCATACCACCGTGTTAATAGGGGATGGAGATAATATGGTAGAACTATATCATACATTGAATGACTTGACTTACGGATACAGAGTATTAGGTGTATTTTATGATGAGGAAGAGTCTAATTACCCCAAAGAAATACCCTATAAAGGCACTGTAAACCAAGTATTTGAATGGTTGTCTCACAACACTGTGCACGAACTCTATTGTGGTCTGCCGTCCAGTCAAAAGGACGATATACTGTCTATCATGAATTACTGTGAGAACAACCTTATCCGCTTCTATAGCGTTCCTCACGTGCGAAACTATATCAAACGCCAATTACAGTTGGAATTATTAGGCGAAGTACCTGTTCTATCCATCCGTATCGAGCCTTTACAGAACCCTATAAACAGACTGGCAAAACGGTTATTTGATTTGACAGTTTCCTCCTTATTTTTACTTACAATATTTCCGTTTATGTACCTTATTGTAGGTCTTATTATTAAAATAACCTCACCTGGTCCCATTTTCTTCAAACAGGAAAGGAATGGTGAAAACGGAAAAATTTTTAGATGCTATAAGTTCCGCTCCATGAAAGTGAATGCCTTATCTGATACTTTGCAGGCTACCCAGAACGATCCTCGCAAAACAAAATTCGGCAATTTCCTACGGAAAAGCAACTTGGACGAGCTTCCTCAGTTTATCAATGTATTTAAAGGAGAGATGTCCATTGTAGGACCTCGCCCCCATATGTTGAAGCATACGGAAGAATACTCTCAACTGATTAATAAATACATGATGCGCCACCTTGTAAAACCGGGAATCACCGGATGGGCCCAAGTCACCGGATATCGTGGAGAGACCAGAGCATTGTCTCAGATGGAAGGTCGCGTACGACGAGATCTTTGGTATATTGAGAACTGGACCTTCCTGCTTGATATTCGCATCATGATAAAAACTGTAGCTAATATGTTCCGTGGCGAGAAAAACGCCTATTAGCTTAAATTAAGAACTACAAAATTAGAAAAGATATGAAAGGTATTGTATTAGCCGGCGGTTCGGGAACGCGCCTCTATCCTATTACTAAAGGAGTATCCAAACAATTACTCCCTGTCTTTGACAAACCGATGATTTATTACCCTATATCTGTGCTCATGCTGGCGGGGATACGGGAAATATTGATTATCTCCACTCCCTACGACTTACCCAGCTTCAAAAGACTATTGGGTGACGGAAGTGACTTCGGAGTACGGTTTGAATATGCAGAACAGCCTTCGCCGGATGGACTGGCACAGGCTTTCATCATAGGTGAGGAATTTATCGGAAATGATTCCGTATGCTTGGTATTGGGCGATAATATATTCCACGGGAATGGTTTGTCAGCTATGCTAAAAGAGTCTGTACAAGCTGCTGAGACAGATAATAAAGCAACCGTATTCGGTTATTGGGTCAGTGATCCTGAAAGGTATGGTGTGGCAGAATTCGACAAAGACGGAAATTGTTTATCTATCGAAGAAAAGCCTACACAGCCCAAATCCAATTATGCCGTAGTAGGACTGTATTTCTATCCTAACAAAGTAGTGGAAGTTGCCAAGAATATAAAGCCTTCAGCACGCGGCGAATTGGAAATAACAACTGTAAACCAACAGTTTCTTCAGGATAAAGAGTTGAAGGTGCAAACATTGGGACGTGGCTTTGCATGGCTGGATACCGGTACTCATGATTCGCTGGCCGAAGCAAGTACCTATATAGAAGTTATTGAAAAACGTCAAGGGTTGAAAGTAGCCTGCTTGGAAGGAATCGCATTACGGAAAGGATGGATTACCCCTGAAAAAATGCAAGAACTGGCCCAACCGATGCTTAAAAATCAATATGGACAATATTTACTCAAAGTAATAAAAGAATTGGGATCAAGATAATGGAAGTTATAAAAACAGCAATAGACGGGGCTTGTATTTTGGAGCCCCGTATTTTTAATGATGAAAGGGGATATTTCTTTGAAAGCTTTTCAGCACGGGAGTTTGAAGAAAAAGTATGCAAAACTACATTTGTACAAGACAATGAAAGCTTTTCAAGCTATGGAGTGCTCCGTGGACTGCATTTTCAGAAACCTCCTTTTACACAAAGCAAAATAGTACGAGTTATCAAGGGTGCTGTATTAGACGTAGCCGTAGATATCCGCAAAGGATCACCGACTTTCGGACAGCATGTAGCCGTAGAACTAACCGAAGAGAATCATCGGCAATTCTTTATACCACGCGGATTTGCACATGGATTTGCCGTATTGAGTGATGAGGTGCTGTTCCAATATAAATGTGACAATTTCTATGCCCCGCAAAGCGAAGGCGGCATTGCATGGGATGATCCGGATTTAAATATTGATTGGAGAATACCTGCCGACAAGATATTGCTATCAGACAAAGACAAGAAGCACCCAAAGCTAAAAGACTATCTGACCGACTTTGATTATAATCAAAAACTATATTGAGAGTATAAGTAGATATATTATAGGTGTGTCAAAACTGATTTTGCTATCTTTTAACTGTCATTGGGCAGATTGAATCTGCCCAATGACAGTTTGTTTTATATGTATTCGGGCGGATTCAATCCGCCCCTACGGTGAATAATTTGATAGCTACTTTAATGTTTTGACACATCTACATTTCTATACCTTTTATTTCTTTCCCTCCTCTTCCTGTGGAGCCTGCAATCCTTGCTTGAAATTTTCGAAGAATTCACGTCCGAATAATATCCAAGCAGAAACTCCTGCAACTGCCAGGAAAATAAATCCGAGAAGAATAACCTTCTTGCTAGTACCGGAAGGCAATAAAGGAACACTGGCCGGTTCTACAACGGCAAATACCGGTTTGGCCTCCTGCACTTTCGCACGTGCCACCTGTAATTGAGTGGCTACCTGAGTATATACCTGATAAGCCAAATTCATCTCATTCTGCAAACGCTCACGCTCAGTCAATGCACTTTGAAGGATTACACCTTTATTGGCATCCATGTAGTGAGCATAGTTTTGCTGGGCAGCATAGTACTCTTGCTGACGCTCTTTGTAAAGCTGTTCCAAGTAGTTACAATCCTGCTGGGATTTAGAAACCCTGTAGGCAGTAATATATTCCTGGAGCTTAACAACCACTGTATCAGTAATAGCTGCCGTCACCATCGGGTCCTGCAAAGTCACCGTAACCGTTGTGATACCTGTCTTCTTATCTACATCGGCAGTAATCGCTTTACGCAAACTTTCTACCTTCTTTGCCTGTTCTTCCGTCAAGTGGAAAGGGTCCAGTCTGCTACCATCTTCTTCCTCATCGCTGGAGAAAAGAGACTTTATACCGCCAATAGCTGCTCCCGGCAATCCCAATACTGTTCCCCACCACGGAGACTTTTGTTCATCCAGATAAGCCACAAAAGTTGTATCCACAGTACCATCCAAAGTCCTGACGTGAGCATTGAACAACTCTAAAATAAACGGAGTGGAAGCCACAATATCGGGGAAAAGCGATACGTTCAATGCATCTGCTTCACTACCCAGGCTCATGCCACCAATGCCCAGCATGGCAGCCATTCCCGACAAACTTCCTCCCCCGCTCTTTCCGGATTCGGGGGACAAAGTTACTTCAACAGTATATTGCTTCGGAATACTGAGAGCTATAATCACTCCTACAATAGCACCTATTCCCGCAGCTTTCAGAAGTACCTTACGAGCGGCCCATAACTTGCGGACATACTCCATCAAATCAATTTCCAGTTCTTCGTCTTCTTGCGGCTTAGCCTTATATTCATTATTTTCACTCATATCTTCTGCTTATTTTAACACATTAGCAATCGTAGCTATCATCATACCCAAAGTGCCCACAGAAGAGGCAATAGCCAACGTGCTTCCAAGACCACCCTTGCTCTTAGCTTTGACCGGCACTATGATTTCACATCCCGGTTCAACCATTTGTTTTCCAGAGCCTTTCACCTCTGCCACTTGCCCATTCATATATACGATGAATGCCTTTCTCTTACGAGCATTGTTAGCAAAACCTCCGGCCTGGCTCAAATAATACTTCACAGGTTTGCCCTCGTTGAATGCAACCGTATTAGGATACATCACGGCACCATTTATTTTCACCGTATTATTAAATTCCGGAACAACCAGACGGTCTCCTTCACGAAGTACGATGTCTGCATTGGACCCCGGAGTCTTCAGTGCTTTTTCCAAGTCGATGCCTACAGAAAAGATTGAATCCAGATCCAGTTTCAGAGAGTCTGTATTCGAAACATCCAGTTCACGCTTCATCATATTGAGCACATCCTGCATACGTTTCAGTTCTTCCTCATTTGCTTTACGCACCAGCTTTGCACCCTTTACATAAGCAAATTGAGTAACACCACCCGCTTTCTTAATAAGATCAGACAAACGTTCACTCTTATTAGTCAACGAATAAGTTCCGTTATAAAGCACCTCACCGTCTATTGATACATTAACTTGCTCCTGATATCCCGGACTACGGCGCACATACACCTGGTCATAAGGCTGCAAGATAAAGCCCGGCTCGCCATCAATCACAAAGCCATCCTTCAATGAGAATGAATACATCTTACCGATAGTCGGAGTAGATTCAGTACTCTTATCATTCCTGATACGACGAGAAATATCTACGCGTACGGTTGATGCAGATTCTTTCAAACCTCCCGCCTGAATAATGATATCCTCCAAGCTGGTATTATCAGCATAAGTATATTCTCCCGGACGGGCCACCTCACCAAACACAGTAATGCTACCTAAATCTTCCAAATCATGAATACTGGGAATATAAAGCACATCATTACGCTGCAAAGGTATATCGGGTTTTGTTCCATTCATGATTCCCTTAATATCTACCTGAATCACTTCCCGTGTCAAATTCTCACGTTCACGATGCAACACTGCACGGCCAGTAAAGGCATCTCCCATCAGACCATCTGCTTTTTCCACCAACTGTCGAACAGTATTCAGAGCACCACCAAACTGATAAATACCCGGACGGTAAACGGCTCCCTTGATTTCCAACTTATTTTCAAAGCGATCCAGAATGGCTTCTGCCGTAAGCACATCACCATCTTTTAGCTGAAATACAGAATAATCTATATCATCTATTGTATAAACCTGATATTCCTTTCCATTCTGACGAACCATACGGAGAGAACGTGTATAGGCATCACCGGAAAAACCTCCGGCATACTTCAATAAAGTAGCTACGCTTTCATTACTCTTCATTTCATACTTCATCGGACGCTTTACATTGCCTTCAAACTTTACCAATGCTTCATAAGGGGGAACAATGATCACATCTCCTTCTTGCAAACGAATATCATCACTTACCTTACCTTTCATTATAAAGTCATAAACATCGACTGTGGCTATCTTTTTACCTCCACGTACCACTTGAATAGCACGCAAACTACCAATATCACTCACACCACCCGCACGATAAAGTGCATGAAACACTGTTGCAAAAGAAGATAAAGCATAAGTGCCCGGTTGGAACACTTCTCCCATCACATTTACCTGGATGGTTCTGCTATTTCCCAATGTAACTTTAATCTGTGAAGACGGGTTATCGCTATCGATGCCGGCATATATCTTATTTAATTCTTTACGCAAATAGTTACCGGCTTCGGCAATAGTCATTCCATTCAGATATACCAAACCGATATCATTAATAGAAATGTATCCGTCAGGAGATATATTATCTCTGATAGTAGCTTGGTTGGTTCCCCAAATATCAATAATCACTTCATCTCCGGGACCTAAACGATAGTTAGGAGGAGTAGCCAGATTCAGGCTGGGTTCAAAAGTAAGATTCTTGGTATCAAAAATATCACGACCATATACGCGGTTTTCGATATCAATGGGCAACATGGACGGCATATTGCCGACATTCTGCATAGTATTACCGGGCAGAACATTCCCGCCTTGTTGACCGTTAATGCCGATAGTCGGAGTTGAGACACCATTTATAGCGTCTTGCTGACCAAAATTGAAATCTCTCTTTACATAATCTTCACCATCATTTTTCTCGCGCAGACGACTTTGATTCTGCATGGAGGAAGCTCCCTTCTCTGCAGAACTTATTTGTTGCTCATAGAGCTTTTTCACGCGCTGAGCTTGTTCTTGTGTCACTCCCCTACGGGCTAATTCAGTAGCAATCTGGCGTTGTTCTTTCCCTTGTTGCATTCCCGTCTTTACATATTCCAATACTTGCTGGTCACTCATAGACTGTTGTGCAAGCACTGTTCCCGATAAGGCGAATACTAAAAATAATAAGGATAATAGTCTTTTTATCATACAAATTCAATAAGCTTAGTAATTTAGCAGCCGCAAAGGTAGATATTATTTTCGATATACGGGTGTTTTATTTCATAAATTATCCATCTAATTAATGTAAAAACGGCTGTACACCATGCAGGTGACAGCCGCTTCTTCTTCATATTCTTTATTTTTATTAGCAATACATATTTACGATAGCTTCGTACAATTCCTGCTTACCACTTACCTGCTTAGGTTCGCCATTCTTCTTAGCATATTCCACTACTTCTTCCAAAGTCAGCTTGCCATTCTCAAATTCTTTACCTTTACCATTGTCAAATGATGCATAACGATCCGACAACATCTTGCAGTAAGGAGATTCATTCAACAGGGCAGCAGCACTTTCCAAAGCGCGAGCCATAGCGTCCATACCTGCAATGTGAGCGATAAAGATATCTTCCAAGTCTGTAGAGTTACGGCGAGTCTTAGCATCAAAGTTAGTACCACCGTTACCCAGACCGCCATTACGGATAATCTGCATCATTGCCTGAGTCAATTCATAATTATCAATCGGGAATTGGTCAGTATCCCAACCATTCTGATAGTCACCACGATTGGCATCAATGGAGCCTAACATACCATTGTCTACCGCTACAGCCAATTCATGCTCAAATGTATGACCGGCCAAAGTGGCATGGTTTACTTCAATATTTACCTTGAAATCTTTGTCCAAACCATGAGCCTTTAAGAAGCCTACAACAGTTTCCGTATCTACATCATACTGGTGCTTAGTCGGTTCCATCGGTTTCGGTTCGATCAGGAAAGTACCTGTAAAACCTTTGCTACGGGCATAATCACGAGCCATAGTCAACATCTGAGCCAAATGTTCTTTTTCACGTTTCTGATCAGTGTTCAGCAAAGACATATAACCTTCACGTCCACCCCAGAATACATAGTTAGTACCACCCAATGCTATTGTTGCATCAATCGCATTCTTAATTTGGACAGCAGCACGAGCCACTACATCAAATTCAGGATTGGTGGCAGCACCATTCATATAACGTGCGTGACTGAATACATTAGCAGTACCCCATAACAATTTGATACCGGTTTCAGCCTGTTTCTGCTTAGCGTATGCAACGATTTCCTTCAGGTTAGCCTCATATTCTTCAATAGTGTCAGCTTCTTCACACAAGTCAACATCATGAAAGCAATAGTATTCGATACCCATCTTCTGCATAAACTCAAAACCTGCATCCATCTTGTTTTTAGCAGCTTGCACTTTATCCGAATCACCGTTCCAAGGGAATTGCTTGGTTCCGCCACCAAACTGGTCACCGCCTTCAGCACACAGAGTATGCCACCATGCCATGGCAAATTTCAACCAGTCTTTCATCTTCTTTCCGTTGATTACTTTCTCAGCATCATAGTAACGGAATGCCATTGGGTTCTTACTCTCTTTACCTTCAAATTTAATCTTTCCTATACCAGGAAAATACTCTTTTGTAGCCATAATTCTTCTTGTTTTAAAATTCTATTGTTTCTATGATTAGTTTATCACTTTAATTATTCATCTTATTCCGCATCAAGACATTGATTTTTCCAGATTAGATTTCCAACGGGCATACGCATCATCATAAGCGGCGCGTTCTGCCACATTCGGCTCTATTACTTCCAGTTTTTCCAATGTAGAGAATGCTTCATTATTATCCTTATAAATACCCACACCCATGCCGGCACCCTTTGCAGCACCCACAGAGCCATCCGTATCATAAAGTTCAATCACGGCACCCGTCACTCCTGCCAGTGTTTCGCGGAAAATGGGACTCAGGAACATATTGGCATGTCCGGCATGAATCTTCTGAACGGGAATGCCCATCTGTTCCATGATGTCAATGCCATATTTAAATGAGAACACGATTCCTTCTTGCGCTGCACGGATAATATGCTGTTTTCCGTGGAGATTAAAGTTCACTCCACAAATAGAACAACCAGTTTCCTTATTCTCCAACATACGTTCAGCTCCATTGCCAAAAGGAAGGATACTGACACCCGCACTACCTATCGGAGCCTGTGCTGCCAATACATTCATATCACTATAAGAAATACCTTCGGGAGCTACATTACGTTTAATCCACGAATTCAAGATACCCGTACCATTGATGCAGAGCAATACTCCCAAACGGGTCTGTTCTGCTGTATGATTCACATGGGCAAATGTATTTACGCGAGACTTCGGATCATAATTCACTTCACCATTCACACCATAAACCACCCCCGACGTACCTGCCGTAGAAGCAATCTCACCCGGATTAAACACATTGAGTGACAATGCATTATTAGGCTGATCTCCGGCACGGTAAGTAACAGGAGTTCCTTCTTTCAACCCTAATTCCTTCGCTGCCCGGGCATTTACACGTCCCTGTTCTGCAAAAGTCGGTTTAATATCAGCTATCAATGAACGGTCAAAGCCATAATAATCCATCAGGAAACCGGCAACATCATTCGCCCGGAAGTCCCAAAACATACCTTCCGACAATCCTGATACAGTAGTACATATATCACCTGTCAGCTTCATAGCAATATAATCACCGGGCAACATTATTTTATAAATACGTCCATAAATATCAGGTTCATTTTCCTTGATCCAGGCCAGTTTAGAAGCGGTAAAATTACCCGGAGAATTCAACAAATGAGATAAACATTGCGTCTCACCCAATGTTTCAAAGGCTTTCTGTCCATAAGGAACGCCACGAGAGTCACACCAAATAATAGCCGGGCGCAGCACTTTCTGATCCTTGTCCACGCACACCAAACCATGCATCTGATAAGAGATGCCGATGGCAGCAATCATATCCGGAGCGACTCCACTTTCTGCCAGAATGGACTGAGTTGATAATTTCAGATTTTCCCACCAGTTTTGTGGGTCTTGTTCAGCCCATCCGGGTTGAACAGCCAGGATAGCAGCTTCCGATTTAGGGAAAAATGCAGAAGAAACACACTTCCCTGTTTCCGCATTCACCAGACTTGCCTTTACAGACGAGCTGCCAATATCATAACCTAATAAATACATATTTATAAATTTAGAATGACGAGTTTTTGAATTATTTTCCTGTTTTATTATAAATCACACGATCAAATTTATAGTAACGTGCCGCCCTGTGAGACACTCCCACCTGCCTTTCTTCCAAAGGCACTACATAAGGCATCAACGCTATTTTCTTGTGGAAGTTCCTGACGTCAAACACCTTATCATATATCAACTGATAAACCGTCCTCAATTGCGCAGCCGTAAACTTCCGGGGAAGCAGATCAAACATGACGGAAGGTGTATTTTCCACATAATGGCGTACATACACCAATGCATCCTGCAAGATCTGCATATGGTCAAAAGCCAAACTTTTCAGCTCAGGGACCGGTTTCCAACAGGCATCATATTTATCAGACAACTGCTCGAAGCGTCTATCTATCTTCACTAACGTCAAATATGCGATAGTGACAATACGATCAATTTTCTTGTCATCCAACCGATGGAATCGTTCCAACCACATCACATCTTTCGGATTACGTGTACGGTCTTTTGATCCATACGCCTTGAACTGAGTCAACTTCACATTTTTCAATCCAGTCAGCTCATTCAGCACTCGCTTGGCAGCTTCATCCAAATCTTCATCATCATAGATAAGGCTGCCCGGCAGCTTCATATTATTATACCCATCTTCCGGCTGTTCTCCCACCTGCCTGACCAGCAATACACGAAATTGTTCACCGTCAAACCCGATCAATACACAGTCTACAGATACATGTAGATTAATTGTCTGTTTCATTTCTGACATAGCATTATGACTTTTATCATTTACAGCGGCAAAGATAAACACTATTTTTCAAAGAAAACAAATCAAAAACAATATTTTTATCATGTTCTAAAACACTATTTTTCAAGATTATAAATATCATCTATTATACAATATCATTATTCATTCTTATCATATACAATACAATATATAATAAGCAGTTATTATTTTGCTATTTGCCAGCCCGTCAAAAAGACATTTTATTCCATTCAGTACCCCTTTCAATCCACTTATTTTCAGAAAAACGCCATATAAACTAAAAAATTTATGGAATAAAGTTGGTTGTTAGCAATAAATTTCTTTCATTTGCTCATTAAAATCTAAATATTGCTCTATGAGAAAGAAAATTTTAGTATTGGACGACAAAATACAGATTGCAAAAGTCCTTTCTATCTATTTGGCTAGTGAATACGATTGTATTTGGTTACCGGATGGAGTTCAGGGAATGAAATGGCTTCAGGAAGGTAATATGCCAGATTTAATCATATCAGATATCCGTATGCCCGAAATGCGTGGCGATGATTTTCTGATTTGGATTAAAAGCAACGAATTATTTAAACACATTCCTGTTATTATGCTAAGCAGTGAAGACAGTACCAGTGAACGCATTCGCCTGTTGCAAGAAGGAGCGGAAGACTATATTGTCAAGCCTTTTAACCCGATGGAATTAAAAATCAGAGTAAAGAAAATAATCGGCTAAATCAACTATGACCCACCTGCTCTACATAGGAAAAAACAAAAGCTTCTTGTCCCGGTTCGGAAAGATTGAAGGTGTTCAGATGATTTATGCCCAAAATTATAGAGATGCCATTATTATTTGTATCAACCTGAAAGCACGCGAACACATCATAGTCCTTCACGAACAGGGAAATATAAATGAAGATATTAATAATATAGGTATCTTCCGAAAGAAGTTCTATCAAGGCTATGTGGTGCTCATTACGGATGGCTTGACAAAGGAAGAGAGTGAAGTCTACCTGAACAGTGGCATAAACGATACAATTAATTGGTCTATCACTACTGAACAGCTCAAGAAAAAAATAGAACTCATCAACAAAAGGCAAGAACTGCTATATACCCGCGAAAGGAAGAAAAAAGAAGTACAACGCTTTATCCTCCCTAAATGGAAACGCTTCTTTGATATCGTATTTTCCGGTATAGCATTAATCATATTGTCACCTGTTTTTCTGTTGATAACCATAGCTATACGCTTGGAAAGTAAGGGACCCATCATTTATAAATCAAAACGGGTAGGAAGCAACTACACTATCTTTAATTTTCTAAAGTTTAGATCCATGTATGTTGATGCCGACAAGAAGCTGAAAGATCTATCAGACCAAAATCAATATCAGCCGGATAATACAACAGTTGATCCTAAAGACTTCTCTATAGAAGATTTAGGAAATTTGATGATTAGTGATGATGGTGTTGTAGATGATGGCGGCATGTTGGTTTCCGATGATTTCATTATTCCGGAGAAAGAATTTGCCTTCCAACAATATATGTTGAAGGAAAGTCCTTTCGTGAAAATCGAAAAGGACCCGCGTGTTACGAAAGTGGGACGCATTTTGCGGAAGTATAGCTTGGATGAGTTACCTCAACTGATTAATATATTAAAAGGGGACATGTCCGTAGTTGGCAACCGTCCTCTCCCACTCTATGAAGCCGAGCGCTTGACTAATGACGACAGCATCGAACGCTTCATGGCTCCTTCCGGACTGACTGGCTTGTGGCAGGTGGAAAAAAGAGGTGACTCAGGCAAATTATCTGCCAGAGAACGCAAAGAATTAGATTTAAAATATGGACGCGAGTTCTCATTTGGTTTGGATATAAAAATCCTGTTTAAAACATTGACAGCTTTCATCCAAAAAGGGGACGTTTAAATAGATAATATTTAAGGAATAAAAAGGGGTTTATATGGGAAAATTATATTTCATAGTCATCTTTATGCTATGTTCTCTCGGTTGCCTGAAAGCACAAGAAGAACAAGGACAGCAACAGCAAATACAACAAAATGCTGTGACGCAAGATGATATTATAACGAATATGGATGTGGACTATGCAAAGATCAAGTTACCTCCTTTAAGTGTCCTTTATGAGAATGCACGTAGTACTCCCAGTATACAGATATTAGAGAAAGAGAAGCAGTTGCAGAAGAAATTATTAGCCAAAGAGAAAAAAAATTGGCTGGAATTCTTTAGCGCCCATGGTAATGTGTCTTATGGTATTGCAGATAATGTAGGAAGTTCTACAGATGTCAATACTCCCCTTATTTACCGATATGTTGGAACGGAACAAACTTCATGGAATGTAGGAGGAAGTGTGAGTATTCCTTTTGAGAGCTTATTTGATATAAGAGGAAAGGTCAGACGCCAACGCATTCAAGTGGATATTGCTGAATTAAAGAAACAAGAAGCATATGAGAACTTGAAGATACAGATTGCACATTTGTATGTTCAAATCCTATCTAATATTGAGACCTTACAAAGATCAGCAGAGAATATCGCTTTATATAAAGGAGCTTCAGCTGTAGCAGAACAAGAGTATAGAAACAGGCGCACTACAATTGATGCCATAGCTTTAACAAAAGAGAGAGAATTTGATGCCAATCAGGCTTTTGCCTCATTGCGCTCCACTATCAATGATCAATTATTAATGTTAGAAATTATTTCTCATACTCCTATAATAACGATTCAAAATGAACTTAACCAAGAAGAAACAGAGTTAAAATAATATGGAACTATTCAGATATATAGCCAAATTCTTTTACCGTATCCGTTGGTGGATGGTATTACTACCATGTATAGCAGGAATTATTACTTGGTTTCTCACTAGGGATTTGGAAAAGTCTTATGATGTAAAGACTACCATTTATACTGGCATTATCTCCGGCTACAATGTAGATGCTACAGATACACGTAATGCAGAAGTGCATATGAGTAATTTAATAAATATCATTACCACAGAGCGCACACTAAAAATTGTATCTCTCAGATTGCTTACCAGATGCCTTATTTACGGAGATGATGCTAAAAACACCAGCTATATTACTGCTGAACATTATCAACAATTAGCAGGAATGATACCCAGGGAACTCCAGAATTTAATAGATAAGCAAAATGAAGATAAGACCTACAATAATTTAGTAGCTTATGAACGTCCATCTGCAAATAACTTCATATACAAGCTATTGAATTATACCCATCCTTATTTTAGCGTCCCCCTACTTTCCCAAAATATAAAAGTAGGACGATTAGGGAAAAGTGATTTGATTGAAATAGGATATAGCTCTAATGATCCTGGTGTAGCCTACAACACCTTAGAGATCCTTAATGAAGAATTTGTAAAACAATATCACGAACTTCGTTATGGGGAGACTGACAATGTCATTAAATTCTTTCGAGAAGAACTTGCCCGGCTAGGAAAAATGCTGACTGCTGCAGAAGATTCACTAATAGACTACAATGTAGAACATCGTATTATCAATTATGCTGAACAGACTAAACAAGTAGCAGGTATGGATGCTACTTATCAAATGATGGACAATGACCTTTTAATCAATTACTCCACCAGTAAGTCTTTAATTGATTTTTATGAGTATAAATTAGGAGATGTAGCCAAAATGTTACGTACCAACAATCAATTTATGGATAAACTTCATCAAATATCGCAGCTGAATACAAAGATCTCCACCATGGAAATTACTCCTGATGAAAAAGAACAAAAAACATTGGAGACTCAAAAAAAAATATTGAATGAAGCAGAAAAAAGCATTAATGATATCGCCATGCAGCTCAGTGCAGAAGCAGCTTCTACTAATAATATATCTTATGAGACATTAATTGAGCAATGGTTAGAGCAGGTGGTCCTTGCAGAAAAAGTGAAAGCACAAATGGAGGCACGTGATATCATGAGAGAAAAGTTAAATCAAGACTTTCTATATTTTGCGCCTATTGGTGCCACCCTCAACAGAAAAGAGCGCCATATTGGTTTTGTAGAGAGCAACTATATGTCCACTATGGGAGCCTTGAATGCTGCCATTCTTAGACAAAAGAATCTGGAAATGACATCAGCTTCTTTAAAAATTATGAATCCGCCATTATTTCCTTTGAACTCATCTCCTACTAACCGTCGCATGATCATACTTTCGGTAATGTTAGGGATTTTACTATTTGTGGTAGGTTATTTCTTAATCATTGAAATTTTAGACCGAACACTGAGAGACAAGATACGTACCCAGCGAATTACCGGAGGTAATGTGATAGGTGCTTATCCTAAGAACAACACCTTGCGTTATCGCCGCTACAATAAAGCTATAGACGAAATGGCTATCAAGCAACTGAGTACAACTTTATTACCTTATTTAAACACCAATAGGCAACGCATTGTAAACCTGCTCAGTACAGAAGAACAAGATGGGAAAACGCATATTGCAAATACTTTGGATCAGTATTGGACAAGTATCGGCCTGAATGTACGCCGAATCACTCATGATGAAGACTTCCTCAGTGAGGACGGACAATATGTACAAGCCAATAGCTTGAAAGATTTGTGCCCCGATTTGGAAGCTGATGAAATAGCATTGGTGGAATATCCAATCCTAAAAAACAATCCACTTCCACCCTCTTTATTAAATGAAGCCTCCATCAATATATTGGTAGTGCGTGCTAATCGTACATGGAAGGATACAGACCAATTGATGTACAATCGTCTGATGAAAATCAAAGAGAAAGAAGTTCCTTTCTTATTTTACTTAACTCAGGCGGATAGGAATGCAGTAGAAGACTTCACCGGTCAATTGCCGCCATATACAAGGTTTAAAAACCTAGAATACAGATTATTCCAATTGGGATTGACAGCTATTGAGTATACAAAAAAATAAATGATTAATACGAGCATTGATACAATTCAAGAAAAGGGGAGTAACGCCGTTATAGTACTCATTGCCTTTTTATTGTGTATTTGGGGAGTTACTACTTTTCAATACACATTTAGTGTCATGATTGGAATACTACCTTTTATTTTCATTTTCGTATGCCTATGTATTAATAGACCCGCTATCATTTTATGTATCACTTTTGCTGTGAATTATCTTATTATGGGAATAAATAGGTACTACCCAATACCTATAGCAATTACCAATATATTCGATTTATTATATGGTATTACGATAGCCTTAATGATAGCCAAACAGATACATAAGCAAGACGATTTTAGAAATATATTAAACGGATATACTCTTTTTGCATTAATTTGGTTGTTATACTGCTGTATAAATATAGGCAATGGTGTTACTGGTGAGATACAAGCCAAAGCATGGTTAGCAATTGTCAGACCCTTTGCTATATATCCTTTGCTAACTTGTTTTATCATCTCTATCAACTGTAAAAACTACACATTTATTCATTATTTCCTTCTGCTATGGGGAATATTTACATTATTAGCAGCAGCCAAAGGATATTGGCAAAAAAATCGTGGTTTTGACAGTGCGGAACTAGCATGGCTATGGTCTTACGGTTATCGCACTCACTTTATTCATTCCGGTATCCGTTATTTTTCTTTTTTCACGGATGCAGCTTGCTTTGGATGTAGTATGGGGCTATCATGCGTGGTATATACTCTTACTTTCTTTTATACAAAAAACATTTACATAAAAATCTTCTATCTCATAGTAGGTATGGCCGGATTCTATGGTTTACTTATTTCCGGGACGCGCGCTGCCATAGCTGTGCCTGCTGCAGGTTTAGGTGCATTCCTCTTTCTTTCTAAAAATTGGAAGATAGGAACGATAGCCGCTCTAATACTATTTGGAGGAATGGGTATGTTAAAATATACGACCATTGGTGAAAGTAACAGACTAATACGCCGCATGCGTACTGTTTTCGATACTGATGATGCCTCCCTCCAAGTACGTTTTGATAATCAAAAAGCACTCAAGGCATATATGTCCGAAGTCCCTTTTGGAATAGGGCTAGGCGTAAATAGAGGAGTATTACCCCCTCAAAACAAATATTACTTTGTAGCAACTTGCCCTCCGGATTCCAGCTGGGTAGACTTATGGATACAAATGGGAACTGTTGGTTTGGTTATATTTCTAATTTTACAAGCCAGCATGCTTATCACAGGCAGCTATATCTTATTATTCAGAATAAGAAGTCCTGAAATCAGAGGTCCTTTGACCGGAATGCTATGTGGATGTGCAGGCATGTTGGTAGCCTCTTATGCCAACATGGTCTATTTCCAGTTTCCTAATGGAATACTTATTTTTTCCTGTTATACATTTATATTTTTGGGTCCTTATTTAGATAAACAATATATAGCAGAACATGAGCAAAGAGCAGATTGATATATCTGTAATTATAGTCAATTACAATGGTTTTCATGACACCTGTGAATTTATAGATTCATGGAAGAATACTATCATGTCCGTCAGCTATGAAATAATTGTCATTGATAATGGCTCCGTTCAAGATGAAGCCGACTTACTAAAAGAAAAATATCCTCTTATTCAAGCCATCCGCAGCGAACAAAACTTAGGATTCGCCGGAGGTAATAATCTAGGTATCCGGATAGCTAACGGGAAATATCTATTTTTCTTAAACAATGATATTATCGTTATCCGGGATACCATCCGGCTATTGATTGAAAGATTGGAATCCTCCAGCAAAATAGCAGGAGTATCCCCTCTTATTCGGGATTACACAGTTCCACACGCTATTCAATATGCCGGTTATACCAAACTTTCAGCCATCACCCTAAGAAACAAGGCAATCGGCAAGGGTAAGATAAGCGAAGCAGAATATCCGGCTCAAAGAACCCCGTATCTGCATGGAGCAGCCATGCTGGTCAAGAAAAAAGTGATTGACAAAATAGGGCTCATGCCCGAAGATTATTTCCTATATTATGAAGAACTGGACTGGTGCACCTATATGGGAATGGAAGGATACGAATTATGGTACGATCCCGCTTTCGAAGTATGGCACAAAGACAGCAATACCACCGGCAAAGCCAGTCCGTTAAAGACTTATTATTTAAGCCGGAACCGTTTATTATATGCCTATCGTAACATCTTCGACTGGCAATTATATCTCTCCATATTATACCAAGTAACCTTGGTCTGCCCCAAAAACATGCTGGTTGCCTGGCATAAAGGGCAGAAAGAAGTGGCAAAAGCACATTGGGAGGGAACAAAAGCATTTTTTAAACTAAGAAACCAAAATAACTAAATAACCATGATCATTCTAGAATATTTAGAATCAGTACTATTTGTGTTATGCGCATTCACCGTCATCTATTTGTTGGTCTATGCCATAGCAGCAACGATCAACCGTACGGATCAATATTCCGAGTCCAGGATAAAGCATCGTTTTGCAATACTCATACCCGCATATCGGGACGACGAATATGTGATGTATGCCGTAAGATCCTTTTTACAGCAGGACTACCCCATCGACTGTTTCGATATCATTGTCATTGCCGATCATTTGAAGGAAGAAACCACTATGGAACTATCACAATACCCCATCCTGCTACTGATAGCCAACTTCAAGAAAAGTTCGAAAATGAAATCCTTCAAAGTTGCCATGTCCCAGTTAAAAGAGGGCCAATATGATGTGGTACTGCTTGCCAATGCAGACAATGAAGTGGAAAAGAACTTCCTGAACGAGCTGAACAATACATATGCCAGTGGCTCCAATGCCATTCAGGTCCATCGCATCCACCGTGAAAGATCCAACAACGTCACAGTGCTGAATGCCGTAGCCGATGAAATAAACAATTCCATCCTGCGTGCCGGTCATGCCACATTCGGACTCTCCTCCTCACTCAATGGTTCCGGCACTGCCTTAGACTTCAACTGGTTTAAAGAGAAAATGCAATCATTAAGTGATGACGATGATGAAAAGACCCTCGAATCCCTGCTCCTCAAAGAACGCGTCTATGTGGAATATCTGCACAAGACCTATATCTACGCCCTGAGAAACGGAGGTAAAAAGAAATTCTATGCCCAACGCCGCAGTTGGATTAAGGCACAATATTATTCCCTTTTCACCAATATCGGCAATCTGCCCAAAGCCATTTTCAGTGGCAATTTTGACTATGCCGACCGCATTTTGCAGTGGCTCATATTCCCACGCACGGTCCTACTGGGTCTTATCATCCTGTTTGGATTCCTATCCATCTATATCGGCTGGGCACTCTGCATCAAGTGGTGGAGCTTATTATTCATGCTACTGTTTGCCATGGCAATAGCTACTCCCAACTATCTGGTAGACAATAAATTCAATAAAGCGATGAAAGCCATACCATTCATGGCAATGGGAATGATCATCAGCGTTTTGTTCGGAAAGAAAAAATAAAGGTATATGCTGTCGGGCCTTATCCATATCATTGAAATTATACTATATATCTATTTCGCTGTATGCGTGGGATATATAGCTCTGTTTTCCATTGCCTCCTGTTTCTTCAAGCCCAAAGCATACCCGGAAATCAACTTCCGGAAGCGTTTTGCCCTCCTTATTCCTGCCTACAAAGAAGATGCGGTTATCAAAGAATGCGTATTGTCGGCTTTGGAACAAGACTATCCTGCAGAGAAATACCATATCATTGTTATCTCTGATCATATGCAGGCGGCAACCAATGAGTACTTGCGCCAATACCCCATCACGCTTCTTGAAATTCAAGTAGAGGAAAGCTCCAAAGCACAAGCGCTACGCATAGCTGCAGAACATATCAGACAGGAATCCTATGACTATGTAGTTATATTGGATGCCGACAACCTCATCCCTTCCTATTATTTGCATGAACTGAACAAAACCCTGACACCGGATATAAAAGCCATCCAAACCCACCGGAAAGCCAAAAACCTGAATACCGACACCGCCATTTTGGATGCAGTAATCGAAGAAATGAATAATTCCATATTCAGAAAAGGCCATGTACAGTTAGGATTCTCCTCTGCCCTTATCGGTTCGGGCATGGCGTTTGATGCCCAATGGTTCCTGCAGAACATTGTGTATACCCAAAGTGCCGGAGAAGACAAGGAGCTAGAAGAACTGTTACTCCGCCAAGGCATCCATATTGCCTATAGGGACTCCTTGGAAACTTTAGACGAAAAGGTACAAAAGCCCGAAACTATGCACCGCCAGCGTCGCCGCTGGATAGCTGCGCAACTATTTTTGGGATGCCAGATGATACGCCACATTCCTATGGCTTTAGTGCATGGCAACGGGGACTATCTGTTAAAGACAACCCAAGCCCTGATCTTGCCTCGCAGTATTCTGGTCGGTTTTATAGGAATTATTTCAGTCACAATCAGCATTCTTTCCCCACTTTCATCCATTAAATGGTGGTTTTTGCTTATCTTGCTCACCGTATCCCTTTATCTGGCAATTCCCTCCCCCATGAGGCACAAATATATGGGTAGGCTGGTGAAACAAATCCCGGTCTTTATTGTCAGCATGATATTCAATCTGTTTCATTTAAAAGGAATGGCTCATAAGTTTACCCATACGCAACACGGATAGATTCTATGGATTTAAAAGCATACATACAGCAACATCCCAGCATAAAGAAATGGCTTTACCGCTTCATTATGCATCCGGTAAAGACCCGCCCCAACTGGTGGATACGTCTTTTCCAGCCTCTCTATATCAAGAAAGGCAAAGGGGCGGTGATCTATCGCAGTGTGCGCAAAGACCTTACTCCTTTTCATTCATTCTCTTTGGGCAGGAACTCAGTGGTAGAAGATTATTCATGCATTAATAATGCCGTGGGAGCAATACACGTAGGAGAATATACACGCATAGGATTACATAATACCATTATCGGTCCTGTTTCGATCGGTAATCATGTCAATTTGGCTCAAAACGTTGTTGTCTCCGGTTTAAATCACAACTTCCAAGATCCGGACATTACTATTGATAGACAGGGCATATCCACATCATTAGTAACCATCGGAGACGATATATGGATAGGAGCAAATACCACTGTAATAGCGGGAGTCAGCATAGGTAAACATTCTGTTATAGGTGCTGGTAGTGTTGTTACAAAAGATATTCCCGATTATTGCGTTGCAGTGGGTAATCCGGCACGCATTATAAAAAGATATAATCCCAATTCTAAAACATGGGAAAATAGATAACTTATCATCCTTTCCAACGCCTATAATAGAAATAAAAACAGGATGGCATTCCTATAACTAACAAAACTCCTCCTAAAGACATTCCCCAATATTTACGCTCTTCTAAAACTTGCCTCTTATTTGCCTTAAGATAGTCAATAATCTCTTTATAATACATCAGATACTTCTTTCTATTACGTTGAACTATAGTTGAGAGCATAATGAATAAGTACAATATCTTTTGACGCCTTGCTAAATAAAGCAAAGAAGGATAACATTCAGCTACCATTTTCTCTATTCCATTCACCCTATACAAAGTACCTTCAATATACTTCTGAAGTTGCAGATCTCGGAAAGTCCTACTGGTTGAATCTTTACGAACAGTATATGAATACAAAGGAACATCTTGCATAACAATAGAATGGGCATGCAAAAAAGCTTTACTATTAAACAAAAAGTCCTCATCACATCTTCCGGTTTCAAATTTAACACAATGCGTATCCAAGAATTTTTTTCGATAAAGTTTTGTCCACACATATATATCCATACATTCTCTTGACAAAAACTCCCGCATAGCCTCAAAATTATTCCATCTATAAATAGTATGGCTATGATTATCATGGGTTACATTGCCATTCTCGTTTCTTGCAATATAGGAACAAGCTGCAATATCAACATTTTCTTGCTCTATATTGCCAACTAAAGTTTTGATCATATCCGGATAAAACAAGTCATCATTATCAAGAAATCCTACATAATCTCCCATAGCAGAATCAAGCCCTGTATTCCTTGCCGCAGCCTGACCACTATTTACCTGATGTATCACTTTTATTCTATGCTCATTCCGGGCATAATTATCACAGATTTCTCCTGAACGATCAGTCGATCCGTCATCCACCAGAATCAATTCCCAATTGAAATATGTTTGTGCCAATACAGATTCAACTGCATCACACAAATATTTCTCAGCCTGAAATACAGGCACGATTATGCTAACTAATTTTTCATTCATAGATAGCACAAAAATAAGCAATTAATTTATTGGGTTTTATAAAAAAAGGCAGTAAATTTGAACCTAAAGTTTTATTATATGCTGAACCCTCAATTAAGTATAATCATTCCTGTATATAATGTAGAGCAATACATTAACCAATGTATAGAAAGCATTCTTGCCCAAAAGTATCAAGATTATGAAATCATTTTGATTGATGATGGCTCAACAGATTGTTCAGGAGAGATTTGTGATAATTATGCACAAAAAGACGATAGAATCAAAACCATACACAAACCTAATGGAGGAGTAAGTTCTGCTCGAAATATAGGATTGCAAATGAGCAAAGGTAAATATTTAACATTTATTGACCCTGATGACTTCATTGATTTAGATACCTACTGTGAGAATATGGATATTGTCACAAACAATAATGAAATAGATATTTTACAATATCCATTTTGCAAATATTATAATTCTAAACATTTAGAAAATATAGTCACACATAACCAATATATAATAGGGAGTGAAGATATATTTTCTAATTGGTGGTCAGGAAGTCCTATTCACTATTCCATATGGAATAAAATTTTTAAGAAAGAAATTTTCAATGATATTATGTTTTTAGAAGGTCACGTTTCTGAAGATACTCGATTAGTTGTTGATCTTTATAAAAGAGCAACAACAATCTATATATCTGATAAAGGTCTATACTATTATCGCATAAGAGAATTCTCACTTACATTTAATTATTCATTCGATAAACATCTAGATTTATTTTATGCTCACTTTTACATATACACAGAACTCATAAAATACTCTTCACTAAGATTTCAAAGAGCACTTGCATTTGAACGAATGTATCGAAGACTCATACAAGCCAAACAAAGCAATGCTACAGCAAATTTAGCTATTGAATTGAAACAATTAAATGATGTTTTTCCCAAATGGAAAGATATTTTCCTATCACAAAAGAGTAATAAGCTATGGCTATCTGTAGCAAAGATTATTGGTGTTAACATTTTCACCAAAGCATATATCCGCTATTTAAAAATAAAGGAATCACCATAGATCTGTTTCACAGAAAGCAAAATTAGATTCTTAAGACAAAATATATAAACCAAGAAAGTTTATACTCAGCCAACCAAAACAAAATCATCTCCCGCCTCCTATAAACTAATTTTCTCCATGTCTTATTAGCCTCAGGAAATATAGTATAATAGCGATGTAAATTGAAGAGATCTTTATTTATTAAATACATTTGCTTACACAACAATTTACGAATCAATAGCGCATTCTCATATTCTCTATCTTGTCCCATCCTTACAAGAAAGCTTTGGACAGCATTGACGGCACGTATTATTTCAACCTGAGCTTTTGTTACATTTTTAGTTAAGCTACTATTGTTTATCTGCACTGTGTAGTAATAAAGTGGATCTTTTACATAAGCTATTTTGGTTGAGAAAAAGAACAATTTAATAGTCATGACATAATCTTCACAAATATCTATATCTAAATCAAACTCTATGCCATTTTGATAAAATAATTCTCGTTTCACAAAAATCTTCCATAAAGCATGAATACCACTTATTCCCTCAATCGCATTGGTCAACAATTCTTTTTTATCTATTACTATCTTTTGAGAAATATATTTTTGATTATCTCCACTATTTTCATAATAATTGCATGATACAATATCAGCATCTTCCTCCACAGCTTTTCTATACATTTTCTCTACAGCATCCGGAGACACACAATCATCACTATCAACAAAATAAATATATTCACCTTGGGCATTATCCAGCAACCTGTTTCTCGTAAATGCAATTCCCATATTCCTATCATTGGATATAATTCTTGTTTTCTCCTTACACTGGGGATAACGGGATAAAATATCACATAATATTTCCATACTCCTGTCAGGCGTACAATCATTTAAAAAGACAAATTCAATATCAAGAAAAGTCTGTTCAAAGAGAGAAACAGCGCAACGCTCTATAAATCGCTCCACATTATATATTGGAACTAAAACAGAAACAAGTTTCATATTATTATTTTAAGATGAACAATCTATTTTTAATTTTCATATAAAAAGAAATCAACGCACATACAAAATGTTGAAACCTATAGGTTTTATTTAAATCGGATATATAATTCAGAATCGGAGCATCAAGACCATATCGATTCATAAATAGCTCATAATCAACCAACACACGCTCCGGCAGCAATTCACGAAAAATTCTAGTTCTTTCAGTATCTAATAAAAGACTATTTGCACTTAAACCATTCTCATCATAGTCCACCACTATCATTTCTATATTCTGAAAAGAACAATTATCCCTAATCAATACATCTGCAAAAAATTTCTGATCAGCAAAAATTTCATAAGATTCATCATACATATACTTTTCAAATAAACATCTACGGATAAAAGCAGACTGATGATTGATAGGCTCTTTCCATAAATCAACCAAAGATATATTTTGTTTGCCAAACCCATGCCCTCTATCATCACATCCATTCCGATAATCTCTTCCCAAAACGAGATCAGCCTTGGCCACAATATTTACCTTCTCCAAAACAGAAGTATCATGAAAACAATCTCCTGAATTCATAAAATTTAAATACTCTCCATGAGCCTGCAAGATGCCTTTATTCATAGCATTATAGATACCATTATCCGGTTCCGACACCCAGTAATCAATCTTATCAGCATATTCCTTGATTACTTCCACACTGCCATCCGTTGAACCACCATCAATAATGATATATTCATAATCACTAAAGGACTGACCAATCACGCTTTCAATCGTCTGTCTAAGTCCTTCCCTGTTATTGTAATTGATTGTTATAACTGAAAATTTCTTCATTTCTTCCTTTTTAACACATCAAGCAAACACTCCCCCATTCCTACCAACCCACTCATCGCCTTCAACACCATCCTCTCTGCACGAGAACTATTACTTTTATGAACATGATTATATTGGCTACTACAATCCAACATACTATGCAAATGGCGAAGTTTAACCCTGAAATAATTACCATCCCAATACTGCTGCCCACTTGTTCCGGAAATTCCACTAATCCTTGGGCGCAAAAAGAAAGGATAAAATACACAACCAGCCTGCCGATAAACACAATCAAATAATACATGCTCCAAGTAAACCCCTTCACTATCATTGATAGATTCTTTATTCACAAAAAAATGATTCTGCAAGAAATCCAATGTAGCAATGAACAAACGACTATCTGCAAAAGAAGCATTTAAATCTAAAATGCACTGAATATCACAACGTGATAAAAACATACTATGCAGACGGATCAAACTAATTATATTAAGAACTTTTAAGCGGCCTGTTACCTTAATAATGAAATCTGCCTCTTGCAAAAAAGAAGAGTGACAAACAGCATATTCCAAAATACCGGCTTCACCATAACCTTTCCCTCTCTTTTTATCAAATCCATTTCCATCAAATGCCAGATATTCCAAACGTCCTTCTTTTATAAACCTCTCAAAATGGCCGCTTATATCGGTCCCTGTATTTTCAACGAAGACAACCGGATAATCAATTTCATTCAAATAAAAGCTCAATGCTTCCATATATTGAGACCGGCGTATATCTGCATCAGTAACAGATGTATAAATCATATCTCCCGGATTTATACATGCTGTCAACAGTATCGTATATTTTTTTGCAGACATATCCTATCATTCATTTAAGCCTATCAGTCCATTTGAATACATATCCATCACATTGCCAAAGCCTTCTTGAAAACCTTCGCATTCCAATATGCAGCAATCAACGGCTTTCAAATAATATTCCACCATGGGATGATGTAAAAACAAATCTATTTTTAATAATCCTTTGTTCATATTCTCGGGCCATTTTATTGATTTCGAGATGCTAAAGCTTCCTTTTTTCAACTTCTCTATTTTTCCTTCGCTATGCCCCAATGCAAAAGACATCATCGGATAACCTTCTTTACTCTTGAAAACAAGCATCACATCCATATTCAAATCCTCTTCACTATACCCTTCAATCCGGACTTCCAAAACTTTCTGCCTGCTACTCATAACCGAATAAGAATTATCCGTATTATTGATTCGTATAGATTCTATCCTTAATCCGTTTTTCAACCAATTTATATTATCAACAATCCGCGTATCCGTTGCCTTATTTCCTTTATCCAAGTACAGATCTACAGCCGATTTTATGTCACCAGAAAAAGATATGCCTCCATTGAAAAGAACCAGTCCCCGACTGCACAAGCTCTTTACCGCCGCCATATTATGACTGACAAACAGCACCGTCCTCCCCTCTCCTTTCGCCACATCCTGCATCTTTCCTATCGCCTTCCGCTGAAACTCCGCATCACCTACAGCCAGCACCTCATCCACCACCAGAATTTCCGGTTCCAGATGCGCGGCAATCGCAAATCCCAATCGCACAGTCATGCCGGAAGAATACCGTTTTACAGGCGTATCAATATATTTCTCCACTCCTGCAAAGTCCACTATTTCATCTAGTTTTCTTGTTATCTCCGCCTTGGTCATCCCCATGATAGAGCCGTTCATGTAAATATTCTCACGCCCGGTCATTTCCGGATGGAAACCGGTTCCCACCTCCAACAAAGAGGCTATGCGTCCTTTTACCCTGATGCTTCCGGTAGTGGGAGAAGTGACACGAGACAATATTTTCAACAGAGTAGACTTGCCTGCCCCATTCTTACCTATAATTCCAAGCACCTCACCTTCTTCCACCTTGAAATTTATATCTTTCAATGCCCACACAAAATCACTGCCTGCCTTCTTTGAACGGTCATTCACCTCGCCTATCCGCAAATACGGATCTTCCTTGCCGCGCATCCGTGCCCACCAGCGGTTCAGATCCCGGCTCAAAGTCCCAGTACCGATATTTCCTAAAGCATACTGTTTACTTATATTCTCAAACTCTATAGCAATATTACTCATTCCTTCTTTTAAATCACATCCATAAAACTACGCTGCACCTTGTTGAAGGTCACCATTCCCCAAAACATCACGAGCACAGTAAACGCCAAACTATATCCTAAATTGAACCAACTGAATGTCCCTTCACCCAAGAATCCAAACTTAAACGTCTCTATGATCGAAGTCAAAGGATTGGCAACAATCAGCCACATATATTTCTCGTGGCTTTCCTTCATCACCGAAAGCGGATAAATAACCGGAGTGGCATACATCCACAACTGCACCCCAAAAGTAATCAGAAACCGAAGGTCGCGATACTTTGTGGTCAAAGAAGATATCAACAGCCCGAAGCCCAGCCCCAAGCCTGCCAACATAAAAACCAGCAAAGGAAGCAGGAAAGCATATGCATTCACCTGAAAAGGGTATCCGCCAACAGCATAATATAAATAGATTACCAAGAACAGCCCGAATTGAATCCCCATCTTTATCAAACAGGATACTACGATTGACAAGGGTACTACCAAGCGAGGGAAGTAAACTTTTCCAAATACATTCTGATTGGCATTGAATGTATCCGAACAACGACTCAGGCACTCCGAAAAGTAATTCCAGCAGAGCAATCCTGCCATATAAAACAGAGGTTGTGGCAGTCCGTCTGTCGAGATTCCAGCTATGCCTCCAAAAACAAACATAAACATCAAGGTGGTCAGCAAAGGTTGAATGACAAACCACAAAGGTCCCAGTACCGTTTGTTTATAAAAAGTAACAATATCGCGTTTAATATACATTACTAATAAGTCCCGGTATTTCCAAACCTCGTCCAAATCCAAACGAAGAAGGCTGGTACGGGGCTCAATAACAATGTCCCACTTCTCCCGGTCTACCGTTTTATTATATTGTTCCATTTCTGTATAATTGCATTTATTTTAAATGTTTGGGTATAAGTTGCCGCATTCTTACTCATTTGCTGCAAATTGCATTGCCCCGCGATCTCAGCCAAGCGATCAGCCAACTGAGGCACATTTTCTTTTTCAAAAAAGAGGGCAACATTCTTTCCTTCCATCAATTCCTTTGCTATCGGAATATCCGATGCCACTACAGGCAGTCCATACGCCATCGCTTCCATCAGGACCAATGGCATTCCTTCCCATCTGGAGGCCAACACATAGACGGTTGCCTCCCGATAATAGGTATGAATTTCTTTGGTAAAAGGGTGTATCTTTATCCTGTCTTCCAATCGGTTTTCTGCTATCAATGAGCGGTAATATAATTCTTCCGGCCCTTCTCCTACAATGTCCAGCGTCCAATCGGAATCCTCCCTTGCGAATAAAGCAAAAGCCTTTATCAATAAATCAAAACCTTTATGATCTTTTGAAAAACGTCCTACCGACAAGAATTTTCGGTTCTTCAAATCTGTTCTTCCGGCGGGTTCCAGGGTCAAAGGGTTATAAATAACCTCTGTTTCCAATTCCATTTCACGGCTATACCTTTGCCGGTCCAAATAGCTCAATACGATGATTTTATCCAGTTTTGGCATCTGATATTTAAAGAAGGCTTTCAACCGGGGAAGATATGGATTTTCTTTTTCAAAGAAAGCCTCATAAGAGTTATGCATCCATCCTATTTTTTTAGCATGAATCTTATCACTGATAGAAGCCAAATGCAAAGATAAATAGGCGTGTACTCCTATGACGGCATCATAATTGCCCTTGTTTATCTTCTGTATCAGCTTTGATTTATAGGAAGGAGGAAAAAAACTCTTTGAATATAATTCCGAAGTATATTTAGTATGAGGCAGAACTTTTTTATAAAGAAAACTATATGCTTTGCACAGCAAATGCTCCATCAGAGGGCATCCGGAATAAGATATATAGTCAAATTGCACAGAGGATTCATTGTAGCCATACATCATCAAATCCGTATGGCGGTCTGTTGTCAAGATCACCACCCGGTGGTCTGCACACAATGCTTTAGCAACTTCCGCCAAAACGCGCTGCACGCCACCAAAACTAAACACAGTATCACAATAAAACAATATCCTCATCGAATTTAGATTTCATCTATTGCAAAGATAATCTTTTTTCTTTCAATACTCCCTATTCCCTCAATAAAAAAGGCGACAGCTTTTCCAAGCCATCGCCTTCTTTCCCTCTCTTACAACACAGCCACCCGTTTATACTGCACCGTTTTCAACATCCCCTTCAATCCCCTTCCCGGGCGAAAGATGATTTTCGCATCCTTCATATCCCTGCCGCTGCAAAAACGCTCCGGTTCTTCCACTCCGTTGCTGCCGCACGACACCTGGAAACGCCCTATCTCCCCCATATCCACGATGTGCCCCTGCTCCAGTTCTTCTTTCATTGCCAGCGACAGAGCCATCACCGCCGCACGCAGCACAGGCATCTTCACACTGCATCGCCGCGCTATCCCGCAACACAAATCCTCCATACTCACCACCCCCGCACTGCGGGTAGTGGCAAAATAAAGCTCCTTGCCCGCTATCGGCTTCTTAGACAAACTATAATATATAGCCATATTCTTCCTTCTTTTTACTGAAACCATTTATTACTTATAAATCCTCGTACTCCTCCATCGCATCAAAACAGGGACATTCCTTGATACGCTCCCATTTATCCACCCGTCCATTGCCATTCACATCCGGGCTCAAGTCACGATGTCCCTTGATCGCCGCATCCGGATAATCCGCCTTCAAGGCACGCAGCAAGGCATATAGCGCGCGTCGTTGCAACGGAGTACGCGTGTCGGCCGCACGGCCGTTCACATCCAGTCCGCCCTCATAGCACACCCCTATGCTGTTATGGTTGTAGCCATAGGCATGTGCCCCCGGTTCGCTCTCGTCACGCATCCTTTCTATCCTGCCGTCCTTACGCACATAGTAGTGATACCCCCAACTGCTATAGCCTCTCACCCGGTGAAAACTGTCAATATCCTTCGCCGTGATGTCCCTGTCCGCCCGTGTGGCGGAACAGTGGACTACTATCAAATCTATCTCCCTTTCCATCACCCCACACATGAACTGATTCCGATGACACTGGCGATAGAAGTCGCTACCGCAATAATAATTTTGAGCACCATGCTCCAAGCCGATTTTTTCATTTCACTCATTGTTTGTTCGTTGTTTATTTATCATTCAAATTCAGATTAAATCACCACAGCCTACACCGCCTTCGACACCTTTACCGGCAACTTGGGCACCTGTGTATAAGCCAGCGTTCTCAGCGCCTTGCGAGTATTGGCACTGGGTGTAAACACCACGCGTGCCCCCCTGATGTGCGAAGCGTTGAACGCTTCCTCGGTCTCCGTACCCTCACTGCGCAGGGAGAGGCGGGCATAACCCATATCGCCGATGCGTACAATCTGCCCGTTTGCCAACTGCTCGCGCATCACCTCGTCCATGGCATGAAGCACCGCCATGACGTCCGTAGAGGTAAGCGTACAATTCTTCTCTATCACCTTGCTCATATCCTCCAGCGACTGCACGCCCGCACTTTGCGCACAAGCATAAAACTTGGGATTCGCATCCTTGTCTATCGGATTAATCTTTCTCACTACCGAAAATTTCACTGTTGCCATAATTCTTTTCTTTTTTTTAATTGGTTACTCTTTTTTAGTGCTCCCGTCAAGAGGCCTCCCTGCTTGGAACACCACAAAGATACGCCATCCGCCCCACGCCGGATTCAGAAAATGAGCGCAAGTGATAAATTGGGATACAAAGAGTATACATAGTAAAAAAGAGATGCCTTTTAGTTAAAAATAAGAGACTATTTTATTGCATATATTACTAATTTTCAGTAACTTCGTGCATATTTAAAAGTTAAAACAAGACATGGAAAAAATTGAAGAAGAAATAGCCGTCAAAAGCTATAGCAAGAAAGAACTGGCACACATGTACAATCCCGATATGTGCTATGTGAGTAGCATGCGCACGCTGCGCAAGTGGATTAACCGGAATGAAAAGCTGACAAAGGCATTATCCGATAGCGGATACATACCTTCCCAGCATAACTTTATTCCCAAACAGGTGGAACTGATCTTCACCCATCTAGGCAGACCCTAGAAAAATAAAACTTTTTTCAAAAATAATTTTATTTGTCATCACACTTCTTTTTCTTCTTTACTTTTGGTGTTTTCGGCATCAACTCCACCAAAGAAGAAAGAGAAGGATTTTCTTCATCCGCCAACTCGTAAAGGCGGTCGGCAAGCTGCTTCATCCTCTCAGCGTCATGCTCCAGATAGGCGGCAACCAATCGGGCATCCAGTTCATTCAGGGTGAGATACTTAGCCACTTCCCGGGGTGCCTGGGGGAAGATCTGAGCTTCGCCACCCTCAAACAAGGCTTCGCGTACCTGCAACAGTACCTTAAATTTAGGACTATGTTCGCCGCTCAGGCTGTTAGTCAGCGTGTTATTCGCTAGTCCCGTATCGGCCAGAAAGTTGTTTCTGTCATAGGACGTCAGCACTATAAAACCACTGAACACTTGTTCGACTTCCTTTTCAATCCTAGAAACCGTCTTTTCAATTTCAGGAATCATATTATCCTCTCTAATAGAATAATGACTCCCATTCTCTAATTTTTTTTCATACAAGTATAATTTTAAAAAATGTATAGGAAAATGGGTGCAAAAGTAGCAAACGTACCCCATATTTCAAAAAGTTGAAATAATATAATTTTCACTTTTATACTTTTGCGCTCCGAAACAAGAACATGGGAAAACAATGGCGGGTGTTTTGAAAAACAACGGCGGGTACTTTCTGAAACAATGGCGGGAACTTTCCAAAACCCTCAAGAGAGTTTTCTATGTTTTCTTTCTTATTTCTTATATAATAAGGTGGGGAATCCGCAGAGGTGTCCGCAAGGCGTCCGCGAGGGATATACCAACCGGTTATTAACCAGGACATTAAGTGTTCGCAAAGCGTCCGGAAAAGTGTCCGCAAAATATTTAAACAAAAATGAAGAAACTTACAAAGCAGATTTTTGATGCAACATACGGCGGTTATATCGTACTGTCGCGCAACAGTGCCAAGTTATTGCTAAGCAGCATCAGTGCATACGATCATGACTCGTTTTACCTGAGATTGCTGGTAGATGCTAATTATAGCGAAGGCTATACTCAAAAAGGCATCGTGGTGAAACGCGGAGAAATAATCATCAATGTGCAGGAATTGATGCATATCACTCACTGGAAAAGAACGAAAGTGTATGAAGAACTGAAAATGCTGGAACAGGAACAGCTATTGCAGCACATAGACGATGCCATATATGGTCATTATCAACTACTGATGTACGAAGAACACTGCGGACGCGCCGTGCGCAAGGAAGAACATCGATCCACCTTCACACCCGAAGATACCCAGGAGGAAAAGGGTTTCAAATTGTTCTTCGACTTTTACCACTTCACCACCGAAACTCCCTCACTGGACAAGGAAATGGCATTCCGTGAATGGAAAAAGTTGAGCATGAAAGAACGCGACGAAGCCCTGCGAAATGTGGAACGCTACAGCAAGGCGATAACCAACAGGGATCATGTAAAAAAAGCCTGTAACTACTTGCGGGACAAGTGTTTCAAATTCTAAGCAGACCGAAGAACCATGAGCAAAAAAGAAATGCAAATCATTCAAAACGTCCTTCCGGGCACATACGGCGTCATGCCGCGTGCCCTGGACGTGGAAAACGCCGTACTGGGCATTCTGCTGGCAGAAAGCGCCACGGCACAGAAATACGTTCCGCGCATCGAAAGCGGATACTTCTACGAACCCAAGAACCAACTGATCTTCAAGGCTTGCCAGGATCTGGTGAAAACAGGCAAGGTAATAGACATCCTGACCGTGGCACAGCAAATGAATGAAAACGGAACGCTGGAGACAGCCGGTGGTCCGTTTCACATTACCGAGTTGAGCGGAATGGTGGCAAGCTCGGCACACATCGAGTACCATATCCTCATCCTGGCGCAATTCTACCTGCGCCGCCGCTTGATTGAGATCGCCATGAAAACCTCGGAAACGGCCGGCGATGCCACCGTGGACATAGACGACACGCTGGCGGAAACACTGCAACAGATAAGCGAACTGGTAAAGGGGCTGCCGGGCATGAATGAACTGCGCGAAATGCCCGAAGTGCTGGACAAAGTGATGGCAGATCTGGAGGAGCGTATGAAGAACGGCGGCAAGGTGCTGACGGGTGTGGACACAGGCTTCCCGTCGCTCAACGACCTGTTGCTGGGCTGGAACAAGGGCACGGTAAACGTGATAGGCGCCCGCCCCGGCATGGGAAAGACGGCAGTATTGGTCTACACCCTGTTGAAAGCCGCGCAGCAAGGTGTTCCCGTATGCCTCATCAGTCTGGAATCCAAGGCGGAAAATCTAGTGGAACGATGCCTGCTGGGACAGACCGACATTGATCCCAACGATTGGAAAAGAGGCAGACTCACTCCCGAACAATGGGAAGAAGCGCAGGAAGCGCGCCGCAAGCTGGAGAACGTAACGATCAAGATATTCGACCACGGGGATATAACGGTGGAGCGAGTATGCATGATGGCGAAATCGCTGCACGCCGAGGGGAAATGCGAAATCTTGGGGATAGACTATATGCAGTTGTTTGCCGAGACAGGCAACTCTGCCGTGCGCGAGCAGGAAGTGGCAAAAAACAGCCGCCAACTGAAACTGCTCTCGCTGAAACTGGACATTCCGGTGATTGTACTCACGCAGTTGAACCGCGAGGTGATCACCAACAGCAAGGAGATACCCCGACTGGAGAATATCCGCGAAAGTGGCAGTATAGAACAGGATGCGGACAGCGTGAGCCTGCTGTTCCATCCCGCCAAGGTAGGGTTGGTGAGTACCCCGGACGATAACAAGTATCCCGTGACGCCGGACATGATGATGATGATGGTGCTGAAAAACCGTAACGGCGCCCCGGGCACGGTATATCTGTCCCACAATCCCAGTATGACCAAGTTTGCCGAGTACTCGCCCTCCAGTGATTGGGTGAAACGGCTTCCGGCAAGCACCATCGTGGAAAACAATACGAAGGAGTGGAAAGAAAACAATCCTAATTTCCAAGCTTTCCTGAGGATGGACAGGGAAAAAAAGGAGAATGAGGGGAAATTGCCGTTTTAATGGCAATTTCTTTTTCATTTCTTGTTGGAGATATGGAAAGGATACACTACTTTTGCTGAAAAGAAACAGGGGAATGAAAATAGTGTATGTATATGATGCCATAGCACGTCCTGGAGGTGTAGAACGAATTATGGTAGACAAAATGAATTATTTAGCTGAAATATATAAGTATGAAGTATATTTTATCAGCTCTGATCAAGGTGCACATCCTTTTTCATTTCCACTATCTCCCCAAATAACACATATTGATTTAAATATACAGCAATACCTACAATATCAATATCAATATCCGAAACGTTTATTAGTTAGATGGAGACTTAATAAACTTTTTAGAAGGAATTTGAAAGAACAATTGAAGAAAATTGATCCGGATATTATATGTTGTAATACCTATTATAAAGCTGATACCATATGCCAATTAAAATGTAGAGCCTTAAAAGTGATAGAATCCCACTGTGCAAAAGCATATACAAACCAAAATGATGGAATAAAACGATCCACTATTATTCAATGGTTTCACAACTATCAATTGTCTCGATACAATCGTATCATCGAAAAACGATGTGATGCCCTTGTTACTTTAACCCAAGATGATGCTATGCAGTGGAAAAAAGAAAAAAATGTTTTCATTATCCCCAATATGATAAAATATATATCTGACCTACATAATGCATGTACAGAACACCGAGTTATTAGTGCAGGCAGATTAGTACACCAAAAAGGGTATGATAGACTAATCAATGCATGGGTGCATGTCCATAAAAAACATCCGGATTGGAAATTAGATATATTTGGAGGAGGGATTCTATATGATGACTTATCCAAACTTATTACAAAATACCAATTAGAAAATACCATAAGAATTTGTTCTCCCACTTCTAAAATAATGAATGAATTTTCCCATAGTTCAATTTATGCCATGAGTTCTAATTTCGAAGGTTTTCCTATGGTGTTGCTAGAAGCTATGTCATGTGGGCTTCCTTGTATATCTTTTGACTGCCCATACGGACCCAATACCATTATTTCGTCTCATAAAGATGGAATAATTGTAGAGAATAATAATATAAAGCAACTATCTGAGGCTATATGTTTCTTGATAGAGAATGATACTATCAGACAGCAATATGGAATAGAAGCCCGAAAAAGTATAATGCGCTACCTGCCAGAAACAATTATGCCCCAATGGAAACAATTATTTGAAAACTTATGATGAAGATAGTATACATATATAATGTTTTCACATGCGTAGGCGGTGTAGAGAAAGTGTGGATAGACAAGATGAATTATTTGGCTAATAGTGGCAAATATGATATTTATCTCATCACAGGGTCACAGGACAATCATGATTTCTCGTTCCCCTTATCAACAAAAGTCAATCATATTGATTTAAATATTAAATTTTATATTCAATACCAACATCATTACCCCAAACGTTTGTGGTTCAAGTGGCAAATGGAAAGACTTTTCAAAAAGAAACTAACCGAACAAATACAGAGGATTGATCCAGATATCATGATCGCTACAACTTATTGGGAAGCTGATGTGGTATGCAAATTAAAATGCAGAAGCAAAAAGATTATAGAATCACACTGTGCAAAGGCATATACAAATATCGATAGCCAGCTAAGCAGAAATCCCCTTAAAAAATTTCTGTGTACAATATTAGAATGGAGATATAACCGCACCATTGAAAAAAGAAGCGATGTGCTGGTTACGTTGACACAACATGATAAAAAAGCATGGAGTAAAGCAAAAAGAACAATTGTAATTCCCAATATTATTCCACCATCCCCTTATAAAGTTGAAAATTACGACACACATAGGGTTATTGCCGCAGGAAGATTAACGTACCAAAAAGGATTTGATCTATTGATTACTGCATGGCAACAAGTTCATACTATTTACTCAGACTGGAAATTAGATATATATGGCAAAGGAGACGAAGATGAGAATTTAAGAGAACTGATTGCTAATTCCAATTTGGGCAATCATGTATCTATTCTCCCACCAACACCTCATATATTGCAAGAATTTAGTAATAGTTCTATCTATGTATTAAGTTCACGCTTTGAAGGATTTGTATTAGTACTTGCAGAAGCTATGGGCTGTGGCTTGCCTTGTGTCTCTTTTAATTGTCCCAATGGTCCTTCTGACATCATCAATCACCAAGAAAACGGACTCTTAGTTGAAAACGGCAATGTAGACAAATTAGCAGAAGCCATTTCTTATTTAATAGAGAATGAAGTAATCAGAAAAGAGTTTGGAATGAAAGCCCGGGAAAGCGCCAAACGTTTCCTTCCGGAAAATATTATGCCGCAATGGGAAAAACTATTTCATCAATTGACAAATTAACAGATTGAATATGAAACTACTATCTGTGATAATTCCGGTTTACAATGCAGCTCCTTATGTGGAAGCCTGCATAAACAGTATCTATCAACAACGGCTGGATGGGAACGATTTTGAAATCATCTTGATAAATGACGGAAGTACTGATGATAGTCTTTTGATTATTACTGAATTACAAAAAAGACACGACAATATACACATATTCTCGCAAAAGAACCAAGGACCTTCTGTAGCCAGGAACAAAGGAATAAAAGAAGCTTGTGGAAAATACATATCATTTGTGGATGCAGATGATCTCCTTATTCCAGGCGCTTTATCATATCTGATAAATTATGCGGAACGCTATTCTACAGATGTGATAGAAGGAAAATATATTGAAATGGATACACAATGTGTGGACAAAGGTATCCACACAGAGATCTCATTGCCCAATCTTTCAGAGACACATCTTCAAGTAAAAAACGGAGAACAGGCATTGATCGAGAATTTTTCCCCAGCCGAAATCCATGTAGTAGTCTACCTTTATAGAAGAAAATATCTCATTGAGAATCAGATTTATTTTATTCCTAATGAATATTTTGAAGATGTGCCTTATTGCATAAACACTGTGCTGAAGACTAAGCGGTTTTTATCATTGCCCGTCACATTTTACATATACAGACGGCATAGCAACTCTATCACCTCCAGTATTACAGTCGCCAAACTGTATTCTATGAACAATATTATACACCATATTCATTTACAACAAAAAGACAGCTTGCTCAGTGAATCAATCAAACGACAAATACGTGGCAGCATTTTTAGAAGTCTATCACTCAGCATATGGTATCTTTCCCATCAAAAATCATTATATATACATCGAAAGGAAATTATTCGTGATTTGAAAAAGAAAGTACCGGAATTAACTTTAAACAAGTCTTTGAAAGAACGAGTAATCAGTGTCGTCTTTCATGCCAATTTGCTTCCTGCTTACATCAGCTTGAAGTATATCCTTGCACGCAAAAAATACCGATAGAAACCATGAAGATATTATTCATCATATATCACGGCTTTTCGGAATACAGCGGAATAAGCAAAAAGATCATTGCACAGGCCAATGGTTTGAGAGAGAATGGGCATGAAGTACATATATGCACCTATATTGTGGATAGGGACGGCTCCAGAAAAAGAATGGCAGATGAGGAAGCGATAGCCAATTATGGCAATGGAATGATGGCTAAAATAAAGAAAAGATGTTGCTATGGTTCCATTCTTCGGTACATGGAGAGAAAACAGATAGACATGGTGTACGTCCGTTCCTTTCACAATGCAAATCCTTTCACCATCCATTTATTCAAAAAGATAAAAAGCAGAGGTGTGAAAGTGGTAATGGAAATACCTACTTACCCTTACGACGCCGAATACAGAGGTGCAGACTGGCGCACAAAGCTTAACCTGCAAATAGATAAGTTATTCCGAAAAGCATTAGCCGGGCAAACAGACCTTATCGTTACTTTTTCCAATGAACAAAGCATATTTGGGCAACGGGCAGTCTGCATTTCCAATGGAATAGATTTTACAACGATCCCGGTAAGGACACTTTCGTCACATCATCAAAAAGAAATTCATCTGATAGGCGTGGCTGAAGTTCATTACTGGCACGGATATGATAGGCTAATACACGGCTTGGGCATATACTACGAAGGAAAACCGGAGAAAGAAATATTCTTCCATATCATAGGAAACATTGATCCGCCCGAAATGCTGGGAAGTTTGCAGGCTCCCGGTTTTCAGAGTTATATCAGGCAATATGATATTGAAAAGTATGTCATATTTCACAAGCCGCAATATGGAGACAAATTGGATGCCTTATTTAATGAAGCAGACTTTGCCATAGGCAGCTTGGGAAGGCACAGGACCGGAATAAGAAATATAAAGACATTGAAAAACAGGGAATATGCCGCCCGTGGCATCCCTTTCATCTATTCGGAAACGGATAGCGATTTTGACACGATGCCTTATATTATCAAGGCTCCGGCAGATGAAAGCCCTATTGATGTGAAACAGATTATAGACTTTATAAGCCGGGAAACAGGATCACCCGAAAACATCCGGAAGTCTATACAACATCTTTCATGGAAGGTACAAATGGAAAAGGTTATAAATGCAGTATAAGAATTAACTCAGTCACTATATACAATAATTAAATTATGATACCAAAAATCATCCACCTATGCTGGCTTAGCGGCGACGAATATCCATCGAAAATAGCGTATTGCATCAACACGTGGAGAAAAATATTGCCCGATTATAAAATCATGCTATGGGATACGACCCGGTTTGATCCGGATGAGAGTATATGGGTAAAGCAAGCCTTTGAAAAGAAAAAATATGCTTTTGCCGCCGATTATATACGCTTCTACGCTTTATATAATTATGGTGGGATCTATTTGGACTCGGACGTAGAAGTGCTGAAAAGTTTCAATGACCTATTGGACCTGCCCTATTTTATGGGTGCGGAGAAAGCCGGAACGATTGAAGCCGCAATCATGGGAGCTGAAAAGGGACTGGACTGGACAAAGATTTGCCTGGATTACTATCAGGACAGACCTTTTATAAAACCGGACAACACCTTGGACATCCGCAAAGTGCCCGAAATTATGATGGAAGAAATACAGAAATTGAAACCGATCCGCCACCTCACGGCAGAAGAAACAAAGGGTATAAGAAGGATGGACTTTCAGAAGGAAGTACTGGTGATGCCCGATGATTTCTTTTCACCTAAGGTATTTGATTCCAGGGAGGTATTAGTGACTCCGAACACATACGCCATCCATCATTATCAAAACTCATGGTTTTCACCCAAAGCCAAAATCTATTACAGAGGACGTACAGCCATGATACGGATCTTTGGTTACGACTTTGTGCGAAAAATAGAATGCTTATTATTCCCATCCAGAAGATAACCACCCTTATGAAATGGTACACTAACTATCTATCAGCATACGAAATCCCTTTCGCCCAAGCCCCCGGACAGGCCATCAGCCGGGTGAAAGAAAGAATCAAACGGATTCGCACCGATCATCCGTTGGTTTCGGTGATTGCCATTGCCCACAATGAAGAAAGCAGAATATTGAGCTGCCTATGGTCCTTGTGCGACAACCAATGCGACTTCCCCATGGAGATACTGGTAGTAAACAACAACTCCACCGACCACACCGAAGAAGTGCTGAAAGAACTGGGAGTGACCTATTTCAATGAGCCGCAGAAAGGTCCCGGACATGCCCGCCAATGCGGACTGAACCATGCCCGGGGGAAATATCACATCTGCATAGACTCTGATACCCTGTACCCACCCCGCTACATTGTCACCATGGTGAAAGCCTTACAAAAGAAAGGCGTAGTATGCGCCTATGCCTTGTGGAGCTTCCTACCCAATGAGCAGTATTCCAGCATCGGACTTTTCTTTTACGAAACCATGCGCGACCTCTACCTGAAACTGCAAAACCGGAAACGACCGGAACTCAACGTGCGCGGCATGGTATTTGCCTTCCACACCGAAAAGGCACGAAAGGAAGGTTTCCGCACGGACATTATACGCGGAGAAGACGGATCACTGGCACTGGCATTGAAGAAATACGGGAAGCTGAAATTTGTCACTACTCGAAAAGCCCGCGCCATCACCGGATACGGAACCGTATCTGCCGACGGCTCCCTATTCAACAGCTTTAAGAAACGCGCCATAAAAGGCATAAAGCACTTTACATCACTTTTTTATAGCAAGAATAAATACGAGGACGAAGATTCAAACCTGATAAAATAGCGACACATGAAAATAGCAATAGAAGCCCAACGGATATTCAGAAGGGAAAAACACGGCATGGACTATGTAGCCTTGGAAACCATCAGAGAGCTACAAAAGATAGACAAACAGAATGAATACTTCATACTGGTGTACCCCGGAGAAGATATTTGCCTGCAAGAATCAGTGAATGTGCACATAGTGCCCGTGAACTACCCCTCCTACCCGCTGTGGGAACAAGTGGGACTGCCCCTGGCACTGAAGAAAATAAAACCGGACTTGCTGCATTGCACCAGCAACACCGCACCCATCTTTTGCAATATTCCCTTGATACTGACCCTGCACGACATCATCTTCCTGGAGAACAAACGGGGCAAGAACCAATCCATGTATCAAAATTTGGGACGGTGCTACCGCAGGCTGGTAGTACCCAGGATTCTTCACCACTGCCGGAAAATCATTACCGTATCCCACTTTGAATGTGAGCATATCGGTAAATTCCTAGGCTTGGGAAAAGATGTCCTGACAGCCGTGTATAATGGATATTCGGCACATTTCCACCCCATAACGGATGCCTACACCATTACCGATAAATACATAGACAGCCGACAGTATCTTTTCTTTTTGGGCAACACCGATCCCAAGAAAAATACCGCCGGAGTATTGCAGGCATACAACATATACCTGACTAAATCACGCCATCCCCTGCCCTTGCTCATCGCCGATTTAAAAGAAAACGTCATTGATGAATACCTGGAAGAAAACGGATTGCAACCCATCAAAAGTATGTTGCGCTATCCCGGTTATATCCCGAATAAAGAATTGCCTGCCATCTATAGTGGCGCATCGGCTTTCATCTATACTTCACTAAGGGAAAGTTTCGGTATTCCCATTCTTGAAAGCATGGCGTGCGGAACACCCGTTATCACTTCCAATACATCCGCCATGCCCGAAATAGCGGGAACAGGCGGCATCTTGGTTAACCCATTGGAACCGGAAGAAATAGCCGATGCCATTATCCGGCTGGAGGAAGATCCCGATTACCACCGGACACAAGTGAATTACGGACTGGAAAGAGTGCGCCAATTCTCATGGGAGAATACAGCCAAAGAAACATTGAAATTATATAAAGACATACTGGCATGAATACCCTAACAACCTTATTTTTCATATTGCTTTTCATTGTATTCTACACCTATCTGGGATATGGAATACTGTTATGGATATTAGTGGAAATTAAACAGATGCTCCACCCCGCCCCGAATGAGAATGCTGATGGAGCATCAAAAACATCCGGATTACCCGAAGTCACCCTGTTTATCACCGCCTACAACGAAGAAAAAGTAGTGGACGGGAAGATGAAAAACTGCCACGAGCTGGATTACCCCAAGGACAAGCTGAAAATAGTATGGGTTACGGACGGCAGCAATGACCACACCAATGACAAACTAAAGGGATATGCAGATGCCACCGTTCTGTTCACGCCGGAAAGAAAAGGGAAGACAGCCGCCATGAACCGGGGAATGAGGTTCGTCACCACTCCCATCGTGGTATTCACAGATGCAAATACCTTTATCAACAACCAAGCCATCCGTGAAATAGTGAACTGTTTCAACAACCCCAAAGTGGGATGCGTAGCCGGTGAAAAGCGCGTGGATATGAACAGTGCCGCAGGAGCTGCTGCCGGAGGAGAAGGACTTTACTGGAAATATGAATCATTCCTAAAAAAGCTGGATTACCGACTCTACTCCGCCATAGGAGCCGCAGGAGAATTATTTGCCATCCGCACCTCCCTGTACGAAGAAATGCCTGCTGATACCCTGCTGGATGATTTCATCCTGTCCCTACGCATCACCATGAAAAAATACATTATCGCTTATTGTGATACCGCCTACGCACTGGAAAGCGGATCGGCAGACATGAAAGAAGAAGAAAAACGGAAAGTACGCATATCGGCAGGCGGACTGCAATCCATTTACAGACTGAGCGCACTGCTCAATCCCCTGCGCTATGGGGTGCTTTCATTCCAGTACATCTCCCATCGCGTGTTAAGGTGGTCTGTAACACCTGTCGCCTTATTCCTGCTTTTCCCCCTGAATGTCATTCTGGCTATTTATAGCGGGAACAGTCTACCTTATATTATACTCCTTTTGTTGCAAATCCTATTCTATATCGCAGGATTCTATGGATATTACTTATCCACCCGGTCGGTAAAGAACAAACTCCTGTATATTCCTTATTACTTTCTGTTCATGAACATCAATGTAATAAAAGGTTTCTTCTACCTGAAAAGGCACAAAGGAGGAGCTTGGGAAAAAGCTCGCAGAGCTTAATTTTCCAGATACTTTCCTATCATGGCACGCAAAGCGGGAGCCATGATAGGCTTTGCCATATAGTCATTGCACCCGGCTTCAAATGCTTTGTCACGGTCACTGTCATAAGCATTAGCTGTCAAGGCAATAATGGGAAGCGTTCCACCCGCCTGGCGGATTCTTCTGGTTGCTTCCAACCCATCCATGACGGGCATTTTTATGTCCATCAATATCATATCAGGCTGTTCTGCATTGCATAAATCAATAGCTTCCTGACCATCGTGGGCACGAAGCACAATATATTCTTTTCTTAAAATGATAGATAACAAAAGGAAATTACTCTCTGTATCTTCAGCTACCAATATTTTTTTCATCTTTTTATTTATTGATTACAGGTGCAAATTTACGATATAAAACGATATAAGCAATATTTTTTTTGTATATTTGCTGACAATAAAAAACGCCATACATCTAAATTCGATAAGAGAAACGTAATATTGAGAAGTATAATACCAAAATGAGTATTCCGAATCATATATTGCATGACAAGCAGTATGCCGATAAAATTCTGGAAATAACGGCTGATACTATGTTCTTCGTACACAGAGATGGTACGTGCCTGGATTTTAAACCTAATACCCCGGACTTTTATATAAAAGGAGAAGAAATTATAGGAAAAAATATATTTTCGTATTTCCCTGCCGAGGCATCACATGAAATGTATGAGGAGTTTGTAAAGGTACTGAGCGATGGCAAGCCTTCGGCGCGAAATTATAAATTAATATCGGGCAACGAGGTGAAATACTACAAATGCATCATCAGTAAATACGACCGGGATCATTTGATTTTTCAATATAGGGACATCACAGGGCGTAGTGTTGTCAGACTCAAACTGGAAAAGAAACAAAAAGACTTGCGCGAAATAGAGAAGGCGGGACGTATCGGACTTTGGTCATACGATTCTTCTACCCAAATATTCACTTATTCCGGATATACCCAGATATTATGCAATGAAGAAGAACTAAAAACCATCTCTCTGAATGAATATATGGACAATATACATCCGGATGACAAAAGCAAATTCAGGCAATGGCTGTACAAGTATGTGGAAGAAGCAGAAGCTAATGACACGATTAACTATAAACTTCTGATTAAAGGGAAAACCATCAATATGCGCATCAAGGCATATAATAAGGAAGTTTATACCCAACGCACCTTATTGGAAGGATATATCCAGAACACATCGGATATAGTATGGAAAGCGGAACATTCCAACCAACTGAAATCGGCCTTCCTTGCCAATATGAGCCACGAAATACGTACTCCCCTGAATGCCATACTGGGTTTTTCACGCATCATAGCCGAAACGGATAATGCCGAAGAAAGATTGCAATACTATGATATTGTAGAGAAGAACAATATGCGCCTGCAAGAGCTGATTAATGAAATTCTGGATTTGTCAAAGATAGAATCGGGCATGATGGAGTTCAATTATGCACCGGTATACCTGCATACATTGTGTGACGATGTGAAAAACACATACTGCTTCAGATGCCAGCCGGGCGTGGAACTGGTTTTTGAGAAATCCGACGAATTGCTGGCTACATCAACGGACAGGAACCGATTGTTTCAGGTCTTTTCAAACCTGATAGGCAATGCCACCAAATTTACGAGTAAAGGTTCAATCCGTTTTGGCTACAAGCTGGCCGAAAAAGATATAGAATTTCATGTGACGGACACCGGAAGCGGAATATCTGCCGATAAGGTATCGAAAATATTCGACCGCTTCATTATGGCAAACAATCAAGTTCAAGGAACAGGGCTGGGACTTTCCATCAGCAAAATCATTATAGACAAATTGGGAGGAACCATATCGGTAGAATCCCGGGAAGGAGTGGGTACTACATTTACTTTCACCATACCCTATCACCCTGTGAATGGGGAAATAGCTGTGAAGGAAGAACACGTCAGACCACTATCCGCCAATGAGGACAAGACAGCCCACAAGGAAATTACCATATTGGTGGCAGAAGATTATCAGAGCAATTATGACTTGATTGCCGCCATGATTGGAAAGATATACAGGCTGGTTCATGCACACGACGGTATGGAAGCCATCCAGCTGTACGACCAATGCAAGCCTGCCCTCATCTTGATGGACATAAAAATGCCTAACATCGACGGACTGGATGCTACCCGAACCATCCGGGAAATGTCTGCGGATATACCCATTATTGCCGTAAGCGCCTTTGCATACGACAAGGATAAGGCGGCTGCCTTTGAAAGCGGCTGCAATGAATTCCTGACGAAACCAATATCTGCCGATTTATTAAAAAACACAATAAACAAATATTTAAAACAGAACTAATTTATGGGAAGACTAGCCGTATATAAATTTGCATACTTTTTGTCTATCGTATTCACTTTCTTTATCTTAGGGTTATCTATTTTCGCCTATTTTGCAGGGAAAATAGATCCGGAAACTAATATGTTTGCCGCTTATATCGCTTTAGGCAAACCGGTTTTGGTTGCCATCAATGCCTTGTTATTTGTTTATTGGCTCATCAGGGTGCGGTATTGGCTATGGATTCCGTTGGTGGGGCTGGCTGTGAATTATGAATATATCAGTTCCATGTATCAGGTCTATAACTCGACCAAATATGCCAATGAGAATAAATTGAAGATATTGACTTACAACGTCCATTCATTCGGCAATGAGATTACCGGATTCTCGGCAAAGGAGTTCTCTGATATCATGAATAAGGAGGAAGTGGATGTGGCTTGTTTCCAAGAATATAGAGGGAATGGGGACTTTACAAAAGAAGATATATATAATACTTATTCAAAGACGTTCCCCTACTCTTTCATTCCGGAAGACAAGAGTCAGGCTATTTATAGCCGCTATCCCATAAAGCAAACACAGATCATAGAATTTCCCAATACGAATAATAGTGCCATTTGGGTAGACCTGGATGTGAACGGAATGACTATACGCGTGATAAATGTGCATATGCAGACTACTGCCTTTGACCGTATGCGGTCTAAAGCAGCACAAGCCAGAGGTGCACGGGACGAGGCACGCGAAGAGGAAATCTATTTGGAATATACGGATAATCTGCAACAGAATATTATCCGGCGTGCCGAACAGGCTAAGTTGATAAGAACGCTGATTAATGCTACTGAATATCCGCTGATTTTATGCGGTGACTTTAATGATACTCCGGGAACATTTACCTATGAAACGCTGAAAGGAAATTTGAAAGATGGCTTTATCAGTGCCGGAGAAGGATATGGGGCTACTTACCGGGGATTCCATAATTTGCTGCGCATTGATTATGTGTTTCATTCACCTTTGCTGGAGGGGATAAAGTATGGGGCTATTCCTTATGAAATGAGTGACCATAATCCGGTGTATTTGGAGGTGGGGCTATAAATAAAGACCTATCGGATTATTCTAACAAACATTTACCGTAGGGGCGGATTGAATCCGCCCGGATACACAAACTGTTATCGGGCAGATTCAATCTGCCCCTACAGCAAAATTATAGCCTATTTTATTTTTCTGTCCCTATTTATTTAACGGCACCGAGAAGAAGAAAGTAGATCCTTTTCCCTCTTCCGACTCAAACCACAGGCGACCGCCATTTTTCTGTGCAAAGTCAAGGCATAACAACAGTCCCAGTCCGGAACCTTCTTCATTATTAGTACCGTATTTACTAAAGTGCGTTTCTGCATTCAGCAGCTTCTTCTGGTCTTCTTCACTCATTCCCTTCCCGCTATCCGTCACGCTGATGATTGCCATATCACCTTCTACCACTGCTTTCACCAATATTTCAGAATCATTATAGCTGAACTTGATGGCATTACTAAGCAGATTTCGCATAATGGTTTTAATCATGTCAATATCAGCATGCACCTCTATCTTTTCCTGAACAGAGAAACTTAGCTTTATATTCTTTACTGCGGCAACCAGATTGAAAATCTCAATCACCGATGCCACATTCTCTACAACATCAAAATCCTGATAAACCACATTCAGCTTGCCAATTTGGCTCTTTGTCCATTTCAATAAATTGTCCAGCAGGGCAAAGACATCTTCCGTACTTTGATTGGCCATGCTCAACATCTGAAACATTTCTGCTCCGATTTGTTCTTCGGGAAGACTGAGGATAAGCATATTGAGCACCATCTTGATAGATCCCATCGGAGAACGCAAATCATGTGCAATCACAGAATAGAGTTTGTCGCGTCCCATGATGGTCTTACGCAACTCCTCGGTCTGGCGGAGAATGATGCGCTTGGCGGCAATCAATGAAATCTGGTGATTGACGCGGATCACAAGTTCTTCTTTATTGAACGGTTTGGAAATAAAATCATTAGCCCCTACCTTAAATCCTTTGACAATATCAGCGGTAGTATTCAAGGCTGTAAGGAAGATGATAGGAATATTTTGAGTTTCCGGATCGGCTTTTAATCTTTCAGCCACTTCAAATCCATTCATTTCGGGCATCATAACGTCCAGCAAGATCAGATCCGGGTGTGCATTGGCTGCTTGGGATAACGCTTCCTTGCCGTTGCTCGCCGTTATCACTTTAAATTTTTCATTGGTCAATAATACTCTTAACAACAGTACATTAGAAACGACATCATCCACAACCAGAATGGTATATTCCGAATGATCTATCACTACATTTACATCTGGTGTCATATCATAAATTATTTAGATAGAACATTTTTAAAATAATCAATTACTCTCATCAAGCCATCTTCCAAATGGATATTCGGCTCCCATCCCAATTTCTCCCTTGCCAAGGTTATATCCGGCCTGCGCTGGCGCGGATCATCAAACGGTAAAGGTTGGAATACTATTTTTGAATCGGATCCGGTAAGCTCCAAGACCTTATGAGCCAATTCCACAATAGAAAATTCACAAGGATTACCCATATTTACGGGACCTGTAAAACCATCTTCCGTAGCCATCATACGCACCATTCCTTCAATCAAGTCATCAATATATTGGAAACTGCGCGTCTGCTTGCCATCGCCATAGATGGTAATCTCCTTATTTTGCAGTGCCTGCACCACAAAGTTGGAAATCACCCGACCATCATCGGGCAACATATTGGGACCGTATGTATTAAAAATACGGATAATCTTCACTTGCACGCCGTGCTGGCGGTAATAGTCCATACACAATGTTTCCGCACAGCGTTTTCCTTCGTCATAGCAGGAACGGTAACCTATCGGGTTTACATTCCCCCAGTCTTGTTCCTTTTGGGGATGTGACAATGGATCACCATAAACTTCACTGGTGGAAGCCTGTAAGAGTTTGGCTTTGTTGCGCTTGGCAAGTCCCAACATGTTGAAGGTTCCAAAGACAGCCGTTTTGGCAGTCTTGATGGCATCATGCTGATAATGTATGGGAGAAGCCGGGCAGGCAAGATTATATATCTCATCTATATCCGTCCAAAACGGATTAATTACATCGTGTTCTACCAACTCAAAACATGGATGCCCTATCAGATGCTTTACGTTCTCTTTATTCCCTGTAAAGAAGTTGTCTAAGCATATAACTATATTGCCTTCCTTAATCAGGCGCGTGCACAAATGTGACCCTATAAAGCCAGCACCGCCGCTTACCAGGATTCTTTTCATCCCCTTATCGTTTTTTACTTTATTATATGTCGAGCAAAATTAATTGATTCTCTCCACTTGTGCAAACATTTAAAACAAGATTATTCATTATATTTGCAAATACTTTGTCAAAACAGTATTTACATGAAGAAATATCCATGCATATTAAGTATTGCCGGCTCGGACTGTAGCGGGGGAGCAGGCATACAGGCAGACTTGAAAACGATCTCTGCCTTAGGCGGTTACGCTGCTACCGCCATTACCGCCATCACGGTTCAAAACACCACCGGGGTGCGGGCTATACACGCCGTGCCGCCCGTGTATGTACGGGGACAGATTGAGGTGGTAATGGAAGACATCCGCCCGAATGCCATCAAGATAGGAATGATAAACGATGTGGAAATAGTGAAGGTTATCGCATCTTGCTTACGAAAATACCAACCCCGCTATGTGGTATTCGACCCTGTAATGGTATCTACCAGCGGACATAAATTGATAGAAGACGATGCGATCAGTGCACTGACCGGGGAACTGATGCCACTCTCCACACTGATCACCCCGAACCTGAGTGAAGCGGAAGTGCTGACGGGACACCCTATATATAATGTAGAGGAAATGAAAGTTGCCGCCCTGGAATTACTGAAACTGGGGTGCGGTGCCGTTCTTTTAAAAGGTGGGCATCTGGAAGGCGGAATGATGTGTGATGTGTTGCAAATTGCCGGTGAAGACACTCCCCACCTCTTTACTTCGGAGAAAATAGAGAGCAAAAATACACATGGCACGGGTTGCACCCTGTCCTCTGCCATCGCTACTTATCTGGCTTTGGGAGATGCAATGCCGCAGGCTGTGGAACACGCCAAAGCGTATGTGACAGAAGGCATAAGGGCTGGAAAAGAGATACATATAGGAGAAGGACACGGGCCTCTGAATCACTTTTATGCGCCTGTTCCTATGAATATTAAAGAAGAATGAGCCGCTGTTTCGAAAGAAATAATTAACTTTGCAGCGTTTTTAAACCAAAATAGGAAAAATATGAAAGCATTTGTATTCCCCGGTCAAGGAGCACAGTTTGTAGGTATGGGTAAGGACCTGTACGAAAACTCTGCTTTGGCCAAAGAACTTTTTGAAAAAGCGAATGATATTTTAGGATACCGCATTACAGACATCATGTTTGAAGGTACGGATGAAGACTTGCGCCAGACTAAGGTTACTCAGCCTGCCGTATTTCTGCATTCAGTAATCTCTGCTCTTTGCATGGGCGAGGATTTCAAACCCGAAATGACTGCCGGACACTCACTGGGTGAGTTCTCTGCACTGGTTGCTGCCGGAGCTTTGTCTTTTGAAGATGGCCTGAAACTGGTGTATGCCCGTGCCATGGCTATGCAGAAAGCTTGCGAAGCACAGCCTTCTACTATGGCTGCCATCATCGCTTTGCCGGACGAAAAAGTGGAGGAAATCTGCGAAGCTATCTCTAAAGAAGGTGAAGTGGTAGTTGCCGCTAACTATAACTGCCCGGGACAAATCGTAATCTCAGGTTCTATTGAAGGTATCAACAAGGCTTGCGAACAACTGAAAGCCGCCGGAGCAAAGCGTGCTTTGCCTCTGAAAGTGGGTGGCGCATTCCACTCTCCGCTGATGAATCCTGCCAAAGTGGAATTGGAAGCTGCTATCAAAGCAACAGAGATCCATACTCCGAAATGCCCTGTTTATCAGAATGTAGATGCATTGCCTCACACTGATCCTGCTGAAATCAAAGCGAACCTGGTGGCTCAGTTGACTGCTTCTGTACGCTGGACTCAGACTGTGAAGAATATGATTGCCGACGGTGCTGATGACTTTACAGAATGCGGACCGGGTGCAGTATTGCAAGGATTGGTCAAGAAGATTGACGGTTCTGTGAATGCACACGGAATAGCTTAATAAATAAAGTCTTGTCATTTCGACTACCGAAAAAGTCGATAAAAAGATAATATTATTACGGATTGCCGGAATATTCCGAGTAATCCGTAATTTTTTATGGTATTTTGCAGAAAAATTCGTAAGTTTGTCAATACCTAAATAGCAACCGGGGGGATGAATAAATTTAAGTATAGCATATTCCGGATTAATTAATTCCGGGAAATGGAACAATTTGGAGATAAATAAAAAATAAACTATAATGGATACACAAGAAAAAATTATCATCTATCAGGTATTTACCCGCTTATTCGGTAATAGTAACCTGCGTTGCAAGCCTAACGGTTCTCTGGAAGAAAACGGCTGCGGAAAGATGGCGGACTTCACCGCCAAGGCTTTAGGAGAAATCAAGCAATTGGGCGCTACCCACATATGGTACACCGGAATTATTGAACATGCCACACAGACCAACCACACCCGCTATGGCATTAAACCCGACCATCCGGCAGTGGTGAAAGGAAAAGCCGGATCGCCATACGCCATCAAGGATTATTATGATGTGGATCCGGACTTGGCAACCAGCATCCCGGACAGAGTAAAGGAGTTCGAGAATCTGGTGAAACGAAGCCATAAAGCAGGACTGAAAGTTATTATCGACTTTGTGCCCAATCATGTGGCACGTCAATATGGATCGGACGTAAAGCCCGAAGGAGTGGTGGATCTGGGCGAGAATGATGATGTAACCCAGGCTTTCAGCCCCAACAATAACTTCTATTATATTCCGGATTCAAAACTGGAAGGGAATATAGACCTTCACCGTGGTTCCGGCGAACCGTATGTGGAATATCCGGCAAAGGCAACAGGAAATGACCGTTTCGACGCATGGCCCAATGCCAATGACTGGTATGAAACGGTTAAACTGAATTATGGCATAGACTATGTGAACGGACGGACTTGCCATTTCGATCCTATTCCCGACACATGGATCAAGATGCGTGATATATTGCTGTTCTGGTCGGCTAAAGGCATAGACGGTTTCCGTTGTGATATGGCGGAGATGGTTCCCGTAGAATTTTGGGGATGGGTGATTCCGCAGATAAAGGCAGAACATCCGGAACTGATCTTCATTGCAGAGGTATATAATCCGAATGAATACCGCAACTATCTGTTTAACGGTAAATTTGATTATCTGTATGATAAAGTGGGGCTGTATGACACGTTGCGTTCCATCATTAGCGGATGGGAATCTGCAACGGCTATTCCCCAGCGTTGGCAAACCTTGAGTGGAATAGAAAAACGGATGCTTAACTTCCTGGAGAATCATGACGAGCAACGCGTGGCCTCCGATTTCTTTGCCGGGAATGGGGCAAAGGCTATTCCGGCTATGATTGTTTCGGCGTGCATGAACACCAATCCGTTGATGATTTACTTCGGGCAGGAATTGGGAGAACGGGGCATGGATACGGAAGGATTCAGCGGACGTGACGGAAGGACTACTATTTTTGATTATTGGAGTGTGGACACTGTTCGCCGTTGGCGTAATGGAGGAAAATTCGATGATAAGTTCCTGAATGATGATGAAAAGGAATTGAGAAGTTTCTATAGCCGTTTGCTGAATTTATGCAATAGTGAGAAGGCGATTCGTGAAGGAGTGTTCTTTGATTTGACATACGCCAACCTGGCAGGATGGACGTTTAATGAGCATAAACAGTATGCTTTTATGCGTAAATGTGATGATGAGTTGTTGCTGGTGGTGGTCAACTTTGATTCAATGCCGGCACGGGCAGGGGTGAATATTCCGCAACATGCTTTTGATTTCTTGGGCATTCCGCCTAAGACTGATTATGAGGCGACGGAGTTATTGACCGGAAATACGGAAAAGCTCTCGTTGATGCCGGAGAAGACTACGCCGGTGCTGCTGGATGCGATGAGTGGGAAGGTGCTGAAGTTCAAGCTATAAGAGTGGAATCCACCCAAACAATAATTAGCTATCATTTTGCTGTAGGGGCAGATTGAATCTCATAGCCGTCAATCTAAGTTTTTTATAGTTAAATAAAAGGTGGCTATATCTATCC
>CABMPB010000004.1 GCA_902388365.1 uncultured Bacteroides sp. | reverse complement strand
TGGCGAGATGGGCGCGGTAATGGCCGGTGGCGGCAGCATGTGTGCCGTCGGTAATCTCCTTGAACAAAGCCTGCCATGTAATAGGCACCGGCTGAGTATCGCGCAGGGAGCGGAAGTGCGCTATAGGTTGTAAAAAATTGTTTCTCTCCATAATCGGATGCTTTTTTAATTTGTTCGGGGCGAAGGTACGGCCTCTGAAATCGGGGGTGGTTCACTTTTCACATGAAAAGTGAACCACCTGAAAAATAAACTCAGGAAATAAACATAATTTAATAGTATAGTATGAATAACGAATCATTTTTTCAACTTGCAGGCCTTCTGATAGAAGATATGCGGGTTATTTGTGGATTGAGTATCAATCAAGTGACATTGTCTATGGGGATGAACAAGCAGACTTATGCCCATCTTAAAAAGGAACATCACATCGTTTAGAACTTTATTTCCGTCTCTTCCTCTTTTTGGTGCGTGAGATGGACAACGCGGATTTCTGCCTTTTGGGCGCAAAAGTGGCGCAGAGACTGATGGACTGGAAAAAGAAAAATGCACCGGAGGAATGAGCCAGAAAAGAGCCGGTGGTGACCGGCATCCACCTATGTATAGTAAAAACACTAATCTTCGGGATTACCAGCAAGAGATGAAGCTCCGGCTCTTTGAGGAGTGGGGGCTTCACCGGAACGTGATGGTACAGATGCCTACTGGTACGGGAAAGACGCATCTGCTGACGGCTATAGTACGGGAATTCCTGCACGGTTCCGGCACTGAGGTATGGATAGTGGCGCACCGCAGGGAACTGGTGGAACAGATAGAGGAAACCGTGGCCCGATACGGAATGAGGAAGGAGGACGGAAGGGTGAGAGTGATGTCCGTCCAATGGTTGTCACGGAACCGCAAGGACATGGAGGTAAAACCGGGCTTGATAGTCATCGACGAGGCGCATCACGCGTTGGCGGAAACGTACAGGGAGCTTTGGAAAAGGTATCCGGAAGCAAGGAAGCTGGGCATGACCGCCACCCCTTGTCGATTGAACGGCAAAGGGTTCACGGATTTGTTTGATAGCTTGATAACCTCATGGACTGTCGAAGAATTTATAGGGAAAGGCTGGCTTTCCGTATTCGATTATGTATCCATCCGTGCAAACAGCATGGAGCAACGGCTGATTGACACGCTGAAGAAACGCGGTGCGGACGGGGACTATCAGGTAAAGGAGATGAACGCGGTGCTGAACCGGGAAACGAATATCAGACGGCTGTACGAGAGCGTGGAAAGGTATGCCGCCGGAAAGAAGGGAATTGTCTATGCCGTCAGCATTGACCATGCCCGGCAGATTGCCGCTTATTATAGCGCACACGGAGTGGAAGCTGTGGCCATCGACAGCAAGACTCCGGTTTTGGAGCGCAAGGAGCTGGTGGAGGATTTCAGACGGGGAAAGATTAAAGTGCTGGTCAATGTGGATATCTTCTCCGAGGGTTTTGACTGCCCCGATGTGGAGTTTGTGCAACTGGCGCGTCCTACACTTTCATTGGCGAAATACCTGCAACAGGTGGGACGGGGACTGCGGAAGTCGGAAAACAAGGAGTCCTGTATGCTAATAGACAATGTGGGGTTGTACCGGATATTCGGTCTGCCCACCCGGAACCAAGACTGGGCAGCGATGTTCGAGGGACGGATGATTGGTAACGCCCTGTCACGGGTACGCACGGAAGGCGGACTGTCCCTGCCCGCCGCTTTGTCATTAACGGACAGCAGACAACATCGGGAGGAGGTATGGGAGGTGGTTATGACTCACGACCGGTTGCTGGAAGCCATCCGGAACCGAGAAACGATCGTGTCCGGAGAGGAAGCAAAAGACGGAAAAGAATCACAAGCCGCCTTGAAGCCCTGCCTCGACCGGCAGAGCGGTTTGTGGGGGCTGAAGCGTGGAAATAAAATAATAGTAACGCCTCGTTATCCGCAAGTCTTTGACATTCAGGAAGACCGTGCGGCAGTCTGTTTAAAAAATGGGCAAGCGGGTGTGGTGAGTGCTTCCGGAGAACCGGAAGTGATACTTGGGAATTGCCGGAGAATGAGGTTTCTGAAAGGGGAGCTTCTAGCCGTTACGGATGATACCGGCACGGATTTCTATATAGACCTGAAAACAAGCCTCACTTATCGGGAAAAGCCGGTGGTGTGCTTCTACGGCAGTGTGGAGCTGTTGAGGGTGGGGGAAACCTTCCACAGCCGCACCCGGAAGCCGTATACGGCCATGAGCGGACTGCATAAGGATAGTCTCTGTTTCTATGGTTTTTATCTGAAGATACCGGATTATCGCGTCCCGAAGTCCTGTAAATTGGTGGATTCCGTATGGTCTACCGTGTTTGATGTATTCGCCTGTCTGCTGGAGGGAGATGACGAGGAGGTTTATTGGTGTTGCGGTCATCTGGCCGACCAGAGCATCGTGGTGATGGACGGGGCCGGAAGGTACTACCATGCGGAGAAAGGGAAGAGGAAACAATACATAGCCGCTAATACTCCCGGACCCGGTGAGGAGGATTTTGACACGGCGGTAATGAAGTTGAAAGAGAAAGCCGGACAGCGGGCGGAGGAAACGAACCGGCGGAAGAGGAGGGATGAGGAAGACAAAAGGCGGAAGAGGCTGGAAGAGATAAAGGATGCCCGGCCTTTCCGGATGGGTACGAAGTGGGGGCTGAGGTTGGGCGAACGTGTCGTGGTTCCTCCCTGCTATCGGAATATCTGTCCCCCTGTGAACGGGTATTGTGCTTTTGAGGAGAACGCTTGCCAATGGGGGCTGATGGCACTGGACGGCAAAGTGGTGGTGGAAGCCAGATACCAGAAGGTGGAGATAGAAAGGGATGGAACGGTGCGGCTGACTGTTATTCCCGGCAAGGTGAAGACCATCAAACTGTGAACCGCCCACCTGAATTTGCCACTGCGCAGCTTCCCTCTCTTGAAGCATCGTGCAGCCTCCCCCTTTTGAAGGGGGATTTAAGGGGGATGTTCTCTCGGAAACGATTGCTTTCCGTAGTAAGATACAACATCATTCCAAAGAGAACATCCCCCTTACCCCCTTCAAAAGGGGGAAGCTGCGCAGTGACAGCTTGAATTAATTCCGCCAACGGGTTAGGTTTGTATTATTACAGAATTTTTTCCATAATAACCGCAGATTCTTTCTTTTTTCACGTTTTTTTTACCTACTTTTGCACTCAAATTTAAAAACCATTTTTTATAACCCAATATGGCAAATGTGATTAAATTACACAAAGGCTTGAACATCAACCTGAAAGGGAAACCTGCTCAGGAGATTTTCGACGTGAAACAGCCGGACATCTATGCACTGGTGCCCGATGATTTTCATGGCGTGACTCCGAAAGTCGTGGTGAAAGAACAGGAATATGTGATGGCCGGGGGAACGTTGTTTGTTGACAAGAACCACCCCGAAGTGAAGTTCGTATCTCCGGTAAGCGGCGTTGTGACCAGCGTAGAGAGAGGCGAACGTCGTAAAGTCCTCAGCATCTCCATTGCAGCAGCAAAGGAGCAGGACTACGAAGAGTTTGGAAAAAAAGACGTTTCGACGATGACAGGAGAGCAAGTGAAAGCTGCCCTGCTGGAAGCCGGACTCTTTGCATTCTTCATCCAGCGTCCGTACATCGTGACTGCTGACCCGAATGCTACCCCCAAAGGCATCTTCGTTTCTGCATTCGATACTAACCCATTGGCTGCCGATTTTGAATTTGTGCTGAAAGGTCAGGAAAAAGACTTCCAGACAGGTTTGGACGCACTGGCAAAAATGGCCAAAACGTATCTGAACATCAGCGTAGACCAAAAGAACCCTGCACTGACCAACGCCAAGAATGTGACTGTAACTGCCTTCGACGGTCCTAACCCCGCCGGAAACGTAGGCGTTCAGATTAACCACATCAGCCCCATCAACAAGGGCGAAACCGTTTGGACAATGAGTGCGGAAGAAGTTATCTTCATCGGACGCCTGTTCAACACAGGCCGCGTAGACCTGACCCGTACCATCGCTCTGGCCGGTTCGGAAGTGAAGAAACCGGCTTACTGCAAACTGAAAGTAGGCGCACTGCTGACAGACGTTTTTGCAGGACGCGTGAACGAAGGTAAAAACTTACGCTACATTAACGGCAACGTACTCACCGGTACTTTGGTAAAGCCCAACGGATTCCTGGGTGCACACGCCACCAGTCTCACCGTTATTCCGGAAGGTAACGACCAGCATGAATTCCTTGGATTCATCATGCCCCGTACCGACCAGTTCAGTGCTAACCGCAGCTACTTCAGCTGGCTGGGCGGCAACAAGGAATACACACTGGATGCCCGCATCAAGGGTGGTGAACGCCACATGATCATGTCCGGCGAATATGACAAGGTATTCCCCATGAGCATTTTCCCCGAATATTTAATTAAGGCTATCATTGCCGGAGACATTGACCGCATGGAAGCACTCGGTATCTACGAAGTGGCTCCCGAAGACTTCGCTGTGTGCGAATTTGTTGACTCTTCCAAACTGGAATTGCAACGCATCGTGCGCCAGGGTCTGGACATGCTTCGCAAGGAAATGTGCTAAGTAATTAAAAATTAAGAATTAAAAATTAAAAAATGATAGTTGGATGTTGTGATATAAACTGCTAAGCATTATGTAGCGCAGCCTATTTTTCAATTTTCAATTCTCAATTATCAATTTAATAAATGAAAGCGTTAAGAAATTATCTCGACAAGATAAAGCCAAACTTTGAAGAGGGCGGCAAACTCCACGCATTTCGTTCCGTGTTCGATGGTTTCGAAACATTCTTGTTCGTACCCAACAGCACTTCGAAGTCAGGAGTTCACATTCATGATGCGATTGACAGCAAACGTATCATGTCAATTGTGGTTATTGCGTTGATACCGGCATTGCTGTTCGGTATGTACAACGTGGGTTACCAGCATTTCTTGGCAGTGGGCCAGGAGGCAGGTTTCTTTGAAATGTTTATTTATGGTTTCCTGGCTGTCCTGCCTAAGATCATCGTATCTTACGTGGTAGGTCTGGGAATTGAATTTGTAGTAGCACAGTGGAAGAACGAAGAAATTCAGGAAGGCTTCCTGGTATCAGGTTTGCTGATCCCGATGATCGTTCCCGTAGACTGCCCGTTGTGGATTCTGGCTGTTGCCACTGCATTCTCTGTGATCTTCGCCAAGGAAGTGTTCGGCGGTACAGGTATGAATATCTTCAATCCTGCATTGATTACCCGCGCTTTCTTGTTCTTCGCCTATCCCGCTAAAATGTCAGGTGATGCCGTTTGGGTAAGCACCAACAGCATTTTCGGTATTGGTGGCGGACAGTTGGTTGATGGTTACACAGGCGCTACCCTGCTGGGACAAGCTGCTACAGCTGCTCCGGGCGCCAGCGAACTGATCAATGTAAACGGCAGTACTGCTACACTGTGGGATATGGTGGTAGGTTTGATTCCGGGTTCTATCGGTGAAACCAGCGTTATCGCTATCCTGCTGGGTGCCATCATCCTGTTGTGGACAGGTGTTGCCAGCTGGAAGACCATGATTTCAGTGTTCGTAGGTGGTGTTGTAATGGGATTGATCTTCAACCTCTTCGGTTCAGACAACAACATGATGGCTCAGTTGCCTTGGTATGAACACATCGTTTTAGGTGGTTTCTGCTTCGGTGCCGTGTTTATGGCTACTGACCCTGTGACTTCTGCACGCACGGAAAAAGGTAAGTTTATCTATGGTTTCCTGATTGGTGCCATGGCTATCGTTATCCGCGTATTGAATCCGGGTTACCCCGAAGGTATGATGCTTGCCATCCTGCTGATGAACATCTTCGCTCCGCTGATTGACTACTGCATCGTACAGAAGAATATCACAGCCCGCGAAAAGAGATTAAAATCAACTAACAACTAAAATATCGGAACATTATGAATACCAATAGTAATAGTTATACTATCATCTATGCTTCGATAATGGTTGTTATCGTAGCATTCCTGCTGGCATTCGTTTCTTCTTCTCTGAAGGACACACAGTACAAGAATGTAGAGATGGATACCAAGAAACAAATCTTGGCTGCCCTCAACGTTTATGACGTGAAGAATGTGGATGCAGAATATACAAAGTATGTAAAAGAAGATATGCTGGTACAGCCCGATGGAGCTTTGGCACCTAATGATGGCGCTTTCCAGACTTCTTATAAAGGTGAAATCGCTAACGGACGTCTTCACGTATTCGTTTGCGACGTAGACGGTCAGACTAAATATGTACTTCCCATCTACGGTGCCGGACTTTGGGGCCCTATCTGGGGATACATCGCATTGAACGACGATAAAGACACTGTATATGGCGTTTATTTCTCACACGCCGGTGAAACTCCGGGCTTGGGTGCAGAAATCACCACTACTAAGTTCCAGGATCAGTTCCTGGGTAAGCACGTGTTGGAAAACGGTACGGTAGCCCTGGGTGTTGAAAAACACGGCAAGGTTGCAAAACCCGATTATCAGGTAGACGGTATCTCGGGTGGTACTATCACTTCTAAAGGTGTAGATGCCATGATTAAAGACTGCCTGAGCATGTACAATTCATTTTTAACTAATAAATAAGAGGAGGGAAATAGAATATGAGCGCATTATTTTCTAAAAAGAATAGAGAAGTTCTTTTAACTCCGCTGGGTTTGAACAACCCTGTAACCGTACAGGTGCTCGGTATCTGTTCTGCACTGGCCGTAACAGCCCAGTTGGAACCGGCTATCGTGATGGGTCTGTCTGTAACAATCATTACAGCCTTCTCAAACTTCGTTATCTCATTGTTGCGTAACACCGTTCCCAACCGTATCCGTATTATCGTACAGTTGGTGGTGGTAGCTACATTGGTAACTATCGTTAGTGAAATCTTGAAAGCATTTGCTTACGATGTAAGTGTTCAGCTTTCTGTATATATCGGTTTGATTATTACCAACTGTATCCTGATGGGACGCTTGGAAGCATTTGCCATGATGAATGGGCCTTGGGAATCATTCCTGGATGGTATCGGTAACGGATTGGGCTATGCCAAGATTCTGGTTATCGTAGCATTCTTCCGCGAATTGCTGGGCTCAGGCTCACTGTTTGGTTTCCAGATTATTCCTCAGTCATTCTATGACCTGGGCTATATGAACAACGGTTTGATGTTGATGCCTCCTATGGCATTGATCATCTGTGCTTGTATCATCTGGTACCAACGTGCAAAACACAAAGAATTGCAGGAAAGTAGTAATTAATCCCCGTTATAAAACGAAAAGAATATGGAATATTTAAGTTTGTTTGTAAAGTCCATCTTTGTGGACAATATGATTTTCGCATACTTCCTGGGGATGTGTTCTTACCTGGCAGTATCGAAAAACGTAAAGACAGCCGTAGGTCTGGGTATCGCCGTTACTTTCGTATTGATTGTAACCCTGCCGGTGAACTACTTGCTGGAAAATTATGTATTGAAGGCTAACGCATTGGTAGAAGGCGTGGATCTGAGCTTCCTGAGCTTTATCCTCTTTATCGCCGTTATTGCCGCCATCGTTCAGTTGGTAGAAATGATTGTAGAACGTTTCAGCCCCTCACTTTACGCATCACTGGGTATTTTCCTCCCGCTGATCGCTGTAAACTGTGCTATCATGGGTGCTTCACTGTTTATGCAGCAGCGTCACTTTCTCAACATCGGCGAGGCAACAACTTACGCTCTGGGTTCAGGTATCGGTTGGTTGCTGGCTATCGTCGGTTTGGCAGCTATTCGTGAAAAATTGGCTTACTCTGATGTCCCCGCACCTTTAAAGGGTTTGGGTATTACCTTTATCACAGTAGGTTTGATGGCAATGGCATTTATGTGTTTCTCTGGTTTGAAAATCTAAAAAGAAAGGAATAAGACAATGGATATGAATTTGATATTAGCTAGCATTGGAGTATTCCTGGGAATTATCCTTTTGCTTGTTGTCGTTTTGCTGGTCGCTAAAGGTTATTTGACCCCAAGCGGCAACGTGAAACTGACTATCAATGGAGATAAAGTACTTGAAGTGGAGCAGGGATCTACTTTGCTGAATACACTGTCTGTCAATGGCATTTATCTGTCATCAGCTTGTGGTGGTAAGGGTTCTTGCGGACAATGTAAGTGCCAGGTTGTAGAAGGCGGTGGCGAAATCCTTCCTTCTGAAAAGGGACACTTCAGCCGCAAACAGCAACAAGACCATTGGCGTCTGGGTTGCCAGGTGAAAGTAAAAGGCGACTTGGGCATCAAGATAGACGAATCTGTAATGGGTGTGAAAGAATGGGAATGCGAGGTAATCAGCAACAAGAACGTGGCTACCTTCATCAAAGAGTTTATCGTGGCTTTGCCTAAGGGCGAACACATGGACTTCGTTCCGGGTTCATACGCTCAGATCAGAATTCCTAAGTTTGAAATGGATTACAATAAGGATATCGACAAGGACCTGATCGGTCCGGAATATCTGCCTGCATGGGAAAAATTCGGTTTGTTCGGCTTGAAGTGTAAGAATACGGAAGATACGATCCGTGCTTACTCTATGGCTAACTATCCTGCCGAAGGCGACCGTATCATGCTGACAGTGCGTATCGCTACTCCTCCGTTTAAGCCGAAAGAACAAGGTCCGGGCTTCATGGATGTAAACCCGGGTATCGCTTCATCTTATATCTTCACCCTGAAACCGGGTGACAAGGTAATGATGAGTGGTCCTTACGGAGACTTCCACCCGATCTTCGATTCCAAGAAGGAAATGATTTGGGTAGGTGGTGGTGCCGGTATGGCTCCGCTTCGTGCACAGATTATGCATATGACGAAGACTCTGCACACTACCGACCGTGAACTTCACTATTTCTATGGTGCACGTGCGCTGAACGAAGTATTCTACCTGCCGGACTTCCAGCAGTTGGAAAAAGACTTCCCGAACTTCCATTTCCATTTGGCTCTGGACCGTCCGGATCCCGCAGCAGATGCAGCAGGCGTGAAATACACCGCAGGATTCGTTCACAATGTAATGTATGAAACTTATCTGAAGGATCACGAAGCTCCCGAAGATATTGAATACTACATGTGTGGTCCCGGCCCGATGTCTAATGCAGTAGTTAAGATGCTGGATAGCCTTGGAGTTGAACCAGCTTCTATCATGTACGACAACTTCGGTGGATAAACTGAGATCCCGATAAATAAAGAAAATAAGCCCGGTAAAATGAACTTTTATCGGGCTTTTTCTTTACTTTTGTATAAAACGAAAATAAATATGATAAAGAAGATACTAGCCAATCTAAAGATTGAACAATTAAACCCGATGCAGGAAGCATCTATTGATGCATGGAAAGAAGGAAAGGACCTGATATTACTTTCACCGACGGGTTCGGGAAAAACATTAGCTTACTTGCTGCCATTAGTTGAATCCTTGAAACCCAATGTGCAGGGAGTGCAGGCAGTAGTGCTGGTTCCCTCACGCGAACTGGCCTTGCAAATAGACCAGGTATTTAAATCCATGAATACGGAATTCAGAGCGGTAAGCTGCTACGGGGGTCGCCCGGCAATGGAAGAACATCGCACTATCAAAGGCGTGCACCCTTCTGTCATTATCGGTACTCCCGGACGCATGAACGACCATCTATCCAAACAAAACTTCGATGCCGGCACCGTCACTACATTAGTGATAGATGAATTTGATAAATGTCTGGAGTTTGGTTTTCAGGAAGAAATGGCAACCGTTATAGGGCAACTGCCCAACCTGCAACGCCGTTTCTTGCTTTCTGCCACCGATGCAGAGGAAATACCGCAATTCACGGGATTAAATAAAACCATTAAATTGAATTTCCTGAATCCGGAAGAACAAACCACCCAACGCTTACATTTATATAAGGTACTCTCTCCCGAAAAAGACAAACTGGAAACCTTATATAAATTACTCTGCACACTGGGAAGCCAGTCTACCTTGGTCTTTTGCAATCACCGCGAAAGTGTGGAACGGGTAGGGAAGTACCTGCAAAGCAAAAAGTTCCAATGCGGAATCTTTCATGGCGGCATGGAACAGGACGACCGTGAGCGCGCGCTCTATAAATTCCGTAATGGCAGTTGCCATGTACTCATCTCTACCGACCTTGCAGCCCGCGGACTGGATATACCCGAGATAGAAAATGTGGTGCACTACCACCTGCCAGCAAATGAAGATGGCTACATTCACCGCAACGGACGAACAGCCCGTTGGGAAGCCGAAGGAAATTCTTATGTAATCCTTCATTCCGAAGAAACTCTGCCCGAATACATTGCAGAAGAACCGGAAGAATTTATGTTGCCGGAAGTAACTCCCAAGCCTGCATTGCCCGATTTTGTGACTATATATATAGGAAAGGGCAAGAAAGATAAAATCAATAAGATAGATATTGTAGGATTTTTCTTTAAAAAAGGTAACTTAAATAAGGATGATATTGGACGAATTGATGTAAAAGACCACTATTCTTATGTCGCTATATCTCGCAAAAAGATAAAGCAAACATTGAATTTAATACAAAATGAGAAGATAAAGGGTGTAAAAACACTTATTGAAGAAGCTAAATAATGACGTTTTGTCAATTCTCTAAATAAAATGATTATAGAATAATTCAAAAAGATATTTTTTTTATGCTTTAAATCATTGTTTAGTGGGGTTGAACTTACAAAATGAAAGCATAAAAATTCAGTTTCAGCTAATATGAAAGAAAAATATGCGGAAATTCGTAAATTTATTAGCGTTTTTTTTGGAAAGCTGAAAATAATGTGTAAATTCGCCCAATGTAAGATATAAACAAATTGTATAACCAAAACAAACTTCAAATGAAAAAGCATAATTTCAATGCGGGACCATCTATCTTGCCTCGCGAGGTGATTGAGAAAACAGCACAAGCAATTCTTGATTTTAATGGTTCAGGTCTGTCCTTAATGGAGATCAGCCATCGTGCTAAAGATTTTCAGCCAGTATTAGACGAAGCCGTTGCTTTGTTTAAGGAACTATTGAACATTCCGGAAGGGTACTCGGTACTGTTCTTGGGAGGTGGTGCCAGCTTGGAATTCTGTATGATACCTTATAACTTCCTCGAAAAGAAAGCTGCTTACTTGAACACCGGTGTTTGGGCTAAGAAAGCATTGAAGGAAGCCAAAGCTTTTGGTGAAGCTGTAGAAGTAGCTACCTCTGCGGAAGCAACTTTCTCTTATATCCCGAAAGGCTATACTATCCCTACTGATGCAGATTATTTCCATATCACAACCAATAATACAATCTACGGAACAGAACTTCACGAAGACCTGGATTCTCCTGTTCCTATGATTGCCGATATGTCATCTGATATTTTCTCACGTCCTATCGACGTTTCCAAATATATTTGTATCTATGGCGGTGCACAGAAGAATCTGGCTCCTGCCGGTGTTACTTTCGTTATCGTAAAGAATGACGCATTGGGCAAAGTATCACGCTATATTCCTACTATGTTGAACTATCAGACACACATTGACGGTGGATCTATGTTCAATACACCTCCTGTAGTTCCTATCTATGCAGCTTTGCAGACTTTACGTTGGATCAAGGCTAACGGTGGAGTAGAAGCTATGGCTAAACTGGCTAAGGAAAGAGCAGATATGCTGTATGGTGAAATAGACCGCAACAAGATGTTCAAGGGTACTGTTACTGATCCGGCTGACCGTTCTTATATGAATATCTGCTTCGTAATGAACGACGAATACAAAGACTTGGAAGCTGACTTTATGAAATTTGCTACCGAAAGAGGTATGGTAGGTATCAAGGGTCACCGTTCTGTTGGTGGTTTCCGTGCATCTTGCTACAACGCTATGTCTAAGGAAAGCGTTCAGGCATTGATAGATTGCATGCAGGAATTTGAGAAACTTCATTAATAATAAAATCTTGCTGTAGGGGCGGAATATTTTCCGCCCGAAAACATAATGTGATTTATTTTCGGGCGGATAATAATCCGCCTCTACACTTTTAACACAAATAAAATTATGAAAGTATTAGTAGCAACAGATAAACCGTTTGCAAAAGTTGCAGTAGACGGTATCCGCAAAGAAATTGAAGCAGCAGGTTACGAACTCGTATTGCTGGAAAAATATGGCGAAAAAGCTAACTTACTGGAGGCTGTAAAAGATGCCAACGCAATTATTATCCGCAGTGATATTATTGATGCGGAAGTATTGGAAGCTGCCAAGGATTTGAAGATCGTAGTACGTGCAGGTGCAGGTTATGACAATGTAGACTTGGCAGCCGCTACGGCACACAATGTTTGTGTAATGAATACTCCGGGACAGAACTCTAACGCAGTAGCCGAATTGGCTTTCGGCATGATGGTTATGGCTGTCCGCAATTTCTATAACGGTACTTCGGGTACTGAATTGTTGGGTAAGAAGTTGGGTATCCATGCTTATGGTAATGTAGGTCGCAATGTGGCTCGCGTTGCTAAAGGATTCGGTATGGAAATCTATGCTTATGACGCTTTCTGCCCGAAAGAAGTAATTGAAAAAGACGGCGTCAAAGCTGTTGATTCTGCTGAAGAACTGTATTCTACTTGTAATTTCGTATCTCTGCATATCCCTGCCACAGCAGAAACCAAGAACTCAATTAACTATGAATTGGTGAACAAGATGCCGAAAGGCGGTATATTGGTAAATACTGCCCGCAAGGAAGTTATCAATGAAGCAGAGTTGATTAAATTGATGGAAGAACGTGCTGACTTAAAGTATATCACCGACATTATGCCGGCTGCTAACGCAGAATTTGCAGAAAAATTCCCGGGACGTTATTTCTCTACACCGAAAAAGATGGGTGCCCAGACTGCTGAAGCAAATATCAATGCAGGTATTGCTGCTGCAAAGCAAATCGTAGGCTTCCTGAAAGACGGTTGCGAAAAGTTCCGTGTAAATAAGTAAACTCAACAGGGGGATGTGTCAAAACTCTAAAGCAACTATCCAATCGTTCACCGTAGGGGCGGATTGAATCCGCCCGAACCAGCGGTCATGATCTTGGGAGTAATGCACAAAGAGTAAACTATTATCGGGCAGATTCAATCTGCCCCTACAGCAAAATAATAGCCAATTTTTGTTTTGACACAGCCCCTACAAATAAAATCAAAATCTAATACCCTTTATCTTATGGCTATAATTAAACCCTTCAAAGGCATTCGCCCTCCCAAAGAATTAGTAGAGCAAGTAGCTTCACGCCCTTATGACGTGTTAAACTCTGAAGAAGCACGCGAAGAAGCAAAAGGTAATGAGAAATCACTTTATCATATTATCAAACCGGAAATAGATTTCCCGGCAGGAACTGACGAACACGATGCAAAGGTGTACAACAAAGCTGCCGAGAACTTCCAAATGTTCCAAGACAAAGGCTGGTTGGTACAAGACGAAAAAGAGAACTACTATGTGTATGCCCAAACCATGAATGGCAAAACCCAATATGGATTGGTAGTAGGAGCATACGTTCCCGATTATATGAACGGCGTCATAAAGAAACACGAACTGACCCGCCGCGACAAGGAAGAAGACCGCATGAAGCATGTCCGTGTGAACAATGCCAACATAGAACCGGTGTTCTTTGCCTATCCCGATAATGCAGAACTGGATGCTATCGTAAAGAAATACACTTCTCAGAAACCCGAATATGATTTTATAGCTCCGGGAGACGGCTTCGGCCACTCATTCTGGGTAATTGACCAGGAAACAGATATTGCTGCCATCACTAAAGCATTCCAAGCTATGCCGGCGCTCTATATTGCCGACGGACACCATCGCTCGGCCGCCGCTGCACTGGTTGGTGCAGAGAAAGCAAAACAAAACCCAAATCATAAAGGTGACGAAGAATACAACTATTTCATGGCTGTATGCTTCCCCGCCAATCAGTTGACTATCATTGACTATAACCGCGTAGTGAAAGATCTCAACGGCCTGTCTCCCGAACAGTTCCTGACGGCTATCAGCAAGAACTTTGCAGTAGAAGAAAAAGGTGCTGAAATCTATAAGCCACAGGCTCTGCATAACTTCTCCCTCTATCTGGATGGAAAATGGTATAGCCTGACAGCCAAACCGGGCACTTATGACGATCATGATCCTATCGGAGTATTGGACGTTACTATTTCTTCCAATCTGATTTTGGATGAAGTATTGGGAATCAAAGACCTTCGTTCTGATAAGCGCATTGATTTCGTTGGTGGTATCCGTGGTTTGGGAGAATTGAAAAAACGTGTAGACAGCGGCGAAATGAAAGTAGCCTTGGCGCTCTATCCCGTTTCCATGAAACAGTTGATGGATATTGCCGATACCGGAAATATTATGCCACCGAAGACTACATGGTTTGAGCCGAAACTTCGATCAGGATTGGTTATTCATAAATTGAGTTAGAGACTGATTAACCCATCATAAAAATGGGGGTGTGTCAAAACTCTAAAGTAACTATCAAATGGTTCACCGTAGGGGCGGATTGAATCCGCCCGAACCAGCGGTCACGACCTTGGGAGTAATGCATCCACGGATACACCATTGGGATGTTATCGGGCAGATTCAATCTGCCCCTACAGCAGAATGATAGTTGCTTTAGAGTTTTGACACATCCCCCTTCTTATTTGTTACCTAAGTATAATTTGAGCAAATTGATATTCCCCCAACAGAATAAACCGCTTTTCCTTTGTTTTATTGCTAACAAATATCTAATTTCGCGCCGATTTAAAAGCGTACTATAAGACAATGACTAACAACAAGACTAAAGGTTTTCTCCTTGGGGCTATCGCAGCGGCCAGTTATGGCATGAACCCACTATTCACCCTTCCTCTTTATGGTGCAGGAATGAGCGTAGATACAGTATTATTCTATCGCTATGCACTGGCTATGATCGTACTGGGCATTCTGATGAAAATACAAAAACAATCCTTTGCCATTAAAAAAGCAGATATTCTTCCACTCTGCATCATGGGATTGTTATTCTCATTTTCCTCCTTATTTCTCTTTATGAGTTATAATTATATGGATGCAGGTATTGCTTCTACTATTCTGTTTGTTTATCCGGTATTGGTAGCTATCATTATGGCTATATTCTTCAAGGAGAAAGTATCACCCATCACGATGTTCTCTATCGCCCTTGCTTTTACAGGTATTTCATTGTTATGCAAGAGTCCCGGCGGGCAGACACTCAGTTTGGTGGGAATAACTTTTGTATTCTTGTCATCTTTGGCATACGCCATTTATATTGTAGGGGTGAACCGTTCTTCCTTAAAAGATATGCCGATAACCAAGCTGACTTTCTACGTTCTACTTTTCGGACTCTCCGTTTATGTAGTACGCCTGAAGTTTTGTACTGAATTACAGATTATTCCTACGCCATTATTGTGGATAAATGCAATCTCCCTGGCTGTATTCCCAACTATAATTTCGTTGGTTACCATGACCAAAGCCATACATTACATCGGCTCCACACCCACAGCAATTCTTGGTGCTTTGGAACCGGTTACTGCATTGTTCTTTGGTGTTTTGGTATTCGGCGAGCAACTGACTCCACGTATTATTCTAGGTATCTTAATGGTTATTACTGCCGTTACTCTGATTATCGGCGGAAAATCATTACTGAAAAAAAGAAAGATTCGCCTGCGGCATACCGGCAGATAAAACGGATTTAGTATCTTTGCCCTTGCAAATTATAATTTATTCTACTATGAAAAAACAATTCATGCAATGGGCAGGAGTTGGAGTATGGATAGCCTTAACCTTATCCGCGTGTTCTTCACCCCAAACAGAAGTCGGAAATCTGAATGTCATTCCGCAGCCCCAAGAAGTAAGCCAAGACATTCAAACAGCCCCTTTCGTTATTAATCCGCAAACTTGCGTAACTTATCCGGAAGGCAACGAAATGTTGAAACGGACAGCAGAATTCCTTGCTTCCTATATGAAAGAAGCCACTGGAGTAACTGTCCGGACAAGTACTCAAGCTGAAAGAAAGAACGCCATTATTCTGGATATTGATAGTACGATTTCACATAAGGAGGGGTATCAACTCAAAGTGACTCCCGAAACAATCTATCTGAATGGTGGGAGTGAAGCCGGGGTATTTTATGGTGTGCAAACATTATACAAAGCCCTGCCATTCACCAAAGGCCGCCAAGTCTCCGCTGCTATTCCCGCAGGAACGGTAAATGACTACCCACGCTTCGGCTATCGTGGCTTTATGGTGGATGTAGGTCGCCATTATTTTCCCGTTTCTTATCTCAAGCAAATTATTGATATGCTTGCACTGCACAATATCAACTATTTCCATTGGCATCTCACTGAAGACCAGGGATGGAGAATCGAAATAAAGAAATATCCCAAGCTTACGGAAGTAGGTTCCACCCGTCCACGTACATTGATTGATCGTGAAACACAAACTTATGACGAAACTCCCCATAGTGGCTTTTATACTCAGGAAGAAGCCAAAGAAATAGTACAGTATGCTGCCGACCGTTTTATAACCGTCATTCCCGAAGTAGATCTTCCCGGACACATGATGGCTGCTTTGGTTGCATATCCGGAATTGGGATGCACAGGAGGCCCTTATGAAATACCTTGCAAATGGGGTGTCTTTCCCGATGTGCTTTGCGGTGGAAATGACCAGGCATTACAGTTTGCCAAAGATGTGCTGAATGAAATTATGGATATTTTTCCTTCACCCTATATCCATATAGGAGGTGATGAATGTCCCAAAATCCGTTGGGAAAAGTGTCCTAAATGTCAGCGCAAGATACGTGAACTAGGATTGAAAAACATGCCGGCACACAGTAAAGAGAATCAATTACAAACTTATTTTATGTCTGAAGTAGGAAAAGTGATTGCTGACAGAGGACGAAAGATGATAGGTTGGGATGAGATGTTGGAAGGAGGATTAGCACCCGATGCTACGGTAATGTCCTGGACAAGTACTCGTGGTGGTATTGAGACTGCCCGGATGCATCATAATGCCATTATGACCCCTATCCAGTTTTTATATTTTAGCAATCCCACTTATAATAAAATAAAAGGTACTAAAAGCCTTGAGCGTGTATATACCTTTGAGCCGGTGCCCGAAGAACTTACTGCGGAAGAAAAACAATACATCATTGGAACCCAAGGTTGTATTTGGACTGAGTGGACACGTGACAGTGTAAAAATGGAATGGCAAATTCTTCCCCGTATGGCTGCTTTGTCCGAAATTCAATGGACAGAGCCGGAGCATAAGAATTTTAATTGCTTCCTAAAACGCCTGCCATCCTTACTGGCTATTTATAAGGATAGAGGCTATGATTTCCGTCAGGATATCTATGATGTGAACATAGACATTATCCCGGCTTCCGGCGAAGAAACAGCCCAAATAGCCTTGCGGACTTTTGATAATGCAGAAATTCATTATACCCTAGACGGCACTGTGCCCGATGCACAATCGCCTCTTTATACGGATAGCATTCAGGTAAATCAAGATGTTACTATACAAGCAATTGCCATCCGCCCGCAAGGCAATAGCCAGATAAGCAAAGAAGAAATACATTTTAATGCAGCCAAATAAAAAAACAGGCGTCTGAATTCTAAAAACAGACGTCTATTTTTCCAAAACGAACGTCTGTTTTTTAAATTCAGACGTTCGTTTTCTTTATAAGGCACAAGTTTATCATGAGAAATCCTTTAAGTCATTCTTTAGTCTTTTCCTTGCAAAAAACATTCTGCTTTTAATGGTTCCTATCGGCAGATCCATCTTTTCGGCGATCTCCTTATATTTCATTCCGGCAACAAACATCATAAAGGGCTTTCTGATATCTTCCGGAAGCTCCTTTATCGTCTTATGCAATAATTTCAAATCATATATTTCTTCAAATCGCTCGTCATGCGCCACCTGATTATGGGCATACTCAGCAAAACCGGCATCAATAAAGCTGAGTTCGCGCACAGAACGCCGGTAATTGTTTATAAAAAGATTGCGCATAATGGTGTACATCCAGCCTTTGAAGTTTTCGGCATGAATAAATTTGTGGGCATTATCAAATGCTTTCAATATACAATCTTGTACAAGGTCGTTTGCCGAGTCTTGATCTTGTGTCAGCTTTAATGCAAAACTTTGAAGTTCAGGCTGCATAGCCACTATTTTATTGGTGAATTTTACCTTTTCCATATCTTTATTTATTCGTCAATTAATGATATGCAAAAGTGGAAGTTTTAGGGCAGGGAATAAATAGCAATCCCTCATAATAAGTTGGCTATTATTCCCGAAGCAAGAAAAATGGCGATAGAGAAAGATCTCTACCGCCACTTTATGTGATACGGAATGCTTTTATTCCTTATGCTTTAGGAAGCGCTTCTTTAACAACCATAGTACGGTTTACATATTCTGCACCGTTCAGTTCTTTGATTGCTCTCTGAGCTTCTTCATCGTTAGGCATTTCTACGAAAGCAAAACCTTTAGAACGACGTGTTTCACGGTCCATAATAAGTTTTACTGAAGCTACTGTTCCATACTCTTCCATTACACTCTTCAAATCACCTTCCCTAACATTATAGCTAAGGTTTCCAATATACAAATTCATAAAAATAAAAATTGATAAGTAAATAATTAAGTAAACTTTGAAATTAAAAATTTAGTTTGAAGAATAGAAACGGTTCAAGTATAGAAATGAATAGAGTCAATCGAAAAAACTATCTTTTTATTTTCCGCTTCAAAGGAACGACAATTTATTGGATAATCAACTATGTTTACCCATTTATTTTGATTTTATTTTCAAGTAACAGCTTATTTTGCCTTTTTGGCTTGGGGCAAAATCCTTTTATCAGTAGAATTTGTTACTTTTGTAACGACTGATAATTAATAATAGGAGGTTTATATGATAGTAAACGAAAGAGAAAGCCGCCACGAACACATTCTGAACGTGGCACGGCAAATGATGACAGCGGCACGCACTGCACCCAAAGGGAAAGGAATAGACATTATTGAAGTAGCTATGATTACAGACGATGAGATTAAAATCCTTTCTGATACAATGGTAGAAATGGTTGCGGAACATGGTATGAAGTTCTTTCTGCGCGATGCCGAAAACATATTGAGTGCGGAATGCATCTTATTAATAGGTACGCACGAACAAGCCCAGGGATTGAATTGCGGACATTGCGGTTATGCCACTTGCGCATCTCGCAAAGAAGGAGTGCCTTGTGCCATCAACAGTGTAGATGTGGGAATTGCCATCGGTTCAGCATGTGCCACGGCAGCAGATAACAGGGTGGACACCCGTGTCATGTTCTCGGCCGGACTGGCCGCCCAACGACTGAATTGGTTGAAAGGATGCACCCAGGTATATGCCATCCCCGTAAGCGCATCCTCTAAAAATCCTTTCTTCGACCGGAAGCCTAAAGAATAAACTTCTCGACTACTGCGGCTACACCATCTTCTTCGTTGGAAAGGGTGATGTAGTCTGCATTTTGGCGCACCACTTCCTGTGCATTCGCCATTGCCACGCCCAATCCGGCATATTGTATCATTGACAGGTCATTGAAACCATCGCCTATGGCAATCATTTCTTCTTTTGTCATACCTATTTCTTTCAGCAGAACTGCCAGCGATTGAGCTTTGTCAATGCCTTTGGGCACCAGTTCCAGGAAATAAGGCTCGGAACGGAATACCCCCATGCGATCTTTCAAATGCTCATACATTTCTTTTTCCAAGGCAGCCAAGCGGGTAGGTTCACCTACAATCAGGCATTTGGCGATAGGGAACTTGATGGCATCCAGAAAGTTATCTACCTTTTTGGGAGTCATCACATTCAGTATGGCTTCTTTCAGCACATATTCATCTTCGGGATATTCGGTCAACACATATTTCCCATCGTATGTGACGATTGCAAAATGATTATCGGTTGCACACTTATATAAATAAGGTAATACCTCCGGATCAAGCACGTTCTCATACATCAGTTCACCGGTTTTCCAGTCTATGATTTCGCCGCCGTTATAGGACAGAATATATCCTTCATATTTCTTCAATTCCAAAATTTCGGCAAGCGGTGCCACACCGTATGTGGGACGGCCTGATGCCAAAACGATTTTTACTCCACGCTCTTGCGCTTCTATAAGTGTGCGGCGTGTGTGTTCCGTTACTTCTTTCTTTTGATTGGTCAACGTTCCGTCGAGGTCTAAAACTAATAATTTGTACTTCATATAATTGTTTAATGGAGTGCTTTCGTTAAATTCGCTACAAATATAACGATTAAATTCGTGGCTTTTTGCTACATTTGCTCAAAATAAACAAGGATCATGACAGAAATTTTAGTAATCATAGCAATTATCCTATTGATAATTAATATAGTAGTAACATTCACCAAAAACAACCGTCCGCAGACCGATCGCCTGGAAGCATTGCTCCGCGAGGAAATGAAAGAGAACCGGAATGAATTAGGGCGTGACATCCGCGAACTGCGCAACGAACTAAACCAGACTTTGAATTTCTCCATCCGGAACATGCAGGACACTTTACACAAGAATCTTCTGACCGGAAATGAAATGCAACGCGAGAAATTCGAGGCAATGGGCAAACAGCAGGAGGCTTTGCTGAAAAGTACGGAGAAACGCCTGGACGATATGCGCCTGATGGTAGAAGAAAAGTTGCAAAAGACTTTGAATGAGCGCATCGGGCAATCGTTTGAAATAGTCCGTACCCAACTGGAGAATGTACAGAAAGGGTTGGGAGAGATGAAAAGCCTTGCGCAAGATGTAGGCGGATTGAAGAAAGTGCTGAGTAACGTAAAAACACGAGGAACTTTCGGTGAAGTCCAGCTAGGTGCATTACTGGACCAGATGTTAAGTCCGGAACAATATGAGGCAAACGTAAAAACGAAAAAGAACGCTACGGAATTTGTAGAATTTGCCATCAAACTTCCGGGTAAAGAAGACAACAACGATACGGTCTATCTGCCTGTGGATGCCAAATTTCCGAAAGATGTGTACGAGCAATATTATGATGCTTACGAGGCGGGGGATGCTGCATTGATCGATGCATCTTCACGGCAACTGGAAATAACCATCAAGAAAATGGCCAAAGACATTCACGACAAGTATGTAGACCCACCGTTTACTACAGACTTTGCCATTATGTTCCTGCCATTCGAGAACATTTATGCAGAAGTAATCCGCCGCACGGCATTGGTGGATACTTTGCAAAAAGATTATAAGATTGTGGTTACAGGTCCCACTACTCTGGGAGCTATCCTGAACAGTCTGCAAATGGGCTTCCGCACCCTTGCCATACAAAAGAGAACAAGTGAAGTATGGAACGTGTTAGGAGCTGTAAAGACTGAGTTCGGCAAATTTGGCGGACTGCTGGAAAAAGTACAGAAGAATCTGCAAAATGCAGGTGACCAACTAGAAGAAGTGATGGGCAAACGTACCCGCGCCATAGAACGGAAATTGCGCCAGGTAGAAGCATTGCCGACAGATGAAAGCCAAAAGATGCTGAGCCTGCCCGAATTAACAGATGATGAAGAAGATTAAACAAGAGGAGGAATAAATTATGAGCATGACATGGGATTTTGTTTTACGATTATTTGTGGCAGGAGCCTTAGGTTCTGTCATTGGTCTGGATAGGGAATACCGCGCCAAAGAAGCCGGTTACCGGACACATTTCCTAGTATCGTTAGGAAGTGCGCTCATTATGATTGTATCGCAATACGGTTTTATGGAAGTGATTAAAATAGAAGGAATAGACCTTGACCCAAGCCGTGTAGCCGCCCAGGTAGTAAGCGGCATCGGTTTCATTGGTGCAGGAACCATTATCTTTCAGAAACAAATAGTACGCGGACTGACCACTGCCGCCGGCATATGGGCTACATCGGGCATCGGACTTGCCGTAGGAGCAGGGATGTACTGGCTGGGGATCTCTGCAACAATCCTTACATTGATCGGTTTGGAAGCATTGAGTTATCTGTTCAAGAGCATCGGGATGAAAAGTTCCATGGTAGAGTTTTCTACAGATAACAAAGAAACCCTGAACCGCATGGCTAAGAAATTTAACTCCAAAGACTATAACATTGTTTCCTATCAGTTGGAGGAAAAGACAATAGGGGAGATAACCAACTACTATGTCACAATGGTGATAAAATCCAAGAGATACAATGATGAAGGTATGCTGCTGACACTTTTGCAGGATTTTCATGATATAACAGTGCATAGGCTCGAATAAGCATAACAGGACGTTAAAGTTAAATATTTTAGAAGGCAGTAATTTTGGTTACTGTCTTCTTTTTTTTGCTATACATCTAATACACTCGTTAATTATTGAATAAATATTCATAAATTGCTTTCTTCAAATAGCAATTACACTCATTTTAAAGATTTATTTCAACAAACCAATGAAATAATTTCGCTTTGTTATTTTTGATAATTACATTTACACCCTTCTAGCATTCAAATAATAAAAAAATGTACTGTACTCTTTATGAAGGCAAATGTAAAATTACGAAAGAAGAAAACCACATTGGGTAGAAAATTAAATGATTGGCTTGTAATTAATAATATAAAATCACAGGCAATCCGAACTTTTTGATATGTTTTTCGTTCATATTCCGTAATATTCATACCAAACAATTAAGATTATTAACTCAAACCATATGATGACAGATTTTTATACCTAAGAGTTTAGAGCAACTATCTCTGTATCAAATTTAAAAGAGCAGATCCTTTATTTGATATTTTATTGGATTCATGAAATCGCGAAGATCTCATGGGTTGTAGTTTTTTGTACCTTCTAGTATATGGTTTACTTCAATTATTAGTGACTAATAAATAGGAGGAATATTCTTTTGGATACCTTGGAAAGCCCTGCAATGATTACACAATAACTTCATGGGTTATTGTTCTTCTCAGACTCTATCTTTTCACGGATATGAAATTAGCCTTGTACTGTTTAAGCTATTTAATTATCAATTTGAAATACTTGTATTCAACTCTTTAGTGTTGTGATTTACGACAGGTTTCGATATATCAGTTGATTTTAGTTCGATTCTGATGCCACCATCACACATCATTTTTAGCTTGGGTATCAACAGTGCGCAAGCACCGAAGATCCGTTCACCAACTCACATGGATGAGTCGGCAAAACTTCGTCGACTCATAATACAATAAAATATGATTTTAGAAAACAATTATTGACACAATTAAAATTAATTCAAAATGAAATATATTTTATGGTTCACCATGATAATGATGGGAGTATTATGCAATGCAAATACCTGTAATATAAAAAAAGATACAGACGGATTCATATGGATATTAAAAGATAACAGCATCAACCGTTATGATGGAAAGCATTTGAAACTCTACCTGTCAGACCTAAAAAACGCTTCTTTATTTTCTGATAACCGCAACCGCATATGGGTTGCCACCACAGATGGAAAGCTGTTTTATTATGATACTTTTTCTGATTGCTACAAAGCAGTAAAGGGCATCGGACAGACAGAACAAATTTATACGATTGATAATAACAACAATTTCTGGTTCGGTATTCGGAATGAACTACATATTTACAATCCGGATATGAAGAAAGTTTATCAGTTTAAACTGAATTATGGACGTGTTTTAACTGTTTTACCCTTATCTTCCGATAAGTATTTTGTTGCCACTTCATCCGGTCTGTACCTTTTTCGTTTCAGTCATGGAGTGATGACCTGCATATCCAAAGAACTCTCAAGAGGAAAGTGTACGCATATCACCCAACTATGTTATCATTCGGAAAGCAGGAAATTATTCATAGAAGACGAAGAAGCGGGACTGAGTGTTTATGAATGCACGATAAACCGTTTTTCTACCATTAATACACAGTCTTTTTCTTCGTCCATAGCCTGTATCCGTTGTTTTGATGAGGAAAGCATACTTGCCATTACCAATAATGCAATGGTTTACCGCCTTAATATTTCTGATTATAATGGTCATTTATATGCTGATGTGAATTTATATAGTTCTGATGTCCAGTATATACATGGCATCAGAGACGTATGGGTAGATGAACGGAAACGTATCTGGTTGGTAGATAACCCGTTGGGCATTATGGTAATTGATGAACTCCCGATGAAATGTAACTGGATGCAGCATGAACAGAAAACAAGGCTCCAAGCTGAGATAACGGATCAAAGATTACACCGCATTTACTGTATCAACCATCAGAGGTGCCACCCGGAAAAAGGTACTTATATTGCTAATGTATCCGGCACTTCACTTGTTTGGCATTCACGGAGTGTTTCTAAAAAATCTCCAGAGAAATATCCTTCCATTTATTTGGATGAATTAATCATTCATAATCACCGGATATATCCCGGGGAAAAGAATTCCCCTTTGAAACAATCCCTACGCCATACCAAAGTCCTACCTTTATCATATGATGAAAATACGTTCACTATTAAAGCCGTATCTCCTGCTTTTGATTATCCTTCCGATTTAGTCTACACATGGAAATTAGGAAACGGGGAGTGGAGCGAACCCTCGACAGAAGGAAATATAACTTGTACCAACCTGAGTCCCGGCAAGCACGAGCTCTGTGTCCGCACCCTGTCGGCAGAAAGTGGAGAACCGATAGACCAGCGCAATATATTGATAATGGTTCGTCCTCCTTTTTGGAAAACAAGTGGAGCATATACCATATATAGTTTTCTATCCATACTTTTGGGACTAGGTATATTAAAAAGAACGACACTAAAAACAAAAGTTGACGCCTTCCCTGAAACGGAAGATAAAAAAGAAAAAACCCCAAAAGAGATATCCTACACAAATCCAAAGAAGAATTCGGACACAGAGTTCATGGAGAAAGTTGACCAACTGATAGAAGAAAATCTCACTCTTTCTAAAATCAACATTAACAAAATGGCCGGTGTAATGCACATGAGCCGCACCAGTTTTTATAACAAAGTAAAAACATTGACTCATCAATCACCCCAAGAGTATATCCATAACTATAAAATGCAAAGAGCTGTTCATCTTTTATCAGCAGAAAAAGATGTGCGGATTTCGGAAATTGCAGACGCACTGGGGTTTGCAGACTTGAAATATTTCAGATTGGTGTTCAAGAAATATCATGGAGTTTCTCCATCGGATTACAAGAAGCAACATGATAAAGAGAAGAACGGGTAAGATTACTGAATGGACGTAGATATACTATTTGGGTAAAATCTATTCAGTAGTAACCTGGATAAATAGGGGAGGTCGTTTTTCTAAAGATCTCCCCTATATTATTATTCTATGCCTTCAACCGCATAATAAATGTACTTCCCTTGCCCAATTCGCTTTGTACGGTCAAGGTTCCACTATGTGCTTCCACAAAGTCTCGTGAAATGGACAATCCCAAGCCACTGCCTTGCACTTTGGTTCCCGGCACCCGGAAATAATGATCGAAAATACTTTTGTGATAGCGCGGATCAATACCCTTACCAAAGTCTTGCACAAACATTTCGATATAGCCATCATCCGTCTGCCGCGCTCCGATCACTACATGCCCGTTCTCGGGAGAGTAACGAATGGCATTGGAAAGCAGATTGGTCAATACCCAGGCTATTTTTTCACTATCTATAAACAGTTTGCCTACTTTGTCTTCGGGGTATTCCACTTCTATCTGGATATTGAATTTCTCAGCCTGTACGCGATTGGCCTTTATAGCGTATTCTATCAGTTCAATCGGTTTGGTTATTTTAGGTTTTAGTTGTAGCTTGCCGGATTCCACCTGCGTCATGTTCAGCAATTCACCGGTGATGCCCAACAGACGTTCACTATTTTCCTTTATACTGTTTGCCAAGTCTTCCTGTTCACCATTCAGTGTACCGATGCGCTTATCTTCCAATAGTTGCAGGCTCATCATTATGGCTGAGATAGGAGTCTTCAATTCATGTGAAATGGTGGAAATAAAAGTAGTCTTTGCCGAATCCAGTTCCTTGAACTCCGTGATATTCTTCAGCATGATGACATAACCTTTTTTCTCCAAAGTTACCCCATCTTTACCCGGCTGTGTAATTCCCATATATTTTACCTGGAAAAAGCTCTCCTTATTGTCCGCATAGATTTTCAGAGGCTCTTTCTTCTCTTGTTCTTTACCCGGTTCATTATCAGGAACGTCTATCAGTCCACGTATTAACCGGCGAAGCAGGTCATTTCGCAAAGATATTTCCTGAGCAGAATGCCTGATGATCTCATCCCGTTTTAAATTGAGCACATTCAGCGCCTCATCGTTTATAAAGAGAATCTCCATATCATCATTCAAACCGATAATCGGTTCGTTTATACTGTTAATAATAGTCTCCATGTATTTCTTTGCCGCCATCATGTCGGACAAAGTACTGGCATGATAATCTTCCAGCCGCTTTGCCATACGATTGAAGTTCTTTGAAACCTCGGCAAATTCCTGGTTCTGCCCCAAATCCAGACGTTTGTCATAATTATGATTGGCTATTTCCTGAATGGCATTGATTATTTCCTTGATAGGGTTATTGATAGAAGCGGGGAGACGCAACCACATACCTATACCAATGCAAATGCATGCCGCCCCTACAATGGAAATCCATAACAAAGCGCGTTGCAATCCGGGACCGGCAGCAGGACTATCCGGTTCTGTAGCCGTTAATATCTGAAGGTTCACCACAGACAGTACAACCAGCAATACAATCATTGCCACCAATATACCTATGGCAAGGGTGAGTTTCGTTTTTATATTCATATCTTCTCGTATTTTCTATGCAAGTATAATCAAATCAATACCCATTTCCGACAAAAAGCCGAGAAAATTTCTATATTTCGGAATACTGAATAATACAGACGGAATCTTAAAGGCGGGTTGCCCCATGCAGATAGTCGTGATTTGGCGTTCACGGCAGGTTTTGATAATTTCTCCGATCACATCCTGAGAAGCAACCTGTATCACTTCACCACCCAATTCCGTAACCAACTTGAAATGATTGAGCAAGTGCCGCTGAGTTGCCAGCGGGATGCGTTCTGTACTTTCGGCAGGCGTTTGCACATAAAGAGCATAAAAAGCTGTGCTATAGCGGGATGCAAGGCGGGCTGCCTTACGGATAATGTGCCGGGGGGTCCGTTCATTACTGCTGATACACGCCAAGAACTTCTCATGGCGAATGCCTTTTTCTCCGGAGATTACCTCATTCTCCACTTTCTTTTCTACCCGGAATGCCACTTCTTTCAGCGCCAGTTCACGCAGTTGGAGGATATTCTCCGTCTTGAAGAAGTTATTCAGTGCCAGTTGTATCTTTTCGGGACGATAGATTTTGCCGGCTTTCAGGCGGTTTATCAGTTCCTCGGCGGTGAGGTCGATATTGACTACTTCATCGGCCTCCTGCAATACTTTATCGGGAATGCGCTCCTTTACTTCTATTCCGGAAATGCCTTTTACATCTTCATTCAGGCTCTCGATATGCTGGATATTGACGGCAGAAATTACATTGATTCCCGCATCCAGCAGTTCCATCACATCCTGCCAGCGTTTCTCGTTACGACTGCCCTCCACATTGGTGTGCGCCAGTTCGTCCACAATAACCAGTTCGGGATGCAGTTGGAGGATGGCGGCAAGATCCATTTCTTCTATTTCCTTCCCTTTATAGAATATCTTTTTCCGGGCAATGATGGGTAATCCTGCCAGTAAGGCCTCTGTTGCGGCACGTCCATGAGTCTCTATATAACCTATTTGCACATCTACACCATTTTCCAGCATTTCATGCGCTTCCTGCAACATTCGGTAGCTTTTCCCCACACCGGCTATCATGCCGATATAGATTTTAAACTTTCCGCGACGCGAATGCTTTATCAAGTCTAAAAAATGCTGTACGCTTTCTTCTCTTTCTTCCATCTTACATAAATTTCATATAGGGAATCATGCAAAGAATATGCCAAGACGTACTCATCCGGTAATACACAGGGGATTCACAAAAAGCCCTTCCATTTTGGAAAGGCTGCCTTTTCAAAATGGAAGGGTTTTATTTTGTTTTATCCAATCGTCTTTCTGTATATCAGAATCCTACTTTCTTTCTATCCAAACTGAAATCCGATCCTTCATAATTGAATATCTCTGCCAAGGTCATCGGGCGACTCTGCCGGGGTATATCCAATCCTTCTTTTTCAATCAGTTTATTCACTTTTTCCGGAACCAGATCTTTGAATTCATAACGAGCTACCAAACGCCCCTTTCTGAGCAAAGCAGTATCAATATCGGTGAGCGGAGCATTGAACGTGCAAATAAACTTCAGGCACAATTCATCGCCCAGCAAGCCATCGCTGATATTAAGGATATTGACCAGTCCTGTGTTCATCATTTGGCTTCTATTTCGCGATGCCAACAGTTCTTCACAATCTTCCACCACAAAGATAGAATCTTTGTACCTACGCATAAAGGTAATGAAAACAGGATCGGCCAGTTTGCTCACCAAGTCACCACCCATATAAATGATCTTTTTCTTACTGTTCTTTATCAGATAACGGATATAAGAGGTTTTGCCCGTTCCCTGCTTTCCATGCAATATCACTAATCCGCTTTTGTTATTAGTAGCCAAGAAGGCTTCAATGCATTCTGACACAGGCAGAAAATCATCATTATAATGGGTTCCCTTATCCAAGGTCACATCATTGATGTGTGATGCTTTTAAGTAATAGTAGTTATGGGAATATGCCACAACATACAAATTCTTACCATCTTCTTTATTCTTTTTATAGACACTTGCCAGCGACAACATTCTTTCAATTTCCTCCTCATCAATATCCGAGAAAGCAATTATCAATTCCTCCCCATAATAACAAACCAGCAAGTTTGGTTTACAAACCACATAACAATCATATTTCTCCGTCGTATCTGCGCCCTCTACTTCTTCTTCACTATCATAATATGTATGATAGAACAAATCAAACACCGCTTCATTCTGATAAATTTGCTTGATTTCTTCTATATATTCGCGACGTATTTTGTATTTATATCGATGCATGGATGGAAATCTGTTGAACATAGCATAAAAGACCATTGACACTCCATCACTTAGCCAGCCATTGTTATAATCAAATATTTCCGGCATGTTTTTAAAATTGTATTCCCTGCTCATATCTTTATTCTTAAATTACGGTCGGCAAAGGTAAGACATTATTTACGGTAATCGGCATCTTTCTTTGTTTTCTTTGAATAATAAAGCGAATTATGAAGTATCCTTCAACTTTAGTAGTCCAATAAACGAGGATTAGTCCTTCAATTTAATACCCAAATGTACTACCAAGCCCTCCAGGTTGAAGCGTGAAAACAAGGCATTCTTCAATTTGTTGTTAGAAGGAATAATTGCCATATTATAGGCTGTAGAGAAATCTGCACCCATCAGATTAGTATGATGGAATAGGGCTCTCTCCAGGTTGCACTGAGTAAATTTAGCTCCCTCCATATCTGCTTCCGAGAAATAGCTTTCCATCATATCACATTCTATAAAACAGGTTTGTTTTAGTTTCATCCCATGAAAGTTTGCATAACCTAACTGGCACCTTTCAAAGCGAAAAGAAGAAAAGGGGTTACACGTCGAAAAATCAGTTCCCATCAGTTTGCAATCTTGAAATATAGCTCCATGCCACGAAGTATTTCTCATCTTAGCCAAAGAGAAGTCACAAGTATCAAAGATACAATCTTCAAAAGTGACGTCACTCAGTTGTACTTGTGCAAAATTACAACGGATAAATTCACAATTTGCATAATATCCTTCGGGACAATGAAGGGAAAAGTCTATTGTTTCCAGGGTTTGATTGATTATTTCCATGAGGTTTTATCTTGTGCTTGATTATTTTGAATCCTTCTCATAATTGATTCCGGCTTTCCGCGCCTGTGAGTGTTGGAAGTGACGCGCTATTTTATATTCACGTCCTTCTTTCAGCAGTCTGTATCCTGTTTGTTTGAACCAAAAATTAATATGATGCTCTATGCATTGGCGGCGAATATCCAATACCCAATCATAATTACAGACACGGGCTTCTTTGCCGGATTCTCCACCTACCACTATTTGCTCCACCCATGCGCCCAGTTCTTCTTTAAAATCTATGGCGGTAAGGAGGGGTTCGCAGATAATAACCTTATGTTTGATGGGGGCAGCTTTATAGATGGGCAGGCGATAATCCACCCGGTCCTGGTTCTCCATGGTACAACATATCGTTACATTATCATATCCATCTCCCCAATCGGGGGGCAAGCATTCCTGAAGGCGGTCTATCCGTTTGGTTATGAATAGAAAATGAAGATCCTGCCGTTCACGCATCATCTGCCATGCCTCGGCGCGCCAGGGATCGGCTTCCTCTACCAAGAAATCGGAAGTAAAGCAGGTATAGACCAGATTTCCGGCAGGGATCTTATAGGTCTTATCTCTTTTTCGCTGCACGGGCAGATTGAACTTCTCCGTTTGGGTGATGATGGAACTGTCTTTGCCACGTTTACTGTCTCCACGGTAGACATAGCAATTTTGGCAACCTGCACTTAGTTTGTGGCAACCATGCCAAGGGTTCCACATGGAAGAATTTTTGCTTATTTTGTTTTCCATCATCGTTCTGTTTCAGCAATCTATTTTAATATCTTTGGGCTTTATGCCTTCGCATGGCAAAAGTAATTAAAACTATTGAAGCATTCTATCAGCTAAACAAGAAACTTTGAACTATTGCATTGTCTTTTTGTTTCTGCCATAAAATACATACAATATGCTACATCTGATATCTATTATAGGAGTATGTTCCGGAATTGGCATTGCCATTTATATTTTTTTCGATTTAAAGCGTCGTCCACAATCTATGAAAATAATGAATGTGGTATGGGTATTGACCGCCTTATGGGGCAGTTTCCTCGCTTTATGGGCTTATAGTAAGATAGGGCGAAGGACTTCCATGAAGAATAATGAAAAAATGAATATGCCCGATATGGATATGCCAATGGAAAACGAGCATCCTCATTGGCAATCCGTGTGCTTGTCAGCATTACATTGTGGTGCAGGTTGTACGCTTGCCGATATCATAGGTGAAGTTTTTACAAAGTATGTACCGGTCAGTATTGCAGGAAGTTGGCTTGCAGGCAATTGGGTACTCGATTTTGCATTAGCTTTGATTATCGGCATTTACTTCCAGTTTTATGCCATTCGCGAAATGCAGAAAATATCAATAGCAAATGCATTCATCCGTGCTTTGAAAGCAGACTTCTTCTCTCTTCTATCTTGGCAAATAGGAATGTATGGCTGGATGGCAATGGTCTATTTTGTTCTTTTCCACACAGCTCCATTACCCAAAGATACATGGGCATTCTGGTTTATGATGCAGATAGCTATGCTTTTCGGTTTCCTTTGCGCTTACCCCATGAATGCTTTATTAATAAAACTAGGAGTGAAGAAAGGGATGTAAAATAAAACAGCTATCTTTGTCTCACATTCTCAAATAAAACACTGTTCTTATGAAAAAAGACGATAGAAAATGGGAGGTAATAGAAAGCGAGTACCTTATCCGCCGCCCTTGGCTGACGGCCCGCCGCGACCGGGTAAAACTGCCTACCGGAGTTGAAATCCCCGAATATTACATTTTGGAATATCCCGACTGGGTAAATGTAATCGCCATCACCCGTGAAGGCAAATTTGTCATGGTACGGCAATATCGCCACGGGTTGGGGGAGACGCGTTACGAAATCTGTGCAGGTGTTTGCGAGCAGGGAGAACCTCCCATCATCTCGGCACAACGGGAGCTATATGAAGAAACCGGATATGGAAATGGAAGTTGGACAGAATTAATGACAGTCTCGGCTAATGCAAGCACCATGACAAACATCACCCATTGCTATCTGGCTACAAATGTAGAACCTATTTCCACCCAGCATTTGGAAGAAACGGAAGATTTGAGCGTACATCTCCTTACCGAAGAAGAAGTAAAGGCTTTGCTGATGAATGATGAAGTGAAACAAGCACTGATGGCGGCGCCATTGTGGAAATACTTTGCTTTGCAAGGAAACAAATAGCAGAAAAGGGGTATTCAACCTATTAAACATAGTGTTTCGCATAGTCAAACAAACTGTTTCAAGCCGTGGAACAAAGTGTTTCAACCCTATGAAACACTTTGTTTGAGCGTATGAAACACTCTGTTTCAATGCTTGAAACAACTTGTTTGACTATACGAAACATATTATTTGACTGCTTGAAATGAACAAGACTTCAAGGAAGTTTGGGACAAATCAACAGGACAACCGAAACAATTCAGGGCATATTTAGCGAAAAATGAGGGCATTTCTCTCATCTTTTTACCGATCTCTCATAGTTGCTCTCATCATCGAAACGCTTTATGCATCGGTGTTTAGGTAACACGAATGAGAGCATGAGAGATAATTACCATTCCGTCCGCTTATACGGGTAATGGACAATATAAAACTGTCCCCATATGGATATCCTAATATTACCGATACTTTCATTTTATTTCTTTTTAGTTTTATCATGTCAGTTTCCCACATTTCCGTTCATCATATCATTCCAGTCCTGCACCGCTTTTATGGCGCATTGGTGATAGCAGATACCCCACATGATTAACCAATATACCAGTACAGCAGCTATCTTAAACAAACGCCTTTTCCTTGTATCATCCACTTGTTTTCTGATGAAACGGAAAAGGAATAGCATAATGCCCCACAATATGAACGTCCATACTTTACATTCAATCGTTATGAATATATCGTTAGCAGCTATGTCAAAATCGGGCAAAGCAGATGTATAGTAAGAAACTATGTATAATCCCATGAATAGTGAAATCACGGCGAGCAGAATGTTTTCAAGCCTTTTATATGACATTATTATTTTCCTATTTTATATTATTGGCAAACTGTTTTGTTAGCATCTAATTTATTAGATACCCAATCTTACTTCTTTCCAAAGTTTCATAGTTCACGGACATAAACAGTTTGAACGCAACCTATCAGTAAACCATCACGGGTAATCTCCATATCTTTTATAGTTTCCAGTCCCGAAAATAGTATTTTATTCCATACGAGCCACACCGCAAGCCATAGATTAACAAAAATAAATCAGCAATCGCCTTCCGTACTGTCCGTGCACGGTTTCCATAGGCACGCTCATAACCCATAATTCCCCCACTCGTCACCATATCCTGTTATCATTATAGTGTAAACATAGAGCAAGTGCAATCCTTGTTTTTACATCACTTACAGCCGTACCCTTACATTTATTATTCTTTTACCCTAAAGCCTAAAAATCCCCTTATTTATTTCCTGTTCTCAGTCTAAATTCCTACTTTTGTATCAAGTTATCAGAGCAGAGCGAAGAAGCGCAAAGAACTCCGTAGCGTTACCAATTCGTTACCTGTTACCTGACTTTCTACTCTTTACATCTTGACAATTAGTTAATTAAACTTTTCCCGTAGTTTTTACGCAAAAAAAGAATTGACATAAAATAACCATGAATATCAAACTGAGACTAGAACAACCCTCGGATTATAATGAAACCGAGAACCTGACGCGAGAAGCATTTTGGAACCATTACTTGCCCGGATGCGACGAACATTATTTACTTCATATCATGCGTCATTGCCCCACCTTTGTTCCCGAACTGGACATTGTGGCAGAAGCAGACGGCAAAATTGTAGGAAATGCAGTTTATGTAAAAGCAGTTATTAAGGCGGATAATGGAAACCAATATGAAGTGTTGAGCCTGGGACCTATCTCGGTTCTTCCGGAGTACCAGCATAAAGGTATAGGAGGACAGATGATTGACTATACCCGAAAACTGGCAAAAGAGATGGGTTTCCGTGCCATTCTACTATGTGGAGATCCTGATTATTACTCCCGACAGGGATTTGTACCCGCCGAAACATTAGGTATCCGGACAGCGGATAATATGTATGCCGCAGCCCTTCAGGTTTGTGAGTTGTACGAAAATGCTTTAGCTGATGCAAAAGGCCGTTACATAGAAGATGCGATCTATGAAATAGACAAAGCCTCTGCCACCGAGTTCGATAAGAACTTCCCCCCCAAAGAACTTGTGGTGGGCACACCCATGCAAAAACGATTTGAGATGATTGTAGCAATGTGCCGGGAAGCTTAGCAAGATTATCAATGAAAAAGAAAGACAGCATATAGATGCAGAAAACCGCAAACTTCTGCATCTATAAAAAGACAAAAACTTAAACTATAAAAAACAAGTAAACATGAAAACGACAAAATTACTAGGGATACTATGGGTATCCTTCTTCACAATCTGTTTTACCGCTTGTAGCGATGATGAACAAATAGATCCTATCAGATTCCCAAATTATTCTTATGATGTCCGCATGATGCTGGGGCGCTCCATTTCTTTTGTAGACGGGAGTGGGGACTATACCATCAACATAGAAAACCCTGAGATACTGGACGCTGCAATCAATTCAGACATAAAATCCCTTCAAATAAATCCTAAACAGAAGGGGGAAACCACAGTATCAATCACTGACAACAAGGCGAAATCAACTGTAGAATTGAAACTAACAGTGACAGACTTCTACATCGGATTTAAAAACGCAGCCAGCAACCATTCAAACCCGATATTATCCCCCGACACATTTTTGTTTCTGGTCAACAACGACACTCATGATTTTTACCTCTATGATAAAGAAGAAGATATAACATATAGCAGACCGCTAAATGGTTCATTTGAATTTAAAGAGATTGATTCCGAGCCATACTTGATTCTTTATTATCGCAATTATCAAAATAGGTATGAAGAAGAAACTATCCGGCTCAATATAGTGGGTGAATACAATATGCTTAGGCTGATGAACAGATGGTTTGGACTGGGATGGGTTGACTATAATCAAGAACAATCTCCGCGAATGAGTATGCCCCCTACATATTACCTGTATTTGCGAGACAACGGATATGACATAGCCTACTTACTCCAACCTAATATCTATCTTCCCACAGGTTACTTGAAATAAGAAATCAGATCTTTATCTCCCGGAAATAAGAATCCCCGGAATGAAAACCTTGTCGACTTTCATTCCGGGGATTCTTGTTTCGTGATCTGTCCTAAGCCTCAGCCTTGCCTCTCTCCCTTTTATGGCATATCTTTTGAATTATATACATCATAACACTATCTGCACAGAGAAAACATAGTGGATAAATTATTAAAAAACAACTGATTAACAAAGAATTAAAAATGAAACGATCAAAGACATAGCCTTTCAAAATGAAAAGCCGCCTATTAAAATGAAAAGAGTGAAGAACTTCAAAAACAAAATTGCAATTAAAATGATGAAAGTATATAATTTAGAAAATATCCAATCAGTCGCCATTCTGAAACGTTTGGTTAAAGCCATCCAGCCGGATGAGCGCTCTATTATTGTAGTGGATACCTTTCCCGGCATTGCCAAAAGATTACAGAACATCTCCATCTCCTTATTCCATATGGATGCAGAAAAGACGATGGAGCAGTTGGAAACCCTAGAAGATTATTGTTCTGATTGGCTGGATAGCCTGCTTCCCTTTGGAGTATTGAGAACGGAAGCGAATAAAAAGTTAAAGGAACACATTGACCAAATTACCTGTCTGTGTGATGAAGCCCTGAACCTGATTGACGACCATGAAATAATGGCCCATGGAGGAATGATTTCATCTATCATCCTGTCTTATTATTTGACGGAATGCAAGAAAATGAACTCCGTTTTAGATTCCTGCCATTTTATGAGATTGGGCTCAGACCGCAAACCGGATATGGAATACATAAAGAAAGATGTGGAAGAATTGATGAAAGACTGTCCGGATGTTCCTATACTGATTACACAAAGCCGTTTGTGCAAAAATGTATATAATGAAACAGACTTCTTTCCGCAGGGAGGAAACGAGTACTATGCCACCGTGATAGGAGCAGTGTTCCATGCAGATGAAGTGGTATCAACCCTGCATTCCAATGATATTTGCTTTCACGGCATAGAAGAAACACGCACGCTTACATTTGGCGAAGCCCAAAACTTTGTTGACAGTGGCATAAAGTTAGTCCCTCCGCCATGCCTTTCATTGGCGCGTTCCACAGGAATGTCTATCGTATTGATGAAGGCTCCGGATATGACCGAAGAACAGTTACGCATTTCTACAGAAAAGACTGGACAGGAAATAAAAGCGGTGGCTTCACGCAAAGGAGTGGTTTATATCAAACTCAGGTCATTGGGCATCTTGACTTCTTATCTTTTCATCGGAAAGATCTCCGATATATTCGAGAAATACATGGTTCCTGTCTATCTGATGACTTCTTCCAATGTAAGTATTTCATTGGCTGTGGAATGCAGCAAAGATACCTTGCGGTTGATGCACCGTGAACTGCGAAAATATGCCGAAATAGGAGTGGAAACCGAAATGTCCGTTATCAGCATTATCGGTAATTTGAAGTGGGAACATGCCGGATTGGAATCTAAGATAATAGAAACATTTAAAGAAATGCCGATATATATGATTTCTTATGGCAGCAGCAACCACAATGTTTCCATATTGGTTCGTGAACAAGACCGTGAAAAGGCCTTGGTATCTTTGGCCAATGTATTTGTATTCTTTAAAAATCATCACATCAGTACTTTTTAATGCACCCTCCAAATATCTTTTCGGGTAAACTTATAAAAATATTGGATTCTTATATAAGTTTGCCCGAAAAGATATTATGATAGACTTAGAAAAACGGATCATACACTAAAAAGGCCGGAAACCGAAGTTTCCAGCCCTCTGCTAAAAAAACACCAAACTATTAATCAAAATCCTACACTAAGGCCTGCTACTAAATAAGTCTTGTCGAAAGAGGGAGAAGCGATAGCCTGCACAAACAACGGTAAAGAGAAGCTATCTGTGATTTTCAGATCTTTGCTTGCTTTCAGTGAGATGTCTGTAAATGCTGCATTATCGGCATCATACATACCTTTCCAGGGGGTGAAACCTACAGCGGGAGTCAGCGTCACATCAGCCGGACAGGCAATGTTGTAGGATGCACTGATGTAGGTAGAATAGGCGCGGTCGCCATCCTTGTTATCATCGCCACCGGCAAACGTGGTTGCCCAGCCCAGCGTCAACGGAAACTTTTCGCCGAAGAAATAGGAGAGGGAACCCTCAAAATGATGGTCGTGCTTATAGTCACCGTAAGGCATTGTGATGCCGTTCCACCAATAATCGCTTACGGTGATGCCCAGTCCGCCTATGGCGTAACTCAGGTTGATGTCAAACTCTTGGGCGCCGTCTGTTTTGGTCAGGCTCTGGCTGCCCCATGCTGACAGAGACAGGTTGCCATAAGAGAATCCTAGGGTGGGCTGGACTGAAAATCCTGAGTTTTGGTAAGCGCCACGCCAAATGTAGTCGCTCACAAAATCGGCTTTGCCGGTCACGTTAAATTCTTGTGCTTTTGTTACGCCGGGCAACAACAGTGCCATGCCCAGCACCAGTGCCACTTTCTTCAAATTCTTTTTCATCTTAAAAAATAAAACTAATTAAAAAACTTATATTCTACATTCACACTACGGGATGCGCCAAGATGCTAAGAAAAGATAGCCTATTTTGACGTACCCTTACATTTTGAGTTTTCGGAATGAAGATGCATCATTAAAAACGATGCGAAGCTGAGAAATCAAAGATCCAGAATCCATGTTATCAAAGCAAAGAATAATACGATACAAGCTATGGCTTCAAGAGCAGATAAACTTTCAATATCCAAGAAATATTTCTTCTTCTTCATGGCACACATCGTTTTTTCTTAATGAATACATCTCTTGCTTATTTTTTTGATTCTTCCAGAGCGATGTTCAGTTTCAGCACATTCACCTTCTCTGTTCCAAACATTCCCAAGAAGGGTTTCTCAACTGCCTTGTCTACAATGGCTTTTACTGCTTCTTCACTCATTCCACGGGCACTTGCCACGCGTTTTACCTGCACGTATGCACATGCCGGAGTGATATTGGGGTCCAGACCGGAACCGCTGGCTGTCACCATTTCGGCAGGAACATCCTTGCGGCTCAAATAAGGGTGGTGAAGCAGGAAGGTGTCGATGCGAGCTTCCACTTCTGTCAGGTATTCTTCATTCGTAGGACCCTTGTTGCTACCGCCGGAACTGGCTGCATCATAACCGTCTCCGGCGCATGAGGGACGACCCCAGAAATAAATGTCTTGAGTAAATGACTGTCCCACACAGGCTGCACCCACTACTTTTCCATCCAGTTTGGCTACCTCAGCGTTGCCAGCATTGGGGCCGGCAACCTGAGCGAAGATCCACAGAATCAGTATATAGAATACTGAGAAGAACACACAAAATACTAAAGTTAGTCTGAATGACTTTATAAAATTTTTCATTGTTACTTGCTAATTAAAAGAATAAACCTACTAATAAATCGATCAACTTGATGCCCACAAACGGAGCTATGACACCACCCACACCATATATCAACAGGTTGCGGCGCAGAAGGGCGGAAGCGCCTATCGGCCTGTATTGCACGCCGCGCAATGCCAGCGGAATGAGGATGGGAATGATGATGGCATTGAAGATAACCGCAGAAAGTATGGCACTTTCGGGGCTATGCAGTCCCATGATGTTCAGCGCTGCCAGTTCGGGAATGGAAATCATGAACAGGGCGGGCACGATGGCAAAATATTTTGCCACGTCATTGGCTATGGAGAAGGTGGTCAGTGTGCCACGCGTCATGAGCAACTGTTTGCCAATCTCCACTATTTCAATCAGTTTGGTGGGGTCGTTGTCCAAGTCCACCATGTTGCCGGCTTCCTTGGCGGCTTGCGTGCCGCTGTTCATTGCCACACCTACATTGGCTTGTGCCAGAGCGGGAGCGTCATTCGTACCGTCGCCCATCATGGCAACCAGTTTTCCGGCGGCCTGTTCCTTCTTTATATATTCCATTTTGTCTTCCGGTTTGGCTTCGGCTATAAAGTCGTCCACACCGGCTTTTTCGGCAATATATTTGGCGGTCAGGGGGTTGTCGCCTGTTACCATTACGGTCTTCACACCCATCTTGCGCAGGCGTTGGAAACGTTCCTGGATGCCCGGTTTTATGATGTCCTGCAATTCTATCACTCCGGCTATCTTCTTGTTGATGCTCACTACCAGCGGGGTTCCGCCGTTGCTTGTGATGGATTGGATCATTTCTTCGGTTTCCTTCGGAAACACGTTTCCGGCAGAGAGGGCGAGGGTGCGGATGGCATCGAATGCTCCCTTGCGGATTTCCGTTCCGTCTTTCAGGTTGATGCCTGAGCATTTGGTTTCGGCGGTGAACTTAATCATGCGGGCGCCTTCCGTATTCAGGTTACGCATACGCAATCCGGATTGACGTCCCAACTCGATGACAGACTTGCCTTCGGGAGTATCATCGGCCACGGAGGAGAGCAGGCAGGCTTCGATAAAGCTGTGTTCATCCACTCCTTTAGCCGGATAAAACCGGGTTGCCTTACGGTTACCGATGGTGATGGTTCCGGTCTTGTCCAGCAGCAAAGTATCAATGTCACCGGCAGTTTCTACAGCTTTGCCGGATTTGGTAATGACATTGGCGCGCAAAGCACGGTCCATGCCTGCAATGCCGATGGCTGAAAGCAAACCGCCGATGGTGGTAGGGATCAGGCAGACAAACAGGGACAGGAAGGAGGCGATGGTAATGACGGTTCCGGTATAGTCGGCAAACGGTTTCAGGGTGATGCACACGATGACGAATACCAACGTAAAGGCTGCCAGCAGGATGGTGAGGGCGATTTCATTCGGTGTCTTTTGGCGGGATGCGCCTTCTACCAAGGCGATCATCTTGTCCAGGAAGCTTTCGCCCGGCTGGGTGCTTACCATTACTTTTATCTGGTCGGAGAGTACCTTTGTACCGCCTGTTACGGAGCTTTTATCGCCTCCTGCTTCACGAATCACGGGGGCTGATTCACCGGTTATGGCGCTTTCGTCTATGGATGCCAATCCTTCTATGATTTCGCCGTCGGCAGGGATCACGTCTCCGGCTTCGCACATAAATATGTCGCCTTTCTTCAGTTGTGAACTGCTAAGGGTCTTTATCTGACCGTTCACAATTACTTTGGCGGGAGTTTCCTCACGGGTCTTTCTCAGACTGTCCGCTTGCGCTTTGCCACGGGCTTCGGCTATCGCTTCGGCAAAGTTGGCAAACAGCAGGGTGATGAACAGGATGACGAAAACCCATAAGTTGTAAGCAAATGAACCTTGTGAATTATTAACGATGGAGTAGAGCATTACCACGAACATGATGGCCGTGCATACCTCTACCGTAAACATAATGGGGTTCTTTATCATCACACGTGGATTCAGTTTCACGAATGATTGTTTGATACTATCTATAACTTGCTCCTTCTGAAATAAAGAAGCTGATTTATTATCTTTCATATTATATTCTTCTATGTAAACTTGTTTTTTCTTTTCATTGCGTTATCGGCTGCCGTAGGGGCGGACACATGGGTCCGCCCAAATGCATATGTGTTTATTCATTGATGTATTCGGGCAGACACGTGGGTCTGCCCCTACAGGAAATGTTTTACTTATAAACTCAAGTGTTCTGCAATGGTACTCAGTGCGTGTGCAGGGAAGAAAGACAAGGCAGCAACAATAAAGATAACGGCAAATGTCATCACCCCAAATGTCACTGTATCAGTCTTCAGCGTACCGGCGCTTTCGGGAACGAATTTCTTCTTGGCAAGAATGCCCGCAATGGCAACCTGACCCACAATAGGCAGGAAACGTCCGAAGATCAGCACCAAACCGCAAGAATAGTTCCAGAACCAAGTATTATCGCCCAAGCCTTCAAAACCCGAACCATTATTGGCAGCCGAGGAAGTATATTCATAAAGCATTTCACTCAGTCCGTGGTAGCCGGGATTGTTCAGCCATCCGCCTTCACTTGCCACAAATTGCGGCGCATGGGCAAACAGATAAGCTGCCAGCGCAGTACCCACCAAAATAATGAACGGATGCAGCAATGCCACGATAGAAGCTATCTTCATCTCCCTGGCTTCCACTTTCTTGCCCAAGAACTCAGGAGTACGTCCCACCATCAATCCGCTGATAAATACGGCGATAATAATAAAGGCGAAATAATTCATCCATCCCACGCCTACACCGCCAAACCATGTATTGATCTGCATATTCAGCATCTCAATCATACCCGAAAGCGGCATGGTGGAATCGTGCATACCATTCACCGAACCATTGGAAGTTACCGTGGTGGTTACGCTCCACAAAGCAGTGGCGGCAGAACCCAAGCGTATTTCTTTTCCTTCCATTGCGCCTCCATCCTGGGCAATACCCATCTCACTGATGCGCGGATTACCACCCATTTCCTGACCGACATTGATAAATACGCCAATCAGATAGGCAACGAGCATTACACCATAAATACTATAACCCAATTTTTTGCGTTTCAGATAGAAACCAAATGCGAATGCCATCGCCATCGGAAGAATCAGGATAGACCAGCACTCTACCATATTAGTAAGGTAGGTGGGGTTTTCCAATGGGTGGGACGAGTTTACGCCGAAGTAGCCGCCACCGTTGGTTCCCAACTGTTTGATAGGAACAATGGCTGCCGCCGGACCTTGTGACACATATTGCGTAGCACCTTCCATGGTGGTCACTTCCATTTTTCCATCAAATCCCATCGGAGTGCCTTCTACAATCAGAATAAAGCCGACGATTAACGAAAGCGGCAACAGGATACGGGTGCAACTCAGCATCAGGAAGTTCCAGAAGTTACCAATGGTCTGCGTGGTTTTTGCAGCCAACGCCTTCATAATGCCTGCCATAGCCGCCATACCGGTAGCAGCCGTAATGAACTGGAACAGCATGATAACAAATATCTGTGTAAAATAAGTCAAACCACTTTCACCACTATAGTGCTGCAAATTACAGTTTACCATAAAACTGATGCAGGTATTGAATGCCTGGTGAGCAGTCTGCCCGATGTTTCCATCCGGATTAAGCGGCAATACTCCTTGAGTAACCAACAACACCATACCCCAGAAGAACCAAAAGAGATTGACTACCAACAGCGCTCTCAGGAACTGCTTCCAATTCATTTCTTCATTCGGGTTGATACCACTCAGCTTGAACATCACCCTCTCAATCGGCTTCATGAAATCCGACCAAGTCTTCTCACCTTTATAAACTTTAGCGATATATTTTCCTATCGGATAGCTGAGTGCCACCATCAGGACTATTTGCGCTATAACACCTAAAATTTCCGTATTCATAACTTCTTACCTTTTAAAATTTCTCCGGCTTAATGAGGACATACATCATATAGCCAAACATGATCACACTTACTACGAATAATGCTGTGTACATAACTTGTTTCTCCTTTCTCGTTTTCAGATTTTCTCGAACCAGTCTATACATTTAAAGAATAACCAAAAGCAGGCTACGCCACTCAGGGTACAAACTGCGAATCCGATTGAAAATAAATCCATAATTTCCTTTTTTAAATTAATACTATTGTTAACTGCACAGGTTGATGCCAATAGTGTGCCAGAAAAGGAGAGTAGGAGGTAAGTAGCTGATTTATAGAAATATGTAGTAAGAGAAAAGAGGAGGAATGAATGGGAAACCTTTTCAAAATGGAAAGGTGGGGATGCCGAAATAGTAGTAAGGCAAAGTTCTATCTTGTTAGAAATGAAGATGTGAATTAGTCGAAGGGGATATGTCAAAACAAAAATTGGCTATCATTTTGCTGTAGGGGCAGATTGAATCTGCCCGATAATAGTTTGCTTTGTGCATTACTCCCAAGGTTGTGACCGTTGGTTCGGGCGGATTCAATCCGCCCCTACGGTGAACTATTTGATAGTTGTTTTAGAATTTTGACACCTTCTTCTGACTATGGGAGGGTGGATTATTTTATAATTACTTTAATATATCGTTATTATATTCCATATTCTTCTATCTTCCGATAAAGAGTAGTCAACCCAATCTTCAGCAATCGGGATGCCTCTGTCTTATTACCCTTAGTATATTGCAAAACTTTAGCAATGTGACGCTTCTCCATTGCCGCCAGTTCAAACTCCGAATACCCGTTTCCGCCTCCGGAAACATCTTCGTGCTGTGTATTCTGTATCTCGATAGGAAGATCCTGCAAAGTGAGCTGCTTGTCACAAACAATCATACTACGCTCTATCACATTACGCAATTCGCGGATATTCCCTTTCCAATCGGCAACCTTCAATGCAGCAATGAATTCAGGAGCCATACCCTCTATCTGCTTCCCTAACTTTTTGGAGAAAAGCCGGATAAATGAATCTGTCAATATCTCAATATCTTCACGGCGCTCACGAAGGGGAGGGAGGTGTATTTGGAAAACAGAAAGACGATAATAAAGATCCTCACGGAAATTACCTTGTTCTATCTCTTTCTTCAAATCCCGATTGGTAGCGGAAATGATACGAACATTCACCTTAGTTGGTTTCGTATCACCTATCTTTATATATTCTCCGGCTTCGAGCACACGTAGCAGCTTGGCTTGCAGTTCAAAAGCCATTTCACCTATTTCATCCAAAAAGATCGTACCGTTATTTGCCACTTCAAACAAGCCTTTCTTATCTTTCATAGCTCCGGTAAACGAACCGGCTTTATGACCGAAGATCTCGCTTTCCAATAAATCTTTGCTGAAAGCCGAACAGTTCACGGCAACAAAAGCATTGTCTCTACGAAGGCTGTTGCGATGGATAGCTTGTGCAAAAACTTCTTTTCCGGTACCCGTTTCTCCGGTCAGCAATACGGTGACATCAGTGGCAGATACTTTCCGTGCCAACTCCACAGCCTGCTGCATACAGGCAGACTTGCCTTGAATGGTTTCAAAAGAATAGGTTTGGGGAAGTTGTTCTTCCGATTTCACTTTCTCACCTATATTCTTTTTGGCCTGCTCCATGGCACGGCTGATTAATGGAATTATTTTATTATTATCATCTCCCTTGGTAATGTAGTCGAAAGCGCCGTTCTTGATAGCCTGCACGCCATCGGGAATATTGCCGTGGGCGGTCAGCAGAATCACTTCCAGTTCGGGATAGAGCTTTTTTATAGTGGTAACCAAGTCCACACCATTCCCATCGGGAAGGAATACATCACACAACACCACTTGCAGGTCATGATGTTGTTTCAACTGTTTTAAAGTAGACTGGCAGTCCACTGCCTGAAACACTTCATAACCTTCCAATTCCATCATGCGCGACAAGAGTTTGCGTATCTGCGGCTCATCATCAATAATTAAAATACTATCCATCTTTATTCGGTTTTTGCACTGCAAAGATAGGATAAAAAGGATTTAACGTACTTTTTTCAACTCGTTTTTTGCAAAGCTTATTTTTATATGGTGTCTGATTTAGAAAGGAATTACTAAAATGCCTATCTTTGCAACTCATAAAACAAATACTGAATATGAACGCAACAAAATCAAAGTTCGGCTACCATCTGATGGCAATTATCACCGTAGCCATCTGGGGAACGACCTTCGTCTCCACAAAAATCTTAATCCAACACGGACTTACGCCTTCCGAAATCTTTTTTTATCGTTTTGCCTTGGCATATATTTGTATGTGGAGCATTTCCTATAAAAAACTTTTTGCCGATAATGCAAAAGATGAACTGCTCCTTTTGTTGGCGGGACTGTGCGGAGGAACCATCTATTTTATCACCGAGAACACAGCTTTAGGCATTACATTGGCATCCAACGTATCCCTCATCGTGTGCACTTCACCCATTCTCACCACATTCCTGTCTTACCTCTTTAAAAGAAAAGAACCTTTTACGCGGCATCTGCTCTACGGCTCATTCATGGCATTGGTAGGAGTGGGGCTAGTCGTTTTCAACGGTAGTTTCATTCTAAAGATTAATCCGCTGGGAGATCTGCTTTCACTGACTGCTGCGCTGATGTGGGCATTCTATTGCCTCATACTCAAGCAACTGGATCATCGTTACTCCACCGTGTTTATTACCCGGAAAGTTTTCTTTTATGGAGTAGTGACCATCCTGCCCATGTTTTTATTCCGCCCCATTCATTGGAACAGTTCATTGATGGCGCAACCCATTGTGTTCGGCAATCTGCTTTTCTTGGGAATCATCGCCTCCATGATTTGTTTCATCGCCTGGAATATGTGTGTCAAGGAACTGGGAGCCGTGCAAAGTACCAACTACATTTATATAGTCCCCTTGGTGACGTTGCTTACTTCAGCAATTATCATTGACGAGAAAATCACATGGATAGCCATTACCGGCTGCATCCTTATCTTGTGCGGCGTATATTTGGCAGAACGGAAAACAAAACCTACATTTGACACCAAATCTTAAAACCTCACAGCATATGAATGAAATAGATAAAATGCGCAACAGCGAACTGGCCGACATGGGAGATCCTGAAGTACAAGCCAGCTTTATTCATGCCAAAAAGCTGCTGGCAAAGTTCAGAATGATGAGTACTTATGATGAAGGATTCCGCGAAGTGCTGGAGGATTTAGTACCGGGCATTCCCGCTACTTCTACCATTTGCCCCCCATTTCATTGCGACCACGGTCACGGCATCTGTTTGGGGGAATATGTGTTTGTCAATGCCAACTGCACTTTCCTGGATGGAGGATACATCACTATCGGAGCACATACTTTGGTAGGTCCCAACGTGCAGATTTATACCCCGCACCACCCCATGGAGTACATTCCCCGCCGTGAAAGTAAAGAATATGCTTATCCCGTAACCATCGGTGAAGACTGCTGGATAGGGGGAGGAGCCATTATCTGCCCCGGCGTGACAATAGGAAACCGTTGCATCATCGGAGCAGGAAGTGTAGTGACAAAAGATATTCCGGATGACTCTGTGGCAGTAGGCAATCCTGCAAAAGTTATCAAGAAATTGAACTAAATAAAAAGAAAACAGATAATTATGAAGAACAACATCTTGCATAATTATCTGTCTTTATCTTTAACCAATATACACATTGATACTCAAGAATAGGCAATCATCCCCATTAGAGCATTCAAAATCTATTTTGTTTTCTCGTGCCAACCATCCAATAGCAGCATTTAAATCCCTGTCTGACAACTCCGAAGCACGTTTTAAATCGCAATAGCTCCACCGCTTGTTATCATGTAGTAATTTCCAGACCTTCCCGGCATTTACCCCAATTTGATGTTTATCCATTTTGATACATAATTAAAGAGGTTAATAATACAATGTTTAGCTTTCTGCTGTAAATATAGCTTTTTATTAAAACAATCAACACTTTAACAAGTAAAATTCATTTAAACGACATGAATATTTAACATTTATTCCTGCCATATTTCATCAATATTCCCCTTTTAAGAAGATATTTATTGCAGAATGAGTCATTTTTACAAATATTTCGCCTAACTTTGCAAGTTGATTAATCAACTGATATGAGAAGAAATAAGATTAACTGGAGAGTACCCAAAGGTGTGGAACTCACAGAATTAGATAAAAAAGTACTTTATCATCAGAGTAAAGGAGATTTGGTCCCGTCTCGCGGACTGATTAAAACACCTGAACAGATAGAGGGAATACGCCGCAGCGGGGTTATCAATACCGGGGTGCTGGACCTGGTGCAACAGGAAATTCATGCAGGTATGAGCACGCTGGAAATTGACAAACTGGTCTATGAATACACCAATGACCACGGGGCTGTTCCGGCAACACTGGGTTACGAAGGGTTCCCAAAAAGTTGTTGCACTTCTATTAATGAAGTAGTTTGCCACGGCATCCCCAATGAATTCGACATTCTGGAAGAAGGAGACATCATCAATGTAGATTGTACCACCATTCTGGACGGATATTATGCTGACGCTTCCCGTATGTTTATCATCGGTCAAACTACCCCCCAAAAAGAAAAGTTAGTGCGTGTAGCTAAAGAATGCCTAAACATAGGTATGGAGGCAGCACAACCTTTCGGCTATGTGGGCGATATAGGCCATGCCGTAGAAAAGCATGCCAAGAAAAACGGCTTCTCTGTAGTACGCGATCTCTGCGGACACGGAGTAGGCATTGAATTTCACGAAGACCCCGATGTAGAACACTTCGGCAAGAAGGGTACAGGTATGTTACTTGTCCCGGGAATGGTATTTACCATCGAACCGATGATTAATATGGGTACTTATGAGGTTTTCATTGATGAAGAAGACGGTTGGACGGTGGTAACCGAGGACGAACTTCCTTCTGCACAATGGGAGCATACTTTTGTAATGACAGACAACGGACTTGAAATCCTGACACATTAATATATATAATAAGGTATATAGTATGGATACAATTATATTAGGTATCGAATCTTCTTGTGACGACACTTCGGCCGCAGTAATCAAGAATGGCGTATTGTTGTCAAACGTAGTGTCCAGCCAAGCTGTGCACGAAGCATATGGGGGCGTAGTTCCCGAGTTGGCATCACGTGCCCATCAGCAAAATATTGTACCGGTGGTACACGAAGCATTGAAAAGGGCAGGAGTGAGCAAAGAAGAATTGAGTGCAGTTGCATTCACCCGCGGACCGGGCTTGATGGGTTCTCTGCTGGTTGGAGTATCCTTTGCAAAAGGTTTTGCACGCTCATTAAACATACCTATGATTGACGTTAACCACCTGCAAGCCCACGTGTTAGCTCATTTCATTAAAGAATCGGAAGAAGATACAAACCAACCTAAATTCCCTTTCCTTTGCCTGTTGGTATCAGGAGGAAACTCTCAAATCATTCTGGTAAAAGCCTATAATGATATGGAGGTTCTAGGCCAAACCATTGACGATGCAGCAGGAGAAGCCATTGACAAATGTTCCAAAGTAATGGGACTAGGTTATCCGGGCGGCCCCATCATCGACAAACTGGCACGTCAGGGAAACCCGAAGGCTTTCACTTTCAGTAAGCCACATATTCCGGATTACAACTACAGTTTCAGCGGACTGAAGACTTCTTTCCTTTACTCACTGCGCGATTGGTTGAAAGAAGACCCCGATTTCATCGAACATCACAAGACCGACCTGGCAGCTTCACTGGAAGCAACCATCGTAGATATCTTGATGGATAAACTGAGAAAAGTAGCCAAAGCACGTAATATCAATGAAGTAGCCGTAGCCGGTGGCGTATCAGCCAACAACGGCCTGCGCAACTCATTCCATGAGCACGCCAAGAAATATGGCTGGAACATTTATATCCCCAAGTTCAGCTTTACCACAGATAATGCCGCAATGATCGCCATTACCGGTTATTACAAGTATCTGGACCAGGATTTCTGTACGATTGATAAACCCGCTTATTCACGGGTGACTATTTAATATTTTAAAACCATTTTCAAAATGTCAGTAGAAGGTAAATTTTTAAGTAAAGAGATCAACGAGTTGTTTTGGAAGGAAGGCCTGACACTCGCTACCGCCGAGAGCTGCACGGCAGGTAATGTGGCAGCCGCTATTACAGCCATTGCCGGAAGCTCACGCTTCTTCAAGGGCGGAATTATTGCCTATTCCAACGAGGTTAAAGAGAATTTGCTGGGCGTAAACCCCGAAACTCTGGAAGCTCACGGAGCTGTAAGCGAAGAAACCGTTATCGAAATGGTAAAAGGTGCGATGAAATCGATGAATTCTGATTGCGCCGTTGCTACTTCCGGCATTGCAGGCCCCGCAGGCGGCACTCCCGAAAAGCCCGTAGGCACCATTTGGATTGCTGCCGGATGTAAAGACAAAGTGATTACACTGAAATTGGAAGGTGACGAAGGAAGAAACAAGAATATTGCAAATGCAACCCAAAATGCCCTGCAATTGCTCCGAAAGTTATTCCAAAATGAAGAAAATGAGCAATAATTGCAGAATTATTTGCTAAAATCCTTGTTTTATATAAATAAAAGTGCTTATTTTGCACTCCGTTTGAAATAAGTATTGAAAAAAACTATAAAAATAAGATAGCAATGTCGAAGATTTGTCAAATTACCGGAAAGAAAGCCATGATTGGCAACAATGTTTCACACTCTAAGAGAAGAACCAAAAGGACTTTTGATGTGAACTTGTTTACTAAGAAATTCTACTATGTAGAACAAGATTGCTGGATTAGCCTGAATATCTGCGCTAACGGCTTACGCGTGATTAATAAAAAAGGCCTGGATGCAGCGCTGAATGAAGCGGTAACCAAGGGCTATTGTGATTGGAAAAGCATCAAAATTATTGGTTAATTAAAAAGGAGAGAATAGACTATGGCAAAGAAGGCTAAAGGTAATAGAGTACAGGTAATCCTTGAATGCACAGAAATGAAGGATAGTGGTATGCCGGGAACTTCTCGTTACATTACAACAAAGAACAGAAAAAATACCACTGAAAGATTGGAACTTAAGAAGTACAATCCTATTTTGAAAAGAGTAACAGTTCACAAAGAAATTAAATAATTATAACCCATGGCAAAGAAAACAGTCGCAACCCTTCAGACAGGTAAAGAAGGACGTTCTTATACTAAGGTTATCAAGATGGTTAAATCTCCGAAGACAGGAGCTTACATCTTCGATGAGCAAATGGTACCTAACGAAAAAGTTCAAGACTTTTTCAAGAAATAATCCAGTCGCAAATGACTGCTGTAAAGTTCCTCTCATTTCAGATGAGAGGAACTTTTTTTATGCCATAATGTGAGCATCATCGTACATTATGACCAATCATTGTGACACTTTTTTTTGTCCGTGTTAGAGATTAGTTATATCTTTGTAGCATAAACAGATAAATCAGACTCCAATATGGGATTATTTAATTTTTTCTCGAAAGAAAAGAAGGAAACTTTAGACAAAGGATTGTCAAAGACTAAAGAAAGTGTATTCAGTAAAATCGCCCGTGCAGTAGCCGGAAAGTCAAAAGTAGACGACGAGGTATTGGATAATCTGGAAGAAGTGCTTATCACTTCGGATGTAGGCGTTGAAACTACTCTGAATATCATCAAGCGCATTGAAGACAGAGTAGCCAAGGATAAATATGTAAATACCCAAGAGCTGAATAAGATTCTTCGTGATGAAATAGCAGCCTTGCTGACCGAAAATAATACGGTGGATTCGGAAGATTTCACTGTGCCCGAAGGTAAAAAGCCGTATGTGATAATGGTAGTAGGCGTAAATGGAGTAGGTAAAACTACCACCATCGGCAAACTGGCTTACCAGTTCAAAAAGGCAGGTAAATCTGTTTATCTGGGTGCAGCCGATACATTCCGTGCCGCAGCCGTAGAGCAGCTGGACATTTGGGGAGAGAGAGTAGGAGTACCTGTTATCAAACAGAAAATGGGTTCAGACCCTGCTTCCGTGGCTTTTGACACGTTGAGTTCTGCCGTGGCAAACAATGCCGACGTGGTTATTATCGACACAGCCGGACGCCTTCATAACAAAGTGGGCTTAATGAACGAGCTGACGAAGATTAAGAATGTGATGAAGAAAGTGGTTCCCGATGCACCCCATGAAGTATTGTTGGTTTTGGACGGTTCCACCGGACAAAATGCATTTGAACAGGCAAAGCAGTTTACCCTGGCTACCGAAGTGACGGCAATGGCTATCACCAAACTGGACGGAACTGCCAAAGGCGGCGTAGTTATCGGAATCTCAGACCAATTTAAGATTCCCGTAAAATACATCGGTTTGGGCGAAGGCATTGAAGACATGCAGGTATTCCGCAAAAAAGAATTTGTAGACTCATTATTTGGAGAGACTGAATAATAAATGAAACGTAATACAATAGATATCATCACCTTAGGGTGTTCCAAAAACTTAGTAGACTCGGAAAAGCTGATGCGCCAGCTAGAAGCAAACGGCTACAAAGCAACTCACGATTCAGATAAACCGGAAGGGGAGATTGCAGTAATCAATACCTGCGGTTTCATCGGAGATGCCAAGGAAGAATCCATCAACATGATCCTGGAATTCTGTCAGGCAAAAGAGGAGGGAAAGCTCAAGAAACTATATGTAATGGGCTGCCTCTCTGAAAGATACTTAAAGGAACTGGCCGTAGAGATACCGCAAGTAGACAAATTCTATGGCAAATTCAATTGGAATGAATTGCTGGCAGATCTTGGCAAGGCTTATAAATCCGAGTTTGCCATTGAGCGTACTTTGACTACACCGCATCACTATGCCTATCTGAAGATTTCGGAAGGTTGTGACCGCAAATGTTCCTATTGCGCCATTCCTATTATAACAGGCAAACACGTTTCCCGCCCGATGGAAGAAATCATTGACGAGGTGAAACTGCTTGTGTCTGAGGGAGTAAAGGAGTTCCAGATCATAGCACAAGAGTTGACTTACTATGGCGTAGATTTATATAAAAGTCAGAAATTACCCGAACTCATCGAAAGAATTGCCAATGTTCCGGGCGTAGAATGGATACGTCTGCATTATGCATACCCCGCACATTTTCCGGAAGAACTGTTCCGTGTGATGCGCGAGCATGACAATGTATGCAAATACATGGATATTGCCCTGCAACACATCAGCGACAATATGCTCACCAAGATGCGCCGCCATGTCACCAAGGCGGAAACATACGAATTGATCGAGAAATTCCGCCGCGAAGTACCCGGTATTCACCTGCGTACCACATTAATGGTGGGACATCCCGGTGAAACGGAAGCAGACTTCGAGGAATTGAAAGAATTTGTCCAAAAAGTGCGGTTTGATCGAATGGGAGCTTTCGCTTACTCTGAAGAAGAAGGAACTTTTGCAGCAAAAGAATATGAAGATTCCATCCCTCACGAAGTGAAACAGCAGCGTTTGGATGAACTGATGGCGCTTCAACAGACAATAGCCGGAGAATTGAGCGAAGCCAAGATAGGCAAAGAATTTAAAGTAATCATTGACCGTAAGGAAGGAGATTATTACATAGGAAGAACTCAATTTGATTCACCCGAAGTAGACCCGGAGGTATTAATAAAAGCAGATGACAAGCATTTGAAGATAGGCGGATTCTACAATGTCAAGGTGACAGATGCAGATGATTTTGACCTGTATGCCAGCATTTTATAAGCATTTTCCTTTAAAATGTTTGGATAACGTCTATTTTTTCACTAATATAGCACCCAAATTAACACTTTGAGCCTTGAATAACAAAGAATTTATATCTGAATTATCACGTAAGTTAGGATATACGAACAAAGATACTACACAATTGGTATCTTCAGTGATCAGCGTCATGACCCAGGAATTGCAGGATGGTAACACCGTTGCAATCCAGGGATTTGGCACGTTTGAGGTTAAGAAGAAACTGGAGAGAATATCCATCAATCCGTTGACTCAGCAACGTATGCTGATACCGCCCAAACTGGTACTAACCTATAAACCAAGTGTAACCCTGAAAGAAAAGTTTAAATAACCAAGTTCCATAATACATATACCATGAGTGACAAAATAACCATACAAGATATCATCGAACTTTTGACCGAGAAGCACGGCATGACCAAAAAGGATGCCGAAACCTTTGTCAAAGGAATGTTTGAACTGATAGAGGAAGCTCTAGCGACCGAAAAGTATGTAAAAGTGAAAGGACTTGGTACGTTTAAACTAACCGAAGTGGGAAGTCGTGAAAGTGTGAATGTAAACACAGGTGAACGAATTGAAATTCAAGGGCATACAAAGATTTCTTTCACTCCGGATACCACCATGAAGGATTTGATAAACAAACCATTTGCTCATTTCGAAACGGTGGTATTGAACGAAGGGACTACGCTGGAAGATACGGTTACCGAGATAGAAGGCGAAGAAGATGAAAAAGAAGAAATAATTGAGGAAGTAACTACGGAAAATCCGGAAGAAGGAGTTATTGCAGAGGAAGTAAAGACAATAGAGGAAACAGAGGTGGAAAGACCTCAAGAAGAAGCTAATGCTGTAGCAAAGGTGGAAGCTGAAACCATAAAACTGCAAGAAGCTGAAACAGAAGAAAACGGAAACTTGATTGAGGAAGTAAGTGAAGCAGAAATGGCTTCCGCGACCGAAGAAGAAGCCGCTGCGGAGGAATTAATAACTCCTGTAGAAATAATAGAGGAGATAGTAAACACAGAAGAAGAAGTTGTACCAACTGAACCGGAAGAATCAACTCCTGTAATCCCTGCGATAGAAGCCTCCATAGGGAACATTATCGAGGAAGAAGTGAAGGGGGAAACTGTTGAGGAAGAAGTAAAGGGGGAAACTGTTGAAGAAACTGTAACCGAAAGTGAACCTCAGCAGGAAGAAGAAATCATGACCATAGCCGATGCAGCCATGATGGCAGCCCGTGAAGAAAAAACACTCTCGGAAGTGATCGCATCGGAGGATATCAATCAGAAAGAAGAAGAACCGGAAGCTCCTATTATTCCACAAGAAAAAGTAGAGGAAATAAAGAAACAAGAAGAAACAGGAGAGAAGAAAGCAAAAACCCCGTGGGGAATTATCATTGCCATCATTCTGATTCTTTGCATTGCCGGTTGCATTTATTGCTATTTTCAGCCAGGTGATAAAAAAGAACTCCCGCAAACCCCGGCAACGAGTACTACTTCCCAGGCAAATGAAAGTAATGCAACTCCCATACAGCCACAAGATTCTTTGGCTCAAGATAATGACACGGTGAATCTCCCGGTACATACTCCGGAAAAGGAAGCAGTACAGCAACCGCAACAAACAACTCCTGCCGCGACACAGCAACCGGCATCCGGCACAACAACAGTAGGAAATAAAGAAGTTGCCAAAGTAACTTTAGCCGACACCGTGGAGTATGATATTACCGGAACTAAAACCAACTACACACTGCAAGAAGGTGAAAGTCTGATAAAAGTAGCAGTAAAATTCTATGGCACAAAGAAGTTATGGCCATACATCGTAAAGCATAACAAAGACGTCATTAAAGATGCTGACAGAGTTCCCATCGGAACCACTCTCCGCATTCCGGAATTATCTCCTAAAAAGTAACAGGATGTATTGATTACAGATCTTTAAAAGATCTCATAACCTACCATTTCCCGTAGGGGCGGATTGAATCCGCCCGATAACACTCCAAGAAGTATATTTATTAATGTATTCGGGCGGATTCAATCCGCCCCTACAGGAAATATTCCCCCTCCTTGAACCCCATCTTTTCATTTTAGAATTCTTTAGCCCAATAACCTTTAAAAAGTAGAGATGCACTTTACTTTTTTAATAAAAATTAGTTGCCGCTGTTAATTAATTGCCGTAATTTTGGCTGCGTTAAACGAACAAGACTGATAAAAGGTCGTTATTAGATTACAAAAGAAATAACTAAATAAACAAAATTATGGCTGAAGCAATTGACATTCGTGAACTAAACGAAAGAATTGAAAGACAAAGCGCGTTTGTAACCAACTTGATGACTGGCATGGACCAAGTTATCGTAGGTCAGAAACATTTGGTAGAATCTTTACTTATCGGTTTATTGTCCGATGGTCACATCCTGCTGGAAGGTGTTCCGGGTCTGGCAAAGACCTTGGCAATCAAAACACTGGCATCCCTGATTGATGCCAAGTACAGCCGAATCCAGTTTACCCCCGATTTACTGCCTGCCGACGTAATCGGTACAATGATCTACAGTCAGAAGGACGAGCAATTCATTGCAAAGAAAGGCCCTATTTTCGCAAACTTCGTATTGGCCGATGAAATTAACCGTGCCCCGGCAAAAGTACAGAGTGCTTTGCTGGAAGCGATGCAGGAACGCCAGGTCACACTGAGCAAAGAAACCTTCATGTTGCCCGAACCATTCCTGGTAATGGCTACCCAAAACCCCATCGAACAAGAAGGAACTTACCCATTGCCCGAAGCACAGGTAGACCGTTTCATGCTGAAAGTAGTCATCGACTACCCGAAACTGGAAGAAGAAAAGAAGATTATCCGTCAAAATATCAGCGGAGAGAAAATCGTGGTTCGTCCCATTCTGAAAGCAGAAGATATTATGGAAGCCCGCAAAGTGGTTCGCCAAGTTTATCTGGACGAAAAGATTGAGCAATACATTGCCGACATCGTATTCGCAACCCGTTTCCCCGAAAAGTACGACTTGAAGGAACTGAAAGATATGATCGGTTTCGGTGGTTCGCCCCGTGCATCTATCAATCTGGCACTGGCTGCACGCAGCTATGCGTTTATCAAACGCCGTGGTTACGTCATTCCGGAAGATGTTCGCGCCGTGGCACATGATGTATTGCGCCACCGTATCGGCTTGACTTACGAGGCAGAAGCCATGAATATGAGCTCTGACGAAATAGTAAGCAAGATTCTGAATAAGGTTGAAGTGCCCTAAATAGTGGGGTAGAAGTGCGATAACACCAATTCTCACTTACCGTAGGGGCAGATTGAATCTGCCCGATAACGCTCCAAAGGGTGGAGCCGCGTATGTCTTCGGGCGGATTCAATCCGCCCCTACGGTGAAAGAATAGGAAACAGGCAGGAAAGAAGCTCGTAACAACGGTAAGAGTTTGGCTCCCCACGGCTGTGGGGAGCGCTCCTCATAACCGTGGAGAGCGCTCCCCATAGCCGTGAGCAGCGCTCCTCATAGCCGTGAGCAGCGCTCCTCATAGCCGTGGGGAGCGAAAGTTATCGGCTCGCAAACTGATTTTCATATAGAGAAAAGGGGAAACCTCATATAGAGAAAAGGGAAAACCGATACTCTAGAAAGAATAAAAAACTAAGTACGAACAGTATGGAAACAAGTGATATATTAAAACGGGTTCGCCAGATTGAAATAAAGACACGCGGACTTTCGAACAATATCTTTGCCGGGCAGTATCATTCCGCCTTCAAAGGCAAAGGTATGTCGTTCTCGGAAGTACGTGAGTATCAGTATGGTGACGACGTGCGGGATATAGACTGGAACGTAACCGCCCGCTACAACAAACCCTTCGTCAAGGTGTTTGAAGAAGAGCGTGAATTGACGGTGATGCTCCTGATTGACGTTTCGAACAGCTTGGATTTCGGTACGGTGAAGCAGTTGAAAAAAGATATGGTGACCGAGATTGCCGCTACATTAGCCTTCTCAGCCATTCAGAACAACGATAAAATCGGCGTTATATTCTTTTCGGATCGGATTGAGAAGTTCATTCCGCCCAAAAAAGGACGAAAACATATCTTGTACATCATCCGCGAACTGCTTGACTTCAAGCCCGAAAGCAAGCGTACAGACATAAAGATGGCAGTGGAGTACCTGACCAACGTGATTAAGAAACGCTGCACCACCTTTATGATGAGTGACTTTATAGACGAAAACGACTTTCGCAACGCATTGACCATCGCCAACCGGAAACATGACATCGTTGCCATCCAGGTCTATGATCGCCGCATGGCGGACTTACCCAACGTGGGACTGATGAAAGTGCGCGATGCCGAAACCGGTCACGAACAATGGATTGATACTTCCTCGCGTGCCTTGCGCAACGCACATCACGACTGGTGGTTGCAACGCCAGGGAGTGCTGAACGAAACATTTACCAAAAGTAATGTAGACTCTGTATCCATCCGCACCGACCAGGATTATGTGAAGTCGTTACTTAACTTATTTGCTAAACGAAATTAAAGAACATGAAGATAGTAGATTATAGCAAAAAGTTCTTGAGAATATGGGTTTGCGCCGGCCTGCTGATAGCTGCTGCCGCACAGACTCAGGCACAGAATGTGACGGTGGATGCCAGCATCGACTCGCTGCAACTCCTCATTGGCGAGCAGGCCAAAGTGAAGTTGGAAATAAGCATGGATGCCAAGCAGAAATTGCAACTGCCGTTCCTGCGCGACACCTTGGTGAAAGGAGTGGAGATACTGGATATAGCCAAGCCCGACACACAAATGCTGAACGATGGAAAGCGTATGCTGATAAAACAAGAATACACGATAACCTCCTTCGACTCAGCACTTTACTATCTTCCTCCATTCGAGGTGATGGTAAACGGAGAGCCCTATCGCTCTAAAGCCTTGGCGGTGAAAGTCTATTCCATTCCGGTAGACACGCTGAATCCCGACCAGTTCTTCGGCCCGAAGACGGTTCGCGAAGTTCCCATCACTTGGGAGGATGTATCGACCATCGTATGGCTCACCTTATTGATGCTGGCATTGGGTGGACTGGGTTATTACCTGTTTGTGCGCTACCGAGACAACAAGCCTATCATCAAGAAGATAAAGATTGAACCGAAGTTGCCGCCACATCAGCAGGCTTTGCAGGAGATAGAGCGTATAAAAGGAGACAAAACCTTACGCACTGCCGATCCTAAAACTTATTATACCGAACTGACAGATGTGCTCCGCACCTACATGGAAGATCGTTTCGGCTTCAATGCCATGGAGATGACTTCTTCTGAAATTATTGATAAGTTGCAGGAAATCAACGACCAAGAATCCATCAAGGACTTGATGTTCTTGTTCCAGACTGCCGACCTGGTGAAATTCGCCAAGCATTCTCCGCTGATGAATGAAAACGATATGAACCTGGTAAACGCAGTAGACTTTATCAACAAAACGAAGGTGGAACCGGACCCCAATGCGAAGCCCGAACCTACGGAAATAACCGTAGAGGAGAAGCGCAGCAAGCAGGGAAGAATTATTCTGCTGTGCAGCATGGGGGTAATCACGATTGCCATCGTGGTAATCCTTTACAAAGTGCTGAGTGGTATATACAATCTCTGGTTTTAACACATAAATACTAGAAACAATGATTTTTGCAAATATTGAATATCTATTCCTGCTGGTTTTGCTCATACCTTATATATTATGGTATGTCATGAAGCGGAAGAAGACCGAGCCCACGCTACAGGTCTCCACCACCCGCATGTACATGAAGGCGCCCCGAAGCTGGAAGATTTACCTGCTGCATGCCCCATTCGTGCTCCGCACGGTGGCAATCATCATGGTAATTCTGATCCTGGCACGCCCTCAGACCACAAACAACTGGCAGAATACCGAAATAGAAGGAATCGACATCATGCTGGCAGTGGACGTTTCCACCAGTATGCTTGCCGAAGACCTGAAACCTAACCGACTGGAAGCCGCCAAGCAGGTAGCTGCCGAATTTATCAATGGCCGTCCCAACGATAACATCGGTCTGACCATCTTTGCCGGAGAGAGCTTTACCCAATGCCCGTTGACCGTGGACCACGGCGTACTGCTGAACCTTTTCAACGGCATAAAAGGGGACATCGCCCAACGCGGATTGATAGAAGACGGTACTGCCATCGGCATGGGCGTTGCCAATGCGGTGAGCCGACTGAAGGACAGCAAGGCGAAATCGAAAGTAATAATCCTGTTGACGGACGGTAGCAACAACCGCGGTGATATTTCTCCGCTGACGGCTGCCGAGATAGCTAAACAGTTCGGCATCCGCATCTATACCATCGGTGTAGGTACCAACGGAACTGCTCCTTACCCGATGCAGACTTACGCAGGAACTCAGTATGTGAATGTTCCTGTGGAGATAGATGAAAAGACATTGACGGAAATTGCAGGCACTACAAACGGAAATTATTTCCGCGCTACCAGCAACTCGAAGTTGAAGGAAGTCTATGAGGAGATTGACAAACTGGAGAAAACAAAGTTGAACGTGAAGGAATTCAGCAAACGTGAAGAGGAGTATCAGGTCTTTGCCTGGATCGCTTTCGTCTGCATCTTGCTGGAACTTTTGCTGCGCAACTCTGTATTAAAGAAAATACCTTAAAAACAAGAAGTTATGTTTCGATTTGCAGACCCGAACTTTTTATATTTGCTCATCATACTGCCTTTCCTGGTAGTGCTGTATTTGTATTCCAATTACCACCGCCGCCAGAATATCCGCAAGTATGGTGACCCGGCATTGCTGAAAGAGTTGATGCCGACCATCTCCAAGTATCGCCCCGACATCAAGTTTTGGCTGACTTTTGCTGCGTTGACATTGGTTATACTGATGTTGGCGCGTCCGCAGTTCGGCTCAAAGATGGAAACGGTGAAACGCAGTGGGGTGGAAGCTGTCATAGCGCTGGATATTTCAAACTCCATGCTGGCACAGGATGTGACTCCCAGCCGTTTGGAGAAGTCCAAGAAATTAATTTCCAGACTAGTAGATACATTTAATAATGATAAGGTGGGATTGATCGTCTTTGCCGGTGACGCCTTTACGCAGTTGCCCATTACCAGCGATTATATCTCTGCCAAAATGTTCTTGGAGAGCATCAACCCGTCACTGATTGCTACGCAAGGTACGGATATTGGTGCAGCTATCCGCCTGGCAATGAAAAGTTTTACTCCGAATGACGGGGTGGGACGTGCCATTATTGTCATCACCGACGGTGAAAACCACGAGGGTGGGGCAATGGAAGCTGCCAAGGAAGCTGCCGACAAAGGTATGCAGGTATTTGTACTGGGAGTAGGTTCGCCGGACGGTTCGCCTATTCCGGCCGAAAACGGTAGCAATGATTTCCGCCGCGACAAGGATGGAAACGTAATCGTGACCCGCCTGAACGAACAAATGTGCCAGGAAATTGCAAAAGCAGGAAATGGAATGTATATCCGTGTAGACAATACGAACTCTGCCGAGAAAGTATTGAATAACGAGATAGCCAAACTGTCTAAAGCTGACGTAGAGAGCCAGGTTTATACCGAGTTCGACGAACAATTCCAGGCGTTGGCATGGTTGGTACTGTTGCTGCTGGTGGTAGAAATGCTTATTTTGGAACGGAAGAATCCGCTTTTCAAAAATGTCAGACTATTTAAATAAGAATGCTTATGTTACAGAAATCATATATCACTCTGTTGTTCCTTTTGGCGGCGGGCAGCGCTTTTGCCCAGAAGACAGAAAGGGATTATTTGCGCAGCGGTAACAAGCTGTACAACGACAGTTTGTTCATCAAAGCGGAAGTGGACTATCGTAAAGCATTGGAACTGAATCCTAAATCGACAGATGCCATGTTCAACCTTGCCAACTCGCTCCTGATGCAGCAAAAGGGAAAAGAGGCGATGGAAGAATTTGAATCGGTTTCAAAGGTGGAAAAGGATAAGGACAAGCTGGCGCAAATTTATCATAATATGGGAGTGATCCTTCAGTCGTCCAAGCAGTATCCGCAGTGCATAGAGGCTTATAAAGAGTCGTTGCGCAATAATCCGAAAGATGATGAAACGCGTTATAACTTGGCTTTGGCGCAGAAATTGCTGAAAGATCAGCAACAGAACCAAGATCAGAACAAGGATCAGCAGGATCAGAAACAAGATCAGAAGGACGACAAAAAGGATCAAAACAAAGATCAGCAAGACCAGGATAAGAAAGACCAACAAAACCAAAATCAGCAGCAACAGCAGCAGAATAAGGACGAAATGTCTAAGGAAAATGCTCAGCAATTACTGAATGCTGTGATGCAGGATGAGAAGAATGTGCAGGATAAAGTAAAAAAACAACTGCAAATTCAGGGAAAGAAGTTGGATAAAGACTGGTAATTGCTTAATTTTGGCGAATAAAAAATAATTAGATAGCAATGAGGAAAGTAATTCTCTTATTCATATTGGTAACAACGGTGCTGGGAGCATGGGCGGACGGAAATGTGACGTTTACGGCTTCGGCACCCGATGTAGTAGTAAGTGGTGATCAGTTCCGGTTGACTTATACGGTTAATACGCAGAAAGTAAGGGACTTCCGCGCACCCAGCATTAAGGGCTTTGAGGTGCTGATGGGGCCTAGCCGCTCACAGCAGAGTAGCACGCAGATCATAAACGGTAATATGACTTCTACCAGTTCCATCACCTTTACTTATATATTGATGGCGGACAAGGAAGGGACATACACCATTCCCGGTGCAACCATCGTAGCGGACGGGCAAAACAAGACTTCAAACTCCGTACAAATCAAGGTTCTTCCGCCCGACAAGGCAAATGGAGCAGGCGGAGGTAGCGGCAGCGGAGCCGGTACTTCATCACGCAGCCAGGTTGCCGGCAGCAAGATAACCAATCAGGACTTGTTTATCACCGCAACTGCCAGCAAAACAACTGTGTATGAACAGGAAGCTATTTTATTGACTTACAAGGTTTATACTTTGGTGAATCTACGCCAGTTGCGCGGCGATATGCCGGATATGAAAGGTTTCCATACTCAAGAGGTGGAATTGCCGCAGCAAAAAACATTCTCACTGGAACACTATAACGGAAGAAACTATAACACAACGGTTTGGAGTCAGTATGTACTTTTCCCGCAGCAATCGGGCAAACTGGAAGTGCCTTCCATTACTTTTGAAGGGGTGATTGCGCAACAAGTTGCTTCTGACGACCCGTTTGATGCTTTCTTTAATGGAGGCAGCAACTATGTGGAGATAAAGAAGAATATTGTAACTCCCAAGCTGAGTATCAATGTAAAGCCGTTGCCCGATGGCAAGCCTGCCAATTTCTCGGGAGGAGTGGGAGAGTTCACTATCAGTTCCTCTATCAGTACTAAGGAACTGAAAACGAATGATGCGGTTACTATCAAACTTGTTATTTCGGGCACTGGTAACTTGAAACTGATCAATACGCCGGAGATAGATTTCCCGAAAGACTTTGAGGTATATGATCCGAAGATTGATAATAAGTTCACTTTGACCCGCGAAGGTTTGTCGGGAAATAAGGTAATAGAATACCTTGCCATCCCCAGACATGCCGGTAATTTCACTATTCCCCCTGTGGAATTTTCATATTTCGATCTGAAGACCAGCAGTTATAAGACGATCAAGACAGAGGCTTATGATTTGAAGGTAGAGAAGGGGGCAGGAAATGCCGATCAGGTTATTGCAGACTTTACCAATAAGGAAGATCTGAAGGTTTTGGGACAGGATATCCGTTATATCAAGATGGGAGAAAGCGACTTGACTCGGAAGGGAGATTTCTTCTTTGGTTCGGTTGTTTATTATTTATGGTATATTATTCCGCTGATTCTCTTTATTGTATTCGTTATAGTTTACCGTAAACAAGCTATAGAGAATGCCAATGTAGCAAAAGTCCGCACCAAGAAAGCGAACAAAGTTGCTACCAAGCGTATGAAGAATGCAGGTAAACTGTTGGCTGAGAATAAAAAAGAGGCTTTCTATGATGAAGTATTGAAAGCGCTTTGGGGCTATATCAGTGATAAGCTGAATATTCCGGTTTCTCAATTATCCAAAGACAATATTGAGGATGAATTGACCAAATATGGAGTTGCTCCCGAATTGATTAAGGATTTCATCGGTACTTTGAATGAATGTGAGTTTGCCCGCTATGCTCCGGGTGACCAGAACGAAGCTATGGATAAGGTATATTCTTCGGCTGTGGAAGTCATCAGCAAAATGGAGAATAGTATAAAACACTAAATCAAAGGAGATTATAACAATGAAAAAGATATATTTCATCCTGATATTCTTGATAGGCTCTATCACGGTTTATGCACAGAACGCTTCTGATTCTGTGCGGACTGCACAAGCGGAAATGCCACAAACGGCTGATGCTGATGCCTTGCAACAAACCACGACTCATGCCACAAAGGCAGAAGCTGATAGTGCATATATCAGAAATGATTTTGCCGCCGCTGTGGAACTATACGAAAGTATATTGAAAAATGATGGGGAATCATCTGATATCTATTATAACCTGGGTAACAGTTATTATAAGATGAATAACATTGCCAAGGCTGTTCTGAACTACGAACGTGCTTTACTGCTGAATCCCGGTAATGGTGATATCCGTTTCAACCTGGAACTGGCAAGAAGCAAAACAGTGGATAAAGTAACTCCCCCCAGCGAAATGTTCTTTGTAACATGGACTCAGTCTCTGATAAACACAATGAGCGAGAAAGCATGGGCCCGAACAGGAATCATTGCATTTATCCTGACTATCCTGACGCTGTCTCTGTTTATTTTTGGCAAACGCATTATTATAAAGAAAGTAGGGTTTATTGCAGCCATCTGTTTTTTCTTAATAACCATATTGGCAAATGTATTTGCCTCCGAACAAAAAGCAGAACTGATAAATCATGATAACGCCATCATCATGGCTCCCAGTGTAACCGTAAAAAGTACTCCCAATCAGAGTGGTACAGACTTATTCATCCTTCATGAAGGTAGAAAAGTGATGATTAAGGATAACACAATGAAAGAGTGGAAAGAAATCAGACTGGAAGACGGAAATGTAGGCTGGGTACCTACCAGTGTTATCGAAATCATTTAAAAAATAATCAATGGATATACAACAGTATATAGCAGCAGACAAAGAACTACTATTAAGCCTGAACGGAAGTGATTCGCTATTTTGGGATGGATTTATGTGGGTGGCTACCAGTACGGTGGTATGGGTGCCTGTAGCCGCTATACTGTTGTATATTATCATTAAAAACAATAAAATTCAAGAGGCGATTCTGACTATTATTATGGTCGCACTAGTCATTACTTTGGCAGACCAAATCGCTTCCGGTTTATGCAAACCATTTTTTGCCAGATTCCGTCCTACACAAGATCCCGATATTATGTATATGGTTGATGTCGTGAATGGATATAGGGGAGGGCGGTTCGGTTTTATTTCCAGCCATGCGGCAAATACATTTGGTGTGGCAGTTTTTTTATCATTATTGATTAAGAGGAAATCTCTTACTTTCATGCTTCTATTTTGGGCTGCTCTTAACTCTTATTCCAGAATTTACCTAGGTGTTCATTATCCTGGAGATATCCTTTTCGGAACATTAGAAGGTTGCATTATAGGTTATTTAGTCTATTTACTCTACAAATTCATTCAAAAGAAGTTCTTTTATAAACCTCGTTGCATCTCCAATCAATACACAGCCAGTGGTTATCTGATCAGTGATATAAATTTGCTTTACGTTGTTCTTCTTTCAACTTACTTCTTTATTATTATTGCAGGTATAATAGTGACTCATACACTGAATCTGTAATTGACAATTTATGCATTATCTACTTGCATATAGTCAAAAAAAGCAGGAAAAGATTTGTTTTATGCTTTTTTTTGACTAAGTTTATAGCGCGTTTAAATAATTCACTTTTATAACTAAAATTTGATACATCATGAGAACAATAACATTTAATGAACTTCGTAGAATCAAAGATTCCTTACCGAGCGGAAGCATGCACAGAATCGCAGATGAACTCAATATGACAGTAGAAACAGTACGTAACTTCTTTGGAGGGCACAATTTCAAGAATGGCAAAAGTGTCGGAATCCATTTGGAACCGGGACCGGATGGAGGACTAGTAATGCTAGACGATACTACAGTTCTTGAAAAAGCATTGAAAATATTGAGAGAAGCTGAAGAAAAAGAAATAGCGCAAGAAGCGTAAAGTAAAAATCCCGGTTGAATGCAACATTCAATTGGGATTTTTTGTTTAGTCAAAAAACTCACTTAAAATATAGCAATTATGGAAGATAAATTGGTAACCCTAGCGATCCTTACATACGCTAAAGCACAGATTTTAAAGAATGTACTTGAGAACGAAGGAATTGAAGCATACATTCACAATGTTAATCTTATTCAGCCTGTCATATCTTCCGGAGTAAGATTAAGAATTAAAGAAAGTGACTTACCTCATGCTTTGCAGATTATAGAAAGTTCTGCATGGCTATCAGAAGATGTAGTAAAAGAGAAGGAGAGTAGCCCAGAAGGTAAAAAAGACAAGCGCAAAGTGCTCATCCCCGTTGACTTTTCGGATTATTCATTGAAAGCATGTCAGTTCGGTTTCTCATTTGCTCAGGAAATAGGTGCCGAAGTAGTGCTTCTACATGCTTATTTCAGCCCAATCTATGTGCCAACAATCCCATATGGGACCGATAATTTCAATTTTCAAATAGAAAGGGAAGAATCTGTAAAGAGCATGATCGAAACTGTTCATAAGGAGCTCAATAAGCTCTCTGATACAATCAAAAAGAAAGTAGAATCTGGAGAATTTCCCAATGTGAAATATACCTGTATTTTACGTGACGGTATCCCAGAGGAAGAAATCCTAAGATATGCCAAAGAGCATAATCCACAGATTATCATTATGGGAACAAGAGGAAGGGGGCAAAAAGATATTGATTTAATAGGTAGTGTCACTGCCGAAGTCATAGAAAGGAGCAAGACATTTGTCTATGCTATTCCGGAACAAACTCCTATAATGACCTTCAATGACATCAAGAAAGTGGCCTTTGTGACCAATTTCGATCAAAGAGACTTGATTGCCTTTGACTCCTTGATAAATGCTTTTAAATCGTTCCATTTTGCCGTGTCCTTTATTCACCTGAGCACAGACAATGATGCATGGAACGAAATAAAGTTGGCCGGTATCAAAGACTACTTCCAAAAACAATACTCACAATTGGAACTACATTACAATGTGGTGAAGGAGGACAATATATTAAGCAATTTGGATAAGTATGTGAAAGAAGAAAACATAAATGTAATCTGTATCACGAACTATAAACGAAATATATTTGCGAGATTGTTTAATCCAAGCATAGCAAGAAAAATGATCTTCCATGCCAATACACCAATATTAGTGATTAAATAGAAAATAAGTTTTAGAATGAGAATGGATAAAGGCACAATATTAATTGTGCCTTTATCCATTCTACAATAAATATCTTCATTATTCTTGAAAAGAGAGAAAGGAGAAGAAGTATTAATTTCCCTCAATGTAATTAAACATAATACTGATTATATTCTGTATTTAGATTGAATATCATACGCAAAATTTATAAAGGTACGAAAAATAAATGAAATAAAAAAGGACTAGAACCAATTAAGATTCTAGTCCTTTGAGAAATTTATAACTCTAAATTAGTAGCCTAATTCTTTTTCTAAAGAATCATATTCAGCTCTATTTAATTTCCAATAAATGTTCAGCAAATAATTACCCCACAATGCTTTATTATCCGGTTTCAACTCTTTTGCCTTTTCGTAGAAAGGTTTAGCCTTCTCATACAGTTCTTTGATCTTATTTTCATTCTCATTATACTTAGGATCATCGATAGCCAATTTTGCATTTTCTTCTACAATAACCTGAGCTGGGAAGAAGTAGCAATCACCAATCTTTGAATATGCTTCGGCAACTAATTCACCATTACCTGCGATTATTTTATTGAAAGCGGCAATAGCATCATCATACTGCTTCTTTTCATACAACAAGATACCTTTTACATAAAGATAATATGGAGTTTCGCTAGTAGCAAGTAATTTATTGATTTGTGCCAAACCTTCATCAACCATGCCTTTTTGGATATAATAATCCATGATATTACCAACAAAATACTCTTGTTTCGGGAACAATTCAGTACCTTCTTTGATTACTTCAAGCCATTTTGCAGAGTCTCCTCCCTCTTTCTGAGCATAAGTTTCAGCCATACACATTAAAGCTCTATAGCCCTCTTCCTTATGTGTCTTACCAATGTTACCGTATTTAATAACAGCCTGATTGTCTTTCAACATATTAGCAGCCAAAGTAGCATAACATGCATACAGTGCATTCAATGTATCAGCTTTAAGCTCAGCATCGTCAGCAAACATCGGTTCATTCACTACATCAACGAACATCCCGAAATATTTCAATGCATCAGCATAATCACCCTTATTATATGCATCTCCACCACCATTAACCAAGTTCAGACGCAAAGCCTTCAAAGCATCAGCATTTTTCTTTCTAAACTTAGGTTTCTTCAATTCACCGCTTTGTACTTTAGCCTGCTCCGTTTCATCGCATTTCAAGTAGTAATCATACATCTTTGCCAAGCTATTGTATAGCTTAGTTGTATCTGCTTGACCACCCGGTAAATAAAGTTTCATGTTTTCTTCATCATAAATTGCTTTCTGGAAATCTCCAGCCAACTTCCATGTTTCAGGATCATTAGCGGTTTCGGGGTTAGTTAAAGCCGGTTCAATAGCTTTTGCAGCCTCCTCCGGTTTGCTTTTCAAGGACTTAGCCTCTTTAACAACACTTACTTGTGCAGACGCAAAGCAAGCTGTCAATAATAAAGCCACTGTAAATAATACTTTTCTCATGATTTTGTGGATTTAATAATACAATTTATATTTTATTCTTCACTATTTTCCTCTGCAGCCGAATCTGTATCAGCAATTGTGTTATCTCCTATTTCAGCTATATTCTCTGTATTCATTTCTTCTTCAGAAATTACAGCTTCATCTTCTTCTGATTCGGAAGTAACCTTACATACAGAACCAATCTGATCATTACGTTTCTCAAGATTTATCAAACGTACTCCTTGAGTTGCACGGCCCATGATACGGACTTCTGCTACTTTTAGACGGATGGTGATACCTGATTTATTGATAATCATCAAATCATTTTCGTCAGTTACAGATTTGATAGCAACCAGTTTACCTGTCTTATCTGTGACATTCAAGGTCTTTACACCTTTACCACCACGATTGGTCTTGCGATAGTCTTCAATATCAGAACGTTTACCATATCCTTGCTCAGAAACAACCATAATTGATTCTGTTGCATGGTCTTTGATACAAATCATTCCGATTACTTCATCGCTGCCATCTTCGTCCAATGTCATACCACGTACACCTGTTGCGGTACGGCCCATGACACGCACTGCACTTTCATGGAAACGAATAGCACGACCATTACGATTGGCTATAATGATTTCATTGTCACCATTTGTCATACGTACTTCAATCACTTTATCGTCTTCACGAATAGTAATTGCATTTACACCGTTCTGACGAGGACGTGAATACTGTTCCAGCAATGTCTTCTTGATAACACCATTCTTGGTACAGAATAGAACATAGTGGCTATTGATAAATTCTGTATCATTCAAATTCTTCACACGTAAGTATGCTGTTACCACATCATCAGAATCAATATTCAACAAGTTCTGGATAGCGCGTCCCTTAGCATTCTTCGTACCTTCAGGAATTTCATACACCTTCAGCCAGTAGCACTTACCTTTCTGAGTAAAGAACATCATGGTATTGTGCATAGTAGCGGGATAGATATGCTCTACAAAATCTTCGTCGCGAGTTTCACTTCCCTTTGATCCTACTCCACCTCTGTTCTGAGCACGGAATTCTGACAACGGAGTACGTTTGATATATCCCATGTGAGAGATAGTTATCACCATCTGGTCATCAGAATAGAAATCTTCCGGATTAAATTCTTCTGAAGAATATACGATTTCAGAGCGACGAGCGTCACCATATTTATCCTTTACTTCAAGCAGTTCATCCTTAATTACCTTCTTACAAAGTTCTTCATTAGAAAGAATCTCTTCATAATAAGCAATCTGCTTCATAACTTCTTCATATTCAGCATGAAGCTGATCCTGCATCAGACCTGTCAATTGGCGCAAACGCATTTCTACGATGGCACGTGCCTGGATTTCGCTTAAATTAAAACGCTCTATCAAACCTGCAATCGCATCATTCGGAGTTTTGGCAGCACGGATAATACGGATTACTTCATCAATATTATCAGAAGCAATAATCAAACCTTCAAGGATGTGCGCACGTTCCTGTGCTTTACGCAAATCATATTGAGTACGACGAATAACTACGTCATGACGATGCTCTACGAAATATCTGATCAGATCTTTCAGGTTCAACATCTTTGGACGTCCGTGTACTAAAGCGATATTATTTACGCCGAATGAAGTCTGCAAAGCAGTCATTTTGAATAACTTATTCAAAACAACACTTGCATTAGCATCGCGTTTAATATCGATGACAATACGCATACCTTCACGGTCCGATTCATCGTTTACATAAGAAATACCGTCAATCTTCTTGTCATTTACCAAAGAAGCGATATTCTCAATCAATTCCTTCTTGTTTACATTATAGGGAATCTCATTGACAACGATTTTATCATGGATAGTATGGGTTTCGATCTCTGCTTTGGCACGCATTACCACTCTACCACGACCAGTTTCATAGGCATCGCGCACACCGCTTATACCATATATATAGCCACCGGTTGGGAAATCGGGAGCTTTTACATACTGCATCAACCCTTCGATATCAATATCGTTATTGTCAATATAGGCAATACATGCATCAATAACTTCAGAAAGGTTATGGGTAGGCATGTTTGTTGCCATACCTACAGCAATACCGGATGCTCCGTTGACCAACAAGTTAGGAATACGCGTCGGCATCACCGTTGGTTCCTGCAATGTATCATCAAAGTTATTTTGGAAATCAACAGTCTCTTTATAAAGATCCTGCATCATTTCTTCACCGATTTTCTTCAGTCTGGCCTCTGTATAACGCATGGCAGCTGGGCTGTCACCATCTACAGAACCGAAGTTACCCTGACCATCTACCAATGGATATCTCATAGCCCAGTCCTGAGCCATTCTGACCAAGGCACCATACACGGAAGAGTCACCGTGCGGGTGATATTTACCCAAAACTTCACCTACAATTCTTGCTGATTTCTTATAAGCTTTATCGGAGGTATTACCCAGTTCTATCATACCATATAAGATACGTCTGTGAACCGGTTTAAAACCATCGCGGACATCAGGGAGGGCGCGCGCAACGATTACTGACATAGAGTAATCGATGTACGACGACTTCATTTCCTCTTCGATGTTAATCTTTATAATTCTGTCTTGTTCTAACATTTAAACAAATATTAATTATACATCTTTTTGGTCTATCAAAAACCACGCTAAAGTACTACTTTTATACGACATACGAAACAAAACCCATAAAAAAGTTAAGCCTATTAAATGTTTTTACTTATATAGGTATAAACTCTCCCTATACCTTATTTTATAGTATATAGAAACGATCTCTCCTATTCAATTTATTTTCTGCAAATAGTTTATTATAAGCTTTATTTTTGCTTAATCCTTTAAGCTTTTTAAAATGTGGCACGCATTTTGTTATGATAATATAAGTAAGAAAATAACGGTATACATTATTTTAATGTGTATCTTTGTACGGGAAATATAACACTATATTATTAGGAGGACAATTAACTTATGAACAATCAATTTACACAAAGAGTGTCCGATATCATCACATATAGCAAGGAAGAAGCCAACAGGCTGAGAAACAGCTATATTGGTCCCGAACACTTGTTGTTGGGACTGATACGTGAAGGTGAAGGAAAAGCTATCGAGATTTTATTTAATTTGCAAATTAATTTACAAGACATAAAATATCAGCTAGAAAACATTCTAAAGAACAACGCCGAAGATGATGCTACTTATGACGAAAACATCAACTTCAACGAAGAAGCATCCAAAGTGTTGAAATTATGTATCTTAGAGGCCAAGCTATTAAAAAGCGTAGCAGCCGATTCTGAACACATTTTATTAGCAATTATGAGAGTAAAAAACAATGCCGCATCTCTTTTATTAGAGGAAAACGACATCACATATCAAAAAATAATCGAACAACTCACACTGCAACCGGATACCCGCGCAGGACTTGGCTTCAGCGAAGATGACGAGGACGAAGATGAAGAAGATGACGATATGCGCCAAAGCCCAAGCAGCAATAAATCCGGCGCAACACAGCAGCAGGCTCGTCCGGCACAGAAAAAACCGGCGAATGACACTCCTGTGCTCGACAACTTTGGCACAGATATGACCCGGGCTGCCGAAGAAGGTAAACTGGATCCTGTAGTGGGACGCGTAAAAGAGATCGAGCGATTGGCACAGATTCTGAGCCGCCGCAAGAAAAACAATCCTATATTAATAGGTGAACCCGGTGTCGGCAAATCAGCTATCGTAGAGGGACTTGCACTCCGCATCATAGAGAAGAAAGTATCACGTATCTTGTTCGACAAACGCGTGATAGCTCTTGACATGACTGCCGTTGTTGCCGGAACAAAGTATCGCGGACAATTTGAGGAGCGTATCCGTTCCATCCTGAATGAATTGAAACGCAACCCGAATGTCATCCTTTTCATCGATGAAATTCATACGATTGTGGGAGCAGGCTCCGCCGCAGGTTCCATGGACGCCGCCAATATGCTGAAACCTGCTTTGGCAAGAGGTGAAATACAGTGCATCGGCGCAACGACATTGGACGAATACCGTCAGAATATAGAAAAAGATGGTGCATTGGAACGCCGTTTCCAAAAGGTCATCGTAGAACCTACCACACCGGAGGAAACGCTTCAGATCCTGAAAAACATTAAGGGCAAATACGAGGATCATCACAATGTGAACTACACCGATGCAGCATTGGAAGCATGTGTGAAGCTGACAGACCGCTACATCACAGACCGCAACTTCCCCGACAAGGCGATAGATGCTCTGGATGAATCGGGCTCGCGCGTACATCTTACTAATATTACTGCTCCAAAGGAAATAGAGGAACAGGAAAAGATGATCGACGAGATGAAAACTCTTAAGAATGAAGCTGTTAGATTACAAAACTTTGAACTGGCGGCCAGCTATCGCGATAAAGAGAAGGAATATACATCCCAACTGGAAACCTTGAAAGAGGAATGGGAAAAGAGTTTGAAAGAGAACCGCGAAACCGTAGACGAAGAACAAATAGCCGAAGTAGTTTCCATGATGTCCGGCGTACCCGTTCAAAGGATGGCGCAAGCCGAAGGCATGAAATTGCTAGGCATGAAAGATGACTTGCTCTCTAAAGTAATCGGTCAAAACAAGGCTATCGAGACATTGGTTAAAGCCATTCAACGCAGCCGTGTGGGACTGAAAGACCCTAACAAACCGATAGGTACTTTCATGTTCTTAGGTCCGACAGGTGTAGGTAAGACTCACTTAGCCAAGGAATTAGCAAAACTAATGTTTGGTTCGGCAGACGCACTTATCCGCATAGACATGAGTGAATATATGGAAAAATTCACTGTTTCCCGTTTGGTCGGAGCGCCTCCGGGATACGTAGGCTATGAAGAAGGTGGACAGTTGACCGAGAAAGTAAGACGTAAACCCTACTCCATCGTGCTGCTGGATGAAATAGAAAAAGCTCATCCGGATGTATTCAACATTTTGTTGCAGGTAATGGATGAAGGACGATTGACTGACAGTTATGGCAGAACCGTAGACTTCAAGAATACAATCGTAATCATGACATCCAACATCGGAACACGCCAGTTGAAAGAGTTTGGAAAAGGTATCGGCTTTGCCGCGCAAGTGCGCACAGACGATAATGAGCATTCGCGCAATGTAATCACAAAAGCCTTAAATAAGTCTTTTGCACCTGAATTCATCAACCGTCTGGACGAGATTATTACTTTCGATCAGCTTGATTTGGATGCCCTGACCAAGATTATCGACATCGAACTCAAGGGTCTGTACACACGCGTGGAAGGCATTGGATATAAAGTAGTTATAGACGAAGAAGCCAAACGCTTTGTTGCCTCCAAAGGATATGACATACAGTTTGGAGCCCGTCCGCTAAAGCGCGCCATCCAGAACCATTTGGAAGATGGAATATCCGAATTGATTCTCAGTTCCGATTTAGAGAACGGAGATACAATCAAGGTGAGCTATGACAAGGAGAAAGACTCCATAACCATGGCTGTAGAAAAGTAAAGAACCGAAAGTTATTCAAAAAAATAACCGACAAAATGTCAGATACTATGGTATCTGGCATTTTTTTTGCCCAGCAGACAACAAAAAAGCGATTTAAACGTATATATAACCATAATAACTTAAAACCATAAAATAGTATGCAAAAAGGAAATATTGGGGTAACCACCGAGAACATTTTCCCCATCATTAAAAAGTTCTTGTATAGTGATCATGAAATATTCCTCCGCGAATTAGTTTCTAACGCAGTAGATGCTACGCAGAAACTGAAGACCCTTGCATCTAAAGGCGAATTCAAAGGAGAAATGGGTGATCTCACCATCAAAGTAAGTTTGGGAAAAGACACCATCACCATTTCCGACCGCGGTATCGGACTTACTGCCGAAGAAATTGACAAGTACATCAACCAGATTGCCTTCTCGGGCGCCAATGACTTCCTGGAAAAATATAAAGATGACGCCAATGCCATCATCGGTCATTTCGGACTCGGCTTCTACTCTGCCTTTATGGTAGCCAAGAAAGTGGAAATCATCACCAAATCCTACCAAGAAGGTGCTCAAGCCGTGAAATGGACTTGCGACGGCAGCCCCGAGTTTACCATCGAAGATGCTAAAAAGGAAGACCGCGGTTCAGACATCATCCTTTATATAGATGATGATTGCAAGGAATTCCTGGAAGAAGCGCGCATTTCTTCTCTGCTGACTAAATATTGCCGATTCCTGCCTATCCCCGTAGCATTCGGAAAGAAAAAAGAATGGAAAGACGGAAAGCAAGTTGAAACCGATGAAGACAACGTAATCAACGAAACTTACCCGCTCTGGACACGTAAACCGGTGGAACTGAAAGATGAAGATTACAAGAAATTCTATCAGGAATTGTACCCCATGGCAGACGAACCCCTGTTCTGGATACACTTAAACGTAGATTATCCGTTCAACCTGACAGGTGTTTTGTATTTCCCGAAAATCAAGAGCAATATAGAATTACAAAAGAATAAAATTCAGTTGTATTGCAACCAAGTGTACGTTACAGACTCTGTAGAAGGTATCGTTCCGGACTTCCTGACCTTATTGCATGGTGTCATCGATTCACCGGACATTCCGTTGAACGTATCACGTTCTTATCTGCAAAGCGACTCAAACGTGAAGAAGATCTCTACCTATATATCCAAAAAGGTATCAGACCGTCTGCAAGCCATCTTTAAAAACGACCGCAAGGAATTTGAAGAAAAGTGGGACGACCTAAAGATCTTCATCAATTACGGAATGTTGACTCAGGAAGACTTCTATGACAAAGCAAATAAATTTGCCTTGCTGAAGGATGCCGACAACAAATATTACACCTACGAAGAATACCAGACCTTGATTAAGGACAATCAGACCGATAAGGATGGTAACTTAATTTATCTGTATGCTACCAATGCCGACGAACAATACAGCTACATTGATGCTGCCAAAAACAAGGGATACAATGTATTGCTGATGGACGGACAGTTGGACATCGCCATGGTGAGCATGCTGGAACAGAAACTGGAAAAGAGCCGCTTCACCCGTGTAGACAGTGACGTAGTAGACCGTCTGATTGCAAAAGAAGACATGAAAGACGCCAATCTGGAAGCCGGAAAACGTGACATTTTGTCTTCTGTATTCCGCAGTCAGTTGCCACAAATGAAGAAAGTGGAATTTAATGTAGAAGCACAGTCTTTGGGCGAAAACGGCACTCCGATCATGATTACCCAAAGCGAATATATGCGCCGTATGAAAGAAATGGCAAGCATTCAGGCAGGCATGAGCTTCTATGGCGAAATGCCGGATATGTTCAATTTGGTGCTGAACGTAGACCATAAGTTGGTGAAACAAGTATTGAATGATGCCGATGATTCCTGCAAAGCTGCTCTTGCACCTATTGATGCAGAAATGGAAAGTCTGAACAAACGCCATGATGAACTGCACAAAGCACAGGAAGGTAAGAAAGCAGACGAAATACCACAAGCTGAAAAAGATGAATTGAGCGATGTTGAAAAGAAACTGGCCGATGAAAAGACTAAAAAAGAAGCAGTCTTAGGTGAATATGCCGGTGGCAACAAGGTAATCCGTCAATTGATAGACTTGGCATTATTGCAAAACAATATGTTGAAAGGTGAGGCATTGACCAACTTTGTAAAACGCAGCATTGAGTTAATTTAATCAATCCTATTACATATTATAAAATCGCCGGGAAATTTCTTTCCGGCGATTTTTGTTTTCCCATCGGTTGCCTTTAAGAGGCGAATACTCTGAATAACAGAACAATATAGCTTCTACAAATTCTTTTTTAAGAGCACTAACAGTCAAGTTTTAAGGCCGAAAGCCATTTAACTCCCATTTCATCGAATATTTTTTAGAAAAAAGATTAGGTAAAACGCTTGCATTTTCAAAAAAAGTCTGTATCTTTGCACCCGTTAAAACGAAAGAATAGTAACAACAATGGCCGCGTAGCTCAACTGAATAGAGTAGCTGACTACGGATCAGCCGGTTACAGGTTTGAATCCTGTCGCGGTCACTATAAGAGAGAGAAATTCATTTCGTTTTTACAATGGCCGCGTAGCTCAACTGAATAGAGTAGCTGACTACGGATCAGCCGGTTACAGGTTTGAATCCTGTCGCGGTCACTCTAAAAATAACAAACGGTCGCGTAGCTCAACTGAATAGAGTAGCTGACTACGGATCAGCCGGTTACAGGTTTGAATCCTGTCGCGATCACACGGAAAAGATCATCTGAGAAGATGGTCTTTTTTGTTTCCTCTCATTATTAATTAAGAACTTCATCCCACACTACATACAATGCCCATCTATATTTAAACGACCCAGTTTCATACTTTGAAATAGTTTGTTTCACGGTGCCAAACACTCTGTTTCATGCGGTCAAACAAAGTGTTTCATAGGGTTGAAACACTTTGTTCCAACCTTTGGAACACTTTGTTTCAATGCTTGGAACACACCTTATCGTTAATAACAAAGCGGCTACTTCAAAGCGCGATAGCCTTATTCCTCTGTATAAAACCCACCCATTCCACACCACAAAAAAAAAATTAGCCGGTATCTAATCCATAACTAGACACCGGCTAATTTATTTATACTTATAGATCTTTCTCTATCTCATCAACATTTAATCTTCAATTCATCCAGAATAGCCCGCATTTTCTCGAATGTAGTAATGCGGGTAGGCACAAGCGGAAGACGCAATTTATTCTCAATCAATCCCATCACATTCAGCATCGCCTTTACTCCGGCAGGATTACCGTCTACAAACAACAAGCTGAATAACTCTGTGAATTTATGATGAATAGTCAGCGCATTCGCAAAATCACCCTGCAATGCTAGGCGAGTCATGCGGCTGAATTCGCGCGGAAAAGCATTACCTATCACCGAAATAACACCTACAGCCCCCAACGTAATCAACGGGAAAGTGATACCATCATCACCCGAAATCACATCAAAATTAGCAGGCTTGTTTTTAATAATATCATCCATTTGGGTGATATTTCCGGATGCCTCCTTGATAGCAATGATATTTTTGAAATCACGGGCCAAGCGCAAAGTCGTTTCGGCAGTCATGTTCACACCCGTGCGCCCCGGTACATTATAAAGAACCACGGGAAGATCAGTAGCTTCGGCAATGGCTTTATAGTGCTGGTAAATACCCTCTTGAGAGGGTTTATTATAATAAGGTACGGCAACAAGAACGGCATCAACTCCGGTCAGATCATCATTTTTCAACGTTTCTACAACCGTACGGGTACAGTTGCTGCTGATGCCCAGCAAAATAGGGATACGTCCATGTACTCTTTCTACGATTACACGTTTTATTTTATCCTTTTCTTCTTTGGTCAAAGTCGGGGTTTCAGCAGTAGTCCCCAACACACACAGAAAGTCGGTTCCATTTTGAAGCTGGTAATCAACCAAACGAAGTAACGCATCATAATCTACGCTATCATCTTCCTTGAAAGGAGTAATCAACGCTACTCCCATGCCTTTTAATCTTGTTTGTATCATAAATGAATTATAAATTCTTATTTAATAGCCCACAAAAGTACGAATATTTTCTATTTTAGCGATAAAAATCACACGAATTTTGAATTCGGCATGCTAAAAAGTCACTCTATCATCTGCAAGAACTCATCTTCTCCCACAATAGGCACTCCCAGTTTCTGCGCTTTCTCCAGTTTGCTGGGGCCCATATTGTCACCTGCCAGGATAAAAGTGGTCTTGGAAGAAATGCTTCCCACGTTCTTACCGCCGTGTTTTTCAATCAATTCCTTATACTCGTCGCGCGAATGGTGGGTGAATACGCCACTTATCACGATTGATTTTCCTGCCAGTTTGTCCGTATGATCCGAGGTGTCTTCTTCGGCAGCCTCCAGTTTCACGCCTGCCGCACGCAATCGCTCTATAATATCCCGATTTTGGGGATTATCGAAATACAAAATAATGCTTTGAGCTATTCTTTCGCCTATTTCATCGACATGAATCAAATCATCAAGGCTCGCATCCGCCAGCGCATCAATGGATTTAAAGGCTTTTGCCACTATTTTTGCCACCGTTTCGCCCACAAAACGAATGCCCAGCGCAAAAAGAACCCGTTCAAACGGCACTTCTTTGGATTGCTCTATACCTTTTATTATATTCTCGGCAGATTTTTCGCCCATTCGTTCCAGGGTGACAATATCGGATGCTTTCAAAGCATACAAATCGGCAACATTACGTATCAGTCCCTCCTGGTAGAATTGGTCTACCGTTTCAGGACCCAGTCCGTCAATATTCATGGCTTTCCGGCTGATGAAATGCTCTATTTTTCCCTTTATCTGAGGGGGACAAGCCGTGTCGTTGGTACAATAATAGGCAGCTTCGCCCTCATAGCGCACCAATTTGCTGCCACATTCGGGACAATGGATGATAAATTTCACTTTGTCGCCCAGCATCATCGTGCGGGAATCTTTGTCCACGCCTACAATCTTGGGGATGATTTCGCCGCCTTTCTCTACATAAACCATGTCGCCGATATGCAAATCCAGCCCTTCTATGATGTCTGCATTATGGAGCGAGGCGCGTTTCACAACCGTTCCCGACAACTGAACCGGTTCGAGATTTGCCACCGGAGTCACAGCACCGGTTCTGCCCACTTGGTAAGTCACTTTATCCAAACGGGTCAGCGCCTGTTCCGCCTGAAACTTATAGGCGATAGCCCAACGGGGGGACTTGGCTGTAAATCCCAGATTACGTTGTTGGCGCAAAGAGTTCACTTTCAGCACAATACCATCGGTAGCAACGGGCAGATTCTTGCGTTCTACATCCCAATATTTAATAAAATCGAAGACTTCTTGCAGGGTCTTGCATTTACGCGTAAGGTCGGAGATCTTGAAACCCCACATCTCAGCTTCTTTCAAATTTTCATAATGGCCGTCACATGGCAGATTGTCGCCCAATAAATAATATAGGTAAGCATCGAGCTTGCGGGATGCCACAATGGCAGAGTTCTGCAACTTCAATGTGCCCGAAGCGGCATTGCGGGGATTGGCAAACAAAGGTTCTTCGCGTGCTTCCCGTTCCTTGTTCAGCTCCTCAAACACTATCCAAGGCAGCAGAATTTCTCCGCGGATTTCAAATTCTTCGGGATAGCCCTCTCCATGCAAGACAAGGGGGATGCTGCGGATGGTCTTTACATTATCCGTCACATCGTCGCCCTGCACACCGTCGCCACGTGTCACGGCACGCACCAACTTACCGTTTTCGTAAGTGAGCGAGATGGAAGTACCATCATACTTCATTTCGCAACAAATTTCAAAGTCTTCATTCAGGGCCTTCTTCACTCTGTCATAGAAGTCTGTTACTTCTGCCTCCGAGTAGGTGTTGGCCAACGAAAGCATGGGATATTTATGTACCACTTGGGTGAAGTTCTTGTTGATGTCACTTCCCACACGCATGGTAGGCGAGTTTTCGTCCTGATGTTCCGGATGCTTTCCCTCCAAATCCTGGAGTTCGCGCATCAGTTTATCAAATTCCTGATCCGTTATTTCGGGGGCATTCAGCACATAATAATTATAGTTATGGCGATGGAGTTCCTCGCGCAATTGGTCTATTCTTTCTATTTCTGTCATATAATAAGGTAGTTTTCCGGCAAAAATAGCTATTTTTTGAATGAAAAACACCTTCCGGCAAAGGGGAATTTACTACTTTTGCAAAAAATAACCGAATATGAGAATAGACATCATTACTGTTTTGCCCGAGATGCTGGAAGGTTTCTTTAATTGCTCCATCATGAGCCGGGCACAAAACAAAGGAATTGCAGAAATACATATACACAATCTGCGCGACTATACCTATGACCGTTATCGCCGGGTAGATGATTATCCCTTCGGCGGATTTGCCGGAATGGTGATGAAGATAGAACCCATAGACCGATGCATATCGGCACTAAAAGCAGAGCGTGAATATGACGAAGTTATATTTACAAGTCCGGATGGGGAACAGTTTAACCAACCCATGGCAAACTCACTTTCACTTGCCAAGAACTTAATCATTCTGTGTGGGCACTTTAAAGGGATAGACTATAGAATCCGTGAGCATTTCATTACGAAAGAAATAAGTATAGGTGATTATGTTTTGACAGGCGGGGAACTGGCGGCGGCTGTTATAGCCGATGCAGTGGTGCGTATTATTCCCGGAGTCATATCCGACGAGCAATCTGCATTGTCTGATTCTTTTCAGGATAATCTGTTGGCTGCACCTGTGTACACCCGTCCGGCAGAGTATAATGGATGGCGCGTTCCCGATGTGCTGTTATCCGGACACGAAGCAAAGATCAAAGAGTGGGAACTTCAACAGTCAATGGAAAGAACACAGCGGTTAAGACCCGATTTGCTGGAATAAAAATTATATATAAATAAAGGAGAGGTAAAGGAACGGTTTACAATCGTCTTTTACCTCTTTTCTTATGCTTTGTCCCAACCTGAAGTGACGCTTTAATCTCTTAATGAAAATCTTCTTGATTTCTCTTTCATACTCTATTGACAAGTCATTTCTATGGAATATTCCCTCTTTCGTTTGCAAAAATGAACCATTTCATCGAAAAAAATCTTTGAAGTTATCATTTTACACCCCTATAAGAAGTTGCAAATGCAACTAATTTACATAGAGATTCTGCTTAAAGGGGAGAAAGAATAAAGCCCTGCACGAAGCAAATTACGTTTCCGTTATTGCTCTTGCAAGGCTTTATTTTACAAGATAAAAATATCAGACTTCTAAAGCACCGATTATATCTTTCACAGATGTATATCCATGACGCTCCAAGTAGTCGTTTATACCTTCTGAAACTTTGACAGTAATAGCCGGATCTATAAAGTTGGCAGTACCAATCTGAATGGCGGTTGCACCTGCCAACATAAACTCTACTGCATCTTTCCAGTTCATAATGCCACCTAGTCCAACGACAGGAATATTTACTGCTTTAGCAACCTGCCAAACCATGCGTAATGCGATGGGTTTTACAGCCGCGCCACTCATACCGCCTGTAATGGTAGAAAGAATAGGGCGACGCTTTTCAGCATCAATCGCCATGCCCAGCAATGTATTTATCAGCGACACACTGTCGGCGCCGGACGCTTCGGCAGCACGTGCTATTTCCGTTATGTCGGTTACGTTGGGAGACAACTTTACAATCAAGGTCTTCTTATAAACTTCGCGCACAGCCTTTACCACCTCGGAACAACCACAGGCAGATACGCCGAAAGCCATGCCGCCTTGCTTCACATTGGGGCAAGAGATATTCAGCTCTATGGCAGGAATCCGATCCAGTTCATTAATGATCTCGGCTGTCTTTACATAATCCTCTACAGCAGAGCCGGACACGTTTACAATCATATTTGTACGGATGTCCTTAATCTGCGGATAGATATGTTCAACAAAGTAATTTACGCCCTTATTTTGCAGTCCCACGGCGTTCAGCATACCCATAGGAGTCTCTGCCATACGCGGATAAGGATTTCCTTCACGATGGTAAAGAGTAGTTCCCTTTACAATGATACCGCCAATCTTTTCCAGGTCGATAAAGTCTTCAAACTCTTTTCCATATCCAAATGTACCCGATGCAGTCATAACCGGGTTACACAACTTTAAATCGCCGATATTTACGCTTAAATCTGCCATAATAGTTTCTTTATATTAAATACAGGACCATCTTTACAAACACACAGGTGACCTTCGTCCGTGTTCTCTACACAACACAAACAGGCACCTACGCCACATGCCATCATATTCTCCAGCGATGCTTCACATTCTATGTTGTTCGCCTTGGCATATTTGGCAACCGACACCATCATGGGTTTTGGTCCACAAGTGTATATCACATTAAATTTCTCTGCATTCAGGATGCTATGCTGTGTCACATAGCCCTTTTCGCCCATGCTTCCGTCCTCTGTAGTGGTGTAAACCTTGCCCAGTTTCTCAAAGTATTCCAGTTGCAACAAGTCTTTAGAAGAACGGGCACCCAGCAAGAAAGTAGGTTCACAACCCATTTTTGCAAGCTCTGCGCCCAGCATCAGCATAGGAGCAGTACCTACACCACCGCCCACCAGCAGCGGTTTCACCTTTGTAACGTCCTGTGGCATCGTAAATCCATTGCCAAGAGGCATCACTACATTTACAATGTCGCCCTGCTTTACAGTAGCTAATTTACGCGTTCCGTCTCCAACTAATTGTACCAGGAACCACACTTCATTCTTCGCTTTGTCTACATAGTTAATAGAAATAGGACGGCGCAGGAAAGTAGTATTAGAACCGTCAATGCGTATCTCAGCAAACTGCCCCGGCAACATTTCGGGCAAGGGGTTGGCATGAGTCAATTTGATCAGAACATAATTGGCATGCAATTTAATATTCTGCGTAACCACAAGGTCTAAAATATATTTTTTCATGAAATAAAATTGGGTAAATTCGTTTTCTATGCAAAGATACACGAATTTACCCAAATCCTATTCTGCCGATAGGCATTTTAGTGGATTCACACTCTAATTTCCGGGTTTAAAGGTCTCATAAGTTCCATTATCATAGAAAATTCTTATTTCGGTGATTTTCTTGGCAGGCTTTTCTATGTACTTAATCTCCTCACGCACAACCTCTTTAGGGGTATAAACAGGTGTTTTAACCTCATTTTCCTTGCGATATTCTGGAGAAACCGGTCGGTCGGCCGCAAATAACGGATTCTCGTCAAACAAAGAAGGGGGAAAATGGATATTATTATCAGAATCTACATCTGTTTCCATTTCTCCTTCACCATACAGCAACCAATCCAAACTGATGTAGTCACATGCTTTGTGTATTTTCATGACGACTTCCAGGCTAGGATTGTTCCTGCCACTAAGGATATGAGAAAGCGAGGAAGCCGAAATTCCTATCTTTTCTGCAAACTGAGCCGCAGTTACACCTTCTTTCTGGACTATTTGAGCGATTCTTTCCTTCATTTACAAAAGTACTATGCTTTGTTTATAGATACAAAAGTAATGATTCTAATTCATAAATGCAAATTTACAATATATTATTGTGTAGTTTATATTTGTATTTCCAAGTTTACATATATAAATATCGCGAGATTAACAATCGTATATCGAGCCTAACATAAGTATTATCAGAACTTTAATGAAAGATTATAAAGATCTTATAATCTGACTATTATAATAAGCAAAATCGGCGTATTTACAAATAGACAGAATGAAATAAGCAAGAAAAAGAATAAATACTTATCAACCACTTTATCAACAGGAGGTAAGGCACTGGTTTTTAATGATATATCAGCTAAATAGGAAGGGTAAATAATTATTCATACACATTTAGACTTATGAACTTTACGATAAGCCACTCTCCCACTTACAAATGTACACTATACATTATTAAAGTCTAAATTGGGATTATACCACACTAACTTGCCTTCTTTACTTCTGTGAATTCACAAATAAGAATCATAATTATTCCCAAACGTAAATTTTATCGGTTTTCATTTCCGTCTTATATTATGATGCAGGTAATTTCACTTCTATTTTTGAATTCCATTAGTTTCCTCCGAAAGATGCAAGGTCATAAAGAAAGACACTAATTTGTAGGGGCGGAATATTTTCCGCCCGAATACATACACAAGTGCACACCATTTAAAATTGTTATCGGGCGGAAAATATTCCGCCCCTACAAGAATTCTCCAAAAGGCAAAATACTCTCAGATTCATGCACGGGAGGACATTCTTCTAAAAATACGCGATTCTCACGAGGCAAAAAACTAGCTAAGTCACTATGAATAAAGGAGATAAGCCCTATTTTCCCATCCACAAACCACCTCCATCTAGAAAATAAAAGGCAAAAAGCACAATAAGAGGCCAAAATAGAAAGAATTCAAGAGCAAGATGTAAGAGAATATTCAAAAAGAAAACGCTGTACGCCACATGACGGCAAGTGCATAAGCAAAAAGAATCCCGACACTCCATAAGCTGAAGTGCCGGGATAAAGCAATCTGATTCCTTCTTTTATTAATGAAGAATTTTATATACAAGCTCACGAAGCAGGTCACCATCACCCAAAGATGGATTGCCTACCCCTTTAGATTTAGCATCACAGTAACGAATCTCACCAATAATCTGCATCACCTTTACTCCACTATATTTCCTCATGGCAGCCATATAGTCCTTGGACTGCCAGGGGGAACGCAACCCTAACTGAGTGGCAATACCTTGCTCAGACTTATCGGGAGCATAATAAGCTAGCATCAGATTGGAGAAGAAATTAAATAACACAGACAAAGTCATCTGAAGAGGATTCGTTTTAGGATTCTCTTCAAAATATTTTATGATCTGATTTGCCTTGAAAATGTCCTTTACGATCAATGCATTCCGAAGCTCGAAATTATTATAATCCTTGCTTATACCGATATTCTGCTCTATCTGCTCGGGAGTAATGCGCCTTTGCCCCTTGGGGAGCGTGATAATTAATTTTTCCAATTCCCCCGCCATGCGGCTCAAGTCCGCACCTACAAACTCTGCCATCATTTCGGAAGCTTTGGGCTCTATCTCCACCGATTTACGTTTCAAGTACGAGGTTATAAAGCCGGGAAGCTGGGCGTCCTTTATCTTCTTCGACTCAAAAAGCACACCCACTTTCTCAATCTCTGCTGCCAACTTTTTTCTTCTATCCAAAGTACCATGTTTATGGCATAGCACCAGAATAGTAGAATCTAACGGCTTTTGCAGGTAATAAGTCAGTTCTTCAATATTCTTTATATTTTGTGCTTCCTTTACTATTACAACCTGATACTTGGACATCATGGGGTAACGCTTGGCGGCATTAATGACGGTTGCCACATCCGTATCGGCACCATAGACTATGGTTTGGTTAAACTCCTTTTCATTTTCATTTAACACCGTTTGTGCTATGTACTCAGAGATCCGGTCTATATAATAAGATTCTTCTCCCATCAGGTAGTAGACAGGCTTATAGACACGGTTCTTCAAGTCCCTGGCTATTTCTTCGTATGTCGTTTCTTTTGCCATAAATAGTAAAATTACCAGTCAAACTTTAAGTGCTTAACTGTCTTCTTTTCGTCCATAATCATCTGCAAGGAAGCAATTCCAATCTTCACGTGCTCCTCTACATATTGCTGGGTTACGATGCTGTCGCTCTTTTCTGTCTTCACACCTTCGGGAATCATGGGCTGATCGGAAACCAAAAGCAATGCTCCCGTAGGAATATGGTTGTAGAAACCGGTGGTAAAGAGTGTAGCCGTTTCCATATCCACACACATGGCGCGGGTCTTGACCAGGTATTTTTTGAAATCCTCATCGTGTTCCCAAATGCGCCGGTTGGTGGTATAGACCGTTCCGGTCCAATAGTCACGGGCATGGTCGCGGATGGCAGACGAAACAGCACGCTGCAACATAAATGCAGGCAGGGCAGGCACTTCGGGCGGATAATAGTCATTGGAAGTACCTTCGCCACGGATCGCCGCAATAGGAAGAATCAAATCTCCCAACTTATTTTTCTTGTCTATTCCTCCGCATTTGCCCAAAAACAGGCAGGCTTTGGGGTGGATAGCGCCTAGTAAATCCATGATAATGGCGGCATTAGGACTACCCATACCGAAGTTTATAATGGTTATCCCCTCTGCATGAGCAGATATCATATTGGCATCACGCCCCAAAACCGGCACATTGAATTTCTCGGCAAACAGTTCCACATATTTATTAAAATTGGTCAGAAGGATATACTCTCCGAAATCATCCAAACTTCTTTTTGTGTAGCGGGGAAGCCAGTTTGCTACAATTTCCTCTTTTGTTTTCATAATCTTTTGTATTTTTGTATCGGTTATTACCGAGTTACACATATGCAAATTTACTAAATGTTATCATTAAACTTACCATCCTACGAAATTAAAATCGCAGAGCGAAACGGAAAAAATGTTATTTTCGACGTGCTCCGCCAAAGATATGTCGCCCTTACTCCGGAAGAATGGGTGAGACAGCACTTTGTTCACTTCCTGACGGATTGCAAGGGCTATCCGAAGGGATTGCTGGCAAACGAAATACAGTTGAACCTGAACGGGACTAAAAAGCGTTGTGATACAGTGCTCTATAACAAGGATTTAAGCGCAAAACTGATTGTGGAATATAAGGCTCCGCATATAGAAATAACGCAGGCTGTGTTCGACCAAATAACACGGTATAATATGGTGTTGAAGGTGGATTATCTGATTGTTAGTAATGGGTTGAACCATTATTGCTGCCGGATTGATTACAACACAAAGAGTTATACCTTTTTGCAGGATATTCCCCATTATTCGGAATTATTATAGAAAGGAAACGGGACTTTTCTTGCAGAAAAAATCCCGTTTTACTGTCATTTTATGCTTTCAGAAGACTCGCGCCGACCTCCTCCTTTTGAAACTATTCTTGCCGCACATCTCCGTTAACAGTTCCAGTAACGCTTTCATCCACTGTAGGGGCAGATTGAATCTGCCCGAAAAGGATTTGCTTTGTGCATTACTCCCAAGGGCGTGACCGTTGGTTCAGGCGGATTCAATCCGCCCCTACGGTAACTGTTTACGAAATGCGTAGAAAGAGCAGCCTTTTGAGGGGCAAAAGGACGTCTACTGATAAATTACTTCTTTACAGTTTCCAAATGCTGTTCCGTGATTACACCTGCCAATTCAGGGTCAATCATGATACGGCCACAGTATTCGCAAACAATAATTTTCTTACGCATACGGATGTCCAACTGCTTCTGAGGCGGAATCTTGTTAAAGCAACCACCACACGCATCACGCTGCACATACACGATGCCCAGTCCATTGCGAGAATTCTTGCGAATACGCTTGAAAGCCTGCAACAAACGCGGTTCGATAGTGGTTTCCAATACCTTAGCCTTCTCTCTCAGCTTTTCTTCCTCCTGCTTGGTTTCAGACACGATTTCTTCCAATTCGGCTTTCTTTGCTTCCAGGTCTTTCTGTCTTTCTTCCAAATCCTGAGTGCTGGCTTCTATTTCCTCACTTTTCGCTTTTTCAGCAGCAATGTATTCTTTGATACGTTTTTCGCAAAGCTCGATTTCCAAAGACTGGAATTCGATTTCCTTTGTCAACACATCATATTCGCGGTTGTTGCGTACATTATCCTGTTGAGCTTTATATTTTTCAACAGAAGCCTTCGCTGATTCAATCTCAATCTTCTTGGTTGCGATGTTGGATTTCAACTCTTCGATGTCAGCTTTGATCTTGTCGATACGGGTGCTCAAACCGGCAACTTCGTCTTCAAGGTCCTGAACCTCAAGAGGAAGCTCTCCTCTCAGTGTCTTAATCTTATCAATTTCAGACAACATGGTCTGCAACTGGTACAAAGCTTTCAGCTTCTCCTCCACCGTCAATTCACTCGGGTCTTTCTTTGCTTCTCTAGCCATAGTTTTTCTTACAAATATTTAATAGGATTCGTATTTACCCGCGTCATCTGGACTTCCAGTGCGGGAAACGATTCCTGTATGATTGAATAAAATATTTCTTTCGTATATTGTTCACTCTCGTAATGCCCTATTTCGGCTACCAGAATGTCATTCTCGTAATTGAAATAATCATGATACTTTACTTCTCCTGTGATAAAGACATCTGCATCACTGCCCACTGCACGCGGCAAAAGGAATGCTCCCGCTCCGCCGCACAATGCAACTTTTTGTATCAAGCGTCCGGACAGACGGGTATGTTTCAGGCAACCCACCTCGAATGTTTTCTTAATGCGTTTCAAGAAATCCAGTTCGGTTTCGGGCTCGTCCAATTCCCCTACAATCCCCGATCCTACCTGTGCCCAAGTATTCTTCAGCGGATAAAGATCGAAAGCAGGTTCTTCGTATGGATGCGCTGCCAACAAGGCTTTCACCGCCGCCGCTTTCCTGAATGCCGGAAGAATCGTTTCAATGCGCACCTCCGGTTCCCGGTGCAGTTCGCCTATGCCGCCACAAAACGGATTTGCTTCCTCCTGCGCACGGAAAGTCCCCTCGCCTTCCAGATTGTAACTGCATGAATCATAGTTACCTATGCATCCGCAACCGGCATCAAACAGGGCTTTGCGCACCCCGTCAGCCTGTGCGTAAGGCACAAAAGTGACAAGTTTCAGCAAGCATTCCTCCTTCGGTTCCAGTATGCGCACGTTCTTTAAACCTATCTTTTCGGCAATCTTGTAATTCACTCCTCCCGGCGCATTGTCCAGGTTGGTATGTGCCGAGTAGATGGCGATGTCGTTTCGGATTGCTTTCAGGATGCAACGCTCTATATAATCCCGTCCGGTAATCGACTTATAGCCTTTAAAGATGAGTGGATGGTGCGAGATTATCAGGTTATATCCCAACGTAACAGCTTCATCCACAACAGCTTCGGTTACGTCCAGACACAACAAAGCCCCTGTTGCTTCCGCTTCTGTCAGTCCAACTTGCAATCCGGCATTATCAAATCCGTCTTGCAAAGGCAGAGGCGCGAACCTTTCAAGGGCACTTACTATTTCCTTAATTTTCATTTGTTCGCGAAAATTTGATTGCAAAGATAATCAATTTCTTGGAGATGCGAAAGGAGAATGAGCAATATTTATGATTCCAAGCGGAAAATAACCTGCGACAAAGGGAGAAAAAGCAGATTTAATGCCGAGAGTTTACCGACGCGAAAGGCAAAGTTTGGCTCCCCATAGCTATGGGGAGCGCTGCTCACGGCTATGGGGAGCGCTCTCCATAACCGTGGGGAGCGCTCTCCACGGCTGTGGGGAGCCAAACATGAATGCAGGAAACAGGAAATGTGACGGTATGTTACGTCATTTTCTACGCTTTATCATCTTGTTTTTCAAGGCATAACGCTCGTCCACCACCCGGTCTGTGGGGAAGAAAGTGAGATGGATGCGCCACTCCCTTTCCTGAAAAGTAAATTTGCGCGCCGTAATCCCTTGCCCGATCAGAGCCCGTTTATCACGGATAAAGGCATCCATCCCAAGCGGGAATTGCTGCCCTTCACGCATAATGTCTGCCGTGATAAAGAAACCGGGGATATTGAGCTCTGCTATGTATTTCCAAATCTGTTCTTTCATGCTTTAAGAATCTTCAATAAGAGATGCAAATATCTGAAAAAGAGAGCAGAATGTGTTGAGGCTTTCGCTTTTTTTAGTAGTTTTGTGCAAAACGCTATCAACTATGAAATTAAACTTATCGAAGATAGAGAGTAACATACTCTCCTGCCTCAAGAATCACTTTATAGAAATGATCTTGGGAGTTTGCTTTTTCGTGATGTTCGTTCTTATGGACCACGGCATGGGAGGAAGCAAAGACCAGAAAATGCTCACCAATGTAATGCTCCTTTTTCCTCTGTTCTTTGCTTTGACTTATACGTGTAACCGATTGTTCAGCAACAGATTACGCCTACTCTACTACCTTTCTTTGTTTTTCTTTGTGCCGGCGTTTTATATTGATCTCAGCCGGTTCACATTCAGTATTTCTTATAATTTTACCATGTTGCTGGCTTTCTTTCTGCTGTTGATCAACAGGGGGAAACGAGATAATGTGGTGTTTGCCAAAGACACGATTCAAAGCGTTATACATCTTATTGTCAGCATATTTATAGGGCAAGTCATGGCGCTTGCCATTTGCGCTATCATTGGTTCAATGATTTATATCTTTAATTTCGAATGGTATGATTGGCTGGAATACAGCTATATTTTTGTGCTTTTCATTGTCACCCCGATGGTGTTTTGCCATTTGCAGGACACGGAGCGTTTCAGGAATATGCCTCCGTTTATGGATATTATCCTTACTTATATCCTCTCTCCCGCCATCATTATTTATACCGGCATTCTCTATTTGTATTTCATTATGATAGCCGTTAATTGGGAACTCCCCAAAGGAAAAATCGGGTATATGGTATTGGCGTTTGTTATCTTTGCACTGGGTGGAAAGATGTTCCAGCTTCTCACTTCCCGGCGCTATTATGACTGGTTTTACAATCATTTCAGCATCATTGCCATCCCGCCTGTCATTATCTTTTGGGTAGGAACTGTGGAACGGATCACGACGTATAGTTTCACCACTTCGCGCGTTTACCTGTTGGCGGCAGGTGTTTTAATGACTTTATACATCATCCTCCTGCTTTCCAAACGCTTTGGAAAGTATCAGTCAATGCTGGTTATCAGCATATTCTGCATCGTGGCGTTGACTTTTATTCCGGGGATAAGTGCCAAGAGAATAGGCATTTATGCACAGGAAAACAGATTGGAAAAGTATATAAAGAAGCTAGATATGCTGGATCCTGTCACTCATCAATTAAAAACCGGAGCTATCTTTTCACAAGATGGCGATTCTGAAACCCGGAGGGACCAGGAAGAATTATTGGCATGTTACAGATACCTGGAAAGAGAGCAGGGAGAGGAGGTGGTACAAGCCAAATACGGATCTAATGAGGCTATTTCCTTATCTGACTATCAATGGGATTATATTGATATAAAAGGGAAAGTAGATGTTACGGGATACTCTCATTACCAACGTATTACATATCAGGATTTTAATCTGAGCGTTTCCGATGGCATGGTTACTCTTACTTCGACACCTCATAATAAGACGATTCTGAAATATAATATTGATGAGGTACTAAATGACAATGCAGCGTTGATGCTCCACCCGGATAGCACAGAAAACACAAAACTATTTGTCTACAAAGACGAACAATATATGCTGATATTGAACGAGATTTCTTATAAATGTAGAGGTGGTAAATATCAATGCACAAATGTTTCAGGCGGCGCTATTCTGAGCAAATAAAGATTCCGCGACCAGCGTTTGCTACTTTCTTTTCCCCTCTTTATGCACCCGGAGCAACCGCCCATAGCTGTCGAAAGACTTGCGGGACGCCAGTACGATGGTGATGATAAGGGAAAGCATAGAGGAAGCGATGGTGATGACCACTATCATAATTTGATATTTAATGGCCACGTGCGGGGAGCTGCCTCCCAAAATCTGTCCGATCATGGTTCCGGGCAGCGCTACAAGTCCTGTGACAGCCATATTGGCAATGCCCGGACTGAATGCCTTGATCAATGCCTGGCGAATAAACGGTGCAATCGCCTCATTGCGGGTGGCTCCGTTTCCCAACAGGTAATAATAAAGCTGCTGCTCGCGATGCAGCCCTGCATAGTAAGTATTAAGCCCTATCACATTCACTCCCAGCATATTACCCATTATGATTCCGAAGATAGGAATAAAGTATTGGGCACTGAATATGTTATCCAGCCGAAGGACGAAACCCAGGAAGTAAAGCCCTACGAGTACTACCGTCACCAAGAAGCCCACAGAGATGGGGATCATCAGAATACTGCGTTTCAGGCGGGTACGTGTCAAGGCTGTTTCTGCCGCCACGCCCACCATGATAACCACCCACAGGAAATTTATGAAAGGATTATTCCATTCAAACAGGAAACGAAGATAAGCCCCGATAAGGAATAACTGCACAATCATGCGCACAGTCCCTATCAGGATAGGTTTCAGCAACCCTGTCTTGAAACGCCACAGGAAATAAAAAGGAATAAGCATCAGTAGCAGACCTATCCCCAGGCTGGCATAATCTATATCAATCGTTCCCATCTCTATTCGGATTATAAGGTAAATACCCGGTCGCACCCGGCAGCAAACTGCTTGTCATGCGAAACCGATAAAACAGTCATTCCCTTGCTGCACAAGGATTTAAAGAAGGCAATCACCCGGGTGCATGATTCCGCATCAAGCGCCGAGGTGGGTTCATCCACTATCAGTAAAGGCTTGTCCAGCATGGCTGTCACTGCCAGCATAATGCGTTGCCGCTGGCCGCCGGACACTTCATTCACCCGTTTATCGTAAAGTTCTTTCTCCAATCCCAACAATGCAAAATATTCCATCAGCCGTTCCTTGCTAAAGCCTGTTTCGCGGTTTGCTTTCAGTTCAAAAGGCATTCTTACCATTTCGCTGACCCATTCGGACGGCAAAGCCAGTTCCTGGGGAATCCATGCTATTTTCCGGCGGATAGAGTCGGCGGTTCTGGGGGTAAGCAGGATGTCGTCCACCTTGATACTGCCTTCACTCAGCGGAACAAAGCCCAATACAGCCCTAAGCAATGAGGTTTTCCCACTGCCGGAACCGCCGCTGATGCAGACACTTTCCCCTTTGTGCACATGCAGGTTCAGTGCCTTGAAAAGTATCAGACTGCCAAAGCTGATTGATATATTTTCTATTTTAATCATCACTCAAAAGAAAAAGAGCCGGGAGCATTCACTGCTGCCGACTCCCCCCAACAATAGGTATTTTTAATATATATAACATCGAAGTTTTTAATATGCTCTCGCAAAGAGAACACGGCGGGCAGAGGGTTTACCGGTTACCATACACTTGCCCGGAGTAAGGCTTTCTTCGTCGGCTTCGAAAGGAAGACAACGGATAGTGGCCTTTGTTTCTTCTTTGATGCGGTCTTCCGTTTCCGGAGTTCCATCCCAGTGGGCCAGGATAAAGCCGCCATCTTCTATTTTTTCCTTGAATTCATCGTATGAGTCCACCTTTACGATGTGTTCATTGCGATAGTTCAATGCTTTTTGATAGATATTGTTCTGAATATCTTCCAGCAATTGCTGTACATATTCTTCTATGCCGTCGCAAGTACGTGTTTCCTTTTCCAAGGTATCGCGGCGCATCACTTCCATGGTATTGTTTTCCAGGTCGCGGCCACCCATTACCAGGCGGACAGGCACACCCTTCAATTCATAATCGGCGAATTTGAAGCCCGGACGCTTGTTGTCTGCATTGTCATATTTCACAGAGATGCCCATTGCTTTCAGCTTCTTCACGATGCCTTCCACTTTTGCATCAATCTTCTTCAGCATCTCGTCGTTCTTATAGATAGGAACGATAACTACCTGAATAGGAGCCAAATGCGGCGGCAATACCAAACCGTTGTCATCAGAGTGAGTCATAATCAACGCACCCATCAGGCGGGTAGATACTCCCCATGAAGTTGCCCAAACATAGTCCAGCTTATTGTTTTTGTCTACAAACTGCACATTGAATGCCTTTGCAAAGTTCTGTCCCAAGAAGTGTGAAGTACCACACTGCAAAGCCTTTCCGTCCTGCATCAAACCTTCGATGGTATAAGTATCCAAGGCCCCGGCAAAGCGTTCATTAGCCGATTTCACACCTTTTACCACGGGGACTGCCATGTATTTTTCGGCAAATTCGCCATATACATGAAGCATTCTCTGTGCTTCTTCTTCCGCTTCTTCGCGGGTGGCATGGGCTGTATGGCCTTCCTGCCACAAGAATTCTGCGGTGCGGAGGAACAGGCGGGTACGCATTTCCCAGCGCATTACGTTTGCCCACTGGTTGCACAGGATGGGCAGGTCGCGATAGGAATTGATCCAGTTCTTATAAGTGCTCCAAATAATGGTTTCGGAAGTGGGGCGGATAATCAATTCTTCTTCCAACTTAGCCGCCGGGTCTACGATAACACCCGAACCGTCTTCTGCATTTTTCAGACGATAGTGGGTTACTACGGCACATTCTTTGGCAAAACCTTCTACGTGTTCGGCTTCGCGACTAAGGTAAGATTTGGGGATAAGCAACGGGAAATAGGCGTTTACGTGGCCGGTTTCTTTAAACATATCGTCCAACTGACGCTGCATTTTCTCCCAAATGGCGTATCCGTAAGGCTTGATAACCATACATCCACGCACAGGTGACTGTTCGGCCAAGTCGGCCTTTACCACCAATTCATTATACCACTGAGAATAATTCTCGCTTCTTTTGGTAAGTTCTTTTAATTCTACTGCCATTGCTATATCGTTATATTTTTGTTTTGCTTTTTAAGAGTTTGCAAAATTAGTAAAAAAGCATGGGAAAGTACCAACGATTTAGCAAAAATATAGAGCCGGGAAGTATAAAAATAACTTATTGATAGCGATAGTACCACCAATATGTATCGCCATATTCCCGCCGCATGCGGTTCTTTTCCTCTGTGGGAGATGTAAATTCTTTCTGCCGGGACAGAAATTCATCCAGGCGTTGCACCATTAAGGTGTCGTTCACCGCACGGGAATATCCGGGATGGGAATGTTTGTAAAGCACCACTGCTTCCCGATAGTAGCGCGGCAGGGTGTCTTGCTCAAAGCAATATGTTTCTACTGCCGAAGCAAATTTATCCAGCTTCTTGTCCAGTAGCAATGCACTTAAATAATAATCGAGGGCGGTATGTTTCCCCTCGTCGTCGCGACAAATACGCGCCAGGTAGTCTGTGGTTTTCTCCGTGGCACGGGGCTTTGCACCTAAATAAGCATACAGACTGTCGGCATTCAAACGCAGAGTTTCCTGGGAATGGGGGTCGAATAATAATCCGTCGGCACCATAATACTGCGGATATTCAAACAAATGTTCGCCCATTGTGCCTTCCAGGGACAGGGCATGCGCCCTGAGCGCGGTCAGGGTGCGGGTAGTTTCCAAGGACTCCACTCCCACCATCCGGGCGCCTGCATAATCTTTATCACGGATGGCTTGTTCTACCGCCAGCTCATGATGAAAGTTTACATTGGAGTTTCCTATACATACCGTCATGAGGCACAGAAGCATCAAAATAGCAAGATTGGAATTAATCAATCCCAGCACAGACCCTTCCTGATTGAGCCAAAAACGGAGAACACGCCGCAACGTGTAGGTAACTCCTACATATATTAATAAAAGTAACGGCAATAACCAAAGCCACTTATCCTCTATGCTTCCTCCGTGGAAAGTATCACGGTTCACATCCGTCAGCACGCCCAGCAACAAGCAGGACGGGAAGTAAGAAAGTGAACGTACAGGTCCTTTCAACCCCATCAATCCATTTATTCCCCATCGGAATATCAGTAAAACTGCTGTAATAATGATGGCGCCAATCAATGGCGAATAAAACGTCTTTCCCTGTGACAGCGAATAATGTAATGCTCCCACTACATCTTTCTGAAACACAAAAAGATATACAAAGCTGAAAACAGAGAAAAGAAGACCGCACGCAACCGTGAGGATGCGGGCGGCTCTTTTATAAGATAAGTTGGTATTGCTACTCATACTTTATTCTCTCACTTTTTTCAAGACCACGGCCGAACGGGCAGGTATATACAGTTTCAACCATTCTTTCTTCTCTCTCTTGTAGAGGGGATCAAAGTTGGTCAAGTGGCGCACGCTATCATCGGCCAGACCGTTACCTCCAAATTCTACCGCATCTGTATTCAATACTACATCATATGCTCCGGCAGGTACCAGGAAGCCATAATCGGTATAAGACTTGGTGGGGCTGAAGTTGAATACAAACACCAGACTCTTGCGGCGGTAGGCCAAAACCTGGTCACCGTCATTGTGCCAAACTTCAATCACCGGGCTGTCCTGAATGTTCTTCGCTTCCTCTATGGTGTGGATCATTGCAGAATCAAAATCGCCTAAATAATGGTAGCACAGGTTCTTATTGTCAACAAGATTCCACTGGCGACGGGCATATTTGTGTGACCAACCGTTACCTTCGCGCGGGAAATCAATCCATTCGGGATGGCCAAACTCGTTACCCATAAAGTTCAAATATCCGCCATTGATGGTGGAGGCTGTGAGCAAACGGATCATCTTATGCAAAGCGATGCCGCGATTCACATTATAATTCTCATCCCCCTTCTGGAAATGCCAGTACATATCGGCATCAATCAGACGGAAAATGATGGTCTTATCGCCTACCAAAGCCTGATCGTGGCTTTCGGCATACGAGATGGTCTTTTCATCCGCACGTCTGTTGGTTACTTCCCAGAACATACTGCTCGGTTTCCAGTCTTCGTCTATCTTTTCTTTGATGGTCTTGATCCAGTAATCCGGAATATTCATTGCCATGCGATAATCGAAACCATAACCGCCTGCCTGGATAGGTGCGGCCAGTCCCGGCATACCGGAAACTTCTTCGGCAATGGTAATGGCTTTGGAGTTTACCTGATGAATCAATTTATTTGCCAACGTGAGGTAACAGATGGCGTTATCGTCCTGATTGCCATTGAAGTAGTCGCCATAGTTGCAGAACGCCTCTCCCAGCCCGTGGCTATAATAAAGCATAGAAGTCACTCCGTCAAAGCGGAAACCGTCAAAGTGGAATTCTTCCATCCAATACTTGCAGTTGGACAACAAGAAATGAACTACTTCATTCTTGCCATAGTCAAAGCACAGAGAGTCCCATGCCGGATGCTCGCGGCGTCCGCCCGGATAGAAATATTGGTTAGGATCTCCGGCAAAGTTGCCCAGTCCTTCCACTTCATTCTTTACAGCGTGCGAATGAACAATGTCCATTATCACGGCAATACCCATTCGGTGAGCCGTATCAATCAATTCCTTCAATTCCTCCGGCGTACCGAAACGAGAAGACGGTGCGAAGAAACTGGAAACATGATAACCGAAACTGCCATAATACGGATGCTCCTGAATAGCCATAATCTGGATACAATTATATCCGGCTTCGGCTATGCGAGGCAATATCTTTTCACGAAATTCGTTGTAAGTTCCTACCCTTTCCTCCTCCTGGGCCATACCGATATGGCATTCGTATATCATCAACGGGTCGGTCTTGGCACGGAATACTTTCTTTCTGAACTGGTAAGGTTCTTCCGGTGCCCATACCTGTGCGCTGAATATCTTTGTCTGGTCGTCCTGAACCACACGATTCGCCCATGCCGGGATGCGTTCGCCTTCGCCGCCTTCCCATTTTACCTTCAGCTTGTACAAGTCACCGTGTGACATGGCATTGCCCTGCAATTCCACTTCCCACACTCCGGGAGAGTTTTTTACGCGATACAGCCTGTAATCACCATGTTCTTTCCAACCGTTGAAGTCTCCAATCAGATGGATTTCCTTAGCATTCGGCGCCCATTCGCGAAACACCCATCCTCTTTTGGTACGGTGCAAGCCGAAGTATAGGTATCCGGTGGCAAAGTCTGACAAAGTACCTTTGCCGCCTGTTAGTTCCAATTCTTTATCTAATGCGTGTTGATGACGTCCTTCGATAGCTGCCGAGTAAGGTTCCAGCCAAGGGTCACTTTCTATGATGCCTAATTTAGGAGTGGTATTTTCCATAATAACATTTTATTAGTTAGTCATTTTCTCTTAAAACAATACTTTCACTATCACTTTCTTCACGCCGTCCGGTGACACGCCCGGAGCATGAGCGTCTTGCGGGAAGAAGATGGCAAACATACCCGGTTTTACGGGAATGTAGCTCTCGGCAAGTCCGTCATAGAAAGAAATATCTTTATCTGCATCATATGCTGCCTCGGGAAGGTCTTGGCGTGGCGTGTAGCCCATTACTTCCACCCCGGACAGAGGAATCTGTATGTCAATAAATTGATTGTGAGTCTCTAGTTTAGCTTCTTCTTTAGTTTTAGGTTTAGTCTGTGAAAAGTTTACTACCAAATCATCACCCTGTAGTTTTACTTTTCCCAGTTCTTGGGCGTTCAAGTCTGTAGACTTCAAATATTCGATTGCTTTTGCAAACAAGGGGTTCAGCGAAGCATACTTTTCTAGGTTTTCTAATTTGTCTACTACCATAATTATCTAAATTTAATCGTTAAAATATTGCTTTTATCATTCTATGTCATCTATTGTGAAGTTGGTGAAATCGGCAAAACGCTTCAATTGCTTGAAGATGTCTTCCGTTTTGTCCAGAAAGTCCGGAGCCGTAAAGAAATCATCGGGCACATAGCATGCACAGGTGTATTCTTTGCACTTCAAGTAATCAATGTATTCAAAGTCTTTTGGGAATCCTTTGGGGGCCGTTTTCAGGCGGTCTTCTCCTATGACGGGAAAGTAGCGTTTAAAGGCAGGATCTTCTACTATTGCCCTGAACTCGTCAATGTTATCGTATATGGACTGGCGGACAGCTTTCAGGATTTTGGGTTCCATGCAGATGCTTCCGCCTGCCAGCATACAGTTGCCGTTTTCTATGTGGACATAGTATCCACAGTGGTCGGACTTCTTGCCGCGGGCATTGATATATCCGCCCATATGTATTTTATAAGGAGTCTTGTCGGCAGAAAAGCGCGTATCCCGATAGATGCGGTAAGTGCAGTCTTTTGCCTGCATGCCTGCTATGCTTTCATCAAACAAGGATATACGGGCAATAATCACCGTCAGCAGTTCTTCGAACTCCTTTTGTGCTTTCAAATACTCTCCTTTGTGTTCCTGAAACCACTCACGGTTATTGTTAGCGGCCAGTTCTTTTAAAAATTGTAAGATAACAGATACATTCATGTTACATTTGTTCACGTGTTCACCTTACAAACGTACAAAATATATTTGTAACGAACTAGAAAAAAGCAAAGTATTTATCTTTTTCCTACCACCTTCAACAGTTCATCGTGTAGTTTTCCATTGGTAGCCAGCACTTCACGCCCGGAATAAAAGTCACTTCCACCCCTATAATCTGTAACTTTTCCACCGGCATTCATCAAGATTATGGAACCCGCAGCAATGTCCCACGGCCCCAGCAAACCCTCTATGCGGGCTTCAAAACGTCCGGCGGCTACATAGCAAAGTTCGGCGGCAGCAGCTCCTTGCAGGCGCAAGCCGCCCACGTTTCCATAAAGTTGGTGTATAATATGCTCTGCCATCGGCTTATAGGCATTGGAATCATATGGAAATCCCAAAGCTATGAATGCTTCATCCATGTCCGAAACTCCGGAAACATGTATTTCTTTATCATTCAGGTAGGAAGGTGAGCCTTTGTAAGTCCAGTAAAGTTCGTCACGGCATACTTCATATACCACGCCCACCAGGAGTTCTTCCTTGCTGCGCAGGGCGATGCTGACACAGTAGGGAGCGTTATTATGAATAAAATTAGTGGTTCCGTCCAAGGGGTCTACCAACCAGCAATATTCTTCATCAGTCAGGCTGCCCGATCCTTCTTCGGCTATAAATCCGGCTTCGGGCACCAGTTCGCGGAGTTGTGCCACGATGCGGCGTTCTGATTCTTTGTCTACATAAGACACATAGTCGTGAGCGTTCTTCTTTTCTACCTTGTTACGGTCGAAACCGTTACGCTCATTACGAAGAAAAGCACCCGCTTGGAGTGCTATTTCACGTACTTTGCCAGTAATATTTTCTAAGTCCAACATCTTCTCTTTTATTTTTGTTCTGTTGACAGATTGCCAAACTTATACACACCTTTGCGGATCACGTTTCCATCCTTGTCGGTTTCCACAAAAGCGCCGTCTTTCTTTCCTTGTTTAAAGAAGCCGTCATAGCGCACGCCGTTCTTATCTTCCAGCACACCTTTTCCGTCCTCTTTGCCTTTTACGAAGTGGCCTTTGTACTTGCTTCCGTCGGCAGTGCGCAGTGTTCCTTCGCCATCTGCCATGTTGTTTTTCCAGTCGCCTTCGTACTCGTCACCGTTTGCCCAGACGTAGTGTCCTTTGCCGCTACGCTGGTTGTTCACCCACTGGCCTTCGTACACGGCTCCATTTGCCCAGGTAAAGGTTCCGGTTCCGTGTTGCTCGCCGTTTTTGAACTCTCCCACGTACTTGTCACCGTTCTTGTGGACGTAAATGCCCTGTCCGGTGCGTTCGCCATCCACGTAGTCGCCTTCATAGCGGTCGCCACTATTAAAATAGTAGATGCCTTTGCCATGCTGAACGTCGTTTTTCCAGTCGCCTACATACTTGTCGCCGTTGACGTAGTAGAAAGTTCCTTTGCCATCGCGGGCATCGTCCTTCCAGTCGCCTTCATATTTTGACTGATCCGGCCATATCATCATGCCCTGACCATTCTTTTTGTCTTCCTTCCAGTCGCCTTCGTATTTTGCTCCGGCTTTCCAGGTGTAAGTGCCCTTGCCGCTACGCTTGTCTTGGAACCAGTTGCCTATATATATATCGCCGTTGTAGTAGTACATCGTACCCTCACCCTGCTGATAATCGGCAAACCACATACCTTCGTAGCGGTTGTTGTTCATAAAATAAAAAGTACCGTTGCCATGCTGTTGGTCTTGAAACCACTGGCCTACGTACTTTTCACCGTCGTGGAATGTGTAGGTTCCGTCTCCCTCACGTTTTCCTTTTATGTATTCACCTTCGTAGATGTCACCGTTTTTATAGATGGTCTTTCCTTTGCCGTTGGGCTTTCTACTTTTCAGTTCTCCGGTGTACTCGCCGCCATCCTTAAAAGAATAGTTTCCAATCTTTATTTGGGCAGTTGCCAGCGTGCTGGCCGACATTAAAATCAATAAGATATATGCGTATTTCTTCATTGGTTCGTTACTATAATAGATAAGATTTACGCCAAAGATACGATTTTCTGCCTATAGACCGAGTCCGTTATTACACTTTTTTACCCGCAATGACCTCTATTAAGTTTTCTTTGCAGAAATAGCGTTGTGCCAGCGTCCTTATTTCTTCTTCGGTGATGCTGCGGATGGCATCCAGCGAACGGATAAAGAAAGAGTCGTCCAGTCCTGCGGTTTCTATGTAAATCCAGGCATCGGACAAGGAGAAAGGACCCTCGTAGGCACGGCATAAATCGCCCAACATATAATTCTTCACCATCTCCAGTTCTTCCTGGGGTACCAAGTCGTTGCACAGTTTGTCCATTTCGCGGTAGACTTCGGTGATGATGGGGTTAATGTACTCATTGTCGGCTTCCGTACTGATGACCAATATTCCGGTATCCGGATAAGACACGATGCCTGCACCGATGCCATAGGTATATCCTTTGTCCTCGCGGATGTTAGACATCAAGCGGCTACCGAAATATCCTCCGAACAGGGTCACCATGACACGCGCTTTCAAGAAGTCAGGGTGCTGGCGATCCATTACAAACCCTCCCATCTTGAGGGAGCTTTGAAGGGCATCTTCACGCTCTATAAAGATCTGTTTTTCCGGGGTTCTCTCCGGTGCTATTGACTTTGTTTCAGGCTTTTCGGTTACTTGTCCCCAGGTGTCATTGCCCAAGTTATCTTCTATGCAATGAATGACTTCGGGAGTCACCTTGCCCGACACATAGACCGAACAGTTTCCCGAATGATAATACTTCTGATAAAAAGAGCGGAGCACTTCGGGAGTGATACGGTCATAGTCTTCGACCACGGCATAGCGTCCGAAGGGGTGTTGAGGGCCGAACAAAGCCATATTCAGCTGCTTGCGTGCAATCATTTCCACCCGGGTGCTGTTCACCAGAAACTGTTGCTTGTTGGTATCTGCCACCACCGACAGTTCCTTGGCGGGGAACAACGGTGCTTTCACCATATCTGTAATGACAGCCAGTGTGCGGGCAAAATACTTGTTCAAGGAATACAGCGTAATAAATCCATAGTTCACAGAAGACGAGAGTTCCAGCCATGCGCCATAGTAGTCCAGTTTCTCCGCTATTTGGGATGAAGTAAGATCTCCTGCTCCTTCGCGCAGCATCCTATTGGTAAACATGGCCTGCAAGGGCTGCTCCTGGTTCCATTGTCCGCCGCCTATCAAAATATCGAAACGCACCACGTCTTCTGTTCCGGCATGGATGATATTAAGCGGCATACCGTTTTTCATTACCTTGCGTTCGGGCAGGGCAATGCTAAACTCGCTCAGTTGGCGAACGGGCGGTGGTGTAGTTCTGTCCAGCATCATTTACCCTCCCGTTGTTTTAAGAATTCTTCGGCACGCGCCAAGTCTTGCGGAGTATCAATGCCGATGGTTTCCACTTCACTGATTCCCACTTTGATGGTATAGCCATTCTCCAGCCAGCGGAGTTGTTCCAAAGATTCCGCCAACTCCAATGACGATTGTGAGAGGGATGTAATTTCTTTCAATGCGTCTGCACGGTAGGCATACAGCCCGATATGCTTGTAGTAAACATGCCCTTTCAGCCAATCCGCCTTGTCGGCATTGCGCCGGTAAGGGATGATGGAACGGCTGAAATACAATGCATTCATATTCTTGTTCACCACGACTTTGGGAGAGTTTACATTCTCCAATGCCGCCAGCCCGTCTTCGGGAGTGAAAGGCTTTACCAACGTGGCTATTTGTGTGGCGGGGTCTTCAAAGCACGCCTTTACCGCCTCTAGCTGAGAGCGTTGTATAAAGGGTTCATCGCCCTGAATATTAACGACAACATCATATCCTTGCCCCACTTTGGTATAGGCTTCGTAGCAACGGTCCGTGCCGCTTTTGTGGTTTACGGAAGTCATTACCACCTTGCCGCCAAAGCTCTTTACGGCTGCTTCTATGCGTTCGTCGTCCGTAGCCACATAGGCTTCGTCCAGTATGCCTGCCACTTGTTCATACACTCTTTGAATCACAGGCTTGCCCCCAAGGATGGCTAAGGGTTTAGCCGGAAATCTCGTAGAGGCATATCTTGCAGGAATAATTCCGATATATTTCATGGTACCATTCTTTTTCATAATCGTGCAAAAGTACAAAAACATTTCTTACTTTTGCAGCATCTTGTCATATTAATGCAATAAATGTTATGAACGAACACCAGTGTTTGCTTTGTATGGGCTCTAATACAGACCGTTCTGCGCGGCTGTCCGAAGCACGGGAAGCGCTAAGCAGTGCTTTTCCCGGCATTCACTTTGGCGAGCTGATGGAAACGGAAGCCATTGGAAGCGGAATGCGTTCTCCTTTCAGCAACCAACTGGCTAGGTTTACCACTACCCTTGCTCCCGACTCTGTTCACGAACTCTTTAAGAAGCTGGAACAACGCAGCGGACGCACCCCGGAGGATAAAGCTGTCGGCATTGTAAAGCTGGACATTGACCTGTTGGTGTTTGACGACAAGGTGCTGAAACCGGAGGACATGGAACGGGAATATATCCGAAGGGGATTACGCATCTTGACGCTGCATGATTACTAATGGCAACGCCTCGTCGTTACTGATCTTATGCCGGGGTCGTTACTAATGACGAAGGCTTGTCGTTCTAATGACCGACCTCCACCATCCTCATCCTCCGGCTTGTCCAAAGACTCTTGTTATGCTTCCTTTTAGGCGCGGATTACGCGGATTTCGCGGAAAGGATACAAAAAGATCCGTGTAATCCGCGTAATCCGCGCCTAAGATCATTGCATCATGCAAGTTGGAAGACGGATTCTCAGACAGCCTCCCCATTTGTCATCCTGAACAACGTGAAGGATCTAAACGCACTCACCGAAAGGAGGAGGCAAAGCAAGACGTTTCGTTTTCGGGGAAATAATAATATATTTCTCTCTAGTATATATAATATTATTATTAGTATTCCCCGACTGAACGAAAAAGTGGCTTTTTACATGCTAAAATGATGGTTTTCCACTCGTTTTCGGCATGTTTTTCATTCGTTTTCAGTATGTTTTTCGATGCAAATTCAATGCTTTTTCCTATGTTTTTCACCTCTATTTTCGTCTTTATCGGGTACCTTTTCGTCTTCTTTCAATGCGTTTTTTATCCCTTTTGTGCATACATTCATTTCTCATCTCCTCTTAAATTGCTCTTTCTACATATCTCTATTAAATGCTTTCATCCACCGTAGGGGCAGATTGAATCTGCCCGAAAACGATTTGCTTTATGCATTACTCCCTAGGTCGTGACCGTTGATTCGGGCGGATTCAATCCGCCCCTACGGGAAATGTTAACGAGATATGTGGAAAGAGAGCCTAACATAAGAATATACCCTCCACTAACATTTTTTGTCTTTATTCTCTTGCTATTCTCAATTCTTCCCCATACATTTGCGTTTACTAACAATCCTGTTAAACATATATGATAACATGAAAGAAGAAGCAAGTAACACAGAACAAGCCATACTACAAGCTGCTGAAAAAGAGTTTATTAAAAAAGGCTTTGCCGGAAGCAAAACCACTGAGATAGCCAAAGCAGCAGGAGTGACACATGCCATGTTGCATTATTATTTCCGTACAAAGGAAAACCTTTTCAATAAAGTATTTGAAGAAAAAGCCCGGCTATTGTCCGCCACCTACCTGTCACGTGTAGATGACTCTCTCCCCTTTATAGATAAAATAAAAGCCAGCATAGAGTCACACTTCAACCTGTTGATCGAGAACCCCGACCTACCTTTATTTATATATAGGGAAATCCTGGTGAGCGCCAATGGAGAAGCCGTATGCCGCAACACCCTTTTCCCCAACTTTAAACTGGCAGTAAAGGTGCTGGACGAATCATTAAAGGAAGAAATAGCAAAAGGAAACATCCGCCCCATCTCTGCCGCCGACCTGTTAATAAGCGCTGTATCACTGAATGTATTTGTTTTTATAGCCAATCCGATGATACGCCTGTTAGCAGAAGAAAACGGTGAGGAATATCATCAATACCTGGAACGCAGGAAACAAGAAAACATAGAAATCATATTAAGCAGATTAAGGAAATGAAAAAGTTATTCATTCTGGCAGCACTCTTTCTCAGCCTCCCCACTGTCCTTGTAAGGGCACAGGAACTCACACTGGAAGAATGCCGACAACAAGCCCAAGCCTACTATCCGTTGATAAAGCGCTATGGTCTGATAGAAAAGACGAAAGAGTACAACATCTCCAATGCCAACAAGGGGTATCTGCCACAATTCTCCCTGTCCGCCAAGGCGAGTTACCAATCGGAAGTAACGGAAATCCCCGTGGAACTGCCCGACATTGATATCCGGGGGATGCGCAAGGACCAGTACCAGGCCATGCTGCAACTGGACCAAGTGGTATGGGACGGCGGCAATATCCACGCACAAAAGGAAGTAACCCGTGCAGGCTCCGAAGTGGACAAGCAGAAACTGGAAGTAGATATGTATGCCATCAACGAGCGCGTAAACCAACTGTTTTTCGGCATCCTGCTACTGGAGGAACAACTGAACCAAAACCATTCCATGCAGGAGGAATTGCAACGGAATTATGATAACGTAAAAGCCTACGTAAAGAACGGAATTGCCAACCAAGCCGACCTGGACGCCGTAAAAGTGGAGCAACTGAACAACACCCAGCAACGCCACACACTGGAAGCCTCGCACCGCGCTTACTGCGAAATGCTGCGGATCATGATAAACCGTCCCACCCCGATAAACGGAACAACCTTAAAGAAACCGGATGTGAACACCTTATTATATAAGGAAACAACCTACACCCCCGGATTAATCCAACGTCCCGAACTCAACCTGTTTGCCGCACAAGACCGCCAACTGGAAGCACGCCGCAAGCAACTCACCGCCCGGAATCTGCCCAAACTAGGCGTATTTGTACAAGGCGCCTACGGCAATCCGGGACTCAATATGCTGAAAAATGAGTTCTCCGCCTATTATCTGGCAGGTATCCGCCTCTCCTGGAACTTCGGCAACCTGTACACCCGTAGGAACGAGTCCCGCCAAATCACCCTGAACCAACAGGATGTGAACGTGCAAAAGGAAACATTCCTGTTCAACACCCACTTGGAAGTAACCCAGAACAACAGTGAAATAAAGAAGCTGACGGAACTGATGAAGAATGACAACGAAATCATCGCCCTGCGAAACAATATAAAGCAATCCGCACAGGCCAAAGTTGCCAACGGCACACTGACCGTCACCGAGATGCTGCGCGAAGTAACTGCCGAAGACCTTGCCAAACAGGACAAGATATTGCATGAAATACAATTATTATCAGCCATTTACGAACTAAAATATACCACCAACCAATATGAGAACAAATAAATATCTCTTACTCACCGCCTCCCTGCTGGCGCTATCCGCCTGCGGAAACGGCAAAGGCGACTATGATGCTTCGGGCACGTTTGAAGCCACAGAAGTGATTGTATCCTCCGAAGCCAATGGCAAAATCCTTCAGTTCCACGTAGAAGAAGGGCAACTGCTGACAGCCGACAAAGAAGTGGGCTGCATAGACACCCTGCAACTCTATCTGAAAAAGATGCAACTGCTGGCAAGCGGCAAGGCAGTGGCAAACAAAAGCATGGACATAAACAAGCAGATAGCCGCCACCAAGGAGCAGATAAGCAAAGCCGAATACGAGAGAAAACGTACGGAAAACCTGCTAAAAGAAAACGCCGCCACCGGGAAGCAGATAGATGATATAGACTCCCAGATAGCCGTACTGAAAAAACAACTGGAAGCCCAAATCTCTATCCTGCAACGGGGTAATGCCAGCGTAACCGAAGAAAGTTCCGCCTACGAAATACAAGTGGCGCAACTGGAAGACCAACTACGCAAATGCCACATTACCAGCCCCATCAACGGAACGGTACTGGCCAAGTATGCAGAAGCCGGTGAACTGGCAACACAAGGAAAACCTCTGTTCAAGGTAGCAGACGTGCAGAATATGTTCCTGCGCGCCTACATCACCGCCGACCAGTTATCCCAACTGAAACTGGGTGATAAAGTGAAAGTATTCTCGGACCTGGGCGAAGACGCCCGCCGCGAATACGAAGGCGTCATCACATGGATTTCGGACAAATCAGAGTTTACCCCCAAAACCATTCAAACCAGAGATGAACGCGCAAACTTGGTTTACGCCGTAAAGATAGCCGTAAAGAACGATGGATACCTAAAGATAGGAATGTATGGCGAAATGAAGAAATAATGGAGAATATCGTTTCTGTAAAAGAGATCAGCAAGAGCTACGGCGAAGTGCAGGCACTAAAGGACGTCAGCTTTGAGGTGAAGCCGGGAGAAATCTTCGGGCTCATAGGGCCGGATGGCGCAGGAAAGACTACGCTTTTCCGCATCCTCACCACCTTGGTACTGGCGGACAAAGGCGAAGCCCGCGTATGCGGACACGATGTAGTGGAAGGCTACAAAGAGATCCGCAAACGGGCAGGATATATGCCGGGGCGTTTCTCCCTGTACCAAGACCTGTCCGTGGAAGAAAACCTTACGTTCTTTGCCACCCTGTTCAATACCACCATCTACGAGAACTATGCACTGGTAAAGGACATCTACCAACAGATAGAACCGTTCAAGCACCGTCGCGCCGGAAAGTTATCGGGAGGAATGAAGCAAAAGCTGGCATTGAGCTGCGCCCTGATCCATAAGCCCGACATCCTGTTTCTGGACGAACCTACCACCGGTGTAGACCCCGTATCCAGAAAAGAGTTTTGGGATATGCTGCTGAAACTGAAAAAGGAAGGTATCACCATCATTGCCTCCACTCCCTACCTCAATGAGATGAAATGCTGCGACCGCATCGCGTTTATCCACCAAGGAGAGGTGCAAGGCATTGATACCCCGGAACGTATCTTGCAACAATTCAGCCACATCCTTTCTCCCGAAGGGCTCTCTTTCAGCGAGCCGCCCACTGCCAGTGAATATGCCATAGAGGTGGAGGGACTGACCAAGCGTTTCGGCGATTTTACCGCCGTAGAACACATCTCATTCCAAGTAAAGCGCGGAGAAATCTTCGGCTTCCTGGGAGCCAACGGTGCAGGAAAGACTACCGCCATGCGCATGCTATGCGGACTGTCACAGCCCACAAGCGGCAAAGGCACGGTAGCCGGATTCGACATCTCCACACAATACGAGCAAGTGAAAAAGAACATTGGTTACATGAGTCAGAAGTTCTCTCTGTACGAAGACTTGAAAGTGTGGGAAAACATCCGCCTGTATGCCGGTATCTATGGAATGAGTGATGAAGAAATAGCTGCCAAAACAGATAAAGTATTGGAACAACTGGGCTTCCTGCATGAAAAGAACACACTGGTCCGCTCCCTCCCCCTAGGCTGGAAGCAGAAACTGGCTTTCTCCGTCGCCATCTTCCACGAGCCTAAGATCGTATTTCTGGACGAACCCACCGGAGGCGTAGACCCTGCCACCCGCCGCCAGTTTTGGGAATTGATCTACCAGGCAGCCGAAAGGGGAATCACGATATTTGTCACTACCCACTACATGGACGAGGCGGAATATTGCAACCGCGTATCCATGATGGTGGACGGAAAGATAGAGGCACTGGACAGCCCGCAAAAATTAAAAGAACAATTCCATGCCGATGATATGGACGAAGTGTTCCGGCAACTGGCACGCAAGGCGGTGAGAAACTAAATGAATAACAGAACAGACTATATAAAGATATGAAGCAGTTTTTATCTTTCATCCGAAAAGAATTCTATCACATCATCCGCGACCGCCGGACGATGCTGATACTGCTGGGTATGCCTATCATAGAGATCATCCTTTTCGGCTTCGCCATTACCACCGAAGTAAAGAATGTGAAAGTGGCGATACTGGATTACTCAAAGGACGTATCCACCCGTCAGATTATAGACAAACTGGATGCCAGCGAATACTTCAACGTAACCCGCATATTGCACAGCAACGACGAAATAGAAGAAACCTTCCGAAAAAACACATCGGATCTGGTCGTGGTATTCGAGCCTGATTTCGACAACAACCTGCGCCACACCGGCAAGGCAAAAGTGCAACTGATAGCCGATGCCACCGATCCCAACAACGCCACCATACTGACCGGATACGCCAGCAGCATCATTGCCGACTACCAGCAAAGCATGAGGACACAGCAACAAATCCCCATCCAAATTATTCCACAAACCAAGTTGCTATACAACCCCAGTATGCAAAGCGCCTATAACTTTGTACCCGGAGTAATGGGGCTTATCCTGATGCTGATATGCGCCATGATGACCTCCATCTCCATTGTCCGCGAGAAAGAAACAGGCACTATGGAAGTGCTGCTGGTATCGCCCGTGCGCCCGCTGTGGATGATTATTGCCAAGACCGTGCCCTACTTTGTACTGTCTTGCGTCAACTTGGTTACCATTTTGCTGCTATCCGTCTATGTGCTTCACGTTCCGGTGGCAGGCAGCCTGTTTTCACTGGCACTCCTCTCATGGATATTCATTATTGTATCCTTATTATTAGGACTGCTGGTTTCCACCATTGCCACCACTCAGGTAGAAGCCATGCTTATTTCGGGCATGGTGTTCATGATGCCCACCATGCTGCTCTCCGGCATGATCTTCCCCATCGAAAATATGCCGCTACCCCTGCAGGTAATTTCCAATATTATCCCTGCCAAGTGGTATATCATCGGTGTAAAAAAGATTATGATAGAAGGACTCAGCATCAGCTTTGTGTGGAAAGATATATGTATCCTTATCCTGCTGGCAACTATCCTGATGGGTATCAGCCTGAAGAAGTTCAATAAACGGTTAGAATAAGCTCAGAAAGCCATGATAAAATATTTACTAGAAAAAGAGTTCAAGCAATTGCTCCGCAATCCTATCTTGCCGAGGTTGCTTCTTGCGTTTCCCTGCATCATCTTACTGGTGCTGCCCTGGGCTGCCAATTTCGAGATAAAGAATATAAACCTCAGTGTGGTGGACAATGATCGCAGCCCCTATTCCACCCGCTTGGTGCAGAAAGTCGCTTCTTCGGAATACTTCAGGCTGGTAGATGTTTCCCGGAGTTACGAGGAAGCAATGGAGAGCATTGAAGAAGGAGACGCCGACATCATTCTGGAAATCCCGCCCCACTTTGAGCGCGACTTGCTAAAAAGCGGAGTGGCAAAGGTATTGATTGCCGCCAACACCGTAAACGGCACAAAGGGCGGTTTAGGCAGTTCTTATTTAGGAGGCATCATCAATGATTATGCCGCCCAAATAAGGCCATTGACTGCCGGAGGCACCATTACCCCTACCATTGAGATAGATACGCAGGGAAGATTCAATCCCCATTTGGATTACAAAATCTTTATGGTTCCCGCACTGATGGCGCAACTGTTGATGATGCTTTGCGGATTTCTGCCCGCCCTCAATATTGTGAGTGAGAAAGAGTTCGGAACCATTGAGCAGATCAATGTAACCCCCGTCAGCAAATTCACATTTATCTTGGCAAAGCTGATTCCTTACTGGACGGCAGGTATCGTTATCCTTACCATAAGCGTCATCCTGGCACATCTGGTATATGGTTTAAGCCCTGTGGGGTCACTATGGCTGCTTTATTTCTTTGCCCTGTTGTTCATCATCGTTATTTCGGGACTGGGACTGATTGTATCCAATTATTCACAGACCATGCAACAAGCCATGTTTGTCATGTTCTTTTTCTTGATTATCATTATATTGATGAGTGGATTGTTCACTCCTATCAACAGTATGCCGCAATGGGCACAGCACATCACCATCGTCAATCCTTTAAAATATTTTATTCAGGTAACCCGAACGGTTTACCTCAAAGGAAGCGGCCTTGGCGATCTGACTACCCAGCTTATTGCCTTGCTGCTTATGGCAATTGCCTTGAACGGTTGGGCAGTGTTCAGCTACAAAAAGAATTCATAGCGGATAATTTGGAACTTTTCCTTGTTTATCATTGTTAATATCAGTAGCTTAGCACTCTGTTGCTAACCTAATTTTAATTACCTAAAAAGGAAAAAGTTATGAAATTCTTTATTGACACTGCTAACCTGGATCAAATCCGCGAAGCAAACGCATTGGGCGTACTGGATGGCGTGACCACAAACCCGTCTTTAATGGCAAAAGAAGGCATTAAAGGAGTAGAAAACCAACATAAACATTACATTGAAATATGTAATATAGTGAATGGAGACGTCAGCGCCGAAGTCATTGCCACCGATTATGAAGGAATGATAAAGGAAGGTGAAGAACTGGCCGCCCTCAACCCGCATATTGTAGTCAAAGTGCCGTGCATCGAAAACGGCATCAAGGCTATCAAGTATTTCAGCAACAAGGGCATCCGCACCAACTGCACCTTGGTTTTCTCTGCCGGACAGGCATTGCTGGCAGCCAAGGCAGGAGCCAGTTACGTATCGCCTTTCGTGGGCAGATTGGATGATATTTGCAGTGACGGCGTAGGCCTGGTTGCACAAATCGTAGAACTATATCATTTCTATGACTACAAAACAGAAGTGCTTGCCGCCTCCATCCGCCACACCCAGCACATTATGCAATGCGCCGAAGCGGGAGCCGATGTAGTAACCTGCCCGCTTTCCGCAATCAAAGGGCTGCTGAACCACCCGCTGACAGACAGCGGACTGGAAAAGTTCCTGGCAGATTATAAAAAAGTAAACGGATAATAAAAAAGGTTCTCCCGCCAACAATTGGTGGGGGAACTTGTTTTTCTGTCAAAGCAGAACGAATACTATACCATACATCGGATTTTATTTGCAATTAGTCGAATGTGGTTGCTTCATTCTGATTTTATTTCTTCTTTTACACTAAATAATATCAAGAATGACCAAGGAAGATATAAATATAGACATTTGGAGCACTGATTTCTTTACTGATGCTGATTATTTCTCTGATGATTTCATCATATACAATGATATTGGGAAAGATTTCACACGCAATAAACATGCTCAGTCAACATACTTCAAAAAATCTCACAAAGCATCCTATACATCTTTTATACTTTGCCTTGCCGGTAGTGCAGAGATAGAAATAGACTCTGTGAAACATGTCATTAATCAAAATCACTTACTGGTTATCACGCCCAATCAAATCGTAAAGTGCTGTAGCATTACCGAGGACTATAGTTCCCATCTCATCATTATATCCAACAAATACTTTGACAGTCGTGATAATTTCTATAAAATGATGTCTCTGCTGATTCCCCTGAAGAATCATCCCAGTGCAAATTTAAATGAAGAAGAAACGGAGTTATTGAAAGCATACCACGGATTGCTATACAGGAAAATTAGTGACCAAAGCAATCTATTCCGTAATTTCACTATACAATATCTGATACAAGCTACCTTCTATGAAGTATGCAATTTGCTGTTAAAGCATATTAATGTCAAGACAAGTAACTTGTCACACAAAGAAGAGATATTCAGGCAATTCCTGAGAATGGTAGAAGTCTATCATTATAAAGAGAGGGACATTACTTTTTATGCCAAACGGTTATGCCTGAGCCCTAAATACCTGTCGTCCATCGTTCGTGATGTCACCGGGAAACTGGCAGGCGACTGGATTGACAATTATGTAATTATTGAGGCAAAGGCTTTGCTGATCTCCTCGAATATGACTATTCAGGAGATTTGTTATGAACTGAACTTTTCCAGTCCGTCCTCGTTTACCCGTTTCTTCAAGCGAATAACAGGTATGTCACCGCGAAAATTCAGGACTCAGAAAGTCATTCCCAATCTGATAGAATGAGTAGCCTTGACAAGACATACACTCAAACATAATCAGCTTTTCCCCTTTCTATTCTCATCAAAAAAAGAAATAGTGATATTTATACTCTTGTTTTAGTCTTTTCATCTTAATATTTGGAACACTATACTTTTCACGGTTGGATGTAGAATAAAGAAAGGGGAAGTTGATATCAGGACACTATATTTGATCGAAGTAAATCAAGAGTAATATCAAAGTATGGAAAATATGAGTTATATTAAAGGACAATTAGTCTTATCCAAACAAATACTGAATATCTTGCCATCCGCCCTTATATTTATGGATGCAGACGGTACTATCGAACGTATCAATGATGAAGCCGTCAAAGAACTGGATCTGGAAGATGAAGATGTAACAGGTAAAAGTATATTTGAGATTATTTCCATAGTGCAGAATCATCAAAATATCACTTCTACCCTCATTGAAGAACTAAAGCAGGAAGAAAAAATCATAGATTTCCCCAAAGGGACTTTTATCAAGAGTGAATTGAAAAAAGGACGGTTTATTGCCGAAGGACGCATTGCCAGTGTATTTTCAAAGAAGAAACTATCGCAAATTATTATCTCTTTCCGCAATATAGAGGGAGAACTGACCCAGCAGCATATCATAAACATGGCGCTAAGCCTGACTAAGATTTTCCCTTGGTTCTATGATATGGAACAGCGAAAATTGATTATTGATGCACGTTGGTTCAAACATTTAGGCATACCCACTAAAGATTATACATTGACCGAAGAAGAATTCGCTTCTTATCTGCACCCCGATGACCGGGAAATATTGATGAACGCCCTTGCCAATCAAATAGCCGGAATACTGAACACCGAAGCATTTACCTATAGACTGAGGCGCAGTGACGGTACATGGGAGTGGTTTGAAGAACAATCCCTATACCTGGAACAAATAGAAGGAGCACCTTATCGTATTATCGGAGCCTGCCAAAGTATCCAAGAGCATAAGAGCGTAGAGCAGAAACTAATGATAGCCCGTGACAAAGCCGAACAGAGCGATAAACTGAAAAGTGCTTTCCTAGCCAATATGAGCCATGAAATCCGCACTCCGCTGAATGCGATAGTAGGTTTCTCCAATTTATTGGTCTGCGGAGACATTGAAATAGGAAGTAGCGAAAGTAAAGAATTTGTTTCCATCATCAACAAGAATTGCGAACAACTGCTGGTACTTATCTCCGATATCATAGATTTGTCAAAGATAGAATCAAACTCCATTGAGTTCAAAATGAAGAAACAACCACTCAACTACATATTATCGGACGTTTATCAATGCCAGTTGCTGAATATGCCGGAAAATGTGGAGTTTATCTTGCAACAACCCAAAGAAGCTTTGGAAATAGTAACGGATGATACACGGCTGAAACAGGTTATCAACAACCTGATAAACAATGCTATAAAATTTACCACCCACGGAAGCATAGCATTGGGCTACAAAGCACTATCCGATAACACTGTAGAGATCTTTGTGAATGATACGGGCATTGGCATGAGCAAAGAAAAACTTGCACATATATTTGACCGTTTCTACAAAGTAGATTCATTCAAACCGGGTGCCGGACTGGGACTATCCATCAGCAAAACCATCATAGAACATATGCAGGGAGAGATTACCGTAACCTCCGAGGAAGGTAAAGGTACGCATTTTACCATTACCATTCCTATCCATGCGGATACTATTTGAACTTCAGATATCCGATGCGGGTACATTTAATTCCCCGGCTTTCGTAATGGGAAAGCACTTTGGCAGATTTAATGTACAGGGTATCTTTGGGGGTGATCTTCTTACTGTAAGGGCTTAACAGATCCGGTGACATACTGGGGGCTGCCGCTTTAATCATAAAAGCAAAGCGGTTGCCATCGGCATCAGCAGCCAATACGCTCTGATCCACATAGTAACCCTTCACCTTATAAGCATCCAGTTGCAATCTCACTCCCAACACTTCCAGGTGCAAGTCTGCCAGTTTCTCCCCCGGCTGACCAATAAAACGGCTGCCGGCAGGCAAGTGGTGTTTCTTGATTACCGTTTCATAGTGCACCATGGCAAAGCCCTTTGCCAGCACTGCCAACCTGCTATCCCTGGAATTCCTCGCTTCGAATTTATGTGCCAACCAAAGCACATAGTTAGGGTCTATATAATAAACTTCCGAGAGTCTCTTTCCCCGATATTTTCCAAACGAAACCACATCATCCGTTATGCCGTAATAGGCTTCAAAGAAGCTGTTATCTTTTACTTTCAATACTATATTGCAGTTCTGCAAGTATTGAAAAGCACGATCTGCCGCATCATCAAAAGTGACCGCCAGCGTTTGGATAAACAAAGGGGAATATGTATTCTCGGGGAAAACACGCCACAAGGCATAATAAGAGCGATAAGCAGTGGAAACACTCAATGCGTAGTATCCGGTATCTTCCCTGCGGCCTTTATTGAAGTTTTCTATTTTCTGAAAAACTTTCTCGGCCATTACGTTAGTTATCTGATACAAAGTAACATTACTATCCATAGTAAACCTCCTATCTTTAAAAGGAAAGTCTCCTTTTTGTAAAGATAGTATTTCTTGATGAAAATGCAAGCGTTCTATAGAAAAACTTTATCTTGCATTTTATCTCCAGGTGAGAGTTTACTCGAATATATTATCCAGCCCGCCGATCTCCTCTATCGAAGTATCCTCTATCAGAGTATCCTTGCAAGGATCAAAGTCTTCGGGAATCTTAAATCTTTCGTCTTCCGAGTATCCCAGGCTCTTATCCTTGTAAACTTTCTGCATATAAAGTCCCCAAATGGGCAGAGCCATGGCGGCTCCCTGACCGTCTACCATAGTATCAAAGTGAATATCGCGTTCCTCACCTCCTACCCATACACCGGACACCAGCGACGGAGTGAAGCCCATAAACCAACCATCCGAGTTGCGGTTGGTAGTACCTGTCTTGCCACCCATATCGGCATTGATGCCATACAGACGGCGTACACGTCCACCCGTACCTTCATTGATTACGGCACGCAGCATCACCAGCATCTTGTAAGCACTGGTTTCACTGATTACCTCATCCATCTGAGGCGTAAAGTTTGCCAGCACATTTCCTTCATTATCTTCAATGCGGGTTACAAACAAAGGCGCCGTGCGGATACCCCGGTTTGCAAATGCAGTATAGGCGCTTACCATCTCCCCTACAGAAATTTCGCAAGGTCCCAGACAGAGTGCAACTACCGGATCAATCTGCTTATTCAGCACACCGAAAGAATGGATAAGGCGCACCAACTGGTACGGATTCAATTTACTCATCAGATAAGCCGTTACCCAGTTATCCGAGTTTGCCAATCCCCATTTAATGGTTACCATCTCGCCATAACGCTTCTTGCTGGCATTGCGCGGCGTCCAGGGACGGCCGTTCTCGTCTATCAAAGTCTGCTCTACGTGGCGCACCTCGTCGCAAGGAGAAAAACCATTCTCCATGGCAAGCGTATATAAATAAGGTTTAATGGTAGAACCTACCTGCCGGCGTCCCACCATGGCCATATCATACTGGAAGTAATTATAGTTGGGACCACCCACATATGCCTTTACGTGACCGTTCAACGGGTCCATAGACATAAAGCCGGTGCGCAGGAAGAACTTATAATAACGGATGGAGTCCATCGGAGTCATTATCGTATCCTTTTCTCCTTCGTAAGAGAATACGGACATTTCACATTTGGTATTGAATGCCTTCTTTATTTCCGCTTCAGAGTATCCTGCCTCTTTCATGGTGCGATAGCGGTCGGTCTGCTTCATGGAACGTTCCATGATGGAGTTCACTTCTGCTTCGCTCAGCATGCTGGTATAAGGGGCTGTTTTCTTTTTCAGCTTTTCCTTAAAGAAACGGGGCTGTAGGTAGTGCGCCACGTGTTCACTCACCGCTTCTTCGGCATACTTCTGCATACGCGAGTCTATGGTGGTATATATCTTCAGTCCATCCGTATAGATGTTATAGTTTGAACCGTCTTTCTTTTTGTTCTTGGCACACCAGCCAAATAGCGGATTGGTCTTCCATGCCAGTGAATCTTCATAATATTTCTGCATCTGCCATCCGCGATAGTCACTTTTCTTGGGTTCTTTGGCGGTCATCACGCCGCGCAGGTATTCGCGGAAGTAAGTAGCCAAGCCTTCTTTATGGTCTACACGGCGATATTTCAAGACCAAGGGCAAAGCCTTCAACGAGTCTGCTTCCGCATCGGTCAGGTAGCCTGCCTTGCGCATCTGATTCAGCACCACATTGCGGCGTCCGCGCGAACGCTCATTGAAACGCTTGGGGTTGTAAAGGGAAGGGTTCTTACACATTCCTACCAAGGTGGCGGCTTCTTCTATGCTCAAATCCTTTGGTTCCTTGGAGAAATAGGTATTGGCAGCCGTCTTGATGCCTACTGCATTATTCAGGAAGTCGAATTTATTAAGGTACATGGTCAAGATCTCCTCCTTGGTGTAATAGCGCTCCAACTGCACGGCAATCACCCACTCTATGGGCTTTTGCAAGAGGCGCTCCATCACATTGTCCGCCGTAGGCGAATAGAATTGCTTTGCCAACTGTTGCGTAATGGTACTGCCGCCACCTGCATTTTTCTGCATCATGACGCCGCGCTTCACCAACGCGCGGATAAAAGCGCGCGCATCAATGCCCGAGTGTTCCTTGAAACGCTCATCCTCGGTAGCTATCAATGCCTGAATGATATTGGGGGAAAGCTGGTCATAGCCCACAAAGACGCGGTTCTCCTTGCTCAGTGACCAGGTACCCAGCATTTTACCGTCATCGGATATAATTTCGGTAGCAAATTTCAAGTTAGGATTCTCCAGTTCTTCGATGGGAGGCATATACCCTATCCATCCTTTCGCTATGGCGGTGAATATGAACGCTATAACTAATATTACGCCGACCACAAGGGCCCAAAGCACGTATATGAATTTCTTCCTCATGTTGTTTTCTAGTAATTAATGGTGCAAAAGTAAGGAAAAACTTTGAAATAGAATGTGTTTCTAACAAAGTTCAACGAAATATCTTTTGAATCTTCGCTAATTTATTTTTTTTTCATACCTTTACGCTCCGTATAAGTTGTAATTATAAATGCAAACCCATATGGAAAATAGAAGTTTAGTTACTATCGCCGAGCACTCGAAAGAGAAAATCCTCTACCTTCTGGAGATGGCAAAAGAGTTTGAGAAGAAACCCAATCGTAAGATTCTGGACGGCAAAGTGGTTGCCACCCTCTTTTTTGAACCTTCCACCCGCACAAGACTCAGTTTTGAAACAGCAGCAAATCGCCTCGGGGCACGCGTTATCGGTTTCTCCGATCCCAAAGCCACCAGTTCTTCTAAAGGTGAAACACTGAAAGACACCATTATGATGGTGAGCAATTACGCCGATATTATCGTAATGAGGCATCACCTGGAGGGAGCTGCCAGATATGCCAGCGAAGTGGCGCCGGTGCCTATCGTCAATGCCGGAGACGGAGCCAACCAACATCCGTCGCAAACCATGCTAGACCTCTACTCCATATACAAGACACAGGGAACACTGGAAAACCTGAATATCTACCTGGTGGGCGACCTGAAATACGGACGCACCGTGCACTCCTTGCTGATGGCCATGCGCCACTTCAACCCCACTTTCCACTTCATTGCCCCGGAAGAACTGAAAATGCCGGAAGAATACAAACTCTATTGCAAAGAGCACAATATAAAATACGAAGAACATACGGACTTTACCGAGGAAACCATTGCCGAAGCCGATATTCTGTACATGACCCGCGTGCAACGCGAGCGCTTTACCGACCTGATGGAATATGAACGCGTGAAGGATGTATATATATTAAGGAATAAGATGCTGGAACATACCCGTCCCAACCTGCGTATCCTGCATCCGCTGCCCCGCGTAAACGAAATAGCTTATGATGTGGACGAGAACCCGAAGGCTTACTACTTCCAGCAGGCACAAAACGGACTTTATGCGCGCCAAGCCATCCTGTGCGATGTATTGGGCATAACCTTGGACGATGTAATAGAAGATGCTAAAAAGTAAATAAATGAAAATCAAAATGAGCGAAAACAAACAAGCATTGCAGGTTGCCGCTTTGAAAAACGGCACTGTCATAGACCACATACCTTCTGATAAACTGTTCACCGTAGTTGTCTTACTGGGATTGCAGAACTCAGACTCCAACATTACCATCGGAAATAACTTTGAGAGCAAGAAACTGGGCAAGAAAGGCATTATAAAGGTAGCCGACCGCTACTTTACCGACGAAGAAATAAGCCGCCTGTCCGTTGTGGCTCCCAATGTGAAGCTGAACATTATCCGCGACTATGAGGTAGTGGAAAAGAAACAGGTATTGATGCCGGACGAGCTGCGCGGCATTGCAAAATGCGCCAATCCCAAGTGCATCACCAATAATGAGCCGATGACCACCCTGTTTCATGTCATCGACAAAGAACATGGTACACTGAAATGCCACTATTGCGAAAAGGAACAAAACAAAGAATGCATTAAATTGCTTTGATTCATATGAAACAAGACTGGAAACCGGGCACCATGATTTACCCCCTTCCGGCCCTATTGGTGAGTTGCGGAAGTACGGAAGAAGAATATAACATCATTACAGTGGCATGGGCGGGTACTATATGTACCAACCCGCCCATGTGCTACATCTCCGTGCGTCCGGAACGCCATTCCTATCCCATCCTGAAACGGAACATGGAGTTTGTCATTAACCTCACTACCAAAGATATGGCATTTGCCACCGACTGGTGCGGGGTGCGTTCGGGCAAAGACTACAATAAATTTGAAGCAATGAAGCTCACGCCCGGTAGAGCCAAACTGGTCCATGCTCCTATCATTCAGGAATCGCCACTCTGCATAGAGTGCCGGGTAAAAGAAATCATTTCACTGGGTTCGCATGATATGTTTATAGCCGATGTGGTGAACGTAAAGGCAGATGACAAATACCTGAATCCCGAAACCGGGAAGTTTGAGTTGTCCGAAGCCAATCCGTTGGTCTATGTCCACGGCGGTTACTTTGAGTTGGGTACGAAAATAGGGAAATTCGGCTGGTCTGTAGAGAAGAACAAGGCACGCGCCAAGGGTAAATGACGGTAGAATGTAGCAAAAAGAAAGCACTGCCTGCCTTTTCTGCAATTCTCCGAATAATTTCTCCTAAATAATTTCCTTATATTCTAAATATACTTAACTTTGTGAGCTCAGAATCGAATATCACACATAGTAACTTATTATAAAAAGAAATGAAAAGAGACGATTTGATTTTCGACATTATCGAAAAAGAGCATCAACGCCAGCTCAAAGGTATCGAGCTGATCGCATCCGAAAACTTTGTCAGTGACCAAGTAATGCAAGCCATGGGTTCTTGCCTTACCAACAAGTATGCTGAAGGGTATCCCGGCAAGCGCTACTACGGCGGTTGCGAAGTGGTAGACCAGAGCGAACAGATCGCTATCGACAGACTGAAACAAATCTTCGGTGCAGAATGGGCTAACGTGCAACCCCACTCGGGCGCACAGGCTAATGCTGCCGTATTCCTTGCCGTATTGAATCCGGGTGATAAATTCATGGGATTGAATTTGGCACACGGTGGTCACTTGTCACACGGTTCATTGGTAAACACATCGGGTATCATCTATACTCCGTGCGAATACAATCTGAACCAGGAAACAGGTCGCGTGGACTATGACCAGATGGAGGAAATCGCATTGCGCGAAAAACCGAAGATGATCATTGGTGGTGGTTCTGCATACTCTCGTGAATGGGACTACAAACGTATGCGCGAAATAGCAGACAAAGTAGGTGCCATCCTGATGATAGACATGGCTCACCCTGCGGGACTGATTGCTGCTGGATTGCTGGACAACCCTGTGAAATATGCTCACATCGTTACTTCTACTACACATAAGACTCTTCGCGGTCCTCGCGGCGGTGTTATCATGATGGGTAAAGACTTCCCTAACCCATGGGGCAAGAAGACTCCGAAGGGTGAAATCAAGATGATGTCACAGTTGCTGGATTCTGCGGTATTCCCGGGCATTCAAGGTGGTCCGCTGGAACACGTGATTGCTGCAAAGGCTGTTGCATTCGGCGAATGCTTGCAACCGGAATATAAAGAATATCAGAAACAAGTGCAGAAGAATGCTGCCGTATTGGCACAGGCCTTGGTAGATCGTGGTTTCACTATCGTTTCAGGCGGTACGGACAATCACTCTATGCTGGTAGACCTTCGCAGCAAGTATCCTGAATTGACGGGTAAGGTGGCTGAAAAGGCGCTGGTTTCTGCTGATATTACAGTAAACAAGAACATGGTTCCGTTTGACAGCCGTTCTGCATTCCAGACTTCCGGCATTCGTCTGGGTACTCCTGCTATCACTACCCGTGGTGCAAAAGAAGACCTGATGTTGGAAATTGCTGAAATGATTGAAACGGTGTTGTCTAATGTGGATAATGAAGAAGTGATAGCACAGGTTCGTGCACGCGTCAATGAGACGATGAAGAAATATCCTATTTTTGCTTACTAAATAGGTTTACTGTAGGGGCAGACCCATGTGTCTGCCCGAAAACGGTTCACTTTATACTTTCGGGCGGACACACGGGCCCGCCCCTACGGTGGATAAGGCGTGTATCCATAAAAAAGGAGATGAAACGTGATCTCCATAAAAATAAGGCGTAAAGAGTACTCTTTGCGCCTTATTTTTATACCTTTGCACACAATTTATCCATAAACGAAAGCATGAAAGGAACAAAAAATCTGACCCAAGGCCCTATTTTGAGGCAACTGTTCACCTTGGCAATTCCCATCATGGCCACCTCATTCATCCAAATGGCCTATAGCCTGACGGACATGGCATGGGTAGGCAGGCTGGGAAGCGAAGCCATTGCCGCCGTAGGCTCTGTCGGCATCCTTACGTGGATGTCCACTTCTATTTCCCTGCTGAACAAAGTAGGATCGGAAGTCAGCGTGGGCCAAGCCATCGGAGCACAGGACGAGCAGGCTGCACGTGCCTTTGCGTCACACAATCTTACCTTGTCCCTGCTTATTTCACTCGCTTGGGGAGCACTCCTGTTTATCTTTGCCACCCCTATTATCGACATATACAAACTGGAACCACATATAGCCGGCAATGCCATAGAATATCTACGCATCATTGCCACCGCTTTTCCATTTGTCTTCCTGTCTGCCGCCTTCACCGGCATATTCAATGCTGCCGGTAGGAGTAAAATACCTTTCACCATAAACGGTATCGGACTGATTACGAATATGATACTAGACCCTCTCTTTATCTTTGGTCTAGGTTGGGGAACCATGGGAGCCGCCCTTGCCACCTGGCTGGCAGAAGCTACCGTCTGCTTCCTGTTTGTGTATCAACTGAAAAAGAAAAAGATTCTATGGGATCATTTCACCTTCTTCACCCGGCTAAAGAAACTCTACACCCGCCGCATCCTGAAAATAGGTTTGCCTGTGGCAGCACTAAATACGCTGTTCGCCTTTGTTAATATGTTTCTAGGCAGGACAGCTACCGCCCAAGGCGGCCACCTGGGACTGATGGCACTCACCACCGGAGGACAGATTGAGGCCATAACCTGGAACACTTCGCAAGGTTTTTCCACCGCCCTCAGCGCCTTTGTGGCACAAAACTATGCTGCCCGGCAAATAGCCCGTGTATTGAAAGCCTATCGCACTACCCTGTGGATGACATTTGTCTTCGGTTCTTTCTGTACTTTTCTTTTTATTTGCTATGGTAACGAAATATTTTCTATCTTTGTCCCCGAAAGGGCAGCTTACGAAGCCGGCGGTGTATTTCTGCGCATAGATGGTTATTCACAATTATTCATGATGCTGGAGATCACCATACAAGGCGTGTTTTATGGAATGGGGCGCACCATGCCTCCCGCCGTGATAAGTGTTACCTGCAATTATCTGCGCATCCCTATGGCACTGCTATTCGTATCCTGGGGATGGGGATTGCCCGGCATCTGGTGGAGCATAAGCATTACCAGCATCATGAAAGGAATCATCTGTCTGGTTTGGTTTATGGTCATTAAAAAGAAAGCGTTAAAATATCCGGCTTTTTAGCGAACATTTTTTTGCATGAAGCCATTATATTAATAAAACAAAATGAGATTATGAGAAAGAGTAAAATTACAGTTTTATTGCTGAGCGCAACTTTGTTGCTCAGTGGATGTGGAAACATGAATAATACTACCAAAGGCGGCTTGATAGGCGGTGGCGGTGGTGCAGCTCTGGGAGCAATTATCGGCGGTATAGCCGGACATGGAAAAGGTGCGGCAATCGGTGCGGCAGTAGGTGCTGCGGTAGGTACGGGTGCCGGTGTGCTAATCGGCAAGAAAATGGATAAAGCGGCTGCCGAAGCTGCTCAGATTCAAGGTGCACAGGTGGAACAGGTAACGGACAATAACGGCTTACAGGCTGTAAAAGTTACTTTTGATTCAGGTATCCTTTTCAATACAGGAAATGCGGCATTGAGTCCTTCTGCCAAATCTGCATTGAGCAAATTTGCCAACAATGTGTTGAATCAGAACAGAGACATGGACGTGTCTATCTATGGCTATACGGATAATCAGGGCTGGAAGAACAGTACTGCCGAACAAAGTATACAGAAGAATATCAATCTGTCTCAGGAACGTGCTCAGAGCGTAGCAAGTTACTTGTTGAGTTGTGGTGTGAACACTGCCCAAATCAAATCGGTAGATGGTATGGGTCAGGCTGATCCGGTGGCTAATAATGATACAGCCGAAGGACGTCAGCAGAACCGTCGCGTAGAAGTTTATATGTATGCCAGCCAGCAGATGATTCAGCAGGCTGAAGCAGGTACGTTGAAATAAGACGCATTCGGGCGGGTTTGGAACCCGCCCCTACGGCAAAAATGAAATGACCCGCACTCCGGTGTGGGCTTTTTTATTTTTAGAATAATCATAAAGGGGTTGCGGGTCCAGAATTACTTTCTTCATGACAGATGAAGCATGAAGCAAATGAAGTTTCTCTCCTACCCAGCAGGCAAAGCCTGTATGCACCACATCCAGTCCCTTTATATTGGTGGTTATTGCCAGAATATCGCCATTCCTTATATTCATTTTATAATAAGGATAATTCAGTTGTTCCTTGGGGAAGTAGAATACGGAAACATTCTTCCATTCTCTTTCCCGATGGGCTATTTGTGCTGTCAAGGCCGGATTATCTTTTAACTGTTTGTAACTTTCGGGATGCGTGGACATAAAGTCCAGTTGCAACACTTGTGTGGAAGAACTCATTTCTCCCGTCCGTTCCTTCACAATGCCTTTCTGCTCATTATCCTTTATCCAATCACTGAAATAATGCAGACGGGAAGCATATCCGTCCGGTTTTCCTCCCCGATAACGTATTTGCTGCAATGCCTGCTTAAAGCTATCAAAACTTCTGCTCCCCTTCTTATCAGCCATAGCCAGTGCAAGGACGGTTTCTACAAAAGTAGTACAATCCGCCTTGTCTAAATGGACAATCAGCGTTTCTTCTGCTCCCTCATCCAGTGTTCCGGCTACGTAAGGAATACCTGTTAACTGCTTGGCAAAAAATAAAATGCGATTGCTATCAGCAGGTAGAACAGCGGCATCCCGAAGCAGTTTCTCCACTTTTATGCTGTCATTTCCGGTAGATGCGGATGTTATCATCGGCATGGCTATAAAGAGCATTCCGAGCATGAAGGAATGGTAATATTTCATGGTTCTTGCAATTATGATATTGATCTCCACAAAGATAGTATTTTTATGCGTATTTCGCGCAGTAAGCTCTTCTATGAAATTGATTATTAAAAAAGCCCACCTAAATAAATTAGGCGGGCTTCCTTATATCATCTATTTATATAACTCTTATTTCGCTACTTTTTCCAGCTTCTTCATAATAGAGAAGATGAACAATGCAGAAAGCAAGCAGCATACGATCAATACACTCCATACCATCCACAACTGCATATCGCCCCACAAGTAACCGATGATAGCCACCAGATAGTTACCAATAGCGGTAGCCACGAACCAAAGTCCCATCATAGCACCCTTATACTTGGGAGGAGCAACCTTGGAAACAAATGAGATACCCATAGGCGACAGGAACAATTCGGCAAATGTCAATACCAGATAAGTAGAGATCAACCAGTTAGGAGAAACCAATGCACTTGCAGCAATACCGTTGGCATCTACTTCGGCAGGAGTAGGCAGACCAAATGAACCGAATGCCAACAACATGAAACCGACTGCCGCAATGACCATACCAATACCAATCTTACGCGGTGCAGAAGGCTCTTTGCCTTTCTTTGCCAACGAGCCGAACACTGCCAATGATACCGGAGTCAAAGCCACTACAAAGAACGGGTTAAACTGTTGGAAGATTTGGGGAAGAATAGGTAATGTGGGATCCATTGTACCATAATTAACACCCAGAACAACAAGAGCCAAGGTAGCAACAACACCCGAAATGAGCTTACCCTTACCGGTCTTGGACTGGAACAATGAGAAACCTGCATAAACAGTAATAATAAGGAGTGCCAGATTCCATACGCTGAAACCAAGACGATCCAGTCCGGTAACTTCGTGTGCCGTATAGTCACGGGCAAAGAAGGTCATTGTCAAACCATTCTGGTGGAATGCCATCCAGAAGAAAATAACAACTGCAAACACCAGCAACAGAGCTGTGATACGTTCTCTGGTCTGTGCGGGAGTTAATTCTTCCTCGTGTACATTAGCCGGTTTAGCTTGCTTAGAGTTGTAATCGGCATGCTTGAATGTAGAACGGAAAACAACGTAGATAATCATGGAAAGAATCAATGAGATGCAGGCAACACCGAAACCATAATTGTATGCTTCGGACAGCTTATCAATGTAAGTAGTACAGAAATCGGCTGTACTTCCTGCAAAATTCTGTGCACTCTGCATAGCGGTCAATGTAGCTTCACCCTCGGCAGTGATAGTACCGTCCAGGAACTGGTGAGCCAAAGAAGGAATCTGAGGCACATAGCTGAAACCTGCCTTACCCAATACATAGTTGGTCATGGCAGTAGCAGCCGTAGGAGCAAACAGGGCACCAATGTTGATAGCCATATAGAACAAACTAAAAGCAGTATCACGCTTGGCACTATACTCCGGAGCGTCATACAGATTACCTACCAATACTTGCAGGTTTCCTTTGAAAAGTCCCGTACCCAAAGCAATAAGGGCAAGAGCACCGAACATAGAGTACAACCCTACATTAGTTGCCATCGGGATAGCCAGCAATACATAACCGGCAAACATGATAACGATACCGGTGGTAACCATCTTACCATAACCGAATTTATCTGCCAAGATACCCCCAATGAGCGGCATGAAATACACTCCAGCCAAGAAGCTGGCAAAGATCGTTGATGTGGTAGCGGCAGTAAAGCCGAATTTCGCTTGCAAGAAAAGAGTGAAAATAGCAAGCATGGTGTAATAACCAAAGCGCTCACCAGTATTGGCGAGGGCTAACGCGTATAAGCCTTTAGGCTGTCCTTCAAACATAATTGATAAAGATTTAATTATTTATAGTTAGCATAAGTTTTTTTGCAAAGATATAACTTTTAGTCAATCTGAAAAAAAAAGAACCACAAATGTGGTTCTTTTTATCATATTTATTCGATGAAAAGGGAGCAAATCTCTGCTTTCGTCTCTTTTACCAGGTCGTGGGGGGAGATTTTGATCTGTAGTCCGCGGATGCCTGCACTGATATAGATGAAGGGGAAGGCGGTGCAGGTATCATGTATATAGGTAGGGAAATGCTTTTTCATACCGATGGGGGAACATCCGCCCCGGATGTAGCCGGTCAATGGAAGGAGTTCCTTCATGGGAATGAGATCGCATTTCTTGTTGCCGGAGACTTTGGCAGCCATTTTGAGGTCTACTTCATGTTCACCGGGAATGACGCAGACAAAGTAGCCGGATTTATCACCGTGAAGAACCAAGGTTTTGAATACTTGGTCTATGTTCTCGCCCAGGCTGGCAGCTACGTGAATGGCGCTAAGGTCGTTCTCATCGACTTCGTAAGGGATGAGTTCGTAGGGGATTTTGGCCTTATCAAGTAGGCGGGCGACGTTGGTTTTAGGGACTTTTTCTTTCATATCATAATCATGTTTCCATTCATTGTAGGGGCAGACCCATGTGTCTGCCCGATTACATAAAATTTGTGACAATGTTATCGGGCGGACACATGGGTCCGCCCCTACAGTGAATGTTAGTTCAATTCTTCTTTTATAAATTGGGGGGTGTAGCCTTTTTTGCTTTTGGCTACTTCTTCGGGCGTTCCGGTGGCTAATACTTGTCCACCGCCACGACCGCCTTCGGGACCCATATCTATAATATAATCTGCTAATTTGATCACATCCAGGTTATGCTCGATGACGATTACCGTATTCCCTTTCTCCACCAGCTTATTCAGCACATTCATCAATACGCGGATATCCTCAAAGTGAAGCCCTGTAGTCGGTTCATCCAAGATATACAAAGTTTTACCGGTATCCCGCTTAGCCAGTTCCGTGCCCAGCTTCACGCGTTGGCTCTCCCCTCCCGACAAAGTAGTAGAAGGTTGCCCCAACTTGATATATCCCAAGCCTACTTCCTGCAACACCTTAATCTTATTCAAGATCTGCGGAACATTCTCAAAGAACTCTACCGCACGGTTGATAGTCATATCCAGCACATCGGCAATGGACTTACCTTTGTAACGCACTTCCAACGTCTCCCGGTTGTAACGCTTGCCGTGACACACTTCGCAAGGCACCAACACATCGGGCAGGAAGTTCATTTCAATGGTCTTGTATCCGTTACCTCCACAGGTTTCGCAACGTCCTCCGGTTACATTGAACGAAAAACGTCCCGGTTTGTAACCGCGAATCTTGGCTTCGGGCAAACCCACAAACAAGTTGCGGATATCCGAGAAAACCCCGGTGTAAGTGGCAGGATTGGAACGCGGCGTTCTGCCTAGCGGAGACTGGTCTACATTCACCACCTTATCTATATTATCCAGTCCTTCTATGCTGTCATAAGCCAAAGGATCTTGCAGGGAACGATAGAAGTGCTGTGACAAGATGGGTTGCAAAGTATCATTAATCAAAGTGGATTTTCCACTACCCGATACACCCGTGACACAAATGAGTTTTCCTAGCGGGAACTCCACATCCACGTTCTTCAAATTATTCCCTTTCGCCCCTTTCAGCCACAAGGATTTTCCATTGCCCGGCCTACGTTTGGCGGGAACTTCTATATTCATCTTCCCGTTTAAATAACTGGAAGTAAGTGTTTCTGTTTGAAGCATTTCCGAGGGTGTACCTTGGAACACCACTTCACCTCCCAAGCGTCCGGCTTTCGGTCCCATATCTACTACATAGTCCGATGCCAGCATCATGTCTTTATCATGTTCCACCACGATTACCGAGTTACCTGTATCCCGCAATTTCTTCAAGGAATTGATAAGGCGGAGGTTATCGCGCTGGTGCAACCCTATACTGGGCTCATCCAGAATATAGAGTACGTTTACTAATTGCGAACCGATCTGGGTTGCCAGGCGGATACGCTGGCTCTCTCCACCCGAAAGGGATACCGAAGTGCGGTTCAGGGAAAGATAATCCAGCCCCACATCCACCAGGAATTTCAAACGGGTGCGGATTTCTTTCAATATCTCGGCAGCAATCTTGCGCTGTTTGTCCTCCAGGAACGGATCTACATTCTGCAACCAGTCATATAATTCATTGATGTCCATACTGGCAAGTTCGTAGATATTCTTGTCATGGATGCGGAAATGCAAAGCCTCTTTGTTCAGTCGTGCCCCCTTGCATTCGGGACAAACATCGGTCTTGGCAAACTGTTCCGCCCACTTCTGTGCCGTGGTGGAAGCGTCCTTTTCCTGCATCATCTGGATGTATTTCACGATCCCCTCATAGGTCACAAAGTAATCGGAAGTCGTATGGATCAGGCTGCTCTTTATCTTGATGCGCTCGTCCGACCCATAGAGGATTTCATCTATCACATCGTCCGTCATGTCCTTAACCGGGGTCTTGATCTTAAAATCGTATTTCTCCAGCAAGGCTTCTATCTGCCAGAAGATCATGGCATTCTTATATTTACCCAGTGGAGCGATGGCGCCTTCGTAGATAGACAGTTCGCGGTCGGGAATCACTTTGTCCACATCAATCAGGTTCACGTATCCCAGACCTTTGCATCGGGGGCAAGCCCCCTGCGGGGAATTGAACGAGAAATTGTGCGGAGCAGGCTCTTTATAAGATAATCCGGTAACGGGACACATCAGGCGCTTGCTATAGTGACGGACAGCTTCGGTCTGTGCATCATAAATCATAATCAGCCCGTCGCCCTGCTGCATAGCGGTGGCAACGCTCTGTTTCAGGCGTTTATCATCTTTTTCCGTTACTACCAGTTTGTCTATCACTACCTCTATGTCGTGATTCTTGTAACGATCCAGCTTCATGCCGTGCACTATCTCGCGCACCTCACCATCTACACGCACATACAGATAACCTTTCTTGCGCACTTGCTCAAAAAGCTCCTTGTAGTGTCCCTTACGGGTACGCACCAACGGGGCAAGCATGAAAATCTTCTTCCCCTGGTAATCCCGGTGAATAAGGTCGATAACCTGTTCTTCGGTGTATTTCACCATCTTCTCTCCCGAAAGATAAGAATAAGCGATACCGGCACGGGCGTAAAGCAGACGGAGATAATCGTATATCTCGGTCGTAGTGCCCACCGTGGAACGGGGATTCTTGTTCGTAGTCTTCTGTTCGATGGAGATTACCGGGCTCAGTCCTGTAATCTTATCCACATCGGGCCGTTCCATACCTCCCAGGAAATTGCGGGCATAGGCAGAAAAGGTTTCTATATACCTGCGCTGCCCCTCGGCAAAGATGGTATCGAATGCCAATGATGATTTACCGCTTCCGCTAAGGCCGGTAATCACGGTCAAGCTGTTTCGTGGAATTTCTACATCTATATCTTTCAAGTTGTGCACACGGGCACCATATACATTAATCAGTTCTTTTTCTTCTACCATAATTATTCTTACTCTGCGTAATCTTTGCAAAATTAATGCATCCGGACGAAATATTTAATTAAAAAGCCTAATATTATTTTCTATTCTTTCTATATAATGTGAATAAAGCAGTTTTTTTTGTACTTTTGCCACTCAGTTTAATCAACACACTGCAAATGAAATTTATTCGAACATTATACCTTATCGCAGCTTTGACTGCAACGGGCAGCGGAATGATGGCTCAAACACAGTCGTCCGGTTACTTTCTGCACACCATTACCAAAGGGCAGAGTTTATATTCTATCGCCAGCATGTACAACGTGTCTACCGGAGAGATTATCAAAATGAATCCGGGCAGCGAGGAGAAGATCAAAGCAGGCGAAACATTGAAAATTCCACAAAAAGGCGTGGGGACGGAGCAGCAGATGTTCCATACCATCCAGTCCGGCGAAACACTTTACAAGCTGACGCAACGCTATGGAGTAAGTGCGCAACGCATCTGCCAGGCAAATCCGGGACTGAGTGCGGAAAACTTCCGTATAGGACAAGTGATTGTGATTCCCGCCAAGGCAGAAGTCAACCCGGAAGCAGTGCTGAACAAAGAAACGAATGCCGGAGTAAGCACGGCTCCCTCTACCCCACTGAAACCCAAATGCAGGGATATGCACAAAGTGGAACGCAAAGAAACCATTTTCAGCATCAGCCGCCTGTATGGCATTACGGAAGCGGAACTGATAGCCGCCAATCCCGAACTGCGCACGGAGAAGTTGAAAAAGGGTAAATTCCTTTGCATCCCCTATGCCAAAGGCACTCAGAACCAGACTCAGACCAATACGCCAACAGTAATTCCCACGGACGACCAACTGTTTGACGAAAGCAAAAAGAATATAGAAAAGATTTCTACCATAAAAGCCGCCGTCATGCTTCCCTTTATGACCGATGGCAGCGGTAACCGCGACGAGCAGGCACGCATGGTGGAATATTATGAAGGTTTCCTGATGGCAGTAGACAGCCTGAAAGGAAAAGGCGTTTCCATAGACCTGTATTCTTATGACACCCGCAACAATGCTTCTTCCATCAAGACGATTTTGGGAAAAAGCGAACTGAAGGACATGGATATTATCTTCGGCCCGGCATATCCCGACCATGTGAAAACGGTGGCGGACTTTGCCAAGAAGAATAACATCCGCCTGGTTATCCCATTTACATCTAAAGGTAATGAGGTATTCAGTAATCCGGCTATTTACCAGATAAATACTCCGCAATCTTATTTATACTCTGAGGTATATGAGCACTTTACCCGCAAATTTACCACAGCCAACGTCATTTTCCTGGACGCTGAGGATGGCGATAAGGATAAAGCGGACTTTGTAAAAGGACTGAAAGAGGAACTGAAAAACAAACGCATTCCCTTTACCGAACTGAAGGGGGACAATATTACCCCGGAAACTTTGAAGGGTGCCATGAATCACATCATGGATAATGTGTTTATCCCTACATCGGGCACTAATGTGGCGTTAATCAAGCTGTTGCCGCAACTGATCGTCACCCTGCGCGATAATCCCGATTACCGTATGCAGCTATTCGGCTATCCGGAATGGCAGACTTACACCAATGACCATCTGGCAAGTTTCTATGAGCTGGATACTTATTTCTATTCTTCTTTCTATACTAATAATTTGTTTCCGGCAGCCGTGCAATTCTCATCAGCCTACCGCAAATGGTATAGCAAGGATATGATGAATGCTTTCCCCAAATATGGCATGCTGGGCTTTGATACCGGTTACTTCTTCCTGAAAGGGCTGTCTCAATATGGCAATAACCTGGAAGACAAATTAGGCAAAGTAGCCGTCACTCCTATTCAAACCGGATTCAAGTTTGAACGTGTGAACAACTGGGGTGGATTTATTAATCGCAAAGTATTCTTTGTCCACTTTACCAAGGACTTTGAATTGATTAAACTTGATTTTGAATAATGAAGAAGTATAAGAACTTTGGACTGTTGGCACTGGCATTGCTGTTTGCATTGCCGGCTGCAGCACAGTTGGGTGAGGAACGTCATAATTTTGCTGTGGGTATCAATGGCGGTATCAATATGAGCACCGTCAGCTTTAACCCGAAGATCAAACAAAATTCACTGAATACTCCTTCCATGGGAGTTACCTTGAGATATATGTCCGAGAAGTACTTCAAGATGCTGTGTGGACTGCAAATGGAAGTGAATTACTCACAACGCGGATGGGACGAGAAGATAGAGGATGAATCAGGCAATTCTTACAGCCGCACCATGAATTATCTGGAGATTCCTTTCATGGCGCATTTGGCATTCGGAAAGGATGCACTAAACCGGGGTGTGAAGATCTTTTTTAATGCAGGTCCGCAAATAGGTTTGTTCCTTAGTGATAAAGAGAAAATGAATTGGAATTCTTCCAGCCATCCCGAACAGCATGGAAAGGCGGTAGAGAGTAAATTCGATTATGGTATTACTGCCGGTGCAGGCTTGGAGGTAAGTACAGGCATCGGGCATTTCCTGCTGGAAGGACGCTACTACATGGGATTATCCGACTTCTATAAGAATTCCAAGAAAGATTACTTCGAAAAATCGGCGCATTCGTTTATAGGGGTGCGGTTGAGTTATTTGATTGATATTACGAAATAATATAAAAATAGCCTGCTTCAATATGGAGCAGGCTATTTTTATTTATAGGGTTTATTTATTACCACCATTTCACTTTGGGATCACGCGTTTCTACCCAAGTTTTAAATCCGGAATATGCTTCATCTATTCGCTTGCCTTCCTGCGTCAAATTTAAATCTAACATGGATTGGTCTGCACGGGCATCCATATGGATAGCAAAAGGAAAACCGTCTTCACAAATAAAGAATGTTGTTCTTCCATCCGAAATATCAGCCTCTTGCGGAAACATATTATTAGCATTGCTAGTAGTAGGCTGATTAGGAAGATGCACTTCAGTACTTCCCAATCTAATAAAAGGATTATAAGGGGGAGTCACTCCATAAGGATAAGGATTCTTAAACACTATTGAAACAGCAAATGTCTTTGACTGAATCTTATCCGCATTAGCAGGCATATCATTTGGCGACATACCCGAAATTCCCAATTCCTTCTTTGCGTCATCAAATACATTAATAACATTATCATTTGAAGTAGATGATGCTCCGGTTACATCTACCAAATCTAAATTAAAAGGAAGTTGATATGAGAAACCATTTTTATAATCGGCACCACTCCATACCAATGTTATATTATCAACGATATTCAAAACTGCATTTTTGTCGTTGTAAATAACATCTGATTTATATTTAATAACAACATCATTCATATCATAATCACCTTGTTTAGGCCAATTATCTTCAAAGCCTAATAAACCTACATAAGTTTGAGTTGCTGTTCTGTCATCACTAATGTCTGGAGCATCAGGGACTTCAATGGCTTTTATAGGATTGGAAGATATTATAAAAGAGACATCATTATAATCAGGATCAGCATTACTCCAATTATCCCAATCTTCCATAGTAATAATATTATATTTCCTCCCTGTGGTAGTAGTCGCTGCAAAAAGAGCAGTATGTGCCTTAGCCTTTTTATCTTCATTTAATCCTTTTGTTGAATAAAAGACTTCTTGCTTAAAAGTTTTACCATTATTACCACCACTAAAACCATTATTCCATATAAGAAAACCAATCCTCGTTCCCGCAGGGAATCCATCTTCTACATTAGCTTGAAGTATACCATTCTCATCAATATATTTTAGATATGTTCCAACTCCAGCTGACAATACACTGGTGTTTGCATTAGGAAAAATCACACATGCATACTTAGTTGCTTTCTCAATATCAGCAATAGTAGCACCATCTTTATAACAATAATAAGCAAAAACACTATGTGCAGCCGTGGTACCTCCTAAATAATTCAACCACACTTTTGCATTCTCTTTTACGAGAACTTCCTTTTCAATTTCACGAACAACATAGGGAGAAGAATTGTTCTTTTTATTCTCTGGAAATAATTTAGTAATATACTTCGTCAATTCACCAACAGCATCTATTCTCAAAGTTCCATCCAAATAATTAGGATATCCTTTCGTATTCCATCCCCCTAAAGTATTAGGAATATGGTCTTCAATTTTACGACTTTCATTTCCACTTACCCTAGAACGCACCAAAGCACTCACATCTATTTCATTATCAAATGATATAGTTGCATTGATAGCTTTGTTCACGACATCTGTTTTATAAAGTTTGGGTACTCCAAAGTCCGGAGAGTAGATATAGACCTCAGAAACAGAAGCAGGAATGGTTACAGTGCGGCTATATGTTCCTGCGCCATCCACAAATCCACCAGCTATAGCAATAAGATCTTCCCGTTTACTTACCTGGCTTCCCTCCTCCTGAAAGATCAGTGGATTTTCTGCATATACTTCAAAATAAGCCTTGGGATAGTCTTCGCCATAATTCACATTGAGCTGTACAGTTTGAGTAGTAGAGAAGTCAAAATAGTTATCTAAAGTGACTTTACCGTTGTCCTTTCCGTCATCTTTTCCAGAATCCGGTTCATAAAGTTCCTTTTTCATGCACCCTGTAAGGGCTAAAGCAAGGATTCCTACCGCCATAAAAGATTTTACAGCGATAGATGATGTTTTAAAATTCCCCTTCATTATATGTAGTAATTTAGTATATAAAAATAGATGAGACAAAGATAGGTATTAAATTTAATAAAAACACTTTCTTGATAATCTATTTTAAATAATAGAGGGAAAAGAAATAAAGAGAGAGGGGGGAAAGAAAAAGCGCTATCGTTTCACCGTATGGGCGGATTGAATCCGACCGAAAACGATTTACTTTATGCATTCGGTCGGATTCAATCCGCCCATACGGTAAACAACTGGAATAATGTGACCTATCTTAAACGATCATAAGCTTTTACTAAAACTTCATCCTTACCAATAGCGCGAATAGCCAACCAATTCAGAATGATGGCAACCACCGGCAGGCAGACTGTCCACGAAGCAGAATAAGTGTTATTCTCGCCTTTCAGCATAAAGATAAAAGTAATCAAGGTAGCATAATAGCCCACCAATAATATAGTGCTGAATATGGTCAGACGAATCTGCAACATGCGGTTCTTGAATAAGAAGATAGTAACCACAGCAAGCAAAGCCGCCACCGAAAGGATAGCGAAAAGCGCCCAAGGAGCATAATCCTTCACTCCATCCGGCGAAGTAATACTTAAATTGGTAAATTCAGAGACACTATAATCAGCCGCTATGTATGAACCCACAGGGGTGCACAGGCAAACCACAAGCAGGATGGTAACAACCAGTAAATAAACAGATTGAATGCGTTGTATCATAATAATATGTTTTTATGAATGGTAAACAAAAAAAGAAGAGGGTGTATCAAAACCCCCGAAGTAACTATCAAATTATTCACCGTAGGGGCGGATTGAATCCGCCCGATAACATTCACTGTATGCATTCGGGCGGATTCAATCCGCCCCTACAGCAAAATGATAGTATAGTTTTGACGCAGCCTCCTGTTTAGAGAGAAAAACGTTTTACTGCAATTTCTCTTTTTCTTTAGCAGGATTGCGATAATACACCTTACCTTCTTCGTACTCCTGAGCAGCAATCAATGTAGCTTTCGGAAGTTTCTCGTAGTAACGTGAAATCTCAATCTGTTCTCTATTTTCAAAGACTTCTTCCAGATTATCGTTGTATGAAGCGAATTCCTGCAATTTCTTTGAAAGATCATTCTTCATCTCAACACTGATCTGATTGGCACGTTTGCCAATGATAGCAACGGTTTCGTAGATGTTACCGGTGTCTTCACTCAGGTCCACCATGTTACGGGTAACGGTATTCGACGGAGCGTTTGTCTTTTTGTAATCCATAATTTCTTATTTAGTTTTATTCATTAATTTCTTTCACATATTTATTGGCATCCTTAAAGATGTTGTCCACTTCCTTGCCATACTTGCTATCGGGAAATTCATTCTTAAAGGAATAATATTCGTCTATCGTTTCGCGCATACGTTCCTCTTTCTTTTCCTCCACGCTCTCTCTTGCCATGTCATACTTGGCACGCAGCACCAGGATGGAAAGATCTTCGCGCATCTTTGTATAAGGATAATCCTTCAAAGCATTCTGCGCAGTAACGATGCAAGACAGGTAGTTGTTACCTGTGGTACTATAAGTACTGTTACCGGTATAGGAACCCAAATCATAATACAGCTTGGCAGCCATATAGTCCTTCATCACCAACTTATCCTGCAGGTCGAAAATCATCTGCTGCGCATCATCCCTACGGCTGCTGGTGGGGAAATACTCCATAAACATCTGTAGCTCTTGGATGGCTTTGTATGTACTCGACTGATCCAAGCGGGGTTCCGGAGTATCCAGGAACAATGCCTTGCCCGAGAAGAATCTGGCCTGCTCTGTATAAGTACCACGCGGATAAGTATTATAGTAAGTAGTAAAATAGTGCGATGCAGTGATAAAATCACCTTGATTATAGTAGGTCATCCCCAACATATAAAGTGATTCTTCAGCTTTGTCCGTTCCCTTCAGAATGGTAATCAACTCCTCCAGGATAGTGGCCGCCTTGGTGTTCTGCCCTTTGCCAAAGTAACTTTTGGCCGCTTCGTACTTATATTCGTAGTCCGTGCTTTTTAAAACTTTGTTATATTCTCCGCAAGACGTCAATACGGTCCCGGAGACAAGAGCTATAATGATATATTTTTTCATCTTATTCTAATAATTGCGCAAATTTACGCCTTTCCACCGAATAATGCAATAAATACATGTTTTTAAATGCTAAAAAGTCGACAAGCACCTATTTTTTGGAGATGAATACACGTTATATAAGGAAATAACTGTATTTTTACACCTCATAAAACTAAATGGATCATTATGGATTTTGAACTGATTTCCGAATATCAGCCCACCGGAGACCAACCCGAGGCTATTGCTCAACTCACCGAAGGGGTTCTGGAAGGAGTTCCTGCACAAACATTATTGGGAGTTACAGGTTCCGGCAAGACTTTTACAATTGCAAATGTGATTAAAAACATCAATAAGCCCACGCTGATATTAAGCCATAACAAGACGTTGGCGGCACAGCTCTATGGAGAGTTCAGAAGTTTCTTTCCCAATAATGCTGTGGAATACTACGTATCATACTATGATTACTACCAACCGGAAGCCTATCTGCCTTCCAGCGACACATATATAGAAAAAGACCTGGCTATCAATGAAGAAATTGACAAACTGAGGCTGGCAGCCACCTCCGCCCTGCTGACGGGGCGCAAGGATGTAGTGGTTATTTCATCGGTATCATGCATCTACGGTATGGGTAACCCGGCCGATTTCTACGAGAATGTAATCGAAATAAAGAAAGGCAAGTTACTGGATAGAAACGTATTCCTGCGCCGGCTGGTGGACAGCCTGTATATGCGCAATGACATAGAACTGAATCGCGGAAACTTCCGTGTGAAAGGCGACACGGTAGATGTTTCCCTTGCCTATACCGACCATATTCTGCGAGTCATGTTCTGGGATGATGAAATAGATGCGATAGAAGAAATAGATCCAATTTCGGGAGTACGCACCGCCTCATTTGATGAGTACAAGATTTATCCCGCCAACCTCTTTATGACTACCAAAGAGAGCCAGTTGCGGGCTATCCACCAGATAGAAGACGACCTGACGAAAGAAGTAGCCAAGTTTGAACAGGAAGGAAAGCCCTATGAAGCCAAACGCCTGTATGAGCGGGTGACATATGATATGGAGATGATCCGCGAACTGGGACACTGTTCGGGCATAGAGAATTATTCCCGCTACTTTGACGGGCGCAATGCCGGAACCCGCCCCTACTGCCTGCTGGACTTTTTCCCGGAAGATTTCCTGATCGTTATTGACGAAAGCCACGTCAGCGTGCCACAGATACGCGCCATGTACGGAGGCGACCGGGCACGTAAAATAAATCTGGTGGAATATGGTTTCCGCATGGAATCGGCCTTCGACAACCGCCCTCTTACCTTCGAGGAATTTAAAGGGATGGCAAAGCAAGTAATCTACGTCAGCGCCACCCCTTCCGATTATGAATTGACGGAAAGTGAAGGCGTGGTAGTGGAGCAGGTGATCCGCCCCACCGGCCTGCTTGATCCCATTATTGAGGTGCGTCCCAGCCTGAACCAGATAGACGACCTGATGGAAGAAATACAGCAACGCATCGAGAAAGAAGAACGTGTATTGGTAACAACACTGACCAAGCGCATGGCGGAAGAATTGACAGAATACCTGCTGCGAAACGATATACGCTGCAACTATATACATAGCGACGTGGATACACTGGAACGCGTTAAGATTATGGACGACCTGCGCCAAGGCATATATGATGTATTAATAGGCGTAAACCTGCTTCGCGAAGGTCTGGACTTGCCCGAAGTATCCCTGGTAGCCATTCTGGATGCAGACAAGGAGGGTTTCCTGCGCTCCCACCGGTCATTGACGCAGACCGCAGGACGTGCCGCGCGTAATATAAACGGCAAAGTAATCATGTATGCCGACCGCATGACGGACAGTATGCAAAAGACCATAGAGGAAACCAACCGTCGCCGCGAGAAACAGTTGGCTTACAACGAGGAACACGGCATTACCCCCAAACAGATACAGCGTGCACGCAACGCAAGCCTGCTGGGAGGCGGCAACGGAGAAGCTGACACCGAAACAAACAAAGGGCCTAAGGCATACATTGAACCTTCTTCTGCAACAATGGCAGCAGATCCGATTGTTCAATACATGACGAAACCGCAAATGGAAAAGACCATAGAGCGCACCCGCAAGCTGATGCAGGAAGCTGCCAAGAAGCTGGAATTTATAGAAGCGGCGCAATATAGGGATGAATTGCTGAAACTGGAAGATGTAATGAAGGAACGGTGGGGGTAACCTTAGAAACGAACCATCAGTTCCATCACAAACTTATCCTGTTCCGATTCCTTTGCCAATGACAGCTTGTCATAGAAATACTTTTCATAGTTCAAACGCAAATCAGCTTGAAACGCCTTGCCGAAACTCAACGTCACGCCACCGGTAATTCGCTGGCGGGAATAATCATTGATAATGAGTTTGCCATCTTCATTGGCTATACCGTTACTATGGTCGCCCATGCTGTCATAACGCCCCAGGAATGAAATCTTTTTAAACAACCCTTTCTTTAAAGGCAGATCATAGTTCACAAAACCATTGAAGGCACATACATCATCAAATGAATCCTTCGCATAAGTTTTATAAAGAAATTCCGCCTCTATATGCCAGTTATTAAATTCATAATACGTACCCACATCATACATATAGACACTCACTTTATCGGGATGAATCTTCTGGGTACTCAATGTCAGGTTATAACCCTCCCACGGCATCAGTTGAAGTTTTACCGAATAATTCAAAGTATTATGCCATTCCTTCTGATTGGTCAATCCGGAACCGTTAAACAACCCTCCTTCCAATTTCAGAGGCAAGCCTTTTTCCAGGCAAACAGCGCCCGTAGCACCTACATCGCGCACATTTCCCACCTGCTTGGCTATAAAGGAACGGTTGGCAAAATACTGCTGGTGCGGAGAACGATGCGCGTCAATGGTGAAGGGGACACGCATTTGCCCCATAGTGATGTTCCATGTGTCATTGGGAACAAAACGGGTGTAAGCATCCAGCATCTTTATACTTCCTTCATCCGACAAATCTATTTCGGCTTTATAGGCTATGACCGGCAATACCTTTCCATCCAGGCTGACACGTGCGTTGCGCACCTGGAAACGCTGCATTCCATTGGTGGTTTGAAGCTCATATTTACTGCGGATCGTTCCGTGTATTTCCGGCACATACTCTTTGGGAATAGTTAATTGCGCAGAAGCAGTCGTGAAACATAGGGCTGTTAAAACAGACGCTACAAGTATATTTCTCATCTTTATTCTATTAATGTGACTTTCTTTGTTTTACGGCTGCAAAGATATGGCGCGAGTATATCCTCCGTATTTCATTTATGTTACAAATATGTTTCACTATAAGAATTTACAGAATTTCTTCTTAGCCGTCCGACCCACGGCCAACAACTGAATAAAGCAGTAAGAAAAGCGGAAATAAAATTGTATATCTGCCCTTATTTTCGTATCTTCGTAGAGTAATAAACAGAGTAACAAAATGGAACAAAACAAGTTAGAAGAAGAAGTCTTTCCCATCCGCGTTTTCCCAAAGGCGGATCTGGCAGTATTGTATAGCCCGAACAGTGCAATAAGTACTGCCATGCGCAATTTATCGGACTGGATCCGTAAGAATCATGTTTTATGGCTTGCCTTGCAGGCTGTGGGTTACAACCGCTACCGCCGTTGCTATATGCCCCGGGAGGTAGCACTGATTGTGCAATACCTCGGCGCACCCGGATAACCCGTAATCATGGAAAATTATCAAAGGGGCTAATGCTAAATATGACACCGCGAAAAACTTTTTTCACGGTGTCATATCATTTTTTCGCGGTGTCAAAACGTCCGGCCCTCCCCTTTTTGCAGCAACCGCCTTCCCGCCAGTTGGCGACATAGCGACAAAGCGACACTTATACAATGGTAACATCTACCTTCTCATAACATCCGCGAGACAACTTATTGATTTTCATACCGGTTAGCTTATTCAGCAAGCGCTCTACAGCGCGTCTGCCAAAACCACGACTTGCACCGATAGTCACCGCTTCGGCATGCGTAAAGCGTTGCGGAAGTTCATCCAAAGGAAATACCTTATCATTCGGATTTTTCAATGCAGACAGCACCTCACTATTAAAGGAAGTAAACAGCAACCGGCAATGCTCATAGCAGCACAACACCATGCTGAGTGCGGCACGAAACACAGTCTCCGAACAATACATCTCCGACTGGCACGTCCCCTCCTCATACTGCGCCAACCGCGTGAGCACCATGGCCACGCGCATTACGCACACCCCATAACGGCGCACGGTGGCCTGCAATTCATCCCTGTCCTCCAAATAGGCATTGAGAGACAAACTTCCAAAGACTTGATTCAGCTCATGCCATTGCGCCTTACTGAAACGAAACAGTAACGGATGCTCCCGGCAAAAGCAAAAGAAGCGATACGACTTGTGTGAGAGGCGCTCAAATAAATCTTCCGTATCCTCGCCATCCCCACCCATGAGCTTCCACTCGTGCCCGGTGCGAAAAGTAAGAATCAGAATGCGGCTCTTGATGCCACTATCTGCCGCACCCAGCAGATTCTCCACCTGCGTGGTGGTACTGGTGAGCATCACCGCCAGGCGGGTAGAACGGCAACTCACCGGCTTCTTGCCATGCTTAAAGAAGGAGGACGAAACGGTTTCGTGCTCAAATGCCTTGCACAGAATGGTATCCAAGTGCCCATAATCCTGCTTGTTGGTGTTGTTCAATGTCTCCGCCTCGGTGTCAAAGATGATGCCGCCCAGTTCGGCATTGTCCCGCAGCTGCACTATGACGCGGCTGTTGCTGGTATTGGCAGGAATCACCAGCGAACGATAAGGGGGCTCTGCAGGCTTCTCCGGAAGCTCCGTTTTCTCTTTTGCCTTTTTGTTATGCAAGCGGCATTCGTTGTATTCCTCCAGCAGGCGTTCATATTTATCCTGCTGGGCATCGCTCTCCTTTTCTATAATGTCGTTGGTAACATCCAGCAGGTGGAGGGCAGCGGCGGCAGCACCCTTTCCGCTGGCAGGCGGGGCAATGATCCACGCATACAGGTGCGGAGAGTAACGCTTTCGTCCGTATTTAGCCCAGGTTTTGGGCATCAGGGCGCTGAATGCCACCAGGCAGGACAGGATGCGCCCGTCGCGCTCGCGAGGCAGCAAGTCGGGTTCCAGGCACTCGCACAGTATAGGGGGAATATTATCATACAATTCATCCGGAAACAAGGGGGTCCTCATGCGCAACTCCTCACCTTCCTTATACGCTTCCTTTTCGGCTTCGGGACTTGCCTGCGTTGTATAATGTCGCTTTGTCGCCATGTCGCCAACTACCGCTTCGGAAGTCTTACTCCCCAGGGCATTCATTTCATGGGCAACAGACTGATATGCAGACTGTAGATTCCTCTTTAGGTCGGAATCCTTGAAGTCTTCATTGCATATCTTTGACGCCAACACTGTGTATATGGCTTCAAAGTCACACCCTGCTTTTGCAGCCCGGCAACCCAGGGCATAAGAGCCGTTATTGCGGTTCCCTTCGCGCAGCGGGTGCAGTAAAAGATTCGCACTGACAAAAGCTTCCTCCCGTCCCAGGAATGATTCTTCGGGCTCTGTCCCTGTTTCCTTCCTCTGTGCCGCTACCGGTTCTGTGGACTCCTCCTTTTGGGGAGGCGCAGGGGGCAGCACAAAGCTGTCATACAAAGTGGCAATGTAGCCTTGCGGGTCATAACTCATCAGGCAAGTGCGGCTCAGGTCGCTGCCCGAGGTATCGAGTTTCATGCCGGTCAGTTCTTCGTAGTGCAGCCTCACCAGTTCGTAAGCCTCCTTGTGACGCTCTGCCGAATATTCCACATGGACTATCACCTTGAATCCGTCTTTGGGGCTTCGGAAGCTGGCCAGGGTGTGGGGGTCGGCGTTGCACACGGTGCGCAAGGTGTCTATGGCATGCAGCGCGTGGTCAAAGTCCAGGGTAATGAGGCCGGTGCCTTCCATCAGGTTCTTCACGCTGTGTCCGCCGTTGAACACGCCTGCTGAGGTGAAGGCAGGCAGGCGGCCTTTCAGTATGTTTGCCGCCTGCACATCGCCGTCTTCCATATAGTGGCGTATGGCGTTTACTTTATCCTTCAGTTCGCCGGTAATTATGCCTCTCAATATATTGATAAGGGGGACTTGGACGCATTTTACCGAGTTGTTTACTTCATACAGGGATACTTTAAATTCTTCAATAGGTTTCATTGTTCTATGTTTAATATTTATATTCTTAAAACTGAAGCAAAGGTAGTGGTTTACAAAAAGGAGACAGACAAAGAAATCTATTTTATAACTGGAATTAATTTATGATAAGCGCCTAATAATAAAGCGATAATGTTTTTACGAAACAGGAATTAGTGTATATCTTTATTTTTATAATATGAAACATTTTTTCCAATAATACAGATAGAGGTTCACCACAGGTTGCGCCTTCCGGGGAGGAGCCCGGGAGGCGGCATGTTTTTACTTGTACTTATACTTGTGTTTCACCATTCTCTGCAAGATAGCCTTTGATTCATCATCGGGTATGTCACTTACAAATGCCTTGTGAAACCATTCTACAAAGCCATAGGTCACAATGTCTTCCGTCCATTGGTTAAACTCACTGATATAGAGGTATATGTCTTCTACAAAAGCTATAAAACTTTTCTTTTTATCTTCCATTTGCCTACCTGCCAGCTCCAGGTGCAGGCGGTGGCGGCGAAAAAGGATTTTTACTTCTGATTCCAGGGTTACACTTTTGCTTAGCAAAAAATGCAGATCTTTTACTTCGCCGGGGGTCAATGGCGTCTTTTCTTTGACCAGTTGCTTCATGATGACAGTGGCTGCCTCTAAATGAAGCTCTAATTCGGACTTTTTACGTCTCATTTTTTAGTTAATTAGTTATTGTTATTATTCAAAAAAAGCTCCGGCACCGTGAGATGCCAGAGCGTAATTGCCTTTACATATACCATAGGGAAACTAAAATTTGTTATCACTTCCCCATAAGGGCGGAGTATTGGGGATAGTTACTTTAATTTTCAGCGCCTGCCAACCGCTGCAAGATGCGCTTCACCAGTTGCTGCATACGGAAAGGCTTTTCTATATATTCTTCTTGTGTCAGCATTCTGCCGCCGGGGGTAAAGAAGGGATATTCTCCCATATCTACCACATAGAGAATGGGGATGTGACGGGTTTCTTCCTGCTGCGCCAAGGCGGATGATACTTCAAAACCGCTCATTTCCGGCATATAGAGATCCAGCAGAATGAGGTCGGGATGTTCTCTCTCTGCCTGATGCAGGGCATCGCGCCCGTCGGTAGAGGTGAGCAGATGACAATGGGCTCGCTTTAGCAAGACTTTGAATAGCAGCATATCCGTGGGGATGCAGTTTGCTACCAAGATGGTGTATTTTGATAAAGCCATGTTTCTATTTCTTTTGTTTTATTATTATCGTTGTTGTTTAAATGCGGCAGGCAACACCGTATCGGGATCCCACCAACCTTCCGGTTTATTTTTATCCGCCAAGTACTGTTTTACAATCTTGTCTATATTCTCTATAAAATAAGTGGTTTTGTCACTAGTAGTATTAACAAGGGTGAGGTGATTTCCTTTGAATTTTAGGGTTATACCTTCTAATAATGTCGCTTTATTTATTTCTTCACTGGGCACATACCTCTTTAAGATTGCCAAAAAACTTTGATTGTAATCGTTTGCATTTGAACTTGTACTTCCTAAGCGATACCATTTATCGTTATAAAAATAGTACAATACAAGCATACTTGTTGAACCTGCAAAAGCATAATCCCCCGAAATAGCTACAGGAGGAGAACCAGCACCGGCTTTTACCGCATTCTCTATATTTTCTCCTGTTATGCCACTGGGTTCTCCTGTAGCATCATTATAGGTAATTTTATGGATTTTGATATCATTGTTGCCATCTGCTTGGGTTATTATTTTCTTTCCGTCAGTATAACCGCGCGTGTAGTTCGCGACAGTTCCAATAGATTTTTGATTAACCTTACCGTCCGTGTCTGTAGTAAGCTTATATAATGTAACACCTGTACAAAGGATATTGTTACCTCTATCATCTTTTCCTATATTCAATTTAAATCCGTCAAAAGTACTAGTTCCAGTTGATTTCCCAAGTCCTCCCTCCGAGGTTATCGGATAGATTTTGCAGCTTTTACTGTTACCATAACCTCCATAAACAATATAGTCTTCATTCAAAGTCAAAGCATAGCAGTGTGCATTATCCTTTTGTATTACATACCATCTTCCGGTATTTGCATCCTTTTTGCACAAATAGACGGAGTCAGTAGATTGTGAAACTGAGCCCGTATCCATAGTAATCCCTATGCCTGCCCAATTCTTATATATATCAATAGTACGTACTTTGTAACTACCGGTTACTCTTTTTATATAATCCACTCCCTCTATCTTTTCATATACATACAATGGTGCTCCCCATGATCCATATCCATTCTTTTCATAGACAGTAATCGTTTTATCTTTATTGGCAACGATTAAACGACCTTCCCAAAAAGAACTAACTTCCGTATTGGGAATAACGGTTATTGTAGGCTCAGCAACCTCTATTTCCACAACATTGACAGTTACAACTAGCGTTACCATTTTTCCGGCATCCAAAGCCAATTCTTTGTTTAGTGAACAAGTGTATTGCTTTCCGTTGCCCAAAGTTATGCTGATTTTATTATCCGTAGTCAAAGTCTGGGAAGGCACAAGGCAATTGGCTTCCAAGCCGGGCAACTCTCCTTCTGCAGTAGCATCAGTCCGGACAGTGTACATAGTAATATCACTCGTTCCATCGGTAGCTGTCAGCTGGTAATCACTATTGGTGTCCTTTCCCACCGTAGCCCCCACTTTCAGCGAACTCATTTTTACCACAGTTCCCTCTATATCTTCCGCCTTCAGACCGCCATCAGTGAAGCTGACAGACAGGCGGATGCGTGAAACCAAATGCTTAAATTCAAAATCAAGGTTATTGGCTGTACCCGCCGCCTTGATATGTGCTGCCATGTAGAGGGAAGACAAATAGTTGGCTTCCGCACTCTGGTCGCCTTCCACAGAAATACTGCTGTCATCGGCAGGCAAAGCCATTGTAGAAGTACCATCGGCAGAGGCAGGAAGTTTTCCATACCAAGCGTATATATCTACCTTGTTGCTCCCCGCCTTTATCAGGTTGCTCCATAAATCCTTGTTGTTATCACCCTCTGCCGCCGCAAATATTTTTCTATCTGCCGAGTAGGCATATTGATATTGATAAGAACTTCCACCGTACTGCCAGCCTATCCCAATAGGGTCTTTATCGGTAAAGGCGGTTTTCTGTCCGTCTATAGCCACTCGTGGGGAAGCGGATACAGAGCTGATACTGGCCGTTACCCGGTGGTAGGTATCGGCAGCAGGTGTAGGAAGTTCGTTTACATCTGTGCAAGAGGCTACCAGCATGGGAAGCCATAAAAAGTAGATTGCGTATTTTTTCATTTTATTTACCGGTTCTATAGTTAAAGAGGAAGACGCCGATGGTCTTTCCTTCTACTCCTTCTGTTGTTCCTTCTTTTTTCTCTGTCCATTGTGCCCAAGAAGGGGTTGCTGTTGTTATGTTATTATTCAAGTTTTGACAAAGACCTGCCCACTCTGTTATTTTAGTGCCTGGGGTTGTTGCTGTTATATTATTACCTACTATTTGCCCCTCAAAATAATAATCGTTGGCAAAGGTAGCACCTGCATCGTCACCTGTACCCACCAGCCATCCGGCGGAAACGGTGGAAGAAGTGTTTGCTGTATCGTCCCACTCTAAGTCGCTGATATTTGTATAGCAGTTGCTCACGCCTTTGTCTGCCTTGCCTGCCAGTCCTCCCATGTAGGCGGTAACCGTGGCAGTGGGAACCAACTGGATGGTAGCAGTAGCGCCAGTGATATTTGCCATATATGCGGCGCTGTTATAAATGCCTCCGGTGCAATGTCCCACCAATCCGCCTACATAATAGGTTTTGTTTGCCGTGCCGGGGGTGGAGGTAAGTGTACTACCTCCCACCTCTACAGTGCAGTTGGTGATGTCTCCCTCTGCTTTTCCTGCCAATGTGCCTACATAGGTGGCATTCCCGCTATTCACCGTGTTATAATTGTTTGTATCTACAAAGTATGGATACAGCACTCTGAGGTTGCTGATACTGCTTTTGGTATAGCCTATTATACCAACGTACTTGCTATCGGCAGAGAATGCCATTGCTCCGCCGGAGAGATCGAATGTGATGCGCCATCCTTGTCCGTCTATGGGGATGGTAAGCGGGTTGTTATCATTTCCTATGGGAGTCCAGGTTGCTTTTGCTTCCAGCTTTACTTTAAAAGATTGCGTTAGTTTGATGGTGAATACTTTTTTGCCGGTTGCATCTTTTTCATACCAGCCGTAGGGTTCGTAGGGAGTATAATCATCTGTTATACCATCCTCTTTTTTAGTAAGCCCGTTTGCATTCCACAGAGTGGCAAAAGCCATCAGTTCCTCCATGCTGCCTATTCCTATCTCTTTGGGGGTAACAGATGGGGTATCGTCCGGGGCTATTTCATTCCAGTTGGTACTAACGGTTTGCGACATACTGCCCAGCACATTGCCCAAGGTGAGGTTATAGGTGTAGCACATTCCTTTTTCCCACTGCACTTTGAAGGCTGTGGCGGTGGCGCTGTATTGGCGGTCGTAAGTAGTGTCGTCCCCTTTCTTTCCCAGGGTTACGGTGATTGTTATGTCGTTTCCGGGGGCGGTGGATAACGGGGCTACCAAGCCGCAGGCTACGATGCCATTGGGGGTGCTTACGGAGGTGCTTGCAGGGTCGCTGTATGCGGCTATAAGTTGGGTATCACTTTCTGTCTTTGGTTTAAAGGTTAGTTCATTGGTGGTGGATGTTAATACTAATGTTCCGTTGTTTATTTGCATTGTTCCTGCGGCTGTTCCGCCTGTTCCCTCTCCGGCTATAAGGAAAGGAGATCCGGAGGAAGATGATAGTTTGATGCTTTTTACGTAGTCGTTTTCGTTATCTACTACGCGGTTTGCATCGCATTTTATGGTAAAGACCACTTTTGCGAGGGCGTGGTGCATGTAGATGGTGGGGCTGGGATTGGGATTGTTTGCGGTGATGGTGGTGGCATCTCCTGTGGCATCGTTGGCAGAGCCGTAGAGATAGTCCATGGCGCCTGTGCATTTCAGTGTGCCAACTCCGGTAGTTGCTGTTTCGGTAGCTACGGTGAATGTTTGGTTGGCAGGGATATGGGTTACGGGGATGGTGTAATTGTTACTGCCATCGCTTACTTCTGTAACATCGGCATTGGGATGGAATGCCTGTATGGTGGCGGGGACATGGGTAAGGTATAGGGTAACAGGAGAAGAAGAATTACCGGGGATGCTTGTTCCTTCATAGCCTGTTCCATAGGTATTAAAGGTATATCGCGTTGTTGATGTTCCTTGATAAGCTGTATGGTTTTCTCCGGTAATGCAGACGCCTATTGCAGTGACGTCACCATTTTCTGTTTTTAATGGATTATTATTGGCACGCTGCAAGGAGATAGAGCCTTCCGGCTGAAAGCTAAGTGTAAGGGCACACCGATCTTCTACTTGCCCGGAAGTAGGAAGGCTATTGTCATTGCAGGCGGAAAGTGTCAGCAGACAAACTAAAAATGGGGTATATAGGGCTCGTTTCATTCTATTTCTTTGTTTTTAGGGGGAAAAATCATCCTAAAAAGGTTAATCCACTCTTTTGTAGGAAGTGGCAGTGGTATCTTTGTCCCCTCTTGAGAGGGGGTGGGGGGTGTGTGATATGCGGTAAGTGATGCATTTTGTTTGTTTATGTAATCTAACACACCCCCTACCCCCTCTCAAGAGGGGATGAAGATAGTTTTGACTTAGGGTGCTGGTACTACTGGGGTAAGGTCACCGCCATCAATGAGGGTACCGGTACTGTCCCACTCTGTAATACTAACGCTGGTTATGGTTAATTCCTTACCGCCTAGAGTAACTTTGTAGATATGGTTCTTACCGGCAGTCCATGAATAGTTATCTGTCGCATTCATTGCCGGAAGGTTCACAGCATAATCTTGACCGTCAATTCTAAATGTGGCTTTTATGTTATCAGCCGCTATCGCTGCATTGATAGGATAGACTAGGATGCTGAAAGCTGGGGAAGTTTCAGTAGCATCAGCAGGTGCTGCTTTTAGCGTATAATACTCTGCATTGCCTTCTTTTATAACACGGGTATAGGTAGCTGCTGCTGGGTTAGAAATTGTTATTTCTCCATTACCTAATTTCATTGTTGCTTTATCACTAGCACCCGGTTTAGCAAGTACTGTACTACTCACATTCCCTAATGTGATTTGAGTAAGATAACCGTTATTGTTATAAGTATCAGCCTTATAAACGCGGAAACTTACCATACTCATGGCGTGCTTCATGGGTATGGCAACCTCTGTAGATTGATTGTTTATACTCGATGAAAGTTTAGCATACATATAATCAATTTCCCCGGAACATGCATTAATAGCTGTAGTCGAACTATTTTCAATAGTAATCGTATTCGAGCCATCACTTACTCCTCCTTCAAATGTGCTAACCTCAATAGTAGATTGATCTGTTACTGCACTACTATAAGTAGCCGTTACAGTAGATGGATAATTGGCATAAATGGTAGCATCTTCACTGGAAAGATAAATCTTATCCTCACCACTACTCCATCCACTACCGCCATACGTATAAATAGCAAAATTATTACTAGTATTATTAGTCTTAGTACTATTAGCATACACAGCAATACTAGAATTTTCAGCAAAGCTCGTCCCTGTTATCGCCCCGGTAGCACTCACAGCACGCGCCTGAATAATAGAAGGCGCAATCTGTAGCTCCACCAATTTATCACTGTTTTCACCGGCAACTTCTTCCGTGTTGCTACATGCACTCATTACCAGCATACACATTGCCAGTAGTCCTGTTGTTTCAATTTGTTTTTTCATATTCGTTTTTTTAAAGATGTTATTATTCTATGGTCACATCTCCCGAAGGGTTTTCTACCCACTGAGAGATAGTCACTGTTATTTGTATTTCCTTTAGTGAAGGATCCGGAGGCGCCGGATCGTCCGAGCCACCGGGATCATCGGGATCTATTGGAGGATCGGGCACATCAGGAGTGTCAGGATTATCCGGTTCATCCGGCTCACCGGGTTCTATCTCGTCCGGCAACTTGATGGAGAGCTTATAGGATAGCCCTGCCCCACTCTGAATAGTGACAGCGAGATTGCGAAAAACAATGTCGTGACTGGCATCATCATCTTTTGCCAATATCAAGTCCATGGTCATTTCCGCACCGGGCTGCACCAGGATGTATCCCAGGGAAAGCTCACTGCCTGCCACTATGGGAAGCCCCGTGAAACCGGGAGCAGTATAGACCGCAATAGACAGGGGATCAGTGCCATAATCCATTGTGCCATGCAAAACATCCAGCGAGGCATGGGAGGCGGAACCGTTCAGTGACAAATACTTTAACCGGTAACTGCCTTGAAACTCCTCACCCGCCTCCAGCGACACATTGATTTGTGCCAGCAGGTGGCGGAAAGCTATTTTATTTTCCTGTTCACCAAAGGGAAGCTTTAATGATCCGCTTTGCATATCGGCATAGAGTATGTCTTCTTTCCCCGTCAGCGTATAGGATGCCCTGCCCCCGGACAGACCTGTGCGTGGATGGAATCCCCATAAATAGACCGAGGAGCTATCCGTGGGATAATAATGTATGGACGAAAGGTTTATTTGCTGCCCGGCAGCAGTGCCTTCCCATACCTCGTTTATGGCATCCCCGTTGTTGCCCATGGCTATGCTCACGGCAGTGCCATCAAATTCTGTGATGGCGGCACGACTGAGCAATGAGGCATATAGCTGAATAGGAACCAGTACGGGCTCCGGCGGTTCGGGATCGTCGGGGTTATCGGGATCCTCCGGCTTGTCCGGTTGATCGGGATTATCGGGCACGGGAGGCAGTGGCGGATCATCAGAACCGTGACTGCACCCCAGCAAAAGAAGGGACGACAACAGTAGACAAATTATAAATAACTTTCTTTTCATATAAAGTAATCTTCTATATGTTGCAAACAAAAAATGTTAGTAAGGACGTTTTTTTATTTTCCAACCTCTCCAGCCAAGGAATGCAGTGCGCAGCCTCCCCCTTTTGAAGGGGGCAAGGGGGATGTTCTCTATAGAATAATAATGCAAACTTGTTGTGGTTCTGCATCATGCGGTAGAGAACATCCCCCTTAAATCCCCCTTTTCAAGGGGGAAACCTGCGGGTGGATACCTTAACCGAATGGGTACGGAAATCCTATTTTGAGTGCAAAGATGAGCAGAAAGTATCACTATTGCAAATAAAATGCCAATTATTTATGAAAAGAATGAAAAAAAGTTAGTCTTTACGGGGAAAATGGGGGAATTTCAGGGGGAAGTATAGCAGGTGGTAGAGATGCCCGCTGCTATAGCTGCCATGAGCAATCATAGACGGGAAAGGTATAATTTGATGAATTATTGCGCTTATAGGTTTTATATCTGTAAGACTATAAGCGTTCTTATTTTCGTTTTCATAGTATTTGCCGCTAAGCAAAAGAAAAACAAAAGAAACAATTTTTGGGGAGAAGGGTTGAGAAAGAACAAGCAAGCCAAAACCATCAAGACTATAGAGTATGAAAACTGCTAAGCCCTACCTTTCAACTTTCTTCCTGTTTATTTTGTTCGTTCCACTAGAATAGAGTACTTTTGCCTTATCTCGTGGAGATGAATAAAAAATGGAAGCAATATGGAAAATGTAAAAGAAATCCCTTATGGCATCGCTAACTTTGTAGAAGTAGTAGAGCAGAATATGTATTATGTAGATAAAACGATGTATCTGCCTTTACTGGAAAAACAGCCTAGAAACCTGTTCTTTATCCGCCCTCGCCGTTTTGGAAAGAGTATATTTCTAAGTATGCTCAGAGCATATTATGACATCGCTCAAAAAGAAAAGTTCCAAAAGCGTTTCGGGGATTTGTGGATAGGCAGCCAGCCTACCCCACTGCAAGGAAAGTTTCAGATAGTTTATCTGGATTTCTCGCGAGTGGGAGGAATAGATAGAACACTGGCTCAAAATTTTGATGATTACTGCCGCGGAGCTTTGGATGATTTCGCTTCCATTTATGAATCTCATTATTATCCCGGTTTTCAGCAGGAAATGAAAGAACAATATGGCTCTACCAATAAGCTGAATTTTCTGGATAGAAAGGCACGCCAGTACGAAAACCGCCTTTACCTTATCATTGATGAATATGATAACTTTACCAACGTGGTTCTGAATGAGCAAGGCGATGATGTCTATCGCGCCCTGACCCATGCCAGCGGGTTCTATCGCGAGGTGTTCAAGAAGTTCAAAGGAATGTTTGAACGCATCTTTATGACCGGAGTAAGCCCTGTAACCTTGGATGACCTTACCAGCGGATTCAATATAGGCTGGAATATCAGTACCGACTTCCAATTCAATATGATGCTGGGATTCAGTGAGGTGGATGTACGCGCAATGATTCAATACTATAAGGATGCAGGGCAATTGCCGGCAGATGTGGATATAGAGGCAATGATCAGGGAAATGAAACCATGGTATGACAATTATTGTTTTGCTAAAGAAAGCCTGGAGCGTGATCCGAAAATGTTCAACTGTGACATGGTGCTTTATTACCTGCGCAATTACATGATCTTGGGCAAGTCCCCTGAACAGATGATAGACCCTAATACCCGCACGGATTATAATAAGATGAAGAAACTTATCCAGCTAGATAAACTGGACGGTGACCGCAAAGGAGTATTACGCAAAATAACTGAAGAAGGGCAGATCATTGCCAATCTAGTGACTACTTTTCCCTCAACAGAAATTACCAATCCGGAGATTTTCCCCAGCCTGCTTTTTTATTATGGTATGCTGACCATTACCGGCACACGTGGTGGACGCGTAATACTGAGCATCCCCAACAACAATGTGAGGAAGCAATATTATGAATTTCTGTTAGAGGAATATCAAGACAAACGATATATTAATCTAAATAGTTTAACAGACTTGTTTGATGGTATGGCCTATGACGGTCATTGGAAGGAAGTTCTGGAATTTATTGCTAATGCCTACAAGGAGAATTCTTCTGTGCGAAGCGCTATTGAAGGTGAACGTAATATCCAGGGATTCTTTACTGCTTATCTCAGTGTAAATGCTTACTATCTGATAGCCCCGGAAGTAGAGTTGAATCATGGTTACTGCGATTTGTTCCTGATGCCGGACTTGTTGAGATATGACGTGAAGCATAGCTATATATTGGAATTAAAATATCTCTCTGCTAAAGATCCGGAAACAAAAGCCGAAGCGCAATGGCAAGAAGCGGTGGAGCAGATAAAGAAATATGCAGCTGCACCAAAGGTCAACCAGTTAGTGCAAGACACAAAATTACATTGTATCGTGATGCAGTTTCGCGGTTGTGACCTGAAAAGGATGGAGGAAATCTATTAAGATAAAAATGTTTTTGGCGGATACATTATCCGCCAAAACTACTCCACAATACGAGCCGTCTCCACCTTCTCCAGCCGGGCACGGAGCTTTGCCATCATGGAACGGCGGATGCGAAGTTTCATGATACAATCCATATCATAGGATTGTTCCAGAATCATGGGTTCTTCTTCTTTCACGATGCGCATCACATCATTCATAAACGGATATTCAAAAGAGACCGTAATATCTTCATCTACCGTTTTTTCCATCACGGTGGCATGGGCTATGGACTCGGCAGCGGCAGCCTTATAGGCAACAATCAACCCACTGGTTCCCAACTTGATGCCTCCAAAGTAACGGACTACAATAATCAATATATCCGTCAATTCGTTTGAATTGATCTGCCCCAATATGGGCTTTCCTGCTGTGCCTGAGGGTTCTCCGTTATCATTTGCCCGGAAATCTTTCCGTTCATGTCCCAGCATATAGGCATAGCACACATGGCGGGCATCGTAATATTTCTTTTGATAAGTGTCCAGGTGCTGCTTTATTTCTTCAACGGTGCGCACAGGGATGGCAATGGCAATAAACTTGCTTCGCTTTTCCGTATAGATGCCTTCGGATATATCTGTAATGGTTTTGTAAACGTCTTCTTGTATCATAGGTGCAAAGATAATTATAAAATATATTTTGCAATCCATGCGCAAGCCTCAGCATCTGCCAACGCATGATGATGTTTTTTCAAATCGAAGCCGAAAAATTCGGCAACCGTATGCAGTTGATGGTTTCTCAATCCTTTCAGTTTGCGGGAAGCCTGATAGGTGCAATGAAATTCATAATCGGGATAATCCATGCAATAAGTCCGGAATACAGCTTTCAGGCAACTTTCATCAAAGGCTTTATTGTGGGCAACCAAGGGAAGCCCTTCTATCTTGGGAGCAACTTGCTTCCATACTTCGGAAAAGACAGGAGAGTTTGCCGTATCTTCCTGCGTAAGGCCATGTACACGGGTGTTCCAATATAAATAATAATCCGGTTCCGGATGAATAAGGCTATAAAAGCGGTCAATAATCTCGCCATCTTTTACAATGACGATTCCCACACTACACACACTGGTACGCTCATTATTCGCTGTTTCAAAGTCTATTGCTGCAAAATTATCCATACGTTCTTTCATTGTCAACGCAAAACAACGAAAAAGATTTGATAAAAAGAAATATAACCCTTGCTTTTTCTTGATACTATTCTGTATCTTTAGGGCGTAAACAGTGATATAGACCAATATCTGCAACATTCAGCACTTGTCGGGATGAAAAGATTAAACCATCTTTGCACTGTTTCTGTTTTTTAACTAGAACTAGATTAAATAGTAAAATGAAAAAGATAAAGTTTACCGCCCTGCTTATTGCAGCAAGTTTCCTTTGCACTGCTCTCCCTCTGACCGCCCAACCCCAACCCCGCAAAAAGGTAGGAGTAGTGCTAAGTGGCGGTGGCGCCAAAGGCATGGCACACATCGGAGCGCTGAAAGTATTGGAGAAAGCAGGTATCCCCATCGACTATGTGGTGGGTACCAGCATGGGGTCTATCATTGGCGGACTGTATGCCATAGGCTATTCTCCCGAACAACTGGACACCATGGTGCGCCGACAGGACTGGACTTTTCTGCTGAGTGACAAGATTCCACGAAGCGAGCAGAATATGGCAGAACGCGAGGCTTCTGAGAAATATGTATTCTCCATCCCCTTTGGAAAAGATGCAAAGATGAAAGTTGCCGGAGGGTTGATAAAAGGACAAAACCTGGCAAACCTGTTCAGCGAACTGACCGTGGGCTATCACGACTCTATCGACTTTAACAAACTGCCGGTTCCGTTTGCCTGCGTTTCCGAGAATATAGTGAATGGCAACGAGGTGAATTTCCATAACGGCGTATTGGCTACAGCCATGCGCGCCAGTATGGCTATTCCCGGCGTATTTACTCCCGTGAGGCTGGACAGCATGGTGCTGGTAGATGGCGGCGTGGTAAACAATTATCCGGTAAACGTGGCGCGTGCCATGGGTGCCGACTATATAATAGGCGTGGATGTGCAAAGCGACCTGAAACCGGCAGGCGAACTGAACAGCACCGGCAGCATACTGGGGCAGCTTGTCAACCTGATGGGACTGCAACAATACAAGGAAAACCTGAAAGAAACCAATATGTATATAAAGGTGAATGTAGAGGGCTATTCCGCCGCCAGCTTCAACCCCAGTGCCATAGATACATTGATTCGCCGCGGAGAGGAAGCGGCACAGGCACAGGAAAATAACTTAATGAAACTGAAACAGGAATTGGGACTGGACAGTACCTATATGCCGAAACCTGTCCCCCCCTACCCCTATGCTCCGGACCGTAAAGTATATATAAAGGAAATCACCTTTGACGGGTTGGATGAAGATGACAAGAAATGGTTGCTGAAACGCTGTGACCTGAAAGAAGATTCGGAAATCAGCATACGCCGCATAGAGCAGGCTACCGCCATATTATGCTCTAACCTGGAATATTCCAATGCAACTTATAACCTACCGGAAGCTCCCGGAGGCGGCTATAACCTGCATTTCCTATTGAGTAAGAAGTATGAAAACAAGCTGAATGTGGGCATCCGTTTCGACTCGGAAGAAACTGCCAGCCTGTTGATCAATGTCACCAGTAACTTCCGGGGAAAAGTACCCACAACCCTGTCAGTGACGGGACGACTGGGGAAACGCTATGCCGCCCGCATAGATTATGGCTTTGAACCGGCTCCGCTAAAGAATATCGGACTGTCCTACATGTTCCAATACAATGATGTGAACTTCTATCATTATGGCGACCGCACCCATAATTCCACCTTCCGCTATCACCTGGGAGAGTTTTCATTCTCGGACGTGTGGTACAAGAATATACGCTTTGCACTGGGACTGCGCTATGAACTATATGATTATGACAAATTCCTGTATCAGGAGGAAAACCAGCGCTTTGATGTAGGTACGGAGCATTTCTTTACTTATTTTGCCCAAATGCAGTATGAAACCTTTGACAAGGCCTATTTCCCGTCCAAGGGATTATCTGCCCAGGCATCTTACTCGCTATATACCGATAACTTTGCGGCATATGACGAACATGCGCCTTTCTCTGCCATAAAAGGGCACTGTGAAGGAGTGATTCCGGTAACCCGGCGTTTCTCCATATTGCCCGCCGTGTATGGACGTTTCCTGATAGGCAAGGGTATTCCATATTCCAAGCTCAATGCTATGGGAGGTGATATTCCCGGACGCTTCCTGTTACAACAGTTGCCCTTTGTTGGAATTAATAATGTGGAACTGATGAGAAATGCACTACTGATAGGCAGCATGAAATTCCGCCAGCGAATGGGAAGCGTGCACTACCTGACCGTGACGGGCAACTATGCGCTAAGTGCCGGAAAACTGAGATACTTATTAGAGGAAGACACCATGTTTGGTTGTGGTGTAGGCTACGGTTTGGATAGTATGTTCGGACCATTGGAGGCCTCACTGAACTATGCAAACCGTGCCAATAAAGTGAGTATGTACGTCAACTTAGGATTTAAGTTTTGATTCTTCGTTGATAACCGCCATCATACCTTCTATCTGGGCCAATGCCATCATGCGGCCATGAAATGAATATCCCGGGTTGTAACCCTTGTCGGCATCATCCAGCATCATGCGGCCATGATCCACACGCATAGGTACACCCGGACGTTCTTTTTCAAAGATACGGATCAGTTCTATGACGTGGGCACGCCCCCCCAAATGGGATGCTTCAATAAAATTGCCGTTAGGAAAAGCATTGGTGCTGCGCAGATGTACGAAATGGGTGCGATGGGCAAACATACGTGCCAAGGCGGGTACATTATTGTGTAATCCGGCACTGAGTGAACCGGCGCAGAAGGTAAGTCCGTTATGCGGATTGTCTACTGCATGGAGGAACCAGGCAATGTCTTCTTCACCGGTGACAATACGCGGCAAACCCAGAACCTGGAAAGGAGGATCATCGGGGTGGATGCACATATTGATGCCGTATTCATCACAGACCGGCATAATGGCTGCAAGGAAATAACGCAGATTCTCGCGCAATGCATCGCGGTCAATGCCCTTGTATAAATCCAGCAGACGGCGGAAGATGGCAACCGGATTCTGATCTCCTTCCTTTATATTGCCGTTCACAAATCCTTGTGTCTTTACGATAATGGTATCTACCAGTTCATCCTTTTCGGCTTCGGTTATCGTTTTGTCCAGTTCGCGCACCTGCTGCATTTCGGTTGCAGTGTAATCTTTCTCTGCTCCTTCGCGTTGCAGGATCATACAATCAAAATAGGCGAAACGGATTTTATCGAAGAACAAAGAGCTGGTTCCGTCTTCCCAGGGATGTTCCAGATCTGTGCGTATCCAGTCAATGACAGGCATAAAATTATAACACACCGTCTTGATGCCCGCTTTGCCCAGGTTGGCAAGACTTATTTTATAGTTTTCTATCAGTTTGTCGCGTTCCGCACCGGCGTATTTGATAGCTTCGCTTACCGGAAGGCTTTCTACTACAGACCAACGGAGGTTATAGGATGCAATATAGTCTTTCAGGCTGTTAATAGCATCCAGCGTCCATATCTCACCGTTGGGAACTTCGTGCAGGGCGGTTACGATGCCCTCCACTCCTATTTGTCTCAGCATGGGAAGCGTTATTTTATCTTTCTTCCCAAACCATCTCCATGTCTTTTCCATATTTGTATTACTTTTTTTAAAATCCGTCAAACGGATACATTTATGCAAATCTACATACTTTTTCATTTCATCCTATCGTTTTTGAATCTTTTTATTGTTTCCCGGTATGCCTCCCTATAAAAAAACTCTATCTTTGCCACATTATAGTTCAAAATATCTATGAAAACACCAGGAAGAAATTTTATATTATTTTGCATACTGCTTTGCATTCCCCTGTTGACTGTTGCCCAAACCGGGCGATACTTCTCCACGGACAACGGATTATCCAGCAGTTTGATTAACCAATTATACCAAGACCGGAAGGGATTTATATGGATTGCCACGGAGTATGGGCTCAATAAATTTGACGGTACCCGCTTCTCCGTCTATAAACATATAGAGGGTGACAGTTGCTCGCTAAAGAACAACTATGTGCGCTCTCTCTTTGAGGATAGCAAGGAGCGTTTCTGGATAGGTTACATCAACGGACTTATGAGGTATGACCGCGGTACGGATGATTTTCGGGAAATCAAGATACTGAGGGAAGGAAAACAAGTGTTTCCCCATGTGGTACAAACCTTAGAGCTGAGCAATAATAAAATATTGATAGCAACAGCGGGACATGGCATCTTTACATTGGACGAAAAAGAGATGCAGGCAAATGATACTGATGATATCAATAAACAACTCAGCAGCAATTATATAAGTTGCATCTATGAGGATTCCGGGCATAACTTATGGATTGGGACGGAGAATCAGGGAGTGGTATGCTATAATCCCGATACAAACCGGTCCATGAGCTTTAAGTATCCGGAAATAAGCGGCAATAAAGTATCCTCTATTCTGGAAGATAAAAACGGGAATATCTTTGTGGGAACCCTTACCCAAGGGATAAACCGGTATGACCGAGAAAGCAAGAAGTTTTCTGCCATCCCCTACAAGGGGGAGAGCAAGCTACTGGTAAAACATCTGGCAATAATAGGCGATAAACTATATGCCGGAACAGACGGACAGGGATTGAAGATATATAATGAGGAAACGCGGAGCATTGATGATTATTATATCAACTCCGCCCCTTTTGATTTCTCGGAAGGAAAAGTACATTATATATTGCAGGACAGGGATCATAACATCTGGTTAGGATTGTTTCAAAAGGGAGTGGTATTTATGCCGAGACAGGGCAATATGTTCCAATACTATGGACACAAGTCCATCCACTATAATCCCATCGGGACAGGGTGTGTAATGGCTGTCTATAAAGATAGCAACCATCACCTGTGGATTAGCGGGGACAATGAAGGAATCTATGAACTGGATGAATCCGGCAAACGGATACACCACTATCAACCGAAGAAAGATGCCGGTGCAATCTCTAACACCATACTGTGTATGTTTGAAGATTCACGGCATAATTTCTGGCTGGGTTCTTATACCTCCGGGCTGGCATTGATGGATAGAAAAACCGGAGAATGCAAGTATCTGCCGGAGTTTATCAATGAAAAGATTTATTGTATCACAGAAGACAAGCATTCCACACTCTATATAGCGACCCTGGGTTCGGGACTTTATAGTTATGATCTGAATACAAAGGAAGTAAAGCGTTACGAATCGTCCCAAAAGAATAGCGCAGACGCACAGCAGGATGCTATTTTCAATGACTGGATCAATCATGTGCTTTGTGACAGCGAGGGGTTGATATGGCTGGCGCATTATAAAGGGATCAGTTGTTATAATCCCAAGACAGAAAGTTTTGTGAATTACCAGCAAAGCAATAACCTGTTTCCGGGTTGCATAGGTTACTCACTGCTGGAAGACTATACGGGCAATATATGGGCGGGAACCTCGGACGGCCTGTATTATTATGATAAGAAAACAGAACAGACATATCACTATACCACTGCCGACGGGCTGTCTAATAACGTAATCTGCGGACTGTGTGAAGACGAGGATCACAATATATGGATGAGTACCTATATGGGTATCAGCAAATATGACACGAAGGAAAAGCGCTTCATCAACTATTATGCCGGTGACGGACTGCAAGGGAATGAGTTTACACACGGAGCCTTCTATAAGGACGAAAAAGGAAAAATTTACTTCGGAGGGATTTATGGAGTGACTTGTTTCAACCCGAAGGATATTGTAGAGCATAACCAAAAGGTAGAATTATCCATCACCGATTTCTATGTATTCAATCACCCGATTAACAAGAAAAGCCTTTCTGATGGAAACTCTATAATCTCAACGTCCGTGCCGGATGCCGATCTATATAGGCTTTCTTACAAAGACAATACGTTCAGTATCGTCTTTTCCACTTTGAAGTATGATAATCCGGAACGGATTGTTTACCAATACAGAATAAAGGAACTGAGCGAGCAATGGCTCAATACCGAACCGGGAGTGAACAGAGTGACGTATAATAACCTTCCCCACGGCAAATATACTTTTGAAGTACGTGCATCCAATTATGGCAACCACCCTACCCATACGCACACCATCAAGATTGTAATTACACCTCCTTGGTATCAGTCATGGTGGGCATACATTATTTATGCAGCCTTGGGAGTATTGTTGATATTAGGGATAATGAACTATGTAATGGCACGCATCCGCCACCGCCGCGAGCTGATGCAACGTGAGCAAATGGAGATGATTAATGAGGCAAAGCTGCAATTCTTTATCAATATCTCGCATGAAATACGTACCCCGATGACTCTGATCATCAATCCTTTGGAAAAGCTACTGGCAGAAGGCAAAGACAGCGAAGTACATAAAACCTATCTGATGATATATCGGAATGCACAACGCATCCTCCGGCTGATAAACCAACTGATGGATATTCGTAAACTGGACAAAGGACAGATGTTCATGAAATTCAGGGAAACGGATATGGTGGGTTTCATCAACGATTTGATGCTTACATTTGAATACATGGCACGTAAGAAAGATATACGTTTCACCTTTGAACATACCGAGCCTCAACTGAAAGTATGGGTAGACCTTAATAACTTTGACAAGATACTGATGAATATTCTATCCAATGCTTTTAAATATACTCCGGAACATGGGGAGATTCATGTAAAGCTCTCTACCGGACACAATAACGGGTATAAGGATGCATTGAAGAATTATTTTGAGATAACTGTTACAGATAGCGGCATCGGTATAGACAGGGAAAAGATAGAACGTATCTTTGAGCGTTTCTATCAGATAGACAATGATGTGACTAATTCCAACTTCGGTACAGGAATCGGGCTGCATCTCTCCCGTTCATTGGTAAGGTTGCATCATGGTATCATTCTGGCGGAAAACAGGGAAGACGGACCGGGTAGCCGGTTTACGATCCGTATCCCGCTGGGAAGTGCGCATTTGCTTGACAGTGAATTGGAAAATCCGGATACTGATACCGTCCGGAAACGTGCCATTATGGCCAAAGAGCAACAAGAATTGTCCGAGGAAATAGCCCTGGCAGAGGAAGAAGAAACCAAGAAAGGCGTCAGGGCAAAAACAAATATGCGCCTGTTAATAGTGGAAGATGAAGAAGAAATCCGCAGTTATCTGAGTGATGAATTATCCGGCGAATATAAAATCACGACTTGCAAGAATGGTAAGGAAGCCTATGACATTATATTGACTAACACCCCGGACTTAGTAATCAGTGACATTATGATGCCCGAAATGGATGGAATCACCCTGTGCCGGAAAGTGAAGCAGAACGTGAATGTGAACCATGTACCGATCATACTGCTGACTGCCAAATCAAAACCCGAGGATAAAATGGAGGGTATGGAGATTGGAGCCGATGCGTATATGATAAAGCCGTTTAATACGGAGTTGCTGAAAAGTACCATAGCCAATTTGATAGCCAACCGCAAACTACTGAAAAGTAAATTCAGCGGTGCCCAGCAACAGGAGGACAAGATACAGAAAATCAATCTTAAATCATCTGACGAAATCTTGATGAATAAGATAATGAAGGTGATCAATGAGAATATAGCCGATCCTTCACTGAATGTGGAAACACTGGCCGGCAGTGTGGGGCTGAGCCGTGTGCACATTCATCGTAAGCTGAAAGAGTTAACGAATTTATCGGCACGAGATTTTATAAAGAGTATCCGCTTGAAACAGGCGGCAACTTTATTGCAGGAGAAGAAACTTACCATTTCGGAAGTGGCATATGCTACCGGATTCACAAATCCGTCGCATTTCTCTAATTCATTTAAGGAATTCTATGGAACGTCGCCAAAAGACTATATGAGTGCTCATTTAAATGAGCAAGAGGCGGTGGATGACCAAAGCCAGGCAGAGAGGTCAGACGGCGTGTCAAAACTCTAAAGTAACTATCAAATCATTTTGCTGTAGGGGCAGGGTTTGCCTGCCCGAATACACAAGGCGAACTATTTTCGGGCGGGCAAACCCCGCCCCTACAGCAAAATGATAGCAAAATCTAGTTTTGCCATACACCCACAAGCATTTATCCCTTTATATCTTGATACAGAAAACGCTTAATACTTTTCTTTGCCGTCTTCTCGAATTCTTCGGGATATAGTTTGAACCGGGCAATCTGAGAGTAAGCAGGCAGTTGCCTGTTCAACTCTATGCGATTCTCCTCCATAGCTTGCTCAATATCCGACTGATGTAAGCCATGTGCAAATGCATCATCAGAATCCGGATAAATTAAGGCAACCAGTTTATCTTGTTGCAGAATAACCAATGACTCTGATACATAAGGCATATTATTCAACTTGGATTCTATCTCCTCCGGATATATGTTTTGCCCCGATGACGTGAGCAACAGATTCTTGCAACGCCCTTTGATGTAAATGTTTCCCTCATCGTCTATGGTAGCCATATCTCCGGTATGAAGCCAGCCTTCCGGGTCAATAACCTGATGGGTTGCTTCTTCATTCTTATAATAGCCCAACATCAAGTTGGCTCCGCGACAAATCAATTCTCCGGCAACAACGGCAGGATCATCCGATAATACTTTCGCTTCCATACGTGCCGCCACCTTTCCACACGATGCCAGTTTCAGTTCCGTCCAATGGCTGTGGCAGATGATGGGTCCGCATTCCGTCATGCCATAAGCTATGGTGTAAGGGAAGTCTATCATCTTCAGAAATGCCTCTACCTCTGCATTGAAGGGAGCACCGCCAATAATGATTTCGATAAAGTTGCCACCAAACACCTCCATCGCTTTCTGCTTGATCAGTTCTTTTATTTTATCACTGATAATAGGTACATGCAACAATAGTTTTCCCAGTTTATTGTCCACCTTAGGCAGAATATTCTTCTTGAAAATCTTCTCCACAATGAGTGGCACGCAGGATATGACGCGCGGACGGATTTCTGCAAAAGATTCTGCAATAATCTTGGGCGAAGGCATACGGGTAAGGAACCAAAGATGCGCCCCGGCCGTAAAGCCATATAGAAAATCGAATGTCATGCCGAATACATGCCCCAAAGGCAGCATGGATACAACTCTGTCTCCGGTTTTCAATCCAATCTTTTCTTTGCAATAAAGTACATTGGAAAGAATGCTGCGATAGGGCAACATCACGCCTTTAGAGTACCCGGTAGTGCCGGAAGTATAGTTTATGATGGCAAGGTCTTCTGATTTTTCTTCCTCGTAAGAAATATCATCAGGACGAAAACGGCAAGGATACTTATGACCGAATATTTCATTCAGATGTTCGCGGGCATAAGTCAACTTCTCCGAACGGGAAACCGGTACTCCGAAGTCTTTCAACTCTACGATACCTTCCAAATGAGGCATTGCCATTTCGTTCAGGTTCTCCCATATCTGGTCGCCTACGAATAAAAGGCGTGCCTCGGAATGGTTCACGATATTATGCACCTGATCTGCCTTAAATTCATGCAAGATGGGTACAACCACACCACCGTAAGTGATAACGCCTAGGAATGTAACCGTCCAGTGGGCACTGTTGCGTCCGCAAATGGCTATCTTATCTCCTTTTTGGATGCCGGCATTTTCCAGCAAGATATGTATTTTCTCTATTTTACGGGCTACATCTCTATATTGCAGCGTAGCTCCTTTATAGTCTGTAAGGGCGTTTGAGTACCAATTTGTTTTTATGCTTTGCTCTATTAGAGCAATAAAACTCTGTTCTAGTTCCATGATTACTTTTGCACATTTAATCAATGAATGCGCGCAAAAGTACTAAAACGAGGTTAGGGCAAAGGAAGATGAAACAGTCTTTTACATTAAATTAACGCTTCTGAGTTCTTCCTTGCAAGGTTTAGACGGTCATTAAAACAGTCCGGGAAATTATGTATCTTACTCACTTAAAGTAGGTTTCGCCTTTATAATCAGACGCAAGGAAGGATCGTAGCTGAAGTAACTCCACATCCAATCTATAAAGATGAACAACCTGTTTTTTACTCCAACGATACTCATTAAGTGGATGAACAGCCATACTGCCCATGCAGGAAAGCCTCCGAAACGGATTTTTTGTAATTCTACTACGGCATTGTTTCGTCCGATGGTTGCCATAGAGCCTTTGTTATGGTATTTAAAGGCAGTCAGCGGGCGCTTGTTCTCTATGTTTTTCAGGTTCTTCACCAGGTTCATAGCTTGCTGAATGGCGGGCTGGACTACCTGGGGATGTCCTTTGGGATACTCATCGGACATCATCAGTGCGGTATCGCCTATGGCAAAAATAGTGTTGAAACCTTCTACCTGATTATATACATTTACTTTCAGACGGTTGCCGGGACCATAGCACTCTGCCGGGAATCCGGACAAGCTGTTTGCCCTTACTCCGGCTACCCAATAGACATTGGATGATTCCAGGGTACTGCCGTCACTTAGTCCTAAGATATTGTCTTCGTAACTTTTTACTTGTTGATTCAGGCGCATCTCTACTCCCAGGCGGGTAAGGTATTTCTTTACTTCCTCTGATGATTGCTCGGAAAAAGCGGATAGCAGGCGTGAGCCGCCATCTACCAGTATAATTCTCATCATGCTGATATCCAAATCCGGGTAATCGTGGGGAAGAATGTATTTACGCATTTCAGCCAAAGCGCCTGATAGTTCTATGCCGGTAGCGCCTCCCCCCACAATGACGAAAGTCATTAGTTGCCGGCGTTCCTTCATATCGCCGGTGTTCAATGCTTTCTCAAAGCTTTCCAATACTTGGTTACGGTTATGAAGGGCTTCGGCAGTGGTTTTAAGGGACATAGTGTGCTTTGCCATCTGGTTGTTGCCAAAGTAATTTGTATAACATCCGGTGGCAATGATCAAGTAATCATACTCCAATGTGCCGATGGATGTTGTTATCATCTTACTTTCCGGGTGTACTTGCTGCACTTCGCAGATACGGATATGGAAATCCTTATATCCTTTGAATATTTTTCGGAATGGGAAAGAGATGGCACTCGGCTCAATGCCCGAAGTTGCCACTTGGTAAAGCAAGGGTTGAAAGAGATGATAATTATTCTTGTCCAGCAGCACCATTTGGTAGTGTTGCCCTTTCAGTTTGCGTGCAATCTTTAATCCTCCAAATCCTCCTCCTACGATGACTACTCTTTTCTTGTTCCCTTTGTCGGGAATATTGGTTATCTGTTCAGTCATGATGATATTCGTTTTAGTATGTATGAATAACAAATAGAGGATAAGGAATGTTTTATATCGCCCTACTGAAAATCGAAGACTTCGGGCGATAGTGCAGGACTGATATAGCTGACATTCCGTGTTTGCAGCAATCTTCCGTCCAATGCATAGAATAATTGATAGGTGCTTACGGAATTATCTTGGTTTACGGTAATGATATAAAGCGGGGCACGTTTAGGAAATGCCATCAAGTTGACATCACTTACAGTCCATGTGGAGTATTGACTGAGGGTAAAGTCATTGTAGACGCTGGGGGTGAGCTGGTCGGCTGTTTGTAAATCGGTATTTGTCATCACCCATTGGGCATTGGCATTCATCCATACTTTCTTTTCAAAGCCGTTTAAAGTAAATGTGGCTACATAGTAATTCCCCTGTTGGTCCCAGGCCACTTCCCTGGCTTGCGGATACATCTTTTTTAGGGCTGCGCTGAAGGCAGCAGGTGAGACGGCCGATGCAATGGTTGCCAACATCCATGCAAGGATAAATATATAATAGGATCTTGTTCTCATCATTCTTTCCATGTTTTAATATGGGTGTTAGAACAGTTTAGTCATGGCTTTTGTTTGCTTGCCGGCAGATAGTGGAAAAATATTCGGCAAATCTCTTGTGCATAATCTTTGTACGTTCTATCTTTGCCACCCGGAATCAAAAAGATGATACAATGGAAACTTATGATATTTATTTTAAAGATGAACATGATTCAGCTAATAAGGGGTTCTCTATAAAAAGCAAGGAAAAGGCCATAAGAATGGCTGAAGATATGTTGGCGGAAAGAAAAGGTTACGTGAAAGAGTTTGTAGGCGGAACGATTTCTGTTATATGCAAGGAAAGCAAGGAGGAAGTGTGGGTTAAGGAGATAAAGGAGGCTTAAAAAGAGGGTAGAAGAAAGAAAAGACTGTTCTTTTCCTTTATTTTTGCAAAAAAAGTTGTCTAACCTCTTTGTAGTATTAATTTTCTGTGTATCTTTGCACCGTTACCACTTTTCGGGGCATTAGCTCATCTGGCTAGAGCGTTAGACTGGCAGTCTAAAGGTGGCGAGTTCGAGTCTCGCATGCTCCACCTATCATTTAATGAAAAAATCTAAGGTCTGCAAAGCAGGCCTTTTTTATTTAAAAATAATAGTTATGTTAATCTATAATACAACTTACCAAATAGGAATAGATGATGCACGTAATTTCGTCATCTGGCTCAGTGAATCCTATATTCCCGAAGTGGAGAACCTGGGGCTATTGCATAATCCGCGTCTTACCCAAATCCTCAGTCATAAGGAGCAGGACACAGAATGTTTCTCATTGCAATGGGAAGTGGAAGACTCTGCCACATTGCACCGCTGGCATACCCAGCAAGGCATGAAGCTGAATGAAGAAATGATGAAAATCTTTAAAGATAAAATAGTAGGTTTCCCGACGTTGATGGAGGTAATCAAGTGATTCAACCGGTAAAGGAAAAAATAATCCTGGGCATTGACCCCGGAACTACGATTATGGGATATGGTTTGCTGAAGATAGTAGGCACAAAACCGGAAGTGATAACCATGGGCGTCATTGATTTGCGTAAATATGGAGATCACTACCTGAAATTACGCCGCATCTTTGAACGGGTAATCGGTATTATTGAAGCCTATCTGCCGGACGAACTGGCCATTGAAGCTCCTTTCTTTGGTAAGAATGTGCAGTCCATGCTGAAACTGGGACGCGCACAGGGAGTGGCAATGGCAGCAGCTTTGAGTCGGGACATCCCTATCACGGAATATGCCCCGTTGAAAATAAAGATGGCGATAACCGGCAATGGCCAGGCCAGTAAGGAGCAGGTAGCGGATATGCTGAAACGCATGCTGCACATTCCCGAAAGCGAGATGCTTCCCTTTATGGACGCAACCGATGGACTGGCAGCTGCATATTGCCACTATTTACAGATGGGCAAACCGGCCATAGCCAAAGAATATTCCAGTTGGAAAGATTTTATAAATAAAAATCCCAATAAAATAAAGAAATAAAGCCATGAATGTAAAGCACGTTATTTGGGCATCCATTGTATCAACAACCATAAGCTGCCAGTCAGTGAAAAAAGAATATGCTTCGTTTGATGAGTATCCTGTCCGCGAAGGGCAGTTGACAGAGATGGAATACTCTCCGGTCGAAACAAAATTCTCGCTTTGGTCTCCCACAGCAGAGGAAGTTCGCGTCCTTTTGTTTGATTCCGGCGAAGAAGGTTCCGCCTATCAGACTTTTCCTATGGAAATGGGAAAGGACGGCACATGGAACCTATCGGTAAAGGAAGACCTGAAAGGCAAGTTTTATACCTTCAATGTCAAAGTAAACGGCAAGTGGCTGGGCGATACTCCGGGCATTATGGCAAAAGCCGTAGGCGTGAACGGCAAACGTGCGGCAGTGATAGACTTACGCTCCACAGATCCGGAAGGTTGGGAAAGTGATGTGCGTCCTCCTTTAAAGAATTATGCAGACATTATAGTATATGAGATGCATCATCGCGATTTCTCTCTGGATTCCATTTCGGGCATTCAGAATAAAGGAAAATTCCTGGCGTTGACCGAGCAGGGAACTACCAGTTCGTTGGGAGAGAAAACCGGCATTGATCATCTGAAGGAACTGGGTGTCACCCATGTGCACATCCTCCCCTCCTATGATTATGCTTCCGTTGATGAAACCAAACTGGACAGACCTCAGTATAACTGGGGCTATGACCCGCAAAACTATAATGTGCCGGATGGCTCCTACTCCACAGATCCTTATAAGCCCGATGTTCGCATCAAGGAATTCAAACAAATGGTGCAGGCCCTGCATAAAGCCGGAATCAGAGTGGTGCTGGATGTAGTCTATAATCATACGTTCAATACGGAAGAAAGTAATTTCGAACGTACCGTTCCCGGTTACTTCTATCGCCAGACGGAAGATGGCCAGTTGGCAAACGGTTCGGGATGCGGAAACGAAACGGCAAGCGACCGTGCCATGATGCGCAAATATATGATAGAATCCATCCTCTATTGGATCAACGAATACCACATAGACGGTTTCCGTTTCGACCTCATGGGCATCCACGATATTGAAACGATGAATGAAATCCGTGCTGCCGTCGATCAGATAGACCCTTCTATTTTTATATATGGCGAAGGATGGGCAGCCAGTTCGCCACAGCTGGAGGAGGATAAACTGGCAATGAAGGCCAATGTAGACAAGATGCCTCGCATTGCCGCCTTCTCGGACGAAATGCGTGACGCCCTGCGCGGTGGATGGAATGATGATACCAAAGGAGCCTTTTTGGTAGGCGATCCGGGACACGAGATGAGCATTAAGTTCGGTATCGTGGGAGCCATTGAACACCCTCAGGTGGTTAGTGATTCTGTGAATTATAGCAAAAAGCCGTGGGCATTGCAACCCACACAGATGATCAGCTATGTAAGTTGCCATGATGATATGTGCCTGGCAGATCGGCTGAAGGCAACAATGCCGGGGGCTTCCATTGAAGAATGGGCTGCTTTGCAGAAGTTGGCGGAAACGTTTGTCTTTACCTCGCAAGGCGTTCCGTTTATCTTTGCGGGTGATGAAGTGATGCGTGACAAGAAAGGAGTTCATAACTCATACAATAGTCCCGACAGCATTAACACGATAGACTGGAAGAACAAGACGGCGCATAAAGATGTCTTTGAATATGTAAAGAGCTTGATTGTAATGCGCAAATCGCATCCCGCTTTCCATATGGGAGACGCAGATATGGTGCGCAGTCAGTTGGAGTTTCTGCCGGTGGATGGTGAGAATGTGGTTGCATTTATTCTGAAGGACAATGCGAACGGTGATTCCTGGAAGAATATTATTGTAGCTTTTAATAGCCGCACGGAACCTGCCAAATTGGCTATTCCATCGGGCAAATACACGGTAGTTTGCAAAGATGGAAAGATCAACCTTAGTGGCATGGGACAAGTTATGGGGGCTGAAATGACAGTGCCTGCCCGTTCTGCTATGATCATCCATCAATAAAGAGGATTTGTCAGGTTCAAACATCCATTCACGAACTGACAAGTTTGCTTAGCCACGGCCGTGATTAAGCCTATTCACAGGTGTGATTAACGTGAGTCACAACCGTGACTAAGGTTAATCACAGCCGTGGCTAAGCAAATACGAATAGAGAAAAGAGGTATCTCCTACCGAAGAAAAGGAATTAATATAAGGCATAATATATGAATCATTCTCCTGAACTATTAGTCTATAAAGCCTCTGCCGGATCGGGAAAGACCTTCACACTGGCAGTAGAATACATAAAGCTGCTGATACAGAACCCACGGGCATATCGCAATATCCTGGCAGTAACCTTCACCAATAAGGCAACGACCGAGATGAAAGAACGCATCTTGAGCCAGCTATACGGCATTTGGATAAAAGATAAAGATTCTGAACCTTACTTGCAGAAAGTAATGACCGAATTGCAACTGCCCGAAGACAAGATAAGGGAATCAGCCGGCACGGCATTGCACCACATGATACATGATTACAGCCGCTTCCGGGTAGAAACAATCGACTCCTTCTTCCAGTCCGTCATGCGCAACCTGGCACGCGAACTGGAACTGGGCGCCAATCTGAACATCGAACTCAACAACATGGAGGTACTGAGCGACGCAGTAGATTCCATGATAGAGAAACTGGATCGCAGATCTCCCGTCCTGTATTGGCTGTTGGAGTACATCGAAGAACGCATTGCCGATGATAAACGCTGGAACGTATCGGGCGAAATAAAGAACTTCGGACGCAACATCTTCGATGAAGGATATATAGAAAAAGGAAACGGACTGCGTCAGAAACTGCAAGACAAAGATTGCATCAAAAACTATCGCAAAGCCCTGCAAGCCATCGAAGAGGAAGCATTGGAACAAATGAAAGGCTTTGCCGATCAGTTCTTCGGAGTACTGGAAAGCAACGGAGTGCAAGTGGAAGACCTGAAGAACGGTTCCAGAGGCATAGCCAGCTACTTCAACAAACTGCTGTCCGGCAAACTGGACGATGGCATCCGCAACGCCACCGTAGAGAAATGCCTTGACTGCCCCGACGAATGGGTAAAGAAAACTTCCCCTGCCCGGAGTGCTATTATGGCACTGGCAGAGCGGGAACTCATCCCCTTGCTGAACCAATCGGAAGAATTCAGAAGAAAGAACAATATGCTGGTCAACTCCTGCCAGCTTTCCCTGCGGCATGTAAACAATGTCCGCCTACTGGCGAATATAGACGAGGAAGTGCGCGAACTGAATCACGAAAACAATCGTTTCCTGCTCTCGGATACCAACGCACTATTGCATAATCTGGTGCGGGACGGAGACTCATCTTTTGTATTTGAAAAGATAGGCACAACCATCCGCAATGTAATGATTGATGAGTTTCAAGATACCTCGCGAATGCAATGGGACAATTTCCGTTTGCTGCTGTTGGAAGGACTCTCACAAGGGGCGGACAGTCTGATAGTGGGTGACGTGAAGCAATCCATCTATCGCTGGCGAAACGGAGACTGGGGCATACTGAACGGACTGAAAACCAATATAGAGGCTTTCCCCATCCAAGTGAAGACCCTTACCACCAACCGCAGAAGCGCCGCAAATATCATTCAATTCAACAATGAAGTATTTACCGCCGCCTGCCATGTTCTGAATACTATTTATAAAGAAGAACAGGGAAAAGAATGTGAAGAATTGCAAGAAGCATACAGTGACGTCTGTCAGGAACCGGACAAAGATCCGGGAAAGGGGTATGTAAAGGTAACTTTCCTTTCGGACAAAGAAGATGCCACCTATGTAGAAGATACGTTACAGCAGCTTGCCCGGGAAGCACAAGCATTGGTAGCGCGAGGCGTGCAGTTGAAAGACATCTCCATCTTGGTGCGCAAGAACAAAAGCATCCCGCTGATAGCCGACTACTTTGACAAGAATACTCCTTATAAGATTGTATCCGATGAGGCCTTCCGGCTGGATGCTTCACTGGCTGTCTGCATGATACTGGATGGGCTTCGCTACCTCTCCGAGCCGGAGAACCGGATAGCGAAAGCGCAACTGGCGGCGGCTTATCAGAATGAGGTCCTGCATAAAGGAATAGATCTGAATACCCTGTTACTGAATGAGATAAATGATTATCTGCCGCCCGCCTTTACGGAGCAGATAGACACGTTGCGGCTGATGCCTCTGTATGAGTTGATGGAAAAACTCTTTGGAATATTCCAAATGTCGCGCATTGAGCAGCAGGATGCTTACCTGTGTGCATTCTTTGATGCGGTAACGGAATATTTGCAAAGCAATTCTTCGGAGTTATCCGCCTTTATCGCGTACTGGGAAGAAAAGTTATGCAGCAAGACCATTCCTTCGGGAGAAGTGGAGGGAATACGTATTCTTTCCATACATAAATCCAAGGGATTGGAATTTCATACGGTACTTCTCCCCTTCTGTGATTGGAAGATGGAGAATGAAACCTATAATCATTTGGTGTGGTGTGCGCCGCAGCATGCACCGTTTAATCATCTTGACATTGTGCCCATTAATTATTCTACCGCCATGCAGCAATCCATTTACAGGGATGATTTCCTGAATGAACGCCTGCAACTGTGGGTAGATAATCTCAACTTGCTTTATGTGGCGTTTACCCGTGCCAAAAAGAATCTGATAATCTGGGGGAAAGCCGGGCAGAAAGGGACGGTATCTGAGTTATTGTCGCAGGCAATGGAGAACATAACATTTGTTACGGCTAAAGACGAGGATAAAGACAACGAGGACATCATCTACGAAGGCGGCGAACTATACCTTTCTTCTAAAGAAAAGGCACAAAGTGCATCCGCCAACAAACTACTCACCCTCCCCCAACGCCTCCCCGTCCATCTGGAAACGCTGGAGACAAACATAGAATTCAAGCAATCCAACCGTTCCGCCGAATTTATCCGTGGAGAGGAAGAAACCGGAGAGAAATACATTCGCCAAGGGCAATTATTGCACAACCTGTTCTCTGTTATCCGCACACAAGCCGATATTCCTTCCGCTATCGAGCGTCTGCGATTTGAAGGCATCATAGAATCCGGCAAACAAGAAGAACAGTTGCGCAAACTCACCGAATGGGCGCTGAAACATCCGTTAGTCAAGGAATGGTATTCGGGCAGTTGGGAGCTGTATAATGAGTGCGCCATCATCTATCAGGAGGATGGAGAACTGCAAACCCGCCGCCCGGACCGTGTGATGATGAAGAATGGAGAGGTGATTGTGGTAGATTTCAAATTCGGAAAGAAACGGACAGCTTATAACAAGCAGGTACGCCAGTACATGGAGTTATTGGCAAGTATGGGGTATCAGAATATCCGCGGATACTTGTGGTATGTATTTAATAACGAACTGGAGGAGATAAAATAATGGAAAGCTTTTTGAAACTGGTAGCAGCCGACTTATATAAACGTACTGACGGCAACCTGGCGCATACCGCCGTGGTATTCCCCAATAAACGTGCCGGACTTTTCTTTAATGAATACTTGGCAAAAGAGGCAGGAAGTCCCATTTGGTCGCCTGCCTATCTCAGCATCAGCGAATTGTTTCGCAGCCTCTCCCATTGGGAAGTGGGCGACCCGGTAAAGCTGGTGTGCGAACTTTACAAGATATTCCGCCGGGAGACTCAGAGCAAGGAAACACTGGATGATTTTTACTTCTGGGGGGAAATGCTGATCAGTGACTTTGATGATGCGGACAAGAATCAGGTAGATACGGAAAAGTTATTTACCAATCTGCAAGACCTCCGCAACATTATGGATGATTATACCTTTATAGATACGGAACAGGAAGAAGCGATTCAGCAATTCTTCCAGAATTTCTCTATTGAACGGAGAACGGCGTTGAAGGAACGGTTTATATCCATGTGGGATGTGTTGGGGAAAATCTACAAAGGATTTCATGAGGCATTATCGGCACAGAATATAGCTTATGAAGGAATGCTGTATCGTGATGTGATAGAGCATTTGGACGCAGAGCAGCTTCCATACGAAAACTATGTATTTGTAGGATTTAATGTGCTGAATAAAGTGGAGCATACTTTATTCAGTAAGTTACAGGATGCAGGGAAAGCCATTTTTTATTGGGATTATGATGCCTTCTATATGGATTCCCACGAAGCCGGAGAATTTATCCGCCGCAACCTGCGCGACTTCCCGTCTCCCCTGCCGGCAGAATTATTCAATATCCTGTCGCAACCCAAAGAAATACATTACATCGCTTCTTCCACCGAGAACGCACAAGCCCGCTACCTGCCCGAATGGATACGAAAGAATCTGACCGAACAGGAAAAAGAAACCGCTATTGTGCTGTGCAACGAAGCCTTGCTTCAACCCGTTCTCCACTCTCTGCCCGAAGAAGTGAAGCACGTCAATATCACCATGGGCTTCCCCCTATCGCAGACACCGGTGTACAGTTTCCTCACTACCCTGTTGGAACTGCACATTCATGGATATAATTTCAATAGCGGTCGTTACACCTTCCAATCGGTTATCACCTTATTGAAACATCCCTACACCCGCCAGCTCACTTCCAATGCCGAATTGCTGGAAAAAGAGCTGACCAAGAACAATCGCTTCTATCCGCTTCCCGGCGAACTGGGAAAGGATGAGTTCCTCACCCATCTTTTCACTCCACTATCCGGCAACCTGAACCTGTGCATACGCCTGTCCGAAGCCTTGCAACAAGTAGCGGGCATTTACCAATCGGCCACTGCCACCGAAGACGGAAACGAAGACACAAAGGATGCCTTTAACCAACTTTACCGGGAGTCCCTTTTCAAAGCCTATACCACGGTCAACCGCTTCCGCACGCTGATAGAAGAAGGTGAATTGCAAGTGCAACCGGAAACCTTGCGCCGCCTGTTGGTCAAAGTTTTATCAGGCACCAACATTCCTTTTCACGGCGAACCCGCTATCGGTATGCAGGTGATGGGAGTCTTGGAAACCCGTAATCTTGATTTCCGCCATCTCGTCCTGTTATCTGTGAATGAAGGACAGTTGCCTAAATCGGGAGGAGATTCTTCTTTCATCCCTTACAACCTGCGCAAAGCCTTTGGCATGACCACCATTGAGCACAAAATTGCTGTCTATGCCTACTATTTCTATCGCTTACTGCAACGCGCCGAGAAAGTAACTTTGCTATACAACACCAGTTCCGACGGGCTGAACCGGGGAGAATGGAGCCGCTTTATGCTGCAATTCCTTATAGAATGGCCACACCCCATTATCCGCGAATACCTGGAAGCCGGGCAATCTCCGCAAGGCACAGCTCCCATCATCGTAGAAAAGACGCCGGACGTAATGCGCAAAATGCAAAACACATTCGATCTCCGGGCAAACTGCAATGCCAAGTTCTCTCCTTCGGCATTGAATTATTACTTGGATTGTCCGCTTAAATTCTATTATAGATATGTAGCCAAGCTATCCGCCCCCAATGAGGTCAGTGCCGAGATAGATTCTGCCACCTTCGGAAGTATCTTCCATCTGGCTGCCGAGCATATTTATAAGGATTTGACCGTTCATGGCAAGGTTATTGATAAAGGAGATTTGGAAACATTGCTCCGTAATGAAGTAAAGTTACAGGATTATGTAGACTCGGCATTCAAAGAACTATTCTTTAATGTCCCTCAAGATGAAAAGCCGGAGTACAACGGCATACAGCTTATTAATTCCGCCGTTATCGTGAGATACCTGAAACAACTTCTGCAAAACGACTTACGTTATGCCCCTTTCACCTTCGTTGCTTCCGAGGAAGAGGTGGAAGAACCTATTAATATCCAAACCCCAAAAGGAATCATAAAATCACGTATCGGCGGCATCATAGACCGCATGGACAGCAAGGACGGCACACTGCGCATTGTGGACTACAAGACGGGAGGCGATGCAGACACTCCGCCCAATGTCGAATCTTTATTTATTCCGGACAAGAAGCGTTCCAACTATGTTTTCCAAACTTTCCTGTATGCTGCCATCATGTGCCGCAAACAGCCGTTGAAGGTCGCTCCTTCCCTGCTTTATATCCATAGGGCAGCTACGGAAACATACTCTCCTGTGATACAGATGGGTGAACCGCGGAAACCAAAAGAGCCGGTAGAAGATTTCAGCAAGTATGAAGAAGAATTCCGTGAACGATTACAGGCTTTATTGGAAGAAATATTCAATCCCGATATTCAGTTTACACAGACAGAGACGATAGAGAAGTGTGCCTACTGCGATTTTAAGGCGTTATGCAAGAGGTAATAGCATAACGCTTTCACCGTAGGGGCAGATTGAATCTGCCCGAAAACGATTTACTTTATGCATTACTCCCAAGGTCGTGACCGATGGTTCGGGCGGATTCAATCCGCCCCTACGGGATATGTTAACGAGATGTGTAGAAAGAGTAGCTTTCCAAGGGGGAGGCTGCGCAATGACAGCCTCAATGGGAGAAATTAATTCAGCCAAAGGGTTAAGAAAGCACAATAAAAGAATGTACGTAAGGATATGAGTGAACAATATACTTCACAGGGACGTTAATACTTTGTGTTTTTCATAGTAATAGATTTAAGATTAATAGTTAGTATTTGCTTGTGAAAGTCAGTACACTTACGAATAAAAGCGTTTATTCGAAAAGAAAAAAGAGGAAACCTTGTTATAAGGTAACCTCTTTCTTTTTTTAGAATAAAGCAGTCACACTGCTATTGTTTCATTTCACGCAATGCCTTGCACAACTGGTCCGGACAAGATGTAGAACGATTCCCACATTTCACTCCTTCCAGTTTATCCAATACATCATCCACTTTCATTCCTTTTATCAACCGGCTGATGCCTTGCAAATTCCCATTGCATCCGCCCCAAAAGAAAACCTGCTGAATGATGCCATCTTCCACCTCCAACTCTATGTGGGTGCTGCAAGTACCTTGCGTTTTAAAAGTCGTCTTCATCATCTTATTCTTCCTCAGAAGCCGGTTTCATGTTCGTGTAAACCGTTTGAACATCATCAAATTCTTCCAAACGCTCTACCATCTTGTCCAGAGTTTCGCGCTGTTCGGGAGTTACATCCTTCAAGTCATTGGGGATATAAGTAAAATCACCACCCACTTCTTCAAAGCCACATTCTTCCAAATGTTTCTGGATAGCAGCATAGCTCTTGGGGTCACCATAAATAGTGATTGTACCTTCTTCTTCATCTTCGTCGAATTCATCTTCTACATTGTAGTCTATCAAATCGAGAATCAGTTCTTCCATATCAATACCTTCTTTCTTCTTGAAAGTAAATACACATTTATGGTCGAACAAGAAGGCCAATGAACCCATTGTACCCATGTTTCCGCCAAATTTATTGAATACGGAACGAACATCTGCCACGGTGCGGGTAGCGTTATCTGTCAATGTATCAACGAACACAGCTACTCCGTGAGGGCCGTATCCTTCGTATGTCATACCTTTGTAATCGCTGGTATCCTTACCCATTGCATTCTTGATAGCACGCTCAATGTTATCCTTCGGCATGTTTTCGCGCTTACAAGTTGCGATAACACCACGCAAAGTCGGGTTGTTTTCCGGTTCCGGTCCACCTGCTTTTACAGCGATAGCAATTTGCTTACCCAGTTTGGTAAATGTCTTGGCCATGTGACCCCATCTTTTCAATTTTGCAGCTTTTCTATATTCAAATGCTCTTCCCATTGGATTATATTTTTATATATGGTTATTTTTATTCGTTATCTCAATTTAGCGTTCAGTTTGCTTTCCAGGTTGGCAATCAGCTTAGACATGATTTTGTCAATCTGCTTGTCGTTCAGCGTTGCGCTCTCATCCTGCAACAGGAAGCTCACGGCATAGCTTTTCTTGCCTGCTTCCAGGTTCTTGCCTTCGTACACATCAAACAGTTCTACTTCTTTCAGCAGCTTCTTTTCTGTTTCGTAAGCAATCTTCTCTATTTCGGCAAACTGTACGTTCTTGTCTATCAACAGGGCCAAGTCGCGTTTCACGGCGGGGAACTTGGACAGTTCCTTGAAGTTGACCTTTGAAGACTTCACGGCCTTCATCAATTCGTTCCAGTTGATTTCCGCATAGTACACTTCATTGTCTATATCGAATGCTTTCTGAATCTTCTTGCTGATGGTTCCGAATGTAGCCAGCAACTTGCCGCCACGGGTGTGTACGCTGATAGCTACCGAATAAATATCATTCGTCAGGTTGCCGAATACCACGTTACCGAAGTTCAATCCCAAACGGGTGAAGATATTCAGAACGTATGCTTTCAGTTCATAAACACTGCTGTTTTCATCGGGGTGCGCCCATGAGTTACTTACACGCTTACCGGTTACCCACAATCCCATGTGATATTCTTCCGAGTAGGCAGCAAGAACCTTCTCCGGATTCTTCTTGTCTGCATTATAAAAGTAACAGTTACCAAATTCAAAGAACTTTAAATCAGCATTCTTGCGGTTGGCATTGTGCTGAATGCTTTCCAAGCCACCGAATAACAAGGTTTGGCGCATTACGTTCAGGTCATTGCTCAACGGATTCATCAAACGTACTAGGTTGTCACTCTTATAGGTTTCCGAGTCGTCATAATACCGGGCGGCAGTCAGTGAGTTGTTCAATATTTCATTGAAACCGCATCCCACTAATTGCTCTGATACCAAGTTTTGGAGTTTCTGTGAGTGGTCTACCTCGCCTTTGGTTGTCAGGCTGGATTTCAGTGTGGTAGGAATCTCTACATTATTATATCCGTAGATACGAAGAATATCTTCTACCACATCACAGTCGCGTTGCACATCCACACGATAAGGAGGAACCTGCAAAGTGAGACCTTCCGGAGTTTCGTTGACAATCTTCATTTCAAGGCTGGTCACGATGCTCTTTATGGTTTCGGCAGGAATTACCTTTCCGATCAGTGAGTATGCTTTCTCATAATTCAGTTCTACGGTGAAGGGGGCAATCGGTTCCGGATAGTTGTCCTTTATTTCCGATGAAATAGTTCCGCCTGCCAATTCCTGTACCAACAAAGCAGCTTCTTTCAAAGCATAAATCGTTCCGTTGGGATCAATACCACGCTCGAAACGGAAGGAAGAATCTGTATTCAATCCATGACGGCGGGCTGTTTTGCGCACCCAAGTAGGATTGAAGTAGGCACTTTCCAAGAATACATCTACAGTCTGTTCGGTTGTTCCGGAATCCAAGCCACCGAATACACCGGCAATACACATCGGTTCTTCGGCATTGCAAATCATCAGGTCTTTGTCTGACAATTTACGTTCCACTTCATCCAAAGTAACGAACTTAGTGCCTTCGGCAACTGTCTTCACCACAATCTTGCCACCTTTAATCTTGTCTGCATCAAAGCAGTGCAAGGGTTGACCGTATGCGTGAAGGATATAGTTGGTAATATCTACAATATTATTGATAGGACGCAGCCCGATCAAGCGCAGTTTGTTTTGCAACCATTCGGGGCTTTCCTTTACGGTTACACCTTTAATGGTCACTCCGGCATAGCGGGGACATGCGGTGGTATTCTCTACTTCGACGGCAATATCCAGATCGTGATTGTCTACCTTGAAAGCATCCACCGAGGGACGGGTCAAAGTGGCCTGTTTGCCATTCTGAATGAGGTAAGCATAAAAATCGCGGGCTACGCCATAGTGAGAGCAAGCGTCTGCATGGTTGGGAGTAATATCCACTTCCAGCACATAGTCGCTCTTGATATTATAATAGTCCTTGGCAGGAGTTCCGGGAACAGCATCATCCGGCAATACGATGATACCATCGTGGCTGGTTCCGATACCGATTTCGTCTTCGGCGCAAATCATGCCTACTGAATCAATACCACGAAGTTTTGATTTCTTGATGGTAAAGCATTCTTCGCCATCATATAGTTTTGTACCCAGTGTGGCTACCACTACTTTCTGTCCGGCAGCCACGTTGGCAGCGCCGCACACAATCTGCACAGGTTCGCCTTGTCCCAAGTTTACTGTAGTAACGTGCATGTGGTCTGAATTGGGATGGGGTTCGCAAGTCAGCACTTCGCCGATAACGATACCTTCCAAACCACCTTTAATTGTTTGGACTTCTTCTACGCCTCCTGTTTCCAGCCCGATAGAGGTAAGCGCTGCTGCCACTTCATCGGGTGTCAGGTCGAAGTTGACGTATTCCTTCAGCCAATTATAAGAGATATTCATATATGATATATTTTATGTATTTCAAAATGACCCGCAAATTTAATAGTTTTTTTTGGGATAACTGCTGTTTTTGATAAATAAATATCGTAGGGGCGGGTTCCAAACCCGCCCGATAACATGGGAAAAAGGTAAGGATGGATTAAAAAGGCAAAGGCCCATCCGGCAGCGGTGCCCCAAACGGACTGTTATCAGCCGGAATGGCATCTGCCGGAGGCGGCGGAACATTGCTATTCCCCCCGTTCATCTTGGAACGGATAATGCCCGGTTCTTCGCCCGGCATGGGCACAATCATCTCATCATCCGGATTCTGGAAACGGGCAAATTCGCCACGGAAACGCAACAACACTTCACCCACGGCACCATTACGATGCTTGGCAATCACAATCTCCGCCATACCGCGCAAGTCATTTCCCTTTTCATCCTGGAAGATCTTATAATATTCCGGACGGTGAATAAAGCATACCATATCGGCATCCTGCTCAATGGCTCCCGACTCACGGAGGTCACTCAACTGCGGACGCTTGCCATCAATACCCTCACGGCTTTCCACACCACGATTCAACTGGCTCAGCGCAATAATAGGAATATTCAACTCCTTTGCCAACCCTTTCAGTGAACGCGAAATGGTACTTACTTCTTCCTGACGGCTACCGAATGACATACCACTGGCATTCATCAACTGAAGGTAGTCGATAATAATAATCTTTACACCATGCTCGCGCACCAGTCGGCGTGCCTTGGTCCTCAACTCAAAAACCGAAAGTGAAGGAGTATCATCGACAAACAACGGAGCATCATAAAGTTCTTTTATCTTATAGTCCAACTGCCCCCACTCATACGGAGCCAACTGGCCGCTTTTTATCTTTTCACCAGGAATCTCGCACACATTGACTATCAAACGATTCACCAACTGCACGTTACTCATTTCAAGAGAGAACACAGCTACGGGTATCTGTGCATTCACCGCCATATTCTTTGCCATGGAAAGCACAAAAGCCGTCTTACCCATTGCCGGACGGGCGGCGATAATTACCAAGTCGGAATTTTGCCAACCGGAAGTCATCTTGTCCAAAGAATGGAAACCGCTTTCCAAACCACTCAAACCATCGGTTCGCGCCGCCGCTTTCTGAAGCATCTCATACGCTTCCTGAATAACAGGATTGATCTGCGTATAATCTTTCTTCATATTCTGCTGCGAAATTTCAAACAGTTTTCCTTCCGCCTCCTGCATCAAGTCGTCCACATCTTGTGTGGCATCAAATGCTTTGGTCTGAATGTTACTGGTAAATGTTATCAACTCACGCGCCAGGAACTTCTGGGCAATGATGCGTGCATGATATTCAATGTGGGCAGAAGATGCAACCTTTCCACTCAACTGGGTTATATAAAACGGTCCTCCCACTTCATCCAAATCGCCGGTGCTGCGCAACTGCTCGGCAACCGTCAATATATCCACCGGTTGCTGGCGGAGCGCCAATGCCGTAATAGCCGAATAAATCAACTGATGGCGGCGTTCATAAAAAGATTCGGGGCGAAGAATTTCACTCACCAGTGAGTAAGCATCTTTTTCTATCATCAAGGCTCCCAGTACAGCTTCCTCCAGTTCCGGAGCCTGAGGCTGCAAATGTCCATATTCATCTACGGGCTTCGCTTTCGGCGCCCTGGGAGTACGTGTCGTTTTTCTCGTTTCTGCCATTTTTATCTGTTTAAAGTAGCGCAAAGATAGAACATTTTGATGAGTTGGGCACCCGGTCGGAGGCAAAAATAACAAAAGAAATATGAACTGTTTTTCCACAAAAGATGAACAATATAAACACTTAATGGTTTTTTATATGGTTAAATGAAAAGTTTGTTCTATATTTGGGGCGCCTGCCGCAGGAGGTAAATCCATCTTCATAGAACAGGCAATAACATCTTGAAACACACTAAATATTAAATCTTTAAATAAAAGAATATGATCACATTTCCTAATGCAAAAATCAATCTGGGACTGAATATTATAGAAAAGCGCCCGGATGGGTATCATAACTTAGAAACCATATTTTATCCCATAAACCTGCAAGATGCCTTGGAAGTAACACGGCAGGAAGGCAACAACAAAGAATACACGCTACGTATCAGCGGAATGACGCTGGACGGTGACCCCGAAGATAATTTGGTGGTAAGGGCTTATAAATTATTAAAGAATGACCATCCGCAGATACAACCCATAGACATCCATATGTACAAACATATACCCGCAGGTGCCGGGCTGGGTGGCGGTTCGTCTGATGCCGCGCATATGATAAAGCTCCTGAATGAAAAGTTCGCATTGGGACTGGGTGCGGAACAAATGGAAAAGTATGCCACGCAGTTGGGTGCCGATTGCGCATTCTTTATCAAGAACCAACCGGTTTTTGCCAGCGGAATCGGTGAGATATTCGAACCTATTGAGTTGTCATTGAAAGGTTATCATATTGTTTTGGTGAAGCCCGATATTTTTGTTTCAACCCGCGATGCTTTCTCGCAAATAAAGCCGGAACGTCCGGCTGTGTCGCTGAAAGAGATTGTGAAACAGCCCATTGAGAGTTGGAAAGGGAGCATGAAGAACGACTTTGAAAGTAGTGTGTTCCAGAAATTCCCCGAGATTGCTGCGATTAAAGATGAATTGTATGATTTAGGTGCGGTGTATGCAGCAATGAGTGGTTCGGGATCTGCGGTTTATGGCATTTTCAGGGAGCCGATAGAGAATGTGGAAGATAAGTTCTGCGGATGTTTTTGTAGGCAGCGCGAGCTGGCATAACAGGTGAGGTCACCCATAGCTACACCTATCCGAAATATATGCAAATAGCCTCCTACAGCGCTGCAAACGATGATAAACGGCGATAAACGGGTATTGGTGTGGTACACCCCTCCCCTCTAGCACACACACGCGTACGCGCGAGGGCATAGGAGGGATTCAAAACTAGAATTTGCTATCGTTAGGTTGTAGGGGCAGATTGAATCTGCCCGAAAATGATTTACTTTATGCATTACTCCCAAGGTCGTGACCGTTGGTTCGGGCGGATTGAATCCCATAGCCGTCAAGCTAAGTTTTATATTGTTAAGACATCGCGCAGCCTCCCCCTTTTGAAGGGGGCAAGGGGGATGTTCTTTTGGGAATGATGGTGTATCTTACTACAGAAAGCAACCGTGCCAAAGAGAACATCCCCCTTAAATCCCCCTTCAAAAGGGGGAGGCTGGCGCGATGATTTAGCAATGTTTTCCTTAGCTTGACGGCTATAAGGGTACCTGCCCGAAAACAGAAAGCAAACTGTTTTCGGGCGGGCGAACCCCGCCCCTACGGTAAGTGTTAGTGAGATGTGTGGAAAGAGTAGCTTCAAAAGGGAGAGGCTGGTGCAATGTTTTTTTTGCATATATAATGTACGCACGCATGAGCGCATGCGTGTGTGTGCTAGAGAGCCCCCACCCACCACACCAATCCACCCGTTTCCGTAAGTACAAATACAAGATAAGGACGATGAAGGTGAAAGATTAGTAATCTTACCACCGAAAGATCTATAATCTTACAGCCGAAAGATTATAGACCTTCTCTTTATTCATACCTAAGCGACCGTGCCGGCTTACTATAAATAACCTTCATAGTTTGTCCCGCCACAGTGAGGAATGAAATAAGCAACATCAAGACCACAGGCAATAAAAAGAACCATGCCTTTAGCTCCGTGCGGAAAGCATAATGGTTTAACCATGCATTCATACTGAACCATGCCACCGGCAAAGCGACCAAAATAGCGATAACAATAGGTATAAAGAATCCCTTTCCCAACTGATAAAACAGATTCCAGCGCGATGCTCCCAGCACTTTACGAATCCCCATTTCCTTGGTGCGGACAGCGCAGGAGAACATGACCAAAACCCACAGTCCAAGACAGGAAACAAAGATAGCCAACCCCGTAAATCCCCCCATCAACACACCAAAGGCCTCATCCTGACGGTACTGGCGATCATAATACTGATCGAGGAAAAAGTAATCAAAGCTGGAATCGGAAAAGTAATTGTTCCATATAGCCGCCACCTGGGAAACCAACTCCGAAGGATCTCCCGGCTTCATCACTACCGAGATGTAACGCTGCGGAAGCCAGTCTATCTTGTCTTTATGGAAAAGCATGATGCCCGTATAATTCTTGCTCAATCCTTGCTGGTGATAATCCTTCACCACCCCGATAACTTGCATGGGATCAGCTACCGTTTCCACAGAAACTTCTTCACCTATGGCATCCTCACTATTCACATAGCCCAACATACGGGCAGCCGTTTCATTGATAACCAACTTATTTACATCATCCCCATATTCCTCGGAGAAGCCGCGACCGGCAACCACCTCCAACCCATAGGCGTCAATATAGTCGGGATCGCAACCCAGCATTTCATACAAACGGTTCTGCTTCAAGGCATCATGCGTCCTGCGATTGGACAGGAACATGGCTACTTCCTCACCGGGAACCGCCCCCGAACAAGTAACCCCGGATACCAACGGCAGAGTCTTGATGGCTTTCCGCATCGCCTCCATCTTGGTTGCCATGCCTTCGGTGCGACCGGGGAACTTAATAACCAAAATCTGATCTGTCTTTACGCCCAGCGACTGATGACGCATAAAACTGAGCTGTGCAAAAACAATCAACGTGCCACACAGCAGAATCATAGATGCCGTATATTGCACTATCACCAATACTTTACGCGTATTCTCCCCCGTCCTGCTGTTCTGGAATTTCCCTTTCAACAAAATAATCGGCTTTTTACGCAACAAGGCCCTGGCAGGATAGTATCCCGAAATATAGATGCCGCCTATGAAAAGCAAAACCACCAGAATGCCCCAATACTCCGTAAACCACACCGAGAAAGTAACCGTGCGCCCCACCAGTTGGTTGAACGCCGGAAGCAACATCTCAATCAATCCCACAGCTATGATGAAAGCAATAAGATTCATTACCAACGACTCAAACAGGAACTGACCGACCAACTGCTTGGGAAAAGCCCCTACTACCCTGCGCACTCCCACCTCCTTAGCACGCTCCATGGAACGGGCAACCGTGAGGTTGATATAATTAATCCATGCAATCACCAGGATGGCAATGGCACCGAAAATCAGTGCAATAATAGCAGAACGATTTCCTTTCTGCTCAGCCTCGTAACCCAGTTGCGGATTCAGATGGATCCTCTCCAAAGGTTCCAGCCGCACGCCCCAGGTTTTATTTTTCAACGCTTCTTCCGTCTTATACTTCTCCGCCATCTGCGGGAAAGCGCGTTCTATCTCCTCTTTGCGCTCCGGCGAATCCAGCAATACATAAGTATAGGCCTCGTGCTTGTACCAATACTCGTGTATCCAGTTTGCCAATGATTTATAAGATAAAAGAAAGTTATAATGGATATGGGAGTTAGAGGGCATTTCCTTCATCACACCGGTTACCTCGCAAGATACTTTCCCCATATTACTGTTAAAAATAAGGATCTTCCCCATTGGGTCTTCCTCCTTGAAATACTTGCGGGCAATGCGTTCCGTTATCACCACCTGTCCCGGCATGGAGAGGCAAGTAGCGCGGTCACCTTTCAGCAGTTCAAAATCGAAAAGGCGGAAGAAGCCCGGATCAGCATAAGCTATTTCATTCTCGCGCAAGCACAGTTCACCATATTTTACTAATTGTTCCGGCTGGATAATACATCCCACGCGGGTATAATCTTCAATCCCCGCCAAGTTTTCCTGCATGGCAGAACCATAGCCGAAGGAACTGGTGGCCCAGTCATCCGTCAACACTTCTCCTTCGTGAAAAGTACTTTGCACGCGGTAAATGCGGTCGCTCTTACTGTGCATTTTGTCAAAGCTGAACTCAAAAGCCACATAGGTAAGTATCAGCAATGCAGATGCCATCCCCACAGCCAAACCAAAGATATTGATGAAGCTGAATACCTTCCGTTTCATCAGATTGCGGCAGGCGCTATTCCAATAATTCTGTAAAATCATAATACTTCGGTTTTGGTGTCATTCTCCATAGGGCGGTTGCGGTTCTCGGCTATAATCTTGCCATCCAGCAGGCGGATGATGCGGTGGGCATACGTGGCATCGCGCTGAGAATGGGTAACGATGATAATGGTAGTTCCCTGTTTGTTGAGGTTGCTCAGCAGTTCCATCACCTCCACGCCATTCACGGAATCCAGGTTACCGGTAGGCTCATCCGCCAGCAGCAACCGGGCATTGGTAACCACGGCACGGGCTATCGCCACACGCTGTTGCTGACCGCCGGAAAGTTGTTGCGGCAGATGGTTGGCACGGTGCAACATATTTACTTTTTCCAGTACTTCGCGTACCCGTTGCTTGCGCTCGGCAGGTTTTATATTGAGATAGACCAGGGGGAGTTCCACATTCTCGTACACCGTGAGTTCATCTATCAGATTAAAACTCTGGAAGATAAACCCAAGGTTTCCCTTACGGAGGGCGGTCAGTTGGTTTTCGTTCATTTTATCCACCTGCTTCCCTTCAAAGAAATAAGAGCCGGAGGTGGGCGTATCCAGTGTGCCCAGTATGTTCAGCAAGGTGGACTTGCCACAGCCGGAGGGTCCCATGATGGCTACAAATTCCCCTTTCGCGATTTCAAAGGTTACTTCATTCAATGCCTTGGTCTGCACTTCTTCGGTGCTGAACAACATAGAGAGGTTTTCTACTTTAATCATCTTTTGTGTGTCTTTTTATTCATTCAATATTAATTTCTCATTATCTCCAAACAGTTCGTAACCGGAAATAATAACCTTTTCGCCGGCAGCCAGCCCATCAGTCACTTCATAGAACTGAGGATTCTGCCTGCCAATCTTAATGGGGCGGCGGACGGCAAATTTACCACTTTCATCCACAACGTACACCCATCTTCCCCCGGTAATTTGAAAAAAGCCGCCACGAGGAATCAAAATAGCCTTTACAGGGTCGCCCAGTTGCAGATTGATATGATACGTCTGCCCGGCACGGATATTCTCCGGACGGCCGGTGGTAAAGCGAAAGTCCGTGCGGAATTGCCCGTCCTTTACTTCGGGATATACTTTGGTTACTTCCAGTTTATAGTTCTCGCCGTCGCGGGTAAAGTCGGCAGGGAGTTGCTGCACTACGCGTTCCACATAATGCTCGTCTATCTGTGCCTGTACTTTCAGGTGGGCAGTGATAATCTGCCCGATGTGCTCTCCTGCCGAGATGGATTGCCCTATCTGCGCTTCCAGGTTTCCCACTTGCCCGTCTATCGGAGCTTTTACTTTCAGGTTCTCCAGTCGCTCGCGCACCAGTGCCAAGGTGCGTTTCATGTTCGTTATGTTCTCGTCCAAGCTGGATATTTGCGTCAGGCGAAATAAACTATCCTGACGGATACGCTCATCCAGTACGGACAGTTGCTCGCGCACCGCCTCGTATTCCTCGGTTGCCTGCCTGTAATCCTCGCGGGCTATCAGTTGTTCGTCCATTAATCGCTTGTATTGCTCGTAGCGGCGTTTCTTTGTAAGGAACTCTTTCTTCATCCCGATGCGCTCCTGTTTCAGCCTCAGACGTTCCTGCTCCATACTGATGCGGGTATTGCGCAATTCATTTTCCTGATAGGCCAGATCGGCTTCGCTCTGCATGATGCCGATATTGAGAAGCGGATTGCTTAGACGGAGGATCACATCGCCCTTCTTTACCATTACACCTTCTTCGTGCAGGCGTTCTTCCACCCTTCCCCCTTCTACGGCATCCAGATAGATCATGCGGCTGGGCAGTACTTGCCCTATCACCCGTATGTAATCGTTAAATTCATCTTGGGCAACGGTGGCTATGGTTATCCGGCTCCTGTCTATCGTCATGGACGAACTGGTATCCCGGAAGATAAAATAAAGAATCAATACCAGTATAAACAGTATTCCGATGCCTCCGTAAAGTTGCCGGGAGGTGAAACGTTTCTTGCGTTCAATTTGTGTATCCATATATCGTTTTTTTATTTTATAAAGCTACCTGTTTGATAATACATTGCCAGCCGGGAAGTCAGTTCGTATTGCAAACGCACCCGTACCCGTTCCGCCTTGGCGGAAAGCAGCCGGTTCCTTGCCTCCATCAATTGGAAGACGGATACCAGTCCTTCTTCCCACTTCCTTTCGGTTTCCTTCAACACTTGGGTTTCCGCCTCCACTTGCAACACGGACTGGCGATGTTCCTCCCATCCCGAATGCAGTGAGAGGGCTATTTGCTCGGCTTCCGTGCGCAGGTGCAACCGTTCTTCTTCGATGGTGTGGCGCACACGCTGCAAGTTCAATCGTTTCTTTTTGACTGCTGCATAGCGTTCCAGTCCGCTAAAGATGGGAAAGGAAATGCCTACTCCTATATATTTGCTCCAATGGTCGCGCAGTTGATGCAGGGAATATAACGAATTATAAAAATCAGAGCCCCACGAAAAGCGGGCATAGATAGTGGGACTGAACTGCCCCAGAGACACAGTCAACTCCTTACGGGCAGCCCCTTCCCACATCTCCATCCTCTTATAGTGTGGCAACACCTGCATAGATTGTAAATATAAACCTTCAATATCTGTCTGAGGCAACAACAAAGTATCCTCGCCTGCCCATAAGTCCACGGACAAAGTATCTCCTTCCTTCATCCCCATTATTTCCTTCAGGTAGAGAATCGACATATCCCGATTCTTATCATACGAGCGATGGCGGAATACATCTCCCTGACGGCGCGCCTTTACTTCCTGCAAGTCGGAAGCCGATTTCAAACCCAGTTCTACAAAAGATTCAGCCTGTTGCAGGTAACGCTCTCCCAAGCGCAACTGCTCGCAGGCAAGTTCCGCCAACCTTTCATCCAGCACGGCTTTGTAATAAGCCTCAGCCACTTGGTATGCCAGTTCATTCTGTTTTGCCAGGCGATCCCATTCTTTTTCCTTCTTTGCGTAACGGGCATAACGCAAACGGTTGATGCGCGTAAAGCCCTGAAATAAAGAGAGCGTAACGTCCATGCCCACCGTTCCCTGATTGTAAGAATCGTCCGTATATCCATTGGTATCCGGATCTATCGACCTGCCTATGTGCCTGCCCACTTCTGCCTGCACAGACACGGTGGGAAGGAATTTCCCGATGGCCGCCACGTAGTCGGTGCGCGCTTCTTTTACATCTATATGGGTGTTCTTGAAACCAGGATTATGCTCCCAGGCGTGGCGTATGCAATCGTCCAGCGTGCTTTGCCCCATGACGGGCAAAGACAAACCGGAGAATACACACACAATGATCCATTTGTTTTTCATTTTTATTTTCAGTTGAATGGAAGATATAGGGCAAATGGCGTGCCACAAATCATATTACATTATTAATCAACGCATTATCCACTAATCATATAAACATACCGTCCAATATTTAGACAATACAACGTCTAATTTGTAAACACTATGCCCTATTAGGTAGGGTGTCCAGTAAATGACGTTCATTTCGGGTATAATTTTGAATCAATTGTTTAAGGTAAACCTCCACCGTAGGGGCAGATTGAATCTGCCCGATAACATCCGAATGGTGTATCTGTGGATGCATTCGGGCGGATTCAATCCGCCCCTACGGTGGACGGCAATGCTATTCATTTCCATCCCCGAAATAAACGTCATTTACTGGACACCCTACCTACTACGTTCTTCGACATACTGATATTCTATTTGATACGTTAATAAAAGCCGTTTCCCTACCCCTGATTTTACTTTTTATGCAATAAAACGTCCAATTATTGGACACACCATTTGCAGGAACAAGCAAAAGCCCATATCTTTATCCCCCGGAAAGCTGAACACCATGGAAAAAGGAACCATCTTAATTGTAGACGATAATAAAGGAGTATTGGCATCGCTGGAACTGTTGCTGGAAACAGAATTCAGTGAAATAAAGACTGCCCATAATCCTAACCAGATACTTTCTATTCTGAACACCTCTCCGGTAGATATGATTATCCTGGATATGAACTTTTCTGCCGGAATAAACAATGGCAACGAAGGACTATACTGGCTGAAACGCATCCGCGAAGTTGCTCCCACACTGCCCGTAGTGATGCTCACTGCCTATGGCGATGTGGAACTGGCGGTAAAGGCACTGAAGAATGAAGCAACGGACTTTCTGTTGAAACCCTGGGATAACCAAACCTTAGTGCGCAAGGTAAAAGAAGCCTTCGGAAGCAAGAAGAAGAAAAAGACCTCTGCCCCACCTCCCGGCGTACACAAGCAGCAAATGATCGTAGGGACATCCCCCGCCATGCAGCAACTCATGAAAATGGTAGTGAAAGTGGCACGAACCGATGCTAACATCTTGATAACTGGCGAGAACGGTACGGGAAAAGAAATGTTGGCACGCGAAATACACCGCCTCTCTCCACGCCACGGCCGCGATATGGTGGCAATAGATATGGGAGCCATCAGCGAATCACTATTTGAAAGCGAACTGTTCGGTCATGAACGGGGAGCCTTTACCGATGCATACGAAAGCCGTCCGGGTAAGTTTGAAGCGGCTTCGGGCAGCAGCCTGTTTATGGATGAAGTGGGTAATCTCCCCCTGTCCATGCAAGCCAAGCTGCTGGCGGTGCTGCAAAACCGGATGATTACCCGCATAGGCAGCCACAAAGTAATTCCCGTAGATATCCGGCTCATTTCCGCTACCAACCGAAACATTCAGGAAATGGTGGAAGCGGGCACTTTCCGCGAAGACCTGCTATACAGGTTGAACACCATTCATCTGGAGATTCCGCCTTTGCGGGAACGGGGGGAAGATATACATCTCTTTATAGACTGCTTTATGCAGCGTTATGCCGCCAAGTATGAACGAAAAGACATTTCCCTGCATCCACATGCCTTGGAGAAACTATGCACGTATCACTGGCCCGGCAATATTAGGGAATTGCAACACACCATAGAAAAGGCAATCATCCTATGTGAAGGGGATACCATCCGTCCCAAAGATATTTTTGTAAAACAAAGCTGGAATCCGCAACTCTCTGCTACCGTTCCCAATCTGGAGGAAGTGGAACGGCAAGCCATAGAAACGGCCATCCAGCAAAACGACGGCAACCTGACGGCAACGGCAGAACAACTGGGCATCAGCCGCCAAACGCTGTATAATAAGATTAAACGCTTTAAATTATAAGGAGGCTTGATGTTCTTCAGCAGACACCTATATATAATGATTCTGGGCTACACCTTATTAATACTAACCGTAGCCGGAGCAGGTATCGCACTCATTGCTACCCGCACAGGAATCATTATAGGCAGTTTGCTCATTATCGCCTCCTTCTTTATCATGGGGGCATTGGTGCAACAGCTGAATAAGTTCAATAGCAGACTAAGGCTTTTCTTTGATGCCGTAGAAGACAAGGAGAACATGATACAATTCAATGAGAATTCTGCGGATAAGGAAATGAATGCACTGAGCCATTCGCTCAACCGGATTAATGAGTTGCTGGCGAGTGCCAAAGCGGACAGTCGGAAACAGGAAAAGTTCTATTATTCGCTGCTGGAAGAAGTGCCCAATGGAGTCTTGGCATGGGATTCGGAACAAAGGATCATGTTTGCCAATGGAATTGCATTGCGTCTGCTGGGATTTGAACAGCTTGCTTTCCTCCGGCAGTTGGAACAACAATATCCTGCCCTGAAAGACTTCCTCCACCAAGGGAAGATACAAGATTCTTTCCTCTTGCAATCCGTCCATAAGAAACAACTGTCGCTGTCACTGAACCATATGAAGCTGGAATCGGAAGTAATCACGCTTCTGGCTATCAAAGACATTAGTAATGAATTGAGTGAGAAGGAAAGTGAATCATGGAACAAATTGACGCGGGTACTCACCCATGAGATCATGAACACGATTGCTCCCATCGTATCCTTGGCGCAAACGCTGTCATCGCGTACAGAAACGGATGAGAAAGTGATACGGGGACTGAATGTGATTCGCGAACAAAGCGAGAGGCTGATGGAGTTTACCGAATCATATCGCCATCTGTCTTATATGCCCGATCCGGTAAGAAAGCCGTTCTCCATTACCGAAACACTGCATAATCTGAGCCTGCTGCTGCAATCGGACTTTGAGGCGGCCCGGATTCATTTTACTCTGCGCAGCACGCCATCAGATATAATCATTACCGGAGATGAGAAGCAGTTGTCGCAGGTGTTTTTGAATCTTCTGAAAAACAGTATTCAGGCATTGGAGGGGGAAAGCAACGGGCAGGTGGAAGTGACCCTGGAAGTAACTGACAAACTGTACATCCGCATCACCGATAATGGGAAGGGCATTCCCGTGGAATTGCAAGAAAAGATATTCGTTCCTTTCTTTACTACCAAAGCGGAAGGAATGGGTATCGGCCTCAGCCTTTGCCGACAGATCATAAAAAAGCATGGCGGAGATTTCTATTTATCGGAAAGCAGGAAAGGAAATACGACATTTGTAATTGAATGGGTTCTCAACTGACATCATGATCCCAAAGATTTCAAGATTCAGCCGCCTTGGCTCATTCATACGAGCTGCAAGGTGAAATCTCTCCACTCCTTGCCCCGAACTACAAGACTTATAGATAACAAGAAAAAGAAAATAAGCCAAATTTATCTTTACTTGAAGCCATATACAATTAAAACTTTTGCTATCTTTGAGAAGTTAACCATATAACAAACTTAAAACAACCTATTTTGCTATGAATAATGAATTAGAAATGAACCCCAACCAACTGGTTGCATTTATCGGCAAACCTTGCGCAGAGTTTACAAAGGCAGACATCATGCGCTACATTCAGGAGAATGGCATCCGTATGGTCAATTTTATGTATCCGGCAGGAGACGGACGACTGAAAACGCTGAACTTCGTTATCAACAACCTGGCATATCTGGATGCGATCCTCAGTTGCGGTGAACGCGTAGACGGTTCCAGCCTGTTCCCCTTCATTGAGGCAGGCAGCAGCGACCTTTATGTTATTCCCCGCTTCCGCACGGCATTCCTCGACCCGTTTGCCGATATCCCTACCCTTTCCATGCTCTGTTCCTTCTTTAATAAAGATGGGGAACCACTGGAAAGCTCTCCCGAACACACGCTACAGAAGGCGTGCCAAGCATTCAGGGAAGTAACCGGCATGGAATTTCAGGCAATGGGAGAACTGGAATATTACGTCATTGCACCGGATATGGAGATGTTTCCTGCAACAGATCAAAAAGGCTATCATGAATCTGCCCCTTATGCCAAGTTCAATGATTTCCGCACCCAATGCATGGCATACATTGCACAGGCAGGCGGGCAAATTAAATATGGGCATTCCGAAGTGGGAAACTTCACGCTGAACGGCATGATCTATGAACAAAACGAAATAGAATTCCTGCCCGTACATGCCGAGGATGCTGCCGACCAACTGATGATTGCCAAATGGATTATACGCAATCTGGCATTCAAACATGGCTATGACATCACCTTTGCTCCAAAGATCACCACCGGAAAAGCCGGATCGGGACTGCATATCCATATGCGTATCATGAAGGATGGACAGAATCAGATGCTAAAAGACGGCGTATTATCAGAAACGGCACGCAAGGCTATTGCCGGAATGATGGTGCTCGCTCCTTCCATCACTGCGTTTGGCAATACCAATCCTACTTCTTATTTCCGCCTGGTTCCGCATCAGGAAGCGCCGACCAATATTTGTTGGGGCGACCGTAACCGTTCCGTACTGGTACGCGTCCCCTTGGGATGGGCTGCAAAAGCGGATATGTGCATGACTGCCAATCCATTGGAAAACGAAAGCCATTATGATACTACGCAAAAGCAAACAGTAGAAATGCGCTCACCGGACGGTTCCGCCGATCTCTATCAACTGATAGCCGGATTGGCAGTAGCTTGCCGTCATGGCTTCGAGATAGAAAATGCATTGGCTATTGCCGAAAAGACATATGTAAACGTCAATATCCATCAAAAAGAAAATGCGGATAAACTGAAAGCATTGGCCCAACTACCGGACAGCTGTGCCGCCTCTGCCGAATGCTTGCAGCAACAACGGGAGATATTCCAGCAATATAATGTGTTCAGTCCTGCCATGATTGATGGAATCATCCATAAACTGAGTGGTTATAATGACAAGACGCTACGCAGCGATCTGGATGGGAAACCGGAAGAAATGCTGGAATTGGTGAACAAATATTTCCATTGCGGATAATTTAAAGAAGAAAAAATAAGGGGTGTGTCAAGACGAATCAATCTATCATTTTGACACACCCCTATTTCTATAATATACAGGAGCCTATTCCTTGGTACTTACCTGAGGCAAAGGAGCTTTGCCGGTAGAAATAGACTGTCCCAGATTTCTCAAATAGTCAATAAAGACAACAGTAGGTTCCAGGCTTTGAGCATTGAACTCATCAATGGGTTTACTAAAAAGAGTTTCATCGTATCCATCGCCACCATTCGTAATGAAAGAATCAAGAACTACAATGCATTTCGTTCCATCTTTTATCTTTTTGCCTGTTTTCAAATCAATAATAGCATGAATATGCCCCTCAGGAGTCATTTCCAACCCTAAGTTGGAGGTTTGCAAGAAACCATTCTTATTTATGCGTCCGTCATTAAGCAGTTTCTTTAATTCACTCCCTTTAAAATGGAATGCCACAACATGACCGCCAAACGGCAATACATTTCCTGCACGCAGCTTGGTTACTTCACCTTTTAGGATACTGGTACGCAGACCTCCATAGTGATTGACACCAATAACCGGTACACCTTTATATTTTCTTGAAAGCGAACTGTACTGCCGGAAAGCATCTGCATAACTTGCTGTTACATATGCACCCACCGGAGTATAATCTTTCTTGTTAATATTGCGGTCATGAATCAAATCATCATCAGCCATGGTCAACACTTCATCAAATCCACACATTTCTGTTACCTTGTTCACTAATGAATCAATGGTTGCATTGGCTTCGCCTGCCACCCTGATGGTATCGCCACCTATATAGCGGATACTATAATTATTCAGGTCTTGTGTTATTTCAAAATCCAGTTTACCTATGTGAGTGCCATTCACACCTGCCTGAATAATAGGAATATGATTCCTTTCGGCCAGTACAACTTTATGGGAATGTCCTGAAATAATAGCGTCCACTCCTTCTATCCACGGAAGTTTTTTGGCATTATCTTCTTCTATTATATCCTGATTGGCCATATCTGTGCCGATATGTATCAACAATACCACCATATCCACCTTGCCTTCTTTCTTCAAATTGGTTGCAACTTGAACACGTGCGGCATCTTCCGGATTAATAAAACTAATACCTTCAATATTTTCAGGACTGGTCTTTACCGCAGTATCGGTAGTAGATAAGCCAACAAAAGCGATGTTTATATATCCACTGTTCTTCATCCGTTGACCTATTATCCGATAAGGTTTCAGCCACTCCAATGATTCCCCGGTTTGCTCTGAAACAACATTTGCAGCTACATAATTCATACACACTGCTGCCGTATCTACCAAGTAAGGCAATCCCCAGTCAAACTCATGATTACCTATAGCGGACATCTTCACATCCATAGCCTTAAACATTTCCGGCAGCGGATTTCCTCTGCTGATTCTTGAAAAGTAACTGCCACTAAAGTTATCTCCCACAGATACCACAATCGTATTCTTATTCTTTGCCTTTTCATCTAAAACAGCCTGAACCAGTTCGCCGGCTCCGGGCACATTGCGGTCTTTTACAAATGCTCCATGAAAATCATTGAAAGACAATAAAGACAGGGTATCTATGGCGCAAATATAAGGATGGTATTCATCCGGAGTAAAAATGGAATCTTTCTTATAGCCCCATATATATTCTTCTAGACCGGGAAAATCAATAAAAGGGTTACGGTTCTGTTGCAAGCCGAAAACCGCCTCATTACGTTTCTTTTCTTTTGAACTCACCGGATCCTGGCGGCACCACTTCAACAATAGGTTCACGCTCCAATCCTGAAATGCAGGATAAGCATTATTTGCTACCATCGGACTCTCCCACGTACTGATTGAATCTTCATAACAAGTAGCCATATAAAAATAGGAACGGGCAAAGTCACCTTTATATTCATCAGCAGGCTCAAAAACCGTACCGGTATATCCGGGAAAGGTACAAGGGCCCAGCTTACTGAGGCTATCGGCAGAAGCATAAGTCGGTTGGCTGGTTTCGCCAAAAGGATTGTCACCACGCATTCCATTCACTTTCCCATCTGTAGGGTACAAATGAAACAAATCGGTGTACATAGGATATTGGTCATGAAACCAGCTCTTAGGAAAAGAGTGCTCCCTATTATAACAATCTCCTTCTTTTTTGTAAGTTCCGCACTGTTCTTCCAGAAATGTGAATTGCTTAAGAGAAGAATACATATCCCACACCGAACCATCATCGCGCATATCTGTAGTAAGGAAATCTTGCCACAATTGTTTGTAACTATGTTGTTCATGGGATGAGATCGCTGTTGATAATGCAGTTTTCAACTCGCGTTCTTTTTTGTTTGCTGCTCCATCATAGTACCCATTTGGTATTTGTGCTACCAGCATCAATGGAAAGCAAATCAATAGGCTGCATAAAGCAGTCTTGTGTAGATGCGTTTTATTCATTATGATATATATTAAGATAGATTCTTCGATTTATCCCCTAGCCCTTTTCAATTTATAGGACAAAGATAGCAATAGTTTGAAAAAAGATCTACAATCATCGAACAATTTCAACAATAAAAATGGATAGTATAAAAGGAAGAAGTATTTAATAAAGAAAAGAGGTTAATGTATTTCTACATCAACCTCTTTTCTTTTGAGCGGAAAACGAGACTCGAACTCGCGACCCTAACCTTGGCAAGGTTATGCTCTACCAACTGAGCTATTTCCGCAATCATTTCAAAACTTAATGGTGCCCAGAACAGGACTCGAACCTGCATGCCTCTCGACACACGCACCTGAAACGTGCGCGTCTACCATTCCGCCACCTGGGCATTTCTGTGAGCGGAAAACGAGACTCGAACTCGCGACCCTAACCTTGGCAAGGTTATGCTCTACCAACTGAGCTATTTCCGCAAATATCTTTCATCCGTGAAGGAAATGAGACTCGAACTCACACGACATAACTGTCACCACCCCCTCAAAGTGGCGCGTCTACCAATTCCGCCATTCCTCCAGAAACGAAAAGAATCTTGTGTTTTTGGTGCCCAGAACAGGACTCGAACCTGCATGCCTCTCGACACACGCACCTGAAACGTGCGCGTCTACCATTCCGCCACCTGGGCATTTCTGTGTAACACACTTGTTACAACGCACAAGATTTCTTTTTATGTGAGCGGAAAACGAGACTCGAACTCGCGACCCTAACCTTGGCAAGGTTATGCTCTACCAACTGAGCTATTTCCGCAATTTCCGCTTTCGGCGCAACTGTAAATTAGCTGTTTCCCGATTGCGGATGCAAAGGTAGCGCTTTTTTCTAAACTTCCAAAAGTTTTCTATACTTTTTATAGCGCTTTCATTACATTTTTTCAGCAAATTCCTAATAATCAATACAAATGAGCAGAAAGTTTCTTCTCTGTCCATTATGCCATCCGGTCACGATAGTCCTCGTATCGGAAGGTTTTATAGACTTCTAATGTATTGTCAGTGTGCCATATAGCAATGGACGGATGATGAATGCCATTAAACATATTTGTCTTTACCATAGTATAATGAATCATATCTTCCAGCACTATACGCTCTCCTATCTGTAAGGGATGATCAAAGCGCCAACTGCCCATATAGTCGCCACTCAGGCAACTGTTTCCACCCAGGCGATAGATATTTTCATCTTCCTTCGCCGTTACCACAACTTCGGCAGGCAGAGTTTCTGCACCGCGAACAGTAGGCTGATAAGGCATTTCCAGGCAATCGGGCATGTGGCAGGTGAAGCTGACATCCAGAATGGCGGTTTTAATGCCACGACTTTCTACTATATCCACCACCGAAGCCACCAGTGGACCGGTCTGCCAAGTGAAAGCGGAACCGGGTTCCAATATTATTTCTAAGTGGGGATAGCGGGATTTTAGTCTTTTTAATAAGGAGATAAGGTGTTCCGTATCATAATCCTTGCGTGTCATCAGATGACCGCCTCCCAGGTTCAGCCATTTTATTTGCGGAAACCAACGGGAGAACTTTTCCTCAATATGCTTTAAGGTTTTCTCCAGATCGTATGAACTGGATTCGCAATGGCAATGACAATGGAAACCCTCGATGCCGGTCGACAATGTATCGGGAAGCAAGTCTGCAGTTACGCCAAAACGAGTACCGGGAGCGCATGGATTGTATAGTTCCACTTCTACCTCCGAGTATTCGGGATTGATGCGGATGCCACAGGATATTTTTTCTTCATTAGCCTCAACCATAGGATAGAAACGCTGGAATTGAGTGAATGAGTTAAAGGTGATATGGCTACTGCATTTCATAATGACAGGGAAATCGGTCTCCGTGTAAGCAGGAGAATAGGTATGAGCTTTGCTGCCAAATTCTTCGTAGGCAAGACGGGCTTCATAGAGGGAACTGGCAGTGGTATAACGAATGTATTCCCTAAAGATGGGGAACGATTTCCACATGGCAAAAGATTTAAAGGCGAGGATTATTTCTACTCCTGCCTTATCGGCTACGTTCTTTATCAGAGTCAGGTTCTTTCTGAGTAATGTTTCATCCATGACGTAGCATGGAGATGGGATTTGGTTTATATCTATCATTTTCTCTTATTGTTAAGTTTATACCGTAGGGGCGGATTGAATCCGCCCGATAACATTCACTGTATGCATTACTCCCAAGGTCGTGACCGATGGTTCGGGCGGATTCAATCCGCCCCTACAGTGGACGTCATCAAAAAACAACTATCCTACTACTTTAAATCGGGCAAATTTCAGCAACAACTGCTTTTCTCCCGCATTGCGGAAACGAACTGTTGCTTTACTGTTTTCGCCTGTACCTTCCACTTTTATCACATCGCCTATTCCGAAGCGTTCATGTTCTATCACCTGCCCAGCCTGTACATTCATGGGGGCTGTACCTGTTGCCGATGACTTTGAAGCCGCTCCTGAACCTACTTTAGTCAAATTACGCGGCACAGTGGGACGAATCATTTCCACTTTCGGTTTTTCTTCAAATGAAGAAAGCGTTTTCTTACCCAAAGGACTTGAAGCAGAATGCTCATTCTGTTCACGACGGAAACGGCTTGCACCTTCATCTATCCTTCTGCTCATCTGATCTTCCTGAGGCAAACTCAGAAAATGCACATCAATATCTTTCAGGAAGCGGCTCGGACTGCTGAACTCCATCTTTCCATATTTAAAACGACTCTTGGCAAAAGAGAGATAACAATGTTCCTCGGCACGGGTGATCGCTACATAAAACAACCGGCGTTCTTCCTCCAATTCCTTATATGAGTTGAGCGACAGGGCACTGGGAAACAGATTTTCTTCCAATCCAACAACAAATACATTTCTAAATTCCAATCCTTTAGCCGAGTGAATCGTCATCAGAGTTATTTTCTCTGCATCTCCTTCCTTGTCACTATCCTGGTCTGTCAGCAAAGAAACTTCCGACAGGAAATCCGTCAATAGGATATTTTCATTGCCTTCCTCCTCGCGGGTGGCGCAAAAGTCGTGCATACCATTAATCAATTCCTCTATATTCTCCTGCCTACTCAGATTTTCAGGGTCATTACTCTGATAAATCTCATTCATAATGCCCGACTGGCGGACAATCAACGCTCCCAATTCATAAGCATTCTTCCGGGTAGCATCCGCAATAAATCCCTCAATCAACTCTCGGAATGCCTGCAACTTGGTATGCGTACCTTTATTAATAGTCATGCCATACGTCAACGGTTCTTCCAGCACTTTCCAAAGGCTGGCATGGTTCTGAGTGGCTGCATCGATAATCTTATTCAGAGTCGTATCTCCTATGCCACGAGCCGGATAGTTCAGTACGCGCTTAAAAGCCTCCTCGTCATTCGGATTCACCGCCAACCGGAAATAAGAAATAACATCCTTGATTTCCTTACGCTGATAGAAGGAAAGTCCCCCATAAATCTTATAAGGCAGGCTGCGCTTACGCAAAGCTTCTTCAAAGATACGGCTTTGGGCATTGGTGCGATACAGAATGGCAAAATCATTATAAGAATAATGTTCGCGCGAGCGAAGTTTTACAATTTGGTTAGCCACAATCTCCCCTTCTTCCACATCACTATAAGCATTAAAGACTCCGATGGGTTCACCCTTTGCCTTTTCCGAAAAGACCTCTTTGCGTATCTGTTCACTGTTTTTCTCTATCAGGCTGTTTGCAGCACAAACAATGGTTTGTGTGGAACGGTAGTTCTGTTCCAGCTTGAACAACTTAGCTCCTTTATAGAGTTGGGTGAATTTCAATATATTATCAATGTTCGCCCCGCGGAAAGAGTAAATACTCTGTGCATCATCTCCCACCACACACACATGTTGATGCTCCTTGGTAAGCTGAAGCACAATGCTATGTTGTGCAAAGTTCGTATCCTGATACTCGTCTACCAACACATAGCGGAATTGCTCGGCATACTTCCGGCAGATTTCGGGATGATCGTTGAATAATATATAGGTATAGACTAGCAAATCATCGAAGTCCATTGCATCGCTCTGGCGACAACGCTCCCAGTAACGACGGTAAATATCCCGCGTGGCAGGCACTTTGGCATTCACATCATTTTGGTAAAGCTCCGGATTGGAAGCATAGGCATCGGGAAGGACCAGATGGTTCTTGGCATTGCTGATGCGTGCCTGTATCATGCCCGGCTTATAGGTTTTATCATCCAGTTGCATCTCTTTTACGATAGACTTTATCAGACTTTTGGAGTCCGAAGAATCGTAAATGGTGAAATTGGAACTGAAACCGATGGACCGGGCTTCGGAACGAAGGATACGCGAAAAGATGGAATGGAAGGTTCCCATCCACAAATAGCGTGCCTGGTCGCCCACCTGCCTGCCGATGCGCTCTTTCATCTCACGCGCCGCCTTGTTGGTAAAAGTCAATGCCAGGATAGACCACGGAGTATATCCCTGCTCCAATAAATAAGCTATCTTATAAGTCAGCACGCGCGTCTTTCCCGATCCTGCCCCGGCAATTACCAGGGAAGGGCCGTCATTATAAAGCACCGCATTGCGCTGGCTCTCATTCAATTCATCTAAATAATTTGTCATAAGTTTCATCTTTCGCCCACAAAGATAGAGAAAGTTTGAGTTTATCAGAACATTTCGCCTCGCAATAATGTTATTATGATAGAAGTTTAATTAAAACCTCGACAAGAAATGAATATATTATTAACAACTTTAATCTCATTAGTTATGACTTACGAAATGCCAAAGCTCCCGTATGCAAATAACGGACTAGAACCTGTAATCAGCCAGGCCACTATAGATTACCATTATGGTAAGCACTTACAGACTTATGTAAACAACTTGAACTCACTGGTACCGGGTACCGAATTTGAAGGCAAGAGTGTGGAAGAAATCGTAGCAACAGCTCCGGATGGCGGCATCTTTAACAATGCCGGACAGGTATTGAACCATACCTTATATTTCCTTCAGTTTGCCCCGAAACCCAATAAACATGAACCGACAGGCAAATTGGCAGAAGCTATCAAACGCGATTTCGGCAGTTTTGAAAACTTCAAGAAAGAATTCAATAATGCTTCCACCAGCTTATTTGGCTCAGGATGGGCATGGCTTTCTGTAGATAAGCAAGGCAAACTGCATATCACCAAAGAACCTAACGGCAGTAACCCTTGGCGTGCCGGATTGAAGCCCTTGCTGGGATTCGATGTTTGGGAACATGCTTACTATCTGGATTACCAAAACCGTCGTGCCGACCATGTAAATAAACTGTGGGAAATTATCGACTGGGATGTAGTAGAAAAACGTATGTAAGGACTGATCCTTAAAAGAGAGATGAGGCTATATTAATAGTTGGTTTACTATTTATTAGCTAGTTTGGGCGGAATATTTTCCGCCCAAATTCATTATATACCTTATTTACCCTTCAGTAATTATCAAGCTAAATTCTTAGTATTAAAACGTCGCACAGTCTTCCCCTTTTCCCAAACCACATGAACAAATGAATAAAAAAACTTCCGATTTATAACATTATTCATTTCTTTTCCTCTATCTTTGTAACCGTAAAAACAAAGGGGTGCCCCACGGACTATGTACGGACGGGCTGAGATTATACCCTGTGAACCTGATGCGGTTAGTACCGCCGAAGGGATTGTTACTTCTTACCTCCCGCCCCCTCCGGTGAAAAAGCAACCCTTTGTATTTACATGCATTCATAAACTGATAGAATATGAAACTGACAGTAAACAACAAAGAAACAGAAGTGAAGGACGGATGTACCGTTACCGAACTTGCCGCACAGTTGGCACTTCCCGAAAAAGGTGTAGCCATAGCCGTAAACAATAAAATGATTCCCCGCACAGAGTGGGCAGAACGCATATTGCAACCCGATGACAGTCTGGTAGTAATTAAAGCCGCATGTGGAGGATAAAGCACTATGGAACTACAATTCATTACACATTTCACTGATACTTATTCCTACTACGACTCCGTACGCATGGCATTGGAAGGCGGTTGCCGCTGGATTCAGTTGCGCATGAAAGATGCCTCGATGGAGGAATTGGAGCAGGAGGCACTGCGTATGCAAAGCCTGTGCAAGAGCTATGCCGCCACCTTTATTATAGACGACCATGTGGAACTGGTGAAAAAGATACATGCCGACGGCGTACATCTGGGAAAGAACGATATGCCCGTGAGTGAAGCGCGAAAGATATTGGGAAAGGATTTCATTATCGGCGGAACAGCCAACACCTTCGAAGATGTGAAAATGCACCACGAAGCCGGAGCCGACTATATAGGTTGCGGTCCCTTCCGCTTTACCACGACAAAGAAAAATCTGAGTCCTGTATTGGGATTGGAAGGATACCGTTCCATCGTTTCGCAAATGAAAGAGGCAGGCATCACCTTGCCCATCGTGGCTATCGGCGGCATCACCTTTAAAGACATTCCCGCCATCATGGAAACAGGAGTTACCGGAATAGCCCTGAGTGGAACCATTCTGCGTGCAGCCGACCCGGTAGCGGAAACTAAACGAATCGTAAATTTATAATTAAATACAAAGCATAATGAAGAAACTGATTATTGCCGGAAAAGAATTTGATTCACGCCTGTTCCTGGGCACCGGCAAATTCCATTCAAACACCGTAATGGAAGAAGCCATCCTGGCATCGGGTTGCGAAATGGTGACCGTAGCCATGAAACGTATCGAACTAGATGACAAAGAAGATGATATGTTGAAACATATCGTTCACCCTCATATTCAGTTATTGCCCAATACTTCGGGGGTACGCACTGCCGAAGAAGCCGTGTTTGCCGCACAAATGGCACGCGAAGCTTTTGGAACCAACTGGCTGAAACTGGAAATCCATCCCGATCCGCGTTACCTGTTGCCGGATTCTACCGAGACTTTGAAGGCTACGGAAGAACTGGTAAAACTGGGATTCGTAGTATTGCCTTATTGTCAGGCAGATCCTACTTTGTGCAAACGCTTGGAAGAAGCGGGCGCTGCCACCGTCATGCCGCTTGCCGCCCCCATCGGTACAAACAAAGGTTTACAGACGCGTGACTTTCTGCGCATTATCATTGAGCAATCTTCTGTTCCTGTGGTAGTAGATGCCGGAATAGGCGCTCCCAGCCATGCCGCCGAAGCAATGGAAATGGGTGCGGATGCCTGCCTGGTAAACACAGCGATTGCCGTTGCAGGAAATCCCAAGGAGATGGCGATTGCGTTTAAAGAAGCCGTCATCGCAGGCCGCCGTGCATACGAAGCTGGATTGGGAGCCGTAGGTCATAACTTAGTTGCCTCAGCCTCGTCACCCTTAACTTCATTCCTAGACTAATAAACATCCACCGTAGGGGCGGACCCATGTGTCCGCCCGACGACACAAAGTGTATGCATTCGGGCAGACACACGGGTCTGCCCCTACGGCAAACAAAAAACAATTATGGACAAAGAACAAGATAAAAAGGCATACGCCCACGCAGAAAAGGCATACATACAAGGAACCCTATTCCCCAATATAAAGGTAGGCATGCAAAAGGTAAACCTCACCCCCACCGTCAACATAGTAAACGGTGAGAAAGTGACCATCCCCAACGCCCCCGTCTATATCTACGACACCAGCGGCCCCTTCAGCGATCCTAATATCACAATCGACCTGAAGAAAGGACTCCCCCGCATGCGCGAAAGCTGGATTACCACTCGTGGCGATGTGGAACAGCTCCCTTCCATCACTTCCGAATATGGAAAGATGCGCCGTGACGATAAAACACTGGATCATCTCCGCTTCGACCACATTGCCTTACCCTATCGTGCCAAAGCCGGAAAAGCCATCACACAAATGGCATACGCCAAAGCAGGCATCGTTACACCCGAAATGGAATACGTAGCCATCCGCGAAAACATGAATTGTAAGGAACTGGGAATTGACACACACATCACCCCCGAGTTTGTACGCGATGAAATAGCCGCCGGACGTGCCGTACTCCCTGCCAACATTAACCACCCCGAAAGCGAACCGATGATCATCGGGCGCAACTTCCTGGTGAAAATCAACACCAATATAGGCAACTCAGCTACCACCTCTTCCATCGACGAAGAAGTAGAGAAAGCCGTATGGAGTTGCAAATGGGGAGGCGATACCTTGATGGATCTTTCAACGGGCGACAATATTCACGAAACCCGCGAATGGATTGTGCGCAACTGCCCCGTCCCCGTAGGTACCGTACCTATCTACCAGGCATTGGAGAAAGTAAACGGAAAAGTGGAAGACCTGAACTGGGAGATTTATAAAGATACATTAATAGAACAATGCGAGCAGGGAGTGGATTATTTCACCATCCATGCCGGCATTCGCCGCCAGAATGTTCACTTGGCAGACAAGCGTTTGTGCGGGATTGTCAGCCGTGGAGGCAGTATCATGAGTAAATGGTGCCTGGTACACGATCAGGAAAGTTTCCTGTATGAACATTTCGATGATATATGCGATATTCTGGCACAGTATGATGTAGCCGTTTCATTAGGTGACGGACTCCGCCCGGGCTGCATTGCCGATGCCAATGACGAAGCTCAGTTTGCCGAGCTGGATACGATGGGAGAACTTGTTCTCCGTGCGTGGGATAAGAATGTGCAGGCATTCATCGAAGGACCGGGACACGTGCCTTTGCACAAGATCAAGGAAAACATGGAACGTCAGATTTCTCATTGCCACAATGCGCCGTTCTACACGCTAGGCCCGTTGGTTACGGATATTGCTCCGGGATATGATCATATTACCTCGGCTATCGGTGCGGCACAGATTGGTTGGCTGGGCACGGCGATGTTGTGTTATGTTACTCCGAAAGAACACCTCGGATTACCTAATAAGGAAGATGTCCGCGTAGGCGTAATTACTTACAAGATTGCCGCCCATGCCGCCGACCTTGCCAAAGGACATCCCGGTGCACAGATTCGTGACAATGCATTAAGCAAAGCACGTTATGAATTCCGCTGGCGTGACCAATTCCATTTGAGCCTTGACCCGGATCGTGCATTGGAATACTTCAATGAAGGACGCCACACGGACGGCGAATACTGCACCATGTGCGGGCCGAATTTCTGTGCCATGAGGTTAAGTCGCGATTTGAAGAATATAGAGCAAAAGTAACCAGTTAAGATATCACCGTAGGGGCGGACCCATGTGTCCGCCCGAATGCATATAGCAAATGCATAAGTAAATGTTATCGGGCGGACACACGGGTCCGCCCCTACGGTAAACAAAAACAAGAATGATGAAAGAAGATTTCAAGAAAGCCCTTGAAGGAACTTTAGGAAGAAAGCCCATAGACCGCATCGTAGAGCAAGTGATCGCCTCACCCGCCCTCTTTGCCGATCTCTATGCCCTGACCCAACATGAAGAAGAAAAGATAGCCTGGCGAGCCACCTGGGCATGCGAAAAGCTAAGCATCCTCGCTCCTTCCTTATTGATAAACAAAAGGGAGGAACTGATGCAACGCGCCATGCAATGCCCCCATGACGGAATGAGACGCCTGCTTCTTAACATCCTTCATAACCTTCCCATCGCCGAGCCCATCAATGTAGCTTTTCTTGACTTCTGCCTCCACGGCATGCTTTCCCCCACCGAAAGCGTAGCCGGACAAGCCGTATGCATGAAACTTGCCTACGCCATCTGCCGGAAAGAACCGGAACTAATGAGCGAACTGGAAGCATACTTGGAAAATATGGAACCGGAATACTATACAGCCGCCGTGCAATGCACCCGCAAAAACATCTTAAAGAAAATAAGAAAATGAAGATACTGATCTTGAACGGAAGTCCTCGCAGCAAAGGATTAATCAGTCGGATGCTGGGAATCATGGCCGAAGAAGCCCGCACACGTGGCGCCGAGGTGGAGGAAGTGCAAATAAGTAAATTGCAAATCCGTCCCTGCACAGGTTGCATGAGTTGCCGGGAGCGCAATGCCTGCGTACTGCCCGAAGATGATGCACAACGCACGCTTCAAAAGATACAAGAAGCGGATGTACTGATCGTTGGTTCTCCCTGCTATTGGGGAAATGTGAATGGTTACCTGAAGGTACTGTTTGACCGCATGGTATATGGCATGATGGGTGAAAATTCATGGGGCATGCCCCGGGCAATGCATAAAGGGAAGAAAGCGGTCATTGTCAGTACATGTTCCACGCCTTGGCCGTTTAATATCTGGTTTAATCAGACACGCGGGGTGGTAAAAGCATTGCGTGAGATCTTAAAGTGGAGTGGATTTTCCATCAAAGGCGTGATTCAGAAAGGAGGGACGAAACAACATCCCGAATTGAAAGAAAGTGACATTGCACGTTGTAAACGTATGATCAGAAAGCTATGAGTTATAATTCCGATATTCATCACCGCCACAGTGTACGGTTAAAGGATTACGATTATTCTTTGGAAGGATTGTATTTCATCACGGTTTGTGCACAGGATAAGAAATGTTTGTTTGGAAAGATTACGGATGGAGTGATGTGTTTAAATGAGGCGGGACGGATGGTGGAAAAGTGGTATTTAAAAATATCCCAAAAGTTTCCTGACATAGAATGTTTAGAATTTATCATCATGCCCAACCATTTCCATTGCATTTTGCGCAACGTAGGGGCGGACCCATGTGTCCGCCCGAATACATCCAACAATACCCCATGCGGAGTATTGGGCGAACACATGGGTTCGCCCCTACAGCGTATCGTTCAGTGGTTCAAAACAATGACGACTAATGAATACATACGAAATGTAAACACCAATTATTGGCCGAGATTTAATAACCGTTTATGGCAACGCAACTATTACGAACACATCATCCGCAACCAACATTCATACGAAGAAATATCAGATTACATAGTCACCAACCCATTACGATGGGAAAAAGACCAATTATTTGCAGAACAATAACAATTTTAAATAACAACATTATGTTTTCAAACGAACTTGAAAAAATAGACTGGGAGGAAACCACCAAAGCCATCTACTCCAAAACCGAGAGTGACGTGCTTCGCGCCCTCGGCAAAGATCGTTGCGATGTAGACGACTTCATGGCACTCATCTCCCCCGCCGCCGCAAAATACCTGGAGCCTATGGCCCAACTGAGCAAGAAGTACACCGAAGAACGTTTCGGCAAAACCATCTCCATGTTTATACCTTTATATATAACAAACTCTTGTACCAACTCATGCGTGTACTGCGGCTTCCACATCAGCAACCCCATGGCACGCACCATCCTCACCCCCGAACAGATGGAGGATGAATACAAAGCCATCAAGAAACTAGGCCCCTTCGAGAACCTCCTCTTGGTAACCGGAGAGAACCCCGCCAAAGCCGGAGTCCCCTATATAGCCCGAGCACTGGACATCGCCAAGAAATACTTCAGCAACCTGAAAATAGAAGTAATGCCCCTGAAAGCCGAAGAATATGCCGAACTGAAAGACCACGGACTGAACGGCGTCATCTGCTTCCAGGAAACGTACAACAAAGCCCGCTACAACGTGTACCACCCCCGCGGCATGAAATCCAAATTCGAGTGGCGCGTAGACGGCTTCGACCGTATGGGACAGGCAGGGGTACACTCCATCGGCATGGGTGTCCTCATCGGACTGGAAGAATGGCGCACCGATGTTACCATGATGGCTTATCACCTGCGCTACCTCCAGAAACATTATTGGAAAACAAAATACAGCGTCAACTTCCCCCGCATGCGCCCGGCAGAGAACGGTGGTTTCCAGCCCAACGTCATTATGAACGATCGCGAATTGGCACAACTCACCTTTGCCATGCGCATCTTTGATCATGATGTGGACATCTCCTACTCCACCCGCGAACCGGCACAAATCCGCGACAACATGGCAGGACTGGGAGTAACCACCATGAGTGCCGAAAGCAAGACCGAACCGGGAGGATATTATACTTATCCGCAAGCCTTGGAGCAATTCCACGTGAGCGATGAACGTACAGCCGTAGAGGTGGAACGCGCCTTGAAGTCATTGGGACGCGAACCGGTATGGAAAGATTGGGATGCCTCATTCGACAAGTTATCGCTGGCAAAGTAATTGTCCACCGTAGGGGCAGGTTTCAAACCTGCCCGATAACATAATGCGAGAAATTTCATATCACTAATATATGTTATCAAATACTGCTATCACCAACCGTAGGGGCGGATTGAATCCGCCCGAACCATCGGTCACGACCTTGGGAAGTAATGCATACAGTGAATGTTATCGGGCGGATTCAATCCGCCCCTACGGCTACACAAAAGCAACATTTGAGATAGGTTTCAGTGATATGTACGCATTGAGCTATCGGGCGGGTTTGAAACCCGCCCCTACGAAGAATATAAAAACATAGTATTAAACTTCTCCTTTCAAGCCGTCAAGTTTACCGTCCCATAGCCGTGGAGAGCGCTCCCCACGGCTATGAGGAGCGCTCTCCACGGCTATGAGGAGCGCTCCCCATAACCGTGGGGAGCCAAACTTAACGGTACACAATGGAAAGATACAACCGTCAAATCATCCTTCCCGAACTGGGAAACGAAGGTCAGCAACGCCTGAGGCGTGCCAAAGTACTGATAGTAGGCGTAGGCGGACTAGGCTCCCCCATCGCCCTTTACCTAGCCGGAGCCGGAGTAGGCACCATCGGACTGGTAGACGATGACCTGGTAAGCATCAGCAACCTGCAACGCCAAGTACTTTACAGCGAACCCGAAGTAGGCCTGCCCAAAGCCACCCAAGCCAAGATACGCCTGGAAGCACTGAACAGCGACATCAAAGTCAACGCCCACCCTTGCCGCCTCACCAAAAGAAATGCGGAAGAAATCATCAGCGAATACGACATCATCGTAGACGGATGCGACAACTTCGCCACCCGCTACCTCATCAACGACACCTGCCTGGAACTGGGCAAAGTATATGTGTATGGCGCCATCCGCGCTTTCGACGGACAAGTTTCCGTCTTCAACTACCATGGCGGACCGGACTATCGCCACCTCTTTCCCTACGAAGAAGAAATGCTCTCCATGCCCGCCCCTCCCAAGGGAGTACTGGGCGTGACACCCGGCATAGTGGGATGCGCCGAAGCCAACGAGGTGCTAAAGATTATAGGCGGTTACGGCGACATACTGAGTGGGAAACTATGGACGATAGACCTGAAAACGATGGAAACAAATATTATTTCCTTCTAAATGTAGGAATATTACAAATAGGTTGCTACCTTTGTCCAGCAATTAGTCTAAGGTATGAAGTTAATTCTAATAACAACCCCCACGTATTTTGTGGAGGAAGACAAAATAATCACAGCTCTTTTCGAGGAAGGGCTGGATACCCTCCACCTGCGAAAGCCCGACACCGCACCGATGTTTGCGGAACGTCTGCTGACGCTTATCCCCGAACAATATCATAAACGCATTGTGGTACACGGGCATTTCTATCTGAAAGAAGAGTATAAGCTGAAAGGCATTCACCTGAACGGCCGCAACCCCAATCCGCCGGAGGATTACAAGGGGCACATCAGTTGTTCCTGCCACTCACTGGATGAAGCGAAAGCACGCAAGTCCGTCTGTGACTATGTATTCCTCAGCCCGGTATTCAACAGCATATCCAAGTTGAATTATAATTCAGCTTACACAGCCGAAGAACTTCGCGCTGCCGCCAAAGCAGGCATTATAGACAAGAAGGTAATGGCATTGGGAGGCATTGATGAGGACAATCTGCTGGAAGTAAAAGACTTCGGTTTCGGAGGGGCAGCCATACTGGGTGCCCTATGGAATAAATTCGATGCATGCAGCGACCGTGACTACCGCTGCGTGATAGAACATTTCCGAAAATTAAGAAAGTTGGCGGACTGATTCATGAAAAAGTTTAAAGTCCGGCGCTTATAAATGGAAAACACACTGCAAAACAAGCATATTACAATAAGGATGAGTTATTTTTATATTTCTATTTTCAAATTCTAATTATAATATGTACCTTTGCACGCAAATTAACAAATAGGTAATATCTATTACAAAAATGAGCAAAAAAGCACCTTTTATGGTATTCTCCGGAACAAACTCGAGATACCTTGCAGAAAAGATTTGCAACAGCCTGGGTTGTGAATTAGGAAACATGAACATCATGCATTTTGCGGATGGTGAGTTCGCAGTTTCTTATGAAGAGTCAATCAGAGGCGCGCATGTTTTTCTGGTTCAATCTACCTTTCCTAATTCTGACAACTTAATGGAATTGCTGCTGATGATTGATGCAGCGAAAAGAGCCTCTGCAAAGAGCATTGTAGCCGTAATCCCTTACTTCGGATGGGCACGTCAGGACAGAAAAGACAAACCGCGTGTTTCAATCGGCGCAAAACTGGTAGCTGACCTTCTGAGCGTAGCAGGAATCGACCGTCTGATTACGATGGACTTACATGCCGATCAGATTCAAGGTTTCTTTGATGTACCGGTAGACCACCTTTACGCATCAGGCGTATTCCTACCCTACATTGAGTCACTGCGCCTTGAAAACTTGGTAATCGCTACTCCGGACGTAGGTGGTTCCAAGCGTGCCAGCACTTATTCTAAGTACTTGGGTGTGCCATTGGTACTCTGCAACAAGACTCGTCTGAAGGCCAATGAAGTGGCAACCATGCAGATTATCGGTGATGTAGAAAACAAGAATGTTATTTTGATTGATGATATGGTGGATACAGCCGGTACTATTACCAAAGCTGCCGATATTATGAAAGAAGCCGGAGCTGTTTCAGTTCGTGCTATTGCTTCTCACTGCGTAATGTCGGGTCCTGCTTCTGAGCGTGTACAAAATTCGGGCTTGGAGGAAATGGTATTTACCGATAGTATTCCTTATTCTAATCGTTGCTCTAAGGTGAAACAGTTGACTATCGCTGATATGTTTGCTGAAACCATTCGCAGGGTGATGAATAATGAATCTATTTCTTCACAGTATATCATTTAATTGATTAAGATATAAGAAATAAAGAAGGCTCCCGTCGTTACGGGAGCCTTCTTTATTTTATTCGAGAGATGTACTTTTACGACATCCACCGTAGGGGCGGGGTTTGCCCGCCCGGAAACACAATGAAAAGAATGGTATATTTGGATGCATTCGGGCGGGCAAACCCCGCCCCTACGTGGAAGGAACCTGCCCGAATACGCATATCAAAACAATAAAAAGAGTTTATGTTATCGGGCGGGTTTGGAACCCCATAGCCGTCAATCTAAGTTATAATTCAGTGAATGATTGTTAAAAAGGCTTCAAT